>NZ_JBPGWZ010000002.1:3992500-5485602 GCF_056754975.1 Labrys sp. HAY1-8F | reverse complement strand
GACCCGGCCACCACAGCACTGGCCGAGATCAGGGCCCAGAGCCTTGTCCATGGAACGTAGACGGCGACCCTCCCCGGCGGAGAGGAGAGCCTGAGCTTCCGCCAGCACCTGCCATTCCAGGGTACCGCCCCCGACCGTGCCGGAAAAAGCCCCGTCTGCCCGCACGGCCATGCGCGTGCCCGCCTCGCGCGGGCTTGAGCCACGCGCGTCCATGATGGTGACGAGTACGGCGCGGCCGTCCCGCTCGACCATGGCCTTCAGCGTCGCGAAGATCCCCATCGCTCTGCCCGCACCCATGCCGGTTTAAGTACCAGCATGATAACGCTTTGGGGCGACCGCGCCAAAGTTCAATTCGGGGGCCGGTCTTCAGACCAGCCCGGACTCCTCCAGGGAGCGCGGTATTTCCTGGCTGGTCCGAGGACCAGCCTCCCGATTACAGTGCCTTGTCGAGCGCCTGCGTGAAATCGGCGATCAGGTCATCGGAGCTCTCGATGCCGGCCGAGAAGCGCAGCATGCCCTGGCGGATACCCATGCCCAGGCGCGCGTCTTCCTCGAAGCGCTGATGGGTGGTGGTCGAAGGATGGGTGATCAGGCTCTTGGTGTCGCCGAGATTGTTGGAGATGCGGGTGATCTTCAGCGCATTGGCAACCTTGAACGCCGCGCTCTTGCCGCCCTTCACCTCGAAGGTCACCAGCGTGCCGCCCGCCTTCATTTGGCGGCGTGCGAGTTCCACCTGCGGATGATCGTCGCGGAAGGGATAGATCACGCGCTCGACTGCCTTGTGGTTCCCCAGGGCATCGGCAACCTTTACCGCATTGGCGATCTGGCGTTCGACCCTGAGTTCCAGAGTCTCCAGGCCCTTGAGCATCACCCAGGCATTGAAAGGCGAGATCGAGGGACCGGTCTGGCGCAAATAGGTTTGGATGTGGTCGTTGATGAACTTCTCGGATGCCAGGATCACACCGGCCAGACAGCGGCCCTGCCCGTCAATATGCTTGGTGGCCGAATAGACCACGCAATCGGCACCGAGTTCGAGCGGGCTCTGCAGCAGCGGCGTCGCGAAGACATTATCCACCACCAGCGTGGCGCCGGCGCTCTTGGCGATCTTGGCTATGGCGGCGATGTCGAGAATCTCGAGCGTGGGATTGGTCGGGCTTTCAAGGAAGAACACCTTCGTCTCCGGCCGCACCGCCGCCTGCCATTGGGCAAGCTCGGTGCCGTCGACCAGGGTGGAGGTGACGCCGAAGCGCGGCAGCAGTTCCTCGATGACATAGCGGCAGGAGCCGAACAGCGCCTTGGCGGCGACGACGTGGTCGCCGGTCTTGAGCTGGCCGATCAGGGTCGCGGTGACGGCGGCCATGCCCGAGGCGGTGGCGCGAGCTGCCTCGGCTCCCTCCAGTTCCGCCATGCGCTGCTCGAACATCGCCACGGTGGGATTGGAAAAGCGGCTATAGATGAAGCCGACATCCTCGCCCTTGAAGCGGGCCTCCGCCTGTTCGGCACTCTCGTAGACAAATCCCTGGGTGAGGAACAGCGCCTCCGACGTCTCCGCATATTGCGAGCGCAGCGTGCCGGCATGCACGAGCCGGGTGGCCGGGCGCAATTCCCGGGTGGAAGGTGCTGAAGTCAAAGGTTTGGTCATCTGCGGCAATCCCGATAGCCGCAAGTCGAGCGCCAGCGCTCTTTCCCACGGCCCTTTAGCGAGTTGTTTTACGTGGCTGCAAGCCGGCCGGCCCAAATCCACCACGACGAAGACTGTTGAGTAGCCCTACTCCCGGATGGCGTCAATGGATGGTTTCGTCTAGCAAGACCAGGAACCGCAATAAGCTGGCAGAAAAAAGCGAGAGCCATGCCCTCCCCGAACATCCCGCATTCCCCAGGCCTTCTGCACACTTTTGGCATCCTGCCCTCCCAGGCGATTGCTGGCCTGGTCGAGACGGGAGCCGTCCGCATCGAACAACCTCTGGCTTCGGATCAGATTCAGCCCGCCAGTCTCGATCTGCGCCTCGGCGCCAAGGCCTACCGCATGCGGGCGAGCTTCCTGCCGGGGCCGCGCAACACCGTGGCCGAGCGCATCAGGGACCTCGCCTTGCATGAGATCGACCTGACCAAGGGTGCCGTGCTGGAGACGGGCTGCGTCTACATCGTGCCCCTGCTCGAAAGCCTGCAAATGCCGGATGGCGTTCTCGCTTCCACCAATCCCAAGAGCTCGACCGGTCGCCTCGACGTCTTCACCCGTGTCATCACCGACCATGCCCGCGCCTTCGACCAGGTCGAGGCGGGTTATGACGGGCCGCTCTATGCTGAAATCGGACCGCGCACCTTCCCGGTGCTGGTGCGGACGGGATCGCGCCTGAGCCAGATCCGCTTCCGCCGTGGCGAAGCCCGCATCGACGATGCCTCCTTGCGCGAATTGCAGCGCCGCATGGGCTTGGTTTCGTCACCCGACCCGGACATCGCCGGCGGTGTCGCCGTCTCCGTCGACCTCACCGGTTTCGGCGACGGTATCGTCGGCTACCGCGCCAAGCGCCACACCGCCGTTGTTGATGTCGACAAGCGGGCGGCCTGCGATCTGCTCGATTTCTGGGAGCCCATCCCGCATCGCGGCAAGAACGACATGATCCTCGACCCGGACGAGTTCTACATCCTGGCGTCCAAGGAAGCCGTGCATGTGCCACCGGAATTCGCAGCCGAAATGGTGCCGTTCGACCCGCTGGTGGGCGAGTTCCGCGTGCATTATGCCGGCTTCTTCGATCCCGGCTTCGGCTATTCGCCCGATGGCATGGAGGCGGCCCGGGCCGTGCTGGAAGTGCGCTCGCGCGAGGTGCCCTTCATCGTCGAGGACGGCCAGATCGTCGGGCGCCTGATCTATGAGCGCATGCTCGAACGCCCTCAGATCCTATACGGCTCCGGCCTCAATTCGAACTATCAGGGCCAGGCGCTGAAACTATCCAAGCATTTCAGATAGGCCTGACAGGCGGACCTCGACGAGGATCATCGGTTGGCTGGCGCCGCTCGCCAAGCCATCGCGGCAGTAAAAATCTGCACCAGCCCGCCCATGGTCATGGCACCAGCCAATCCGGCCGGGCCACCGCCGAGAACGGCATAGAGCGAGCCGAGGACCGCGACGCCGGCGGTCGCTCCGACCATGCGCGCCACGTTGATGAGAGCCGAAGCCGTGCCGTCGCGGCGAAGTACGATGTTACAGGGCCAGGCTCCGGTGACGCAGGCGCGAGCGGGGCGGGTTCGACGCACGAATGCACTCCGTGGCGGCAACCTCCAATGGCTTGGGCCCTTCTTGACTCCATGTTTGCATCGGATGCTTCGGCCTGCGTCGAAGCATGCCGTTTCGGATTGGTGCATAGTCACTCCAGAAAAAGGATGCCATGCCCGAGATTCCGGATTTTGCCTTTGCCGCATCATTGGTCGCCGATCCCGCTCGCGCTCTGATGCTCACCGCATTGCTCGATGGCCGTGCCCTGCCGGCAGGCGAATTGGCCTATGCCGCCCGTATCGCGCCTCAGACCGCGAGCTCCCATTTGGCCAAGCTGCTTGCCGGTGGCCTCCTTGCCGTCGAGACGGAAGGGCGTCATCGCTATTACCGCCTGGCCGGCGGCCATGTCGCCGAGGCGCTGGAGTGCCTGTCCGTGCTCGCACCGGACCAGGCGGTGCGGCGCAAGGCGATCACCGGCAAAGCGCGCGAACTGCGCTATTGCCGGTGTTGCTACGACCATCTGGCCGGACAGGTCGGCGTCGCCGTGACACAAGGCTTGGTCGAGCATGGCTATCTCGTCCCGGCCGCCGACAAGCAGTTTCGCGTCACGGCCAGCGGCAACGCCTGGTTCGGGTCGATCGGCCTCGATATCGCGGCGCTGAAGCCCACCGCACGGGGGCTTGCGCGCCAGTGCCTCGACTGGACCGAGCGCAGCCATCACCTCGCGGGCCCGCTCGGCGTCCAACTGCTGAGCACGATGTGCAAGCTGGGATGGCTGCGCCGCAGCAAGGACTTCGCGGGCGGTTAAGATCACGCCCAAGGGTTGGATCGAACTCAGGCGACAGCTCGGCATCGACCCCGTTTCGAATCTGGCGGCATAAGGCTGCAGAACACAGATGAAGACCGTCTATGGGCCGTGTGGTCAGGCCACCTAGCCACTTGAATGTTGGGCTGTCGGTGATAGGCTCGAAGCAAGCAGAATGACCGGCGAGATAGAACCATGCCGTTTCAGGCCGTGGCGTCGCAGAGATTGTTTCAGCAGATTGCCGAGCAGGTCGTCGGGCTCATCCGCTCGGGCGAATTGCCGCCGGGCACGCGCCTCCCGGCCGAACGGGACCTAGCCAGGAAACTGGGCGTCAGCCGGCCTGTCGTGCGCGAGGCGATGATCGCCCTCGAAATCTCCGGCTTCGTTGAAGTGAAGACGGGTACGGGCAGCTATGTCTCCGACGGATCACCGCGCACCGGCGAACTCGGCGATGCCGGCCCAAGCGCCTTCGATCTGCTCGCGGCCCGCCGCATCATCGAGGGCGAGATTGCGGCCACCGCCGCCGAGATGGCCAAGCCGGCAGACATCGAGCGTCTCGACCAGGCTCTGGCCTGGTACCGGCAGGAATCGCTCAAGGGCGAGGACTCTTTCGAAGCCGATCGCACCTTCCATCTGGGCATCGCCGAAGCCACCGGCAATCCGGTGCTCACCCGGACGATGGAGCTCCTATGGGGCGACATGCGCGGCCGCATCTTCGACCGGCTGGGCGAATTGACCAAGAACTCGACCAAGCTGCGCACCAACATGGCCGATCACCAGGCCATTCGCGACGCCATCGCCGGGGGCAATGGCCCTGGCGCGCGCCAGGCCATGCAGGCGCATATCGCCAATGTCGAAACCTATTTCCTGATGGATGCCGCGGAAGACGGCACGACGACGCAAACGAGGAACGCCACAGGCGGCACGAGCCGCCGCTGAAAATCAAGAATGGGAGGAATGTCATGACTGCTCAGATAACCCGCCGCCAGGCCCTCGGCGCCGGCATCGGCTTTGCGGCCCTCGGCATTGCCGGCGCCAAGGCGGAAACCCCGGCCCTGCCGAAATCGCCTGTCACGCTCAATGTCGTCGATGTTGCCGGCAACCTCGCCCTCACCCAGAAGGCCATCCAGAACTACGCCAAGGCCAAGCCGGAACTGGTATCGAAGATCAGCTTCACCAAGGCACCGGCACCGGACCTCCCCGGCAAGCTCAAGGCCCAGCAGGATGCTGGCCGAGTCGACATCGATCTCGTTCTCACCGGCACGGACGCGCTATCCGCCGGCCTGGATCAGAAGATCTGGGTGCCGCTACTGCCCGATCTCGCCTCGGCGTTGCCCAAGCTCGACGACATCCTGCTCGCGCCGGCCGCCCGGATGCAGGGGCTGGCGAATGGCGCCGGCGTCATCGTTTCCTACTATCCCTCCGGGCCATTGATCGAATATGCACCCGAGCGCGTTGCCAAGCCGCCAACCACGGCCGAAGAACTGCTCGCCTATGCCAAGGCCAATCCCAACCGCTTCATTTACGCTCGGCCAGCCAATTCGGGCCCGGGACGCACTTTCCTGATGGGGCTTCCCTATATTCTCGGCGACAAGGATCCGAAGGACCCCGTCAATGGCTGGGAGAAAACCTGGGCCTATCTGAAGGAGTTGGGCGAGACCGTCGAATATTATCCCACCGGCACGGGCGCGACGATGAAGGAGTTCGGCGAGGGCTCGCGCGACATGACCGTCTCGACCACTGGCTGGGACATCAATCCGCGTGTGCTCGGCGTGGTGCCCAAGAGCGCTGCGATCTCGACGCTGAAAGGCTTTCACTGGGTCACCGACGCCCATTACGCCTGCATTCCCAAGGGGCTCGCCCCCGAGAAGGTCGCGGTGCTGCTCGACCTGATCAGCTTCATGCTGACGCCTGAGCAGCAGGCCTATACCTACGACCAGGGCTATTTCTATCCGGGACCGGCGGTCAAGAACGTCACCCTCGCCATGGCACCGGAGGATAGCCAGGCTGCCATCGGCGAATTCGGCCGTCCGGAATATGAGAAGCTGATCGCCGAAATTCCCACCGAACTGCCGCTGGAGCCCGCCAAGATGGTGGTGGCATTCAACATGTGGGACAAGCAGATCGGCGCCGCCAAGACCAAATGACGCCCACTTTTGGGTATCGTCGGGAGATCGTTCCCCACCGGGTGGCGGCCTCCCTTTCCGGCATTCGCGGTAAAGCGGCAGGTTCGATGTCACCACTCAACAGCTTCAGCCATCTGAGGCTCGACCAGGTCGGGCGCGACTTCGGCGCCATGAACGCCTTGAAGGATCTGTCCTTCACGGTTCAGCGGGGCGAGTTCATCGCCCTGCTCGGCCCCTCCGGCTGCGGCAAGTCGACCGCGCTCAACTGCATCGCCGGCCTGCTGCCCACCACGCGTGGCTCGATCTGGCTCGACGACCGCCGCATCGACACGCTTGGTCCGGAAGACCGCGGTTTCGGCATGGTGTTCCAGAACTACGCCCTGTTTCCTCATATGAGCGTCAGGGACAATGTCGGCTTCGGCCTGCGCATGCGCAGCGTGCCGCGGGATGAAGCCTCGGCGCGCATCGACACCGCATTGGCGACGGTCAGGCTCACCGACCAGGCCGCCAAGTTGCCCGGCCAATTGTCAGGCGGGCAGCAGCAGCGGGTTGCCATCGCCCGCGCCATCGCGGTGGAACCGCCACTCGTGTTGATGGATGAGCCCCTATCCAATCTCGACGCCAAGCTCCGCCTTGAGATGCGCCAGGAGATCCGCCGCATCCATGCCGGGCTCGGCTCGATCACCCTCTATGTCACCCATGACCAGGACGAGGCGCTTTCCCTTGCCGACCGCATCATCGTCCTCCGCGATGGCGAGATCCGCCAGATCGGCACGCCCGAGGATCTCTATCAGCGCCCGGCGACCCTGGACGTCGCCGAATTCATGGGATTCCGCAACCGCCTGCCGGGCACGATCATCGCCTCGTCCGACGACGGCGTTACGCTGGAAATCGCCGGCGAGCGCATCGACGGCGTCCCCCGTGAGGCGCTGAACGGGCCAAGGGCGGTCGCCGCGATTCGCCCCGACGACCTGACGGCCGGTGAACGAGGTTTCCCCGCCATCGTCGACATCTGCGAATATCGCGGCCACGCCTTCTTCGGCGCAGCCCGGGGCCCCGCCGGCAACGAGCTCTTCTTCAGGGCGCGGCAGCGCATGCAGCCGGGCGACAAGGTGCATCTGAGCGCGGATCCGGCGCGCGTACTGGTCTTCAACGAGGTGGCGCGATGAACATGCCGCCTGCCGTCAGTTTGAAGACGCGCCTCGCCGCGCGCGGTATCGATGGCGTCACCCTGCTCGTCCTGCCGGCCGTGCTGTTCCTGCTGGCCCTGTTCATCTACCCGTTCTTCTACGGACTCTGGCTGTCGTTCCAGCCCAAGGATGGCTCGACCTTCGGCAATTACATCGCCTTCTTCAGCGACCCCGCACTCTACGGCACGATCGCCACCACCCTGTGGATCGCAGTACCGGCCACACTGTTCAACCTGCTCGCCGCCATACCGGTGGCTTTCCGCGTCCGCCTTCTCGACAATCAGCGCCTGCTCACCACCATCCTGGTACTGCCCATCACACTCGGCACGGTGCTGGTAGCCGAGGGCCTGCTCAACTATCTCGGGCCGCAAGGCTGGTTCAACCGGGCGCTCACCCTTGTGGGGGTCGGCCCGGTCAAGCTCGTCCACAACTACTGGGGGGTGTTCCTGTCGCTGGTGATCACCGGCTTCCCGTTCACCTTCCTCCTGACGCTCTCCTATGTCACCGGCATCGATCCGGCCCTGGAGAATGCGGCGGCAACGTTGGGCGCCAGGCCGGCCGCGCGTTTTCGCTACATCTTTCTGCCGCTGCTGCTGCCAGGTCTCGCCGTGACCTTCTGCCTGAGCTTCGTGCAGGCTTTCTCGGTCTATCCCTCGGCCGTGATGCTCGGCGCACCGGCAGGTCCCACCCGCGTCATCACCATTCCAGCCTACCAGGCCGCCACCGAGCTCTATGATTATTCGATGGCCTCGGCGATCGCCATGATCATGGGCGCCATCCTGCTGGTCGTCATCGCCATCGTGCTCGGCCTTCGCTCCCTCGCCTATCGCGGGCCGGCCGGCGGCGGCAAGGGTTAGGGAGGAGACGACCATGGTTCGCCGGATTTCCCGCCCGCTTTCAGAACGCCTGTGGTCCACGGCCGTTTGGGCGCTGACCATCTTCTTTGTGATCAACCTCCTCGCCGTCATCGCGGCGGTTGTCGTCAGTTCCTTCTCGACGCGCTGGCTGGGAACCTGGCTGCCGCAGGGCTGGACTGCGCGCTGGTACGATTCGGCCTGGGAAGAGTTCCAGCTCGGCGGCGTGCTCCTGGTGACGTTCCAGGTTGTGTTCGGCGTAGTGCTGCTCTCGGCCGCGGTCGGCATTCCGGCGGCTTACGCCCTGGCGCGGCGGGATTTTCCGGGCAAGAAGCTGGTGACTTTGCTGTTCCTGCTGCCGCTGCTGGTACCACCCGTTACCTATGGCATTCCGTTGACGACGGTTCTCTACAAGGCGGGGTTCGGCAGTACGCTGGCCGGCGTGATCATCGCCAATCTGGTGCCCGCGCTGCCCTTCGTCATCCTGGTGATGGTTCCCTTCGTCGAGCAGATCGATCCGCGCCTTGAAGCGGCGGCTCGGGTCTTCGGCGCACGCACGGGTTCGGTATTCCGGCATGTCCTGATCCCGTTGCTGCTGCCCGGGGCCCTCGCGGCCTTGCTGCTGGTGCTGGTGCGCACCATCGCCATGTTCGAGCTGACCTTCCTGATCGCGGGCTCGGACAGCCAGACGCTGGTCGTCTCGCTCTATGCCGCCGTGACAGCGTCCGGCGTCAGGGCACCGCAATCGGTGGATGCCATGGCCGTCATCTACATGCTGAGCACGCTGGTCTGGCTGGTCATCGCCCTTCGCTTCATCAACCCGACGCAGATGGTGACGCGGGTAAAACGCCAGCCTGCCCGCTGATCCAATCGCCCCCTCCGACGCAAGCCACCTTGCGCTGACGCGGAAGTGGGATGAAGTTTGCGCTCAAGCACGAATCAAGCACCAATCGGGTTGGTGGATGATGTTGCCAATGGGATGGGAAGCACTCGGCCAGTGGGGTGAAGATGCTGCTCGCATCGAACCGCTCGCTGGCGGAGTCGCCAACGACGTTTGGAGCGTGCGCGTCGACGGACACCTCGCGGTTGGTCGTCTCGGTGTCAGGAGCGATGCTGATCTCGCCTGGGAAACCAACCTCCTCCAGCATCTCGACCGCGAAGGTCTGACCGTGCCAATGCCGATTCCGACGATGGACGGCCGGCTGTTCGCGGACGGTCTGGTGGTGATGACATATGTGGAGGGTGGGCCGCCCGAGACGGAGGCCGATTGGCGTCGCGTGGCCGAGACGCTTCGTCGGCTGCATCGCCTGACGCGGGGTTGGCCGCAGCGCCCGGGCTGGCGATCGTCGACCGATCTCCTCAACGCCGAAACCGGGACCAAGATCAATCTCAGCGCGATGCCGCCCGAGGGCGTTGCTCGATGCCGAGTTGCGTGGGCGCGGCTTACCGGACGTCAGACATGCGTCGTCCACGGCAATCCCAGCAACCCTGGCAACATCCGCATGACCGCGGATCGGGTCGCCTTGATCGACTGGGACGAGGCGCATGTCGATGTGCCCGACCTTGACCTAGCGCTGCCCCACAACGCCGCCGGCCTCGATGGCGGCGCTCATGACATCGCCGCGCAAGCGTCGGCCGCATGGGAGGCTGCCGTCTGCTGGGACGACGATTATGCAGTCAAGCGGCTTGCCGAAGTTCGAGCGGTCTGAGCAGCGGCAGCCAATCGCGAGCCCGCATCGAATGCCGGATTTTCCGCTGCTCGGTCGACGCGGTCCCCTCAACCCGCCCCCTCGTCACGAGGCTTCGGCGGAGAATAGGTCTGTGACCCACAATCGTACGCCGTCCGCAAGGCAGCTTTCATCGGACGGGCAGATTCGAGTGCCGTCGGCTGGAGCGCCTGCTTCCCGCACGCGGCCTACAGCTTCTTGACCAATCTCAATGTTTCGGCGGCGAAGCCGTTCTTTTCATAGAAATTCCGGCCGCGATGATTGCTGGCAAAGACGTCGAGGGACAGGGCGGCATAGCCTTGCTCCCGCGCCCAGTCCTCCGCGGCGGTGAGCAACTGCCTCGCCACCCCCGTGCCCTCGGCCGCATCGGTGACGGCCAGAAGCGCCACATAGCCGATCTTCTGGCCGGTTATGCCATCTGCCCCCGGCAAGGCATGCAGGAAACCGAGGCCGACGCCGACGACGTCCTCGGCAATCAGGCTCGAACTCCCCGCCGCGGGATCCCTGAGATTGGCGGCGGAAAAGGCATCCTGAAATGACTGGATTTCGGCCTGCTCATGCAATTCGGTTTCGATGACCGCCGCAAGGCGCTGGCCGAGACCGAGCATGAAACTCATATCCCGCTCTCCCTCCGCCTTGCGGATACGCATGGTCATCGACGATAGGCGGAAGCGATGCCGAGAAAGTCCTCGGCCTTCAGCGAAGCGCCGCCCACCAGCGCACCATCGACATTGTCGACGCCCATCAGCTCGGCCGCATTGCTGGGCTTGACCGAACCGCCATAGAGCACGCGCACGCCATTGCCCTCTTCGCCGAGCGCCTTCACCAGGCGGGCACGGATGAAATCATGAACCTGCTTCACGTCCGCTGCCGTCGGCGTCAGGCCCGTGCCGATCGCCCAGACGGGCTCGTAGGCGATCACGGTATTGGCGGCGTTGGCATCATCAGGCAGGGATCCCGCAAGCTGGCTCCCGACGACATCCAGGGTCTTGCCCAATTCGCGTTCCACACGGGTCTCGCCGATACAGACGATGGCGACAAGACCGGCACGCAGCGCCGCCTCGGCCTTGGCCTTGACAGTCGCGTCCGTCTCGCCGTGATCGGTGCGACGCTCGGAATGACCGACGATGACATAGCTCGCCCCGGCATCCTTCAGCATCTCGGCAGAGATGTCGCCCGTATGAGCACCCGAGGCCTTGGCGTGGCAGTCCTGCGCCCCGATCTTGATATGCTGGCCCGCGGCCTGCGCCGCAAAGCGGGAAACCAGCGTGAAGGGCGGACAGACCAGCACCTCGGCACCGCCGGCCTCTCCGGCTGCGACGCCCGTCGCAATGGCATCGAGCTCGGTGACCCCCTTGGTGAGACCGTTCATCTTCCAATTGCCAGCGACGAGCGGGCGCGGCCGGTTTACTGTCATCTTGCTGATCCTCTTTCTGTCAAACAGGGCAGTCTCAATTTGAGACCACCCTGGATTGCCGAGGCTGCTCGGCGGGGCGGGCTCGAAAATCCTGTCGCCTGTCGGGGCTGGCGCCGGGTTTGCTCATTAACTCGCACCCGATGCGCCGACTTCACCTGAGCGGCTTCCTCCCGATCGGACCTGTGGTTCGATCGGGAGGAAGCCGCAAGGCATCAAACATTTGCAGAGTTTCTGGGCAAGGGCCATCCGCGGGCCTTGCCCAGAAACTCTGCCAGAAACTCTGCTTGGCGTGCTTAGCAACCTCATCCCGGTGGAGCAAGGCGTGGGCACCGCAAGAAACCCACAGCCGCGCCATTGCGACGCCACGTGCTCGTCCCTATGATGCGCCGCCTTTCGTGCGCCACCCCTTCCGGGACCGTTCATGCGGGCCCGAACAAGAGTAGAAACGATGCGGGGTTTCCCGGGCTCTCCGAGACGAGCCTGGAGAATCCTTTTGCCTTGATGGAACCAAGACACCGATGCTGAGCTCATTCCGCGATGTTATGACCAAGGGACCCGCCAAGATCATCACGGCGGGGCTCATGTTCCTCCTGAGCGGCAGCTTTGCCTTATGGGGTGTCGAAGGCTGGCTGCAGGGGGGCAGCAATTCCGACGTTGCTACGGTCGGCGGTTCCTCGATTTCCGCCAACACCTACAGCGAAGCCTATCGCGCGCGGACCGTGCAGATCACCCGCGCCACCGGCAAGGCAGTCACCCCCGACCTCGCCCGCACCTTCGGCATCGACAAGCAGGTGCTCAATGGCCTGATTTCGGAAAAGGCCATGGATGTGCAGGCAGCCAGGCTTGGGCTCGGCCTCGACCCCCAAGCCATGGTTCAGACCGTGATGAACGACCCCGATTTCCAGGTCTCCGTGCCGGGCAAGCCGCCCGCCTTCGACGCCAACGCCTTCCGTCAGATGCTCGAGACCAACGGCATGAACGAAGCGATATTCTTCGCTCGCCAGCACGAGGTCTATGTCCGCGGCCAGATCGACCAGGGCCTGGCGGCCGGTGGCCCCGTTCCCCAGGCACTCCTGCAGGCCGCGGCGCGCTACGAACAGGAAAAGCGCAATACGTCCTATGTCGTGCTGCCGCAGAGCAGCGTGGGCGACATCGCTCCGCCCGACGGCACCGCGCTGCAGACCTATTACGACGAGAACAAGGGTGCATTCCGCACCAAGGAACTGCGCAGCCTGAGCTATATACTCGTGACGCCGGCAGAGTTGACCGGCCGGGCCACCGTCACCGATGCCGATGTTCAGGCCGCCTTCGACAAGGACAAGGCAGGCTCGGCAGCGCTGGAGCAGCGCACGGTCGAGCAGATCGCCTTCCCCTCGCTGGATGAGGCCAAGGCCGCCGCCACCCGAATCGCCTCGGGCCAGATCACCTTCGAAGGCCTTGTCACTGAGCGCAAGCTCAAGCCCGAAGACATCGATTTGGGCACGGTGTCCAAGCGCCAGCTCGGCGACCAGAAGATCGCCGACGCAGCCTTCGCCCTGAAGGAAGGCGCCACATCCGACGCCGTGCAGGGCAGCCTCGCCAACGTCATCGTCAAGGTTACCAAGATCGTCGACGCCAAGACCGT
Source organism: Labrys sp. HAY1-8F (assembly GCF_056754975.1). Classification (NCBI taxonomy): domain Bacteria; kingdom Pseudomonadati; phylum Pseudomonadota; class Alphaproteobacteria; order Hyphomicrobiales; family Xanthobacteraceae; genus Labrys; species Labrys sp. HAY1-8F. Next base: position 5,472,645 of record NZ_JBPGWZ010000002.1, on the reverse strand, counting down.
CCTGCGTGGGGAACTGGAACGCCAACGCGCATCGGAAGCCGCCAAGAATCTGCGTGATTCCATCGAGGACGAGCGCATGGGCGGCGCCCCGCTCAAGGATATCGCCAGCAAACTCAAGCTGAAGGCCGTCACGCTGCCCGCAGTCGATACGGAGGGTCGCGACGCCGAGGGCAAGCCGGTTGCCGTGCCGCTCGCCGCCCAGGTCCTTCCCGCTCTCTTCACCGCCGAACCCGGTTCCGATCCCGAAGCCGTCGACGGCCGCGACGAAGGCCTGATGTGGTTCTCGCTCGACACCGTCGTTCCGGCTCGCGACCGCACGCTCGACGAAGCCAAGAACGAGGTAATTACTGCCTGGACCGCGGATCAGAAAGTCGCCAAGCTCAAGGAGAAGGCCGACGAACTCGTGACCCAGTTGCGGGGCGGCAAGCCGCTCGAAGACCTCGCCAAGGGCCTGAACCTGCAGGTCGTGCCGGCTTGGGATCTCACCCGCAACGGCCAGAACCAGCCCGTGCCTCCGGCAGTCGTCACTGCCGTGTTCGCCACCCCGCTCAAGGGCTTTGGTACGGCGCTCGCCGCCAACGGAACCGATCGCATCATCTTCCACGTCGAGGACAATGTGATCCCCGAGCTCGATGCCAAGGCTCCGCAGACCGAGACTCTGTCCAAGCAGCTCGCAGCCGGCCTCGGCCAGGATCTGATGACGGAATATGTCAAGAAGGTCGAAGGTGAGCTCGGCGTGACCATCAACCAGACCAATGTCGACCGTATTGTCGGCACCGGCAGCCTCTGAGTCGATACCATGCTTCTCGAACCTTCCTTCGAGGTCTTCTCGGCCGCCTACTCGGCCGGCAAGGCGCAGATCCTGACGCTTACGCTGGTGGGCGATCTGGAGACGCCGGTTTCCGCCTTCATGAAGCTGGCGGGCGATAAGCCCAACGCCTTCCTGCTGGAATCGGTGGAAGGCGGCGCCACGCGCGGGCGCTATTCCATGATCGGACTGGAGCCTGACCTGATCTGGCGTTGCGAGAACGGCAAGGCCTCGATCAACCGCCATTTGCCGGACCAGACCTTCGAGGCGTTGGGTGGCCATCCCCTCGAGACGCTGCGGGCGCTGATCGCGGAAAGCCGCATCGAGCTGCCTGAGGGCGCGCCGCCGATGGCGGCCGGCCTGTTCGGCTATCTCGGCTACGACATGGTGCGGCTGGTGGAAGAGCTTCCCGCCGCCAAGCCGGATCCCATTGGAGTTCCCGACGCCATTTTGATGCGCCCTACGGTGATGGTGGTGTTCGATGCGGTGCGCGATGCCATCACCGCCGTGACGCCGGTTCGCCCGCAGGCGGATGTCTCGGCCAAGCAGGCCTATTTGCGCGCCGAACAGCGGCTGATGACCATCGTCGACGGCTTGGATCGCCCGACGCCCAAGCTGGCCGAGACCGTCGATCTCGACGCACTCCACGCCCAGCAGGTCTCCAACACCGCCGAAGCGGATTACCTGGCCATGGTCGCCCGTGCCAAGGAGTACATCAAGGCCGGCGACATCTTCCAGGTCGTGCTGTCACAGCGCTTCAGCGCCCCGTTCCAGCTGCCGCCCTTCTCGCTCTATCGCGCCCTGCGCCGCATCAACCCAGCCCCATTCCTGGTCTACCTCCAGCTCGAGGGCTTTTCCGTGGTCTGTTCCAGCCCGGAAATCCTGGTCCGGCTGCGCGAGGGCAAGGTCACGGTCCGCCCCATCGCCGGCACGCGCCCGCGGGGCAAGACCAAGGCCGAGGACGATGCGCTGGCCGAATCGCTGCTCAACGATCCCAAGGAACTGGCCGAACATCTCATGCTGCTCGATCTCGGGCGAAACGACGTCGGCCATGTCTCGGCAATCGGCAGCGTGAGCGTGACCGATCGCTTCTTCATCGAGCGCTACAGCCATGTGATGCACATCGTCTCCAACGTCGAAGGCAGTATCGGGCCTGGTCATGACGCGCTCGATGCGCTCGCAGCAGGCTTTCCGGCCGGCACGGTTTCGGGCGCGCCCAAGGTCCGCGCCATGCAGATCATCGACGAGCTCGAAAGGGACAAGCGCGGCCTCTATGCCGGCGCCATCGGCTATTTCGGCGCCGACGGCCAGATGGACACCTGCATCGTGCTGCGCACCGCCCTGGTCAAGGACGGCGCCATGCATGTCCAGTCCGGCGCCGGCATCGTCTATGACAGCGTGCCGACCAGCGAGTACGCCGAATGCGTCAACAAGGCCAAGGCCCTGTTCCGCGCCGCCGAAGAAGCTGTCCGCTTCGCCGGCCAGCCCGGGCGGGGACAGTAAGGCAGGTGGACGGCATCCATGGCTAAATGGCCCGGTGCCCGGCGATCGGCCCTGCTGACCTTCGGGGCCGCGTATGTCGTGCTGTTCGCCGATTTCTATCTCTACCTCTATCCGGGCGGCATGCAGGCCGTCGCCCTGATGCTGGCGATTGCCCTGCCTGCCCTGGGCGCTGCCTATGGCATCTTCTTCTTCCATTGGCTGTTCGAGAGCGAGCGCTCGGCACCCTATTCCGACTACGGTTTCGGCATCTGGCTGATCTCCTCGCTCGCCTCACTTATCTACATGGCCGTCTTCGCGGGCCTGGGCGCACTCTTGCCCTATGGCTTGGAGAGGTTGGAACTGTTCGGGAACACCGTGCAGATGATCGCTTCTCGCATGACCTTGGCCTCGGACTATTTCGAGCCCATCGTGGGCCGAAATCTCGCGCTCTTCGTCCTGCTGGAGATCTTTGCCTGCGCCTATGGCAAGAAACACGGCATACGCCGACGCCCGATGGCGGCTCCACCCACTCCCGGCACTTCCTAAAGCCGAAGCGCTTGACCCGCTGCCTCCGCACGCCTAGTCGTGATGGCTTCAAAGGAGGCAAGAGCCGTGACGACAGACCGTTCCATGACCGTGACGCTGATCGACAATTATGACAGCTTCACCTGGAACCTCTGGCATTATCTCGGCCAGCTGGGTTGCACCGTCACGGTTCATCGCAACGACAAGGTCAGTGTCGACGAGGTCATCGCCGCGGCGCCCGATGCGATCGTGCTCTCGCCCGGCCCCTGTACGCCCACCGAGGCCGGCATCTGCTGCGATTTGATCGAGAAAGCCAGGGATCGCATCCCGCTTTTCGGCGTCTGCCTCGGCCATCAGGCGATCGGCCAGGTCTTCGGCGGCGACATCGTGCGCCTCGCCATCCCCATGCATGGCAAGATCTCCTCGATCGACCATCGTGGCCGCGGCGTTTTCCGGGGCTTGAACGGCCCCTTCATGGGCACGCGCTATCACTCGCTGGTGGTCAAGCGCGACACCCTGCCAACGGATCTCGAAATCACCGCTGAGACCGACGACGGCGTCATCATGGGCCTGCAGCACAAGAGTGCGCCGCTGCATGGCGTTCAGTTCCATCCGGAATCGATCATGTCCGATCATGGCCACCGCATCCTCCAGAACTTCCTGGAGCTGGCGGCGGAATGGAACGCCAAGAATAGAGCTCAAGAAAGCGAGCATACATGATGGACGGTTTCAAGCCCTATATCGGCAAGGCCGCCGCCGGTTCGCTCTCCCGGGAAGAGGCGGCTGAAGCCTTCGACCTGCTCTTGTCCGGCCAGGCCACCCCCTCTCAGATCGGCGGCTTCCTGATGGCGCTGAGAGTACGCGGGGAAACGCCTGACGAGATGGCCGGCGCCGTCACCGCCATGCGCGCCAAGATGCTGACGGTGGAAGCCCCCGAGGACGCCGTCGACATCGTCGGCACGGGCGGAGATGCCTCCGGTTCCTACAACGTCTCGACTGCCGCCTCCCTGATCGTCGCAGGCGCGGGCGTGAAGGTCGCCAAGCATGGCAATCGCGCCCTCTCCTCCAAATCCGGCGCCGCCGACGTATTGACAGCGCTTGGGGTCAATATCGAGCTGAGGCCGGAAGATATTGCGCGCTGCATCAGCCTGGCCGGCGTCGGATTCATGTTCGCCCCCGCTCATCACGGCGCCATGAGGCATGTCGGCCCCACCCGCGTCGAACTCGGCACGCGGACGATCTTCAATCTGCTGGGGCCGCTCTCCAATCCCGCCGGCGTCAAGCGGCAGCTGCTCGGCGTCTATGCCCGCCAGTGGCTGCAGCCCATGGTGGAAGTGCTCAAGACGCTGGGTTCCACGCGCATCATCGCCGTACATGGCAGCGACGGGCTCGACGAGATCACCACAACCGGGCCCACCGAGATCGTCTCGCTGGAGAACGGCCAGATCAGCCATGGCGTCATCACGCCGGAGGAAGTCGGCCTGCGCGTGGCAGCACCCGATGATCTCAAGGGCGGCGATGCTGCCCACAACGCGGTGGCGCTGCGGGCCGTACTCGAAGGCGAGAAGACGCCCTACCGCGACATCGCCCTCTTGAATGCCGGTGCTGCCCTGCTCGTGGCGGGGCGGGTGCCGACCCTTGGGGATGGCGTAGCCCTCGCCCGCGAATCCGTCGACAAGGGCAAGGCCCTAGCAACACTCAACCGTTTGGTTGAAGTTTCAAACGCGTGAGTGCCATGGCCACCATTCTGCAAAAGATCGAAGCCTATAAACGCCGCGAGATCGAGGCGGCGAAGGCGGCATGCCCGTTGCCTGAACTGATCAAGCTGGCAGAGCAGGCCGGTTCCGTACGCGGCTTCCAGAGGGCTCTACAGGCCAAGCTCGACGCCGGCCACACCGCCCTGATTGCCGAGATCAAGAAGGCCAGCCCCTCCAAGGGCTTGATCCGCGCCGATTTCGATCCTCCGGCGCTCGCCCGCGCCTATGAGGCCGGCGGCGCTGCCTGTCTTTCCGTGCTGACCGACGAGCCCTCCTTCCAGGGACGGCCCGACTTCCTTACCGCAGCGCGCACAGCGGTATCGCTGCCCGCCCTGCGCAAGGACTTCCTCTACGATCCCTATCAGGTGGTGGAAGCCAGAGCCTGGGGCGCCGATTGCATTCTGGTGATCATGGCCAGCGTCACCGATGCCGAAGCGCGGGCCCTGATCGCAGCGGCCAAGGACTGGTCGCTCGACGTTCTGTGCGAAATCCACAACCACGACGAACTCGAGCGCTCTCTCGTGCTCGATGTCGGCATGATCGGCATCAACAATCGCGATCTCAACGACTTCGTCACCCGCCTGGAAACCACGGAGACTCTGGCGCCGCTAGTGCCGAGCGACCGCCTGCTCGTCGGTGAGAGTGGCATCTTCTCGCCAGCCGACGTCGGCCGCCTGCAGCGGGTCGGGGTCAACACCTTCCTGGTCGGCGAAAGCCTGATGCGCCAGGCCGACGTCACCGCCGCCACCCGCGCCTTGCTGGCCCTGGATAGCGCGGCATGAGCCAGCAGCGCACGAAACGCGGCCTCACCCATCTCGACGCCTCCGGCGAGGCGAATATGGTCGACGTCTCGCAAAAGGCCGTGACCAGCCGCACCGCGATCGCTGAAGGGCGCGTGGTGATGCAGCGTGAAACGCTCGACCTCGTGTTGTCCGGCGATGCCAAGAAAGGCGATGTCCGCGCCACGGCCCGCATCGCCGGCATCATGGCAGCCAAGAAGACGCATGAGCTGATTCCGCTTTGCCATCCGCTGCTTCTCAGCAAGGTTGCCGTCGAAATCGAGCCCGACACCGCTCTGCCGGGTCTGACCGTGCGGGCGACGGCCAAGGTTGCCGGCCAGACCGGCGTGGAGATGGAAGCGCTTACCGCAGTCTCCGTGGCCTGCCTGACCATCTATGACATGGTCAAGGCCGTCGATCGGGGTATGCGCATCGAGGCGATCAGGCTCGTGGAGAAATCCGGCGGCAAATCCGGCGATTGGCATGCGGAGGAAAATCGATGAGCCTGCTTCCCGTCGCGGACGCGCTGGCCAAGGTGGTTGCCGGCGTAGCCCCGCTTCCAACCGAAACAATATCGCTGCATGCCACGCGCGGACGTGTTCTCGCTTCGGCCATCACGGCGCTGAGGACCCAGCCCGGCTTCAACGCCTCGGCCATGGACGGCTACGCGGTGCGAGCGGCAGATGCCAAGGAAGGTGCCAGCCTCGAATTGATCGGAGAATCGGCGGCGGGGCATGGCTACGCCGGACGAGTTGGCGAAAACCAGGCCGTTCGCATCTTCACGGGTGCGCCCGTGCCGGATGGCGCCGACACAGTGGTGATCCAGGAGCACACGAGCCGCGAGGGCAATCGCGTCATCGTGGAGGCGGCGGCCAGGCTCGGCCAGCATATCCGGGCCCGTGGCCTGGACTTTGCCGAAGGACGGGAGGCTTTGACATCAGGCACCGTCATCGGTCCCCGCGACATAGCGCTTGCCGCGGCCATGAATCATCCTGCCCTGCCGGTCCGCCGCCGCCCCAAAGTTGCTATTCTCGCGACCGGCGATGAATTGGTACTGCCCGGTCAAGCCATCGGCGAGAATCAGATCGTCGCCTCCAACAATTTCGCCATTCGGGCACTGGTCGAGGCCGAGGGGGGCGAAGTGCTCGACCTCGGCATCGCCAGCGACGACTTCCCGGCCCTGGAAGCTGCCGTTCGGCGGGCTCGTACCGAGAAGGCGGATGTGCTCGTCACCATCGGCGGTGCTTCGGTCGGCGATCACGATCTGATCCAGACCGCGCTCACCCGCGAAGGCATGCGGCTCGGCTTCTGGAAGATCGCCATGCGCCCGGGCAAGCCCCTGCTGCACGGGCGGCTTGGCTCAATGCATATCCTCGGCCTGCCCGGCAATCCGGTATCCTCGGTGGTCTGCGGCGTCCTCTTCCTGGTACCCTTGTTGCGTACGTTGCTGGGGCGGGCCGATGCGGGTCTGTCCCGCCGCAAGGCCGTCTTCGCCAGCGCTTGGCCAGCCAACGACGTTCGTGAAGACTATATCCGTGCCCGCTTCGTGCTTGACGACACGTCAGACATCCTCAAGGTGAAACCGCTGGCGCTGCAGGATTCGTCGCTGGTGAGTGTGATGCAGCATGCCGACTGTCTGGTTGTCCGGCCGCCCTTTGCGCCGGAAGCAAAACCAGGCGATATCTGCGAGATCATCGATCTTCGTGCGGCCGGCTATTGACGCTACCCTTAACCTGAACTTCACAGTTGCAGAACACAGTAGGAACATGTAGCACTGTTCTTGTTTTGTTTACACCTTCACCGTGATTCGCGGCCGCCACGACGGGAAAGCCATGCTGACCAAGAAACAACACGAATTGCTTCGGTTCATTCATGAGCGCCTGAAGGAACAGGGCGTGCCCCCCTCCTTCGATGAAATGAAGGAGGCGCTGGACCTGCGCTCCAAGTCCGGCATCCACCGCCTGATCATGGCTCTGGAGGAGCGCGGCTTCATCCGGCGCCTGCCAAACCGGGCACGCGCGCTCGAAGTGGTACGCCTGCCCGAATCCGCCGTGCCAGGCGGCCTGTCGCTGGCCTCTTCGCAGCGGGGCTTCCGCCCCAACGTGATCGAGGGCAATCTCGGCAAGGTCCGCCCCGTCAGGCCGGAAATGGACGAGGATGTCGGCCGGCCGGTTCTGGTCCCGGTGATGGGACGCATCGCCGCCGGTACGCCGGTCTCCGCCATCCAGACCAAGAGCCATACCATCAGCGTTACGCCGGAAATGCTGTCCTCAGGTGATCATTTCGCCCTGGAAGTGCGCGGTGATTCAATGATCGAAGCTGGTATCTTCGACAATGACACCGTGCTGATCCGCCGCCAGGACCATGCCGATACCGGCGATATCGTGGTAGCCCTGATCGACGATGAGGAAGCCACGCTGAAGCGCTTGCGCAAGCGCGGCGCCTCCATTGCGCTGGAGGCGGCCAATCCGGCTTACGAAACCCGTATTTTCGGCCCGGACAGGGTACAGATCCAGGGTAAATTGGTGGGCCTGTTCCGCCGATATTGAGAGCATGCGAATTTGGTTCGCTTGCAATGACTGGCCTTCATACAGTCAGCGGCCACGCTCTGGAACGCCGTGACGTCGAGCGGTTGCTCAAGGAGCGCGCGCCGTATTGCCTTGTCGATTGTGAACTGGAGGAATGCGATCTTTCGCGTCTCGACCTGTCCCACTGGTCGTTCGAGCGTTGCATTCTCAAAAATGCCAAGCTGGTCGGCGCCAAGCTCGCGAATACGCTATGGCGCAATTGCAAGGCGGGCGGTGCCGATTTCCGTGGCACCGACCTCGAAGATGCTGCATTCCGCACGGGTGACTACAGCAATGCCAGCTTTCGACGCGCCAAAGCAGCCTCGGCGGTTTTTACCGGCTGCAAGCTGACAGGCGCGGATCTCTCGGAAATCGCCGCATTCGGGCTCGTTTTCGAGGAGGTCTTGCTTATGTCGGCGAAACTGCCGGCCTTTTCCTTTCGCAAGTCCACGCTACGCCGCCTCGACTTCACCCAGGCCGATCTGCGCCAATGCGATTTCCGCGATGTCATCTTCGAAGAGTGCAGCCTGCGCGATGCCAATCTGGTCGATGCCCGTTTTGAAGGAGCGGATCTACGCAGTGCCGATCTCGGCGGCTTGAAGCTTGGTGACGCCCGTTATTTCAAGGGCGCCACGATCTCGAAAAACCAGGCCGGCCAATTGCTAGCCGAGCTAGGCTTGCGGATCGCCTGAAGAAGGTCTGGAGTTCGCAGGCAAATCCGCTTGATGGTCGGGTAGCCTCCGGGTGTCTTCGAACTACCATCTGTCCGAAGACCCGGCCTGGCTGACAGCGCCGATCAGTCGACCGCGATCATGACGTCGGAGGCCTTGATCACGGCATAGGCGTTCTGGCCGGGCTTGAGCTGGAGATCATCGACGGCCTCATTGGTGATCGAAGCGGTAATGATGGTACCGTTGATCTCGAGCTGGATATGGGAGGTGGTCTGCCCCTTCGTCACGCTCTTGATCGTGCCCTTGATCTGGTTGCGGGCGCTGATTTTCATGGTCCGTCCTTTCTTGTGAGAATCTCGCGTCAGTTATCGGTTTCGGCGGTGACGCGGTCCATAGGCCTATCCGTCGCTGGGACTTGTACTGCCGCCTGGGGCAGAGGCTTCGGCGGCACAATCACCCGGCTCGGTACCCATGGACGGGACGCTTGGGGATGGCGGGCCATGACGAGACGCCAGCGCGGACTGATATCGCCGCTCGCCGACGGCTCTACATAAAGTGCTATCGAGCCGACCGCGCGAATCAACTCCCGGTCCATTACAACTCCAGCGGCGGCACAGCGAGCACCGATCGGAACCGGTCCGGCCAGGACGCTGACGCGTCCACAGTCCTCTTCGGCGGCGTTGCTGGTCTTGTCGAGCATGAAGATCCCGCCTCCTTCAATGGGCGCGGAACACCCTTCTCTGTCACATAGGCGCTGTGCGGCAAGGGTTGGATCCTCCGGCTTGCGCCGATCGCCCATGGCCAGCAGCCATTGCTGAACCGTAAAAGCATCGGATCGCTGCGCCAGCACGGTCAGTTGATCGCCCTTGCGAACGAGGGCCGCGTAGCCGTTTGCGCCGAACAGAGCTACCGGCAGCGACGCTGTCGCGGCCAGGGCAATGCCCCCGCCCAAAGGCAATAGGGCCAGCAGAGCAAGACGCGTGCGCAGAACGGTCAGCAGGACCAGCGTCAGAGCGAACAATCCGAGCGCCGCGGCGGAGAACTGCGGCAGCACGAGATCGGAGCCAGGCCAGGTCGCAACCGAACGAGCCACCTGCATGAACAAGCCGACAGCCCAGCCCATCGCCTGCCAGAATGGAGCGCCATAGCCAAACGGCTCGGCGACCACGGCCAGCATGGCGAGCGGCATGATCAGGAAGGAGACGATCGGCGTCGCGACAAGGTTCGAGGCCAGCGACTGCAGCGTGATACGATGGAAATGAAAGGCTGAGAATGGCGCCGTGGCGAGCGAGGCGACGATCGTGGTCAGCATCATGGCAAGTACCAAGGTCACAGCGCCACCGATGGCCCTTTCCCACGCCATTGCAGATTTCTCTCGCTTCCGCCGGCTCCATTGCTCATGTGCGATCACCAGCATCGCCACCGCCGCGAAGGACATCTGGAAGCTCGGCCCCAGGAGCTGCTCCGGCGTAGTCAGCAGCACGAAGCTCGCGGCCAGGGCGACGTTGCGGCGGGTAATGGCATTGCGTCCCAGCGCCACGGCCAGCAGCACGATGGCCGTCATCAGGAAGGAGCGGACCGTCGCGACCTCGGCGCCGGAAAACAGTGTATAGGCAGCAGCCGGCAGCAGCGAGAGCAGCGCGGCGAGTTCCTTGGTGCCCCGATAGAGCACGATCCGGCGCGACAACGCCAGGACAGCGCGGATGAGGCCGAACAGGCCGCCCGCAAATAGCGCCATATGGAGACCCGAGATCGAAACGACATGATAGAGCCCGGAAGCGCGCAAGGCCTCATTGGCGTCGCCGGGAATCTGGCCGCGTTTGCCGGTGACCTGCGAAGCCGCGATGGCGCCATTCTCGCCTTGTATCGTCTCGACGATCCGTCGGGTCAGATCGTTGCGCTGGCGATCGATCCAGATATTGAAAGCTTCCGCCCAGCTCGCCTCGACGGGGCTGGCCGCAGGTGCAATCTTGCCCGCTGCAAAACCAACGCCACCAATGCCATCGAAGAAGGCATCGCGTGCGAAGTCGTAACCGCCGGGCAAGGCAGGAGGCGGAGGCGGTCTCATGACTGCCTTGAGGCTGATGCTGTCGCCAGCCCGGATTTCGCTGCCCTTGCGGACCGTAAGTCGGATGCGGGCCGGCATCGCAGCAGGCTCCAGCTTCTCCACCGAGACCGGCCTGATGACGATGCGCGCACTGCCACCCAGGCGCGGCTCTACCGAAAGGACGAGGCCTGTAACGGTTCCCGCCATCGAACGCGAAAGCTGTGGCGCGGCGACGCTCATCGTACGCAGCTTGGCAGAGCAAAAGCCCGCTCCCACCGCCGTCAGGCTGATCAGGCCGACATGCAACCACCAACGCCCCCGCAAGCCATAGGCAAGGCAGGCCGTCCCTACAGTAAGGAATGCGGGAACGAAAAGACCAGGCTCTTCCGGTGCGGCAAAATAAGCGATGACACCCAGGCCTAGAAAGACCGGAACGACGAGAGCAAGCTCGAAGGCCGCCATCTCCGCCGCAAGCCCGGTCGCCAGCCAGGACACCAGCCTTTGCAGCCCCTGCCCGAACAGCATGCCGCCGGGCAACGCCAATCCCAGCTGTCCCGGCCTTCCACCGAGGACACCAACCCGCGCGCGGCCTCGATCATTCTCAGGCAAAGGCGCCCCCGCCGCTACCGCCCAATGAAACCCTGTGCTAAAGCCCCAAGCTTATTGATGTGATCCGGGTTAGCCAAGGGCCTCAATACTTCCGCCTCCATGCTCCCGCGCTCTGGCTTCGCTTCCCCTGCCTTTTGGAATTGCCAACTTCGATGTCCACTCCTGTCATCACCCGCTTTGCTCCCTCCCCCACCGGCTTCCTCCATATCGGCGGCGGCCGCACGGCCTTGTTCAACTGGCTCTACGCCAGGGCCAAGGGCGGTAAGATGCTGCTGCGCATCGAGGACACCGATCGCGAGCGCTCGACCGATGCCGCCATTGCCGCCATCCTGGATGGCCTGGCCTGGCTTGGCCTCGATTGGGACGGAGACCCGATCTTCCAGTTTGCCCGCGCTGCCCGCCACCGCGAAGTTGCCGAATCCATGCTCGCCCAGGGCAAGGCGTATTATTGCTACGCCACCCAGCAGGAGTTGGAGGAGATGCGCGAGCTCGCCCGCAAGGAAGGGCGCCCGCCGCGCTATGACGGCCGCTGGCGCGACCGCGACCCGGCGACAGCCCCCAAGGACGTCAAGCCGGTGATCCGCCTGCGTGCGCCGATCGAGGGCGAAACCGTCATCCAGGACGACGTGCAGGGCACCGTGCGCTGGGCCAATAAGGACCTTGACGACCTGGTGCTGCTGCGCTCGGACGGCACGCCGACCTATATGCTGGCCGTGGTGGTCGATGACCATGACATGGGCATCACGCATATCATCCGTGGCGATGATCATCTCACCAATGCGGCCCGCCAGAAGCAGATCTACGAAGCCATGGGCTGGGAAGTGCCGCATATGGCCCATATCCCGCTCATCCACGGCTCCGACGGTGCCAAGCTCTCCAAACGTCACGGCGCGCTGGGCGTCGACGCCTATCGAGCCATGGGCTACCTGCCGGCGGCCATGCGCAATTATCTTGTGCGCCTGTCCTGGAGCCATGGCGACCAGGAAGTGTTCACCACCAAGGAGATGATCGAGCATTTCGATACCGGCGCCATCGGCAAATCGGCCGCGCGCTTCGATTTCAAGAAGCTCGAAAACCTCAATGGCATCTATATGCGCAACTCCACGGATGAGGAATTGCTCGCCGCCATCGACCAGTTGCTCCCCCATATTCCCGGTGGCCCTGCCCTCGTTGCCCAGCTCGCCGACGGCAATGGTGCCAAGCGCTCTCAGTTGCTGGCCGCCATGCCCGGCCTTAAGGAACGCGCCAAGACTTTGGTGGAATTGCTGGATGGTGCCAATTTCCTGTTCGTCTCGCGTCCCCTGCCCTTGGATGACAAGGCCAAGGCCATGCTGAACGAAGAAGCGCGGGCGACCCTCGCCATGCTGTTGCCGCGCTTCGAAGCCTTGGGCGAGTGGAGCGCCAGTGCGACCGAGGCGACGGTGCGGGCCGCAGCCGAGGAAACCGGCGCCAAGCTCGGCTCGTTGGCCCAGCCGTTGCGCGCTGCGCTCACCGGCCGTACCACCTCGCCGCCGGTCTTCGACGTGCTGGCCGTCCTCGGCCGCGAGGAAAGCCTGGCCCGGCTGAAGGATCAGGCCGGCTGAGACCAAGCGCCGCATGATTGTGTTTCCCGGACATCGGGTTTCGCGCAATAGGTGTATTTTTCGCAGCTTTGACGCGAAAGATTTGGAAAGCTTTCGCGTCAAAGTGGGGCAATCGGCCCTACCCTGGCGCGCTGCCGCCTAAGCAGTCGTCGAACCGACAGTTCACTTCTTCGTCTTTCTTGCGGCATTGCAGCAAATGGTCTACCCAACACCGACGGATCGGCGATACGTAGGCCTTACTTGAGCCGGGGGGCTCCTTTCTGGCCAAGGCGTGACCGCGTATTTCCGTACAAGGAGGATTGCATGAGCGGTAACACGGCGACTCTGACTATTGGTGACAAGGCAATCGAATTGCCAACCAAGGCCGGCTCCGTTGGTCCGACGGTTGTTGATATTGCGCCCCTTTATAAGCACACGGGCATGTTTACCTACGATCCAGGCTTCACCTCGACGGCAAGCTGTGAATCCCAGATCACCTATATTGATGGCGATGAGGGCGTGCTGCTCTATCGCGGATACCCGATCGAGCAACTCGCCGAGCATGGCGACTTCCTCGAGACCTGCTATCTCCTGCTCTATGGCGAACTGCCGACGGCTGCCCAGAAGGCTGACTTCGACTATCGCGTCACGCGCCACACCATGGTGCATGAGCAGATGGCTCGCTTCTTCCAGGGCTTCCGCCGTGACGCCCATCCGATGGCCGTGATGGTCGCCTCGGTCGGCGCCCTTTCGGCCTTCTATCACGACTCCACCGACATCTCCGACCCGCATCAGCGCATGATCTCGTCGATGCGACTGATCGCCAAGATGCCGACCCTGGCTGCGATGGCCTACAAATACACCATCGGCCAGCCCTTCGTGTATCCGCAGAACAATCTGGACTATCCGTCCAACTTCCTGCGCATGTGTTTCTCGGTCCCTTGCGAGGAATACAAGCCCAATCCGATCCTGGCCCGCGCGCTCGATCGCATCTTCATCCTGCATGCCGATCACGAGCAGAACGCGTCCACCTCGACGGTCCGCCTCGCGGGCTCCTCGGGCGCCAATCCGTTTGCCTGCATCGCCGCCGGCATCGCCTGCCTCTGGGGCCCGGCCCATGGCGGCGCCAATGAAGCTGCGCTCAAGATGTTGCAGGAAATCGGCACGGTCGATCGTATCCCGCAATATATCGCCAAGGCCAAGGACAAGAATGATCCCTTCCGCCTGATGGGCTTCGGCCACCGCGTCTACAAGAACTACGATCCGCGCGCCAAGATCATGCAGCGTACCACCCACGAGGTGCTGAACGAGCTCGGCCACAAGGACGACCCGTTGCTTGAGGTTGCGCTGGAACTCGAGCGCATCGCTCTGCACGACGAGTATTTCGTCGAAAAGAAGCTCTATCCGAACATTGACTTCTATTCGGGCATCACGCTCAAGGCGATGGGCTTCCCGACCTCGATGTTCACCGTGCTGTTCGCCCTGGCCCGTACCGTCGGCTGGATCGCACAGTGGAAGGAAATGATCGAAGATCCTTCCCAGAAGATCGGCCGCCCGCGCCAGCTCTATACCGGCGCAGCCCGTCGCGACTACGTTTCACCGGCCCAGCGCCGCTAAGATAATAAAGGGCGGATCCTCGGATCCGCCCTTCTCATTTCCAGCCCCTGCTATTTGCGGCATGAGCGCTTGAGACCCTCAACCCGCCTTGCCGGCAATGGTTTCCAGCACGATGCGGGCCGCTCGCTGCGACGGGGACTCCCCCACCACCTGCATGCGTTGATCGATCTCATCGAAGGCGTGCATCTGCGCGCGCCGTTCATCGGTATTCCCCAGCAATCCGGCCATGAGATCGGCCAGACGGTCCGGTACGACCTCTTCCTGGAAGAGTTCGGGCACAGCCTGTCGATCGAGAATCAGATTGGGCAACAGGAAAAAACGTCCCTTGACCAGGCGACGGGCCAGGAAGGCCTCCCAGGCCGGAAAGCGATAGGTTCCGATCATCGGCACCTGCGCCAAAGCCAGTTCGAGCGTCACCGTGCCCGATGCTGCCAGTGCCGCTCTCGCCCGGCGGAAGGCCGCGTATTTCTCGTCGGGATCGGTGATGATCAGGGGATTCGGCGCCCAGCCGGCGGTCGCCTGCCGCAGACGCTCGGCATGGCGCGGCACCGTTGGCAGCGCGGCATCGAAGGGCCCGATCCTGGTGGATAGGAGCTCCATCGTCCGGCCGAAATCTTCCGTCAGCAGCCCCACTTCGCTCGAACGGCTGCCGGGGAGCACCAGCACCAGCGGTCGGTCCCCCTGCCGGATCGTCTCCTCCTCGGCATTGGGGCGCAATTCATGCAGGCGCTCCATCAAAGGATGGCCGACATAGGAACAAGGGGGGCCGTTCAACCGGCGATAGGCCTCGGGTTCGAAGGGCAGCAAAGCGAGCACGTGGTCGACATAGGCCCGCATCGACACCGCCCGGCCCGGGCGCCAGGCCCAGACGCTGGGGGAGACATAGTTGATGATCGGCAGATGCGGCAGGCGCCGGCGCACGCGCTTGGCGACGGCATGGGTAAAATCCGGACTGTCGATGATCACCAGGCCATCGGGCGGATCGGCAACGATGGAGTCGATCACTTGCCAGGCGCGCCGATAGATCGTGGGGAAGCGTCCGATCACGGCAGCAAATCCCATCACCGCAATGTCGTCGAGCGGAAACAGGCTCTCCATGCCCTCGCGCGTCATGGCGGGACCGGCCGTGCCCTTGAACACCACCGAAACGCCGGCTTGCGCTCGCAGCGCCTGCATCAGCTTGAAGCCGAGCTGATCGCCGGAATGTTCTCCCACGACGATGGCGATCTTCAAAGGCCGATCCGTCATCATCACACCCCGACAAGGAATAGATTGGCGGCATCGGCTGCCGCAATCGTCGCATCCCGCTCCAGCACGAGAACGTTGCCGGCCTCGATGGCGATACCGGCAAGTCCGGCCTTCTTGGCGAGGCGTACTGTGCGCGGGCCGATGCTCGGAAGATCGGCCCTGAAATCCTGTCCCGGCTTGGCCGCCTTCACCAGCACACCGCCATCCTGCTCGGCGATGGGCGGGCGGCCATGGCGCGACAAGCGGCCAAATAGGCCAAGCCGGCGCAAAACGGCAACTCGCCGGATCATGTTATCCGTGCCCTCGGCGGCTTCGACGGCCAGTACGCGCCTTTGTGCGACCACAACGCCCTGGCCAATGTCGCTCGGCCCCATGGCGGCAAGAGCGCGCCGGCCGATGGCGATCCCTTCGAGCTCCGCCGCGCTGGGCGACAGATGGCCGAGCGTTCCCCTGGCTGCCATCAGCGACGGCGCCACATCACGAACGCCGACGACCGCATAGCCGTGCTTTTCCAGAAAGACGATGACCCCCCGCAGGAGATTGTCGTCCCCGCCCTCGAGCACGTTACGGATCTCTTCGAGATGCCGTACGGCCTGGATGCCGGACCGCACCATGCCGAGCCCCGGGCGATGCACGGCACCCGCCAGGATCACTCGGCCTGCACCGGCCCGGGCCAACTCCTGCAGAACCCCTTTTGGATCGATCAGGCTGACAGGATATTGGGCGTAACCAGCAAAATCGGCATCCGCAAAGCCTTTCAAGGGCAGGATCACGACAGCTTCGCCCCGCCCTGCCGCCTCCGCCGCAATCTCGGCCGGCAAACGCCCCGCCCCGGCGACAACCGCCAAGGCAGGCATGGCTGAGACCGTTCCGGCAGCAGGCGGCGTGCTCACGCCTCGCTGCCTGCGAGATCTCGCGCCGACGCATCGCGCGGCGTTACCAAAGCACGCTCACCGCCGGCTCTCACGAAATCGACGATCTCCATCACCGCGGCCTGATCGGCGAAGGTCTCGGCGACCCTTTCCACGCGTTCCTTCAAGGTCCCAGCGGAGGCAAACAGCATGCGATAGGCATGACGCAAGGCATGGATCTGTTCCCGCCCGAAGCCGCGGCGCTTCAGGCCGATGATGTTGAGGCCTGCCAGACTGGCGCGATCACCCAGGGCCATGCCGAAGGGGATCAGATCGTTCTCGAGCCCGGACAGCCCGCCAACGAAGGCATGCGCGCCGACGCGCGCGAACTGGATTACCGCAGCGGCTCCGCCCAGAATGGCATAGTCGCCAACCGAGACATGGCCGGCCAACAAGACACCGTTGGAGAGGATGATGTTGTTGCCGAGCTTGCAATCGTGCCCGACATGGGAATTGGCGAGAAAGGCACAGCGATCACCGACAATGGTGTGCATGCCGCCACCGCTCGTGCCGGGATTCATCGTTACCCCCTCCCGGATCAGGCAATCACTGCCGATCGTGAGGTCCGAGGGCTCATCAGCATATTTGAGGTCCTGTGGCTGATGACCCAGCGAGGCAAAGGGGAACACCTTGGTGCGCGCGCCGATGCTGGTACGTCCGGCGACGACGACATGCGAATGCAATGTGACGCCGTCAGCCAAAGTCGCCTCGGCTCCAACAACGCAGAAAGGGCCGATGCTGACGCCTTCGCCCAGTTTTGCTCCCGCTTCGACGACCGCGGACGGATGGATGATCTGGCGAGCCCCCTCCGCCATTATTCGGTGACCAGCATGGCGGAGACGATAGCCTCGGCGACCGTGACACCATCAACCTTGGCCTCTCCCTTGTACCACCACATATTGCGGCGGTTCTTCAGTTTGGTCAGGTGCAGACGCATCTGATCGCCCGGCGTGACCGGCTTACGGAAACGGCATTCGTCGATTGTCATGAAATAGACGACCTTGGGCTTGGCCTTGCCCTCGCTGCTGAGTACGCAGATCGCACCGGCCGTCTGCGCCATCGCTTCGATCACCAGCACGCCTGGCATCACCGGTTGCCCCGGGAAGTGGCCGGTAAAATGCGGCTCGTTGAAGGTGACGTTCTTGATGCCGACGGCGGAATTGTCGCCATCGATCTCGACGATGCGGTCCACGAGCAGAAAGGGATAGCGATGCGGCAGCAGGGTCAAGAGCTTGCCGATATCTGCGGTTTCCAGCGTTCCAGGGGTTGCTTCACTCATATAGGTCTCATTTCCTGAACCTGCCCGGCCTTCAGCCAGAGCGCTTAAACCAAACTCCATATCGCTCCCTAGAGCAAAGCGCGTTTCAACGAAAACGCTTTTTGCTCTAACTCCTTGTTCTGATGCGTCTTTGCGATTCCCGATGGCTCACGAAATCGCAAGACGCTTTAGGGAGCGGATCCCTCATCCGTTCCTTGGCCTGATCGAACCCGCGAATTCTTGACCAGTCTCTTGAGCAGGGCCAGTTCGCGCGCATAGTCCCCCAACGGCTGGGCGGGCGTACCGCCCATGCGAGCGCCCGGCGGCACATCGTCCTTGACGTTGGAGGCGCCCGCGATCTGGGCACCCATGCCGATGCGGATATGGCCAACCGTGGCGGAGGCACCTCCCATCACCACGAAATCCTCCAGGACGGTCGAACCGGAGATCCCGACCTTGGCCACCAGCACGCAGTGCCGCCCGACCATGACGTTGTGGGCAATCTGCACCTGATTATCGATCTTGGTACCCTCGCCGATGATGGTGTCACGATTGGCACCACGATCGATAGTGGTGCAAGCGCCGATCTCGACATCGTCCTGCACCACGACGCGACCGACCTGCGGCACTTTGAGGTGGCCGCGCGGCCCCATCGAAAAACCGAAACCATCCTGGCCAAGACAGGCACCGGCATGGATGATGACACGATTACCGATCAGGGAATGCTGGATCACCGCATTCGGGCTGATCGAGCAGTCACGCCCGATCCGAACATCCGATCCGATCACGGCGTTGGCGCCGACGATGGTCCCTGCCCCGATTTCCGCCCGCGGCCCGATGACGGCGCCCGGATCGACGGTCACACCGATCTCAAGCCTCGCTTCGGGGTGCACGACGGCACCCGGCGAAATGCCCTTGGCTCCGAAAAAGGATTGTGGGCGTGCCGCGTCCGGGAACAACGCCATGCCGATCTGGGCAAAGGCACGATAGGGCTCGCGCGCCACCAGCAAGGGCGCATTCTTCGGGGCGCGATCGGTGAATTTGGGCGAGATCAGAATCACCGCCGCCTTCGACGTTTCCAGCATCGGCAGATAATGCGGATTCTCAAGGAAGCTCAGATCGCCCTCCCCGGCATGATCGAGCGGCGCCACGCGTTCCACTGTCAAGTCCAGCGACAGGCCGGCCGCCGGTTCAGCGCCGGTGAGTTCGACGATGTCGGCAACGGTGAGGTGGTTGCGCGCGTGAAAGAATACCGGATCCGTCATCAACTCCACGCTACGGTCAGCCCCCAAATCCGGCTTCGAGTGGCTGCTCCGAAACCGGTGATCTTTTTCATTATGAATAGACCAGTCCCTTTGCAAAAGCGTTACCGGCCTGATCGTTCATCCCCAGAGCAAACCAGGTTCATGTCCGAACGCTTGTTCGCTCCAGCTCCTAGTTTCCAAACCGATCCAACGGATTGGCATGAGCGTCGCCGCGGCTCTGGTTGACTCGTCAAATCGCAAAACGCTCTAGCCCTTACACGATGAAAGGGATGCAATGCAAAACACCGAGTATTTCCGTTCATTGCGGCATGCGAAGGATGCCGCTTTGCGAACAAAAAACCGGCCGGCCCCAAAGGGACCGGCCGGCACAAACCTCAGGTCAGATCATCAATAGTTGACGATCGTGCCGAAGCGGAAAGCCTGCGTGTCGTCATGCTTGTCCTTGGTCAGGACGTAAGCGTAGTCGAAGCGCAGCGGTCCCAGAGGCGAAGCCCACAGCAAGCTGGCGCCGACGGAAGAGCGGATCTTGTGGCTGTCGACGAGATCGAACTCCCCAGGGTGCTGGATGGCAAAATTCTTACCACCATAGCCATACAGAGTACCGGCATCTGCGAATACGGCGCCACGCAGACCGACTTCACGCGGCAAACCGAAGATCGGGAACTGGAGTTCCACCGTACCGCCGAAATAAGTCGTACCGCCCAGACCGTTGCCCTTGGCGCCGCCAGCAATATCACGCGCTCCGATGCCACCTGGAGCGAAGCCACGTACCAGATCGGGGCCCGGGCTGAACTGGTCGACGATCGCCAGATTATCTTTGCCGCCAAAGCCATGCATATAGCCGCCCTGGCCGCGTACCATTACGGTGAGATCGTCGGTCAGCGAATAGTAGTAACGACCGTCGATCGACTGCTTGATGAACTTGGCGTCACCGCCCAAGCCGGCAACATCCTGCTTGAACTGGACGTAGATACCCGAACTCGGCTGCTTGAGATCATCGAGGGTGTTGTAGGTCAGCGTGTAACCCAGCATGGAGACAAGACGGCTGTGACCCGCCAACTCCTTGATCGCCCACGATGCTTCGCCATTGTCGAAGTCGCCATCGGTGTAACGCGTATCCGGAATCGATACCTTCTCCGAATAAATCGTATAATTCACGCCGACGGTGAAGTTCTCGGTGATCGGGAAGGCGGCGCGCAGCGTGCCACCCGTGGTCTGGTCCTTGTAGTAGCTGTAGTCGCTGTCATCCGTGGTCTTCGAGAACAGGTCGAAGCCGGCGGCAATGCGCTGCCCCAGGAAGTAGGGCTCGGTGAAGGATAGGCTGTAGCCCTGCGTGCGCTGGCCGTACTGCACCGACGCCTTCACATACTGGCCGCGGCCGAGGAAGTTGCGCTCGGTGAGCGAGACTTCGCCGAGGAAGCCGTCAGAGGTGGAGTAGCCGCCGCCCAGCGAGAATTCGCCGGTCGACTGATCTTCGACCTCGACATTGACGATCACGCGATCGGGCTCCGAGCCCGGCTCGTTGGTGACGCGGATGTTCTTGAAGTAGCCGAGGTTGCGCAGGCGGCGGGTCGCCCGTTCGATCAGCGCCTTGTTGTAGGGGTCGCCTTCACCAACGTCGAACTCGCGGCGGATCACATAGTCACGCGTGCGGGTGTTGCCGCGGATGTTGATGCGCTCGATATAGACCTTCGCGCCCTCTTCCACGACATAGTTGACGCTGATGATGTTGCCGCCGGCGTCACGAACGGCGCGCGGGCGGACCTGAGCGAAGGGGTGGCCGGAACCAGCCAGCTTGATCGTCATGTCCTCGACGGTCTTGTCCACGTCCTCGCCACGATAGGTCCAGTTGTTCCAGGACTGGATATCGCCGTTCAGGTCAGCGGGATTGACGTCGGAAATGGTGGATTCGACCTGCGAGGGGCCGAATTTGTAATACTGCCCCTCGTCGACCGTGACGGTCAGGACATAGGCGTCCTGCTTCTCGTTCAGCGACGGCACGATCGAGACGACGCGGAAATCGGGATAGCCGTGGTTCACATAGAACTGGCGCAGGCGCTCTTCGTCACCGGCGAGGCGATCCGGATCATACGTGTCGGTGGTGCGCAGCCAGCCGAGATAGCCGCTCTCGATCGTGGCCATCTGGCGCTTCAGGCGCCAGGCGGAGAAATTGTTGTTACCGACGAAGTTGATCGAGTCGATGCCGACCTTCGAGCCCTCAGCCACTGTGAAGACGAGGTCGACGCGATTGTTCGGCAACTGGACTTCGCGATAGGTAATCTGCACCGTCGAGCGGCCGGTCCGGTTGTAGGCCTCACGCATGCGATCGATGTCCGCATTGAGGGTGGCCTGGTTCACCTGGCTACCGGGCTTGGTCTCCATGATGGAAGACAGCTGGTCCGCTGTGACCTTCTTGTTCTTCTCGAACACGATGCGGTTGACGATCGGTGCCGAGCGCGACGCAACATGCTTCCTCGGAGCGGCTTCAGCCGTGCCCACCAAAGGAGATGCCACGAAGGCCCCGAACAACGACGGAACCGCGACAGCCGCGAGGGCAACGCCCAGCTTCAACTTGTACATTGCTGTTGCCATCGGGTCTAAATCCCACTCTTTTTACCAAACCAAGTCGAGCTCAATGCCAAACCTCACCAGCCCGCATTGCTCTCATTGGAAATGCTTCTACAGGGTTTCCGGACACATGCAAACCGACCCCCGGCCACCGTCCGTCCTTTTTTGGGAGACCGTTGCGAATCCGCCACGCCCTCTCAACCGCCCGATAATTGCTGTGACAGATCATGGCCCAACACCAAAACAGTGATTGTAATTATCAACATGAGCCCGATGCCGAAGGACAGTTCCTGCGCACGGGCTCCCACTGGCCTGCCCCGGATCGCCTCGATGGCGTAAAAGACCAGATGTCCGCCATCTAGAACCGGAATCGGCAACAGATTGATGAAGCCGACGGAAATCGACAGACCAGCCGTGAGCAGGATCAGACCGGCGAGCCCGATGGTTTCGGTAATCGTCTTGGATACGACCGCAATGCCGACAATGCCGGTCACCTGCTTGGGATCACCACGTCCGGCAAAGAGGTCGTAGATAAATTTCGCTGATGCACCAATACCTTGTCCGGTTTCCTTGGTGCCTTGCCACAGCGCCGAAACAGGGTCGAGACGCGACATGCCGCCGGGGCCGATGCCGATGATGGCCCGCGAAATGGTCTTGCCATCGGGCGTGGAGAACGTACGCGTTTCAGGTGTGACGCTGACGTCGAAACTCTCCTGTCCACGCTCGATGGTGAGGTTCACGGGGCGCCCGGGCACAGCCGAAATCAGTTCCGGAAGCTGGTCGAACAGGGTGACTTTGGTGCCGTTGACCTCGACGATCCTGTCGCCCTTGCGCAGTCCCGCCTTGGCCGCCGGTCCGTCAGCCTTGATCGGCCCGATAATGGCGTCAGAATTCGGGTAACCATAAATCGAGAATGCAGCCGCGAAGACAAAAGCGGCCAGGATGAAATTGGCCAGAGGGCCGGCCGCCACGATGGCGATGCGCTGCCAGACCGGTTTGTGGAACAGGCTGACCGCACGCTCCTCCGGCGTCATCAGCTGGTTGCGCTCTTCATCGGGCAGAGAAGCGGCATTGGCATCGCCGAAGAAGCGCACATAACCGCCGAGGGGGATTGCTGCGATACGCCAATGGGTCCCGTGCCGGTCGTCATAGCCGAACAATTCCGGCCCGAAGCCGATCGAGAAGGTCACGACTTTCACGCCGCACCAGCGCCCGACAAGGAAATGCCCAAGCTCGTGAAAGAAGATCAGGATGGAAATGATCACGATGAACGGCACGAAGCCGAGAGCACCGAGACCGAAACTATCCAGAAAACCCATCATCCATTCCTCTCACGCGCCAAAAGCCAAGCCACACCGGCCTACTCAGGTTCCTCATGATGGGGCCACAGGCACGGTCAGGAGGAACTGGCAAGATAGCAAACCAATTTGCAGAGTTTCCCGGCGAGGCTCACTCTTGGGTCTCGTCGGGAAACTCTGCCTAGCCTTTCGGCACTACCACACAATGAAGCCCTGGGCCGGATGCAGGCCAGCATGCACAAGCCCGATCAGCAAAGCAGCCAGCGCCGCCGCCAGAAAGCCGTCGAGCCTGTCCATGACGCCGCCATGGCCGGGTATCAGCTGGCTCGCGTCCTTGGCATCAAAGCGGCGCTTCAAGGCGGATTCAAGGAGATCACCACCTTGAGAGATCGCCGCCAGCGCGGCCCCTATGGGAACAAGAACAACGGAGCCGCCGACAAGGCCGGCCGCCGCCGCAGCAAACACGGTGCCGCCGATGAAGCCAGACCAGGTCTTCTTCGGGCTTACCCTCGGCCAGAGCTTGGGACCACCCAGGGTCCGACCAGTGAAATAGGCCAGTACATCCGAGCCCCAGACAATGGCAAACAGCACGAAAATGGCGCGCATGCCATGGGGCTCGTCGAGCCTCAAAAGAGTAACCGGCAAGACCACGCAGGCCGCATAGGGTATGGCGACAGCGGCCAGCAGCGGCTGCGCCAGACCTCGTCCCCACGCCAGGCCGCCCATCACCGCCGCGCCCCCGACGACGGTCAACAGAGCGATTCCGGCTTGCCCGCTCAGGGCAAACAGCGTGGACACGGCGAGCAGGCCGACACCGAGCACAACGATCAGCCAATCGCGTCGACCGGCGGCGATCAGAAACAGCCATTCGCAAAGAACCGCGGCAGCTGCGAGGAACCAGAACAGTACGAAAAGAGGGCCTCCCCACCAGGCCGTGGCCAGCGCCAACCCGGCCATCACCAGGGCGGAGGCGATGCGGATGGAAAGATCGGACCAGTTTGCCTTGGATACGCTCGCCATGTCAGAGACCGCGGACGGATGGCACCGCCCCTCGCGGCCGACTAGCCGCTGTCCCCCGACACAAAACTGCTGTCACATCATCCCCCACAGGCACGTCGACGATACCGCCCTAGCCGGAATTGGCCTGACGGGGAGGATCGGTCTCGCCCAGTCCCCCGAAACGACGGTCGCGCGCGTGATACTCGGCTAGCGCCGCTTCCAGGGCCCGGCGGTCGAAATCCGGCCAGAGCAAGGGAATAAAAACCAACTCCGCATAGGCCGCCTGCCAGAGCAGGAAATTGGAGAGCCTTTGTTCTCCCGAGGTCCGGATGACCAGATCTGGATCCGGAATATCATGCGTGTGCAGATTGGCGCCGATGGCTTCGGCCGTAATATCTGCCGGCTTGAGCAGCCCTTCCGCAACCTTCTCCGCCAAGCGCCTGGCTGCCGCAACAATCTCCTGCCGGGCGCCGTAGTTGAACGCCACGACGAGGGTCAATCCGGTATTGGCGGCCGTGAGATTCTCGACCTCGATCAGGAGCTCGGCAAGTTCGGCGTCGAGCCCTTCACGCTCGCCGATGATACGAACCCGGACATTGTTGGCATGCAGGTCGGCCAGATCGTTGCGCACAAAGCGCTTCACCAGCCCCATGAGATAGTCGACTTCAGTCCGGGGCCTCGACCAGTTCTCCGACGAGAAGGAATAGAGCGTTAGGTAACGGATGCCCAGCTCAGCAGCGGCGCGGACGGTACGCCTGAGCGCCTCCACGCCCCGACGATGCCCCTCGAAACGGGGCATCAGGCGCTTGGAGGCCCAGCGGCCATTACCATCCATGATGATGGCGACATGAGCCGGCGGGGTCGCCACAGTTGCGTCGTCGATTTCGTCCCTGCCAAACATTGGTGCCTCGAAGCTTCTCCGCCGAACCGGCTGGCACGAATTCTATCGAACGATCATCGGATAGACAGTGGATAATTGGTGTCGAATAGGGGGAGTAGAATAGTCCTTGCGGATAATCTGCACCCCTCTTCCGTCACACCTGCATGATTTCCTTCTCCTTGGAAAGGAGGGTCTTATCGATTTCGGCGATCATCGCATCAGTCGCCTTCTGCACCTGATCGGCCAGACGCTTTTCTTCGTCTTCACCAATCGTACCGTCTTTTTCCGTCTTCTTCAGAATGTCCAGGCCGTCACGGCGGACATGCCGAACCGCCACGCGCGCCGACTCGGTATATTTATGCGCGACCTTGACCAGTTCCTTACGGCGATCCTGCGTCATCTCGGGAATGCGCAGCCGGATCACCTGTCCCTCGGTCTGCGGATTGAGACCAAGATTGGAGTTCATGATCGCCTTCTCGACGGCGCCGACCATGCCACGGTCCCAGACCTGCACGCTAAGCAGGCGCGGTTCGGGCACCGAAATGGTGGCGACCTGCGACAGCTGCATGCTGGCGCCATAGGCATCGACATGCACCGGTTCGAGCAGTGAGGAAGAGGCCCGGCCGGTGCGCAGACCACCCAGTTCATGTTTCAGCGCATTGAGCGCGCCTTCCATGCGACGCTTGACCTCAGCGATATCGAATGACGCAGCCATGTTCCTGCCCTCGAATTTCTTTGACGGAAGTGGTCAGGGAGTGACCAGAGTGCAACGCCCCTCCCCGCGCAGCACGGCTGCCAGGGATCCGGGTTGTTGAATCGAAAAGACAATTATCGGCAAGCGCGCCTCGCGGGCAAGCGCAAACGCCGCCGTATCCATGATCTTGAGGTCTTTGCGGATGACCTCGTCATGGGTGATGTGATCATAGCGGGTAGCAGCGGGATCCTTCTTGGGATCGGCGGAATAGATGCCGTCGACCTGCGTGCCCTTCATCAGGACGTTGCATTCCAGCTCCGCCGCACGCAGTGCACCGCCGGTGTCGGTAGTGAAGAAGGGATTGCCGGTGCCGCCCGCCAGCAGCACGACACGGTCCTTGGCCAGATGCTCCATCGCCTGCTGGCGCGTATAGGTTTCGACCACCGACGGCATGGCGACGCCGGACATGGCGCGAGCGGATTGGCCGAGGGAAGCGAGTTGGGCCTCGAGCGCGATGACGTTCATTACGGTGGCGAGCATGCCCATCGAGTCGGCCGCAGGCCGCGACAAGCCCATACCGGCGATCTGCGAGCCGCGGAAGATATTGCCGCCGCCCACGACCACGCCGACTTCCACACCCAGCTTGACCGCTTCGATGACGTCCTCGGCTATCCGGCGCACCGTGCCGCGATCGATGCCGAAGGCCTCGCCTCCCATCAATGCCTCACCGGAAAGCTTCACCAGGACGCGCTTATAGGGAAGTACCGCCATGACTGCTCTCCGATTCGCTGGCCACTTATACAACAGGCGGCTCTAAGCCGCCTGTTGTCGATCTCGATCATCCACATGGCCGAAGTGCGGCCAAGGGTCGTTGGAATAGAAGATCAGGCGGCGTGACCAGCCTGAGCGGCAACTTCGGCTGCGAAATCGCTTTCCTGCTTCTCGATGCCCTCACCCAGAGCGTAGCGGATGAAGCCAGCCACCTTGATCGGGCCGCCGGCAGCACCTTCGCTCTCCTTGATGGCCTGGCCGACCGACTTGGAGGGATCGAAGATGAAGGGCTGCTCGAGCAGGGTTACTTCCTTGAAATAGGTCTTGATGCCGCTCTCGACGATCTTGGCGATCGCAGCTTCCGGCTTGCCCTGCTCGCGATACTTTTCGGCGAGAATGGTCTTCTCACGCTCGACAATCGCGGCATCGACGCCAGCGGCATCGACTGCGACCGGGTTCGAAGACGCGACGTGCATGGCAATCTGACGGCCGAGTTCGGCGAGCTTCTCGGTATTGCCAGCGGACTCCAGCGCGACAATCACGCCGATGCGGCCCTTGTTGGCAACGACCGGGTTGTGGATATAGGTCGCCAGGGCGCCCTGCCCGACCGAGACGATCTTGGCACGGCGAAGCGACATGTTCTCGCCGATCTTGGCAACCGTGGCGGAGATCTTCTCCTCGACCGTGCCGCCGCCCGGGAAGGCAGCCGCCTTGAGGGCCTCGACGTCCTCGCCGGTCTTCAGAGCCACTTCGGCGATACCGCCGACCAGATCCTGGAACTCGGGGTTACGGGCCACGAAGTCGGTTTCGGAATTGACTTCCACGGCAACGCCCTGGTTGCCTTCGACCAGCAGGGCGACAAGCCCTTCGGCAGCGACACGACCAGCCTTCTTGGCGGCCTTCGACAGGCCCTTCTTGCGCAGCCAGTCAACGGCGGCTTCCAGATCGCCGGCGGTCTCGGTGAGCGCTGCCTTGCAATCCATCATGCCCGCGCCGGTCTGTTCGCGCAGCTCTTTCACCATGGCGGCGGTAATGTTCGACATTGCAGGATACCTCTTTGGGAAACCGGAACAGGTCCGGTGATGGGAA
Source organism: Labrys sp. HAY1-8F (assembly GCF_056754975.1). NCBI lineage: Bacteria > Pseudomonadati > Pseudomonadota > Alphaproteobacteria > Hyphomicrobiales > Xanthobacteraceae > Labrys > Labrys sp. HAY1-8F. Next base: position 5,445,240 of record NZ_JBPGWZ010000002.1, on the reverse strand, counting down.
GCGGCCCGGCGCTTACCACTCCAACATCACAATTGGAAGGCGAGCAACCGGGCCGTGTTCAGGGATAGATAGGGAGGCTGCAACGAAATTGCAGCCTTCAGACCGTGTCAGGCGCCGGCGACCAGATTGCGGGCCAGTTCCACCCAGCCGTCACGATCGATACGACCGTTGAGCTTGAGCTCGGCATCGACCTTGGCAACGTCGGCCGGGGTCATGGCGGCGACCTGCCAATAGTGCCACAGACCACCCTCGTTGAGCTTCTTCTCGAGCTGCGGGCCGACGCCGGTCAACTTGGTCAGATCGTCGGGCGCGCCGCGCGGAGCGGACAGGAGCTCGAAAAGCTCACCCGAAGCGGCTTCGTCGGCAACCGGCAGTTCCTCGACCAGCGGCGCTTCTTCGGCGCCGATGTCGAGACCCATGTCGCCATGGGCGCGGGAGATGCCGTCAAGAGCGGCACGGGCGACGAGATCGCAATAGAGCGACAGAGCGCGGCCAGCGTCGTCATTGGCCGGAATCGGGAAGGTAATGCCATCCGGATCGGAATTCGAATCGAGGACGGCGGCCACCGGGATGTTGAGGCGGCGGGCTTCCTTGATCGCGATGTCTTCCTTGTTGGTATCGATGATGAAGATCAGGTCGGGGGTGCCGCCCATGTCCTTGATACCGCCGAGGGCGCGCTCGAGCTTGTCGCGCTCGCGGGTGAGGTCGAGGCGCTCCTTCTTGGTGTAGCCCTGCTGGGCGCCACCGGAGAGCAGCTCGTCGAGCTTGCGCAGACGCTGGATCGAGTTGGAGATGGTCTTCCAATTGGTCAGCGTGCCGCCGAGCCAACGCGAATTGACATAATACTGGGCCGAACGGCGGGCCGCATCGGCAACCGCGTCCTGAGCCTGGCGCTTGGTGCCGACGAACAGCACGCGACCGCCACGGGCGACCGTGTCCGACACCGCCTGCAGAGCGCGATGGAACGCAGGAACCGTCTGGGCGAGGTCGATGATGTGGATGCCGTTGCGCACGCCGAAGAGATAGGGCCCCATCTTGGGGTTCCAGCGGTGCGACTGATGGCCGAAATGGGCTCCAGCTTCGAGCAGCTGGCGCATGGAAAAATCTGGCAGTGCCATAGAGTTGTAACTCCGGTTTGATAAGGCCTCCGCGGACATCTACCGTGCCTGCCTCGCCGCGCCATAGCGGACGAAACAAAACACGGCACCGGAGCGGCAGGGCCGCTTCGTCCGCGTGTGGAATGGCGCGCTCTATAAGGGGATGTGGGCGATTAGGCAAGGACAAATGCTGAAAAGGCACACGCCTCGCTCCCTCCGTTCAGCGCACAAGCTGAAATCCGCATCACGTCCTTCAAGACCGGCGCACCATATGCGCCCTACTTCGCTCACACGCCGCTTCCCGGCATTACATCTGCATGACGGTCGCTACACCCGGGATCGCCTTGATCGCACCGGCGATCTGCGGGGTCACCAGGAATTTGCCGGGCAACTTCAACTCGACCTCCCGCATGCCGCCATCCAGCTGCAGGATCAGGAAGACCTCCCCCTCCCCGCGCTGGCCCAACCGCTTGGCGACCGATTCAAGGGCCAGCTCGCCTTGCAGGAAAACCTTGATGCCGCGTTGGGTCTTGGCCGTGGCGTTGTCGAGTTTTTCGGCCGTCACGATGCGAATGCGGACATCGTCTCCTTCATGAGCGGCCTGCACGCCGACCAGCACGGCCGTGCCCGGCTCGAACAAGTCACGATATTGCGCCAGGCCTTCCGAGAAGATCACGGCCTCGAACTGGCCCGAGGCGTCGGAGAGCATGATCACGCCCATCTTGGAGCCGGTTCGGGTCTTGCGCTCGGAACGTGACAGCACGGTCGCCGCCAGGCGCCCTGCCGTGGCCCCCTGCTTCACTTTCTGGGTGAATTGTGCCCAGGACGGCACCTGCAGACGCTCCAAGGCGGTGACGTAGGCATCGAGCGGATGGCCTGAAAGGAAAAAGCCGATCGCGTCGAACTCGCGTTGCAGACGGTCGGCGGGTTCCCATGGCTCGACAACAGTACCTTTCAGTGGCTCGGGCGTCGAAGCGGAGCCGAACATGTCGGCTTGTCCATCACTCTTCTCGGCATGGGCGCGCTGCGCCTGCGCCATGATGGCATCGATGGAGGCGGTGATGCGCGCCCGATCACGGTCGAATTCGTCGAAGGCTCCCGCCGCCGCCAGATTTTCGAGAATGCGCTTGTTGATGGCCTTGGGATCGATACGCCGCGCGAAGTCGCCGAGGTCGAAGAAGGGCTGGTCACCGCGAATCTCGACCAGGCGCTCCATCGCCGCCAGGCCAACGCCCTTGACTGCACCGAGAGCATAGCGGATCGAGCCGTCATGGACCTCGAAGTCAGGCCCAGAGCGGTTGATGGAGGGCGCCTCGACCTTGATGCCGAGCCGACGCGCTTCCAGGCGGAATTCGGCGAGCTTGTCGGTGTTCGACATATCCAGCGACATCGACGCCGCCATGAACTCGACCGGGTAATTCGCCTTGAGATAGGCGGTCTGGTAGGAGACCAGCGCATAGGCGGCCGCGTGGCTCTTGTTGAAGCCGTAATCGGCGAACTTGGCGAGATAATCGAAGATCTCGTCCGCCTTGGCCTTCTGAGTGCCCCCCTCGACGGCGCCTTTGACGAAGCGCACACGCTGGGCATCCATCTCCGCCTTGATCTTCTTGCCCATGGCGCGGCGCAGCATGTCGGCCTCGCCCAGCGTATAGCCCGAGAGGATCTGCGCGATCTGCATCACCTGTTCCTGGTAGATGATGACACCATAGGTCTCTTCCAGGGCCGGCTTGAGCTGGTCGAGCATGTAGTCCGGCTCTTCAAGCCCCTTCTTACGGGCGTTGTAGACCGGGATATTGGCCATCGGGCCCGGGCGGTAGAGAGCTACCAGCGCGATAATATCCTCGAAACGGTCGGCGTTCATGTCGAGCAGCGCCTTGCGCATGCCCGCGCTTTCCACCTGGAACACACCCACCGTCTCGCCACGGCCGAGCATTTCATAGCTCTTCCTGTCATCGAGAGGCAGGCCTGCAAGATCGAGATCGATGCCGCGCTGCTTGAGGAACATCAAGGCGCGCTGCAGCACGGTGAGCGTCTTGAGGCCGAGGAAGTCGAACTTCACTAGGCCCGCCTGCTCCACCCATTTCATGTTGAACTGGGTGGCCGGCATCGGCATCGAGGTCTTCGGATCGTGATAGAGCGGCACCAGCTCCACCAGCGGACGATCCCCGATCACCACGCCGGCGGCATGGGTCGAGGCGTGACGATAGAGCCCCTCCAGCTTCTGGGCGATGCTGAGCAGGCGCTCGACGGTAGGATCGTCCTTGGCGGATTCGCGCAGCTTCGGCTCGTCCTCGATCGCCTTGGCCAGCGTTACCGGATTAGCCGGGTTCTGCGGCACCAGCTTGCACAGCTTGTCGACCTGGCCATATCCCATCTCCAGCGTACGCCCGACGTCGCGCAGCACGCCGCGCGCCTGCAGGGAGCCGAAGGTGATGATCTGCGCGACCCGATCCTCTCCATATTTCTCCTGCACATAGCGGATGACCTCGTCACGCCGCTCCTGGCAGAAGTCGATGTCGAAGTCCGGCATCGAGATACGTTCGGGATTGAGGAAGCGCTCGAACAGCAGGCTGAAGCGCAGCGGATCGAGATCGGTGATGGTGAGAGCGTAGGCAACCAGGGAGCCTGCACCCGATCCACGCCCCGGCCCGACTGGGATTCCCTTCCCCTTGGCGTGCTTGATGAAATCAGCCACGATCAGGAAGTAGCCGGGGAATTTCATGCGCTCGATGATAGAAAGCTCGAATTCCAGCCGCTTGGCGTAGCTGTCTTCGGTGTGGCCAGGAGCCGGCCCATGCGCGGCCAGCCTGGCCTTGAGGCCTTCCTCGGCCTGGCGACGCAATTCGACGGCCTCGTCGACAGGGGCGCCCGTCTCGTCAAGACCCGTGGAGAAACGCGGCAGGATCGGCTTTCTCGTACGCACGCGAAAGGCACAACGCTTGGCAATTTCAATAGTATTTTCAATAGCCTCTGGAAGATCCTTGAACAAGGATACCATTTCTGCCCGGCTCTTGAAGTAATGGTTCGGCGTCATTCGCCGCCGATCCGTCTCGGCTAGGATGCGGCCTTCGGCGATTGCCATCAGCGCATCATGCGGTTCGCTGTCGGCCCGCGCGGCGAAATAGACCTCGTTGGTCGCCACCAGCGGCACGTCGGTCGCATAGGCGAGTTCCAGAAGCGGAGCCTCGACCTGTTGCTCTTCCGCGCTGTCATGGCGCTGCACTTCGACATAGAGACGATCGGCGAACATCGCCAGCAGGCGCTGCAGCCGGATCCTCGCGAGATCGTCAAGCCCCTCGCGCAAAGCCATGTCCAGTGGACCGGAGGGGCCACCCGTCAGCGCAATCAGGCCCTCTTGGAACTCGGCCAGGCGCCCGATAGAAACATGCGCCTCCTCGCCGTTGGCGGGATCCATGTAGCAATGGGAAGACAGCGCCATCAGATGGCCATATCCCACTTCGCTCTGAGCCAGCAGAATCATGCGCGGCAAACGCCGCTGGTGCAAAGGCCGCCGGTCCGAGGCATCCTCGCGGTCGGCGAAATTGATCGCCAGCGAGATGCCCATGATCGGCTGGATGCCGCTACCGGCGAGCTTTTCGGAAAACTCCAGCGCCCCGAACAGATTGTTGGTGTCCGTCAACGCCAGGGCCGGCATGCCGTCGGCCTTGGCGAGATCGGCAAGCTTGGGGACCTTCATCGCCCCCTCGAGCAAGGAATAGGCCGAGCGGACATTCAAATGGACGAAGCCCGGACCGTTCGCCTTCCCCTCCGCCATGACACCTCCGCTTTGCTCTGGCCGGCAGCGCGACTCGCTGCCTGCCTTCCCCTATGGTTTATGGCAATCCGGCCGGGCACCAAAGCTGACTTTCTACCCCAGCCACGGATGGCCACATCAGCGTCACATCTTCGCCACTGCCCCTTGTTGAGAGCCTGTGGACAAGTGTGGACAAATCTGGCTTAAACGCCGCTCAGGAAGCTCGTCCACATGGCGAGCATGACGAGGAACAGGCTCATCGAGGCGATGGCGGCGAAATCTTCGGTGAAACGAGCAAACATAATGTTCTCCTCTCTTCGATAGAGACATCTTGTTCACGTTTTGTTCCGAGTCAAGTGCATCGTCGCCGAACCGCCATCTTATGTCGCGCTTATGTTCCCCTGACGCGAGCCATCAGTACTCGCGCCCGCATCATCTCAACGGAATTTTCTCGATATTATTCAAGGTGTTATGCGGCACGCCCCAGCTTGTCGGGGCCGATCGATTCCGGCGTTTACCATAGTGAGAAGCGCCGTTCGCAATCGGGCGTTCACCGTCACAATTGTCAGTTGAGCTCGACGATATGACCATCGCGCAGGGTGACGCGGCGGTCCATGCGCGCCGCCAGATCGAGATTGTGGGTCGCGATCAGGGCCGCCAGACCGGACGCACGCACCAGCGCCGTCAGCGTGCCGAAGACATGATCCGCCGTACCGGGGTCGAGGTTGCCCGTCGGTTCGTCGGCCAGGATGAGATGCGGCGCATTGGCGACCGCACGGGCAATGGCGACACGTTGCTGCTCGCCGCCCGACAACTCGTTGGGCCGGTGGCCGAAGCGCTGACCGAGGCCAAGGAAGGTCAGCAATTCTTCGCCACGCTGTCGCGCCTCGCGGCGTGACAGGCCCCGGATCATCTGCGGCAGAATCACATTCTCCAATGCCGAAAACTCCGGCTGGAGATGGTGGAACTGGTAGACGAAGCCGATCGAATTGCGGCGCAGGCGCGTGCGTCCGGTATCGTTCAGGTCGGCGGTGGAATCGCCGGAGATCAACACATCTCCGCCATCCGGCCTCTCGAGCAGGCCGGCGATGTGGAGCAGGGTCGATTTGCCGGCACCCGAGGGAGCGATCAGCGCTACCGACTGCCCCGGCATCACCACGAGGTCCACGCCGCGCAGGATGCGCAGTTCCGTGGGGCCCTGCTGGTAGCTCCGTTCGACTGCCCGTAGCTCGAGGGCTGGAATTTCACCCGACATGCTCATCGGCTTAGCCTCCCCTCAACGCTTCGACCGGGTCGAGCTTGGCGGCCCGCCAGGCGGGATAGAGCGTTGCCAGGAAGCACAGGATCAAAGTGGTGACGACCACCACGGTCACTTCCGTCGGATCGGTCTTGGCCGGCAGGCGCGAGAGGAAATAGATCTCGGAGGCAAAGAGCTGCGTGTTTGACAGCCAGGAGATGAATTCCTGGATGTTCTCGATGTAACGACATACCAGCAGGCCCAGCAGCAGGCCGACTATCGTGCCGAGCAGGCCGATCGCCATGCCGGTGATGAAGAAGATGCGCAGCATCGCGCCACGCGTCGCGCCCATGGTGCGCATGATGGCGATGTCGGTCTGCTTGGACTGCACCAGCATGACCATGCTGGAGACGACCCCGAGCGCCGCCATGATCACCAGGATCAACAGGATCATGAACATCACGTTGCGCTCGACCTGCAGGGCCGTAAAGAAGGCTGAATTGCGCTGGCGCCAGTCGACAAGGGAAACCGGACGTCCCGCTGCCGTCTTGATCGCCTCGCTCTCGGACTGCACGCGGTCGGGGTTCTCGATATAAACCTCGATCGCCGTGGCATCCCCGTCCCGGTTGAAATAGGCCTGCGATTCCTGCAGCGGCATGATCACGAAGCCACTGTCGATATCGGACATGCCGACCTCGAAGGTGGCGACGACCGGATAGACCTTCATGCGCGGCGTGGTACCGAAGGCTGTCTGGTCTCCCTTGGGAGAGATCAGGGTAATGCCGTCGCCGATCTGCAGGCCGAGCGAGGATGCGAGCCTGGCGCCGATCACCACGCCCTGCCCCTGGTCGAAATTGTCCAGCGTGCCGTCCTTGATATTGTTGGCAAGCCCCGGCAAGCGCTTGAGATCCTCGAGCTTCATGCCGCGCACCAGGGCGCCGCTCGCCGAGAAGGGCGACGACACCAGTACCTGTCCTTCCACGAAGGGAACAGCCAGGGTCACGCCGGGCACCTTGGCGAGGCGGCTGGTAACCGCATCATAGTCGGTCAGCGGCGTCTCATAGGGAGAGACGACGATATGCCCGTTGAATCCGAGGATCTTGGATTGCAGTTCGACACGAAAGCCGTTCATCACCGACATCACGATGATGAGAGCGGCGACGCCGATGAGGAAGCTCAAAAAGGACAGAACGGCAATCAGAGAAGCCACCCCGCCCTTGCGATGCGGCATCAGATAGCGCAGGGCCACCATCCACTCGAAGGCGGAGAAAGGCGGCGTTCCGGTCGGTTCCGACGATGTCGTGGCTGAAGCAGACGCGTTCATGGCATTCCAGGTGGGGCGCGAGGCCTCTTACTCTGCGAGAATCGCGGCGTTTGCACGGCAAAAATTCAGCGATGCCCAGCTTTGCCACGGCTTTTTGACGCTCTAATCGAGGCGCCTCTTGCGCAATGACGAAGATCTCATTGAGATTAGTCGTTACAATTCAAATGAATACAAAAATTTCTTGATAAACAGCAAAAACGCCGCGAGTGCCTCTGGCACGCGCGGCGTCGATGAGGTCAGCCTGCCGGCTGCAGCGAACCCGGCTCAGCCCACCAGGACGAGCGCGTCCGAGGGCGTCAGCAATTGGCGTTCGCCGGTGCGGCGGTTCTTCACCTCGACCTTGCCCTCCGCCAGGCTCTTGGGACCGACGATAATCTGCCAGGGCAGGCCGATCAGATCCATCTTGGCAAATTTGCCGCCGGGCCTCTCGTCGGTGTCGTCGAGCAAGACGTCGACCCCCTTGGCGCCGAGCTGGAGATAGAGATCGCCGCAGGCAGCATCCACCGCGCTGTCGCCCGGTTTGAGATTGATCAGGCCGACCTTGAACGGCGCGATCGCCTCCGGCCATATGATACCAGCCTCGTCATGGCTCGCCTCGATGGCCGCGCCGGCGACGCGGGTGGGCCCGATGCCGTAGGAACCGCCATGCACGGGAATGAGGGAACCGTCAGGACCTGCGACGACGGCCTTCATCGGCCCGGAATATTTCGTGCCGAAATAGAAGATATGCCCGACCTCGATGCCGCGCGCGGAGACCTGCTTGTCGGCCGGCAGGGCGTCGAAGGCAGGCTTGTCGTGCTTCTCCTCGGTCGCCGCATAGAGCGAAGTCCATTGATCGACGATCGCCTGCAGCCCGGCCTTGTCGTCGAAATCCGTGCCCGCCGAGGGCGGTGCCATCGACAGATAGTCGCGATGGCAGAACACTTCGCTCTCGCCCGTCGAGGCCAGGATGATGAATTCATGGCTGAGATTGCCGCCGATCGGGCCGGTATCGGCCACCATCGGAATCGCCGTCAGGCCGAGCCGCGCGAAAGTGCGCAGATAGGCCACGAACATCTTGTTGTAGGAATGCTGCGCACTGGCCTGGTCGAGATCGAAGGAATAGGCATCCTTCATCAGGAATTCGCGCCCGCGCATCAGGCCGAAACGGGGGCGGATCTCGTCCCTGAACTTCCACTGGATATGGTAGAGGTTGAGCGGCAGGTCCTTATAGCTGCGCACATAGGCACGGAAGATCTCGGTGATCATCTCCTCATTGGTCGGCCCATAGAGCATCTCGCGCTCCTGACGGTCCCGAATGCGCAGCATCTCCTTGCCATAATCGTCATAGCGCCCGCTTTCGCGCCACAGATCGGCGGATTGAATGGTCGGCATCAGCAATTCGATGGCGCCGGCACGATTCTGCTCTTCGCGAATGATCGCGTTGATCTTGTTCACCACACGCAGGCCAAGTGGCAGCAATGCGTAGATTCCGGCCGCTTCCTGACGGATCATGCCCGTGCGCAGCATCAGACGATGGGAAACAATTTCTGCTTCCTTCGGCGTCTCGCGCAGAATAGGCAGGAAATAACGGCTCAAACGCATAGGACAAACCTTCTCCAAGCAGCCGGCGACCTCTGCTGCGCCGGGTAAGACATGTGGCAAAATCGCGATTCAAGATGAAAGGACGCGCCGATCGAGACCGTGACACGCCTGTCCGGCAAATCGCTTCCGATCGCCAGCTCATGGCAGCTTGACCCGATCCCTCGTAAAAACACAAGGGTAAGACCAGCAAAACCGCCATTATTTGGCAATTTGCGCGCACAACGCGATGAGTGCGATGCTACCTGTTCGTTCATCAACTGCCCACGAGCGGCGCAGCCTGGTAAAACGACGCGCACAAATTTTAAGCAAAGATATTAATTTTGTGCCGATCGCTGCACAAAGACGTGACAAGCAAAAAAACTTCGTCTAGCGTCCGTCCCGTCAACGACAGGGCATCCGAACTCAGCAATGAGTAGAAGGAAGTCAGGGTCCAAGTCTTGGGAGGAAGCCCGCAGGCGCCGCCGGTGAACAAACCGTTGTCGAGCAGCCGTCCTGACACTTCAAACAGCACAAAGATGCGTGAAGGAAGTCTCAGGAAGATGGGTTAGGACGAGGTCTAGAATAAGGCGAGGCTCGCAAGAGCCTCGCCTTTTTTAATGCGTGTTGGCGTAACGGCATGTTGCATCATGCGGACGCATCGTGACAACCACATGACAATGTCGGATCGGCGGAAGCTCCGTCGCAATGGCGACAGCATCGCCGGGTGGAATCGGATTTTTCCCAAAGCAGATTCCTCCTGCCTGAGGCCGTGGCTCGGGCAGGAGTAATCTGCAGAATATCAAACGCTTGCAAAGTTTCCCGATTTTGCCCACGAATGGGCGGCATCGGGAAACTTTGCTTAGCTTCGCATTGTCTGCCTGATCGATTTACTTTAGCCTTTGCCGGCTGTGTGACGTGCGGCAGCACTGAGGCGAAGGCCGGCAGTTATCAGCGCCTCCCCAGACTGTATTGAGCACGTTGAGCCTGTGATCGATGAGCCGTAGCCCTGTCTCGCAACCCGCGCGGATCGCGCCGCTGGCGGTCTTGCCGGTCTTCTATCGCCTGACCGGCAAACCCGTCCTGGTCATCGGCGCGAGCCAGGCCGCCCTGTGGAAGGCCGAGCTGCTGGCGTCGACCGGCGCCGAAGTTCGCGTCGCCGCACCCGACGCGAACGACGCTCTGGCGCAATTATGCGCCCGCGAGGATGTGAGTGTCCGCCACCTCGCCCGCTCCTGGCACGAGGCCGATCTCGACGGCATTGCCCTGGTCGTCGCCGATGTCGAGGACGACGAGCAGGCCGCCCATCTCGCCGCCGCCGCGCGCCGGGCCGGTACGCCCGTGAATATCGTCGACCGACCGGCCTTCTGTGATTTTCAGTTTGGTGCAGTGGTCAACCGTTCGCCACTGGTGGTGGGCATCTCGACCGACGGGGCCGTCCCCGTCTTCGCGCAGGCGATCCGCAGCCGAATCGAAATATTGCTGCCGACCGGTTTCCAGAAATGGGCGGAGGCTGCCCGCAACTGGCGTCCCCTGGTGCAGGCGCACAACCTTTCCCTGCAGGCGCGCCGGGCGATCTGGGAGCGTTTCGTCCATGCCGCCTTCCGCCATCCGGAGCGCGTACCGGGCGAGGCCGAACGCGCCGACCTCCTCGCCACAATCGAGCAGCAGGAAAAAACCCCGGCATACGGCAGCGTCGCCTTGGTGGGCGCGGGTCCGGGGGATCCGGAGCTGCTGACCTTGAAGGCCGTGCGCGCCCTGCAATCGGCGGATGTCATCCTGCATGACGATCTCGTCTCCCAGGAAGTGCTCGATTTCGCCCGCCGCGAGGCCGAGCGCATCATCACCGGCAAACGCGGCCATCGCCCGTCCTGCAAGCAGGACGACATCAACGCTCTGATGGTTTCTCTGGCCAGGGACGGCAAGCGCGTGGTGCGGCTGAAAGGCGGCGATCCCCTGGTGTTTGGACGGGCCGGCGAGGAAATCGCCGCCTGCCGTGCCGCCGGCATTGCCGTCGAGGTCATTCCCGGCATCACTGCCGCTTCCGGAGCCGCCGCGAGCCTGGAAGTCTCCCTTACCCACCGCGACCACGCGAGGCGCCTGCAATACATCACCGCCCATGCCAAGAACGGCAAGCTGCCGGATGATCTCGATTGGAAGGCGCTTGCCGATCCCGCCGCCACCACTGCCATCTATATGGGCAAGTTGGTCGTCTCCGAAGTCGCCACGCGCCTGCTCGAGGCTGGAATGGCAGCGGATACGCCGGCCATCATCGTGGAATATGCCACCCATGCGCGCGAGCGCCGTTTCCATACCGCGATTGGCGAAATGGCCGGCGTCTTTGCCGCCAACCAGCTCGACGGCCCCTGCGTCATCCTGTTCGGCCAGGCCATGTCCGAGGCAAGGCGCGACCGCCCAAGCTGAACGGCACCCATCTCCACGGTACAGCTTCCGTTAAGGAAAGATTTGCCACCCTCCTTCCATGGTGGACCGCAGATTCGCGCCCGCCGGGTGTTTGAACGACAGGAATTCTCCATGAAAAAACTGATTCTCGCGGCCGCTCTGGCCACGATGGGCTTTGCCGGCCTTTCGACCGGTGCCTCGGCCATGCCCGCCACTCCCGGCATCGGCGCGGATGCCAGCCTCGTCGAGACCATCGCCTATGGCTGCGGCCGTGGCTTCGTACCCAATCGCTGGGGCCGTTGCGTACCCAACCAGCGCCCCGCCCCCGCCTACCGTCCCGGTCGCTTCGTTCCGGATACCCCCGCTTATCGCCGCGGCCCGGTGCCGGCCAATCGCAGCGGCTACGGACGGGCTTGCCCGCCCGGCACGCGTCTGGGTCCGCGCGGCGGCTATTGCCACCCTGCCTATTGAAATCGCACGAGACTTCACCCGTCTCACCAAGCCCGGCAAGGTCCATCCTTGCCGGTTTTTTTTTGAGCCACCGGGGACGTCCACTTCAAAACCCGCTTATGCTCTCATGCCGGCGAAGCCATTTGCGGATGATTTCGGTCAGATAGGCTGTCGAGCCAAGATCACCAATCCGACACGCAGCGACCGTACAGACCCGGATACGTGCCGGGCGGGCAGCTTCGACGCGGAACGGCCCAATAGCGTGGGCCGTCGTAATAGCCCGGCCCATCGAAGTAGCCCGGACTGTCATAATGATAGGGACGCACATAATATCTCGGTGCTTCGGCATATCCATCGCCGTAGCGCGATCCCCGATAGCCGCGGCTGTTGGGCACACAGCGTCCATAGCTGCGATAATAATTGCGCGGGCATCCATCCGCCACGGTTTGCAGTAGTGGATCTTCTACGCTAGCCGCAGGCACCACCGGCATGGCGGAAGCAGGCGCAGCAGCAAGGCCTGCCGAAGCAAAGCCCATGGCTGCTGCATAAGCGGCAATAACCCATTGTCTCATCACACGCTCCTCGAGCGAATCCAGCGCGATATAAACGCCGCGCGGGAAGCGTTCGTTCCGCGCCAGCGACGACCCCATCTTCCAGTGTATGGTGGTGGCCAGAGCATTCATAGGCAGCTTCGAATTCTTCCTCATATTTCTGGTGTGGTGCGCGCCCGCCTACCAGGCCTGTGCATTTCGCGTCTCTCATATGACGAGAAACTGAAATCGGGGCTTGCGCATCAGAGCGAAAAACCCTATTCAGCCCACGCTCAATGAGCGTCGGAGCGTAGCGCAGCCCGGTTAGCGCACTAGTCTGGGGGACTAGGGGTCGGAGGTTCAAATCCTCTCGCTCCGACCATTTTCTGAACATTTCGAATATGTCAGCCCTTCTTCGCGTGAAGTGAAGAGGCGTAGGCTTGGCACGGTCCGAACCAATATCGGCAAACGCAGCCGATGCCGTCAGGTTCCCGATGTTAAAAGTCATTGCCCAGGACTTCATCAAGCCCGACCACGTCGATACCGTGCTTCCGCTCTACAGGGAACTGGTCGCCAAGACGCGCCAGGAACAGCATTGCATCGCCTATGACCTTTTCATCGACCAGAAGGACCCCGGCCATTTCGTCTTCGTCGAGACATGGCCCGATCGCGCAGCCCTCGACGCCCATTGCCGTACCGAGCATTTCAAGCGGCTGGTGCCCCAGATCGATGCTCATCAGCGCCAGCCGGGCACCTATATTCTGATGGATTCCTTCGAGGTTTGAGCATGGTGCGGTTTATCCGTGTCTGTTTTCGATCATGGATTTGATATAGAACAAAAAGAGAACAAAATGCTGGACAAGCACATGTGTGCGGCATAGGGTCCTGCCCTCAACCGAAGGTAATCGACATGCTCGACGGTTATTTCGATGGCACGCACATGCCCGCTGCCCGACCGGAAGAAGTCGCGGAAATCGCCCGATTGGTCGATAAGGCAGGCGGCAGCGGCGCAGCCCTGCTGACGCTCTACCGTTACGCCCTGCAGGCCCAGACTTCGCTGATCAACCGGGACAGGCTGATCGCAGAATTGAAGCGCCAATCCGATCGGCTCGAGGACGAAGATCTTCACGAAAGAGTGGATGGCGACGCCCAGGGTGTCCCGATCGACTGGATCGTCAGCCGCGAACTGAAGCGGACCGACGGCAATGCCATGACGGCATTGCGACGGGCGATTCGCCGCAATGTCAGGCTCGACGACGAACTCGACCGTCTGGCAAGCCTGCTGGAGGCGGCGGGCAATCCCCTCAGCCTGTCTGGCAAGCCATGACCGAGCCTCTTACAGGGCCGAAGTCTACCCTGCGTCGGGCTGACGAGGTTGTACCGCTCGAGGTCGAGGAGGCGATCGCTGCTTGCGGTGGCGATACAGGCGCGACGGTTCGCGCCCTGCTTGTCATGATCGATCATCTGAGGGCCGAACTCGCCGCGCGGGACGGCGAGATTGCGGCGCTGGCTGCCAGCGTATCGCGCGGTTACGCGCGGGGCCTTGGTGAGCGCCACCTCCCCGGCTTGCGTGCTCTCCCCCGCTTGGATGACAAAGCGCTTCGCAAGCCCGAGGATTGAGAGATCACCGCCAAAGCAAATCGCACTTTCAGAGCATGCCGATCGGAAAAACCGACAATGGCGACACGGAACTCTAGCTTCGACGCCGCATCGAGCTATGCTTTGGCACATGCGCATGACACCAGCGGCAAGATCCCGCCAGTCAGCTGCAAAACGCACAGGCGTAATGCTGCCCCTATGTGGCTATGCCGCTGTAGCTATCAGAAAGACTGCGCACCGTAGTCCGATGAGCACACCACCCGGATCGTGCAGCACACAGCTTCCACGCTCACCACACGGCTCGCGCCTCGGTGACCGAATCACAGTGCGTGTGCGTTCAGCACCAAACGATGTCGCAGGCAATCTTCGGATCGAGGCTGTGTTTGCCGGGACTAGCCACCTGTCTCGTCTGCTTCGCAGCCATAGCCGGCGAACGCCAATCAATCACCGTATCGATAATCAAAATAGCGACCACCAGGACAACCAGAAAACCCGTGATCATTTCACTCAGATCCATGACGAACCTCCATCAGCCGGTTCCCGATCCGGCCATGAGGGACCCAGCCCTTCATTTCAACGCATGAATTCTGCGCTTGTTCCTACTATCCTTCAAGTTTAAATCGTCATCGAGTACCAAAGCTTGACGCTATTTTGCAGTGCACACATGCTGCTGCATCGCAAACAAAAGAAAAGCCGGCTGCTGGCGCGCCGGCTTTTCCTGAAAATCTGACGGTATACCGAAAGACTTTGCGGTTCGTTTAGGCTGCCGCCTGGAGCTGATCAGCGGCCAACTTGCCCGAACGCCGATCCTGGACCAGTTCATAGCTGATCTTCTGGCCTTCGCGCAGCTCATAAAGGCCGGCCCGCTCAACCGCACTGATGTGGACGAACACGTCCTTGGAGCCATCATCGGGCTGAATGAAACCGAAGCCCTTCTGGGCGTTGAACCACTTTACGGTACCTGTGCTCATCGTGAGCTATTCCTTCAACGTAGTGAGAGCCAAAGCCCGCAGCGAAGCGGACCCAGCGAGTGTCGAATTTTGGTGAGAGCTTGTCTGCGCGCATCCAGCGAGTGCCGTGACGCGAGGCCAAGTCGTTCGGCCGAAAATCGATGGCGACAGGCTGCCTCATTGAAATCGAGCGGTCAAGACAAAGCTGCGACAAAATGCGCATTTTTGCATCTGTGTCGCCTTTCTGAAACGCCAATAACAATATAGCGCCAATCCAGCCGAAATCTTCCAAGCAGAACATCAAGGCTGCAATTCCGCAGCACATGTCTGATCCTGCTCTTGCGAATTCACTACGCTTCAATTCACTTTCCTGTCACACAATCCTCTGACTTTTCGCTGGAACAGCATTCACGCGGATCAAAAATCGCACCCGGGAGCAGTGGACACCTTGCCTTTCCTCCGCACCGACACGCCGGAATGGCCTTAACCATGACGCAGGGCGGTTGGCACCCTGCTCCCGCTTGCGGCTATAAGGACGGGATCGGGAAGGCAGGCGAAGGACTGAAAAGGACGATGGATGGGGCGAAGCCAGAGATCGCGATATTGGTGCCCTGCTACAATGAGGCAGTGGCAATCCAGGCCGTCATACAAGGCTTCCACGCGCAGTTGCCCTCGGCCGTCATCTATGTCTATGACAACAATTCCTCCGACGACACCGCGCTTCTGGCGAAAGAAGCCGGTGCCGTCGTGCGCCATGAGGCTCGTCAGGGCAAGGGACATGTGATCCGCCGCATGTTCGCGGATATCGAGGCGGACATCTACATCATCGTCGACGGCGACAATACCTATGATCCCGCCAGTGCTCCGGCCCTCGTCGAGGCCTTGCGCGCCGGTCCCCTCGATCTCGTCAACGGCGTACGGGTGGCTGATGGCGAGATGGCCTACCGCCCCGGACATCGCTTCGGCAACCGGATGCTCACCCGCCTTGTCACTCGCTTCTTCGGCTCGTCTTCGCGTGACATGCTGTCGGGGTACAAGGCGATGTCCCGGCGCTTCGTCAAGACGTTTCCGGCCCTTTCGACCGGCTTCGAGATCGAGACCGAATTGCTCGTGCACGCCCTCGAAATGTCGCTTCCGCTCGGCGAGATCGAAACCTTCTATCGGGAGCGTCCGGTGGGCTCGCAGAGCAAGCTGCGTACCGTTCAGGACGGTATGCGCATTCTTAAACTCATTGCCAAACTGGTGAAGGAAGAACGGCCGCTGCTGTTCTTCAGCTGGGTCGCGGGCCTGCTTGCTCTATTGTCGCTCGCCATCGCCACACCGGTGGTGCTGGAATATCTTGAATTCGGCTCGGTGCCGCGCTTACCGACGGCTGTGCTCGCCACCGGTCTGATGCTGTCGGCCATCATCGCTTTCTTTTCCGGCATGATCCTCGACACGGTCACGCGCGGACGCAGGGAACTCAAGCGCCTGCATTATTTACGCTATGCCCCCGTCCGCTAGTCCCTCTTCCGAGCGGTCCTTGTGCTGGCGGCTATGCTGCTTTGCCTTGGCCGGCTTCGTCGGTTTCGCCTTCGATGCCGGCATTCTGACCGCCCTGGTCAATCTCGGCCTCGATGCCCGTCTGGCGCGCCTGGTCTCCTTTGCCTGCGCCATGGTGGTGACCTGGCTGATCAACCGCTCGCTTGCCTTCGGCGACCGGGCCGGCTCCGACATCGTGTCCGAGTTCCTGCGCTATTTATCCGCCAGCGTGCTGGCCGCCCTGGTCAATCTCGGCGCTTTCATGGCGCTGGTCACCCTCGGCGGGCCCTTTGCACGATGGCCGGTGCTCGCCGTGGCGGTTGCTATCGCGCTGTCGATGAGCCTCAATTTCTGGAGCTATCTCAAGGTCGTCTTCGCGCCGAAGCCGAGGACTCCAGATAGGCCGGCATAAGAGTTTCTCTCGCGATCTGATCGAATCATCCCCGATCGCAAAAAAAGCGCCTCACACGGAGACGCTTCTTCGCTCTGGCGCTGAGCCTATCGGCCGAAGCCCGGGATGCCTGCGGTCATGCCGCGCGCGAGCTGCGTGACGAAGTTGAGATCGCCACCGGCCGTCGGCGTCGTACGGGTGATCGAATCGAACACCACGCCGTCCTTCAGACCGTAATTGGCGACGCGCGACACCCGGCCATTGGCGAAGTAGACGGCCAGCACATTGCGGTCGACCAGGTGCGGCGACAGGAAGGCCACCGGGCGCGAGGTGGTCTGAGACACATAGTACCAGGCCTGGCCGTCGAGGGTGGACTGGGTGGAGGGCGTGCCGAGCGCTTCCAGCACCTGGGCCTGGGTCGTGCCGGGCTTGATCGCCGACAAGGTGCTCTCGGTCACCACGATACCGTGCACATTGGTCTCGCCGATCGAGCCGCAGCTTTGCAGCAGCCCAGCCAGCGAGATGACGACAGCGGCCGCCAGCACGGGAGACCGGAAACGGGGGGGCAACACAACTATACTCACTTTGGCCTCCATCGGGCACACAGGCTCGTTCGCCACATCGTCGCGTGGGCTCTGGCGTAACCCGCTCGCGCACGAAATTCAACCTTGGCGCTCAGGGAGCATCCACTTATATGGAGCGTCCGCTATAGAGTGCGGTCTTCGACCGGATCGTCGCCGGGCCGCGGGCATGGTCCCGCCCCCGGAACCCCTGTCGAATATCCCTGCTGGTGAAGGAGCTCATGTTCGGCCTGTTTCGCAATAGAGCGCGCGAGGCGCAGATTGCCCGCCTCTACGACCAGATCCTGGCGCAGAGCCGCGATCCCGCACTGTTCCTCGAAGGACGCGTCCCCGACACGGTGGAAGGGCGCACGGACATGATGCTGTTGCATCTGTTCCTGCTCATGCACCGGCTGAATGACGAGCAAGGTGATATCCGTGAGATCGCCCAGGGCGTATGCGACCGCTTTTTCGCCGAGCTCGACCGCGCCATGCGGGAAATGGGCGTGGGCGATCTCACCGTGCCCAAGAAGATGCGCAAGATCGCCGACATCTATACGGGATGCTCGTCTTCCTATGGCAATGCCTTGCACAAGCCCGATGACGAAGAACTCACCCAGGTCCTTCTGCGCAACGTCTATGCACGCGACGAGGCGAGACTGCCTCAGGCGCGGGCTCTCGCCGGCTATGTCCGGCGCGCCTCCAAGGCCCTTGCCGATGCATCGCTGGCGAATCTTGCCAGCAATTCCCTGCCCTTCCCCACCCCAGCCCTAGGTGAGAGCGCATGACCAATGAAACGCCCCACTTCTCGCGTCCGGTCCACCTGCGCGAGGTTCCGCCCACCGGCCGCCACTTCGTCATCGAGACGAACGAGGACGAGCGCCGGGCCATCGCGCGGCAGCTCGGTGTTCCTGATGTCGCCGCCCTCACGGCCAAGCTTCATGTCACACCCTTCCGCAAGGATGGGCTGGCGGTCGATGGCACCATTCGTGCCCGCCTGACACAGATCTGTGTCGTCACGGCCGAGCCGTTCGAGAGCGAGGTCGACGCTCCCGTCGATGTCCGCTTCTCACCGGATGGGCAGGATCCCAATGCCGAATTCGATCTGGCCGAATTGCACAACCCGGATGCCGAGGATCCGCCGGACCTGCTGTCCGGCGACACCATCGATCTGGGTGCCATCGTCTGCGAGTTCCTTGCCCTGGCGCTCGATCCCTATCCGCGCAAGCCGGGTGCGGCCTTCGAGGGCGACGAAGACGAAGCGGGCCTCTCTCCCTTCGCCGCGCTCAACAAGTTGAAGGACAAGGATTCTTAAGAGCAAAGGACGTTTTCGTTAAAATGCGCTTTGCTCCGGCTCCTTGTTTCGATGCGTCTTTGCGAAACCTGCCGTGCCCAGCAACGGGCAAAAGCCGTAGCAAACGCCTTTGATCGAACACGATTGTGTGAGATCGCACGTCCTGGAGCCGCGATTCATTGATCCGTTACGGGCCTGGACCTATCCACACCGTATGAATTTCTGCCTTTTGGAGAAGTAAATGTCGTTGAAGCGTCTGATGGCCGGGGTTGCACTCGGCGTTGGCTTGCTGGCATCCGGCCAGCCCGTCTTCGCTGCCGAACCGCTGGACAAGCCGGCGGTCGAGGCGATCGTCAAGAATTACCTGATGGAGCATCCCGAGGTCATCGTCGACGCCATCAACGCCATGCAGGCCAAACAGGAAGCGGCGGCGTCCGAGCGCCAGAAGAAGCTGCTCTCCGACAGCATGGATACCATCCTCAACGGGTCGCAGAACGCCGTACTGGGCAACCCTCAAGGCGATGTCACGCTGGTCGAATTCTTCGACTACAATTGCGGCTACTGCAAGCGCGGCCTCGCCGACATGGTCAAGCTGCTCGATACCGACAAGAAGCTCAAGGTGGTGCTGCGCGATTACCCGATCCTGAGCGAAGGCTCCAAGGAAGCCGCCGTGGTTGCCCTCGCCGTCAAGAAGCAGTTGCAGGGTGACAAGTTCATGCAGTTTCATCAGACCCTGCTGACCACCCGCGGCGCCGTCGGCAAGGATCGGGCGCTGCAGGTGGCGGAGGACTCCGGTGTCGACATGACCAAGCTGCAGGCCGACATGAAGGATCCGGCCTTGCTGCAGGGGCTCGCCAGCACCATGCGCCTCGGCGAAGCACTGGGCATCAACGGCACGCCCTCCTATGTGCTCGGCAGCGAGATCACGCCCGGCGCAGTCGGCTACGACGCCTTGAAATCCAAGATCGATTCGCTGCGCAAATGCGGCCAGACCGCCTGCGGCTGAGCCGGACAGAACCTTCTGCGTGCAAAGCAGGCGGTTTTTCACCGCCGGCTTTGCCTTCCTGGATCGAGCGCCCTATAAGGAGCGTTCGCAGCAAAAGGCCCGTTGCAGCACGCTTCGGGCTTTCAATTTATGGTCCGATTGGCAAGCATGGCGCTCGTCTACATTCTGAATGGCCCCAATCTCAATATGCTGGGTGTGCGTGAAACGTCCGTCTACGGCACGCTCGACCTCGGCGGTATCGAGACGTTGGCCCGGGCGCGCGCGGAACAATTGGGCCTGACCGTCGAATTCCGGCAGACCAACCACGAGGGCGTGCTGCTCGACTGGGTGCACGAGGCCTATCACAAGGGAGCAGTCGGATTGATCATCAATCCCGGCGCGCTCACCCACACCTCGATCGCTCTGCACGATGCGATCAAGGCTGTTAGCCTGCCGGTAATCGAACTGCATCTATCCAACGTGTTCGCGCGCGAAAGCTTCCGGCACCACTCCTGGGTCTCGCCGGCCGCCAAGGGCGTGATCTGCGGATTTGGCCCCAAGGGCTATGAACTTGCCCTCGAAGCACTGGCTTCGAGCGTATCGGCTCAATGAATGACGGGGCCTCGGCCCCGCGGAAACGCAAGGCATGACGATGTCGCGAACCAAATCGGGGATTGATCCCGAGATTATCCGGGAACTCGCCAATCTCCTCACGGAGACGGATCTTACCGAAATCGAGGTGCAGCAGGCTGACCTGCGTATCCGGGTGGCGCGGCAGATCAACGTCACGGCCACCGTGCCGGTGGGCGCGCCAGCGGTGAGCGTTGCCGCACCGGCCGCCGTCGTCGCCGCGGTGCCGGCCGCCGCCGACCCGGCCAATCATCCCGGCGTGCTGAAATCGCCGATGGTGGGTACCGCCTTTCTCGGCGCCGCACCGGGCGCCAAGGCCTTCGTGGAGATCGGCAGCAAGGTCAACCAGGGCGATCGCGTACTGATCGTGGAAGCCATGAAGACCTTCAACGACATCATCGCGCCGCGTTCTGGAACGGTGACCACCTTGTTCATCGAAGACAAGCAGCCGGTCGAATACGGCCAGCCGCTGATGATCATCGAGTGACGGGAATGTTTGACAAGATCCTGATCGCGAACCGCGGCGAGATCGCCCTGCGCGTGCTGCGCGCCTGCAAGGAACTCGGCATCAAGACGGTGGCCGTCCATTCCACCGCCGACGCCGATGCCATGCATGTCAAGCTGGCGGACGAAAGCGTCTGCATCGGCCCCCCGCCGGCACGCGAGAGCTATCTCAACATCCCCGCTCTGATTGCCGCCTGTGAGATTACCGGCGCTGAAGCAGTGCATCCGGGCTACGGCTTCCTGTCGGAAAACGCCCGCTTCGCCGATATACTCGATCAGCACAACATCGCCTTCATCGGCCCCAAGGCCGAGCATATCCGCATGATGGGCGACAAGATCGAGGCCAAGCGCACCGCCAAACGCCTCGGTATCCCCTGCGTTCCCGGCTCGGATGGAGGCGTCACCAATGACGTCGACGCGGCCCGCATCGCCGCCGAGATCGGCTATCCCGTGCTGGTCAAGGCAGCCGCCGGTGGCGGTGGCCGCGGCATGAAGGTCGCGTTGACGGCCGAGGATTTGTCCGACGCTCTCGCCACCGCCCGCGCCGAAGCTCTGGCAGCGTTTGGCGACGACGCGGTCTATCTCGAGAAATACCTGCAAAAGCCCCGCCACATCGAATTGCAGGTGCTCGGCGATGGCCAGGGCCATGCCATTCATCTGGGCGAGCGCGACTGTTCGCTGCAGCGTCGGCACCAAAAGGTGTGGGAGGAAGGCCCCTCCCCAGCCCTCAATGCCGCCCAGCGCAGCAAGATCGGCGATATCGTCGCCAAGGCGATGATCGAACTCGGCTATGTCGGCGCCGGCACGATCGAGTTCCTCTATGAGAATGGCGAGTTCTATTTCATCGAAATGAACACGCGCATCCAGGTGGAACATCCGGTGACCGAGATGATTACCGGCATCGATCTCGTCAACGAGCAGATCAAGATCGCCGCCGGTTCGCCGCTGTCGATCAAGCAGTCTGACGTACAGATCGAAGGCCATGCCATCGAGTGCCGCATCAATGCCGAGAATGCCGCGACCTTCCGGCCTTCCCCTGGCACGATCAGCTATTTCCATCCGCCGGGCGGGCTCGGCGTACGCGTCGATTCGGCGGTCTATCAAGGCTACAAGATCCCGCCCTATTATGATTCGCTGATCGGCAAGCTCATCGTGCACGGCCGCACACGCACCGAGTGCCTGATGCGTCTGCGCCGGGCTATCGACGAATTCGTGGTCGATGGCGTGGAGACCACCCTGCCCCTGTTCCGCACCCTGGTGCGCAACGCGGACATCCAGAACGGCCTCTACGACATTCACTGGCTCGAGAAGTTCCTCGAGGCCGGCGGCATGAGCGACAGCGTCTAGGCTTTTCCGCCATGTCGGGCGCCGAGACCAATCTGGAGATCACGCCGCAGGTCCTGCTCAAGGCCTATGCCTGCGGCATCTTCCCGATGGCCGAGAGCGTCGATGATCCAGGCCTCTATTGGGTCGAGCCGGAGTTTCGCGGCGTCGTTCCGCTCGATGGCCTGATCATCTCCCATCGCCTCGCCCGCACCATCCGTTCCGACCGTTTCGAGATCGTGGTGGATCGCGATTTCGAGGGGGTGATCGATGGCTGCGCGCAATCTGCGCCGGGGCGTCGCACCACTTGGATCAACGCCTCGATCCGTCGGCTCTATGGCGAATTGTTCCGGCTGGGGCATTGCCACACGGTCGAGGCCTATCGCGGCGGCCAGCTGGTTGGTGGCCTCTACGGTGTCGACCTTGGCGGCGCCTTTTTCGGCGAAAGCATGTTCCATCGCGAGAGCGACGCCTCGAAAGTCGCCTTGGCTCATCTGGTGGCAAGATTGCGCCATGGCGGCTACCAGTTGCTCGACACCCAGTTCGTCACCGACCACCTGACCAGCCTCGGCGCCATCGAACTGCCGCGCTCCCTCTATCATCAACTGTTGGATGACGCTCTCGCCGAGGATGGTGATTTTCTCGCCTGGCCAAAGGAAGAGGCCAGGAGCGGCGCTGAAATTCTGGCCGTACTGGCCGATTGAGCCTGCCGGTCAAAAGGGGCTTGTCGGGAGCTGCCAATTATAGGCGACCGCGATCATGCGCAGGCTGACGCAGAGGATAGCCGCCGCCACAGCGACATAGCGCCGGCGCCAATTTCGCCCGCGGCTGAGTGTTATCACGATAGCGCCGGCCATGCCGGCTGTCGCATAGATGTCGGTCTGCAGAATATGCGGCACCCTGTTCAGCAGCACGTCGCGCATCACACCGCCCCCGACGCCGCTGACCGTGCCGAGGAAAATCGCCACCAGAGGATGGATCTTGAAATCCAGCGCCTTGAAGGTACCGGCCACCACAAACAGAGCCAGGCCACAGGCATCGAACGCGATCAACACGTGGATCGGGATGGCTTTGACCCAAGCGTGGAACACCCAGGTGACGAAAGCGGCACTGAGCACGGCCACCGTATAGCGCCAGTCGGCCACCGCAGCCACCGGGCGGGCTCCGATCAAGACGTCGCGCATCACTCCACCGCCGAGCGCCGTCAGGAAGGCCAGCACCAGCACCCCGACCGGATCGAACCCGGCCACCACGCCGGCCAACGCCCCTTCGAGCGCGAATACGAAGGTGCCGCCGAGATCGGCGATGAGAACCAGTTGATCGACCTTGCGGGACATCGACGCGCTTCCAGCGATGCCAGGATTTCCGGTGATGTCAGGATTTCCAGGGATATCAGGACATGGCATCGCCCTATCCACGATCCCCGTACGGCAGACAATCACGCCGATCAACAAAGCTGTGCATGGACGGTGAAAAGCCGCCCGCTCAATCCTGCGGCGCGTTGGGATCCACCGGCTGGTCGAAGAAATCGGTATTGCCGTCGCCGGCCTCAGGCGGCGGAGCGGCGTCCGGTACCACCGTCTCGGGCGATGCGGCCTGCCCCTTCTTGCCCTTCGCGGGCTTGCTGCCCGGCTGAGCCGTCACCACGGGCGGCGGCGGTGGATCGCTGGTCTTGCCGCCCTTGCAGTCCTTGAGCCAGACGTCATAGACGGGATGCTCGACGCCATTGAGGCCCGGGCTGGCAGCAAACATCCAGCCATTGAACAGACGATCGACCTTCTTGCTGAGCGTGAGCTCGTCGATTTCAACGAAGCTGGTGGTTTGCGGATCCTCGCTGGCCGAACGGCTGTAGCATACGCGTGGGGTCACGCTGAGCGCCCCGAACTTCACCGTCTGTCCAACTGGCGCCTCGAAGGTACTGATTTCACCGGAAATCTTGTCGAGGCCTGTGAAGACCGCGGTGGGGTTGGTGATGCGCTCAGCCCGGGCTTCGCCGGTGCCCAAAATCACGCCGAGGCAAGCCGCACTTGCAACAGCAAGGCGCCGGGACCGGTCGGTCAGAGAAAGGAAGGCAGGCGGACGCAAAGGCAAAGGGGATCCGTGTCTGGACGAGTCGAAAAGCGATAGCGCCCCTTCGGGGCGAAAAGACGGCCACGGGCACCGCCGCAGCCGGCTATACCGATGCGTCAGTCCCCCGGCGACCAGGCCTGGTAATCGCCGGTCGCCGCCTGGCGATGGCCGTGAGAGAGCATCGAGCCCTTGGGATGATAGGCGTTCACCGTACCGGTCTGGTTCGGGCGATGCGGCTTTTGCCAATCGCGCGGCTTGTATTCGGTCTCGCTCGGAGGGGTATCGATCTGATGGTGCATCCACCCCCACCAGCCCGGCGGAATCGCCGTGGCCTCGGCATAGCCATTATACTGCACCCAGCGGCGCTGCACGCCAATGGTCGGATCCACGGCACCGCCCTTGGTGCGGTAGTAGACATTGCCGAACTCGTCCTCACCCACGCGCTCGCCCTTCCGCGAGGTCCAGAAGCGGGTTCCGATCGTGGAGCCGTTCCACCACGTGAAGATCTGCAGGAGCGTTTTCATCGAGGGCTGCCGTTTCGTATTCCGTTGCAAGTCTTATGGCCAAGCATGAAGGGGATGTCCACCATTCCGCTCCACCTTACAGGCGATTTCTAGAGCAAGACGCGTGGCAGCAGAACCTTGTTCTGCTCGAATCTGCCATCCTAACTCCGCATCCGTCCGACCCGAAGGCCACCGGCGAAGTATCAGAGCCGCGCGATCGCCTGCGCAATCAGGTCGAAATAGCCGTCGGCATCGATGCCGCCGAGGACAAAGGCGTTTTTCGGACGGTCGGTCACGCCCCACCAGTCGATCACCGTCATGCCCTGGGTAAGGTCGGATTCCGTCTCGATCTCGACATTGCAGGAACGGCCGGTGAAGAGCTCAGGCTTGATCAGCCAAGCGATCACGCAGGGATCGTGCAGAGGCCCGCCCTCCGAACCGTATTTTTGCACGTCGAAGCGCTCGAAGAAATCGAGCCAACCCACCGCCGCATCCGAAACTTTGGACCCGATCGCCCGGATCCTGTCGACGCGCGGGCGGGTGGTGAGCGCCTTGTGGGTCACGTCGAGCGGGGCCATGGTGATCGGAACGCCGGCGGCGAAAACCGCTTTGGCCGCATGGGGATCAACGAAGATGTTGAACTCGGCCGCCGGCGTCATGTTGCCGCCCTCGAAGCAGCCCCCGCCCATCAGCACGATCTCCTTGATGCGCGGGGCGATGCGCGGCTCGCGCATCAACGCCAGGGCGATGTTGGTGAGGGGGCCAAGCGGGCAAAGCGTGATGGTGCCGGAGGGGCGCGTCATCAGGGTCTCGACGATGAAATCGACGCCATGGCGCGGGCTGAGCGGCATGGCCGGCTCCGGCAGATCCGCGCCGTCGAGGCCGGTCTTGCCATGCACATGCTCGGCGGTGACGAGCGGTCGCAGCAGCGGCCGGTCCGCGCCGGCGCACACGGTGATGTCGGACCTCCCCGCCAGCTCGCAGACCACGCGCGCATTTCGGCTCGTCAAGGCCAACGGCACATTGCCGGCCACGGTGGTGATGCCCAGCACCTCGATCTCGGGACTTCCCAGCGCCAGCAACAGCGCCAGGGCATCGTCCTGGCCGGGATCGGTGTCGATGATGATGGAACGGGGCATGACAGACTCGGGAGCATTGAAGAAGGCCGGACCATGGACCGGCGCGGATCGGCGCGCAAGGCGCCGAAGACTCCTCTTCCTCGGCTGCTTCAGGCCGGTGGCGCGCGGTCGGCGGCGTCGAGTTTCTCCTCCAGCCTTTTGACCAGTTGCATCAACTCCACGACTTGAGTCTCACGCAGGAAGTCTATCTTCTCATGCAACAGCTCGATCTCCAGTTCCGCCTTGGTGTTGACGTCATAGTCATGGGTGGCGGCAGCACGGTCGATGGTGGCCTGCCGGTTCTGGCTCATCATGATGAAGGGGGCGGCATAAGCCGCCTGGAACGACAGCGCCAGATTGAGCAGGATGAAGGGATAGGGATCCCAATGCTGGACGAAGGCGATGACGTTGAGCACCACCCAGGCCGCCAGCACGGCCGATTGCACGATAATGAAAGGCCAGCTTCCCATGGTGGCGGCGACCGCATCGGCAACGCGGGCGCCGAAGGACATCGCCGCCTGATCTCCTCCTCGTCGGACGCGTCGCGACTGGCGCAACCGGTGCAGGAGTGCCAGCTCCTCGTCATGAAGCTGATGGGCTTTGGCGATGAGGCTCATCTTCCGTTCTTTCCGACTCTGCTTGCGGTGCGGGAATGCTACAAGGTTCCCTGGCTGAACGGCGGAAATTGTCGGGCGCGCATACGGGCCGCGACGCCGGACTGTAGGCAGGAGAATGGGACATGGCGGGCGAACCCCACCGTATCGTGGTCATCGGGGCAGGTTTCGGGGGCCTGGAAGCTATCCATCACCTCAAGAGGGCGCCCGTCGAGATCACGCTGGTGGATCGGCGCAATCACCATATCTTCCAGCCCCTGCTCTATCAGGTTGCCACCGCCTCGCTGGCCACCTCCGAGATTGCCTGGCCGATTCGCCATCTCATGCGCGGCCGGCCGGAGGTGACCACGCTGCTCGGTGAAGTCGGCGGCATCGACGCGCCGGCGCGGCAAGTATGCCTGAAGGACGGCGCGATGCTTGCCTATGACACGCTGATTCTGGCGACGGGCGCGCGCCACGCCTATTTCGGTCATGACGAATGGGAGCCTCACGCCCCCGGCCTGAAAGCGATCGAGGACGCCACCACCATTCGCCGGCGCATTCTCATTGCCTTCGAAAAGGCGGAACGCGAGACCGATCCCAAGGTGCAGGACGCTTTGCTCACTTTCGTGATCGTTGGCGCTGGACCAACCGGCGTAGAGCTCGCCGGCACCATCGCCGAACTGGCGCGCGACACCCTGGCTCCGGATTTTCGCCGTATCGACACGCATAAAGCACGAGTGGTGCTCGTGGAGGCTGGGCCCCGCGTGCTCGCAGGCTACCCCGACGACCTCTCCGATTACACCAAGCAGTCGCTCGAAAGCCTTGGTGTCGAGGTGGTTCTCGGCGCCGCGGTCACCGCATGCACCGCCGAGGGCGTCGTCTATGGCGGCAAGCTCCTGCCAGCACGCACCATCGTCTGGGCCGCGGGCGTGCGCGCATCCCCGGCTGCCGAATGGCTCGCTGTCCCGGCGGACCGGAACGGCCGAATCATCGTCGAGCCGGACCTGACTGTGCCGGGTCATCCCGAGATCTTCGCCATTGGGGATACCGTCAGCCTCACCGGCCCGGACGGCAAGCCCGTACCCGGCATTGCGCCGGCCGCCAAGCAAGCCGGCGTTTATGTCGCCCGGGTGATTCGGGCCCGGCTGGCGGGCGATCCTGCCCCGCCTCCTTTCCGCTATAAGCATCAGGGCAGCCTGGCGCAGATTGGCAAGAAGCGCGCGGTGATCGATTTCGGCTGGATCAAGCTGCGCGGCTCGCTCGCCTGGTGGATCTGGGGCATCGCCCACATCTATTTCCTGATCAGCGTACGCTCTCGCCTCAGCGTCGCCCTGAGCTGGTTATGGATCCACACCCGCAATCAACGCGGCGCCCGCCTGATCACCCAGGGCGGGGACGGGGACGATTCGTCGCTCGAAAAGGGGTGAGGGAATCACCCCGGCCTCGATTCGTCGGCCAACGACCTCCCGCGCTTGCCCTTACGGCAGGACTTCGGCGATCTCTCCACAAAGGCTTGTGTGCCATTTTGGGTCATCCACCGGGATGGTAAATGAAACATGACCGGAACATGGCAATTCAAAGACAGGGTGAAGGCGGCGATTTCGCCAGAGATTCCGGAGCCTTGAGGCTGCCGGCTCAAGCTTGTCCCCGTTTTCCACAGCCTCTACCATATGTAGATAGTCACTCATTTTGCCGGCACTAAATCTTGACGCCACCCCCGTCGAGTTATACCTATTGAGTCATAGTCGGAAACGTCGGCGGCGGGGGTAACCTCGCGGGATTGCGGGGCACGAGCCCGGCATTCGAACGTTGGCAGGGCCATGCACTCACCGACAAGTAAACAGGATGTCAGGCAGATTTCGAACCGAGCCGTAACGCTGGCACGGCGCGAATTTTTGCGTCTAATTTTCGGGGCAGAACGCAATGCGGATTGATCGGCTTTACACCAAGAAGGGGCAGTCCCCCTACGCGTCCATCGCGTTCCGGACCGCGACGAGCGAGATCCGGAATCCGGATGGCTCGATCGTCTTCCGGCTGGAAGGCATCGCCGTTCCGGAGGCCTGGAGCCAGGTCGCCGCCGACATCCTGGCGCAGAAATATTTCCGCAAGGCGGGCGTGCCCGCCCGTACAAAGAAGGTGGAAGAGAACGCCGTTCCATCCTGGCTCTGGCGCACGGTTCCCGACAAGAAGGCTCTGGCCGCTCTCCCCGAGGCCGAGCGTTTTGTCGGTGAGACTGATTCGCGCCAGGTCTTCGATCGCCTGGCCGGCACCTGGACCTATTGGGGCTGGAAGGGCGGCTATTTCGACAGCGAAGACGATGCGCAAGCCTTCTTCGACGAGCACCGCTACATGCTCGCCATGCAGATGGTCGCGCCCAATTCGCCGCAATGGTTCAACACCGGCCTGCATTGGGCCTATGGCATCGATGGCCCCGGCCAGGGCCATTTCTATGTCGACTACAAGACCGGCAAGCTGACCTCCTCGTCCTCGGCTTACGAGCATCCCCAGCCGCATGCCTGCTTCATCCAGTCGGTTGCCGACGACCTCGTCAACGAGGGCGGCATCATGGATCTGTGGGTGCGCGAGGCGCGCCTGTTCAAATATGGCTCGGGCACTGGCTCCAACTTCTCGGCCCTGCGCAGCGAGGGCGAAAGGCTTTCGGGCGGCGGCCGTTCCTCCGGCCTGATGTCCTTCCTCAAGATCGGCGACCGCGCCGCCGGCGCCATCAAGTCGGGCGGTACCACCCGCAGAGCCGCCAAGATGGTGGTTGTCGATGCCGATCATCCCGATATCGAGACCTATATCGATTGGAAGGTGAAGGAAGAGCAGAAGGTTGCCGCCCTCGTCACCGGCTCCAAGATCGTGCAGCGCCACCTCAAGGCTGTGATGCGCGCCTGCGTGCAATGCGAAGGCCCGGGCGAGGATTGCTTCGATCCGGAGCGCAACCCGGCCCTCAAGCGCGAAATCAAGGCGGCCCGCCGCAACCTCGTCGCCGACAATCTGGTCAAGCGCGTCATCCAATTCGCCAAGCAGGGCTACAAGGATATCTCCTTCGACACCTATGACACCGATTGGGACTCGGAGGCTTATCTCACCGTCGCCGGCCAGAATTCGAACAATTCCGTGCGCGTGGACGATGCCTTCCTCAACGCGGTCGAAAAGGACAGCGATTGGGAGCTGAAGGCCCGCATCACCGGCAAGACCATGAAGACACTGAAGGCCCGTGACCTCTGGGAGAAGATCGGCCACGCCGCCTGGGCTTCCGCCGATCCGGGCATCCAGTTCCACACCACCATCAATGACTGGCACACCTGCCCGGTCTCGGGGCCGATC
Organism: Labrys sp. HAY1-8F; assembly: GCF_056754975.1. Taxonomy (NCBI): domain Bacteria; kingdom Pseudomonadati; phylum Pseudomonadota; class Alphaproteobacteria; order Hyphomicrobiales; family Xanthobacteraceae; genus Labrys; species Labrys sp. HAY1-8F. The sequence goes on along the minus strand of NZ_JBPGWZ010000002.1, from coordinate 5,415,508 downwards.
CGCGCATCCAATCCGTGCTCGGAATACATGTTCCTCGACGACACGGCCTGCAACCTCGCCTCGCTGAACCTGCTGCAGTTCCGTGAGAAAGACGGCAGCTTCAACCTGGCCTCCTACGAGCATGCCGTCCGTCTGTGGACGATCGTGCTCGAAATCTCCGTGATGATGGCGCAGTTCCCCTCCAAGGCGATCGCGGAGCTGTCCTATCGCTACCGCACGCTGGGCCTGGGTTATGCCAATATCGGCGGCCTCTTGATGACCTCGGGCATCCCCTACGACTCCGATGCCGGCCGCGCGCTCGGCGGCGCCTTTTCGGCAATCATGACCGGCGTCGCCTATGCGACCTCGGCCGAGATGGCCAGGGAGCTCGGCCCCTTCCCGGGCTTCGAGCCGAACCGCGAATCCATGCTGCGCGTCATTCGCAACCATCGCCGTGCCGCCCATGGCGAGGCAACGGGCTATGAGGCGCTGGCCACCGCACCGGTCGCGCTCGATCTCGCTTCTCTCGCAGCCCTCGGCGACAACGGCAAGGCCATCGTCGAGCATGCCAAGGCCGCCTGGAACAACGCCCTGGCGCTGGGCGAGGCCCATGGCTACCGCAACGCCCAGGCGACCGTGATCGCGCCCACCGGCACGATCGGCCTGGTGATGGATTGCGACACCACTGGCATCGAGCCTGATTTCGCCCTGGTGAAGTTCAAGAAGCTCGCCGGCGGCGGCTACTTCAAGATCATCAACCGCGCCGTGCCCGAGGCCCTGCGGACGCTGGGTTATTCGGAAGCCGACATCGCCGAGATTGAGGCCCATGCCGTCGGCCATGCCTCGCTGCGCCAGGCGCCCGCGATCAACCACACCTCGCTGGCCTCCAAGGGCTTCACCGAGGAGAAGCTCGCTCTGCTCGAGAAGTCCCTAGCTTCGGCCTTCGACATCAAGTTCGTCTTCAACAAGTGGACACTCGGCGAGGACTTCATCACCGGTACGCTCGGCGTGCCGGCCGAAAAGCTCAACGAGCCTTCCTTCGACCTCCTCGCTCACCTTGGCTTCGCCAAGGCTGATATCGAGAAGGCCAACATCCATGTCTGCGGCGCCATGACCCTCGAAGGCGCGCCGCATCTGAAGGCCGAACATCTGCCGGTATTCGATTGCGCCAATCCCTGCGGACGCCTGGGCAAGCGCTTCCTCTCGGTGGAGAGCCACATCCGCATGATGGCGGCGGCGCAGCCCTTCATCTCGGGCGCGATCTCCAAGACCATCAACATGCCCAACGACGCCACGGTGGAGGACTGCAAGGCTTCCTACATGCTGTCCTGGCGCCTGGCGCTGAAGGCAAACGCCCTCTATCGCGACGGCTCCAAGCTCTCCCAGCCGCTCAACTCGCAGCTTCTGGCCGACGAGGACGAAGCCGACGCGGTGGAAGAGCATCTCGAGCGCTCGGTGCCCGCCCGTGCGGCCCAGGTCGCCGAGAAGATCGTCGAGCGTATTATCGAGCGGGTGGAAGTGGCGCGCGAGCGCGAGAAGATGCCCGACCGCCGCAAGGGCTACACCCAGAAGGCGGTGGTGGGCGGCCACAAGATCTATCTGCGCACCGGCGAGTATGACGATGGCCGCCTCGGCGAGATCTTCATCGACATGCACAAGGAAGGCGCTTCCTTCCGAGCGATGATGAACAATTTCGCCATCGCGATCTCGCTCGGCCTGCAATATGGCGTGCCGCTGGAGGAATATGTCGAGGCCTTCACCTTCACGCGTTTCGAGCCCTCTGGCTTTGTGCAGGGCAACGACTCGATCAAGAACGCCACCTCCATCCTGGACTATGTGTTCCGCGAGCTCGCCATCTCCTATGTCGGCCGCTACGACCTCGCCCATGTCGTGCCTGATGAGGATGGCCATGCTACGCTTGGCCGTGGTGACGGAGAGAGCAAGGCGCCGGCCCAGCCAGTGACCGTGCCTGTTTCGCGCGGCCTGGTGCGCTCCAAGACCGAGCGCTTCGTGGTGATGCCCGGCGGTGCCACCGCTGCGTCGAACACGCTCGCCCCGGTATCAAACGATGCTCGCGGCGCCATCACGGCCCTGTCCAGCGCCGTGAATACCGGCCTCAGCCGCGGCGTGGTCGCCGGCCCGGGTGCGCACACCGTCGGCGCCACGGCGCTGAAGGAGGAGCCCGCCCTCGACGCTCTCGCCTGGGAAGCCCCGGCCGCTCCCGCGGTCAAGCCGGCCTCCGAGCGCCGCAAGGAAGCCAGGCTGCGCGGCTATGAAGGCGAAGCTTGCCCCGAATGCGCCAACTTCACGCTGGTGCGCAACGGCACGTGCCTGAAATGCGACACATGCGGCGGCACCACCGGCTGCAGCTGAAGGTGGATGGAGAGTACTCCAAGGTGCGATGGATGCCATTGAACATCCACCGCCGTTGACGAAAATGGCGTGATTTCAAAGCCTTGGAAAATTCGAATGATGCACCCGCCAAACATGTTTGGCGGGTGCATCTTTTTTGAGTTCATCGCCCCGATTGCGGTGCCTGTAGCTGCAGATTGCCCTGCTCACCGCCAACCGAGCGCAGGCGCGATCTCGGTCAAGATCGTCTCGATGACATGGGCGTTGTAGGCGACGCCGAGCTGATTGGGGACGGTGAGGAGCAAGGTATCGGCCTCGGAGATCGCCTCATCCTGCCTGAGCTGCTCGATGAGCGCTTCGGGCTCGGCAGCATAGCTGCGTCCGAAGATCGCGCGCGTGCGCTCGTCGATGAAGCCGATCTGGTCCTCCCCATCGCCTCCCCGCCCGAAATACATGCGGTCCTCATCATTCATCAGCGCGAAGATGCTGCGGCTGACGGAGACCCGGGGCTCACGCGCATGGCCGGCCTCCTTCCACGCCGCACGATAGGCGCGGATCTGCTTGGCCTGCTGAATATGGAAGGCCTCGCCCGTCTCGTCGTTCTTCAGGGTCGAACTTTGCAGGTTCATGCCGAGCCTGGCGGCCCAGATCGCGGTTGCATCCGATGAAGCCCCCCACCAGATCCGTTCACGCAAGCCCTCGGCATGCGGCTCGAGGCGCAGCAAGCCCGGCGGATTGGGAAACATCGGCCGCGGATTGGGCTGGGCGAACCCTTCGCCGCGCAGCAGGTTCAGGAAAACCTCCGCGTGTTGGCGCCCCATATCGGCATCGCTCTTGCCTTCCGCCGGCTGGTAGCCGAAGTGGCGCCAGCCATCGATCACCTGCTCGGGCGAGCCACGGCTGATGCCGAGCTGCAGGCGGCCCTTCGAGATGAGATCGGCGGAACCCGCATCCTCGACCATGTAGAGCGGATTCTCGTACCGCATATCGATCACGGCGGTGCCGATCTCGATGCGACTGGTCCTGGCTCCCACGGCCGCCAGCAAGGGAAAAGGCGAGGCAAGCTGACGCGCGAAGTGATGGACGCGAAAATAGGCGCCATCCGCACCCAGCTCCTCCGCCGCAACGGCCAGATCGATCGACTGCAGCAGCGTATCGCCGGCAGATCGCGTTTGCGATTGAGTTGATGGTGTCCAGTGCCCGAACGAAAGAAAACCGATCTTCTTCATGCGAAATGTCTGCCTGCTGAATTCCCAAATGCGCCCCGCAGCGGGAAAGCGTGCCGGCGCGCTTCAGATATAGGGAGTGAAGTTACATTCCGGCAGGCCCCCTGAACTGGACGATCGGCTCGAAGCCCGTGACGGCAAATGGCCCTTCATCGAGAAGATCGTCCTTGATGCCCGCGTTTTGCCATTGGACGAGCTATAGGCAGTCGCAATCGCGAAACCGGCAAAGCCGATCTGGTCATCTTGAACTCGCTTTGCGCCCTAACGCTCCCAGCCTCGCGTAAATGGGAAGCGTTCGGCCCAGATGGCCGTCAGCCGAGGGTCGGCATCCACCCGGCGTATCGTCTCCGCCAGACCGGGCGCAACCTCATAGAAGCGCCGTCGCCCGGGCGACCACCGCGAGGCCGTGGCCACATAGAGATCGAGAACCGACAAATCCTCGCCGAGGAGATAGCGGCCCGGCCGCAATTGCATCTCCATCAATTCCCAGCAGTGAGCGATGCGATCGAACAAGCGGGATTTGACGGCCGCGTGATGCTCCGCTCCTTCGATGATGCGAGAAGGATTATCGGTAATCCAATAAAGGGCGTAAATGGCCGAAGATACATAGGTCATCCAGCGTAGGAATGCCGGGCGCGCAGCCTCGGTCAACGCCGGCGCGAGCCGTGCTTCGGGATAGGTATCGGCCAACCAGATCAGGATCGCGGCGCTCTCGCTGATCACGTCACCCGTAGGCAGTGCCAATGCCGGAACCTGCAACATGGGATTGATGCCAACGAGCTTGCTCGCTTCCTGTCCCCCCTCCCACGGAGCGCATTCCTCCACGCGATACGGCAATTCAAGAAGGCTAAGGGCAGCCTCGATCGGAACCGATCCCGAGCCTGCCGCTCCATAGACAACAAATGTCCCAGTCACCCCTTCTCTCCTCTGTAACACGCGGCCAGGGCTAACGATCCAACCCGCCCCATCCTTCTTCGAACTTGGCATCAGGCGACACCGGAATATCTCCACTCTCTTTCAAAAAACGACGCAATTTCAGGATTCTGCAAGTTGTAATTCATCTATCGAACACGCTTGGAAGTGTGAGCCGTTCTAAGGCCAGGTCACCCAAAACCGGCGATTTCCTGATGTGGTCACGTCAGGCGTGACGGGATCATTCCAGCCGGCAACCCGCCCGGGTCAGCATGTCGCGCAAGATCACCGGCGTCGCGGGTATCTGCGCCGCATTTGCCGCATCGGCCGCAACCGGGGCAAGCGCCTGCCTGACAGTTCGGTCATCAAGCTTCAGGCCTGTCTTGCAGGCCGCCTTCCCAGCCGCAAGACCGACAAGGACGCCGGCGCTCTCGCCCACGCCGGCAAGATAGGCGGTCAGCACTTGATGGGCGATGGCATTGCGCGGAGCCTCCTCGAGCATCTGCACCACCTGCGCGACCGAAATTTGCCCTCGCGTGGTCGAGGGAGCCGCCTGGGCAGGCGAGGACAGATGCGAGCAGAGGCAAGCGATAGTCAGGCCGACGCCGCGAATTCGAATGGTGGACATGATCCGATTTCCCATGAACAGTGAAGTCAGGGATTTCATTTCATAAAAAAATATTATTGTAAAACGATAATTTATTTCTATTATGCAGTATGTTTTAGGAGATCAAGATGTCTACCACCCATGCCATTTCAAGGATGGAGCGAACCAGGCGCATTCGGGTGACCGGCCGCTACATGGCTCCATTCTGCGCGATCCTTGCGATCGTCCTCGTCGGCCTCATGCTGCTCTATTGGGCGGTCATGCCCTCGGAACGGCTGCTCGCCGATGCGCGCCTCGCCGCGCCGGGATACGGCGATCTCAGCCTTGCTACGCGTATCCTCGCCTGCATGGTTTCGATGGCGCCGCTCGGCGCACTGGTCTGGGGCCTGATGCAGGCGCGCCGCACCTTCAGGTCCTTTTCGACCGGCTCCCTCTTCGAAGCCGATGCGATCCAGGGCCTGCGCGGCCTGGCGCTCGCACTCCTGGTTTCTGCGGCTGCAAGACCCTTTTGTGGTGCGGCCTTGTCGGTCATCTTGAGCTGGAACGGTTTGCCGGGCACACGCACTCTGGCGATCAGCCTCGATTCGAGCATGCTGATCGAGATCGTCTTCGCTGCGCTGGTGATGGTGATCGCCTGGATCTTGTCGGAGGCGGCCGCGATTGCGGATGAAAACGCCCAGTTCGTCTGAGTACCCACCCATGCCCATCCGCGTCCGTCTCAACGTCATGCTGGCAGAGCGCAACGTGAAATCGAAGGATCTCGCCGAACATATCGGTATCACGGAAGCGAATCTCTCCTTGCTCAAACAGGGCAAGGTCAAGGGCATCCGATTCGATACGCTGGAGAAGATTTGCGAGTATCTCGACTGCCAACCGGGCGACATTTTGCGTTTTGAGCCCGATTAGGGGCATTTCAGGCCGATTTTGCTGACTTTGCTCCCAAGGACTTTACAACCGCACCCTCTACCGCCATCTTGGAGATGTTCGCAACCAACGAAAGGAGGTGATCCAGTGTCTAACTTTACGAAGGTCCTGGGAATTTGCACTGGTTCAGCCAAGGCGGCGTCCGCCGCTTGACGTTCCGGCTGCTAAAGCCTGGATCATCCCCGGATGAGAGGTGAGCGCTTCGGTGCTCCCGGCATCCGCCAAGAACCGGCCGGCGCGCGAAGCAATTCGCGCGCCGTTGCTGTTTTAAAGGTTTCCTGCTCCGCTGCCAGAGGATCGGGCGCGTTGGAACGGAAGACGCGCATCGCCCTCGGGCGCATGGTCGCAGTGCGCCTCGCCGACGAGGCATATCCTTTACAGAAGATGAGGTCTTGGCTATCGCAGGTTCGCGCGCCCTGCCCCGCGCTCTCCAACGCAGCGGCGGCAAAGCGCCTTTCCGAGGACCTTCCGTTGAGCCCAGCCGTCACGACCTATGCCGCCCTGGTGATCGCCGTGGTCTTCGAGATCATCGCCACCTCGTTCCTCAAGGCCTCGGAGCAGTTCACCCGGCTGTGGCCGACGGTGATGATGGGGCTGTGCTACATGGCGGCCTTCTATTTTCTCTCCTACACGCTGCGCACCATACCGGTCGGCATCGCGTATGCGCTGTGGAGCGGAATCGGCATCGTCCTGATCTCGCTTGTCGGCCTCGTCGTCTTCCACCAATCGCTCGACCTGCCGGCCATCGTCGGCATCGGCCTGATCCTCGCGGGCGTGTTGATCATCAACCTGATGTCGAAGTCGGTCAGCCACTGAGCCGACCCAGCCAGCTTAGACACCCCAACGCGCCGGGCGCTTCTCCAGGAAGGCCTCGACGCCCTCGCCGGCATCCTCTTCCATCATGTTTTGTGCCATCACCTCGCCAGCAAAGGCGTAGGCCTCACCGATCGCCATCTGACGCTGGCGGTAAAACATCTGCTTGCCATAGCGCACCGCCACCGGGCTCTTGGCCAGGATCTCGGCCGTCTTGGCTGCTATAGCGGCATCGAGCTCGGCGTCCGGCACCGCCTGGTTGATCAGGCCCCAATCCGCTGCCGTCTCAGCATCGATGAAGCGGCCTGTGACCAGCATGTCGAAGGCGCGCTTGGTCGAGACGTTGCGCGACAATGCCACCGCCGGCGTGGAACAGAACAGCCCTACATTGATGCCCGAAACCGCAAATCGCGCTGCCTGCGAGGCGATAGCGAGGTCGCAACTCGCCACCAATTGACACCCTGCCGCTGTGGCGATGCCATGCACCCGCGCGATCACCGGCACGGGCAGCGCCTGGATCGCCTGCATCACCCGGCTGCATTGGGCGAACAACGCCTGATAATAATCGAGCCGGCGATTGGCGTGCATCTGACGCAGATCATGTCCGGCACAGAAGGCCTTGCCATTCGCCGCCAGCACCACGCAGCGCACTGTCCTGTCCCCGGCAATCGCGTCGAGAGCCTGCTGCAACGCCTCCAGCATGCCATCGGAGAGGGCGTTGAACTGCTGCGGCCGGTTGAGAGTGAGCGTCGTCACCCCCGCTTTGTCTTCACGCAGCAGGATCTGTTCGCAGGGGCGCTCCAATTGCGTGTTCTGGATCGAAACGGCGACGGTCATGGCAACACTCCGCAGCAGGACGGCCAGTCTACGCGCCCGGCCGCCACGATCGCAATATCAGGCTGGCTTGGCCAGCCCGACTTTACTCAGCCCGGCTTGCGGATGCGCAGCACCGTGAACAAGCGCGCAGGCGCCACCTCACGCCGCTCGATCAGTTCGGCCTGGGGTTTTCCCGCCAGCCACTCCGCCATCACGGCATAGGGAAAATAGGGCCGCCAGCCGAGCCAGCCGCCTGCACCGATAAGCGCCTTCTCTCCCCGCACGCGCCAGCCATCCTCGGCGGAGAAATGGTTGAGGATGATCATTTCGCCACCCGGCCTGGTCACGCGCCACATCTCGTCAAGTACCGCGTGAGGTGAAGGAGCGACGCTGAGAAGATAGGGGGCCAGCACCACGTCGAAGCGCCCTTCCTGGAATTCCAGGGCTTGCGCATCCATCACCCGCAGAGCCTTGACCTGGTCGAGGCTCTTGCGCTTGACCCGTTCGCGGGCAATGTCGAGCATCGGCCGGGCGAGATCGATGCCCACGATACGCAGATTGCTTGGCATCAGGACAAGCTCGAGCCCGGTTCCGACCCCCGCTACCAGCACCTCGCCATTGTTGCCTGCAACTTGGGCGACTGCCCGCGCCGCAGCCAGCCGCCCGGGATGGAACGGCCAATCAAAAAACAGATCGTAGAACCGAGCCCAGCGATAATAGGTGCGCGCGTATGACGGCTCCGCAGCCGTGTTGCTTTCTCTCCCAGCCCATTCCATCGGAAAAGCCCTTTCACCTTGCCGATCATGGCGCCATCCGGTTCAGCCGAAAGGCAATCATGACCCCTGGAGCAAAGTACGTCTAAGCGGAAACGCCGCCTTGCTCTCGCCCTTTGTTTCGACGCCTTGGCACTTCAGCCAAATCGCAAAACGCTTATCGTGGATGATGGCCGGTTTCGGTCCGGCGCCCGCCTCCCGAGCCGAATGCCGATTTTCGAGGCATCCGAACGGCGCCTCCTGCCCAACGACATGGCGCCTAGTCTATTTACGCCTCTTTCTTTTCAAACTATGACGCAAAGAGTCAAGGATTCGAATGCTCACATCCCAGATGTGGTGTCGCAGGCAGGCAGGTTACAGGGAAAACGCGCGGAGTCACCCCCGGTTCCCGCCATCGATCGGACGGCATAGGACGATATTCCGGTTCAGCGCAGGAGTTTCAACGATCCGGTGAGCGAGCGGATCCATTTCGAAGGGCCGGCAAGCCCGAGGCCATCGACCTCCTCCTCGTCGAGATCGCGCTCCGGCATGGACGTACCATAATCGGCAAAAACATGGAGGCTGCGGGCAAAGGCCGGAAACGGTACCACCGCCCGTTCTTCGATCGCCGGCAGAGCCTTGAGCATGATCGCACGGATGGTTTCGCCGTCTGCCTGCAGCACCGGAACGGGCCGGTTGGCGCTGACGTCGATGCGCCGTGCCTGTCGATCGGCAAGCTGGGTCCCCCCCAGCGCCGGCATCCGGGCACCGAGCCCGACGCAGACGGCGCCGACCGTATTGGCAACCAAGCCAATCGGCAGAGCGGGGTTGACGATGATGGCCAGGCGGATGTCGTCGCTCACGGATGTCTCCTCGCTGATGTCGAAGAGGCAGGGATAGCGCAGTCTCACCGGTCAATTTTGCCTTTTTATTCTCTAGTTGCGATAAATTTGGTAGGTCATACCCAATTTATCACTTCAGAAGGTAGAACATGCCTCGCCCTGGCTTCGAACCCGCCGATACGCGAATCCTGACCGCCTTGCAGGAGGATGGGCGTCTCACCAATCAGGACCTGGCCGACAAGGTCGGGCTTTCGACCTCGCCCTGCTGGCGGCGCGTACGAAAACTGGAGGAGGATGGTGTCATCCAGGGCTACAAGGCCGTGCTGGACCGCCGCAGGTTGGGGCTCGGCGTGCTCGCCTTCATCCGCGTGAAGATCGACAGTCACAGCGAGGCGGAAGCCGAAGCGTTCTCCGACGAGGTCCTGCGGCTTGAGGAGGTCGTAGCCTGCTATTCGATCGCCGGCGATGCCGACTTCCTGCTGCAGGTTGTGGCGGCGGACCTCGACGCCTATGCCCAATTCGCCATGGCCACCGTGCGCCGACTGCCCCGCATCAAGGAAATGCAGACGACCTTCGTGCTCAAGGAAATCAAGCCGTTCCGTTCCCTGCCGGTCGGGCTGTGACCGATCGCATACCGACAGGGCCGCTATGGTGAGGGGAGAAAGCCTCCCTCACCCAAGCATCGAATTCGTCTCAAACCACAGCGCTGACCTGGATCTCGACCAGCAGTTCCGGAGCGGCCAGGCGCGCCTGCACCGTGGCGCGCACCGGCAGATTGTCCTTGTCGACCCACTGGTCCCAGACCTCGTTCATCTGGTCGAAATGGGCGATGTCACGCAGCCAGATGCTGGCGCTGATCAGCTTGGACTTGGAGGTGCCAGCCTCGGCCAGCAACGCGTCGATCTGGGCGAGGATGTCGCGGGTCTGCCCGACGGTATCGGCCGCCTCGTCGCGGCCAGTGATGCCGGCAGTGGTGATGATGCCATTGACGATGACGGCTTCGCAGAACCGCTTGCCGGGATGCAGACGCTTGATCATGGAACACTCCTGTTGGGATGAAGGATAGGTGAGAGTCTGCTCCGCCGATCTCACAAGATGGTCTTGCCGAAGGCGGAGAGGATGAAATTGGCGCATTCGGCGCCGATAGTGGCCGGCAATTGCGCATCGATGCCGGCAACGCTGAGGGAGCGCAGCCTGCCGCTCAGCGCCGCCATCTCCATGGCCGAATGGGTCTCGCGCACGGTGATGCCGCCGATGCCGCCGCTCCAATCCGACATGTCGGTGGCGGTCGGCGAATAGCAAAGATGGAAGCCGCGCGTGCCGGCGCAGGCGATGGCGATTGCCTCGCGCATGGCATGGCGTAGTCCCACCGCGTCGATCTCGGCCATGGTATAAACACGCATACGCGAGGCCTTCAGGGCTTCGACCTCAGCTGGATGGGCATCGCGCAGGCCGAGCAGAACCACATTCTCCGCTGCGATATGGGGCGGCAGGCGAGCGAGCAGGCGGCCGAGCACGGCATTCTCCGCGGGTGCCCCCTCGCCGCCATCGGGCATCATCGCTGCTTCGGAGTCGATCCAGATCAGTCCCAGCGCATCGTGGCGTCGCCCCGCCGTCTCGATGAAGGACATGATATCGGCGCGCCGGGCGCCGGTAGACAGCACAACCGACGCCTCCGCCCCCGCTGGCTCGAAGCCCAGACGTTCGATGCGTTCTGCGACATGATGGCTGGCCAGCAGCGCACGCCCGACCTCATCCGTCTCGATCGCATAGCTCCGGCTCAGGCCCTGTTCCATCACGTCCCGCATCGGAACCTTCTCCACATATTCCGACGTCATCACTGTCAGCAGCGCCCCATAGTTCAGCCGGAAACTGACATCCTCCCCCACCGCAAGCGGTGGATCGGCGTCGGTGAGGTCGAGCACCAGATGGTCGCTGGAAGCACCCAGCACGCGCACGCCCGGCCGGGTCGGCATCAGGCCCTCGGCGATGACATCCTCCCGCCCGATATTGGCGATGCCCCGGAGGCGGTCGCCCTCATCGATGAAGATAGGCACATTGCCGAAGGCGTCGATGCCGGATTTGCCGATCGGCATGGAGGGCTTCACCTTCACCTCGAGCAGTTCGCCGGTGAGCTGGAAGGCGTCGCGGTCCAGTACCTCCCAAGGCTGCTCAAGGAAGGTGTCACGGCCACCTTGCAGAATGGCCTCGCCGATCCTGAGATTGTTGACGCCCGCCGGCATGCCACCCGCCAGCAGCAAAGGCAGCGAGGAGGAATTGCCGCCCGAGACCCAGTCGAGATGGCGGCCGGTGACGCTTTCCACCTTGTAGGCATGGGCAACCAGTTGATCGAGATTCTCCTTGGTGGGAATGATGGCGCCGAAACAGGTGAGATTGGTGCCGACGCCGGCAATCCGCACGCCGGGCAGTTCCATCACCGCCTCCACGGTCGGAATCAGGTCGCTCGGCCAGATCCCTTCCCGGAGATCGCCGAGGTCCACCATCAGGATGACGTCATGCACGCGCCCCAGCCGCTCGGCCACGCGCGAAATCTCGCGCATCAACTGAAGCTCGGACTGCAGGCTGATGTCGACCGTCCGCACCAGTTCCTCGACCCGCGAGGATGGCGGGCTGCGCAGCAGCATGATCGGGCAATCGATGCCGGCATCGCGCAGCCGGCGGATGTTCTCGAAACGCAACTCGGCGATGCCGGCAACGCCCCCCCGCAGCATGGCGCGCGCCACCTGGGGCATGCCGCAGGTGCCCTTGGTCACGCCGAAAGGCGTGATGCCCGATCCGGCGCAAGTCTCCACGATGGTACGGGCATTATGTTCGATCCGGGCGAGATCGATCGAAATCTGGGGATCCGGCATGGTGTCAGTTCCGGTAAAGCAGGCCTGTCGTGTCGATATCCGGGCGGCGCCCGGCGACGAGGTCGGCAGTGAGTTTTCCCGAGCCGCAGGCCATGGTCCAGCCGACATGGCCATGGCCGGTGTCGAGATAGAGATTGGCGTAGCGTGCCCGGCCATGCACCGGCACCGAGCCCGGCATCATCGGACGCAGCCCGGCCCAGAGTACGGCCTTGCTCTCGTCGACCGCGCCGGGGAAGAGGTCATGCGCCGTCCTGAACATGGTGGCGAAATCAGCCGGCTTATAGGTGCGGTCATAGCCGGCGAATTCGGCCGTGGAGGCGATGCGCAGCCGGCTGCCGAGGCGCGAATAGGCAATCAGCCTGTCCTCGTCGACCCCACCCATGGTCGGGCCCTTGTCGTCGTCGACCGGGATGGTGGCGGTATAGCCCTTCACCGGATAGACGGGCACGTCGATGCCGATCTTGCGGGCGAGCAGCGAGCTCTCGGGCCCGAGCGACACCACCACGGCATCGCAGGCGACCGGTCCCTGATCGGTCAGCACGGCCTTCACCCTGTCGCCTTCGACATCGAGGCCAGTCACAGTGGTCTTGAAGCGGAATTGCGCGCCGTGGCGCTCGCGGGCGAGCTCGGCAAGGCGGCGGGTGAACAGGCAGGAATCGCCTGTCTGGTCCATCGGCGAATAGACACCGCCGGCGATCTGATGCTTGACGGCGGCGAGCCCCGGCTCCAGCGCGACCAGGCGCTCGCGGTCGACCACCTCGATCTTCAGTCCACGCTCGGCGATATAGCCCATATGCTTGGCGCCGGCCTCCAGGCTCTGCTGGGAGCGGTAGAAATAGAGGATCCCCTTGCGCTTGTCGTCGTAGCTGAGGCCCGTCTCTTCCTGCAGCGCATTGATGCATTCGCGCGCATAGAAGGCCAGCCTGAGCTTCACCTCGGTATTGGCATTGGCGCGAGCCTGCGTGCATTGCAGCAGGAAGCGCCAGGTCCAGGCCAGGAAATTCGGATCGAGGCTGAAGCGAACCTTGATGCCCATGTCGGGCTTGTAGAGGGACTTGATGAAGGTCACCAGCGCCGCCGGCGACGCCCAGGCGGTGGAATCGCCGGGCGAGACCAGCCCGGCATTGCTCTGGCTGGTACCGCAGGCGACGTCGTCATGCCGCTCGATCAGCGTGACCTCATGGCCATCCCTGGCCAGATACCAGGCCGCAGCGGTGCCCACGACACCCCCTCCCAGAACGACAACCCTCATCGCGCCCTCCCAACGGAGCTTTATTCCGTATTATCAATCTATTATCGCGCCAGGTTCGTCTTTCTTCTTATCTGTAGCGACGCCGGCCGGTCAGCTTACCGTCCCCTGCTTGAAGGTCGGTGCAAACCCACCGGAATCGCCGTCGTTGAACCGGATGAAGCGCACCTCCTCCCGGAACTCCGCGCAGGATTGGTGCCAGATCACGCCGGGCCAGACCAGTTCGACCGAGGCATCCTGCGGCCGATAGAGCGCCGTATAGAGCGTTCCATACCCCCTGCCATACGAGGTCTGGTAGACGGGCGGGCGCAGGAAGCCCGCCAGAACGTTCTCGGTGCTCTGACGTACCGCCAGCGCCTTCTCGAGCGCCGCCTCCCGTTCCACCGATTTGGTGGTCTGGGCATGGCGAGCCCATTCCACGCCATGCTGGTGGTTGGTGCTGACGAGCTTTGCCACCACCTCGGCTGGACGGTCGGGATTGACATAGACGGTGGCGTGGTGGCCCTCGCGATCGATCAGCGCCACCGAATAGGACATGTGCACGGGGATGCGCCGCAGCATCTCGATCGCCTCGGCCGTGTTGGAGGCGAATTCCAGCACATAGCGCAGCACGATCGGAATGCCGAAGCCGGCCCCCGCCGCGGTCCGCCCGCCGAAGGAGAGCGAGACGGCAAGGCCATCCTCGTTGATGCCGTCGAGCACGCCCCATAAGCAATCGACCACTGCCACCACCCGCTTGCCGTTGAGGCGGGTGGCGAGCCACGAGCCCTCCAGGAGGCGCGGGCTATAGTCGTAATTGCGGATGAGCGCCGGCTCGGGATCGGTAATGATCGCCTGGGAGCAGCCGCCGACATAGACCGGCGGGCACCACATCGACAGGAAGCGCGCCTCCAGGTCGCCGTCGCCCGCCGCTGAGACGATTGCCTCATAGGCCGGAAGCAGTTCCGGCATATGGGCGCGCAGCGCCTTCAGGCTTGCCAGGTAGGTCGGGCGAGCCCTGATGCCGTCGCGCATGAACCAGCGGCTATAGGCATGCCAGTGCCGGTCGAACAGCTGGCGCCACTTGGCGCCGGGCTGGTCCTCTTCCACGGCTTCGAACAGGAGATCCATGATGGCACTTACAGGATCTTGAAGGAGCCGGCCGACGGCGTGTCGTCACGCTGGACCTCCGTCAGAGGCTTGGTGGCGTAGAGCCGCTTGATGCCCTTGATCCAGTTCAGCGCCCGCTCGTTCAGGTCGAACTCATCGTTCATCACCCGGCCTCGCGTGATCAGGATGCCGAGATCAGCGCCTTCATAGCGATAGTCACCGGGACCCGTGATACGCAGGAAGAAGGCCTCCTGCTCGTTCTCGATGGCCTGGCGGTGATAGTCGAAGCGGTCGTAGGACACGCTCCCATCGGGCGCCATGCGATAAATGCCCGACGAGGGCGCATGGGTGACGATATCGACGATATTGTCGGTCGCCTTGATCACCACCTGCGACCAGCTATCGATGAACTCCTTTTGCGCCCAGCGATTGTTCAGCTCTTCGACATCGATCTTGTATTTGATGCCGGAGAACTCCATCAGATGGAACATGAACAGCGGCGCGTCGGCATAGGCGAAGGCGGCGTGGTTGGTCATCGAACTGGCGCCGCAGATGCGCGGATTGAGTTCGCCCAGATAGACCTCGTTGTCCTTGACGTCGATCAGGAAGTCGAGGTCGAAATAACCGCGATAGCCTTCCTTCACCAGCTGGTTGCCGAAGCGATAGGCCATGTCGCGCGCCTTGGCGCGGATGGTCTCGGAGAAGGCGCCGGGGAAGATCTCGTTGCCGCACCAGCCGCCCTTATAGGGCGTCAACTCGGGCTGGCCGACGACTTCCGTGAGCAGCGGGCCGACCAGCGTGCCAGACTTGGTGGCGCAAGCCTCCATGGTCGCGCCACGGCACTTGATCCGCTTCATGATCTTGACCTCGTCCTCGGCCGAGATCTCCTTGGCATGCTTGTTGTATTCTTCCTCATTGGAAATGAAGAAGGTGGTGTGGCCGCTGTCGCCGAAGGCGGTCTGGATCACCAGGTCGGTGCCGATGCCGGCCTTCTTGGCGGCGGCCAGCAATTCTTCATAGCTCTTGGCACCGGCCAGCGTGTTCGGCACGGAAGGCACATTGGCCTTGTTGCCGATGCGCACCGTTTCCATCTTGTTGTCGCAGCGCTGGCGCAGCGACGCCTTGGGGAACCAGACCTCGATGCCGAGATCGTTGCAGATCTCCTCGGTCGTCTCGTCGAACATCAGGAAGGTCGCAACGGCGCGGCCGCCGCGGCGCTTGATGTAGTCGATCACTTCCTTGTGCTGGAGAAGATAGTTGTTGATGTCCTCGATGCTCTCGAATTCAGCATGAGGGATCTCGCTGGGAACGAAGACGTTGGGGTGGCGCCCATCAAAGCAATCGATATAGCTGATGAACTTGAAATTCCTGACCCATTCATCAATACCGATCAGGTTGAAATTCGTCGCCGATATGAAATAGATCGGCTGCTCGTTGCGATGCATGACAACGCGCAGATCGGCAACATTACGAATGGTCTTCATTGCGAACCCCTTATGCTTTCCTGATCTTATCTTGTGCTTTTTCTTATGCTTTTTCTTTGGCATACGGTCAGAACCTAGCAAACTCGCTCGCTACAACACCATATCCGATTCCGAAATCGGGTATGGTGCCGTAGGCCTTTGTTGTTGCATCGTTTTTTCCCGAAAACCGGCATGCACTTTTCGGCACGATGCTCTAGCGTGTCAAGCGCGTCGTGACGTGCTTCACGTCCAGATAGGACGACATCCCCCAGGGACCGAGCTCGCGCCCGATGCCGCTGGCCTTGAAGCCGCCCCATGACGTCTGGACGAAGATCGCCTGCGGGCTGTTGATCCAGACATGGCCTGATTCCAGCGCATCGGCGACGCGATTGGCCTTGTCCTCGTCGGAGCTGACGACGGTGGCCACCAAGCCGAAATCGCTGTCATTGGCGAGCCTGATGGCCTCGGCCTCGCTGTCGAAGCTGCGCATGCACAAGACCGGGCCGAAGATCTCCTCCCGCCAGAGCGGGCTGTCGGCGGGAACGTCGCCGAAGATGGTCGGCTCGACGAACCAGCCCTGATCCAATCCTGCCGGCTCGCCACCGCCGGTCAGCAGCTTCAATCCATCCGCCTTGCCGCGCTCGATATAGGACAGCACCTTGTCGTGCTGGGCCTTCATAGTGATCGGGCCTATCTCAGTCCCCTCATCAAGCGGATCGCCGGGCTTGAGAGCACGTGCCGCCGCCACGACTGCCTCGATCAGCCTGGGGGCGATCGAGCGTTCGACCAGAAGGCGCGAGGTCGCCGAGCACATCTGGCCGGCATTGAAGAAGATACCGCCCAGCACGCATTCCACCGCCTGGTCGAAATCGGCATCGTCGAAGACGACGATCGGCGACTTGCCGCCGAGTTCCAGGCTGACCGATTTGGTACCGGGCGCCCCGGCTGCCATCACCCGGGCACCCACGGCGTTGGAGCCGGTGAAGGAAATCTTCGCAACATCGGGATGCACCGTCATCGGCGCGCCCACCCGCTCGCCGGTGCCGGTGACGATGTTGAGCACGCCGGGCGGCAGGCCGATTTCGGCGGCGATCACGCCCAGCTCAAGCTCGACCACCGGCGTGATCTCGGACGGCTTTAGCACCACGGTACAGCCGGCGGCCAGCGCGGGCGCCACCTTCCAGGAGGTCGTTACCAGCGGGAAATTCCAGGGCACGATCAGGCTGGCGATCCCAGCAGGCTCGCGGCGCAGGCGCGCGCCGAAGGCCGCATCCGGCACGGGGACGTTGCGGTTCTGATTGGCTTCGAGGTCGGCGGCCAGCTCGGCATAATAGGCAAAGGACGCGGCCGCATCCGCCATATCAATGCGCGCCTCACCGAGCGGCTTGCCATTATTGCGCGAGGAGATGCGGGCCAGTTCTTCCGCCCGCTCGGTCAGTCTGTCGGCAATGGCCTTGAGATGGCGCCCGCGCTCGCGCCCGCCGGCGGCGCGCCAGGCTGGGAAAGCCGCCTTGGCCGCCTCGACGGCCTTGGCGACGTCGGCCGGACCGGCCGCCGCGACCTGATGATAGGCAATGCCCCGATAGGGATCGAAGACCGGGATCTGCCCGGGCTCGACCGGATCCTGCCAGCGACCGTCGATGAAGAGCTGGTGCTGCATGCCCAGCCTCACTGCGCCAGCGCCGAAGCCAACGGCGAGCCCGCTCGGATCTCGATCACGGTGGGCACGTCGCGTGTCGTGGAGGCAGCAAGTTCCTGCGTCAGTTCCTCGATGGAGGCGGGCAACGCCGCCGCGCATCCCAGCGCGCGCGACAGGCCAACGAAATCCGGTGTGAAGATGTCGACGCCGATCTGCGGAATGTCGCGTTCGGCCATGAAGGCCTTGATCTCGCCATAGGAGGTATTGTTCCAGATGATCACCACCGCCGCGATCTTGGCTTCAACCGCGCTGGCCAGTTCCTGCAGGGAGAATTGCAGGCCGCCATCGCCGATCAGGCAGACGGAGGGCCGGTTGGGCGCACCCAGCTTGGCCCCGAAGGCCGCCGGAAGGCCATAGCCAAGCGTGCCGTATCCGGTGGAGGAATTGAAATAGGACCGGGGCTGGGGCGCCTGGTAGAACTGGTTGACGGCATAGACCGGTTCAGTCTGATCGCCGGCGACCACCGCCTCCGGCAGCACCTTGGTTACGATCTCCATCAGCCTGGCATGCGTACGACAGGCCGGCCACAGTCCTTCCTCGACCTTGGCGCGCACCGCTTTGGCGCGCGCCTCGCCATCGCCTATCGGGCGTCCTTCGCCAAGAACTGCCAAAAGCGCTGCGGCGGCCAATTTGGCATCGGCGGCGATCGGCAGGTCACAGCGCAGGCCGGCCGCAAGCTGGAGCGGATCGATGTCGATCCGGATCAGCGGCCCGCCGAATTTGAGCGTCTGGGGTTCGGGATACATTTCCGTCTCGCCGAACTCGGTACCGATAGCGAGGATCGCATCGCTCGCCGCCAGTTCCGCCAGCAGGGGTGCCATGCCGAGATTGCCGTTGAGGGCGAGCGGATGACCGGGCTCGAGAATACCCCGGCCATTGATGGTGGTAAAAACAGGCGCATCGAGCATGCCGGCAATGGCGGTGATCTCAGCCGCCGCATCGGCGGCGCCGCCGCCTGCCACGATGAGCGGACGCCTGGCGCCCTTGAGAATTGCCGCGGCCTTCTCGATATCAGCCACACCGGCGGAGGCCTTGGCCGGCAAGGGCCAAGCCTGCGTCGACAGATGGTCGGCCGGCGCGACGATGATGTCGAGAGGGATCTCGATATGCACGGGCCGGGGACGCTGCGAGTTGAACACGGTGAAGGCGCGCGCCATCACCTCAGGAAGCTGGTTGGGATCGAGTAGCGTATGGCTGAAGGCGCTTACGCCGGCTACCAGATTGCGTTGGGAGGGCAGCTCATGCAGCCGCCCTTGCCCCATTGCCAACTGATCCCGGGCGTTCACCGCGGAGATGACCAGCATCGGCACCGAATCCGCATAGGCCTGGCCCATGGCGGTGGCGATATTGGTCATGCCAGGACCTGTCACGATGAAACACACGCCAGGCTTGCCCGTCACCCGGGCATAACCATCCGCCATGAAGCCGGCGCCCTGTTCGTGGCGCGGGGTGACATGGCGGATCTTCGTGGCCGGCAGGCCGCGATAGAGCTCCACCGTGTGCACGCCGGGTATGCCGAAGATCAGATCGACGCCATAGGACTCCAGCAGCCTGACAAGATATTCGCCGGTGGTGAGGGACGGGCCTGACATGTGATGCACCGATTGTTGGGATTATCGCCTCTGCACGCCGGGAAGCACGCAGAGCATTTCGAACAGGAGATTGGCCGCCGTGATCGCGGTATTGCCGGCCGGATCATAGGGCGGCGACACTTCGACGAGATCGCAGCCGACCAGGTTCAGTCCCCAGCAGCCACGGATGATTTCGAGCGCCTGGATGGTGGTGAGCCCGCCGATTTCCGGCGTGCCGGTGCCAGGGGCGATGCTGGGATCGAGGCTGTCGATATCGTAGGTCAGATAAACAGGCCCGTTTCCGACCTGGGCGCGGACTTCCTCCATCAACGGCGTCAGCGACTTGTGCCAGCACTCCTCGGCCTGCACCACACGGAAACCCTGTTCGCGCGGCCAGTCGAAGTCGTCGGCAGCATAGCCGGTACCGCGCACGCCGATCTGCACACAGCGCTTGGTATCAAGTACGCCTGCTTCCACAGCACGGCGGAAGGGCGTGCCGTGGGCGATGGGCTCACCGAACATGTGCTCGTTGATGTCGGCATGGGCGTCGATATGAATCAGGCCGACGGGGCCGTATTTCTCGGCCATGGCCCGCAGGATCGGGTAGCTCAGCGTATGGTCACCGCCCAGCGTCAGCGGACGGCAGCCATTCTTGATGATCTCGCGATAGGCGTTGGTGATGATGTCGACGCATTTGGGCAGGTTGAAGGTGTCGATGGCGACGTCGCCGATATCGGCGACCTGCAGGCTGTCGAACGGGGCAGCACGGGTCGCCATGTTGTAGGGGCGGATCATGCAGGATTCGGTGCGGATCTGCCGCGGCCCGAAACGCGTGCCCGGCCGATTCGAGGTGCCGATATCCATGGGAATGCCGACGAAACAGGCGTCCAGCCCATCCGTGGTCGGCTGCGTCGGCAGCCGCATCATGGTGGCGGGGCCGCCGAAACGCGGCATCTCGTTTCCACCGAGCGGCTGGTTGAAGGATCTGGCTGTCATGACTTCCTCCGATGGAGCCGGCGGCCGCCACTCCTGCGATCGCCCGCTTCCTGAACTTCGAGTAACTGGAGCCCGAGGCCCCAGTTTCTGGTAGCCGGTAATGCCCTACTCGTCCACGCGCGGCAGGATGAGGCAGGGCACCGGCGAATTATGCGCGATCTTGCTGGAATTGGAGCCGAGGAACACCCGCATCAGCGGCCCAAGACTGCTCGATCCCACCACCAGCAATTCGGCATTCGCCCACAGCAGCGAATCGAAGGCGGCCTTCCAGTTCTTGCCGTCGCCGATCTCCGCCGAGATCGCGACCGGCCCGTCCCAATGATCGAGGACGGCGGCCTGTGCGGCGCTCGCCTGTTCGCGCAAGGTGTTGGAGACGATGTTCTCGGCATCGTAGCCCGCCCCGGTCGGATACATCTGCTTGTCGCGCACCACCAGTGTCACCAGCCGAAGCGGCACACCGAGCAACTGGGCAAGATCAGCACTGCGCCGGGCCAGCCCCGGCGAAGTGGCGCTGCCGGCAAAGGCGCAGCTCAGCCGCCGCACCTGCGTCCTCCCATCGGCCGAATAGCCCCTCGGCGCCACGGCGACAGGCAGATGGGCCGAGCGCAGCACATCCGTGGTGACGTGCCCCTCCCCAAAGCGCCCGAGCGGGGCGGCACGGGTCGACCCCAGCACCAGGCAATCGGCGCCGATATCGGAAGCGACCTGCAACAGCCCTTCACGCGCGGACGAGGCGGAGACGATGACGAACTCGGCCTGGACGTCGGGAGGCAGGCTCGCCTTGGCTTTCTCCTGCGCCTTCATGGCATGCTGGCGCAGGAAATCACCATATTCACCGTCGACACGGGCCGGAGACGGCGGGCCCCAGGTATCGGGCGTGACGGTACAGACCACGAGCGAGGCGTTGCAGGAGCGCGACAGCACCGCGCCAAGGGCGAGAGCCTCGCGCCCGCCTTGATCGGCGGAAAGACCAACGAGATATTTCATTGGGCCGCCTCGCCAACAGCGTTGTCGGGGGTTTCCAGCCGCGAATGGCGAGCAGAATAGCTGAAGTAGAGCAGAGCCGCGATGGCGATCCACACGCCGGTGATGGCGAAAACGATGCCGCTCAGCCGCAGGATGAGATAGATGCAGGCGATAATGGAGAGCACCGGCAGAACCGGGCCGAACGGGACGCGATAGCCGCGCACCATGTCGGGCTGGGTGTAGCGCAGAATGAGCACGCCGGCCGAGACCACGGTAAAGGCCACCAGCGTGCCCATGCTGGTGAGATCCCACAGCAGGCCTGATGGCACGAAGGCAGCGATGACAGCTACGAAGACCGAAACGATGATGGTGCAGGCGACCGGGGTCATCGTACGCGGGTTCACGTCGTGGAAGATAGCCGGCAGCATGCCGTCACGGGAAACCGCGAACAGGATGCGCGACTGGCCGTAGAGCACGATCAGCGTCACCGAGAAGATCGAAATCACCGCGCCGGCGGCCAGGAGATTGGCGGGCCAGGCGGCACCGGTGATGTTCTGCAGGATGGTGGCGAGGCCCGCTTCCTGCCCGTTGAACTGGTTGGCAGGCTGGACGCCGAGGGCGGCGATGGCCACCAGCACATAGAAGGTGGTAACGATGATCAGGGCTGAAATGATGGCGAGCGGCAGATTGCGCTTGGGATTGACCACTTCCTCACCCGCCGTCGACACCGCATCGAGGCCGACGAAGGTGAAGAAGATCGAGGCGGCCGCCGCCTGCACGCCGTTGAATCCCTTCTCGCCGAAGAAGGGCGTGAAATTAGTGGCGTTGAAGGCACTGCCGGCAATCACGATGAACAGCGTCAGCACCGCCAGCTTGATCAGCACCATGATGGCATTGGTGCGTGCCGATTCCTTGGAACCGCGCAGCAGCAGCATGCAGCACAGCGCCACCAGGATCACGGCCGGCAGGTTGATCAGGCCGGAGCCCTCCGCGAAGAAGGCCATGGCAAAAGGGTTGTCGCTATCGGGAAGCGTAATCGGTCCCTTGATCATCCAGCTGGGCAGCACGATGCCCGTCATGTTGCTCAGGAGTTTCTCGACATATTCGGCCCAGCCGACCGCCACCGCGGCGGCGGAGATGCCATATTCAAGCACCAGGCAGGCCGCCACGAAGAAGGCGACGCCCTCGCCCAGGGTGGCGTAGGCGTAGGAATAGGAGGAGCCGGAGACCGGGATCATCGAGCTCATCTCGGCGTAGCATAGCGCCGCCAGCCCCGCCGCAACGGCGGCGATGATGAAGGAGATCACCACGGCCGGGCCGGCCACGGGCACCTGCTCGCTGAGCACGAAGAAGATACCGGTACCGATGGTGGCGCCAACGCCGAACATGGTGAGCTGGAACAAGGTGATGGAGCGACCAAGATGGCCGTGGCCATCACCACTATCGGCGGTATCGGCAACCAGTCGATTGGCCGGCTTCTTGCGGGTGAGCCGCTCGATGAGGGATGACGCCATGGTTTCACTTCCCCTGGATTGCCCTTTCGGGTGCCTTCTTATTGTGCGCCAGTGTAGCGTCGGGCCTAGCAAAAGTGCTGCCAAATTTCCGTCACATTCCAACACTTGCTGCTGCCGGAACATGGCTGCACGCAAGTTTGTGCCGCGGGCCATTGCGGCTCCGTCTTGACGAGAACACGCGCAAGGTATCCTCATGCCGCCTTGAAAAGGCTGGCCCCACTGGAGTCGCAGCGGGAGGTCGAGCGGCAGGGAGCGAAGCGAATGAAAGACGATGATGGCTCGATCCGGCTCGATCAGGTCGATCTGCGTATCCTGGCACGCCTGCAGTCCGATGCCCGGGCCACCAACCAGGAACTTGCCGACGCCGTGGGCCTGTCGCCCAGCCCCTGCCTGCAGCGCGTCAAACGTCTCGAGAAGGCCGGCGTGATTTCGAGCTATCATGCCAGTATCGACATCGCCAAGGTCTGCCGACATGTCGACGTCATCGCCGCGGTGACCTTGAACAGCCACGGTCTCGACGATTTCCTCACTTTCGAGAAGATGGTGATGGGCATGCGCTATGTGGTGGAGTGCACCAAGGTGAGCGGCCCGATCGACTATCTGGTGCGCTTCGTCTGCCCCGATATCGGTTCCTACCAGATGCTGTCCGACGAGTTGCTGAAGCTCGGCCCCAAGATCGGCAACCTGTCGAGCTATATCGTGTTGAAGTCGACCAAGCCTTTCAAAGGCGTGGCCCTCGACGATCTCGTCGCTCCACAACCTCGCTCCATGCTCCGCTTGGATTCCACCGCGAAAACCGCTACCCGGCAAGTGGAGTGAGTCCGTGAGAACTGGAAAAACATGTCAGGCATTCACCCCGAGGTGAACGACACATCGGCCCCGCCTCCACGGCGGGACAATTCCCGCTTCCTGATTGCCGGTATCCAGATGCCCGTGCCGGTCACCGGCCAGAACATCGCGGCGATGGCGGCGCAGTTGGAAAAAGCGGTCGCGCTCTATCCCGGCGTCGACATGGTGGTGTTCAGCGAACTGGCCGCGCACGGCCCGCTGCACGCCTGCGCTTCCCCCGATCCCTCGGCCGACGAGGCCGTCTTCCAGGCCTTGGCGGCCAAGCATCGCATCTGGATCATTCCGGGCAGCGTCTTCGTCGAGCGCGACGGCAAGACCTACAACCACGCAGTGGTGATCAATCCCGCCGGCGAAATCGTCGGACGCTACGACAAGATGTTCCCCTTCATGCCGTTCGAGGCGGGCGTCACGGGGGGCAGCGAGTTCCTGATCTTCGACGTGCCGGAGGTCGGTCGTTTCGGCCTGTCGATCTGCTACGACATCTGGTTCCCGGAAACCACCCGCACCCTGACCTCGGCGGGCGTCGAGGTGCTGATCCACCCGGTGCTCACAGGCACCACCGATCGCCAGGCCGAGCTTGCCATCGTCCAGGCCACTGCGGTGATGTTCTCCTGCTATGTTTTCGACGTGAACGGCCTGGACGGCGGCGGCGTCGGCCGTTCGCTCGTCGTCGATCCGACCGGCGTGGTGCTGCATCAATGCGGCCAGGCCACCGAGATCTTCCCGATCAACATCGATCTCGGCCTGGTCAGGCAGGTCCGTACCGAAGGAGCAAACGGCCTCGGACAGGTCCTGAAATCGTTCCGCGACAAGAATGTCGTGCTGTCTACCTATGCCGATAATGGCGGCTCGGCCTATCTCGACAGCCTTGGTCCGCTGGTTCCGATGCGCAAGCGCGACTGGTCCTGACCACGGCGGATGGTCGAGGCTGGCATCCGCCGGCAGCAGGCACGGCACGCTCCAAGAGCCGCGCTCCCCGCCCTCGTTCAGAGCATCTCGAGAGCCTGTTTGCGACGTGGCGGCTGGAAGGCGGCGTCGAGGCTGGCACGATCGGCATCGGTGAGCCTGATCGCCAGCGAGCCCAGATTCTCCTTCACGCGTTCGGGACGGCGGCTCTTGGGAATGGCGACGATGCCGGGCTTGTCGAGGACCCAGGCGAGCGCAATCTGCGCGGGCGTCGCCCGATGGTCCCGCGCCATCGCGTCCAGCACCCGGTTCCTGGCCAGCGCCCCCTGTTCGATGGGGGAATAGGCCATGATCGGCATGGAATGTTCGCGACAATGGCCGACCAGATCGTATTCGATCCCGCGGCGCGTCAGATTATAGAGCACCTGGTTGGCCTGGCAGTCGGGACTGATCGCCTCGACCTCCTCCATGTCCTCCACGTCGAAATTGGAAACGCCCCAGCGCAGGATCTTGCCGGCCCGTTTTAATTCGTCGAAGGCCGCAATCGTCTCTTCGAGCGGTACCGAGCTTCGCCAATGCAGGAGATAGAGATCGAGGCGATCGGTGCCCAACCGCTTGAGGCTTTCTTCGCAGGAGCGCATTGCCTGATGGCGGCCGGCATTCGAAGGCAGCACCTTGGATACGAGATAGACCTGATCGCGCCGCCCCGAGATCGCCTGCCCGACCACCTGTTCGGCACCGCCGCTACCATACATCTCGGCCGTATCGATCAAGCGGATGCCAAGATCGAGTCCGGTACGCAAGGCGGCGACCTCTGCTCCGGCCTCCTGCCTCGCCTCCCCCATGCCCCAGGTGCCGAGCCCGAATACGGGCATGGACGAGCCATCAGGCAGCGTGGTGGTGGAAATCGTCGTCATGGCGTTACCCCTCGAATCGGCGTTAGGGAAAGCAAAGTCCCCATCGCTGTAACAATCCTATCGTCCGTCTCGCCCAAGTTCGACCCTTGCCCGCGGATCACAGGCTGCCAACAGTCTGGAGACAGGAAATCGAGGCGAAACGTGGTGGTTACCCTGCAATACGCGACAAATTCCGGCTCTCGCCTTGTTTTCCCCCTACCTCTTTGCGGTAGATGAGGAGGAAAAAAGGTCTAAGGAAAGGCCATGTCGGCAACCGAAGCCGACGGGTGCCGGCAGCATCCAGGACGCTCAATGCCTCTCCTTAGGTCATCCGAGAGTGTATGAGCGGCATGACAGGCGCCGCCTTTATCCGCATGGCGGAATGCATTGCTACTTTCGGCCGAGGCGGAAACCGTTTTTGCCGCACCACCCCAAAAATACCCCGCAAATTTGCCGGTCTGCATTTTGAGATCGATTTCATTAAGTTGTCTGGGAACAAACTGTCTTCCATTCGAACGACCCCAGTGAGTCAGGCATCCATGAAAGAGCCGAAAGACCCGGCCATCGCAGCGGCACTCGAATATGAGTTCGCGACGCATGACGCGATAGCCAATCTCAGGGACCGCAGATCCCCGGCGAAGGTCCAGGCCTGCCTTCGCTGGGCCGACGCCCTGCTGCAACTTGAAGCCCTGCCCGATTCCGATCATCGCCGCGCCGGCGATTTCCTGGCCATGCGCGGCAAGATTCCGATCGAGGCTCGCCGGATCATCACCGATGCCATGGTGCGGCTGGATGCAGCCGCCATGGCTGCCGAGTGCCGCTTCGCCAAGACCCAGACGAAGCACTGATCGCGGTGTTGCAGATCCGTCTCTGAACGCACCGCGTGCGCCTCGCCCGCGGTGTTGTCATGTTTGATGATCCGTGACTGTGCTGCAGGACAGGCAGCAGAGATCGGAATGCCAGGAGGGCCGAGCGGGCCTAGACTCATCGTGAGCCAATCATGATGACGAAAGGACGAGCCATGCCCGGCCAGCCGCGCCCCCAACCTGTTTCCTTGCCTGTTCCTGCCTCTTCCGGCGCGGACCGGATCGCTGCCTATCCCTGGCAAGGGCTGACGCAGGAACTCGATGATCATGGCTGTGCCGTATTGGAGGGCCTGCTCTCGCCGGACGAATGCCGGGGCATTGCCGATCTCTACGGCCAGGAACGGCAATTCCGCAGTCATATCCATATGGCGAGACACGGCTTCGGCCGCGGTGAATATCGCTACTTCGCCTATCCCCTGCCAGCGCTGATCGGCGATCTCAGAACGGCGCTCTATCCCCGCCTTGCCGCCACTGCCAATGCCTGGAACCAGCGCATGGGAATCGAGGCGGCTTATCCGGCCAACCATGTCGATTTTCTAAAGGCATGCCACTCAGCCGGCCAGAACCGGCCGACCCCGTTGCTGCTGCAATATGGGCCGGGAGATTTCAACTGTCTCCACCAGGATCTCTATGGCGACCTGGCCTTTCCGATCCAGGTGGCCATTCTCCTCTCGCAGCCTGGCCGCGATTTCGCCGGCGGCGAGTTCGTCCTTACCGAACAGCGCCCCCGCATGCAGAGCCGCGTGGAGGTCGTGCCCCTGCGCCAGGGCGATGCCGTCGCCTTCGCCGTGCACAACCGGCCGGTCCGGGGCAGCAGAGGATCCTATCGCGTCAATCTGCGCCACGGCGTCAGCCGGGTCCGCTCGGGACAGAGACACACATTGGGTCTCATCTTCCACGACGCCCGATAGGGCACCAAAGGAAAGGCAGACTGCTACGCCTTCCGGCAGACTGCCGTCAGGGTTGTGCCGAAGCAGAAGAGCGCGGCACGATTTCCTGGCCATTGGGTGATGCCCCGACGCGATCCACTCTCACGACATCGCCGGGATAGACCGGGTCGGCTTCCGCCGCCTCGATGGTCTGCGTCTTGTCACCGACCCGCCGGATAATGGCAAAGGTGAGCTTGCTGTTGATATTGCCGATCTGGGAGACGACCGCCTGCGGCGCCTGCACTTCGGCGTTGTAGATGAGCCCCTGCGTCGTGGTCGTCTTCTCGGCATTCATGGAGATCTTGCCCCGGACATCCGAGATCTCGGTCAGAATGTCGTTGCGGCGCTTGTTGTGCAGGTCAACGATATCGCGTTCCGCCTTGGAGACATCCTGTTGGGCACGCAAGCTCAGCAGATCGATATCCAGGCGGTTGCTTTCGAACTGCGAGACGTTCTGGTCAAGCGCCAACTTGCGCGAGGCGACGGCTAGCCCCTTGGATACCAGGCTGTTGACATTGTCCAATTCCTGCTTGGCCAATTCGAGCTGGCGCTGCAGGGATTGGCTCTTGGCCTTGAGGGATTCGATTTCCGAGCCAAGCAGCTTCTTGGTCTGGTTGATCGCATCCTCCTGCGAGCGTAATGCCTGCTTGCGCGCTTCGAACAGGAGTTGCTCCTCCTTCATCATCTGAGCGATCTGCGGCGTGTCAGCCTGGCTCATCAGCTCCTTGGGGAAGGTAATGGTGTCGTTGCCCTGCAACTCGGCGTCGAGGCGCGCCTCGCGCGCCAACAGCCCCAGCCGTTCCACCCCCAGGGTCCGCAGATCGCCGCGATTGACCAGGCTCTCGCGCTGGAAGCTGAGAAGCCCGAAATCGGACACCCTCAGCACGCCGCCCGCCGTACTGACGGCCTGGAGCACGGTAAGGCCGGGCTTGTAGGGATACTGGCCGGGCGTGGTCACCATGCCCAATATATAGAAAGGCCGGTAGGTCGACACTTCCACCGAGGCATCGGGCCGATTGGAAAGGCCGATGCTGGCCTGCAGCTTCTCGCCGATCAGGACCGACAGGTCGCCCGTGCTCCTGCCTGCCGCCGGCACCTCGCCAATGAGCGGCAGGGATACGTTGCCGGATGCACCCACCACGAATTCGCCGGTCAGCGCACCCCATTCATGCACCTCGCTCGAGGAAGCACGCCAGTCATAGACCCTGATCTTGAGTTTGTCCTCCGGACCGAGCAGGTAGGGCTCGGCCAGCGCCGTCGTCGCAACACCCATCGTGGCAACAACCGCGGTCAGCAAGCCTGTCATCAAGCGACGAAGGCCTGCGCGCCGTGATTTGCGGGAAAATGGGGCCCTGTGAAATGCTTCGAAACTCATGAGGCTCAATACCGTCCTTCAATGAACCGGCCTTGCGTGAGGGCCGGATCCGGTCTGCTTGAAATAACGTAGCGCTGCCGCTTCATCGACTATGCCTGAGCGCTCTTTTCATGCACGCGCCGTTCGACATAGGCGCGCATTTTCTCGGTGAAGACTTCCTTGCCGAAGCCTGCCGCATGGGCCGAGATGGCCGACGGGTCGATCTCCATCTTCTCCAGACGCTCGATAGCATCAATGATGGCTTCCACGCTCTGGGTCAGGAAGAACACCCCGGTCCTGTCAGCGACCACGGTTTCCGTTGCCCCTCCCCGCCCATAGGCGATCACGGGACGTCCGCTGGCCATCGCCTCCACCGGTACGATGCCGAAATCCTCCTCTCCAGGGAACACCAAAGCGCGGCAGCGGGCATAATTGTGCTGCAACACGCTGAAAGGCTGCGGTCCCAGGACCGAAACGGTCGGCCCAGCCATGGCTTTGACTTTGGCGAACATCTCTCCGCCGCCAATGATGACGAGTTTCTTGCCGGTTCGGTTGAAGGCCTCCACCGCCAGATCTGGCCGCTTGTAGCGGACCAGCTCTCCCACCATCAGATAGTAATCCTCGAGTTCGGACGCCTCTACAGGACGAAATGCTGTTGTATCGACGGGCGGGAATATGACATCTGAATCGCGTCGATAATAAGACTGGACGCGTCGGGCCACCGTCTTTGAGTTCGACACGAAATGATCGACGCGTGACGCAGAGGCCGCATCCCAATTGCGAATATAATGCGCAATCGGGGGCATCATCATGCGAGTCACGAAGCCACTACGCTCCCGATAATCATGGAACATGTTCCAGATGTAGCGCATCGGCGAGTGGCAATAGCAGATATGGGTCGCATCCGCGGGTGGCACAATTCCCTTGGCCGGTCCGGACTCGCTGCTGATCACCAAGTCGTAACCGCGAAGGTCGAGGTTCTCGAGGGCCATCGGCATCAAGGGCAAATAGGACTTGTAGAAACGATGGGCGGCGGGCAGCCGGTCGATGAAGGAGGTCGACACCTTATGCCGGCGGATCACCGGGGACACGGCGTCGGCCCGATAGACATGGGTAAAGATGTCGGCCTGCGGAAAAAGCTCGCAGAGCGCCTCGATAACCTTTTCGCCGCCACGCATGCCGACGAACCAGTAATGTACGATTGCAACTCGCATTGCACCAATTCTTCCTGCGGGCCCCAAGTCGATCGCCCAATTCAAAGCACACATACAGTTTTCGCCACCCGCGCCGAAGCATTCGGGCGTACGACGAAGGGGGTAATTCGCCCCATCCCACCAATGCACGAAACGCCGGCAAACTGCGACGGGATGACCGCAAGCCTCGCAGATTAGCAGGTGCCGGCTGGCCACGATGTGCGTTCTAGCACACATCCCCCCAGGGTGGGGTATTCGGCCATTTTTGGCCTGAAACCCGCCAAATTCCTAGTGAGTCCCGCCAGGATTCCGCTTTCGGTACTATCCCTTCCCTCCCTTTGAAGACGCACCGCGGGCTAATTGGCAGCCTCCCGGCGATGCCGAAAGCATGGCGTTCCTATTCGAGAGTCTAGGTTAGAGTATCGATGCCCCCCTCCGGGATAGGGGAAAATATGGCGAAGATGCAGAGCATTACCTCATCCAGCCTTCCAAAGAGATAGATCCAACGCCTTTCTACGATGCAGCGCACCCCATCCCTACCTCCTAAACGGTATGCAACCATCCAAATTCTATCCTTTTTGGATAGGGGTATGCCTCCAACTCGACGCAACGGTAGGTACCAACCCCCCCAAATTCCAATAGCTCTAATCCTTGATTTCCAACACAAAATTCAGCAATTCAGGGTCAATAAGTTCATCCAAATCAAAACACGTATCGGCTTGTGTTTACGAACGTCGGCAAAAACTTCCAAACGCCGCACCAAGTCCGAGTTTGTTTTGGCTGCTGCAGCGCAACATGCTGGACGGCAGCTCCACCCGAGATGAATGACATAACGTAATATAGCACTCTGACCGAGGCGAGAGATGGAAAACTTGGCTAGCTCGAACAGTCTTAGCCGTATATCCGGCAAGGACGATGCTTCCTTGTTCAAATCGAATAAGCAAAGAAGCGGCTTGTCCCTAGAATTGGCAAGGGGGAGCAAGCGCGTGCTGGATATCGTCACGGCTTCGGCCGCACTCGTTTTCCTGCTCCCACTTTTCCTGCTGCTGCTGGGCGCGCTGCTCGTCCTTCAGGGCCGACCGATCTTCATCCGGCACAACCGCGTCGGACGTGGCGGCGCGCTCTTCCCCTGCCTGAAGTTCCGCTCGATGGTGACGAACTCGGACGAGGTGCTGCGTGAGCACCTGGCCAGCAACAATGTCGCTCGTGAGGAATGGGAAGAAACTCACAAGCTCAAGAACGACCCGCGCATCACGCCGCTCGGCCAATTCCTGCGCAAGTCCAGCGTCGATGAACTGCCCCAGCTCCTCAACGTGATCCGCGGCGACATGAGCCTCGTCGGGCCCCGGCCGATCGTCCGCGACGAAATGGTGCGCTACGGCGCCCATATCGATGACTATCTCAAGGTGCGGCCCGGTCTCACCGGGTTGTGGCAGGTCAGCGGCCGCAGCGACGTATCCTATCAGCACCGTGTCAGTCTCGATGTCCGCTATGTGCGTGAATGGAGCCTGTGGAGCGATATCGTCATCATCCTGAAGACGATCCCCGCTGTGCTGCGTCCCTCTGGGTCTTATTGAGTTCGGTTCAAGAGTCGGTCGCAGTTCAAGCGATCGAGCAAATGTCAACCTTGCGCCCGAAGTACCACCGACTTCGGGCGCTCTTTTTTGACCGCGGTGGCTTGTCTCAGCGAACCGCGCGCGCCGGCCCTCAGGTCGCTTGCATCGAAAGGGAATGCCTGCGATGAACGTCGACACATTGCCGCAATCGAGCGCGATTGCCCTGGCTCCTGCCCCACAAGCCCCTTCGTCTACGATGACCGAGCCGCTTTCCTTTGCGATCAATGGGCGCTTCTTCACTCAACCAGTCACCGGCGTGCAGCGCTACGCACGGGAGATCACCGCCCATCTCGACGAGCTTCTGCACGAGCAAGGAGGCCAGGCCAGCCTCTATTTGCCTGATAGCAGCGACGTTCCGGCATATCGCGCCATTCAGACCAGGCGGTCCCAACGCCTGCGCGGGCATCTTTGGGAGCAGATGACGCTGCCCACCCTCGATCGGCGCTTCCTCTTGAATCTGTGCAATCTGGGACCGGTTGCTCGAAGCAGGCAGATCGTCTGCATCCATGATGCCAATGTCGCCAATATGCCGGCGAGCTACAGCCTCGCCTTTCGCGCCGTTTACGGAACGCTCATTCCCCTGCTGGTCCGACGCGCCGCCGCGATCACCACCGTCTCGCATTTCTCGGCGGGAGAGCTTGCCCGCCATTTGCCGATCGCCCGCGAAGACATCGTCGTTCTGCCCAACGGCCATGAACACGTCTTTCGCTGGAATGCGTCCCGCTCCTCGATTCGCGCCAAGCATCGCTTGGAACGGCCTTACGTCTTCATTATCGGCAGTCGCGCCCGCCATAAGAACGTCGCCATGGTGCTCGGCCTCGCCAAGGCCCTGGACGAACGCGGCATCGACATTGTCGTCACCGGGGGTCAATCCAGCATTTTTACCGCGGAAGAACACGGGACGCCCGCCCCGAACGTGCGCTTCATGGGCTTTGTCGACGATGACGACCTGGCAGCCCTGCTGCAAGGCGCGTTGTGCCTGCTGTTTCCTTCCCTCACCGAAGGCTTCGGCCTGCCGATCATCGAGGCGATGGCACTTGGCTGTCCCGTGATCTCGTCCGATCAGGCCAGCATGCCGGAAGTATGCGGCGATGCGGCGATGCTGGCCCCACCCGACCAGCCTACCATCTGGTTCCGCCATATCGAGAGCCTGGCTGCATCGGACACATTGCGCGCCACCTTCGCCGAACGAGGGCGCAAGCGCGTCGGAGCCTATTCATGGCGGAAATCGGCCCAAGGCTATCTCGACATCATTCGCGAGAGGCACGCCGGAAATGCATGACGCGTTCTTGGAAGTCATGCCTTCATCGTAACCTGTTTTCAGCCCCTGATTTGAGCTTGGCGCGTCGCGAACCGAGATGAGCCAAACCTTCCGCCATTATTGCCAATAGTATTGCGAGCCAAGCATTGCGACTTGCCTTCCCTAACTCTATAAGCCCGATATTCGATCTGAATTCTGCATTGCCTGGGCGGAACAGGCCGCGTGGCAGCGCCTTGTCTCCTGGCTTTCCAATGTCGCCCTGTTCATGGATTTTGTTGAAGGTTCGAGGCCGCTGACATGCTTTATCTCAGGCCGCTGAATGATCAGCCCACGAGTTTCGGCTTGCGCGACATTCTTGTCGAGATCATGCGCTATGCCCGCGGCCTGGTGCTGTGGTTCATCCTCTGCGTCGTCGCCGCGATCATCTATATCGTCAGCACACCGCCGGAATATTATGCGGCCTCCTTCGTAATTCTGGAGCCCAGAAGTTCGTTCTCGAGTTCCCAGGGGGTAGACCCTGGCCTTCTGCAGACCAATCTCGATAATTCGCAGATCGAGAGTCAGATTCAGATCGTGAAGTCGGAGCGGGTTCTGCGCTTGGTGTTCCAGACGCTGAATCTGCAGAACGATCCCGAATTCGTTGGCCCGCTGCCCTCGCAGAATGTGACGCCGGACCTGGTCAAACGCCACGACGCAGCCGCTTTCACTACCTTCAGCGACCGAGTCTCGGTACGCCGAATCGGGCAATCCCTGGTGCTGGAGATCGGCTATCGCTCGAAATCCGCTACCAAGGCCGCCTCGATTGCCAACTCGGTCACCGCCGCCTTCATCCGCGACCAGATCGATGCCAGATCGCTGTCCATGCAGCGCAACAACGAATGGCTGCAAGGGCGTATCGACGAAATCAAGGGGCAGCAGCTGGCCATTGAGGACGCGGTACGCAGGGGTGTCCTGCCTGACCGCCAGTTCTCCGCCTCCGACGCCCGCATCATCAGTTCCGCGACGGAGCCGCTTTCGAAAAGCTATCCGCAAACGAAACTGATTCTGCTGCTGGCTGCTTCCTTCTCCCTGCTGACTGGCCTTGGTGCGGTCAGTGTTTTTCACACGCTCAACCGCACGCTGCGCGCCAAGCGGCATGTGCAGCGTGAGCTCGGTCTCAATTGCATCGGCATCATCCCCTTTGCGACCGACGAGCGCGGCTCCGGCCTGCCACACAACCTCGCCGATCTCCGCCGGGATCTGGTCAAGCTGCCGAAAACGCTGATGGAAGCGATCAAATCGCTACGGCTGTTCAAGCGGCGCCAAGCCAAGTCGGGCGAGAGCTACTTCGCCTACAGCACCTCTCAAGCGGGCATGCTCTCGCCCTTCGCCGAAAGCCTGAGGGCCGTGCGCACGGCAATCATGGGCAAGGAACAGAATTCCGGCGCGCGCGTCATCGGCATCGCATCGTGCCTGCCTCATGAAGGCAAGTCCACCATCGCCGCCAATCTGGCCCATCTGTTTGCCGCGAGCGGCCACCACACCATGTTGATCGACTGCGACCTGCGCGACGACGCGCTAAGCCGTCACTACGCCCCGGACGCCCGTTACGGCCTGAGCGAGGTCCTGCAACAGCGCGGCAAGCAGATCACCGCTTCCGCGATCAACCTGGCT
Source organism: Labrys sp. HAY1-8F (assembly GCF_056754975.1). Taxonomy (NCBI): domain Bacteria; kingdom Pseudomonadati; phylum Pseudomonadota; class Alphaproteobacteria; order Hyphomicrobiales; family Xanthobacteraceae; genus Labrys; species Labrys sp. HAY1-8F. The sequence continues at coordinate 5,381,342 of NZ_JBPGWZ010000002.1, read as the reverse complement.
CCTCGTCTCGATTTCATTCCTGCGAACAGGGCTGGGAGTTCGGCCGATATCGATCTCTTCATCGGTTCGTCCACCATGCAAGAACAATTCAACGCGCTGAACGCCTATGATTGCGTCATCGTCGATCTGCCAGCGATGAGCCTGTCCTCCGATGTCAAGGCGGTGGCACCACTCCTCGATACGATGATCTTTGTCATCGAAGCAGGCCGAACCACCAGTGACGATGTGACCGAGGCGCTCGATACCTTGCAGCAAGCCAATGGCAAGGTCATGGGTGCCGTGCTCAACAAAGTACCCCGGCGTGACTGGCCGGTACTTCTGCGCCGCCCTCGCCACTAAGCCGGCACGCATCGTTTATCGGCGCCACCCCCTTCAACATTGCACCTTCCGCAGAGCCCGGCCGCGTGCCTCGGTGCCTCCCTCGATTCGGGCCGAATTACCCCTTGGAGGGAATCCGTGCCCGGTCCGACGAGGTCGGTGAAGACTGTAGCCGACCTCCGGGCAAAGCCCGCGGATGCCGTCGGTAGTGTCGTTTGGCCACGTAACGAGGCCAATTGGCATTCCGTCTACCCAACGTTCTCTCTCGTCCAATTTAGGGTACCGCCTTTGAGTTAGATAGTACCTAAATCGGTTCCGGCTTCCGCTTGCTTCCTATCAACATTGCTAGATTGAATTAGAGCAGGCCTTGCAACATTCTGCAGGGGCTCATGATGGCATTGCAGTGCTCTAGACCAAGGAAATACCAGACTGAATCGTCGAGGTGGCGGCAATTCACAAGTCTTTCCTTCGCGGAACATCCTACTCTTGCCAGGCATGACCAACGGACATCGGTCGAATTCATGATCCAGGGGACAGATTGTTCATTCTGTCACGCGCAAGAGTAGCTGTTTGTCTCTTGACCAGAATTCAGTCTTACCTTGTCCGTTTAACGTTATGTGAAGTGTTTGAATTGAATCCTGCAGATATATCCTCCTCGATGCCCTTGAGGCAACTTGGTCAATCATATGGCACCACCATGGTAGTAAACAGTCCATCAGGACAAATCGCTCTCGTCAATCCCAGGACATTACAGAGAGACTGCATCGGCCGTGTCCTGGAAGTAGAGTTTCCTGATCGAAAAATCTTGCCATTCGCTCGACTGGAGGAATGGAATGCTGCTGCCGATGTGCATGAGGATGTTTCGCTCGTCATCATCTGTGAAGGCGAGGATCCGAGTGATTTGACCTCTCTGGCCGCGGCGGCCGCACATACCCCCTCCGCAGCGGTCATCATCCTGTCGGACTCCGAGGATCCAGCCAGCATTTTCAGAGCTCTCGACCTCGGCGTGAAAGGCTATATTCCCAGCACGCTCGGCGCCGAGGTGGCAATCGAGGCGACGCGGCTCGTCATTGCCGGGGGTGTCTTTGTGCCTGCTGCCAGTTTGATCCGGGCCACGGCCGAGCCTTCCCTTGGCCGCCAGGAGCAGACTGACCGACACTATCCGCGCATTTCTCCCCGACAATTGTCGATCATCGCGGCCGTCAGCCGCGGCAAGTCCAATGCCGCCATTGCGACGGAACTCAACCTGCGCGAGAGCACGGTGAAGGTCCATATTCGCAACATCATGAAGAAACTGAAGGTGAAAAGCCGGACGGCAATTGCCCATAAGTCCCGCGACATCCTGCGCGCCGAGGGCTATGAGCTTCATAGCGCCTCGGATATGCAGCGCCTCACATTGGATATCGCCAGGACCTCCTGACAAGAAGGTACTTGCCCCCTTTCATTCCCGGCTGTCTTACAGGTGGCTTCGTTCGCCGAGCCCGGCGATCACGCCGGCTTTACCGGCGGCTTGCCGGCTCCGTTCTGCCCGACAGGAAGGAACAGTCCCTCCTTTTGCCCCTGCCAAACCAGCACCCGGTTTCGTCCCTGCTGCTTGGCCCGGTACAGCAATTTATCGGCCCAGCCCAGCAAGGCAGAAGGCTTATCCGTCTGCGATATGAAAGCCACCACCCCGCCGCAGCTGATGGTCACCGCCTCGGCGGTGCGTGAACGGGCGTGCGGTAGATTAAGGTCGAGCACGGCCAACCTCAATCTCTCCAGCAGCGGCTCCAGCTCGTACAGGCCCGGCAACAGCAGGACGAATTCCTCGCCGCCATAACGAGCTGAAACATCGTAGGGGCGCCCGGCCCCAAGTGTGAGGGCCTGGGCGACTTGCCGCAGGGCCTCGTCGCCAGCGCCATGACCGTAATGGTCGTTGTATTCCTTGAAGTGGTCGACATCGATCATGGCGACGCTAAGCGGATCGCCGGAGCGAATGGCATGCCGCCAGGACAGCTCGAATGCCTTGTCGAAATAGCGCCGGTTCGCGATTCCTGTCAGGCCATCCCTTTCGGACAGGCGCTCCAGCTCATTGCGTTGCGCCACCAATTTGAGATGGTTGCGCACGCGCGCCCTCACGATCGCGGGGCTGATCGGCTTGAAGACATAGTCGGCAGCACCCAGCGACAGCCCACGCTCCTCGTCCTGTTCATCCGTGAGAGAGGTGATGAAGATCACGGCGATATTGGCAGTCTGGGGGTCGGAGCGCAGCCGACGCAGCACTTCGTAGCCGTCCATGCCCGGCATCGAGACATCGAGCAGAATTAAGTCGATGCTTCTTTCATCCCGTGCACGCTGGAGGGCAGTTTCCCCATCCTTCGCCAGGAAAATCCTGCATTCGCGTTGCAGCAGCTCAGCCAGCACGCTCCGATTGATCCGGTCATCGTCGACGATCAGCACCGTCTGCAGAAGAGCATCACTCACTCTGGAGATCTTTCAAACACCCGTTGATCCAAATCGGCGTTCAACTGCTGCAATAGGGTTGTTGCTTCGGCCAGCTCAAGTTCCTCGAAATGGCTCAGGATCGCTCTTGCTCTTTCGACTTCGACAGTTCCGGAGAGCTCGGCGATGATCTGATCCAATATGGCATAAGCGGCATAGTCGCCGCTTTGCAACAGGGGTTCGGCTGCCGCGATGAGTTCCAGAACCTTATGCAGACCGTCGCGTCCCGTCTCTCCCCTCTGCTCCACGGATATTACGGCAGGACGGTCGAGCTGACTAAGCAGCATTGCCAAGCCGTCACGAAACGGGGGTAAGAGAACCTGGAGTTCGTCGAGGTCACCGCGACGGGAAATCTCCTCGATGTCGGCTGCGGCCGCACACAAATCATGAGCGTCCAGATAAGAGGCCGCGCCTCTGACGGCGTGGGCGAGCGCCGCGATGGCTCCGGCGTCCCGCCGCGACATGTATTGATCAAGCTGTGCGGGTGCTTGTCTGAAGTCGCGAACGAAACCCTGAAGGAGGCGTTGCAACCGCTCACGGCTACCACCGAGACGTTTCTGGGCTGCGGATAGATCCACACCACTCAACCCAGCGAAAACGTCCTCTATATCGCCCCCCTCCGCAATCCTGGTCGGCGTCCCCTCGTCAACCCCTTGCGCTATGGATGCGGGTGAGAGCAATTCCATCAACGTCTGATACAGGGCGATCTCATCGATTGGCTTGGTCAAATGCGCGTTCATGCCCGCCGCAAGGCTGGCCTCGCGATCCTTGGTAAGGGCCTGTGCCGTCAGCGCAATCAGGGGCAGCGACGCCCAGCGCTCTTGCGCGCGTATCCTGCGCGTCGCGGTCAGGCCGTCCATCTCCGGCATGTGGACATCCATCAAGACGGCGTCGTAGGTGGCTGTTTCCAGCTTGGCTAGGGCATCGCTGCCATTCACTGCCGTGTCCACCTGCATACCTGCCAACTGCAGGAAATCGCCAACGACTTCCCGATTTAAAGCATTGTCATCAACCACCAGAATGTGCCGGCCGGAGAGTGTTGCCAAGATCTCGTCCTGGGCCTGGGGGAGCGCGATCTCGGGCGTTCCCCCGCTCGTTGCGGCAGAGGCCGTGCTTGCCGCGTCATGAAAGACCCCGACGATGGTGTTGAACATCACCGACACGGTGACTGGCTTGATGAGCACGCCATGCAGACCGAGCTGCTCCGCACGTCGGAGCACTTCCTCGCGGCCGTAGGCCGTCACCATCAGCACGGCCGGCGTGCTCTTCAGCTTCGCATCCGTCCTGATCCGCCCAGCGGTTTCCAGGCCGTCCATTCCGGGCATGCGCCAGTCCATCAGAACGACTTCGAAGGGCCGCTCCTGCTCGCAGGCCTGATTCAGTGCCACCAGCGCAGCCTTGCCGGAACCGACGGCATGGCTCTCCATACCGAAATCCCGCACCATCCCCGCCAATGTCTCACGCGCGCTGGCATTGTCATCGACGATCAGGACCCTTTTTCCCTTCAACTCCCCGCTGCGCAGAGCTCCATCATGCGAAGCGGAGCGCTGGGGTGACCTGAGCTCGACGGTGAAATAGAAGGTGCTGCCCTTGCCCAGCGTGCTCGAAACCCAGATCTGTCCATTCATGCCCTCGACGAGTCGTTTGCAGATGGCCAGACCGAGGCCTGTGCCGCCATATTTGCGCGAGACATGCTTCTCGGCCTGGGCGAAGGCTTGGAAGAGGCCGGCGACCTGATCGGCATCGAGGCCGATCCCCGTATCCTGCACGGCGAACTGCAGCCGGACGGCATTGGAAACTCCGACCTGCTTGGCGTCTACCGACACCACGATCTCGCCCTTATGGGTGAACTTGACGGCATTGTTCACCAGATTGATCAGCACCTGTCCGAGGCGGAGCGAGTCGCCGACGAGGCGCGAGGGCACATGCGGCGCCACGGCATAGATGATCTCGATACCCTTCTCCTCGGCCTTCATGGCCGTCACGGCGGAGACCGATTCCAGGACCGCCTCCAGCCTGAATTCGCTTTCCTCCATTTCCAGCTTGCCGGCTTCGATCTTGGAATAGTCGAGAATGTCATTGAGGATGGAGGTCAGCGTCTGTGCCGATGCACTGATCTTGTCGAGATAATTGCGCTGCCTGGGATTTCGCTCCGCCTGAAGCGCCAGCCGGGTCATGCCGAGTACCGTGTTCATCGGCGTGCGGATCTCATGACTCATCACGGCCAGGAATTCGCCCTTGGCTGCTTGCGCGGCTTCCGCGGCCTTGCGCGCCTGGATCAGGGCCTGGGCCGTACGCCTTTCCTCGGTGACGTCCTGGTTGATGCCCAGGGCGCGCAAGATCGACCCATTCTCGGCACGAAAAACCTCGGCCTGACCTCGAATGTGCCGGATAGCGCCATCGGGATGCACAATTCTGAATTCGCTTTCGAATGTCCCCGTCTTGCCGATGGCTTCCTGCCATTGCTTCAGCACGCGGTCGACGTCGTCGGAATGAAGCAAGGAAAGCCAGCGCTCGAGGCTGCCGTCGAAAGCATCGTGTTCCAACCCGTAGAGGGCATACATCTGCTCGTCCCAAATATATTTCTGCTCCCGAGCATTCATGTCCCATATGCCGACGCCGCCGACTTTGATCGCAAGCTCCATGCGCTCCTTGAGGGCGACGATGAGATCCTCCGCCTGTTTGCGGGCGGTGATGTCCTGCATGACACCATCCCAGATCACCGTCCCATCACCCTGATAGCGGGGAGCGGAGCGGCAATGGAGCCAGAGAATGCGGCCATCGCGCATGCGGGATCTGAACTGGCAATCGAATACGCTGCCACGCGAGAGCGAATCTTCGAGCATCGCGTTGTAGCCGGGCAAATCGTCTTCATGGATCGTCTGAATGAAGGCTTCTCGCCGTTCCATGATCTCGCTGGCTGGTACGCCGGTCAGAGCCAGGATGCCGGCACTTACATAGGGCAACGACAATTTGCCGTCCGGCGTCTGCACCAGGCGATAGACAGCGCCATGGGGCAGGTTGTCGACAAGCGAGCTGAGTTGGGCTTCCAGTTCCTTGTTCTCGGTGATGTCACGCATGAGCCAGATTGCGTGATCTCCGACTTGGGCTGCAGCCACTTCGGCGAGGCGTAACGCCCCGTCCCTGCGAAAGAAACTATGCTGTCCAGTGCGATAGGTCCTATCCACCTGACCGCCGGACGAACCCGAGGTGAGAGCGTCAAACAGATCGCCGCCAAAATGCCTGGACCATGCATCGGGCTTCGACAACTCTTCCCGCCCGTAGCCGGTGAGTTCCTCGGCCGCCCGGTTGACCAGGATGCCATCGTCCGTCACGAAAACCGCACCAATCGGCAGGTTTTCCATCATTTCGGACAACCACCGAACGCGCGCCGACAATTCCATTTCGACCTGCTTGCGCGCGGTAATGTCGGTATGGGTTCCGATGACGCGCAGAGGCGAACCATCCTCATCGCGCTCGATGGCTTTACCGCGATCGAGAATCGTGCGCCAGGATCCGTCCTTGGCCCGCATGCGCAGCTCAATGACGAAATCCGGAGCCTCGCCGCATATATGCCGTTCCACCGCCTCCCAACCCGCCTGCAGGTCGTCCGGATGGATGCGATCAACGAACTCTTGGAGTGTCGGCCCAATCTCGTTCTCGGCATGCCCCAGCATCGCCTTCCACTGCCGGGAGTAGAAGACATGCCCGGTGCGCAGGTCCCAGTCCCACAATCCATCGCCCGCGCCATTGAGCGCAAATTCCCAACGCGCCTCGCTGTGACGCAAGGCTGCCTCCGTGGCGCGGATCTCCGTCACGTCGCGTGAAACGCCGATCAGGCCGATCACGTCGCCATTTTCATCGCGCCTTGGAACCTTGGTGACGAAGAAATAGCGCCTGGTGCCATTGACGATGAAGGTCTCCTCCATGGTCACGGCTTTGCCGCCCGCCATGATCTCCCGATCCGTCCGCAGGATTCGGGCAGCATTTTCCGGATCGACCACTGCCGTAAGATCCCGATCCAGAATCTCGGGCGCGGGCCGGCCCAGGAACCGGGCCGTCGCCTGATTGAGCATTACGAAGCGGCCGTCGAGGTCCTTCAGAAAAATGGCATCCGTGGTGCCATCGAAAACCGTCTGCAGCAAATTGGTGGTCTTGCGCAGTTCGGCCGTGCGCTCGGCGACCCTGATCTCGAGCCCGGCGTTGAGCCGGCGAATAGCATTCTCGGCCTCCACGCGCTCGCTGATGTTGCGCACGGTGGCAAAGAACGTCTTCCTGGCCTGATAGAGATGACAGGAGAGGCGAACCTCGACCGGAAAGATCGAGCCATCCTTGCGGCGATGCTTGGCGTAGAGCGTCTTCGTAACGCCGGGTTCGGCCGCCGCCCACACCTGCTTGGCCCATTCCAGGTCGAAATCCTCGACGATGTCCGGCACCGACATCTGCAGGAGTTCTTCCCGTGTGAAACCGGTGCTGAGGGTCACGTGATGGTTGACGTCCAGGAATCTGCCCTGATCGTCATGGACGAAGAAATCGTCGGCCACATGTTCCAGGAGCAAGCTGAAACGATTGTCGCCAAGTCGCTTTTCGGTTTCGATCCGTTTGCCGTCGCGCTGCACGTCGCTGCCACTCAGGAACAGCAGCCTCACATCATGCTCGATCTCGTTCCGAAAACGGATGACCAAGCTCTGGTAGGCAGGCGAGAACTCGGCCCCACCCTCCTTTTGAACCATCAGCACGCCGAAGATTTCACCCTTCGATCCATAGATCGGCGTCCCGAGGAGGACCTGCCCCGCCGCGGTGTCGATAGTGATGCCTGCTTGCCGATCTCCCTCGCCGGAGATGCTGAGCGCTTGTTTGCCGGCATCGCGTATAACCGCCTCGCTGAAGTGCTGCAGGGTGGTCTGGCCTGGCATTGGGCCGGGACGATAGGCATTGACCGCCCCTTGGCTGACGACGACGATCTCACCGTCTTGGCCAACTCCTCGCGTGACAAGTGCGACTGCATTCTCAAAAAGCCCTGCCAAGGTATCGGCCGCAGCGGCCCATCCATCGACCACAGCGGCGGGAATGACGGGCTTGATGTTGCCCGCGCCATCCTCTTGCTGACCGCCACTTCGCACATTCGAAGACATGCCTGCTTCCCTCTGAAACGCACGGCGTAGAGAAAGCTGCCCATCACGCGGGAACGGTATCATTGCCAAGCGATCATGACACCGTGCCATCGTCACCTAGAGCAAAGCGCGTTCAAGCCTGAACGCGCTTTGCTCTAGCTTCTTGTCTGGAAGGGTCCTTGCGATTCTAGGCCACTCCTTCAAATCGCAAAAACACTTTAGCTTCCCAAAGCCCTGAGCCAGCGCTCGAACGAGGGCAGGCCATCCGCATCCTGAGCCCTGTCTTTCACCAGACGGCTCGGCGCGGGGGCGCTGCGCGCCTGCCGTGGACTGTAGCCGAACTCCCGGCTGAAAGCGCGGCTGAAATCAGCCGCCGATGCGAAGCCGAAACTCTCGGCAATATCGGCGATCAAGCGGCGGTCCGAGGGATCGCTGAGCGCGGCGTGAGCGGCGAGCAGCCGTTGTTTCTGGATGTAGTGAACCACACCGCCGCTCGGCTCGAACAACTGGTAGAGATGAGTCCGCGATATGCCGAGTTCCCGGCATAACAGGTCGGGCGTAATGGCGGTTGTTTGTAGATTATTGCGGATGAAGCGCCGGGCACGTTCCATGGGTGCCACCGTTCCGTGCTTGCTGGCCGCCACCACCCGCTCTTCGGTGGAAGCCACACAGGCCAGGACCATATCCCTGGTGGCATTGACCACACCGGGTAGATCATCCTTGCTGAACTCGCTCAGCCGTGCCTCCACGGTGTCGACGTGGCTGACCAGCAGGCCGGCAAGGTTACGCGACAGAATCCGATTGTTGTCGGCATCGAGAATCGCAGTCGAATCGGCAAAGAGATCGCGCGGCAAATAAAACGTCAGGCTCTGCGATTCGAGCATTCTGCCGCGGAAAGCGTGGCCGAGAGAGCGGATCTCGACCGTTCCCGGCTGGCTCTCGACGACACGTCCGCCAACCTCTGTCCATGCCTTTCCCTCGCGCCTGAGAATGACCACCCAATGATCGATGAGACTGGAGCGAAGCTTAGCCGCGGAACGATGATAACTGTGGGCAGACGCCTTCTGCTGCACGACCAGCATGCCGCCGAGATTCCACGCGATCTGACGCGCTGCAAATCCCTGCTCCGCCGTCACGCCATCGGGAAGCGTCAGATCGGCAAGCGGCGCATTGAGCGCTTGCCAGGCTTCGAACTGCTCGCGCGGCGGGAATGTTTCTGTCGAAAAAACCAGAGGCGCCAGAGCTGGAGGTGGAGGTGGATTGTCGTTTTGCTGAGAACCGGATTGTCGCGACCAACGGCGGCGCTCCTTGCCAGGGCGCTGGGCCGGGGTACCGGAGACCGGCTTCTGATCGTTGCGGGACGCGCCATCGTCCATTCTGTTTTCCTCGCTTTCGCGGCAGGCTCACGCAAATCGGGAGCTCATATATCTTGCCGACGGCACCTCGAGGTGGCGACCGCACCTGTTATTATGAACAACAAAGGAAATCTTCAAAAGAGACTTTTCAACGCGTCCAGCCCCTCCTCCTTTACCTTATGCACAAGTGGATTGCCGATTCCTGCCTGTTGCGCAAACCAACGTGTCGCACGGTAAGGTTGCGCCATGCCCAAGGGGATATTTCATAAAATCATACCGTTCAACGGATATATCGTAGAGGTTATTACCAATTATACAGAGGCATATCTCCATCGCAAATTCCGCCCTTCGCCGCCGTCCCCTCACGCGTGCGTACTCAGGCAGTAACAATATATACGGCAAAAGAGCTCAAATCCCCGCCCCCGGCACAGCTCCCGCGAGGGCAAGGGGTATGAGGCCATACGCCCTTGGAGACATTTTGCTACCACGTCCGGACCAGATTGCCTCGGAATTTGTACTCATTGCTATGTCTGCGGACTCCAAGCTAACGACCAAATCATCGATCTCGCATAACTTGCCCCTTAGTCAGCATAGTACCAACACGTTGCGGATTGATCATGAACATCGCCTTCCCAGACGCTTCCACCATCCTCGACAGGCGGCGGCCCTTGCAGTACCAGCGCGACAGACGGGCCTTCGACGAGGCCAGCGATGAGGCCTCGCCCGTCCGCAAGGACAAGGACAGCGTGGCAGAAAAAGCCACGATCAGCATCATCAACGACAACACCTTCACGCGTGACTGCCTGAGCCGTTGCCTTGGTGACGCCGTGAGCGAGTTCGAAATCCGCGCTTATGAAAGCATCCGAGAATGGCAGGATGCGGCAACGAAGTCCGCCATGCCAATCATTCTCCTGTGCGCAACCGGGCGCCAGGCGACCGAAACCGCCCTCCACCAGGGTTTGGATGCCATTCTGCAGACGACGGCCGACGCGAGGGTCATCGTAATCTCTGACGTCGAGGACCCCGCCGGCATGGTCGCCGCGCTGGAGCGCGGCGCCAAGGGTTATGTGCCGATGAGCCTGGATCTCGACGTGACCATCGGTGCCGTCAATCTGGTGAATGTCGGCGGCACGTTCATTCCTGCCAGCAGCCTGCTTTCCGTGCGCGGCGCCAGTTCGCCTGCTGCCGAAGTCAAGCCGCAGAGGCGCGCTTCCGCCTTGCTGACCGAACGGCAGCTGACCGTGCTTGAAAATCTTCGCAAGGGTGATCCGAACAAGGTCATCGCTCACAAGCTCAACATGAGCGAATGCACCGTGAAGGTCCACGTGCGGAACATGATGAAGAAGATTCAAGCTCGCAACAGAACTGAACTCGTCTGCATGACCAGCGAGCTCTTTCAGTCACAATAGCGCGCCAAAGGGCTGTTGAAACCAAATGACCACCGGTGCGAGAAGAATCGAATAGCCTGACAAACGTTGCTCCGACCTCAGATTCTGATGCGTCGAATGTCGACCCCGATGAAATCTTAACAAGACCACTGGAGTGCTGTAGCATCGTTGGCGATCTCAATTGCGATGTCTGCTTCACCGAGGCGCGCCAATGATCGTCAGGCACGACAAGGATACATTGGAAAGAAGCATGCCACTTACGCGTGACAGAGGCATTCAGCTCCTCGGCCGTTCGGTTCAGGAGAGCGACAAGGCAGTTGCGGTCCTCAACGCCCGGCGCGAAATAGTCTGGATCAACCCCAGCTTCACCAAGATGCTCGGATATCGGTCCGAGGACGTGATCGGCCGCCCGCTCGTTTCGGTGCTCATCAGCAAGGCCATCCCTTCGGCGGCCCGCCTCAGCCTCGAGCGTCTCGTCAACGCCAAGCGCGGCAGCCTGGAAGAGATCAATGGCCGCGACAAATTCGGCAATGAAATCACGTTGCTGATCTATACCGATCATATTCGTGACATTGACGAGAACGTCACTGAGACGATTGTCACCATCCATAGCAATACCCCTGCGCGAATGATCCAGACGCTCCAGAACAATGTGCTGGAGGAGTTGGTATCCGGCGCCTCGCTGGAGAGCGTGTCGGAATTCATCTGCAAGAAGGCCGAGTTCATCACGCGAGACGTCATCTCGACGATTCTGAGGGTAGACCAGAACGGCCTCCTCCACCCCCTCGCCGCCCCAAGCCTGCCGCAATATTATTCGGACGCCTTGGATGGGATCGCGATCGGTCCCAGCGTCGGCTCCTGCGGGACGGCAGCCTATTTCGGTGAGCCTGTGCTCGTCGACGATATCGAGACCAATCCGCTTTGGACACCTTACAAGGGGCTGGCCTTGCCGCTGGGTCTGCGGGCCTGCTGGTCCGTCCCCATCAAGCTGCGGGATGGCCGGGTTGCCGGCACCTTCGCCTTCTATTTCCGCGAAAAACGCGGCCCCAGCTATCTGCATGAGGAAATCGTCACAGCCTGCGTTCATCTGTGCGCCCTGGCGATCGAGCAGCACGAGGCCAAGGAGCATATCAACCGGCTTGCCTATTTCGATATGCTGACCGGCCTGCCCAATCGCCGCCAGATTTATCAAAAGGCCGGTCAGGCGATCGTGGAAGCCAGTGAGAAGCAAGGCACGATGGCGCTGCTGCGCCTCGACGTCAAACGCTTCAAGGACATCAACGATACATTCGGCCATTCCACAGCCGATCAGATCCTCAGCCAGGTCGCCACCCGCTTGCAGAACCAGCTTCGCCCCATCGACATTGTCGGGCGCTTCGGCGGCGATGTCTTCGTGATCATGCTGCCGGAGGCCGACAGTGCCTATGCCAGCATGGTTGCCAGAAAGCTGGTGGACGCCGTCGCCAAACCTTTTGCGATCGCGGATCTGTTGCTGCCGATCTCGATCAGCATCGGTATCAGCCTTTATCCAGATAATGGCACCGATGTCGAAACCCTGTTGAAACGGGCCGATTCCGCCGCCTGCAAAGCCAAGGCAGCCGGACAGGAAGCCGTTTGCCTGTATGAACATGAGGTTGTCGACGGCGCGCAGGAGCGGGTGATCTTGGGCGCAGCTCTGCGTGAAGCCGTCTCGCAGGGGCAGTTGCGATTGCTCTATCAGCCGCAAGTCAACCTCGCGGATGGTACCCTGCACGGTGTCGAGGCCCTCATTCGTTGGGCTCATCCCGTTTTGGGCGATATTTCCACCAGCCGCTTCATCATGATCGCCGAGCAGATCGGCCTGATCGATGAAATCGGCATCTGGGCGCTCAGCGAGGCCTGCCGCCAGATGGCCGTCTGGCGAGCGGCTGGCAAGCACATTCCGGCGATTTCAGTGAATCTCTCGCCCCTGCATTTCCGTAACCGCAATCTGCCCGATGTCGTGGCTCATCTGCTGCGCCAATACGATATTCCCAAGCACACCTTGATGCTGGAGATCACCGAAGGCGTGATGATGGACGATCATCCGACCACCTTAGCCACCATCGCCGCCATCCAGGCCCTCGGCGTCGGACTGTCCATGGATGATTTCGGCACCGGCTATTCGAGCTTGAGCCGCCTGACCCATGTTCCTTTCTCGGAGCTGAAGATCGATCGCAGCTTCATCGAGGGGATGGTAACCGACCCCAGCGCGCTTGCCGTGGTGACGGCAATCAACAGCATCGGTCAGAGCCTCAACATCGTGGTCGTCGCGGAAGGCGTGGAAACCGAAACGCAGCAACAAATGCTGCGGGAACTGGGCTGCGAGATCGTGCAGGGATATCTGCTGAGCCGCCCCCTGAATGCAGCCGATCTCGAACTTTGGCTACGGGAGAGGCAGCATGGTAACCCCTCGCCTGCTTCTCGAAAGACGAAGGCAGAGATTTTGACTGCCTGACCCATCTCCGCTCCGGGAGGTGGAATTTCAAGCCGACGAAAAGCCAGCAGCGCACTCGGGCATCCAGATGGGATCGCCGCCCCCCGGTCGTGTGCAACTTCCGCCCCCAATCATCGCGAGAGCGTTTTGCGATTTGACGAAGTCACTTCGAATCGCAAAGACGCGTCGAAACAAGGACTTAGAGCGTCGGATCTGAAACTGGAATCGGCGATTCCCTTGGAGGGCAATTTGTGATTCACCGTTATTGGAGGTGGATCATGGGCAGGAGCTATTCTCAGGATCTTCGCGATCGGATTGTCAGCTTTGTTGAGAACGGCCATTCGCGCCGAGCTGCGGCTCGTCATTTTGAAGTGAGCGAGAGCTTCGCTGTGAAGCTGCTGCAGCGTGTGGTTGCCTATGGATCAGGGGCACCCGCGCGTCAGGGGCGTCCCCCTGGTGGAGGTAAACTGGCTGGAGTTGCCGGTTTCCTGATCGGTGTTGTGGAAGCAAGACCCGACATCACCATGCCGGAACTGGCCGCACGGCTCGGAGAAGTCCACAATTTGCGGGCTGCTCCTGCTGTGCTGTCGCGCTTTTTGTGCCGAAACGGCTTCACATATAAAAAAGCGCTGATGGCGTCGGAACGCGCACGCGCACACATCCAGGCCGAACGTCATCTGTGGATTGACTATCGCCAGCCGCGCATGCGGCTGGAACCGCATCGGCTGGTGTTCGTGGACGAGACGAGCGTGAACACCAAAATGGTGCGGTTACGCGGCCGCTGCCCGCGCGGCGAACGGCTCCATGCCCAAGCACCGTTCGGCCATTGGCAAACCCAGACCTTCATCGCGGGCTTGCGCTGTCATGGGCTGACCGCACCCTGGGTGGTCGACAAGGCGATGGACCGGCAAGCCTTCGACGTCTGGATTGAAACCCAACTGGCGCCCACACTCTCCAGGGGCGATGTCGTCATTCTCGACAATCTCGCCGTCCACAAAAGCACCAATGCCGCACAATGCCTGAAGCAGGCCGGCGCCTGGTTCCTCTTCCTGCCGCCCTACTCCCCCGACCTCAATCCCATCGAGATGGCCTTTGCCAAACTCAAAGCCCATCTGAGGGCGGCTGCCGCTCGAACTTTCGAACAACTCTGGAACGCAATCGGCGATATCTGCGATCTCTTCACCCCAAAAGAATGCTGGAACTATCTTAACGCCGCTGGATATGCGTACGATTAAATGTCCGATGCTCTAGAGCAAACAAGCGTTCAGTCATGAAAGCGTTTTGCTCCAGAGCACCGGACCTGATGTTGGAATCGGGCTTGGCGCCGTAGGGCCCCGTGCTCATAGTTCTATTACAACCGGCAACCTGCCCGCTAAAACAAAACCGCCCCAATACCAGGTGGCATCGGGGCGGTGGATCGGCGCCGACGGCTAGGTGTAGCGTCTCAGAACAGCTCATTGGTCAGGAAAGCGATCTCGGTGCGGTTCCGCGCCTTGATCTTGCGCATAATGTTACGGACATGCACCTTGACGGTGCATTCGCCCATATTGAGCTTGTAGGCGATGAGCTTGTTCGACTCGCCCTGGCGCAAGCGGTCGATCACCTCGAGCTGCCTCTGCGTAAAGACAGTCTGCCGGGACCTGCCGTTGGTTTCACCTTCCTCGATCGCCTGGGCGCCCTGAGAACGCGACGAAAGCAGGCCACTGGCCGGCACGAAAGTGCCGCCGGCGCGCACTAGGCGAATAGCGGCAATCGCGACGTCGAGATTGGAGCTCATGGCGATGTAGCCTCTTGCTCCCCGTTCCAAAGCTGCAACGATCTCCGCCGGCTCCTCATTATCGGAGACGAGGATAACCCTCGCGTCCGGCGCCGCCTGGATAACAAGATCCAAATCGCGTCGTATCGCGGTTTCCGTCGCCTTCCGCCCTGTCGCACACAAAAGCACGATAGGCATCGTCGTAGTCGGCCCAGCGGCCTCCCAATCGGCGATACGCGAATAGCCCTCCGCAACGAAATTTCCCTCACTCGCAGCAAGACAACGCATCAGGCAGCTACGCGAAAGAGCATTCTCATCGACGATGACGATCCGTGTCTGCAAATCCTGGTCGAGCTTGCCAGAAGTGGGGTCATCTTGAGGACTGTCATCCATGCGGCGCTCCCGCTTAAGCTCAACGACAGAGGAAGATGACTTCAACGGCAGCACTGAACCTACCGCAAATGGCATCAAAGCTTGGCTACTCGCGGAATAATCAGTCACAGTCTCAATCTCCAAACAAGTCGTCCGACAAATACCACACGCGTGCTTGGGACAGCAGCTCCGTGGCAGTCAAAATTCTGGCAACCAACATGCTCAATTCCGAGCATTTTTATTCTATGCTTGGGTTATAATAACCATATACCGCATCTCAATGCAGCAACAGCCAAGCATAATTTATCAAGCTACTTTACTACTACGTATCAGCCTCTTTGTAAACTCCATAAGAATATGAAGTAGCACATGGAGTTTTGTATGATGCGTTACGTTAGACCCCAGCCCCCGTGACACCGACGTGATACTTTTAGGCGGTCAATCGGTCCAAAGTACGGCGCCGACGTATTAGCTCGCTTTATGCCGTTGGGGAAGCACTGTGTTACCTATCGAACGGATGAAGCTGCACGCATCGGTCACAAAAGATTCTTACTTATCCGAGGCATATGAACTCCTACCGGAACAACCTGAAGTTACAGGCCGGCCTCACCAATTCTCGAGAAACACCCTTTCATTTCAACAGTTTAGAAAGAACATCGCGTGAAAGCGCTGCGACAGCTTCCCTTCTTTGCTCGTTTAATTGCACACATTGGCCGGAGATCTTTGGAAGAAGCTTGCCCTCCATCCCAGCCGTCGGCGAGCTTGACATCGACAAAGAAGACGCTCTCGAATCGGAATATGTCGCTTCGTGGCGATTTCGTGACTCCCGAACACTGATGGCGAATCACGTTCGCGCGTCGATCGTGAACCCTGCAACCCGCGGTGAAGCTCTCTCTCATCGAGTCGCCTCCATCGAAGGCGACTTGGCGAATACCACCCTGACGCCATCATCGGGCGAAGCGATGAGCTTACTGAGATCGGAACTTCCGCCAGCAACATATCGGTCGAGAAAAGCGCCGACATAGATGTTCACCGCCTCGATCGTGCGTCTGCTGCTTGGCAACAGGGAGGCCATCCGCGCCAGGAGCGATCGTTGGGAGATATCAACGAAGCTCTGATGCCGGCTCCCGACCATGACTAGGAAATATCCGCCATATCGGTCCATATTGACCAGAACCTGCTTGTAATCTCCGTCCGTCAATCTGGACGTCAGGCGATGTACTGTGTCGTTCGAATTGAGGTCGGCCGTCGTCGGCAGCTCGCTATCGTCGCTGATCTCAAGAAATGGGCGTTTCAAGCCAAGCCTGCCGACATCTCCGAACAACCAGCCATCGAGGTTGACGGCAGCCTTGAAACGCGGGTCCTGCCTGCTGGTTTCGGCGGCAACCGCACCACCAAATGAATAACCCACGATTCCGACCCGCTCGAAATCGAGCCTCTTCAGCACTGAGGCGACATCGCGATCGTCAGCGCAGGGAACGGCTGCCCGTAGGAGATCGAAGACAGCGATATTGTCCTTGGCAAACTCGCCTGCCTTGAGGTCGACGGCCGCCCGGGTACGCGCGAACGCCGCCTCGCCCGAGAAGTCGACGAACTCCCTGTAGGCATCGGGACCTTTCTGATCGATTCCGATCACCACATAGCCGCGCTGAACCAGGGCATCGATCTGGTTCATATGGCCTTCGACGCTGCCGCCCCAGCCGGCATTGAAGAATATGACGGGCGACCGAGCCAAGGCGCCGATGCCATCCGTCTGCTTGGTATACCAGGCCCTGACCGCAAGGCGCCCAGCGACATCGCGCGGCAGCGTGGCGGAATTGTCGCCACACAGCCCTGACAGCGGCACCGGCGTAACTGCAACCTCGGGATCTCCAGCCCTCGCCAGGCCGGCGACACCGAGACCCGCCCCCAGCAATGCCGCTCCCAGGCAAAGCACCCCCACGAGCCCCTTTTTTTGCTCGACCACATCGGCGATCGGATCTGAGAGGCTGACATGAAGATCCTCAATGGCCGGATTGCTGTTTAAGTGTTGCCCTGATGACGTCACCGATCATCCTGGAGGCATTACGGCGGATGAGTTCCTCATGGGTCGCGGCCACTGAAACCATAGTGACGTCCTTCGAGGTAAGGGCGCTCCAGCCCATGGTTCTGTCGAGGAAGTAGCCGAGCGGCATGTTCTCGTTGTGGAAGGTGAGGATTGGCATGGGCAAGGGCCTGCCGTCTTCATTCCGACCAGCTTCGGACACCCAATGACCTATCCGCGCATCCTCGTCCGGTCCCCCCCCGAACGACGTGCGGCCGAATACAGCCTGCAGGAAGAGGCGGATGCGCCTGAGGGCATGTCGGCGCTGTTCCGCGCCGCCGAGAAGACAGCGGGCATAATAGAGCCCCGATTGGATCTGATAGGAGAATCGTCCCAGCTTCCCCTTCAGCCGTGACTGACGCTTCGAGTAACCGGGAGCCCAGGCATCGAGCGTCACGAACAGCTCTATTGCGTGTCCCCTCTCGATAAGACGGCGTGCGATAGCGACATTGAGCCGGGCCGCAGCACAAAAGCCGAGCAGGATGTAGGGCCCGTTCGGGCGCTCTTCCTCGATGATGCGCACACAGTGCTCCACCATCTCCGCCTGGCTGACTTCCGCCTCGCCCTCGACGAAGGTCGGCAACGGGACCGAAATGAAGGGCTGTTCCTGCCCTAAATGATTGACCAACTCCTGAAAGATGAAGGTGTCGTGCAAGGCGAAGATGGGTGTGCTCGCGCCGTGCGGCTGCATGACCACCGCGCCCTTCGCCTCGGGGGCCACCGGTCCGCCCAGGAGTTTTGCCAACTCGCCGATAGTAGGATGGCTCTGCAGATCGTCAAAGGAAATGCGCTTGCCGAAGACTTTCTCAAGGCGTGAGAGCATCCGGAACGCCGAGAGAGATGCCCACCGAGCGCGAAGAAATTGTCCTTCACGCTCAGGATCGGCACCTTGAGGATATTGACCCAGATCTCCGCAAGCTCGGCCTCCACCCGAACACGACTGTCGAGGGCCTCGGATGCACGCACGGATGGGGACTGCTGCGCAGATGCGGGAAGCGGTGCGTGGCTGCCGACCTCACCGACCGGTCGATCCAGATCGGCAACGAAGCCGCCAAGCAGGTCCTGCAGCTGCGCCAGATATCCTTCCACCGTCGCCTTGTTGTAGAGTGAGGTGTCGTATTCGCAGGATATGCGCCAGCCGTCGGGACGCTCGACGAAGAAAAAGTTCAGGTCGTAGAGCGCGCCCGGCGAGACGGACGGCATGTCGATCAGGCTGAGCTCCGGGCGTTCATCGGTGGAGATGAACGAGCGCTGGCAGATCAGATTGACGGAGAACAGCGGATTGCGGCCGGGCTCGCGCACGGGCTTGGCGATAGCGATGATGTCCTCGATCGGCATACGCTGATTGAGCAACGCCCCCTCGATGACGTCATGCATCTGGGCAAGCAATTGCCGGAAGCTCGGATTGCCTGTGATCCTGGCGCGCAACGGCACGGTATTGATGAAGGGACCGACAATGTCGTTGAGTTCGACGCGATCCCGCCCGGCGATCTGCGTACCGACCGTAATATCCTCACATCCGCTGCGGCGATGCAGGAGACACATCAGCGCCGCGGCTCCGACCATGAAGAAGGTGCAGCCTTCCGCCGTGGCCAGCGCCGACACAGAATCAGTCAACGTACGGGGCAACTGACGCCCCAGGATGAAGGCCGACGCGGTGCCAGTCCCCTCAAGCACCTTGTCTGCAGGAAGATCGAAGCGCTTGAACCCGGCCAATTGCGAGGTCCAGTAAATCCGTTCGTTCTTCAGCGCATCCGCCTTCATCCATTCGCTCTGCCACACCGCAAAGTCGGCATATTGCAAAGGAAGGTCGGCCAGTTTCGGCGTCCGGGCGCGCAGCCGGGCCTGGTAGAATTCCATCATGTCACGCGCGATGATCCCCATCGACCAACCGTCGCTGGCGATGTGGTGAACAGTGACCAGGACGATGTGCTCTTCGGCCTCGACTTTGAGCAGGGTCGCGCGAAGATTGGGCACCTGCGTCAGGTCGAAAGGCTTGCGAGCCTCGATCTGGCTGATGCGGTCCCTTTCCTCATGGCGCCCCGCTTCCGGCAGCAATGTCAGGTCGATGACCGGGAGCTGGATCGGTGCCGCGGGATGAACGAGTTGCTCGGGCTCGCCATCGACGTCGCGATAGCTGGTGCGCAGGATCTCGTGACGGTCGATCACCGCGTTCAGCGCTTGCTGGAGCACACCGGCATCGAGCCGACCGCGCAGGCGCCACCGCACCGCAACGTTCAGCGCGGGGTCTTCCGGCGTGATCTGGTCCAGGATCCAGAAGCGGGCCTGGGCCAATGAACAGGGAAAGGCATAAAGGTCCGTATCGGCTTCTTGCGAGCCGATGCCGATATCGTTGTCTGTTTCAGAGCCAGCCATCGACTTCACCGTTCCGGAGATTGCAGGGCGCTGGCGGCGACTCGACGGCTGCTCCTGGCAACGCGAACGAGTTGCGGGAGCTCGGGAGGTTCCGTGACGGGCGCTACCCCAGCAAGCGTGGCCGCCGCCTTGGTGATGCTGCGTTGCTGCAGCAGGGTTTTGGCCGACAGGCTCAGCCCCGCCTGGTTTGCCCGTGCCACGATCTGGAAGATATGGATCGAGTCCGCACCGAGCGTGAGCAGGTCGTCCGCCACGCTGATCCTCGGCTGGCCGAGAACCTCGGCGCAGATTTCAGCCAGGACCGTCTCGGCCTGGTTTCCGGGCGCGACATAGGTGGCCGACAGCTCGTTGGCGGCCGACTCGCTCGGCTTGGGTAGAGAGCGGCGGTCGAGCTTGCCGCTCGAACCGCGCGGCATGGCGTCCAGGCGGACCCACTGGCCGGGTATCATATAGTCGGGCAGGTCCCGGCCGAGGGCATTGCGAAGAGCCTCTATGCTCGGCACGGTGGAAGCGGGAGCTTCATAATACGCCACGAGCCTGGGATCACCCGGAATGTCCTCGCGCAGGATCACTGCATTGACGTCGAGGCCCGCCTTGGCGATCGCCGCCTCGATCTCGCCGAGCTCGATGCGAAAGCCACGCAGCTTCACCTGGTGATCATTGCGCCCAAGGAGCTGGAGACGGCCACCCGGCATGAGGCGGGCAAGATCTCCCGTACGATAGAGCCGTGCACCGGGCGTGCCGGAAACACTGTCTTCAATGAACTTCTCAGCCGTCAGATCCGGGCGGCGGAAATAGCCGCGGGCGACGCCATCGCCACCGATATGGAGCTCGCCCACCACGCCGAGCGGCTGCACGCGATCGAACTTGTCGAGCACATGGAACTGGGTATTGGCGATGGGGTGGCCGACCGTGATCGGATCCGGCCCTGGACGGATATGGGCGACCGACGACCAGATCGTGGTCTCGGTCGGGCCATACATGTTCCAAAGCTGCCCGCCATTCTGGACCAATTGATCCGCAAGGCTGCGCGGCAGTGCTTCCCCGCCGCAGAGCATTTTCAGCTTCGGCGATGGCTTGAAACCGGATTCGAGCAGGATCACCCAGGTGATCGGGGTCGCCTGCATGACGGTGGCACCGCAATTCTCCAGACGCTTGAGCAAGGCATGGCCATCCGCCGTCTCGCTTTGGGGCGCGATGACCACACTGCCTCCGCAAGCCAGCGGCAGATAGAGTTCGAGCGCCGCAATGTCGAAGGAGATCGTGGTGACAGCCAGCAGCCGGTCCTCGGCGGTGAAGCCCGGTACCTGACGCATCGATGCGAGGAAATTGGCGACGCAGCCATGGGTTACTTCGACCCCTTTGGGCTTGCCCGTCGAGCCGGAGGTGAAGATGACATAAGCAAGATCCTCGCTGCTCGCCTTGATGCCCGGCGTCGGCAAGGGCTGACATGCGGCGATCGCGTCGCGGTCGCGATCGACCAGGATCGTCACGGCGGCAGCCGAAGCAATGTCGTCATAGGCCGCCTGGCTCAACACGGCCGCGACCTCGGCCTCCGCCAGAATGCCATTGAGCCGGGATGCCGGGTGATTGGTGGCAAGAGGAACATAGGCACAGCCCGCCTTCAGCACGGCCAGCAGGGAAACGAGCATGTCGAGCGAACGATCGACCAGCACGGCAACACGCGCGCCCTTGCCGAGGCCGCGATCGCGCAAATGCGCTGCAAGCTGGCCAGCTCGACGGTCGAGCTCGCCATAGGTGAGCTGTTGATCCTCGAAGAGTGCAGCCGCGGCCTGCGGATTGGCAGAGGCCTGGGCCTCGATCAGTCCGTGAATGGTGAGCAGGCTCGGGTCGGAAGGCGCGGGCATGGACGGTCCGGCCAGAGTGGCAGTCAAATCACCGGCAGCCAGTAACGGCAAACGCTCGATCGGCGTCGTGATGTCGTCGGCGATCGCCTGCAGCAAGGTGCGGTAATGCCCCAGCCAACGGCGGATCGTCTCCTCGTCGAAGAGATCGGCATTATAGTCGCAATCGATGCGCAAGCCGTTGGCGGATTCCGTCACATTCGCAAAGAGATCAAAGGTCGAGAAGCTCTTCGGGTTGGGGACGACTTCGGTCGTCAGCCCCGGAAAGGCCAGATCCCCGCCCAGGCGCTCCAGATTGAACTGGACTTCGGCAAGCGGCAGCCGGCTGGCATCGCGCGGGAGAGTCAGCTTGCGCAGGATGGTGCCGAGCGTGCAGCTGCGATGGTCATAGGCCTCCAGCACGCTCTGCTTGGTGGCGGCCAGAAAATCAGCAAAGCTCATGCCGTCCTGCCAGGACGCATGCAGCGGCAGCAGGTTGACGCAATGGCCGACCAGAGCCCTGTCGTCCTCGACCAGGGATTGACCGGCGGCCGGAATACCGACCACCACTTCGTTCTGGCCAGCAAGGCGACCCATCAGGATCTCGAAGGCAGCGAGCAGCGTGGCGAACAAGGTGCTGCCGCGTTTGGCCCCGGCCTTGCGGACCGCTTCATAGAGCGGCCTTTCGATGGCAAACTGGGCCGAACCGCCGTTGAACGTCTTGATCGGCGGTCGCGCGCGGTCGCAGGGCAGCTCGAGAGGCGGTGGCGCTGTACGGAACTGGCCGACCCAATAGGTTTCGTCATCAGCCACTTCCCGCAAGGTCTGCGCATAGCGGCTGAAGGGGAGCGGATCGGCCAGCACGGGCTTGCTGTTCTCGACCCTGGCCCGATAGAACTCCGAGAGTTCGCCAATCAGCACATTGACCGACCAGCCGTCGCAGACGATGTGATGAGCGGTAAAGACAAGGACGTGCCGATCCGGCGCCAGCCGGACTAGTTCGCCGCGCACCAACGGGCCACCCACGAGATCGAAGGCAGTCCTGGCATCCAGCTCGATCCGCGCCTTCAGAGCCTGTTGCGGCGAGGCTTCTCCTGAAACATCCACGAGTGGCAGGTCCAGGCGGAGCTCGGGTGCGAAGCTCATGCGGGTCCCGGTCGTGTCGAAGTGGATGCGCAGCGCATCGTGACGCGCGATCACGTCGTTGAGGGAATCGCGCAGGGCCGCCGCATTGAGAGCGCCATCAAAACTCAGGCTGATGGACTCGTTGAAGGCACAGGAAGCCTCGTCGCCAAGCTGCGCGGAGAGCCAAACTTCGGTCTGGGAGGCTGTCGGCGCGATCGGCCCCGTCGGAGTGGTCGCCTTCGGCGCCGCCCCGGTCTTGCTGTCACCGCCCGCAACCGGAGGACCACCGGGCAGCATGCCGTCGGCCTGCATCGCTTCGATGCTGTCGCGGAAAGCCTGGACGATGCGGGTGACGTCCTCGTCCGTATGCTCCGTGGTCAGGAAGCAGGGGAAGCCCTCATGCACATAGATGCCGCGGGCACGCAGATGATAGTAAAGCAGGCTGCCAAAGCGGTAGTCATGGCTCGGATTGATATAGAACAGGCTGCCATAGGTCGGGACCGGCAGTGACAAGCCACATTCGGCGAAACAGGCCGACAACTGCTCGACCAGGCGCGCCATGCGGGCCGAGACCTCCTCCTGCAGGGCCGGCCCCCTGGATTTCAGATGCTCGAGCACGGCCTCGAGCGCGGCCAGGACCAGCGGATGGCGAACGAAGGTGCCGGCAAAAAAGGTGACACCGACCTCCGGATAGGAATCGTCGCCATAGCGCCAGTCGCCGCCGTCAAGCGCATCCATGAAGCTGGCCTTGCCGGCAAGAACTCCCACCGGCAGCCCACCGCCAACCACCTTGCCGTAGCAGGCCAGATCCGCCTTGATGTCGAACAGATGCTGCATGCCCCCGGGATGCATGCGGAAGCCGGTCACCACTTCGTCGAACACCAGCGCGGTGCCGGAGGTTTCGGTGACAGCGCGAACCTGCTTGAGAAACTCGACGGGACGCAGGTCCGGGCGCCGGCTCTGTACAGGCTCGACCACGACGGCGGCAAGCTCACCGGCATGCTCGCGGATCCAAGCAAGCGCGTCGTCCGAGCCATATTCAAGCACGGTGACGTTCTCGACCGACTGCGGCGGAATTCCTGGCGCCACCGGCAGTGTGCGATGCTCGCCCTGCCGGACCTGCCCCTTGACCAACACCTCGTCGAACTGGCCGTGATAGTCACCGGCGAAGGTGACGACGCGCTTGCGGCCGGTGACCGTACGCGCCACCCGCATGGCCGCCATCACGGCTTCCGAACCGGTGTTGCAGAAGGTGGCGCGCTCATTACCGGTCATCTCGCAGAAGAGAGCCGCAACCTTGCCCGCCCTGGCAGATTGCGGGCCGATGGCGAAACCTTCGTGCAACTGCCTGTCGACCGCCTCGACCACGAAATCAGGCGCATGGCCGAACATGGTCTGACCGTAGCCATTGACCAAGTCGACATATTCGTTGCCGTCGACATCCCAAATGCGCGAGCCCTTCGAGCGGGCCGCGATCACGGGATAGACCATCTCCTTCCAATCGGGATTGAAGCCCGAGGCAGCGCGCGGATCGGCCAGGACGTTGCGATAATCCTGCGTCAACTGCTTGGAGCCGGGGCTATGGGCATTCCAACGCGCCACGAGTGCTTCGATATGACCACGCTGGCGGGCATCGAGCCCCTGATCCTGCGACTTCTGGGTGTTCTTGGCGACGGCGAAGCGCGAAGGCAATTCCCTCACCGGCGCGCCATCGGCCGGGGCGGCCGGGGCAGGCTGTGAGGCGACGGGAGCCTGGCCCTGCGATGTAGCCGGCACGGCGGGAGGGGCAGCCATCACGGCCTGGACGGCAGGAGCCTGCAATACCGCCCCGCCGCGCAGCACCTCGAGCTGCTGCTGCATCAGCTGGCCCATGACCTGCAACTGGTCACGCATCAAGCCCTCGACGCCAGCCCCTGCGCCGGCAAGCGGCAACACCGCCGAAAGAAGCGGCGCGGGCTGGCTGATCGTCGAAACGCCCCCCGGAACCGTCGCGACGGCAGATACCGCGGCCATCGGGACCGGCGTTGGTTCGGCTGGAGCAGGTGCGAATTTTTCGGGCGGCAACGCCGCTGCGACATGCTCCGTCAGGGCCTCGATGCTGCCGAGATCTCCCAGGAGCGCACGGAAGGTGATCTTGAGGCCGAACTTGTTCAGGAGCTCCTGAGCAGCCTGGGTCAGGAACAGGGAGTCGAAGCCCATCTCCAGGAAGGTCGTGCCGGGTTCGGCGGAAGCCACGTCCTCGCCGGAAAGGTCGGCGAAGATCGAGATGATGGCGGCCTTGATGGTATCTGTGCGGGCGGTCATGTCGGACATCACGGTTTGCTCGAGGAGCGGCATTGCGAGGATTTCGGCAGGCGGTGCAATTTCCGCAGATGCCGGTTCGGATCGTGGGGCGGCGTGCGGGTTGGCCGCGGCCACGGGAGTGCTCTGGCGCATGGGTGACTCGACCCAGTGGCGCGTGCGTTCGAAAGGATAGGTCGGCAAAGGCACCCTGCGACGCGTCGCCTCGGTCGGCTGCAACGCCCAGTCGACGGCCACGCCGGCAGTCCACAAGCGACCCATGGCCTCGGCCATGGTGTCCTGGTCGGGCCGCTCGCGCGCGGCGTCGGGCAGGCAGGAAACCACGGCCCTGCCCCTCGCTGCGCCTTGCAGTGACAGCGTGGTCAGTGTGTTGCCGGCGCCGACTTCGAGCAGGACCGTCGCCGCATCGCCGAGCAGGAGGCCCAAGCCGTCGGCAAAGCGAACCGGCTCACGGAAATGTCGGGCCCAGTAGTCGGGCGATGTCGCAGCTTCACCCGTGATCCATTGACCCGTGACGCCGGAGACGTAGGGAATGGTCGGCGGCTTCAGGCCGATCCTACACACTTCCTCGGTAAAGGGCGCGATGATTGGATCCATCATGGGGGAGTGGAAGGCGTGCGAGGTGTGAAGCCGGCGGCTGACGACGCCACGCGCCTTCAACTGCGCTTCCAGCGCATCGATGGCGGCGTCCGGCCCGGACGCGACACACAATGCAGGACCATTAATCGCTGCGATGGCAAGATTAGCGCCGAGTAAAGGCGCAAGCTCCACCTCGGGAAGCCTTACCGCCAGCATGCCCCCCGACGGAAGGTTCTGCATCAGGCGGCCGCGGGCGGCTACGAGCGGCAACACCTCTTCGAGCGTAAAGACCCCAGCAAGGCAGGCTGCGACGAATTCGCCAACGCTATGCCCGATCATCGCGCGTGGCACGATTCCCCGGCTGATCCACAATCGGGCCAATGCATATTCGACCGCAAAGATCGCGGGCTGGGCATAGCAGGTGGCGGCCAAGCGCTTGTGATCATCGGCCTCGCGCTTGGCCGGATAAAGCAGTTCCTTGAGATCGCGCTCCAGATGAGGGCGCAGGATCGCCGCGCAACGGTCGATGTCGGCCCGGAAACCTGCCTCGGCTTCATAGAGGCCGCGCCCCATGTCGGGATATTGCGACCCCTGCCCCGGGAACATGAACACGACGCCCGGATCACCGGCGGCCTTGAAGGCGCGTGCCGCCGGATCGTTCAGGGCTGCGACAGCGGCCGGGATATCATTGCAGGCCGCCGACCAGCGATGGTCGAATGCCTTGCGCCCCACCTGCAGCGTATGGGCGACATCCGCAAGCTCCAGCGTCGGATTGGCACTCAACCGGCCGGCCAGGGCGGCACGAGCCTTGGCCAGAGCTGTCTCGCTCCGCGCCGACAGCGTGAGGATTTCGACAGTCCTGCCGGCCGCACGCGGCTCCAGCGAGGGGGCCTCTTCGAGCACGACATGCACGTTGGTGCCACCGACGCCGAAGGCGCTGACGCCCGCACGGCGCGGCTCAGGCCCCTCCTGCCATTCCGTCAGCGCCGCATTGACGAAGAACGGGCTGTTCTCGATGTCGAGACGCGGATTGGGTTTCTTGAAGTGCAGCGTCGCCGGCAGTTGGCGGTTCTCGAGGCTGAGCGCCGTCTTGATGAAGCCGACCACGCCGGCCGCCGCATCGAGATGGCCGACATTGCTCTTTACCGAGCCGATGGCGCAATATTGGCGGCCCTCATCTCCGGTCGCCCGGAATGCCTTGGTCAGGCCCGCGAGCTCGATCGGGTCGCCGAGCGGCGTCGCGGTGCCGTGGCATTCGACATAGCTGATCGACGTAGGATCGATGCCGGCATTGGCATGCGCCATCATGATGGCGGCTGCCTGGCCATCGGAGCTCGGCGCGGTATAGCCGACCTTGGCCGCACCGTCATTGTTGACGCCGCTACCCCGAACCACGGCATAGATATGATCGCCGTCGGCGAGCGCGTCTTCCAGTCGCTTCAGCAGCACGGCACCAGCGCCGCTACCGAACACGGTGCCCTTGGCATCGGCGTCGAAGCTGCGGCAGTGCCCATCCTCCGATACCATGCCGCCTTCCTGGGTCAGATAGCCTCGCTTCTGCGGGAAAGTGATGGAAACGCCGCCAGCAACGACCATGTCGCATTGGAACAGCAGCAATTGCTGGCAGGCCTGCGCGATCGCCATCAACGAGGTCGAGCAGGCCGTGTTCACGCTGAAGCTCGGCCCGGTCAGGTTGAACTTGTAGGACACCCGCGTCGCCAGGAATTCGCGGCTGGCGCCGAGCAGCATCGGGTATTGTGCGACCTGGAAGGCATTGGTGAAATCCTCCGACACGTTACGATTGCCGACGACGTGGTGGAGGAAATAGGTGTTCATGCTACAGCCGGCGATGACGCCGATGCTGCCTGGGAACGTGGCCGGATCATAGCCACCGTCTTCCAGGGCTTCCCAGGCACATTCGAGAAAGATGCGATGCTGCGGGTCGGTCAGTTCCGCCTCGCGCGGATACATGCCGAAGAACTCAGCATCGAAAAACTCGACATCGGGCAGGATCGGCCGGGCCCGTACGAAATTGGGCGCGCGCCGGACTTCGGGGCCAAACGTATCTTCGAGCTCGCTGTCCTCGAAACGCGTGATCGATTCAACGCCATTGCGCAGGTTCTGCCAGAACTCGCCGACAGAGCGGGCGCCGGGAAAGCGGCCCGCCATGCCGATCACCGCGATGGCGTTGAGCGGAAGGTCGGAGATGGAGCTCACCTGCCCGCTCCCATCTGGCGCTGGCGCAGGCGCTGGAGCGCCTCGGCCTGCTGGCGGGCCCGGAGATTCTCGGGCCGAGCGGCGGGCGCCGTAGCAGGTGCGGCGCTCGAACGGATGAAATTGGCCAGCGCCGTGATGGTGGGGCGCTCGAACACGTCGCTCAGGCGAAGCTGAGGATGGATGCTTTCCTGGATTTCACCGAGAACGGTGAGAATCTGCAGCGAACTCCCGCCCTGATCGAAGAAATTGATCTTGGTACTGACGTCGGGCACGGACAGAACACGCGCCCAGATGGCCGCAATCTTCTGTTCGAGCTCATCGCGCGCCTCCGGCACGATCGGGCTGGCGGTGAAAGTCGGGATCGGCAGCGCCTTGCGGTCGAGCTTGCCGTTCTCCGTCATCGGCAATTCGCTCAGATCGACGAAGGCGAAGGGAAGCATGTAGTCCGGCAGGGTCTGCGACAGATGCGCCTTCAGGGTGGCGGCATCGGCCGGAGTTGCCGAAGGCACGATGTAGGCGACCAGCTTCGCTTCACCGGGCCCGTCCGTGCGAGCAATCACGGCGCAAGCCGTGACGGCCGGATGGCGCATAAGCTGGTTTTCGATTTCTCCCGTCTCGATGCGGAAGCCGCGGATCTTCACCTGGTGATCGCTGCGCCCAAGATATTCGAGATCGCCATCCGCCGTACGCCGGACGAGGTCGCCGGTCTTGTACAGCTTCTCGGCAACCTGATCTTCCGAGGGCTGCCAGTCGATGAAACGCTCCGCCGTCAGCTCGGGACGGTTCAGATAGCCGAGGCAGACCCCCTCCCCGCCGACATAGATTTCACCTTCCTCGCCCACCGGGACAGGCTTGCGGTTCTCGTCGAGTACATGGATGCTCAGATCGGGGATGGGCACGCCGATCAGGCTTGCCCGGTTGCCGTCGAGTTCGGCCGCAGATACGGGGCGATAGGTCACGAAGACGGTGGTTTCGGTGATGCCATACATATTGATGATGCGTGGCTTGGCATCGCCATAACGATTGAACCAGGGCCGCAACATCTGGAACTCGAGGGCTTCGCCACCGAGGATCACGTAGCGCAGGGCCAGGGCAGAAGCCTCCGGACGGCGCCTGTCGACCTCGATCAAGGTGCGGAAAGCGGACGGTGTCTGGTTGAGCACGGTCACTTTTTCATGGACGAGCAGGTCCAGGAAATCCTCGGGCGAACGGCTGATGCGATGAGGCACCACCACCACGCGGCCCCCATAGACCAGTGCTCCCCAGATCTCCCACACGGAGAAGTCGAAGGCGTGCGAATGGAAGAAGGTCCAAACATCCTCAGGCCCGAAACCGAACCAGTGATCGGTTGCGTGGAACAGCCGCACGACATTGTGGTGCGACAGCTTGCATCCCTTCGGCCGGCCAGTGGAACCAGAGGTATAGATGACATAGATGAGCGACTGCGGATCGATGGCAATATCCGGATTCGTGACCGGTTCGGCGCTAAGGCTATTGGCGTCCTGATCCAGCAAAATCATCGGCAGATCGCTCGGCGGCAGCGTCGGGCGGCCACTGGTCGTGGTCACGAATGCCAGGGGTCGGGCATCCTCCAGTGTGAAGGTCAGTCGCTCGCGCGGATAGCTCGGATCGAGCGGCAGATAGGCGGCGCCCGATTTCATGATGCCCAGCATGCCCACGACCATATCGATCGATCGCTCCAGGCCGATGGCGACCAATGTATTGGGCTTCACGCCCATCTTGAGCAGGCGATGGGCGAGCTGGTTGGCGCGGGCGTTCAATTCGCCGAAGGTGATCGAAACGCCGTCGCAGGTTACGGCAAGGCTGTCGGGGCGAAGCGCGGCCTGCTCGCTGATCAGTTGATGGACAGACAAGTTGGTTTGAAACGTGCTCACGCAGCCCCCATGCAAAAATCGTGTGATAGTCGCCCCGGAAGATCGTTCTGCCGCAGGCCGTGCCGCCGAGCCGCCGTTGCCGACACCCTCCAGCACCGATGTAATACCCATTGCTTTCCTTCGACCCATCGGGGCGGCGAGAGGTGCTGAACTCAAGGCTGGTCGCAAGCCGGAGTACCCCGGCTCTCGGATGCCTCGTGTGCGCTTTCACACACTCCCCAGCAAACAAACCCCACAATCGTGTCGAACATTCCCAGACTAGCTTTTGCCTTCCTCACTCCAGATATGCGTGAGCAATACTTTAATATCGACGCGATCTTATGTTTCGAAACCATGCGTGAATTTACCGTGAAATGGCAAAATCTTCGCAAGAAAACCTAAAAACTTACGAGGTACATTACATTCGACGAAGGAATTATTAGAGTGGTAGGCTTCTTTCGCTTTCATGGCCCCAGCAAAACAAAATGACCTTTGCGGCAATCAAGAAAACCGGCGAAGCTCGATGCAAACTCAAAGAACCCATCCAACGAAACACTGCGATTATTGTAGAGTTCGAAGATCACAGTCTCAATTCGGGAAATTGAATGCCCTCCCCCCACCCGATAGGCAAAGTCGGACCAAAAGGAGTAGGTTTCATCAACCCCGGAGCCTAGCGCCCATACTCCGATAGCCTTACGGCGCGAGATTAAAAGTGGAGGTACCGGTCGAAGCCCCGCCGCCGCCGATCGCCCCGGGAGAGCTTGCGCGCCGGCCTCGATGCTGATCCTGTAGAATCAGTCAATCGCCACGCCAGTTGAATCCAAGCTTTCGATGCCCCTTCCTTCGCCCATACCGCCCACCCCTCAGGACGTTCATGTCTGGCAATGGGATCTCGACGCCAGCGAGAGCGGCTTCGATCGGAGCTGGAAAGTCCTATCGGGGGAGGAGCGCGGTCGCGCTGACAAATTCCGCTTCGAACGGCATCGGCGCCGCTTCGTGGCAGCGCGGGGAGAACTCAGGCGGATTCTCGGCAATTATCTCGCGACACCGCCGCAGGAGGTCGGATTCGGCTATGGCGCCGAAGGCAAACCCTTCTGCACGACCCAGCCTGTGGGATGGCGGATCTGCTTCAATCTGAGCCATAGCGAGAACGCGGCGGCACTTGCCGTCGCAAACGGTTTCGAAATCGGCATCGACATCGAGCATATCCGCCCGATCGAAGACGGCGTCGCACTGCAGGTGTTCTCACCTGGCGAACGCGCGCAATTCGACGCATTGCCGTCCGGGGCGCAGCAAAGCACCTTCTTCGAGAGTTGGGCCCGTAAAGAGGCCTGCCTGAAAGCGCTCGGCACCGGCTTTGCTCATCCGCCAACTCATTTCGAATTCGATCTTGCCATCGGAGGCGACACGGCACCTCGCTTCGTCGGCGGCGACTCCGAAGAAGCGAAATGTTGGCGCATTCGCGCTCTGCGATCCGAATTGAACCGCGCCGGCTCGGTGGCGGCACGGCGCCTCGATTGGTCGATCGTCGAAATGAACTGACGGACAGCATCGGCCGCGCTGCCGATACGCGCAACAGACAACGCACAGAGTTGTCCGAACCCTGGCGCCTATGTAACGCCTCAGAAGGCGATACCGGATCCTGGCGACGGCTTCCGGCCCGCACCTACGAGACGATCAAGATGAACCCGGGACCTTCAACCGGTCTCGGGCTCATGGATTGATGCCACCACAGCCTTGCGCGCAGTGGCTGATTGAACGAATGTCCAACCGCGGTTGCGGCTTAAGCCGCAACGGCGTGGACTTGCGTCTCGGAACGCAGAACCGAGCCGGTGATCTGGCCAGCAGCGGCAATCCCGGCACGCATCTCCTCGCTGATCTCGAAAAGACCAGCATAGGTCATCACGCGGCCGATTCTGGTGGGCACGCCGATCACGTCAGCCGGACAATTGGCGAGTTTGAAG
Organism: Labrys sp. HAY1-8F; assembly: GCF_056754975.1. Lineage (NCBI taxonomy): Bacteria > Pseudomonadati > Pseudomonadota > Alphaproteobacteria > Hyphomicrobiales > Xanthobacteraceae > Labrys > Labrys sp. HAY1-8F. The sequence continues at coordinate 5,349,740 of NZ_JBPGWZ010000002.1, read as the reverse complement.
ATGCGGGCCATGCGTGCATCGTAGACTGACACCACGAAATCGATACCGGCCAACATGCCGACCTCGACAATGCCGCACAGCAGCTCCGTCGTCACCGAATGCAGGCGACGGTTGCCGTCAGTGGCAAGATCGGGATCGATCGCAAACCGGGAGCTTTCCCAGATGAGCGGGCTTTCTACAATTTCGCCGTCCGGCAACAGTACAGAGAACACATCGCGCAGCATATTCGGGCCAGTCGTCGGCAACAAGCGCAGACCACCTTCCACACGCCCCGTGTATTGATTTCGCGATATCAAGTAAACAGGGTCGCAATCGTCGAAATAATCGATTTCGCGGCCGTTGGAAACATTAACGTCCCAATCCAGCCTGTCTTTAAAGACCCTCGCACGCATCTCGTAAAGTGCATCAAGGGTTTCAGTATGTAAATGACGCTCGTAACTTTGAATGACTTCAATCATCGAACAGACCCTCCGTCGGAATCTGCTCGAATTTATTAGTCACTTATTCCCTTAGAAATACGGCGTATTTGACGGGTTACCTCGTTCCGAAAAAAATGCTCATATTCATTGCCTTGGCGACGGCATGAGTAACATTGGTTGCATTCAGTTTTGCTCGAGCCAGGTCGAGGTAAAACCGCACCGTTCGATCCGAAAGGGAGAGTATCGTCGCAGTTTCCGAGACCGTCTTGCCGCGGGCAACCCACTTCAGGCATTCGATCTCACGCGGAGAAAGATGGACTTCCTCTTCTTCAACCGCCTCTGTTCGCAGGATGGCATTGTGGATGTGGTAGGCCAAAACCTGGAAGTCGCGCTGGAAAGCCCCCAACGTCTGATCCCATTCCTGATCGGGGACGTCGCTGGTGATGGTGAAGAGAGCGCGCTCGCCATGGCGACCGCGGATAGGAAAAGTCAGGCCTTGGCGCCCCAGCCCAAATTCGGCAGCTTCGCCGAAAAAGGCACGGAGCTTTGACCCTTTCAGGTCGAATTTGCGCCAGTCAATAGGCAGGACAGCCGAGAACCCCTCTCTTAGAACGGGATCTATTCTAACGTAGTTTTCGCTCTTATAGTGCTCAACCCAGTCATCGGAGTAGGTAACAGCCAGATAGGGATCGTCGCTCGTAGAGCTTGGAATATTTACAGCAAAATAGGCAGCCGTACGCAGCCCGTAACTCTGAACAACTCAATTCAACATCCCTTTTACGTCTCGGGACGTCGGTACACTGCCAATTTCATCGACAATATCATAATATATCTTGTCGAGCGCTCTCATATGCCGCCCCCTAAACCACGGACGGTATGATAATGCAAAACCTAGCGGGATGCTAGTTCCTAGATTACTTCGCAGGCGCTTGCCGGGATGGGATGAAGACTTGAATTATATACTTCAATGTCTCTTTAGACCTCGAAAGAAAAATGGCAGAAGTCTGAGTTCATTCCAGTCTGATGCCAGTTAGTAGCTAACCAACAAAGGTTGATCGGTTGAATATTCGTCAAGAAACGGCAATCGATTGAACCTCCGATATGACGATGTTTCGCCATTCTCACGAACGGTGGGGTCGAACCGATGATTAATAAGGGTCACGACGTAATGCCTGAAGTTCAACAAGGTCAATCGATGGTCACCATCGATGACGACACCGGCACGATCACCATCGATCTGGTGGCTTATGGGCCGGTGCGAATCGTGATGACGGCCGATGGCGATATTGAAGTCGAGGGTCGTAGTATCTTGAATACGGCTCACTGGACGAGTTTCGGCAACGAGTTCCCCAAGCGGGCCTGACACAGAAGCGAGCCTGACACTCAAGGGAGCTGACGATCGCTGGACTGGACGATCGTTGCCGGACACTTGGTTCTCGGGCGCATCCAGATCCGCTGAATGACATGAAGCCCGGGTGGTTATGCCGCCACGGGCCTCATTTGCATGGCCATTTTCCAGCCGCCGCGATGACGCGCGCTCTGTGCGCTCCATCTTCTTCAGCCCCAAGCCAGATCACATGGCCAGATCATATGGCAAGACCACCTGCGCGGGCGCGTGAAAGCTGCCGCCACACCGCGGCGACATATCAATGGCCGCTATCCGATCATATCGCCTTTGCGCTGTGTCCTATCCCATCTTGGAACCGGGCACTGAGCCCAGATCCGCGCCTCTCCGATCGTGCCCGCCCCGCCATTGTCACATATTTGCGCGAGGCATGATTCTGTGAGCAGAGGTGATAAAGCCTCATGGCATCCGCATTGCGATATGGCAGCAGCATGCTCGCACTGCCTAAGAAATGGCCTGGCTCTCGGAGATGCCCGCCGCTTCCCTCCATGACTGGTGCCGTCTTGCCGATCGTCACCTGGCCGGCACGGCCAGACCGCGTTGTGCAAAATCGCACATCGCAGTCCCGCGCCATGGTGTTTCTCACCTCAAGGGTGGCATCCACAGGCGTTATCAAGGAAGACGTCGAATCCAGGCTACGCTGGGCCAATTTCTCGGCCCACGGTCACGGCACGTTCAATATTTCCCCAAAAAGGAAACTATCTTCTTCCTGGATTGCGATAACATGGAAGTTTGACATTTCGCTGAAAGTCCTTGCCTATTTCGCAACTGAGGGAGGGGAAGCAGGTGAGATCGATCGGTGAGAGTGGCCTCACACACGAGGGAGAGCGTTACTTGAAGATCCCCGTTTGTGTAATCGACAAGCGTGCCTTCTGGCGCGATTGTCTGACGATGTGCTTGACGGCCTCTTCTGCAAATCTTGCTGCCGTCGGCTATGACACCATCGACGATTGGCTGACAGCCTCCACGCACGCCCCTTCATCGATCATCCTGCTATGTGCCACCGGTGAGGAAGGTACGGCCCGCGCCATTCAGTCCGGGCTGGATCGTATCCTCTCCAGCGTACCGGGCGCACGCGTGGTCATCCTATCCGATATCGACAATCCGTCTACGATGGTCTCCTCCTTGGAGCGTGGAGCACGCGGCTTCGTGACCATGAGCCTGAGCCTGGAAGTGGCCATCGAAGCAATCCGTATCGTGAATGTCGGTGGTACCTTCGTTCCGGCCAGCGGCCTGTTGTCCGCACGCCAGGGCTTCGCGGCACCGACCAACGGCCAGTTGCCGGCCATTGAAGGGCGCCCCCATTTCACCGAGCGCCAATTGGCGATCATTGCCTGCGTCCGCAAGGGCGAACCGAACAAGATCATCGCCCATAAGCTCAATATGACCGAAAGCACGGTCAAGGTTCACATTCGCAATATCATGCGCAAGATCAAGGCCAAGAACCGCACCGAGGTTGCGTTCCTGACCAATGAGCTGCTGCTTCCCAGCGAAACCTCGAACGACTGAGGCGCGCGCCCTCATCGACGATGTACAATGGACTATATGGCGGAGGCCGGTTCGCGGTCATGCCCGCCACCCGGCATCGCGAACGCACCTCTTCTGCCCTTGCCTCCTCCAGCAACACCTTGCTCTCCGACGTGAGGACAGCTAGTGGCTTTTGCATCATGGATGGAGTGCGCTACATGCCTGGAACGATCCGGATTCTCGATGGCGGCATGAGCCGGGAACTGCTTCGCCTCGGAGCAGAATTGCGCCAGCCCGAATGGTCGGCCCTCGCATTGATGGAAACCCCCGATACCGTCCGCCGAGTTCATGCCGAGTTTATCGAAGCCGGCGCCGAGGTGATCACCACCAACAGCTATGCCCTGGTCCCCTTCCACATCGGTGAGCAGCGCTTCCGCGAGCAAGGGCCTGCCCTGATCGACCTCGCCGGCCGGCTCGCAAGGCAGGCCGCCGACAACAGTTCCGGCCGCAAGGTATTAGTCGCGGGATCGCTGCCGCCGATCTTCGGCTCCTATGAACCGCAGCGCTTCGATCCCTCCCGTGCCCAGGAATATCTCAGCGTTCTGGTCGCCGGCCTCGCGCCTCATGTCGATGTCTGGCTTGGCGAAACCCTCAGCCTGATCGCCGAGGGCGAGGCCGTGCGTCAGGCCGTTGCCGCCACCGGCAAGCCCTTCTGGGTCTCCTTCACCCTGGCCGACGAGATGGGGGCCGAGGACGACGAGCCACGGCTGCGCTCCGGCGAAAGCGTGGCCGATGCCGCCGCCTGGGCGGCCGGGTCGGGGGCTGGAGCGCTGCTCTTCAATTGCAGCCGCCCCGAGGTGATGGGCAAGGCCGTACGCGTGGCCCGCCATTTGCTGGACGAACGGCAATCCGACCTCGAAATCGGTGTCTATGCCAATGCCTTTGAAGAACAGGAAGGAGATGGCGCCGCCAACGAGACCCTGCATGGCACGCGCGAGGACCTGACGGCTACCACCTATTCGCGCTTTGCCTGCGAATGGGCCGATGCGGGCGCCACCCTGATCGGCGGATGCTGCGGCATCGGTGCCCGGCACATTCATGATCTCGCGGCGGCCTTGAGGCGCTAAAGACTGCCTCGGATCGGCGCCTCACGCCCACCCCAGGTAGAGAGTCTCCGGCGCCATAATCGCCCTAGCCGGCTCTGCCCAGGGCAATGGCCGATCCGGTGAAAGGCAAGACGAGATCGTAACCCGTCGGCGGCGGCGCGATCGGCGTGGTTGCCGCGGTACCAAATTGAGTGATACCCGCCCCGACGGCCTGTGCGAGATCGTAGCGCCTTCCACCGAAGTCGAACGGATTACTGGCGGTCAGACGGGCCGAGAACACATTGGTACCCACGATGGCCACGCTCGCCGCAGTGAGCGAAGCTGCAACCGTGGTGCCGACCACCAGGCTGGTGCGGCGAAAGGTGGCGATACATTCGCCCTGTGCAAAGGAGGCCGGATCGGCAAAGGTCGCCCCTGGCCGCCGCTGCAGATACAGGGAGAATTCACCGACCGGGTCGAGCCCAAGCGACAATGCGCCATTGTCGATCCCATCCGCCTTGAACGGCGTGGCGGCAAAGGTGAAGTGAGCGCTGGTTTCGGCAGGAGTGCCGTCGAACAGCAGCGCGTCCGGGAACGGCAAATGCAGGAAGTAGCCGTAATCCGCCAACAAGCCGTCATTGGCACGGTAGAAGCGTCCGGTGGCGTACCAGGCAAGTTCGGCGGTCATCAGCGCGGTCATGAAGAGTCCTCAGCGGCAAAGGAACGCTACTCTATAGACCGGGAGCCAAGCGCGTTCACGATTGAACGCTTATCTGCTCCAACTTTGGGAGCTCGAAAGATCGAGGCGACACCGCACGCCCGCAGACGCGCCTCGATATTCTTCTCAGGATTTACTCGTCCCCCCGAACCACCGGTGCCGACCTGTGGCGGCTTCGACTTGACGGTGACGGTCGCCGTCTGGCCCGCCACCAGGCGGAAGCCCTCCGGCAGCTTGTCGAGCGCCACGCGGATCGGCACGCGCTGGGCCAGACGCACCCAGGAGAAGGTCGGGTTGATGTTGGCCAGAAGATTCGAGCCGTCGCTGCGCTCGCGATCCTCGATGCCACCGGCGATGCTCTCGACATGGCCGCTGATGACGGCCGGCTGACCCATCAGATGGATGTCGACGGGGTCTCCCACCGCGATCCGAGGCAGCTTGGTTTCCTCGAAATAGCCCTCGACGCGCAGGGAGTCGGTATCGATGAGCGCGGTCACCGCCTTGCCCGCCGCGACATAGTCGCCGGGATTGAGGTGGAAGTTGGTGATCACCCCATTGACCGGCGCCTTGATCTCGGAGCGTTCAAGATTGAGCCTGGCCACCGCCTGGTTGGCGAGGGCCTGCTGGTAATTGGCGCTCGCAACGTCCTGGCTTGCCAAGGATTGCTCGATCTTCTGGGCGGATGCCACGTCCTTGCCCAGTTCACTGTAGCGCACATAGTCGCGCCGCGCCTGCTCGAGCGTGGCCTTGGTGCCGGAGACGGCCGCATCGGACTGCTGCAAGGCGAGCTCGAAGCGCTTGGGATCGATGCGGATGAGAACGTCGCCGCGATGGACTTCCTGGTTGTCGCGGATCAGCACCTCGCTGACCAGCCCGGACACGTCCGGCGTGATGCCGACGATATCGGCCCGGACATGGCCATCTCGGGTCCATGGGTCGTTCATATAATAGTCCCACAGCCGCCAGCCGAAACCGGCAGCGATGACGACGACGATGAGGGTAATGAGGACTCGCCCCAGCGAGGCAAAAAAGCGTTTCACGATACGAACCGTTGAAAGATGGAAAACAAGCCGCTCAGCACGATGACGAACAATGCGAGATCGAACAGGGAGCGGTGCCAGACCAGGCGATAGACGCCAGCCCTGGCCAATGCAGAGCGGATCAGGAGATTGGCGATGATGGCGACGAGCGCGAGGATCATCAGGCTCGGCACATAGACGCCAAAGATATCGATGTCGGCGTTCACGATGCCAACTCCATTTTGGCGAGCCCCAGTTCGGCAAGGGCGGGCATGGCTGCGGGTGCGGCCAGGTTCACGGGTGCCGGCGAAGCGGGAAAGAGGGCGCGCCGCAAGCCGACGAGCGCCTGTACGGCATTCCGGCGCACGCTCTGCTCCACGCCTTGCGCAAAATCCGACAGAGCCTCGTCGATGGCGCCCAGCAGCGAAGCCGGAGGATCGACCGCCCTGCCCGTCGCCGCCCGCGTGCCGTAGAATCGGGCGATGGCATCGAGCAAATGCTGCAAGCGCCGGCGCTGTGTGGACGACAACTTGCTTCTCAGCCTCTGCAGATCGAGCACGTTGATGCCGACCCGCAGTTCCACCAGGAGATCGGCCGCTGCCACATCCTCGCTGACGCCTTGGGCCAGCCGCGGCACCAATTGGCCGAGCCGATCGAAGACACGACCGGCGAAAGCATTGGCGTCGGCATTGCGCCCGCCGCGCGAGGTCGCGGCAATGTCCGCCCAGCCGGCCTTGACCAGACGCTTGGCGACCAAGGCCGCACCGAAGGGCCTGGTGGCCAGGGTCCAGACCAGGGCAAAGCCACCGCCGAGGATCGAGGCAACTGACGAGTTCATGAAGGCCGCGAACTCGGCGCTGTAATTGGCCTGCAACCCGACGAAGGACGCCGTGTTCACCGCCAGCAGCATGGCGATCATGTTGAACTGCGGGCGCGACACCAGCGTCCCGACGAGAATGAACGGTACGGCGAACATCACCACCAGCCCGACATAGTCATGGGCAAGCGGCAGAAGGGCGAAGAGATACACCGCCGACAAGCCGACGCTGATGGTCATCCACACCGTGAAGCTGCGGATCTGGTTGACCGGGTTGTCGATGGCGGCAAAGAAGGAGCAGCCGACCGCCGTCATGATCACACAGCCCGATCCCTCGCTCCAGCCGGTCCATATCCACATCAGGCCGGACAGGATGGTGGCGAGCACTACCGAGCCGACCTGGAAGGTCAGAAGCGCATAGTCGTAGTGGCTAACCTTGCCGACGGTCCGGCGCATGCGGAAGGTCGGTCGCCAGCGGCTGATGCGGTCGCCGAGTTCGATCTGCCGCTGCAGTTGGCGGCAATCCTCCCACAGATCGACCAGTTCCTTCATGCGTTCCAAGGTGCTCGAAAGCACCAAGGCAGGCCATTGCGCCTGCTGGTCGCTGCCTGGATCGCTTTTGGGCTCCAACGCGGAAATATCGGCAAGCAGTCGGTCGGCCGCGCCGCGCTCATTGCCCTCTCCCGAGCGCATCCAATCAAGCAGGCGCGCACGCAGGGCTTCGATTCCGGCGACCTCCCCGCTCGTCTCATGCAAGGCGGCCAGACGGTCGTCCAGGGACGACAACAGCGGCAGGAGCAAGGCCATGCGCCCTCGCAGCTCGTTGGCGACGCGCACGGTCGCCTGGTTCGCCGTGTCATAGCTGAGCTGGCTGATCAACATGTCCATCGCCCGGATGTCGCTGGCCAGGCGCTGGCGTTCGGGCGTGGCGCCTGTTCCGGCACCATCCGTGAGCACGGCGCTCGCCCAAGCTCCCGCATCACGCAGCCAGCCCTTGATCTGCTGCGCAAGCACGGGCCCGATCCGAGCCGGAAAGAACAGGGAGTTCACCAAGGCGGCGCAGACGATGCCGAGCGTGATCTCCTCGGCGCGCGAAATGGCGACGTCAAAGATCGTGTCCGGCGCATTGACGGTGGGCAATGCAATAAGGGGAAGCGTGTAGCCCGCCAGCATGAAGACATAGCTGCGCGGCGTGCGGTCCAGCAGGGAGACGAACAGGAAGACGCCGGTCCACAGGCCGACGACGATGATGAACAATTCGGGCGCGGACGAGAAAATGGGCAGTAGCAGGATCGACCCGGCCGCGCCGATGAAGGTGCCGAGTGCCCGATAGAGCGCTTTCGACGTCGTGGCCCCAGCCAGGGGATTGGCGACGACATAAACAGCCGCCATCGCCCAATAGGGCCGCTCCAGCCCGGCGGCCAGCGCGATATAGAGCGCCACCATCGAGGCCGAGAAAGCTTTGAGCGAGAAGACCCAGTCCCGAACGGTCGGCAGGGGAAAGCCGGCGGTCATGTCGCCGCCTCCGCCTGCTGGCGGGCCGACGCCTCCTCGATGGCGCGGAACACCCGCAGCGTTGCCTCGATGTCCTCCTGCGACACATGGCCAAGAATGCGGGCGCGCAAGGCGACGAGCTCCTGCTCGATCACGCTTGTCACCCTTTCGCCCTCGGCCGTCAGCCAGAGCGTCTTGGCCCGGCGATCTGCGCCCTCGCGCCTCTCGATCAGGCCGCTGACACAAAGCTGGTCGAGCAGGCGCACCAGGGAGGCTCCTTCGATGCCGATCGCATCGGCGACTTCGGTCTGATTGACGCCGCCGCCCATGCGCTCGATCTGGATGAGCGGCACCGCAGCGGCGTCGGAGACGCCGTGGGCCGCGACGATGTCATGCACCAGACGGCGCCAATGGCGGCCGATCTGCTGGGTTTTCCCGGTCAATGCAAAGCGCAAGGCGTCAATCTTTTCCATGCCTAATAATTAGCATCCTAATTAAAAGCATGCAAATTATTTATTGCGCCCGGTAACGCCGAACGAGAGAAAGCCTCCTGACATCATCTGTCAGTCGGGCGTATAGAATAACGGTTCCACGTCGGATGAGACGCCATGGCCCGAACGAGCCGCCTCCTCTCGCTCCTGCAGATCCTGCGCGGCAAGCGCCGGCCGGTGACGGCGGCTGCCCTGGCTGAGGAACTCGCCGTCTCCGAACGCACGCTCTATCGCGACATCGCCGAACTGGTCGCCCAGGGCGCTCCCATCCAGGGCGAAGCCGGCATCGGCTATATCCTGCGGCCCGGCTTGTTCCTGCCCCCTCTGATGCTCTCGGAGGACGAGACCGAGGCCATCGTGCTTGGACTGCGCTATGTCGAGCAGCGCGGCGACGACACGCTGGGCGGCGCGGCCCGGGAGGCTCTCGCCAAGATCGAGGCGGTGCTGCCGCCTGCAGCGCAGGAAATCGCCCGCAATCCGATCGCCCTGCCCGGACCCAGCCACAAGGGCTTCCCCGACAACAGGGTCGCGATCGAGGTGTTTCGTAGCGCCATCCGTGCCCAAACCAAATTGCGCATCGACTATGGCAACCTCAATGGCCAGGCGACCACCCGCGTGATCTGGCCGATTGCCATCGGCTTCATGAACGAGGCGCGCATGCTCGCCGCCTGGTGCGAGTTGCGTGAAGACTTCCGCCATTTCCGCACCGATCGCATCGCGGCCGCCAGCGAGATCGGCGAGCGCTATCCCGGACGGCGCAGCCAACTGGTGAAGACCTGGCGTGCCGTGATGGACGAAATCGCCAAGCGCTAGCCCCCTACTGCGCACCAGCTCTTCTTCTTGCTTGCCTCGCCATGGCAAACCGGGCAAACGGCCTCCATGCATATTCTCGTTCCCGGCGGTTACGGCTTGATCGGCTCGGCCATCGTTACGGCTTTGCTCGCGGCCGGCCACGAGGTCACGGGTCTCGGTCGTTCCGTCGGCCAGGCGCGGTTGCTCGAACCCCGTGCGCGCTGGCTTCAGCACGACCTCAAGGATCTCATAAGCGCCGAGGCGTGGCGCCCGCTCCTGAACGATATCGATGCCGTGATCAATGCCGCCGGCGTGCTGCAGAGCGGCCCTGGCGACGATGTGATGGTGACCCAGTCCCTGGCCATCGTCGCCCTTTTCGAGGCCTGCGAGCAGGCCGGAGTCAGGCATGTCGTCCAGATCTCCGCCGTCGGCGCCTCGCCTGACGCCGCCACGGTGTTCATGCGCAGCAAGGGCAATGCCGACGAGGCGCTGGAGGGCTCGTCGCTCGACTGGACCATCTTGCGTCCCGGCCTGGTGCTGGGCTCCTCGGCCTATGGCGGCAGTGCCCTGCTGCACGCCCTCGCCAGCCTGCCGGGCTTCATTCCGCTGCCGCCCGCGCCATCGATCCGCAGCGTGGCGCTCGACGACGTCGCCGCAACCGCCCTGGCCGTAGTGGAAGGACGGCTGCCGCATCGGCGCATCTATGATCTCGTCGAGGACAAAGCGCATAGCCTCCGGGAGATCGTCGCCACGCTGCGGGCAAGGCTCGGCCTGCCGCCCGCCCGTTTCGTCCGCTGGCCCCTGTGGATCTTCCGGCTTGGCTTTCGCTTCGGCGATGTGGCGGGCCTGCTCGGCTGGCGCCCGCCGATGCGCACGACCTCGCTCGACCAGATACTGGCCGGCATTGATGGCGATCCGGCGCCGCTCGGGGCCGCAAACGGCCGCTCGCTCAAAGCCCTGCCGGAGATCCTCGAAGCCATCGGCGGCACAGTGCGCGAACGCTGGTTCGCGCGCCTCTTCCTGCTCAAGCCGATTATCGTCACGACATTGGGCCTGTTCTGGCTGCTCTCGGGACTGATTGGTCTCATCGCGGCGAACCAAGCCGAGGCCGTGCTGACAGCGCGAGGCTTTGCGCCGATTACCGCGGCCCTCTTCGTCCATGGCGGTGCCATCGTCGACATCCTGCTCGGCGCAGCCATGCTTTGGCGACGGACGATGCCGGCTGCAGCGATCGGCATGATCGGCATCACCCTCGCCTATTTGCTTGCCGGCAGCGCGTTCACGCCCGATCTCTGGCTCGATCCGCTCGGTCCCTTCCTCAAGACGCTACCGGCGGCCGTGCTCGCCTTGGTGGCGCTCGCCATCAAGGATGCGCGATGACCTATGCCGACCTGCTGCTCTGGCTCCATGTGATCGGGGCGACCGTGCTGTTGGGCACCGGGGCGGGCATCGCCTTCTTCATGCTCGTCGCCCACCGCACCGACGATGCCCGGCTGATCGCACATGTCGCCGGCACCGTGGTTACGGCGGACCTTCTGTTCACCGCCACCGCCGTGGTGCTGCAGCCTCTCACCGGCGCCCTCCTGGCCCTGGAGATAGGCTGGCCGCTGAGCTCGCCCTGGATCGCGCTGTCTCTGGGACTCTACGTCTTCACCGGCCTGTTCTGGCTGCCCGTCGTCGTCATCCAGGTCAAAATGCGTGATCTCGCCAGGAAGGCCGTGCAAGAAAATTCGGCTCTTCCTTCAGACTATTACAGGCTTTTCCGCATCTGGTTTGCCTGCGGTTTTCCGGCTTTCTTCGCCGTACTCGCCATTCTCTGGCTGATGCTGATGAAGCCGCAATTCGGATAGTGCAGGCCTGGCTTGCTTGTCCGCGAATTCACGGAGACCTATACCTCAGGCTCGAATACAGCCAACCAATGGCGGAGGGACCATGCGCATCCTGGTTGTCGGTGCTGGCGCGACAGGCGGCTATTTTGGCGGCCGCCTGATGCAGGCGGGCCGTGACGTCACCTTACTGGTTCGGCCCGCGCGAGCGGAAAAGCTGCGGAAGGAAGGCCTCAGGATCGTCAGCCCGTTCGGCAATGCCGACCTTGCTCCGAAGCTGGTCACCACCGGCAGCATCTCCGCTCCCTACGACCTTGTGCTGCTCACCGTGAAGGCCTATGGGCTCGAAGCTGCCCTTGATGACATCGCACCCGCCGTCGCTTCCGAGACGATGATCCTGCCTGTGCTTAACGGCATGCGCCATGTCGATCTCATCAAGGCCCGCTTCGGCGAGAAGGCTCTGCTCGGCGGCGTCTGCCTGATCGCCGCCACCATCGACGACGAGGATCGCATCGTGCAGCTCACGCCCATGCATAACCTCATCTACGGCGAGATGAGTGGCGAGCGGTCCGAGCGCGTCGAGGCAGTCGATGCGACCATGCAGGGGGCTGGCTTCAACGCCAAGCTTTCCGATGACATCGAGCGCGACATGTGGGGCAAATGGATCACGCTTGCCAGCCTTGGCGGCATCTGCTGCCTGATGCGCGGCTCGGTTGGCGAGATCGAAGCGGCACCAGGCGGCCGCGCCTTCGTGCAACGCTTCTTCGAGGAGGTGGTCGGCGTGGTGAAAGCCGTGGGCAAGCTGCCCGGCGAGCCCATCCTGAACATGGCGCTCTCGATGCTGACCCAGAAGGATTCGGCCATGGCGTCCTCGATGTATCGGGACCTGCAGAAACGCGCGCCGATCGAGGCGGATCAGATCATCGGGGACCTGCTGGTGCGAGCTCAGGAGGCAGGAATGGAAACACCCCTGTTGTCAGCGGCTTACACAAATCTGACGATCTATCAGGCAAGATGATCTGGAGCGTGGACATCACGACATGCTTGCATGTCGCGATGTCCACGCTCCCCGATAGTGACCGCAGGCACATGGCGGATCGCGCCGCCCCCCGCCTAGCTTGTTCCCCAACCTCATCTGGGACGGGAACCGCGATGACAACGGCAGGCGCAGAGACAATCGGCAACCCCATCGTCATCGGCATCGATGCCGGCGGCACCATGACCGACACGATCCTGGTCGACGGCAACGGCCACTTCAAGATCGGCAAGGCAGCGACCACGCCGCGCGATGAATCGGAAGGCTTCATCATCTCGGCCGCCGATGCAGCCGATGCCTGGGGCATCTCGCTGGACGATCTGTTCTCCGGCATCGACGTGGTGCTCTACTCCGGCACCGGCATGCTCAACACCCTGCTCTCGCGTACGGGACGCAAGCTCGGCTTGATCACCACCAAGGGCCTGGAGGATATGATCCTGATGGGCCGTGGCCTGCAGGCCTGGGCCGACTATTCCTATGCCGATCGCCTGCACGCCATCACCCATCACCATCCGGATCCCCTGGTGCCGCGGCGCCGCACGCATGGGGTCACCGAGCGCGTCGACCAGTTCGGCGATGTGATCATCCCGCTTTATGAGCATGAAGTCGTCGCGGCGGTACGCAAGCTGATTGCTGACAAGGTCGACGCCATCTGCATCATGACGGTGTTCTCCCATGTCAATCCGGCGCACGAGAAGCGGATCGCCGAGATCGCCCGGGAGGAGATCGCCGCGGCGGGCACCGAGATCCTGGTCTATACCAGCCATGAGGTCCGCCCCGTCATCCGCGAGCAGTCCCGCCTCAACTCGGTGCTGATCGAAGCCTATGCCACCTCGCGCGGTCGCAGGCAGCTCAAGGGCATCGAGGACATTTCGAAAAAACACGGTTACCGCTATCGCGTGCAGACGCTGCTCTCCTTCGGCGGCCTCACCTCGATCGACCATCCCCGCCTGCACGAAACCATGATCTCCGGTCCGATTGGCGGCATTCTCGGCGCAGCCTATGTCGGCAAGCTGATCGGCAACGACTCGCTGATCTGCTCGGACATGGGCGGCACCTCCTTCGACATGGGCGTGATCACCCGCGGCCAGACCCGCATTGAGAACGAACCGATCATGGACCGGTTCAAACTCAACGTACCGACACTGCATCTCGACACCATCGGTGCCGGCGCCGGCATGATCCTCAAGGTCGACCCGTTGACCCGGAAGATCAGCCTCGGCCCTGAGAGCGCCGGCTCCGATCCCGGACCGATCTGCTTCAACCGGGGTGGCACCCGGCCGACCATCGCCGATTGCGACGCCATTCTCGGACGTCTCAACCCCAACTATTTCCTCGGCGGCAAGGTGAAGCTCGACGTGGAGAAGGCGACACGGGCCTTCAAGGAGCAATGCGCCGACATCCTCGGCGTGCCTCTGCACGAGGCGGCCGAAGGCATGATCGAGATGCTGGAGGCCGACGCCAACAATGCTCTGCGACGCGTGATCTCGGGCCAGGGCATCCATCCTTCCGAATTCACCTTGCTCTCCTATGGCGGTTCCGGGCCACTGCATCTGGCCGGCTGTAGCCGCGGCATCGGCTTCCGCGACATCATCACCTTCCAGTTCGCCGCAGCCTTCTCGGCCTTCGGCTGTACCACGGCCGACTATATGCGCCGCCACTCGATCTCGACGCAGATCGACATTTCGAGCTCGGCCGGCGATGACCACCTGGCAGCGACAGCGGCCCGGATCTCGGGCGTGTGGGAAGAATTGCGCGACGCCGCCGTCAAGGAAATGGTCGCTGACGGGCACGCTCTCGACAAGATCCGGACCGAGCCCTTCCTGATGATGCGCTACACGGGCCAACTCGAAGACGTGGAGGTGCTCGCGCCGCTCCATCAGGCGGCAACGGCGGATGACATGCGCACCATCATCACCGCCTTCGAAGAGGTCTATGGCAAGATCAACCACCGCGTCTCACGCTACGGTTCGGCCGGCTATTCGGTGATGGAACTCGGCCTGATCGCCACGGCCGACAAGGTGAAGCCGACCCTGCTCAGGCGTCCGCTGGGCGCGACCAATCCGGCCCCGGCCCATAAGGGTACGCGTGAAGCCTATATGGGCGGCCGCTGGCACAAGGCCGACCTCTACGAGATGGACGATCTTCAGCCCGGCCACGAGGTCAAGGGTCCCGCCATCATCGAACATCCCGCCACCACGCTGGTGGTCCATCCCGGCGACAGCGTCTTCATCGACGAGTGGACGCTGCTGCATTACCGCCACGCTTGAGCGAAGAGGATTAAACCCATGCTGGACCACGTGAAAGCACGCATGCCGCTTCGCGAACGGATGCTGGAATCCGAGCGGCTGATGGAAGAAACCGGCTGCTATGATGGCATCACCTCGCTGAAGCTGCGCAAGCAGGATCCTCTGAAATTCGAGACACTACATACCAAGCTGCGCGCCTATTGCGTCTCGGCGCGCGAAATGGCCCGCCGCATCTCCGCCTCACCCGGCGTACGCGAGGTCGGCGAGATGGTCGTCGCCCTCTACACGCCGGAGGGCGATGCCATCGCGCTCTCCAACGGCATCATGGTCCATGTCCACACTATGAGCCGCTTCATCAAATGGATGATCCGCGAAGGCTATGAAGCCGATCCGGGCATCAATCCCGGCGACATCTTCGCCAACAACGACGCCTTCATCGGCACCGTGCAGGTGCCCGACGTGATGGACGTGGTGCCGATCTTCCATTCGGGTGAACTGATCGGCTGGGCCGGCGCCGTCTGCCACGAGCTCGAGGCCGGCGGCATCACGCCGGGTGGCGACGTCTGCCTGGCCCAGGAGCGCTTTACCGAAGGCCTGTTCGTCTGTGCCGAGAAGATCGGCACGAATGACGAGATCCGCCGCGATTACGTCATCCGTTGCGAGCGCAATCTGCGTATGCCGATCTACTGGGTGCTCGACGAAAAGGCCAAGGTCGCGTCGTGCATCGACATCCGGGAAAACCTGATCGCCCTCGTCGACGAGATCGGCCTGGATTACTGGAAGCAGATCTCCAAGGAATTCATCGAGGAAGGCCGCATCAGCCAGCTCGCCCGCACGCGCCAGCTTACCGTGCCCGGCATTTATCGCGGCCACACCTTCTATGGCCATGTCACCGAGGGCAAACCGGGTTTCCAGCCCCTGGGCGATCCGAACTGGCTCTACAACATACCCGTCGAGATGGAGATCACCACCGACGGCAAGATCACACTCGACTTCGAGGGCACCCAGCCCTGGGGCTATCATTCGATGAACTGCACGCCGGCCGGCATGGATGGCGGGATGTTCGTCACCCTGACCCAACACATGAACTTCGAGGGCCTGGTGAATGATGGCGCCTGGCTCGCCACTGAACTGAAACTGCCCAAGGGCACCTGGACCAACCCCGACAACGAGATGGTCGCGACAGCGACCTCCTGGGCCCTGCTGCTGCCAGCCTATGGCGTGTTCCAGCGCCTGCTCTCCCGCGGTTTTCTCGCCCGCGGCTTCGTCGAGGAGGTCTTCGTCGGCCAAGTCAACTCGCCGATGATCGAGATGGGCGGCGAGAGCCAATATGGCACCCTGTTCGGCATGGCCCATTTCGAATGCGCGGCTGCCGGCTCAGGTGCCCTCGCCATCAAGGACGGGCTCGACACCGCCTATGTCGGCTGGAACCCGGAATCCGACATGGGCAATATCGAGATATGGGAACAGAACATGCCGATGCTCTATATCGGCCGCTCGATCCTGCCCAACTCCGGCGGGTCGGGCAAGTATCGCGGCGGCTGTGCCTTCATCTCGACCTGGCTGATCAACAAGACGTCGCATCTACGCCTGATGACCTCGGAGCACTCCTCGCGAGTCTTCGACAATGGCGGCATGTGCGGCGGCTATCCTGCGCCGACCTGCCAGATGCACCGGGCCGTGCGCGATACCAATCTTGCCGAGATCATCGCCGACAGGCGGCCTCTCCCCCACACCATCGGCACTGACCCGGCCCATTCGGACTTGGAGAAACTGGTCGAAGGCCGGCACATCACCGAGGAAGGCCCCTATATCACCGCGCCGCACAAGTCCGGCGACATCTTCACCCATTCCTATAATGGCGGCGGCGGTTACGGCGACGTGCTGGAGCGCGATCCGATCAAGACCGCGCAGGATGTGGAAAACGGCTACCTCACCCCGGAAGCATCCGAGCAGGTATTCGGCATCGTCATCCGGGAAGTCCCGCAGACGGATCGGCTGGAGGCCGATCTCGCCGCCACCGCCGCCTTGCGCGAGAAGATGCGGGCTGAACGCATCGCGACGTCCGTGCCTGTCTCGGCCTGGATCGCCGAGGAGGCCAAGCGCGTCGCCGCCAGCGACTTCGCGCCCGAGGTCGCCAAGATGCACGCCAATGCGATGAAGCTCTCGCCGCGCTTTGCCGCCGACTTCCGCAAGTTCTGGGGCCTCGACGCCTCCTTCACGGTTCACTACTGAGGTCAGCATGTCCAGCTATCCCAAGGAAACCATTCGCGAACTCGTTGCAGGCAGCCTGCCCTGGCACCAGACCCGGCAGATCATGAGCGCCTATAAGGACGACGACCGTTTCCACACCTATATCCAGGTCCTGCAGGAGCGGATGGCCTGGAAGGACCCGATCCTGCTGCCGGTCGGCGATCACCTCTTCATCGCCGACACGCCGAATGGCCGCGTTACCAAATGCGAATGCGGCCAGGAGTTCGGGCATTACAGGAAGAACTGGAAACTCGGTGCCCATATCCGCGTGCGTCGGACCAAGGAGGCCCTGCGCGAGATCTATCCCAATTCCGATATCCCCGATCCGGAATGGATGGAAATCCGGGAATTCCTCTGCCAGTCTTGCGGCACCCTTCATGAGGTCGAGGCAGCCGCTCCCGGTTATCCGATCGTGCATGATTTCGAGCCGGATCTGGAGGGCTTCTATCGCGAATGGCTCAAGCGGCCTCTTGAACCCGAGGGAGATGCTCGATGAGTCCCCCAACATCCTCATTCTGATGGCCGATCAGTTGGGTGCCCCGGCGCTCGGCGTCTACGGCCATCCTGTTGTGAAGACCCCCAACCTCGACCGCATCGCCAAAACCGGTGCGGTCTTCGACAATTTCTACTCCAACTTTCCCCTCTGCGCTCCCGCGCGGCTGGCGTTGATGACTGGGCGGCTGTGTTCGAACATTCAGGCCTGGGACAATGCCGCGCAGATCCCGTCTGATGTTCCCACCTTCGCCCATTATCTGCGCGTGCTCGGCTACCGGACCTGCCTGTCGGGCAAGATGCACTTCATCGGGCCCGATCAGTTGCATGGTTTCGAAGAACGGGTAACGACCGACATCTGTCCCTCCGATTTCAACTGGACGGCCGACTGGGACGATCCGTGGCGGACCATGGACTGGTTCCACAACATGAAGAACGTCAGCGACGCCGGCATAGCCGAACGGGCCCTGCAGCAGGACTATGATGAGGAGGTCGCGCACAACGCCCGGCGCTGGCTGTTCGACCAGGCGCGCGACAGCGACGATCGCCCCTTCCTACTCGTTGCCTCCTTCACCCATCCGCACGATCCCTATGTGACGCCGCAACGGTTCTGGGATCTCTACGATCACGACAAGATCGACATGCCCCGCGTGCCTTTCATTCCTCCAGCCGAACGGGACGCGCATTCACGGCGGCTGTGGGAACAATATGATCGCGGAGAGTTCGGGGTCGGCGATGAGCATGTGCGCGCTGCCCGCCACGCCTATTACGGCAGCGTGTCCTATCTCGACGAGCGAGTTGGCGAGGTTCTCGATGCGCTCGAGCGCTCCGGGCATGGCAAGGACACCATCGTGATCTTCCTCGCCGATCATGGCGACATGCTTGGCGAGCGCGGCCTCTGGTACAAGATGAGCTTCTATGACTGGTCGTCGCGTGTGCCCCTGCTCATGGCCGGCCCCAACGTGCCGGCAGGCGCCCGCATCAAGGCGAATGCTTCCCTCGTCGATATTCTGCCGACCCTGGTCGAGATTGCCGCTGGCCCGGAATGGAACGATTACCCAGAAGGTCCCGACGGGCGCAGCCTGCTCTCCCTCCTGAGACAGGACGCCGACGACCGTATCGCGGTCAGCGAGTTGATGTCGGAGGGTGTGGCGGCCCCTTATGTGATGCTGCGCAAGGGCCGCTACAAATTCACCTATGTCGAGCACGACCCGCCGCAGCTCTTCGACATGGAAGCCGATCCGGACGAGGTGCATGACCTCGCAGGAGATCCGGGACATGCGGGCGTGGTGCGGGACATGCTCGGCGAGGTCGAGCGCCGGTGGGACATGTCCAGGCTCAAGCGGGAAATCATCGCCAGCCAACGTCGGCGCCGCCTCGTCTACAAGGCGCTGAGCACCGGCAAGATCACGCCCTGGGATTATCAGCCCTGGAGCGATGCTTCGTTGCAATATTATCGCGGGACGAAGTCGTATCACGAGGCCGAGGCCCGTGAATTCATCCGGCCATAAGGGAAGACCATGACCAGCTTGAAAGGCCGTACCGCGCTTATCACCGGCGGCCTCACCGGCCAGGGCCTCGCCATCGCACAGGCTCTGGCGAGCGTCGGCGCCAATGTCGCGGTCGGCTCCTATATCGGCGAAGGCACGCGCCTGGGCGATGCCGCCGCCTATCCCGAGCGGACTGAACTGCAGCGCGTGCGCGCCATGCTCGATGCTGAGGGCGTCAAGGTGCATGCCGGCCATCTCGACGTGCGCTCCAGCGAGATCATCGAGGCCTTCATCGAGGCGGCCGAAACAGCCTGCGGCCCCATCGACATCCTGGTGAACGCCGCCGGTACCACGGCCGAACAGCCGGTCAGCGGCCATTCCGACGCACTCTGGGACAAGATCCTCGACACCAATCTCACCGGGGCCTTTCGCACCACGCGCAGCCTCCTGCCCGGCATGATCGCGCGGGGCTGGGGCCGCGTCATCAATATCGGCTCGACGGCCGCCAGTGTCGGCTGGAAGGACAATCCAGCCTATTGCGCTTCCAAATCCGGCTTGCTGGGCTTGACGCGCTGCGTGGCGTTGGAAGGAGCGCCGCATGGCGTCACGGCCGTGATGATCTCACCGACCTGGGTGGAGACCGAGCTGATGCGCCGCAACGTCGCCCAGGTCGCCGAGCGCGACGGCAAGGGGGAAAGCCTGGAAAGCGCCATGGCCCGGATTGCGTCTCAGAATCCGCAGCAGCGCATCATCCAACCCGACGAAGTGGCTGGTCTCGCTGTCTTTCTCTGCAGCCAGGCCGCCAAAGGCATCACGGCCGAAAACATCCAGATCACCGGGGGAGCGCTCTGGTAGAAAGCTTCAGGGAACGCTACCCTCCCTCTATGCTAAGGGTTTGCGGGTCAATAGACGGATTAAATTAGCTCGACCTTTGTCATTGCCGGGCTTGACCCGGAAATCCAACTCCCTTCCGGTTATCGGAGTCGGGGCCGCTGGATGCCTGGGCCAGGGTCCGGGCATGACAAAGGCAGCGTCTCACTTATGTCAGACAGCACCTGTGGCCGAATGCGACTTCGGCGTGGAATGTACGGATGAAATCTTCCCTGATCGCTTCCGGCCTTCCGCTCGCCACCGTCAATGCTGCCATCGGAGAGGCCGCCCGGCTGGTAGGAACATCCGACTTCTATGTCGCCCTGCTCGCGGCCTTCCGTTCCCTGGTCTCGCACGACATCGCCACCATGGTGCGATATTCGGCGGTCGGCCGGCCGAGCTTCCTCATGCATCACGGTTTCTCGGATGCCCTGGCCCGCCAATATGAGACGACCTTCCATGTCTTCGACCCGTTCCATCGCTATTGGGCGCAGACGGAACGGCCCGGCGTCGTCAGCCTCGACATGTTTCCGGCCACGGCCACCCGGCAGAGCCGCTATGTCCGCGAATTCCTGCAGGAATCCAGCATCACCGACGAACTTGGTTACTTCCTTCCCGCCATGGGACGGGCCAGCGTTGCCTTGTTCCTGGAACGTCGCATCGGCCGCTTCCTCGACAGTGAACGCACGGCCATGGAAGATTTCTATCCCCTATTTGCCGGGCTGGAGAGCGCGCATGTCAATGCGGTCCTGGCGGCGGCGATCGGGCGCGGCGCAGGCGGCGTCTCCCTGCCGCTGGCCATCATGCTGCGCGACCTCGAAGGCTGCGTCGTCCACGCATCGGAGGCCTGGCGGGAATTGGAAAGCAGGGATGCCGGCCTGCCGCGTGCCGTCGAACGGCTGACGGCCGAGAATGCCGGGGAAGCCATACTGGACGACGCCACCGTTCTGCACAGGACCCGTATCTCGCCAACCCATGGCTCCGCACCGGAAGGTTGGCTGTTCACGGTAGAGAAATCGGCATCCTCTTCAACGGATTACGACCAGACGATCATCTCCAAGCTCAATCCGACCCTCACGCCCCGGGAGATCGACATCGTCAAGCTGGTGCTCGAAGGCCACCCTACCGCCACCATTGCCCAGCGCCTCAAGCTCCAGCGTGGGACGGTGAAGAACCACCGGCTTCGCATCTATGAAAAGCTGGACATCACGTCGGAGCGCGAACTCTTCCTCACCTATATCCAGGCGCTGCAGAGGCATCGATCGAACGGCTAGACTCTCCCAAAAAAACCAGTCTTTACAGAATGATAACCATAGGGCTCAAACCAAATCATTCGTTTCCGCGCAAAAAAGCAAAGCGGCTTGGTGATGGCTATCGGAAAATAGCCACCGCCCTGGAAGTCAGATTCAAATTCAAAGAACAAATAACAATAACAACATATTGCAGGGATATTCAAAATACCCGCTTCATTGCAGAGCATGTCGATGGCCACGAGGCCATGCCGTGCTCACCAGCGCAGCAAACGACGGCCGGCGATATATCCCAAGACGGTGACGATACCTGTCGCCAGGCTATACCAGGTGGCGACGAAAAGCGGGCTGTCGTCCACGCAGTGGCTGGCATAAAGGGTTGCCGCGATGCCGCTGGCGGCCAGGCCTGCCACCGCCCCGGCCCTGCCGGGGTTCTCGGGAGCGCCCTGGCGCAGGGCATAGAGAATGCAGGCCAACGGCCCGAGCGCCAGCAAGGGTATCAACATCAGGCAATAGCGGGCATTGACGCCCATCCAGCGTGTTCCCCAACTGGCGGGCGGCATGACCATCATTTCCACGGCGACTGCGCCAATCAAGAGCAAGGGTGCAACGACCAAAGCAAGGCGCCATCCCCCCGATTGTGCACCCGGCTTGACCAGGCGCAGGATCAGGCCACAGGCCGAAACGGCCAGTGATGCCGTCACCACGAACTTGAACAGGAAACGCCATGTCTCGGCCGCCGCGGCGATATCGGGACGAGGACGGAAGCCCAGAAAGAAAAGCGCGGCCGAAAAAGCCGTACCGACGATCACCGCCAGTCCGAAAGCCCTGCCGAGGGACCATCTGACCGGCGCATCTTCCGAAATGGCATTGATGAGATCGTCGGTCTTCACGACTGGTCACTCCGATAGAGCGCTGCGAGCTTCTTGAGGCCCCGATGCAAAGCAACGCGCACGGCCACTTCCGTCATCTTCAACTTTGCAGCCGTCTCCCGGATGCTGACGCCCCCTAGGGAGATGGCTTCCACGATGTCCCGCTGCGGCGGTTTCAGATGCGCCAGCATTTTCTCGGCCTCATGCTGGGACAGCACGGTTGCCGGCTCCTGCGCTTCGAGAATCTCGATCACGTCCTCGATCGGCACCATCACCTGCCGTCCCCGACGGCGCATGGTATCGATCATCTTGTTGCGCACGATCGTCGAAAGCCAGGGACCGAGCGGGCGCGACTGGTCCCAGGTTCCACGCTTGAGATGAATGGCGAGCAGCACTTCCTGCACGACGTCCTCGACCTCCGCCGATGGGGCACCGAAACGCTCGCAATAGCGGCGCGCCGTGCCGCGCAGATAGGGCGTCACCGACTGCAGGAACCGCCGATAAGCCGGTGCGTCCCCAGCGATCGACTGCCGCAACCATGCCGCCCACTCCTCTTCGCGCATGGGATTATGCACGAGCCTTCCTCTCTACGGCCGGTCTCACGGCTTTGTTACCAAATGCCGGCGCCGACTCACTGCACCGCCGTCGCCCCGGCATAATCGTCCAGCACCGAGCGTATGGCCAGAGAGAGGCAAACGGCCATGTCCAGCGGTCCGTCATGCCCCGCCGCTGCAGGCACGAACTGATGCACCAAAGTGGGTGGCAAGGTGCGCCCTGCCAACGCCTTCGACAAGCGCGCCACGGCGCGGGCCGCGACCGGATGCGGCCAGTAATAGCGGATGCGGTCACTGTAGCTATAATGGCGCAGCACGTGCTGGCCGGCGGCATCGGCTTGATAATAGCGCTGCCAGTAGCCGGGTTCGGCCAGCATCAGGGCCTCCATCGCCTTGGCCAGCGAGCGTTCGCCATAGGAGGCATCGAGTTCCCCGGCGATGAGATCGAGGCCGTAGAGCGCCTCGCGCCAGGCAAAGGTCAGGCCGGGCCCGACTTTCAGGATGGCAAAGCCATCGGCCACCAGTTGCGCCAGCTTTTCCCGTGGCTGGTAGTCGGTGGAATGGGCCTCGAACACGAGGGAGGGCTCGTTGCCCAGCACGCCGATGAGATCCCGGGCCTTCTCGGGCCGGTAGACCACCACATCCTCATGGCCAAATTCGACGCCGGGCTGCACCACTAGACCAATCACGCGCTCCAGCGCCGCCTCGACGCCTTGCTGGCGAAAGATGGTCCGATGGGTCTCGATGGTCTGGCGTGCCGCTCCCGCCGCGGTCGGCTGCAGGCTGTCGAGCGCATGCCAGGCGCCCCCCGGCACCGGCACCTCGGTGCCGATGATGTAGACCGGCAGAGGCAACCCATTGTCGCGGGCTGTCTGCTCCGCCACCCAGGTCAGGCGGGCGGCACGCCTGGCCGTGGTTTCGTCGTCGAGCGCCTCGGGCTCGCCCTTGCAGCCCATGCTGGCATCGAGATGGATCTTGCCAAACCCCGCCACGACATAGGCCGCCATCATCGCCTCGGCCTTGGCCATCGCCTCTTCCGCGTCGAGATGGCGCCAGGGATTGGGACCGAGATGATCGCCGCCAAGGATCAGCCCGGTCGTGTCATAGCCGACTGCCTTCGCCTTCCCGAGCACGAAACGCCTGAAATCGGCTGGCGTCATGCCGGTATAGCCTCCCTCCTGGTTCACCTGGTTGCAGGTCGCCTCGATCAACACCTCGCGCCCGCGCTCGCGGCCATGTGCCAGCGTCGTCTCGATCACGTCCGGATGAGCCGAGCAGATCGAGGCGATGCCCCGCGGCCTTCCGGCACGGCGCGCAGGGGCCAGGTCGAGAAGCTTGGTCATGTAGGGTCTCCGTAAAATGTGGATCGCAATCAGGCCGAAGCCCGCATCATCAATTGTGCCTCGAGCCGCAATTGCTGCTGTCCTTGTGCAGGTTCCTCGCCCTCGACCTGGGCGAGCAGCAGCTCGACGCCGAGATTGCCGAGGCGGAAAAAGTCCTGCGCCACCGTGGTCAAGGGCGGACAGCCGAAACGGCTATAGGGCTGGTCGTCATGGCCGGCGACGCGCAATCGGCAATCGGCTTCACGCCCGACCTTCAGGCCGCGCTGGAAGGCTGCGGCCATCACCCCTACGGCGATACGGTCATTGGCGCACAGCACCGTCGAGGTCGGAAACCCCGCGCCGTCGATCACCTGCAGGGCCTCGGCATAGGCAATTTCCTCGAAACGCCAGTCCGGCTTGCCTGCAACAGTGATGATCTCCGGCTGGAAGCCGAGCCGCTCCATTGCCTGGACATAGGCATTGCTGCGCTCGGCGGCATTGTGATTGACCGCAGGCATTTCAAAGAAGCAGGGAGGCGTCCCCGTGCGGCAGAGATAATCGGTGATCAGACCGATGCTCTGCTCATTGTCGGTGCCGACGAAGGGCGAGCCGTCCTGCAGGGAGGAATCAAGATAGACCACGGGAATATGGGCACGCAGGGTCTCCATCCGTGTCGCATCGGTATAGGCGCCGAGGGGGGCGATGATCGCTCCGGCAATCTTGAGCGACAGCAGCGTCTCCACCGAACGCGCCTCATGCAGGGCATCTCCTCGCGAGGAGAGCACCAGCACGAAGTAACCATCCTGCGCGCAGCGTCGCTCGATGTGACGCACCATCTCCGAATAGAACATGTCCGAGGTATCGGGCACGATCACGCCGATGATCTTGGGCCGCTTTCGGTTGAGGTTCACTGCAAACAGGTTCGGCCGATAGTCATACTTGGCCAGGGCCCGCTCGATGCGAGTGCGGATCGATTTGCGCACACTGCCAGGGTCGTTGAAATATTTCGACACGGTTGGCCGCGAAATGCCACTGAGCTCGGCGAACTCGGCCATGTTCCTGATCTTTCGCACCAACCGCCGCTCCCTGTCGTGTTCAGCTCGCCTTTAATTTTTACACAGGCAAACAATTTTATTTTTTACATGCCATAAAATTGGCCACCCGGAAATTTGATCCGATCATTGCTCTCAAAAAATATAATGTTTTAGTTCAATGCGATAATGCCAAAACCCTTCCTCCGAACAAGGCACATTTTGTCAATTTTTCCATGAGCAATATCTTTAATTGACGCTCATCACGCAAAACCATAGTCTGACAATTAATAAAAGACAAAAACAAATTCAGGGAGGGAGAAGACGAGAGCGCGCGACGCGAATTTACTCGCGTTGGCCGCAATCAAAATCTCTTTCCTCACCTTGATCGGCGGCCTTTCCCGCCATGACCGGCCGGCTACCTCCCGTCAGAAGAGGATCCGTGCCGGAGGGATCGATCCGACTTACGTCAAACCGAGGAAACGACATGAGGAAACTGCTTACGGCCCTCGCGGCTCTTGCCATCGGGGCCAGCGTGCTCGCCGCTCCGGCGCAGGCCCAGGACAAGAAATACACCATCGCCCTCATCCCGGGCCTGACCACCGACGCCTTCTACATCTCCATGCGCAAGGGCGCAGAGGCAGCCGCCAAGGTGGTGGGAGCCGAACTGGTGTTCCAGGGCGCGCCCGACTTCAACCCGGTGACGCAGACGCCCGTGCTCGATGCCGTCATCGCGCGCAAGCCCGACGCCATCCTGATTGCGCCGACCGACAAGGTTCAGCTCGTCCAGCCGCTGAAGAAGGCCATCGATGCTGGCATTCCGGTGATCACCGTCGATACCTTCATCGGCACCGGCAAATATCAGACCGGCGCGGGTGACGCCGACTTCCCGCTCTCCTATGTCGCCTCGGACAATATTCTGGGCGGGCGCATCGCGGCCCGTGCCCTCGCCAAGGCTATCGGCGAGAAGGGCAAGGTCTATGTATCCAATGTGAAGCCGGGCATCTCGACCACGGATCAGCGCGAGGAAGGCTTCAAGGACGAGATGAAGAATTATCCCAACATCTCTGTTCTTGAAACGCAATTCAACGACAATGATGCCAACAAGGCCGCTTCGCAGATGCAGTCGGTCTTCGCCCGCAATCCCGATCTTGCCGGTGTGTTCGGCGCCAATCTGTTCTCCGCTCTGGGTGCCGCCAATGGCGTGCAGCAGGCTGGCCAGAGTGGCAAGATCCGTGTCGCCGCCTTCGACGCTCCGGCTACGATCGTCGACAACATCAAGTCCGGCCTGGTCGACATCGCCATCGCCCAGCATCCGGCGGAGATCGGCTATTTCGGCGTGCTTTCCGCCTATGCCCATCTGACTGGCCAATCGATCCCTGCCTCGATCGGCACGGGCTTCACCGTGATGGACAAGTCCAACGTCGAGAAGCCGGAAGTTGCCGCCTTCATCTACAAGGAATGAGGCCTTCCTAGCATCTGCGCCGCCGGAGCCTTTGGAGCAGGACGCTCTAGAGGAAAATGACTTTTCTCCGAATTGCCATTTTTCTCTAACTCTTTGTTTTGACGCGTTTTCTTAATCGAAAAGTCTGTCAACTTTTCTGGAAAACGCTCTGGCCCGGCGGCCTCTTCATGACCTCTCAACGGAGCGCCTGATGTCGGCAGCCCAATCCTCCCTCAGTCGGGCGCAGCCCGCGGCAGGACCTCATCCCATCCTTCTGCGCATCGCGGAGCTCAGGGCCTGGCTTTTCCTGGTCCTGCTCCTGGTCTTCTTCGAGTGCTGGGCCCGGATCGCCTATGGCTCGACCTTCGTATTCTCGGTTCCCACGCTGCAATCGATCTCGATCTATGCCGTCGCCCCGCTTCTGCTGGCGCTCGGCTCGACCTTCGTGATCATTTCGGGCGGCATCGATCTTTCGATCGGCTTCATCATGGGGCTGTCGGCCGTGGTGGCGGCCCATACCGCCAATCTCGCGGGCGCCTCCATGCCGCCCTTCCCGGCCATGCTGATCGGCATTGTGGCCGGCGTCGCCGTGGCCACCATCCCCGGCTATATCAACGGCCTGCTGATTTCGAAACTCAGGGTCCCTCCCTTCATCGGCACGCTCGGCATGTACGGCGTGGCTCGCGGCATCGCCTATCTGCTCGCCGGCGGCACCACCGTCCCGGTTTCGAATGCCTGGTTCGCAGCACTCGGCAATGGCCGCCTCTACGGGGTGCCCGTCGTGGTGATCGTGGCCGCCCTCTTCCTCATCCTGATGCACTATCTGCTTTCGCAGACGCGCTTCGGCCAGCACACCTACGCCATCGGCGCCAGCGAGCAGGCCGCGCTGCGGGCCGGCATCAATGTCTCCAGGCATACCCGCAAGCTCTACGTGCTGTCGGCTGTCTGCGCCGGCATCGGCGGCGTGCTCTATGCCGCCCGCTTCACCGCCGGTGCGGCCCAGGCCGGCGAGCCGCTCCTGCTCGACTCGATCGCCGCTGTGGTGATTGGCGGCGCCAGCCTGTTCGGCGGCTCGGGCTCGATCTCCGGCACGCTGGCCGGAGCGCTCGTCATCGCCGTCATCCAGTTCGGCCTCGTCTACATCAATGTCGAGCCCTTCTGGCAATTCGTCTCGGTGGGCGTCGTCATCATCGTTTCCGTGCTGGTCGACCAGGCCCAGCGCAGCATTGCCGGAGGCCGCCGCTCATGAGCACCCAGCCTCTCCTCGACATACGCGACGTCTCCAAGCATTTCGGCGGCGTCACCGCGCTCAACGGCGTCTCGCTCCAGCTCAATGCCGGCGAGGTCGTGGCTCTCGCTGGCGACAACGGCGCCGGCAAGTCGACCCTGATCAAGACCATCTCCGGCGTCTACCAGGCCGATGGTGGCGAGATCCGGCTGAAGGGCGAAGTCGTGAAATTCGCGACCCCCGAGGCCGCGCGTGGCCATGGCATCGAGACGATCTACCAGGACCTCGCACTGGCCGACAATCTCTCCATCGGCGCCAACATCTTCCTGGGACGCGAGCCGATGACGAAGGCCTTCGGCTTCCTGCCCGTGCTCGACCGCAAGAAGATGGCCAAGGCGGCGCAGGAGACCATGGCGCAGCTTGATTTCCACGTGACTCGCCTCGATGCCCCCGTCGGCAATTTCTCCGGCGGCCAGCGCCAGGCGGTCGCCATCGGCCGTGCCGTCTACTGGAACGCCCAGGTGCTGATCATGGACGAACCGACCGCCGCTCTCGGCGTACCCGAGCAGCGCAAGGTCGTCTCCCTGATCAAGACCCTCAAGGCGCAGGGACGCGGCATCATCTTCATCTCGCACAATCTGCAGGACATCTTCGCGGTCTCCGACAGAATCGTGGTGCTACGCCGCGGCACCCTGGCGGGCGAGCGCCTGATCGCTGAGACCAATCATGACGAGATCGTCAAGCTGATGGTGGGCGGATAACGTACTTTTGCGAATTGATGGAGCCATCGAAACTCGCAAAAACTCCTCAAAACAATAGGCGGGAGCAAAGAGGCGCTTCGTAAAACGCACCTTGCTCCGGCCGGTGCTATCTCAGATCCATGCTGGCTTCGAGCTTGTCGAGCCCCCGCAACAGCGCCTTGGCCTCCGGGCCAAGGGCCGCCAGCAAGGCGGCTTCGAAAGCCAGCGCCCGCGGCACGATCTCGGCATAGACCCGCCGCCCCAGCGGCGTGAGGCTGAGGATCTCCTCGCGCCTGTCTTCCACGCTCTCGCGGCGTTTGAGCCAGCGGCGTTCCTCCAGCGCTCGCACGGCGCGGCTGACCTTGGTCTTGTGCATGGAGGAATGGGCACCGATCGCCTTCGCGCCCATCTCGTCGAATTCGCCCAATGTCGCCAGCACCCGCCATTCGGGCACCGTCAGGTCGTGCTCCGGGCCATAGACCGCCCGAAAGTCGCGCGATACCGCCGCTCCGATACGGTTGAGCCGATAGGGCAGAAAGTTCTCGAGGGTGAGCTTGGCCATGCTTTGATAGTTACATTATCGACAGTTACAACTGCAACTTCATAAACGAGCGTCCGCTTCTCTTCGGGAGGTCGCATAACCAAAGATCCGCGACCGGGAGGATGAAGATGGCTTCGATGGCGTCCCGCCTGAAGGTGATGCTTGCCGCCACATTGGGCTCGACACTGGAATGGTATGATTTCTTCATCTTCGCCGCGAGCACCGTGCTCGTCTTCAACAAGGTGTTCTTTCCTGCCGACGATCCTTTCGTGGGTACCCTACTCGGCCTCGGCACCTTTGCGGCCGGCTTCCTCGCCCGCCCCTTCGGCGGCATCGTCTTCGGCGTGATAGGTGACCGGCTCGGCCGCAAGAACACGCTGATCGTCAGCCTGTTGATGATGGGTATCGCCACCGTCGCCATCGGCCTCCTGCCGACCTATGACACCCTCGGCGTCGCCGCTCCCCTCCTGCTCCTGCTCATCCGCATCTTCCAGGGCGTTGCGGTCGGCGGCGAGGCAACCGGCGCACTGACGATCGTGGCCGAATCGATGCCGGCCCGGCATCGCGGTTTCTGGACCAGCTTTCCGATGGCGAGCGGCCCGGCCGCCAATGTCCTCGCCCTCGGCATCCTCGGCCTCGTGCAGCTCTGGCTCGGCGAGGAGACCTTCCTGGCCTGGGGCTGGCGCATTCCCTTCCTGCTTTCGATCGTGCTGATCGCCCTCGGGTTCTGGGCCCGCCGGCAGGTCGATGAATCGCCGGCCTTCCTCGAGATTAAGTCGGAAACCGAAATCGCCCATGCGCCGCTGGCCGAAGCCTTTGCCACCCAGAAACTGTCGATGGCCAAGGTCTTCTTCGTCAAGGCAGCCGAGAACACCCTGCTCTATCTGTTCTCGACCTTCGTCCTGCTGCTGGCGACCACCCGGCTCGGGCTCAGCCGTGCCCAGGCCATCGATGTCGTCCTCGTCGCTTCGCTCGCCTCCCTGCCCGTCATCCTCGGTTCGGGCTGGCTCAGCGACCGCATCGGGCGCCGGCCCGTGATGATCGCAGGCTTCATCGGGGCCACGGCCGCCGCCTCTGCCCTGTTCACCCTCGTGAAGGGTGAGGCGCCATCGGCTCTCTACCTTCGCGCCATCCCGGCCCTGTGCGCCCACGGGTTCCTGCTGGGCGGCCTTGCCCCCTATGTCATCGAGATGTTCCCGACGCGCGTGCGCTACACGGCCCTCTCCGCCTCCTATCAGGCCGCATCCGTGCTCGGCGGTTCGGTCGCGCCGCTGATTGGTGCTCTCCTGATCGAGCGCACGGGTACGCCGATGTCAGTCGCCATCTATGCGGCTTTGATGGTCGTGCCGGCCCTGCTGGTGCTCATATTGACGCCGGAGACCCGTGATAGAGCCGCAGATGGCGACGCCTCCAACCAGCCCAGCGCCAGTCCCTTCGGGCAGGAGGATCTGCAGCACCGGACGCACCTTTGATGGTTACAAACGCAACGATTATAACAGGAACGTTCGAATTCAGGAGGCGATCATGGATCTCCAGTCTCCCCGACCAGACAGCGATCGAAAAGGCGAGGCCGTCAGCGCTATCCAGGCCGGCTACATGTCGGGCTTCGGCAACGGCTTCGAAACCGAGGCACTCCCGGGCGCCCTGCCCCTCGGCCGCAACTCCCCCCAGCGCTGCGCCTATGGGCTTTATGCCGAGCAGCTCAGCGGCTCACCTTTCACGGCACCGCGCACCACCAATGAGCGCTCCTGGCTCTACCGCATCCGGCCAACGGTGAGCCATTGGGGCGCGTTCACCAAGGCCGATATCGGTTTCTGGCGCACCGCGCCCGCCCCCGAGGTCGAGGTTCCGATCGCGCCGCTACGCTGGGATCCGCTCCCCATCCCGGCCGAACCGGTTTCCTTCCTCAACGGCGTGCACACCTTGACCACGGCCGGCGACGCCGCCACCCATTCCGGCATGGGTGCTCACGTCTATCTGATCACCCGCTCGATGGTGGACGAGTATTTCTACAATGCCGATGGCGAGTTGCTCTTCGTGCCGCAGCAGGGTTCGCTGCGCCTCGCGACGGAGTTCGGCATCATCGATATCGAGCCGGGCGAAATCGCCGTCATCCCGCGTGGCGTGAAGATCCGGGTCGAGCTCCGGGATGGCCCGGCCCGCGGCTATCTGTGCGAGAATTACGGGGGCGCCCTCACGCTGCCCGAACGCGGCCCGATCGGGGCAAATTGCCTCGCCAACCCGCGCGACTTCCTCAGCCCTGTCGCCGCCTATGAGGACCGGGAGGTGCCCTCTCGCCTCTATGTCAAATGGGGCGGCATTCTCTGGTCCGCCGCGATCAACCAGTCGCCGCTCGACGTGGTGGCTTGGCACGGCAATTATGCGCCCTACAAATATGATCTCAGGCGCTATTCACCGGTCGGGCCGGTGCTCTACGACCACGCCGACCCGTCCATCTTCACCGTGCTGACCTCGCCCTCGGAAACGCCCGGCACCGCCAATATCGATTTCGTGATCTTCCCGGATCGCTGGCTGGTGGCCGAGAACACCTTCCGGCCGCCCTGGTATCATATGAACGTGATGAGCGAATTCATGGGCCTGGTCTATGGCCAATACGATGCCAAGACTGGCGGCGGCTTCGTGCCGGGCGGCGCCTCGTTGCACAACATGATGCTACCCCATGGCCCTGATCTGGACGCCTTCGAGAAAGCGAGCCGTGTCGAACTCAAGCCGCACCGGCTGGAAAATACGCTGGCCTTCATGTTCGAATGCCGCTTTCCGCAGCGCGTGTCCGCCTATGCCGCCGGCTCCGACGCCCTGCAGAAGGACTATGGCGGCTACGGCCACAAGATGACCAAGCATTTCGACCCCAACAGGCCCTGATGTCACAGCTCGATCAGACCCATGACCCCGCTTTGACCAGTTGGGTCGCCTCCGCGAACGGCCATGCCGATTTCCCGATCCAGAACCTGCCGCTCGGCATCTTCAGCCCCGGAGGCGCGACGCCGCGCGCTGGCGTCGCCATCGGCGATGCCATCCTCGACCTACGCGCCGTCCTCGATGGCGGCCTGCTCAGCGGCGCCGCCGAACGGGCCGCCGAAGCGAGCCGGGGCAACGACCTCAACGGCTTGCTGGCCCTAGGCCCTGGCCCACGGCGTGCCCTGCGCCAGGCGCTCTCCAGCCTCCTGGCCGAAGCCAGCTCGCTGCGTCCCAGGGTAGAGCCTTTGCTGTACAAGGCATCCGACTGCTTGCTCCAGCTGCCGGCCCGGATCGGCGACTACACCGACTTCTATGTCGGCATCCACCACGCCACCGCGGTGGGCAAGCTGTTCCGCCCCGACAATCCGCTCCTGCCCAACTACAAATATGTGCCGATCGGCTATCATGGCCGCGCCTCTTCCGTCCTTCCCTCGGGAATCGCGATCCAGCGCCCGCTCGGCCAGTCGAAACGGCCGGAGGCCGAGATTCCCGTCTTCGGCCCGAGTGCACGGCTCGACCACGAGCTCGAACTCGGCGTGTGGGTCGGACCCGGCAACGACCTCGGCGCCCCGATCGGGATATCGGCCGCAGGCGACCAGATCGCAGGCCTCTGCCTGCTCAACGACTGGTCGGCCCGCGACATCCAGGCCTGGGAATATCAGCCTCTCGGGCCCTTCCTCGCTAAGAGCTTCGCCACCACCATCTCGCCCTGGATCGTCACGGCCGAAGCGCTCGCCCCCTTCCGCATCGCGCAGGCGCCCCGCCCCGCAGGCGATCCGGCGCCGCTCGACTATCTCAACGATGCAGGCGACCAGGCCCTGGGCGCTTTCGACATGGAATTGGAGGTCCTGCTGACGACTGCCGAATTGCGCAGCCGGGGGCTCGCAGCCCATTGCCTGGCTCGCTCCAATGCGAGGCACATGTATTGGACCGTGGCGCAGATGTTAGCCCATCACACCTCCAATGGCTGCAATTTGCGCCCGGGCGATCTCATCGGTACGGGCACCATTTCGGGGCCTGGACAGGACGCCTGCGGCAGCCTGCTCGAGGCCAGCCAGGGCGGCAAGAACCCCATCCGCCTCGAAACGGGCGAGGAGCGGCGCTTCATCGAGGATGGCGACGAGGTGATCCTCAAGGGCCGCTGCCGGCGCGAAGGCTTTGCCTCCATCGGCTTCGGGGAATGCCGTGCGATGATCCGGCCAGCGCTATAGTCTCGCCATAAGGATGGAGGCTGGCGCGGGTTTGGTGTGCCGATCTCGCTCCGTCACGTGATGGAACTGAGGAGATTGGCACACCGGATTTCTTGCGTATTGGCTCTGCGCATCGCCATGACAGGAAGGCAACGCGACCATGAAACTCTACACCTATTGGCGTTCCACCTCGTCCTATCGGGTCCGGATCGCCCTTGCCCTCAAGGGCCTGGAAACGGAACAGGCCTTCATTCATCTCGTGCGCAGTGGCGGCGAACAGCATGGCGAGGCCTATCGGGCTCTCAATCCGCAGGAGCGCGTGCCCACGCTGGTGCTCGATGACGGCAATGCTTTGACCCAATCCCCTGCCATCATCGAATATCTCGAAGAAACCTATCCGGTACCGCCACTGCTGCCTTCCGACCCCACGCGGAGAGCCAAGGTGCGCGCCGTCGCCGCCATCATTGGCTGCGACATCCAGCCTTTGCACAATCTCGGCCCGCTGACCTATCTGCGCCGGACGCTCGGCCAGGCCGAGCCGGAGGTCGAAGCCTGGATCGCGACCTGGGCCGGCTCGGGGCTGAAGGCAGTCGAGGCGTTGATCGGCGACGGCCCCTATTGCTTCGGCGAGACACCGGGGCTGGCCGATGTCTATCTCATCCCGCAGCTCTATGCCGCCCGCCGCTTCGGCGTGCCGCTCGACGCCTATCCTCGCATCCGCCGCGTCGAGGCCGAGGCCGAAGGACATCCCGCCTTCGTCAAGGCACATCCGGCGAACCAGTCCGACAGCGAGTGAGGTGAGGAAACGAGCGGCGCGCCGCCCTAGATCTTCACCCCCTCGGTGATCAACCCGCGCGTGATGCTGCCTGTGGTAGGCAGCAGCGGAATGAGGCAGGCCTGGAGAGCGTGGTAGATGTCGACCTTGCCGTAGAACGGGCCGGTGTTGGGCTTGAGGTCGTCGCCGAGCTGGGGGAACCAGCCACCATTTACCTTGTCGATGAAGCGGGCGGCGCTGAAGTTCCAGATAGTACGGTACCATTCTTCGTAGAAACCGTCGCCATCAGTGGCGTTGAGGAAAGCCGCCGCGCCGATACCCTCGCAGCAGGGCCACCAATAGCGATCGCGAATGCGCGCCGCGCCGGTCCAGTCGAGCGTATAGTAGAAGCCGCCCTTCTCGTGGTCCCAGCCGTCCTTGACGGCCTGGCGGAACAGGTTGGTGGCGGCATCGGGCAGCCAGGTCAGCTTGCGCCCGCCCAGTTCCCAGAGCTGCAGCAAAAGGCGGGCCCATTCCAGCCAGTGCCCTGGCGTGGTGCCGTAGGGACGGAAGACCGGGCTGCCGGAATAGTCCTTGTTGAGTTGCCAATCCTGGCTGAAATGCTCGGGCAGATGCCAGCCATTCTCGGCGGCGTGGCGCCGCACGATCAGGTCGGCGATGCGCTCGGCCTTATTGAGATAGGTGTTGTCGCCGGTTGCCTCGAAGGCTGCCATCAGGGCTTCGGTCAGGTGCATGTTCGAGTTCTGGCCGCGATAATTGTCGAAGGGCTGCCAGTCCCGCGTGAACTCCTCCGCGGTGGCGCCGGGGCCTGCCTCCCAGAAATGCTCATCCAGTATGGTGGAGATGTCTGCCAGCAGCCGGTCGGCGTCGGGGTGTCCGGCGACCTTGGCGCTGGAGGCTGCGAGCAGCACGAAGGCATGGCCATAGGCCTGCTTGGTATCATCGGTCGGCCCTTCATAGCCGACGCCCCAGAAATAGCCGCCCTTGTCCTTGTCGCGATGGCCGTTCCAGATGAAGTCCATGCCGTGATCGATCATCACGTCGGCGCCGGGGCGCCCCATCAGATGGGCGATGGCAAAGCAATGCACCATGCGCGTGGTCGCATGGATCTGGCGAGTCGGCCGGCTGCCGGGCGGCTGTCCCGGCGAGAACGGCTTGCAGGCCATGTCGAGGTCGTAAAAGCCACCGAGGGGATTGAGACTGTTCTGTTCGAATACGGAGAACAGCGTATCCGCCTGCTGCAAGAGCCAGGCTCGGTGGCTTGATAACGTCACCCATTTCGGCGTGGCAGAAGCGGAAGCGGCGGACGTCATCTGAAGTCTCCTCGATACGGCATGGATTGGGGCGTCGAGCCCGCCCCTGCTTAGAACAGCTCGGACGCCCGCGCCACTGATTGGTATGAAGAAACAGCGGCGATGTGGTTGACCCACGCACGTGCGTGCCTATGCTGGAGCGGCCATGATGACGCAAACATTTAACGTCGCCACCGTCTTCTTCCTCGTCGGCTAGCGGCTGACCGAAGACTGGACGCCGGTCCGCTCCGCCGGACCTGTCGCCGTGAACCACACGGCTGTCGCCGTTCGCCCCTGTCGGCAGAACGGCGCGATGATTGAGATTGTCATGCCCAAACACCCGGAAGGATGCGCGCTCGATGCTGCGCAGATCGAACGATTCATCGAAGACGGCTTCGTCCGGATCGACGGGGCCTTTTCCCGCGAACTGGCAGACGAGGCCCGCGCCATCATATGGCGGGACATCCCCTGCGATCCCGACGATCCCGCCACCTGGACGAGCCCCGTGATCCGGCTCGGCGGCTATGGCGGCGGCCCGTTCCAGGAGGCAGCCAATACGTCCGTCCTCAGATCCGCCTTCGACCAGCTCGTCGGCAGCGGGCGCTGGTATCCGCGCGACGGGCTCGGCAGTTTCCCGGTGCGCTTTCCCCATCCGGACGATCCGGGTGACGCCGGCTGGCATGTCGACCTCTCCTTTCCAGGCGAGGACTGCGATCCCAATGAGCGCACCGACTTCTCGGCCTGGCGCGTGAACATCACCTCGCGCGGGCGGGCTCTACTCATGCTGTTCCTGTTCTCCGATATCGGGCCCGAGGATGCACCGACCCGCATCCGTGTCGGCTCGCATCTGGACATGGCTCGTTATCTCGCACCGGCAGGCGAGACCGGCCGCTCGCACATGGATCTGGAACAGATGGGCGCCCGGCGGCAGCAGACGCTGGCCACGGGTGAGGCCGGCACGGTCTATCTCTGCCATCCGTTCCTGGTACACGCTGCCCAGAAACATCGGGGCTCGGCGCCGCGCTTTCTGGCCCAACCTCCCCTGATGCCAAAGGAGCCTTTCCGGCTGCAGCGCGAGGACGGCGACTATTCACCCGTGGAGATTGCCATCCAGCGCGCCCTCTTGGAGCGTGTGCAAACCTGACGACGGCCGCTCTCTCCGGCCGGCGACCGGAGAGAGCGGGGATGTCGCCCGCCGTTCTTCAGGAGGACATCATGGTCCAAGCCCTACGCCTGGCCACCACCGCCGACCTTCCGGCCATCGAACATATCGTCAAGGCGGCATACACGCCCTATATCGCACGCATCGGTCGCAAGCCCGGACCGATGCTCGATGATTATGCCGCGCTGGTGCGCGCAGGGCGTGTGCGCGTGAGCCCTCTCGACGGCAATGTCCTGGGCATCCTCGTCCTGATCCCCCAAGAGGATGTGATGCTTCTGGACAATATCGCCGTCGCTCCCGCAGCGCAGGGCCGAGGATTGGGCCGCCGCCTGCTCCAGGCTGCCGAAAACCTCGCCCGCGAAGCGGCCTATCGGCGGATCAGGCTCTACACCAATGAGGCGATGACGGAGAATATCGCGCTCTACGCCCGTAGCGGCTATGTCGAAACCCATCGCGTCGAGGAAAAGGGCTTGCGCAGGGTCTATATGGAGAAAGATCTGGCCTGATGCGGGCGGCCCCTCCTTCAGCCTGCGTCGACGCTTTCCAGCCTGGCCTCGAGAGCAGCGATTTCCGACGGGGTGAAAACTTCCAGGCCTTCCGCCCGCAGGAGTGCGGCCGTGACGCCGGCACCGGCATGTTTTCGCCCGGCGAACGCGCCGTCGTAAATATAGGCACTGCCGCAGGACGGGCTACCGTCGATCAAGAGCGCGAAGCGACAGCCCTCCGCCCGCGCCAAGGCCAGAGCGCTCCGCGCCCCATCGAGATAGAGCGCGGTCACATCGGCACCGTTACTGTCGACCACGCGCGCGGTGCCCGCCAAGACATCGCGGCCCGACAGCCCCTCGGCGATCTCGGCCGGCGGCCGGGGCACGCTGAACCCTCCGGCAAGCTCGGGGCAGACGACGACGAGGCGTCCTTCGTCGCGCCAGCGCGCGAGGGCTAGATGATCCAGCGTCTTCGCCGCCCCGTCATAGCGTACCGGTCGCCCTACGAGACAGGCGCTCACCAGGATCTTGGCCGTCATCGCCACTCCGCATCGTTCCTGCGTATCGTCGCTGTGATAGGGCCATGCACACGCCGCCACAACCTTGAGCTCGCGTTCGATCCGGCTGCGGGCTCTCAGATCGTTCACGTTCCCCAGCCCTTAGGATGTCCGAACGCCACGGCCTACAAACAGGCGCTACCGAGTATTGCCGCAGCCAAACGGCACCGCTTTGGTACCTCTCTGGTATCAGTCCAGTCATACTCTGGTTCTATTCTCGGAAGCCCATAATGGGATTCGAGGATGTGACCAGGCCTCAAATATCACGAATTGTCTTAGGATTTCCACATATCGCCGGAGTTCATGTCAGACAATTTTCGACCATTCAAGCAATTAATCGATTTATCCGATGACGGCATCGTGCATGGCACTTTTTTGCATTGCCGAGTGTAGCCAGCTTTGTTACGGGATGGCGCAAGCTTGTGATGAAGTTATGGAGCTGCAGACGCTTTATTTGCCAGGAGATGCTTAACTTTAGCATTCAAGTGCAGATTTCGATTGCGAAAACTTAACGTCATGCAAGTAAATGCCAGCCGGAGGAGGAAGACAGGCGCTCCCTCCTCCGGCTTTTCTTTGCTTGCTGCCCCGGCGCCCTATCACCCCAGCGGGCAAGCAGCCTTTTCAGCTCCCTGTTAAACCGGACCGACAAGACATCTTGGCGCAGTCTCTCAGGCGGCGCCCTGCCGGCGGTTGAAGGGTAAGGCTTCGATACCCGCAAAGCGTGCCTTGGGTCCCAGGGCCTCCTCGATGCGCAGGGCTTCGTTCCATTTCGCCATACGTTCGGAGCGAGCGAAGGATCCGACCTTGAGCTGGCCGGCGTGCCAGCCAATGGCGAGGTGTACGATGGCCACATCCTCGGTCTCGCCGGAGCGTGCCGACACGATCGTGCCAAAACCGGCACGCCGTCCCGCCTCGCAGGCAGCCCTCGCCTCGCTGACCGTGCCGGCCTGGTTGACCTTCACCAGCACGGCATTGACGGTTTGGTTCCTCACCGCCTCTTCGACCAACCCGGCATTGGTAACCAGGAAATCATCGCCGATCACCTGAATGCGATGACCCACGGCCGCGGTAAAGCGTGCAAGCCCCTCGGCATCATCCTCGGCAAAGGGATCTTCGATCGAAAGAATGGGATAGCGCTCACACCAGCCGAGGAGATAATCCGCCATGCCGTCCCGATCGAGCTCGCGCCCTTCCAGGCCGAGCCGATAGCGCCCGCCGCGGCCAAATTCGGAGGCGGCGACATCGAGCGAGATCACCACCTCGTCGCCCGGCGTGAAACCGGCGCGCTCGATGGCCAGGACCAGGGTATCAAGCGCCTCTTCATTGGAGCTGAAGGCCGGCCACCAGCCTCCTTCATCCGCGACGCCCTGCAGCAGGCCGCGCTCGGCCATGATCCTGCCGGCCGCAAGATAGACCTCGGCCGTGGTTTCGAGCGCCTCGGCGAAGCTCGCCGCCTTCGGCGCCATCACCATGAAATCCTGGATGTCGGTGCGGCGGCCGGCATGGGCCCCTCCGCCGAAGATCTGGATTTCCGGCAGGGGAAGCGTGACCGCCTCCTCCCCTGCCAGATATCGCCATAGCGGCAAGCCCCGGCTGGCGGCGGCTGCGTGCAGCACGGCGAGCGAGACGGCGACGGTGGCATTGCCGCCGAGTCTTTGCTTGGTCGGCGTGCCGTCCAGCGCGATCAGCGCCTCGTCCAACCCCGCCTGGTCGAACGGGTCGCGGCCGATCAGTAGCGGCGCGATCTCCCCGCGCACGCTGGCAAGTGCCCCTTGGACATCGAGGCCCCCCAGCTTTTCGCCGCCATCGCGGCGCTCGAGCGCCTCGCGGCTGCCGCGGGACGCACCGGCTGGCGCGATCCCCCTCGCGATCGTGCCGTCGCTGAGCTCGACTTCGGCTTCGATGGTGGGGCGACCACGGGAGTCCCAGATACGGCGAGCAGCAAGTCTACGGATGGCTATATCGATCATTGGCGGGTCCAGGCATTGGCGATGGCGATCAGGTCTTCAAGGGGATCGGCGATCAGAGGCCTGGCGAAGCGGCGCACTGCTTTCCGTTCCTCCTCCAACGTCAGATATTCGACGGGCGACTTGCCATCCACGCGCGCCAGAAACAGCACAGGCAGCAGGGCGGCGGCCCTGGCCTCGAAAGCGGCGCGGTCCTCCCAGTCGATCCTGGCGAAATAAGCGTTGACCAAAGCCTCGAAGGCATCACGATAGGCCGCGCGGGGCACGCCCTGCCGAGCCCCCTTCAACATGAGATGATTGAGGCAGAAGGCGAGATCGAAAGCCGGATCGCCAAAGCAAGCACATTCGGCATCGAGGAAAACGGGGCCCGTCTGCCCGCACAGGATGTTCTTCGGGCTGACATCGCCATGGATCAGAGCCTTCCTGGTGGCGAGCGTGCGGGCGGCGACGGCCTCAATCTTGGCCGACAGATCGGGATGGGCGCGGGCTGTGGCGACGAGATAGGGCTCGATGCGGATCGGCCCGAAGGTCGCGTCATTGGCAAAGCGCACCGCAAGCCCGGCTTCCTGCGCGCTGGCGGCATGAATGAGGCCGAGATCGGCGCCGACGCGCCCCGCAAATGCCGTATCGATCTGCTGGTCCAGCAACTGCGCCTTCCAGACCGGATTAAGCTCGGGGGACAAAAAGGCCATGGCAAACAGGCCAAGTTGCTCGTCCTCGCCAAGCAAAGTGGGCACACCGTCGGGCAACCAACGGCCGACCTGGCGGATCCAGGCCGCCTCCGCCGCATTGCGGTTCGTCGGCGCCTCCCAGACGGCTGCCACCTTGAGGCGAGCCAGCGCCCGCTTGACGCAAAAGCGCCGGTTCGAGGTTTCGACCAGGTGGATGTCGGAGGAAACCCCGCCCGTCAACGCTGTAAAGCGCGCCGTCTCTTTCTGCCCGAGCAGCCCCATCCGGCGCAACGCAGCGGGGAGCGTCAGCGAGGAGTCATCGGATTGGTGATCGGATTGCGCCATCGGATCCTCATCAGGCCGCAGGACGAAGGCCGTCGAGCACGGCCCGGATGAGCGTCCGCCATTCTTCCCCATTCGCCCCCGCTGCAATGGACAGCGCCGCCCTGTCATAGACAGCCGACAGGAGCAGCGCCGCCTCTTCGACGGGCACAGGCCGCAACCGCCCCCTTGCGATAGCGGCGGCGACGCCTTCGCGCAACGTGCGTCCGCCATGGGCGGCATCGATGGCATCCACCGTCTCACGGCCCAGCACGGCCGGCGCCTCGATCAGCAAGAGCCGGGTACGTCCGGGTTCGGACATGGCGACCAGAAAAGCCTCGCCGCCAGCGATCAGTGCCTCCATCGCGCCGGGTTCTTCCGGTGCCGCCCGTTCGATCTCGTCGGCCAGCGCAGCATTCTCTGCCTCGACGACAGCCCGGAACAGCGCCTGCTTGTCGGCGAAATGATGATAGAGCGCACCACGGGTCACCCCCGCTTCCGCTACCAATTCGGGCGTTCCCGTATCGGCGTAGCCCTTGGACACGAACAGGCGCCGTGCAGCCGCGATCAAGGCCGCTCGGGTTCTCAGCGTCCGATCCTGATTGGAGCGTCGGCTATCTTCTTGCATACATACAGCCTGTATGTTACTGAAAAACATTCAGACTGTATGTTTAAAAGGGAGACGCAGGAATGTCCATGAAGATCACCAGCTATTATCCCGTGATCATGACAAGGCAGGTAGCCACCACGGCGGCCTTCTATGTCGAGCATCTGGGCTTCCAGATCCTGTTCGAAGCCGATTGGTATGTGCATCTGCAGTCGGTGGCAGATGCGAACGTCAATCTCGCCGTGCTCGACGGCGATCACCATACCATTCCCGAACGGGCGCGCGGTGGGCAGGTCGGCGGTCTCCTGCTCAATTTCGAGGTCGACAACGTCGACGCCGAATATGCGAGGCTCAAGCAGGCGGGTTTGCCGATCCTGCTGGAATTGCGTGACGAGGCATTCGGGCAACGCCATTTCATCACGGCCGATCCCAATGGCGTACTGATCGACGTGATCAAGCCCATCCCTCCTACGCAGGAATTCGCCGGCAATTATGCCATCGACGCGGCATCGCCGTGAAACCCAGCTCGGAAGGACATTCAAATGGGTGCCCTCGTGCGCCAAGGAGAATGCCCGATCCGTGCCCGACAATGGTCACATGGATTCAATAGGCTTGCGGGATAAACCTCCTTCATGCCGCAATGCGCGCCATGACAGGTGAACACAGGAGTTCTTGATGTCCGATCTTATTGTCGTCGGGTTTGATTCCATCGATGAGGCAGACAAGGTTCTGCTCAAGCTGGACGCGCTCAAGAAGGAATATCTGGTCGATCTCGAAGATGCGGTGGTGGTCACCCGCAATACCGAGGGCAAGGTTCATCTCAAGCAGAGCATCAACCTGACCGGCATCGGCGCAAGTTCGGGCCTGCTCTCCGGGGCGCTGTGGGGCGGGCTTGTCGGCCTGCTCTTCCTCAATCCGCTGGCCGGCTTCGCCATCGGCGGCGCCGTCGGCGCGGGCGTCGGCGCCCTCTCCGGCTCCTTGGCTGATTACGGCATCGACGACGACTTCATCAAGTCGCTCGGCCAGACCATTCCCAACAATTCATCGGCCCTGTTCGTGTTGGTCCGCAAGGTCCAGCCCGAGAAGGTTCTGGCCGAATTCAGCGGCCTCAAGGGGCGGGTGATCAAGACCTCGCTGTCGCCGGAACAGGAGCAGAAGCTGCAGGAGGCCCTGTCGGCAGCGCCCGCTACGACCAACGGCTAAGTTCTTTGCTCACATGC
The DNA here is from genome assembly GCF_056754975.1 of Labrys sp. HAY1-8F. Classification (NCBI taxonomy): domain Bacteria; kingdom Pseudomonadati; phylum Pseudomonadota; class Alphaproteobacteria; order Hyphomicrobiales; family Xanthobacteraceae; genus Labrys; species Labrys sp. HAY1-8F. Next base: position 5,307,609 of record NZ_JBPGWZ010000002.1, on the reverse strand, counting down.
AGCGGCCAACCCAGCGGCACGCCGCTGCATGTCCTCGCCTGGGTTCTGCGCCCGGAAGCGGAATGCCTCAACGCCCGGTCTCTTCGAGCGAGGCGAAATCGCTTTGTGTCATCTGGTAGCGTCTCCAGATCGCACCTTGATCATCGCGCACGCCGGCGTCGCTCAGGCCCAGCTTCTGCGCGACGCGCAGCGAAGCGGTATTGCGGGGAGCGATCTCCGCCATGATCCTGTCAGCCTTCAGCGTGGTAAAGGCGTGTCGAATCACCGGCATCGCCGCCTCGGTCGCATATCCCCTGCCCCAGGCCTCCCGCACCAGCCGCCAGCCGATCTCGATCTCGGGCCCGATGCCGTCCGCCGGAATGAGCAGGATCCAGCCCAGAAAACGATTGGGCTGATGCTTTTCGACAACAGTCCCATAGCCCAGTCCCGGTCCGTAATCGGCCTGCATGCGCCGCCTGACGAAGGCTTCGTGCTGTTCCGGATCGTGCCACGGGCCAGGAATATGCTTCGTGACTTCCACATCGCGATCCATGACGAGACAGGCCTCGAAGTCGACCATGGTACGCGGCCGGACCAGCAGGCGCTGCGTTTCGAAACTCGGCAGCACGGCATCCCTCCTTCAACCCGGTGCGATCGGCAGGTGCCGTAGCCCCCCGCAATACGGGAGCGAACAACACACCTCATCCATGCAAATTTGCATCGCGATCCGCAAGGTTTCCAGTCCATGCCGGGTGTGGCGACAATTCCAGCAAAAGGAAAACTTTGCACTGGTTTGAAAGATTTTGATCGTATATGAGTGTCATTGAAATGAATGCGACTCGCCGCAGCGAGGAAGCGGCGGCATTCATCGCCAGTCCAAGGAGCCTATGCGATGGCCTATCCCCAAACCCGTCTCGACCAGAAACTGCGCAATATCCGAGCGGGCAACTACAAGCGATCCGATTTCATCATCGCCGATGCCAAGGATGGCGACATGGGCTCCGGCCTTGCCGCGACCGGCTTTGCCCGCAGCGATGATGGCGGCCAGGGCCGTGTACGCACGCGCGCCGAATTTCTCGATCAGATCCAGACCATCGTCGAACAGGATATCGTCGACATCATGCTGGTGTCGGCCTCCAATCTCGAACTGCTGCACGAGCGCGGCGTCTTCCGCAATTCGGCGGTGAAACCCTCCATTCGCGCCAATGACACCACCGATTGCTGGGGTGGCGTGCGTCACCAGGCCTATACCAAGCATCCCTCCCGCCATTTCCGGACCGCCAACCTTTCGCGCGTCATGTACGGCACCAACGAGCCTGCGATCGGTGCACCCGTGATCGGCACCGATCTCGGCCTTTATTCGGTGACCTTCCTCAACGACATCGATCACGATTACGAGGCGCTCGATGCCTTCGCTGCTTTCCGCGAAGAGGCCGCCGACAACAATTTCAAGTACTTCTTCGAAGTCTTCAATCCGAATGTCGATTGCGGCCTCGATCGGGCCCAGATCGGCGAATACATCAATGACAGCATCCTGCGCTGCCTGGCCGGCGTAACCAAGGCGGACCGGCCGCAATTCCTCAAGATCGTCTATAACGGTCCCAAGGCGCTGGAGGAATTGGCGAGCTTCGATCCCGATCTGGTGGTCGGCGTGCTCGGCGGCGGCGCCGGCACCACCCGCGACACCTTCGAGCTGCTGCACCAGGCCGAAAAATATGGCGGTCGTGTCGCTCTATTCGGCCGCAAGATCAACCTGGCTGAGGATCCGCTCGCGCTGCTGGGGTTGATGCGTCAGGTCGCCGACGGCACCGTCGCTCCGGACGAGGCGGTCAAGGCCTATCATGGCGAACTTGCCAAGAATGGCCTCAAGGCCAAGCGCAGCCTGGACGATGATCTGGCGATCACCGAGGATGTGCTCAAGCCGGCGACCCTGAAGAAGGTCGCCTGACCGAAACGGTCCCAGCCCTTTGGCTGGAGCAAGGCTGCTCTAGCCAATCCATTGGACTGGCTGAAAACATGGAGCTCGGGCAAACAGGCGTTCAGTCATGAACAGACCTTGCTCCAGGCAAGGCGGGTCGCTGTGATCCGCCTTTTGTCCATCTGGGAAAGAGCGCACTTTAATGGCAGAATCTGCAAGATTGTGCGTAAGTCTGGGCACTATCGTCTGACTGCGTCGAGGCGGCCCGTACCTGTCGCGGTCCTTTCGATGGTCAGTCCGCCCCAAGGAGTCCGCTTTATATGGAAGCCCCCACCAAACGCGTCGAGATCATCCCCGCCAAAAGGCGGGCGCTCATCTTGGAGCATCTGCGCATCAATGGGGCCGCCTCCATCCAGGAACTGGCCGACTCGATCGGCGGTTCGCAGTCGACCATTCGCCGCGACCTCGAACATCTGATGGAAGGCGGCTATCTCGAACGCACCCACGGCGGCGCCCTGCTCGTGCCGCCGCTGCAGGCGACCTTCGAACGTGAATCGCAGATCAATGCGCATATGCAACGCGCCCAGAAGATCGCCATCGGCGTCGAAGCGGCCTTGCGCATCAACAACCGCGAGAGCGTGATCTTCGAAGCCAGTTCCACCGTGATGGAGGTAGTGCGGGCGGCCGCCCTGCGCGACCTTTCCCTCACCGTCGTCACCAATAGCCTGGAGATTGCCCAGGTGAGTTCCGACGTGCCGAGCTGGCGCGTGATCATGCCCGGCGGCACCATCCGGCCGGGCGGCTGGCGCTCGCTCTGGGGCGAGCCGGGCGAGAGCTTTTTCAACACCGTGCATGCCGATGTCTGCGTCACCGGCGCCTATGCCGTAAGCGGCAATGTCCTCACCGATGCCGCCCTCGAGGTCGCTTCGCTCAAGCGCAAGATGATCCAGTCCTCCCGGCGCACCATCGTGGTGGTCGACAGTTCAAAATTCTCGGCGCCTTCGTTCTCGACCTTCTGCGAGCTTTCCGCCATCGACGAATTGATCACCGATGACGGCATCAGGCCCGAACATCTGGAAGCGCTTCATAGCTACGGCACCAAGGTCACCGTGGTGCCAATGAAGGGGACGGCGCCGCGATAGACTGGCTTCGTCAGCGCACCTGGTGCCTCATCATAAGACTGTCCGGTGCCTTGCGCCTACGCCGCGCTACGCGCAGCGGCAAGCGCCTCGCCGGTCTCGTCCAGCGCCGCCTTGAGCTTGGCAAGCAGCCAGCTCGCCGCAGGACCGAGGGCCGTATCCGTGCGCCGGATGCTCTGCAGGGGATAGAGATTGCGATCCCAACCCGTCATGGCGAGACGAACGAGCCGGCCCGCGGCGATGTCGTCATTCACCATGTCCTCGGGCATGCTGCCCCAGCCGATGCCGGAGCGGAGCAGCATGAATTTGGCGCCGAGATCGGCGATGCGCCACGTCTTCGAGCTGAGTACGCCGAATTCCTGCCCTTCGGTGAATTTGGAGCGGTCCGTCAGCACGAGTTGTACATGCTCCTGCGCCCGGACATCGGCCTCCTCGCTATCGAGGCTGGCCAGAGGATGGGAAGGAGCAGCCACGGGGATCAGGCGGATCGAGCCGATGCCCCGCCTCTCGATGCCGATGATGTCGCGCGACAGGGGCCCGCCCACGCCGAGATCGGCGATGCCGTCGAGCACATGCTGGGTGACGGCGCCGAGCGCCTCGACATGCAGGCGCAGTGACACGGTGGGAAATTCCGCCTGGAAGGCGTTCAGTACCCGCACCAGGGCGCAGGGCGGCAGCATGACGTCGACCGTCAGCGTGACTTCCGCCTCCAACCCCGAGGTCAGGCCCTTGGCCTTGGCGATCAGGCTGCCCACGCCCCGCGCCACCACGCGCGCTTCGGCCAGCATGGCCTTGCCCGCCTCGGTCAATTGGGGTTTGCGGGTGGAATCGCGATCGAAAAGCTCCAGACCGAGCTGGGCTTCCAGATTGGCGATGGTGTAGCTGACCACCGAGGTTGCACGCCCGAGCTGGCGGGCCGCGCCGGCGAAGCTACCGGCCTCGACGATGGCAAGGAAGACCTGAAGCTGGTCAAGCGTGGGGCGCGGATCAGACATATCAATTTTCTCGAACCTAATTGTCTATATTATCCAGATTTTCTTGAACATCAATCTCTGAGATAACAGCGCCAAGTTCAGATGAGGTGCTCGCCATGTTCATCACCAGCCTGTTGGATTGCCTGTTCGGACGCAAAGCCGGTCTCTTCGCTCCAGTCAAGGAGCAGGTCCTGCCACCGCCGAAGATCCATATCGTGTCCCTTGCCCCCTCGGGTGCCACGGATGCGCTGGCCAGGGCGCTGGAAACCGCGCACTTCACCGACACCAAAGCCTGAGCGGCCAATTCCGCTCCCCTCCTCCAAAGACAAGAGATAATCCCATGTCCTCAGACGTTCGTTACACCCCGCTCCTTGGCCGCGTGCTGATCGCCGCCATCTTCCTTCTCAGCGGCTTCGGCAAACTCACGGCCCCTGCCGCCACCGCCGGCTACATCGCCACCGTTGGCCTGCCGCTGCCCTATCTCGGCGTGGCTATCGCCATCGTGGTCGAGCTCATCGGCGGCCTGCTGCTGATCGTCGGCTACCAGACCCGCCTCGTCGCCCTCATCATGGCGGCGTTCTCGGTCGCCGCCGCCGCATTCTTCCACAACAATCTGGGCGACATGAACCAGTTCATCCACTTCTTCAAGAACATCGCCATGGCTGGCGGCCTGCTGCAGGTCGTCGCCTTCGGTGCCGGCAGTCTCAGCGTCGACGCCGTCCTCAACAACCGGAAAACCGTTGCGACCGCCTGAGGAGGAAGGCCGGGCCAGCCCGGCCTTGCGTCGCCAACTGCCAGACGGATCGAAGCGATCCGTCTGGCCTTTTGGCAAAATCGACCAGCCCTCCGATGCAAGCGCTACGACATCTCAACTTTTTCGGATCTAACCATCGAGATTATCGTGATTTCCACGGCGTCTCTTTCGAGACATGGAAAGCTGCGATAGAACCTGCCGCAAATGACGGCTCCTCCTCGCCGTCGAGAAGATAGAGAAGACTCCCCATGTCCAAGACCTTTATCGACCATATCAAGACCCGCCGCACGCAATATGCCCTGGGCAAGACATTGCCCAAGAGCCAGGAAGAGATTTCACTGCTGATCCAGGACGTGATCAAGCATGTGCCCTCCTCGTTCAATTCGCAGAGCTCACGCGCCGTGATCCTGTTCGGCAAGCAGAGCGACAAGTTCTGGCACCTGACCAAGGAGATCCTGCGCAAGATCGTGCCGGCCGACAGCTTCGCCTCGACCGAGGGCAAGATGGATGCCTTCGGCGCCGGCGCCGGCACCGTGCTGTTCTTCGAAGACCAGGATGTCGTGAAGAGCCTGCAGGAGAAGTTCCCGCTTTACGCCGACAACTTCCCGGTCTGGTCCGAACAGTCGGGCGGCATGGCCCAGTTCGCCGTATGGACGGCTCTGGCCGAGCATGGCATCGGCGCCAGCCTGCAGCACTATGCACCGCTGGTCGACGAGGCCGTGCAGAAGGAATGGCATGTGCCGACGTCCTGGAAGCTGCGCGCCCAGATGCCCTTCGGCTCCAACGAGCAGCCCCTGCCCGAGAAGAGCTTCATGAACGACAATGACCGCTTCAAGGTCTACGCCTGAAGACATCGGCGCGTATCGGAGGTAATTCCGGTTGATGACATGAACGAGGCCGCCGCATGGCGGCCTTTTTTCGGGATAGCCGCCATCTCGTTCGTGAGTACTATCGTGACGGGGTAGGCGCGAAATCGGAGGGTCGATCTCCAGATCGACCAACTTGGAAACACCGGGTATGATAGCGAGTGAAGACGGTCGATCTGGAGATCGACCCTCCGTGTTTTGCCCCCCGCAAGCGCCCCTTACACCTTCGGTAGGTCCGGGCTCGCGGTCCGCGCCACCATCGGCTCGCCGTCGATCAGGATGGGCGTGCGCACGGAGGGAATGGAGCCCCCCTTCACCCCGGCATGCGGCAGGTCGACGATCATGCCGCGATGGGTGGCCTGCACATCGTGCAGAGCGTCGGCAACCGAATTGATCGGCCCGGCGGGCACGCCGACCTTTTCCAGAGACGCCAACAGGTCCGCCCTCGTTCGCCGCCCGGTCAATCCGGCGATCAGGGCCGCCAGCGTATCGCGGTTACGCACCCGGTCCTTGTTGGTGAGATAATCGGGATGGGCCGCGATATCCTGGATGTTGAGCACGCCGCAGAGCTTGACGAACTGGCTGTCATTGCCACAGGCGACGATGAGGTGGCCGTCGCTGGCCGGAAACACCTGATAGGGCACGATGTTGGGATGGGCATTACCCATGCGGGTGGGGCTCTTGCCGGAGGCCAGATAATTCATCGCCTGGTTGGCGAGTACCGAGAGCTGGACGTCGAACAGCGACATGTCGACATGCCCTCCGAGACCCGTCATCTCGCGCCGGCGCAGGGCAGCCTGCACACCGACCACGGCATAGACCCCGGTGAAGACATCCGCGAAGGCGACGCCGATCTTCTGCGGCTCGCCGTTTGGATCGCCGGTCAGGTCCATGATGCCACCCATGCCCTGGATCATAAAGTCGTAACCTGCCCTGGAGGCATATGGACCATCTTGTCCAAATCCCGTGACCGAGCAAGTGACCACGCGTGGGTTGATCGCCTTCAGGCTTTCATGGTCGAGGCCATATTTCTTCAGCCCGCCGACCTTGAAATTCTCGAGCACGACATCGGCCTCGCGCACGAGGGCGCGGACCTGCTCTGCCCCCTCGGCGGTCTCGAAATTGAGGGCGACCGAGCGCTTGCCACGATTGCAGGAGTGGAAATAGGCCGCACCGAGATTCTCGCCATCCTCCGTGGTGATGAAGGGCGGTCCCCAGGTGCGGGTGTCGTCGCCCTGCCCCGGCCGCTCCACCTTGATGACCTCGGCGCCAAGATCGGCAAGCAACTGCCCGGCCCAGGGCCCCGCCAGGATGCGGGCGAGTTCGAGCACGCGCACGCCATGCAGCGGCTTAGGCGGATTGTGGGTGGGAAGGTCCGGCAGAGGTGTCCACATGATGGCTTCAAGGGCTTTCTTAGGAAAAACGTTTCGGAGATGCGTCAGACGGCGGCCGGCGGGAAGACGGGAGGCCGCAGGCCTTCGATCCATTTGGCCAAGGCCAGCACGCCGCGATCATCATGCCGATGGCCAACGATCTGCACGCCGGCCGGCATGCCGCTGGCGCCGAGGCCCATCGGCACGGAAATGACGGGGCAGGAACTGGTCAGGTTGAAATGGCCGGTCATGTCGACCGATTTGAAGCGACCGTCGGGCAGGATCTCGTCGCGCTCGCGCCGGGCAGGATCGGCGAAGGGCGCAGTCGTGCAGGTCGTCGGGCACAGAAGGGCATCGTAGCCCTTGAGCACTTCGGCAAAGGCTCGCCACAGAGCGGTGCGCCGATGCTCGATGGCGCGCAGCTTGACGGCATCGAGCTTGCGGCCCGCCTCGATCAGCGCGACCACGTTCGGATCGAGATCGCCGCGATGCCCTTCCAGGAGATGGCCGACATCGCCCGCAAAGCAGTAGGCCCACAGATCCTCCCAATCGAGCACCGACTGCACGCTGAACGGTGTCTTCACCCAGATGATCTCGGCACCGGACCGAGCGAGATCGTCGATCAGGCGATGGAACAACTCGGCGACTTCGTCCGAGATCGCATGGGTGTCGAGATCGAGCGAGACGGCGAGGCGCGGCCGGGTCGGCGACGATGCGACGGGAAAAGCCGGCGGCAAGGCCGGCAGCGACAGGGCATCCGCATCGTCAGGCCCCTCACTGACAGCCAGGAACAGGGCCGCGTCGTCGACGCAGCGCGCCAGCGGCCCGAAATGGGCGAGCGTGTCATATTGCGTGCGCAGGATGTCCATCGGGATGCGGCCGAAACTCGGCTTCAATCCGACTACCCCGCAGAGCGAAGCGGGAATGCGCACCGAACCACCCATGTCGGTGCCTTCGGCCAGCATCACGCAGCCTGCCGCGACCGCTGCCCCCGAGCCGCCGGAAGAGCCGCCCGCGCTGAGCTTGGTATTCCAGGGATTGCGGGTGATGCCCCAGAGGGGGCTCTGGGTGTTGCCGGAATAGGCGAATTCGGGTGTGGTGGTGTGACCGACGATGACGGCACCAGCCGCCTTCAGGCGACGCACGATCACCGGATCATGCTCGGCGACATAATCGCGGAAGACCTTGGAGCCGAAGGTCGTCAGCTTGCCTGCGATAGGCGTGAAATCCTTGATGCCAACAGGCACGCCGCACAGGGCCTGGCCTGCGCGCTCGGCAAGAGGGAAGGCATCGATGCGGGCGGCCTGCTCGCGTGCTTCTTCGGCATAGATCTCGGTGAAGCAATTGATCCTTGGCTGCTCCTTGGCGGAACGGGCGAGGCAAGTCTCGACGGCCTCGGCAGCGGACGACTTGCCGCTCCTGATCGCCTCGGCCAATGCGACCGCGCTGTTCAACTCCGCCATCGATCCCCCCTTAGACTCAAGCACCTCAACCTAGCGGCAAGAACAGCGTCGCGGTAGGGGCTGCGACGTCACTGCAGGCCGCATGCCGGCCTTCGCCATGACATCTCAAAGATGGCCGCGGATTGAATTATTCCTTCGATATCACAGCGCAGCCCCTCACCCTTACCCTCTCCCCGTAAGAACGGGGCGAGGGGGGCACAAGCGTTGCGATTTTATCACCAAGGATCTCATCTGGCTCTTCGGCTGGGCGAGATAAGACCATTTCCATTCAAACGTGCCATCGAAGTCCCCCTCGCCCCGTTTTTACGGGGAGAGGGTAAGGGTGAGGGGCAGTGCCGCCTATCAAACAAAACACCTATTCTTCGTCGCAGCACATCATCCACGTAGCGAGCGCCAAGCCGCCAATGCCCTTTCGCGAGCAACCTTGTGATCGACGATCGGAAGAGGATAGGTCCTGCCGAGGCGGATGCCAGCCGCATCGAGTTGCGCGGACGAGGCGGTCCAGGGCCGATGAACGAAGGGAGCGGGCAGGCGCTCGAGTTCCGGCAACCAACTCTTCACGAAAACTCCATCCGGATCGAACTTCTCGCCCTGGGTCACCGGATTGAAGATACGGAAATAGGGTGCGGCGTCAGCGCCCGATCCGGCCACCCATTGCCAGCTCGCCGGATTATTGGCCGGATCGGCGTCGACCAAGGTCTCCCAGAACCAGCGCTCCCCTTCCCGCCAATCGATCAGCAGATGCTTGACCAGGAAGGAGGCGACGATCATGCGGGCGCGATTGTGCATCCACCCGGTCGCCCACAACTGGCGCATGGCCGCGTCAACGACGGGATAGCCGGTCATGCCCTGCTTCCAGGCGGCGAGATCTCTGCCGTCCTGGCGCCAGGGCATCGCATCGAAATCCGGCTGAAGATTGCGCTCATGCAACGGCGGGCAATGATAGAGGAGAGAATAGGAAAACTCGCGCCAGCCGAGTTCCGACCTGAACTTGTCGACGTCGCGATCGCCGGCCGCCATGCCACCATGCTGGCGTGCCGAGAGCGCATGCCAAAGTTGCCGCACGGATACATTGCCGAAACGCAGAAAGGGCGAAAGCCGCGACGTCGTCCTGTCGTCGAGACCATCACGATCGTTGGCATAACCCGCGAGATCCTCATCGAGGAAGTCCTGCAGGCAGCTGAGCCCTGCCGCTTCCCCGCGCGTCCAGTCCGCACGCATCGCTACGGCCCAATCGGGACGCTGGGGATCGGGCTCGAGGGCGGTTGGATAGCCGAAGTGCTGAACCACTTCTTCCGCAAGCGGCGCAAAGGTGGGTTCGGCCGGTGCCGGCAAGGGTGGCTCGACGGCCCCCTGTTGGAAGGCCCGCCAGAAGGCCCCGAAGACGCGATAGGGTCCACCCGATTGGGAGGAGATCGTCCAGGGCTCCCGCAAGAGAGAGCCATTGAAACTATGGGCTTCGACACTGCGAGACCGCAGCCCCGCCTTGATGCCCGTATCGATATCCCGGCCAGCCGGATCATAGCGCCTGTTCCAGTAGACGGCGCCGGCAGAGACCTTGTCTACAATTGTATTCAGGATCTCCTCGGCTGCGCCGGCGAGGACATGCAATCGCCCGCCTTTTTCGCGCAGGGCCGCATCGAGCGCCACGAGCGACCCATGCAGCCACCAGAGCGCCGCGCCCTCCGGCCGGCGCTGGCCCGTGCCTGCGGGTTCGTGGATATAGAGGCAGAGGATCGGCGCCCCGCTCTGGCAGGCGGCATGCAAGGCGGGATTGTCGCGCAGGCGTAAATCATCGCGAAACCAGATGATGCCGGGCTTGGCCGGGGGGAAACCGTTGTCGCCATGCCTCTGCCCCCGGTCAGCGCGCCTTCACGCGTGGCTTTCCTCCAGCTTTACGCCGAGCGAGGCCAACGCCTGCCAGTAGCCGGGATAGGTCTTGGCGACGCAACCAGGATCCTGGATGGAGATGCCGTGGATCTTCAGCCCTGCCAGCGCGAAACTCATGGCGATGCGATGATCGGCGTAGCTGTCAATCGAAGCCGGCAGGGTCTGGCCTATAAGCCCGGGATCGGAAGCAACGATGAGGTCATCGCCCTCCTCTCTGGCGAGGTCGGGACGAATGCGGGTCAGGCCGTCGGCGAGCGCGGCCACCCGGTCGCATTCCTTGACGCGCAGATTGGCGATGCCGGTGAAGCGCACGGGCGTCTGGTTGAAGGCGGCGAGCACGGCAAGCGTCGGCACCGCGTCCTGCATCTGAGAGCCATCGATCACCGGCGGCAGATGCGGAAAGGCCGCGATCAACGCATGGGCCTTGGCGTCCGGCTGGGTGAAGGCTTCAGCCGGCACGCCAAGATCAATGGCGCCCGATGTCAGCACCTCGGCGGCCCATAGATAGGTCGCGGCGGAGGCATCCGGCTCGATCAGATAGTCGGTGGCACGATAGCCCGTCGGCGACACCCGCCAGGTCCGGGCGTCGGGCCGATCGATCTCGGCACCAAAAGCACGCATGGTGGCGAGGGTCAGGTCGATATAGCCGCGCGCACCGATCTCCTCGCCTTCCCGCCCACCTGCCAACACGATATCGACAGGGTCCTGGCCGCAGGCGGCCGCCATCAGCAAAGCGGAGACATATTGGCTTGATAGCCCCGCATCGATCTCGACCCGCCCTGCCCCGAAGCTGCCCTTGCCGTGCACGGTGACGGGCGGGCAGCCGGTCGGCGCCTCGGCCGCGATACCGAGGGTGCCGAGTGCAGCAACCAACGGCGCGATTGGGCGCTTGCGCATATGGGCATCGCCGTCAACCACGACATCGCCCTCGACCAGGGCCGCCGCGGCGGCCAGGAAGCGGGTGGCCGTGCCGGCATTGCCGAGGAAGAGGGGCGCAGCCGGCTTCATCAGCCGGCCCGAACTGGTGACGGTGAAGCTGGTCGCATCGGGCTCCTCGATGGTGACGCCCATGGCCTGTAGCGCCAGCGCCATGTAACGGGTGTCGTCGCTCTTGAGCGCGCCGGTCAGGCGGCTGGTTCCCTTGGCCAGCGCCGCCACCAGCAAGGCCCGGTTGGTGATCGACTTGGAGCCCGGCGGCACCACGCGTCCGCGCAGCGGGTGATCCGGCGGGATCACCGTGGTCAGATCTCCGCTCCAATCCGTCGACATCCTCTATTCCTTCATTCCAAGAGCAAAGCGCGTTTAAACGGAAACGTCTTTTTGCTCTAGATCTTTGTTTCAACGCGTCTTTGCGATTCTTGGCGATTCCGCCAAATCACAAAACGCTCTGGCCCCGCCGCAGCGGGCAGAAAGACGCAATCGCGCCCTCTCTACGATTGTTGCGCGGTTGCGCCAAGTGAGAACCAATCCCGCCGCCTCCGGCCTCGTGGATTGCACGCCGCGGCTGCGGCCAGCTAAGCAGAATTTCTGCTGATCGTTCCCGTGGCTCGATCAGCAGGAATTTGCTTGGAAGAGCAACCTGCGGAGGATCTGGTTTTTCAGATAGGGTGCCCCATGACGGAATCGAAGACCAGCCCCCACGCCCTCACCTTCGTGCTTATCACCGTGCTGATCGACATGATCGGCCTTGGCATCATCATTCCCGTGCTGCCACGCCTGATCGAGGGGGTCGCGCATGTCGACATCGCCGAGGCTTCGGTGATTGGCGGCTGGTTGTTCGTGGCCTATTCGGCCATGCAGTTCCTGTTCGGCCCGATCCTCGGCAATCTCTCCGATGCGCATGGGCGGCGGCCGGTGCTGCTGCTTTCCATCGGGGGCCTCGGCATCGACTATCTGCTGACCGCCTTCGCCCCGACCATCGCCTGGCTCTTCCTCGGACGGCTGATCGCCGGCATCTGTGGCGCCTCCTACAGCGCAGCGAATGCCTTCATCGCCGACATCACCAGGCCGGAGGAGCGCGCCAAGGCCTTCGGCATGGTCGGTGCCGCCTTCGGCGTCGGTTTCGCGCTGGGCCCGGCACTGGGCGGCCTGCTCGCCGGGTTCGGCCCGCGCGCGCCTTTCTTCGCCGCGGCGGCCCTGTCGCTCGCCAACCTCGTCTATGGCTATTTCGTGCTGCCGGAGACGTTGGCGCCCGAAAAGCGCCGCCCCTTCGCGCTTTCCCGCGCCAACCCGCTCGGCACCCTGATCGCCTTTCGCCACCACCCCTTCCTGCTCGGCGCCGGCCTGGTGCTGTTCCTGCATTTCCTGGCCAACAACGTCTACCCGGCCATCTGGGCCTATTACACGATCTATCGCTATGGCTGGAGCGAGTTCGATGTCGGCCTGTCGCTGGCGGCCTTCGGCGTGATCACCGGCATCGTGCAGGGTGGTCTGGTCGGCGTCATCATCCGGCGCCTCGGTGAATGGCACACCGCCGCGATCTGTCTGGCGCTCGAGGCGGTCGTGCTGGTCGCCTACGGCCTGGCCAGCAAGGGCTGGATGATCTACGCGCTGCTGGGCTTCTCGAGCCTTGCCGGCATCGCCATGCCCGCCATCAACGCCATGATGTCCCATCAGGTCGACGACGATGCACAGGGCGAATTGCAGGGCGCGATCTCCGGCCTGATGGGCATCACCGCCATTCTGAGCCCGGCCATGGCGACCCAGCTTTTCGGCCTGTTCGCCGGCAAGCAGGCGGTGATCGAATTGCCCGGCGCGCCCTTTTTTGCTGCCGCCATCATCGCGGCGCTCGCGTTGCTGGCCTTTCTCGCCGTGCCGGAGAAGCGGCGGGCGTCCTAGAGCAAAACGCTCTAGCCACCTGGCCTGAGCCAGGCCCTGACGGCTCGCGCCCCTTCCGGCGCGTGTTCGTAGACGACGCTGTTGTGGTTTCCCGCGGTCCAGATCATCTCGAGGCCATGGCGCTCGGCGAAGACCTTCATATGGCGCCCTCGAATATCGTCGCGGCCGCACCACATCAGCACCGGCGCTCCGCCGGACAGCAAGGCCTCCGCCAGGCCGTCCATTTCGGCGAGCGCATTCCAGCTCGCGCGCAGGCCCGGCTCGTCCGCAGGCGTCACCCACGAGACCAGATGCGGCACGAAGGCCCGCGCCAATTCAAGGGCCTGCTCGAAATGCAACGGTCCGTCGAAGCCCGGCGGAAAGGCGGCCGACACGCCCTTCACCGGGTCCCAGCCGCCGAGCGTCAGGGATTGCAGGCGATCGGGACAGTGCCTGGCCATACCGGCCGCGGTCCACGCCCCCATCGAGTGACCGATGACATCCGCGCTCTCGATTTCGAGGGCATCCATCACAGCCGCGACCTTGCCGGCCTGGTTCTCCAGGCGATAAGCGGCCTGATCCGCCGGCCCGTCGCTTTGGCCATGGCCGAGCGCATCCACCAGCACCACCGTGTGATCAGTCAGGAACGCTTCAGCGAAGCCGCCTTCGAGCCAGCATTGCGAGCTCAGCAAATGCCCATGCAACAGCATGACGGGCGGTCCCGCGCCGACTGTCTGATAGTGGGTACGATGACCGTTATGGGAGATAAAGGGCATGGCAGATGGTCTTTAAGGAGAGAACGGCACAGAATTTGTCATACCCGGGCTTGCCCCAGGTATCCAGGGGCCGCCAGATGCCGGCCTGAGGCACTGGATTGCCGGGTCAAGCCCGGCAATGACAAGCAACGTACAATCCGACCCGATCCGGAAAGTTACATCGTCGCGCCGACCTGCCAGGGCACGAACTCGTTGGAACCGTAGCCGAGTTCTTCCGACTTCGACTTCTCGCCCGAGGCGACGGCCAGGATCTTGTCGAAGATCTCCCTGCCCTTCTCCTCGATCGAGACGCCCTCCAGCACGTCGCCGCAATTGATGTCCATGTCGTCCTGCATGCGGCGATAGATGTCGGAATTGGTGGCGAGCTTGATCGAGGGCGTCGGCTTGCAGCCATAGGCCGAGCCGCGGCCGGTGGTGAAGCAAAGGACGTTGGCGCCGCCTGCGACCTGCCCGGTGGCCGAGACGGGATCATAGCCGGGAGTGTCCATGAAGACGAAGCCCTTCTCCTTCACCGGTTCGGCATATTCATAGACGGCGGTGAGCGTGGTCGTACCACCCTTGGCCGCAGCGCCGAGAGACTTTTCCAGAATGGTGGTCAACCCGCCGGCCTTGTTGCCGGGGGATGGGTTGTTGTCCATCGAGCCGTTGTTCTTGGCTGTATATTCTTCCCACCACTTGATGCGCTTGACCAGCTTCTCGCCGACCTCGCGGCTCGCGGCGCGGCGGGTGAGCAGGTGCTCGGCGCCATAGATTTCCGGCGTTTCGGAGAGGATGGCCGTGCCGCCATGATGCACCAGCATATCGGCGGCGGCACCGAGGGCAGGATTGGCGGAGATGCCGGAATAGCCATCCGAGCCGCCGCATTGCAGCGCCAGGATCAGCTCGGAGGCCGGGATCGTCTCGCGCCTGGCCTGGTTGGCCAGCGGCAGCATCGCCTTGATGCGCTCCATGCCCTGCTCGATGGTCTTGCGCGTACCGCCAGTGTCCTGAATCGTCATCGTCTGGAAATGGTCGCCCTCGACGATGCCATACTCGGTCTTCATACGGCCGATCTGGAACACCTCGCAGCCCAGGCCCACCAGCAGCACGGCTGATATGTTGGGATTGGAAGCGTAGCCCCATTGCGTGCGCTTCATGATCTCGAAGCCTTCGCCCCTGTCGGCCATGCCGCAGCCGGTGCCATGCACGAAGGGCACCACGCCATCGATGTTGGGATAATCGGCCAGGATGCCGGACTGGTTGAAGGCATCCGCCATGAAACGGGCCACCGAGGCCGAGCAGTTCACGCTGGTCAGGATGGCGACATAATTGCGCGTGCCGGCCTTGCCGTTGGGACGGCGATAGCCCTGGAAGGTTGCCTGCTGGTCGAGCGGCAGGATCGATTCCTGACGCGCGTCCTGTGCAAAGGCGTAATCTCGCTCGAAGGCATGGAACTCGCAATTGTGCGAATGGACGTGGGAACCCGGCACGATCGCCTGCGAGGCGAACCCGATGATCTGGCCGAACTTGACGATCGGCTCGCCCTCGCCAATCGGCACGACGGCAATCTTATGGCCCTTGGGCACGCGCTGCAGCGCCGCCACGCCCTCGACATCGGCCCCGGGCTCGATCACGTCGATGGCGACAAGCACATTGTCCTTGGCATTGAGACGCAAGGTCCGGGCGGTTTTGGCAACGATCTGCATGACGAAATCCAGGTGAAAAGTGCCAAAGCGTTTTCCAGAAAAGTTGATAGACTTTCCGATTGAGAAAACGCGTCAGAACAATGAGTTGGAGAGAAAGTGCGATTTTGGACAAATCGCACTTTGCTCTAGGCAAGGGCAAAAGCCATTGCTAACATGTTAGCATGTCAGATGTCACCGTCAAAGCCTCTTATGCCTTCCTCGAGCCGCTTGGCATGACGGGCCGCGGCGGCACGACGGAGCGCGTGCTGGCGGTCTTGCGCGAAGCCATCATCGGTTTCGAACTCGCGCCGGGCGAGGACATCGACAAACTTGCCATCTGCGAAAGGCTGGGCGTGTCGCGCTTTCCGGTCTCGGAGGCCCTGGCCCGCCTGCAGGCCGAGGGGCTGGTGGAAATCCTGCCGCAACGCGGCACTCGCGTCTCGCGAATCCGACTGGCTGAAGTGCGCCAGAGCATGTTCATCCGCCGTGCCCTGGAGGCCCAGGCGGTGCGCAGCCTGGCCCGCGATCACGACGACAGGCTGCTGCCGGCACTCGAACGCAATCTGCGCTACCAGCAGGCGGCTGCCGAGGCCGGCGACCGGCGTGGCTTCCACCTGCTCGACCTCGAATTCCATCTCATTCTGCTCGATGCCCTCGGCTTTGCCCGCGTCAAAGCGGCTGTGGAGGCGGCCCGCGCCAATCTCGATCGCGTGCGCCGCCTGCTTTCTTCGCCCCGGCACATTGCCCTCACTTTGGTCGACCACCAGGCCATCGTTTCAGCCCTGCGAGGCGGCGATGCCGATGCCGCCGCCAGGGCAATGGAAGCGCATCTCGATACCGTCATCACGGAGCTGGTGGCCTTCGCCGCCGAAAATCCCACACTGTTCGAAGACCTGTGAAGAGAGAGGCCATGACCAACAAATTGCCCGACAGCAAATTCGCCATCCGCAAACACACCAGCCGTTCCGGCGCTGTGATCCCTTTTACCGAACTCGGCTTTGGTACAGCTCCGCTCGGCAATCTCTACCGGGCACTCGACGAGGATGTCGCCGCCCTCACCGTCAGCGCGGCCTGGGATGCCGGCATCCGCTATTTCGACACCGCCCCGCTCTATGGCCTGGGCCTCGCCGAGACGCGCCTCAATCCCCTGCTGCGCCGACGCAAGCGCGAGGACTACGTTCTCTCCACCAAGATCGGACGCCTGCTCAAGGTGGTGCCGCCGGAAGAGCGCACCGGCATCGGCAAGTTCTTCGACACGCCCTCCCGCCAGCAGGTCTACGACTATTCCTATGACGGGGTGATGCGCTCGGTGGAGTTCTCGCTCGAACGCCTTGGCATCGATACCATCGACGTGCTGCTCGCCCATGACGTCGACATCTTCACCCATGGCTCGAAAGAGGCCTCCGACCAGCGCATCAAGGAGTTGATGGAGGGCGGCTACCGTGCGCTCGAACAGTTGCGCAGCGAGGGCACGGTCAAGGCGATCGGCGCCGGCATCAACGAGTGGCAGGTGGCGGAAACCCTGGCACGCGCCGGTGATTTCGACGTCTTCCTGCTTGCCGGCCGTTACACCTTGCTCGAACAGGATGCCCTCACCAGCTTCCTGCCCTATTGCGCGGAAAAGAAGATCGGCATCGTGCTGGGTGGCCCTTACAATTCCGGCATCCTGGCAACCGGCCCGCGCCCGGGCGCCTTCTACAATTACGATCCGGCGCCGCCTGCGATCCTCGACCGGGTTGCCCGGATCGAGCGGGTCTGCGCCTCCCACCACGTCAAGCTGGTCGAGGCCGCGCTGAAATTTCCACTCGGCCATCCCCAGGTGGTTTCCGTCATTCCCGGCGGCCAATCGCCCCAGGAAGTCACCCGCAATGCCGAGATCATGGGCGCCAAGATCCCGGCGGCACTCTGGGACGACCTCAAGGCCGAAGGCCTGCTGCGCGAGGATGCGCCAGTACCGGCCTGACCAGGGCGCGCACGACCTACGACAAAAATGGCGGCCATTGGCCGCCATTTTTATTTGTATACATACGCAGACACTCACGACAGCCGTCAGTGTCTCCGCACTCCAGCCTGCAACTTCTGGCTCGCCCAGACACTGCCGATCACCAGAACCATGCCGATGAGTTGTACAACCGTGAGCGACTGGCCGAGCAGGCCCCACCCCAGCACCACGGCGGTCAGGGGTGACAGGAAGAGCAGCGAGGCCACCGCAGAGGGGCCGAGACGGGCAATGCCGCGGAACCAGAGCATATAGGTCAGCGCCGCACCGATCAGGGTGAGATAGGCGAGGCCAGCGACATTTCCGAGGCTGAGCGCCGGCAAAGGCGGCTCCACCCATAATGCGACAAGCACCAGGAGAAGGCCACCGGCCGTCAACTGCCAGGCCGTGAAGGTGAGCGTCGACACCGGAGGCTGCCAGCGACGGCTCATCACCGTTCCCAACGCCAGCGACAGCGCCCCGGCAAAGCCAGCGGCAATGCCGACCGGATCGAGCACGACACTGCGCGGTGCGATCAAGAGCAGCATCACGCCGCCCAAACCCACCAGGGCGGCCGCAATCGCCGCCAGCCGCACCGGCGTGCCCAGCACGGCCCGGGTCAGGAAGATCACGATCAGCGGCTGGATGGCGCCGATGGTGGCCGCCACACCGCCCGGCAGCCGGTAAGCGGCGATGAACAGCATGGTCAGGAAGAAGGCGATGTTGAGCGTGCCAAGCACCACGACGCGCCACCACCAATGCCCCTTCGGCAATTGCCGCACCAGCAGGAGGAGGAGCAATCCCGCCGGCAAAGCGCGCAGCATCGCCACGGTCAGCGGATAGCCGGGCGGCAGGAGCTGCGTGGTGACGATATAGGTGCTGCCCCACACCGCCGGGGCGATGGCGGTGATCAACACGTCGAGAGGCCGGCCGTGCCCCATGGCGCTCCCTGAAGAAGCCTGACTGAGACTGCTCATGACAGCACCATCACGTCTTCCAGAGGCCGCCGCGGCTTTTGCGAGCCATTGCCCTCCGCCGCTCGGCCGACCGCGACCAGCATCACCGGGATCTCGTCCGGCCCGAGGCCGAAACCGACCCTGACCGCCTCGGCATCGAAGCCCGTCATCGGCCCTGAGGCCAGGCCCGAAGCGGAAGCGGCCAGGATCAGCGTCGCCGCCGCCAGGCTCGCCGAACGGATGGCCTCGTCGCGTTCGGCCTCGGCATTGTCCTCGAATTGGCGCCGGGCCGCCGCGACCCAGCCATCCACCACGCCTTCCGGCATCAGGCCCGCCTCGACCGCGGGACGCAGCCGCGCGGCGAGGTCGACCCGGCCCGCCAGCATGCCGCAGACGATGAAGGTGACGGCGGCATCGCCGACCTTGGCCTGGCCATGCGCCGCCTGGCGCAGGCGCGCCTTGGCCTGCGCTTCGCGCACCGCGATGAAACGCCAGTTCTGCAGATTGTAGGCGGAGGGCGCCGAGGTCGCCAATCGCACCAATTCGCCGATGTCGGCGTCGGACAGCCGATGCGAAGGATCGAAATGATTGGCCGATACCCGGCCTTCGATGGCGGCTTTCCACTGGGCCTCGACCAGTGCGGTGTCGGCAACGGGGATCTTGGCGAAATAGGTCATGGCTTGCCTGCTTGATGTCGGGGGAGCGCGTATTGCGATCACTGCAGATCAATCTAGGCATTCACCACAGAACGATAATATAGGATAAGATTACGATATTCATTACCTGCGGTGTTCAATCAATGGATCAGCTCACGGCCTTCAAGGCTTTTCGCCAGGCGGCCGAGCGCGGCAGCTTCGCCGAGGCTGCCCGCGCCCTCGGCCTGTCGCCGGCGGCAATCAGCAAGAATATCGGTGAACTGGAGGCGACTCTGTCGCTGCGCCTGTTCAACCGCACCACCCGCCGCATGAGCCTGACGGAAGCCGGTGCTCTCTATTACGAGCGCGTTCGCCAGATTCTCGACGACATCGACGACGCCGGTGCCTCGATCGGCGCATTGAGGCAAGCCCCCACCGGGCTCCTGCGGGTCTGTTCGCCGATGACCATGGCGCTCAAATGCCTGACCCCGGCCTTGCCCGATTTCCTGCACGCCAATCCCGCTCTATCCCTCGACCTCAACATGGACGACCGCCGCATCGACATCATCCAGGAAGGCTACGACATTGCCATTCGCGGCAGCGATCTCCTGGAGGATTCAAGCCTGGTGGCCCGTAAGCTCATGGCCGTGCCGCATGTGGTCTGCGGCGCTCCGTCCTATTTCGCCCGCGCCGGCCTGCCGGCGCGGCCCGAAGATTTGAAGCAACACGATTGCGTGCGCTTCACCCTGTCCTCCCATGCCGATCACTGGCATTTCGACAGGCATGGCGAGGCCGTCGGCGTACCAGTCAGAGGCCGCTTCAAGGTGACGTCGAGCCTCGCCGTCCGCCAGGCCTTGCTGGGTGGCTTCGGCCTCAGCCTTATCCCGCGCATCTATGTCGAGGACGATCTGCGCACCGGCCGGCTACAGCCGGCCCTGACGGACTGGCACAGCATGGAAACCTCCATCTTCGCCATCTATCCTTCCAAACGCCACTTGGTGCCGAAAGTCCGGGTGTTCCTGGATTTTGCCGCCGAACAGTTTGCCCGTTCGACATTTCCCGAAATCTAGGGCCGGAATCGCGAATGTCTCGGAATGGGACATCGGTTCCCCTCAAGAGCAATAGTCGATCCATGATGACAAAACCGTCCGCCCTGCTCCTGCTCGGCACCTCGCATGTCGGCAAATCGACCTGTGCCCACCACATCGGCAGCGCCCTCGGGTGGCCCGTGATTTCGACCGATCAATTGGGTCGCCATCCGGGGCGTCCCTGGACGGGTGTGCCAGACCCCGTCATGGAATTTTATCTCCGCCTGGCGGACGACGCCATTCACTGGTTTCTCCGAGTCCATCACGAGAACATACGCCCGCTCATCCAGAGCAAGTTGCAGGCGCTACGCCAAGAGGGCAACGGCTTCGTCTTGGAAGGGGCAGCCCTTCGGCCTGAATATTGTCCCGACTGGGCGATCGGCGCGGCACTGGTCATCTGTCTCCACGCCGAGCCTCGGGCCTTGCGGGAGCGCATCGAAAGAGGGAGCCGTTATTCCCAGCAAGACGACCGGATGAAAATCGCCATCGACAAGTTCGCGGAACGATCCGTTCGCGAGTATGAAGCCTTCGTCGAAGCCGCGACCAGGCACGACATCCCCCTGATGAATGTCAGCGATCCGAACAGCGCCGATCGCCTGGCCAAGGATCTGATTTCCCGCCTTGCCGGTCGATCAGAATCGTGAGCGGACGAATCGCTGCCCCGTCGGCATCTTCCGGGTCGATCAATCGGCCCGGAGCGTCGCTGGGGTGAGGCAACACGACCGCTCAATCCTTCATGGCTTCCTTGATGGCATCGATGATCACGGCACTCGAGCGGATGCGGGCGACGCGCGGCAGGACATGATCGATCGAGAAGCGATGCATGTCGGCCGTCGTGCTGCTGGTGGCGTCCTCGACTACGATGGCGGCATAGTTGTAGGCGAAAGCATCGCGGACGCTGGCTTCGACGCCGAAATTGGTGGCAATGCCGCTGAAGATCACCGTGTCGATGCCACGCCGGCGCAATTGCAAATCCAGTTCCGTGCCGTGAAAGGCGCTCCATTGGCGCTTGGTGATCACCACATCGGCCTTCGAAGGGTTGATCCTGTCATCGAAGGCAACAGCCTCGGGGGGCATTTTGTCCTCGGGCAGGATCAGGGGTGCATCCACAGGAACCTTCACCACATCCCCATAGCCGTCGGAAAAAGCCACGCGCACCAGGATGACCGTGCCACCCGCCTTGCGCAGCGCCTTGCCGATGCGCAGCGACCGCTCGATGACATTCTCGCCCGAATGCGGCGCCACCGGCCGGCCGACGATCCAATTCTGCAAATCGATCATCACGAGGGCGGTATGGCGGGGGTCCAGACGCAACATGGCAAGCTCCGATAAACGTCGATGCGCTGGAGCAAGCCGCGTTCATGGCTGAACGCTTGCCTGCTCTAGCTGTTGTTTCCGCACGTCTTTGCAATTCCGGGCGAGTCCGTCCAATCGCAAGACGCTTCGGGCACCGCGAGGTGCAGTCGGGCCGTGTCGTCGGTTATGGCTTTGCTGGGATCCATAACCGACGACACGGCCCAGGGTAGTCAGCCTTGTAGGAGCAGCCCCGCGCAAAGCTCAAGTCGACCATCCGGTCAAGCTTGCGCTACAAAAGGATGATCAGTCTGACGCAAAATATGGCGCCTTGTCGCCAACCTCGCGGCGGACCATCGAGGTTTCAACGAACAGGCAGTGCATACAACCATGGCAGACAACAACGACGTTCTGGCCCGGCGCGTGGAAGAGGCATGCCTGAACGGCTGGCCAGCCTTGAAGACGATATGGCTCGACGGCTGGCTGCTGCGCTTTTCGCACGGGCACACCAAGCGGGCCAATTCCATCAGCCTGCTCTGGCCCGGCACGCGTTTCGGCGCAGGATATCGGCGGCGCCTTGGACGAGGCCGGATATGGCCCGGGCGAAGATGAAACCTGCGTACTCTATCGCGACTTTGCCACCGCCCGGCCCCAAGGCAACGGCAGCGCAGCGCTCGTGCGGCCCGGTCTCGACGACATCTGGTTCGAGGCCCATGCCCGCCTCCAGAAATTCTCCGCAGCGGCCGCCGCCAACGCTCGCGCCTTGTTCGGCGCCGTCGCCGTGCCCACCGGTTATGCGGTTTCGCTGGCCGGCGACGGCCGCCCGGCCTCCCTCGCCTTCGGCGCGGTGTATGACGGCATCGTCTGCCTCAACGCCGTGGCGACCGATCCCGAGTGTCGGCGCCAGGGTCATGCCTACGGCGCCATCAACGCCCTGCTTGCCTGGGCCCAGGACGAACAGGGCGCGAAAGGAGCCTGTCTCCCGGTGGTGGCTGGCAACGATATCGGCAGGTCCCTCTACCGTTCGCTCGCCTTTTCTACAGAAGTCAGCCGTTATTCTTATCGCCGCAAGGTTGCATGGTCGCCGAGCAGCGTTGCTCAGGATGCATGACTTTCGGGCCATCTCATTGATAAATAAAATAAATTTTTAAAACACCTATAAATAACATTATTTTTACGTATTGAAATCTATTTGACAAATTGCGCGCGAGAACCGATATCGTGGATGAATTCCAATCAGGGGTTTTTCATCATGCCGCTCGCTATCACAGCCAACCGCCTCAAGGATGGGCGCGTGGTGTTCCGCACCCCCAGCGGAAACTGGTCGCTCGATGTGGCGGACAGCGCCATCGAGCCCGATCAGGCAACCGCCGATGTGATCCTCGCCGGCGTTACCGCCGCTGCCAATGAGCAGGATGTCGTCGAGATCTATGCCGTCGAGCTGGACGTCAGCGGCGAGAAGCCCCGTCCCGCCAAACTGCGCGAGGCCATCCGGGCGCTCGGCCCGACCATCGCTTACCTGCCGAAGACCGAACTTGCCGAGGCTGCCGAATAAAATGGGTGCCCTCTACCGTTATGACGAGTTCGACCACGCCTTTGTGAACGCGCGCGTCACCGAGTTTCGCGACCAGGTGCAGCGCCGCATCGCGGGCGACATCACCGAGGAGGAGTTCAAGTCCCTTCGGCTGATGAACGGCGTCTATCTCCAGCTGCATGCCTATATGCTGCGGATTGCCGTGCCCTACGGCACGCTGTCCTCAAAGCAGCTGCGTACCCTCGCGACCATCGGCCGCCGCTGGGACCGTCACTACGGCCACTTCACTACCCGCCAGAACCTGCAGTTCAACTGGATCGCCCTCAAGGACGTGCCCGACGTCCTGCAGGCGCTTGCCGATGTCGAGATGCACGCCATCCAGACTTCGGGCAATTGCATGCGCAACGTCACGGCCGATCATTTCGCCGGCGCCGCCGCCGACGAGGTCGCCGATCCGCGCGTCTATGCCGAAATCATGCGTCAATGGTCGACGGCTCATCCCGAGCTGTCCTATTTGCCGCGCAAGTTCAAGGTCGCCATCACCGGCGCAGAGGAAGACCGGGCCGCGGTCAAGGTCCACGACATCGGCTATCAGATCGTGCGCAACGAGGCCGGGGAAATCGGCTTCCGCGTCTTCGTCGGCGGCGGCCAGGGCCGCACCCCCATGGTCGGCAAGGCCTTGCGCGACTTCCTGCCCGAAGCGGATCTCCTCACCTATACCGAGGCGATCATGCGCGTGTACAATCTCGAAGGCCGCCGCGACAACAAGTACAAGGCGCGCATCAAGATCCTCGTGCATGAAAAGGGCCTCGACGCCATCGCCAAGGAAGTCGAAGCCGAGTTCGACCGCATTCGCGACGGCGCCCTCAAGCTGACGCCGGATTCGGTGGCGGCGATGCAGCAATATTTCGTCGCCGGCCCGTTCGAGACGATCTCCGGGACGCCGGTCTTCGACAAGGCCAGGGACACGGACGCTGACTTCGCCCACTGGGTGTCGGTGAACGTTCACGCCCACAAGCAGTTGGGTTATGGCATCGCCACTATTTCGTTGAAGCCGATCGGCGGCATCCCGGGCGACGCCTCCTCCGACCAGATGGATCTGGTGGCCGATCTCGCCGATCGCTATTCGCTGGGCGAGATCCGCATCAGCCATCTGCAGAACCTCGTGCTGCCGCATGTGAAGCTCGACGACTTGCCGGCCCTGTTTGCCGTGCTGCAGGGCGCGGGCCTTGCCACCGCCAATGAAGGGCTGATCACCGACATCATCGCCTGCCCAGGCCTGGACTATTGCTCGCTTGCCAATGCCCGCGCCATTCCGATCGCGCAGGGATTGTCCGAGCGCTTCGGTTCGGCCAAGCGCCAGGCGGAGATCGGCAGCCTGCCGATCAAGATTTCCGGCTGCATCAATGCCTGCGGCCATCACCATGTCGCGGCGATCGGCATTCTCGGCGTCGACCGCAAGGGCGTGGAAAACTATCAGATCACCTTGGGCGGCTCGGCCCGCGAGGACTGCTCGATCGGCGAACTCGTCGGCCCCGGCTTCGGCAGCGAGGCCATCGTCGACGCGGTCGAGAAGGTGGTCGACACCTATCTTGGCCTGCGTCTCTCCCCACAGGAAACATTCCTGGAGGCGGTGCGCCGTGTCGGCCTGCCGCCCTTCAAGGAGGCACTCTATGGACAGCGTGCTTGATCTTTCGACCGCTCCCGTGACCGTCGGTTTGGCTAGCCCCGCCATCGATCCGGAAGCGCAGGCCATCGCGCTGGCGGCGCAATATCACGACGCCGATGCGCAGACCGTGCTGCGTGCGGCGCTGTCGCTCTACAAGGGCGGCATTGCGCTTGTCTCGAGCTTCGGCGCCGAATCGGCCGCCCTCCTCCACATGGTGGCGGAGATCGACCGCGCCACGCCGGTGATCTTCCTCGACACCGGCCGGCTGTTCAGCCAGACCCTGCTCTACCGCAACGAACTCGCCCGCCGGCTCGGCCTCACCGATCTGCGCACGGCCTCGCCTCGCCAGGCGCTGGTACAACAGGAAGACCCCGATCGGCTGCTGGCCTACAGCAATCCCGACATGTGCTGCTGGATCCGCAAGGTCGACCCGCTCGACACCGCCCTGGAGCCTTTCTCGGCCTGGATCACCGGCCGCAAGCGCCACCAGGCTTCGACCCGTAGTGCCCTGCTGCCCTTCGAGGCGGATGCCGGGCGCATCAAGGTCAACCCGCTGGCGGACTGGACTGGCAAGGACGTGTCGGACTATCTCGAACGCCACGATCTGCCGCCCCACCCCCTGGTTGCCGACGGCTATCCCTCGATCGGCTGCATGCCCTGCACCAGCCGCGTCGCCGAGGGCGAGGATGCCCGTGCCGGACGCTGGCGCGGCAAGTCCAAGGTCGAGTGCGGCATTCATGTTTCGCCTGAGAAGGCCGGAAGTGGTATCTGATAACAATTGACATTGTAGTTGACCGTCATTGCGAGCGGAGCGAAGCAGTCCAGGCGCCGAAAGGCGCATAATTGGGGCTTCTGTTTAGCTCCGCTCGCACTGGCCCTCGACGAGTCGAGCTCCATGCAGTTTGGTATGAGAGACGACTTCCATACTGTTGAGAAGCCTGCGCTTTGCGTGGGGATTTAGGAGACGCGCGTGCCCCTCTGGAAGAATGGCCGTTTCGAGGCAGACATCTATACGCTGGCCGGCGACGAGGACGCCTTGCCGGACGGCGCCGTGATCGTCTCGCTGAAGCGCTTCCTGGCCGAAAAGGACAGCCTCGCTTCCCGCAACGCGCGGGTCGGGGTGGTGCTGCAGCCGGCCGACGACATCGACCTTCTGGCGGAGGTCCTGCCGAACCTGCCGCTGCTGGCCCTCGCCTTCCCCAAATTCGGCGATGGCAGGGCCTTCTCCCTGGCGCGTATCGCCCGCGAGCGCTACGGCTTTGCCGGTGAGTTGCGCGCCGTCGGCGACATCCTGTTCGATCGTATCGCCTATATGATCCGCTGTGGCTTCGATGCCCTGGACATCAGCAATGGCCCGACGATCGCCGCGCTGGAAGCCGGCAAGGTGCCGATCTCGCACAAGCGCTATCAGCCGACCGGCAGCGACGAAACCAAGGCCGACAAGCTCAAGCCCTGGCGCCGGCTGGGATAGCCCGAGCATAAGGCGCTCGAGGCAAGCCGATCACCTCGCGCAATGGTGACCTGCAACCATCAAGCTTGCCCTTGTCCAAATATCGGCCCACAGTGCCTGGGAATCGGAGGCTGCATGCTCTCTTTCCAGGTAATGTTCATTCGGGCCATGTCTTCGGCTCTCGAAACCAGTCAAGCCAGCGCCGTCACCATCGGTCACCGTATGCCCATCCTGGCAACACTGCCATTCTGGCCCCACCCCGACAATCTGATCGAAGCCAGCCTCATGGTGACTGAAAAGTTCGAGGCTCTTGCCGAAGGCGCGGTTGCAGCGACTGGCGAGATGGCCGCGCTCGGCCTGCGCGCCGCTTTCGGCAAGGCCGATGCACAGGATCTGGCGTCCGGCTTGATCTCCGTTGCCGTCGCTGCCGCCAAGCCAGCCGAGCAACGGGTGCGGGCCAATGCTCGACGCCTCTCGCGCCATTGATGTGTGGCGTCGGCGCCAAGCGCGGCGATTGGTTCCATTCAATGGACAAGGCAGCCCGCTGGGCGCCCTGTCAGTTCCCCTGTAGCGTAGCCGGGCCATGGAAAAGGTTTCTCTGAGCCAGGAGAAGGAAACCCTTCTCATCACCCTCTACGCCAAGGGCCAGGAAAGCCACCTGCCCGACTCGCTTTTGCAGGACCGCTTCGCAGCATCGGCGATAGACCGGATCGATTACGATTTCTCGCGCCTCGGCATCAACCGCGACATGATGATCGGGCTGGCGATGCGCGCCTACATCCTGGACAACTGGGCCCGCGCCTTCCTTGCCTTCCACCCTGACGCGATCGTGCTGCATCTGGGCTGCGGCTTGGATTCCCGGGTCTTCCGTATCGACCCACCCGCCAGCGTGCACTGGTTCGACATCGACTATCCCGATGTGATCGCGCTCCGGCGCCGGCTCTATCCCGAGCGCGATGGCTACAGCCTGATCGGATCCTCCGTCACCGATCCTGCCTGGCTCGAGACCATTGTGCCTGAAGGTCGCCCGGCGCTGATCCTTGCCGAAGGCATGTTTCCCTATCTGCAGGCCGACCAGGCCGTTCCCCTGCTCGACAGGCTGTCCGGGCATTTTCGCAGCGGTGAGATTGCCTTCGATGCCTATAACAGCCTCGGCCTGCGCATGATCCGCAAGCAACCCTCCATACGCGCCACCGGCGCACAGCTGCATTGGAGCCTTGGCGATCCCCATGACATTGAACGCCAGATCCCGCGTCTCAGGCTGATGCAGGAATTGCTCGCCTATGACAGGCAGGGTTACGATCCCGCGCAGATCGCCCGAATGTCCCGCCCTGCCCGCCTGGCCGTCTGGTTGTTCAAGGCCATCCCCGTCCTCGGCCGGGTCGGACGGCTGCTGCGCTACAGGTTCTGACCGACCAAGCGACTGGCGATCGCAGAGCCACTTTTCAGATGCGGTCCGGATGGGGAGCAGGCTGGCTCCAGTCTTCTTCCACAGCAAAGCGCTTTAGCTTTTGACGCTGATCGTCAGCCTCGGCGAGCATCCAATCGCGGAACGACATGATCCCGGCGTCCTCGCTGCGGCCTTCCGCGCAGACGAGGTGATAGGTGTGGTCGCCAGCCATTTTGACACCGACATCGAACAGTCTGATCAGCCGCCCTTCGGCAAGGTCGTTGGCGATCATGGCGAGATCGGCGAGGCCGATGGCGCCGCTGTCGATGACGGCCTGCACCACATGGCTGGTATCGGCAAAGGCGACGCAGCCACTATCGTCGAAATCCTGGACACCGGCAGCGGCCATCCACATGCGCCAATTCGGCCAGACCAGATCGCCCCGGCGCCACTCCCGGTAGCACAGCGTCTGCCGCTTGAGGTCCATCGGCCTTTGGAAGCCGTCGCCGGCTTCGAGCCGCTTCGGACTACAGACGGCGACGACGATGGTGTCGAACAGCCGGACTGAACGAAGCCCGTCATATCGACCGTCGCCGAAACGGATGGCGAGGTCGACATCGTCGACCTCGAAATCACGGACCTCATCGGTGATGTCGAAACGCAGGTTCAAGCCTGGATGGGCAGCCTGGAAGGCCGGGAGCCTCGGCAGAAACCAATTGGTGGCAAAGCGGGCGCCAAGAGACAGGCTGAGTTGCGCCGATCCGCGCTGCAGTTGCCCGGCACGGCTGACCGCGCGCTGCAGAGTGTGAAGTGCCTCGCCGACCGCCTCGAACAGAACCACACCCGCCGGAGTGAGTTGGATTCTGCGGCTGGTGCGCGCGAACAACACCAGGCCGAGTTGTTCCTCGATCTCCTTGACCTGATAGCTGACCGCCGCCGGCGTCAGGCCGACCTCCTCGGCCGCGCGGGTGAAATTCAGATGCCGGCCCGCCGCCTCGAACGTCTTCAGGGCCCGGGTCCCCGGCAGGGTGCGCTTCATCGATCTTCAAGCCAATTTTGATGTTTCATCGAGAACTACTCGTTTTTCATGGCCTCATCAATCATCCATGACAGTACGACTTGACAATCAAGGGGCCGGGAGGCGGCGACCTGACTTCTCGGCACCCCCATATGGAGTGATTGCATGTCTGTCGGCACCGCCCCTTGCGAGGCGTATCCGGGCGATCTCGCCCACCCCTCCCCGCCCGATCCAGGCACGGCCTTTCGCTGGCCCGCCCGCCTGTGGATCGTCCTTCTCGTCTCGAGCGGGGTCATCCTGCTCGATGGCCTCGACGTCTCGATGATCGTGGTGGCGATACCGCAGATCCAGCGGGAATTCGGCATGAGCGCCGCCACCGCGCAATGGCTGGCCGGCGCTTATATCCTGGCCTTCGGCAGCTTCCTTCTCCTGGGCGGGCGCTGCGCCGATCTGTTCGGCCGGCGTCGCATGCTGGTCTCGGCCATGGCCGTATTCGTCCTCGTCTCGGTGTTCGGTGCCTTCACCAGCGATCCCTCGCTGCTGATCGCCTCGCGTTTCGTCAAGGGCATGGCGGCGGCCTTCACCGCACCGGCGGCGATGTCATTGCTGACAACCACCTTTCCCGAAGGCCCCCAGCGCAACAAGGCGTTCGGCATCTTCAACGTCTTCGAGGCCTCCGGCTACTCTTCCGGCCTGTTGATCGGCGGGCTGCTCGCCACACTGAACTGGCGGGCCGTGTTCATCCTGCCGGTACCGGTCGCCTTGCTGATCCTGTGGGCGGCGCTGCGCTTCGTGCCGGCAGACCCGCCCACCGCCAAGCGGATCCGGCTCGACCTTGGCGGCGCGCTGACCTTGCTCGGCGGCATGCTGACCTTGGTCCTCGCGCTCGTCTCCGCCGCCGAAACCGGCTGGCTTTCGCCATGGACCATCGGTGGCCTCATTCTGGCAGGCCTGCTGCTTGCCGGCTTTGCTGCCATCGAGAGCCGTGTCGAGGAGCCCCTGATCCGCCTCGGCCTGTTCCGCAATCGCAGGCTGGTGGCCGCGAATGCGAGCGCGGCCCTGCTCTATGGCGGCGCGATGGGCTTCCAGTTCCTGCTCGGCCTCTATCTGCAGAACCTTTTGGGCTGGCAGCCCTGGCAGATGGCGCTCGTCCTGCTACCCGCAGGGTTGATGGTGGTGATGATCGGCCCCAAGCTCGGCGCGCTGATGGACAGGTTTGGGGTTACCCGCATTCTGCTCCTCGGCCTCGCCGCCTTCGTGCCCTGCTACCTGCTGGCGCTCCGCCTCGGCCCGGAGCCGGAGCTGTGGACCCTCTTGCTGCCGGTGTCGCTGCTCTGGGGTTTCGGCTTTGCCCTCAGCATCTCGGCCTTGATGGTTGCCGGAACCAGCGGCGTCGCCGACGAGGAACAGGGCCTCGCCGCCGGTCTTCTCAACAGTTCCCTGCAGGTCGGCGGCGCCTGCGGCCTTGCCGTGGTCACCGCGGTCATCATGCCGGCGACGGAGGTGGCCATGCTTTCCTCCGGCGTGGTGGTCAGCCTGGTCTTCGCATTCCTGACGCTGCTGGTGCAGCTGGCCCTTCGGCGCGGCTGAGGGTACAGGGCCGGAGCGGTACCGGGACAGCTCTCAATTGGTCTGCTTCTGGAACTCGAAGATCTTGCGCAGGAAGCCGGGCGCAATCGCCGAAAGCGGGTTGACCGTGAGCACCGGCGCATTGACCCGGCCCGATACCTTGAAGTTGATGGCGAACAAGCCGCCATATTGGCCGCCGCTCAGCAGGCCGCCGATGAGCGGGATCTTGGAGAAGATGTTGTTCAGGGCATAGGCAGGCACGAAGGTGCCGGTGAGGTTGACCCTATCCGTGCCATAGTCGAGGGCGCCCGACAGGCTGACGCCGACATCCGGCCCCCAGACGACCGAATCCAGGATGCCGATACGCGAGGCCGTCCGGGTGAAGGCGAGTTCGAGCCTGGTGAACTGGGCGGAGTCGCCGCTGCCGGGCGCATAGGAAGAGAGTTTGCCCGCATTCTTCAACGTGCTGCGATATTGCCCCAGAGCCGTCTCGTTCTCCACCGAGAAGCTGCGCATCACCAGGCGGCCGCGCATATTGTCGATCACCGGTGAGAAGCGGGCGCCAAGCGCACCGCCGCGCAGACGGGTGTAGAGATCCAGGAAACGCATGACGGCACCGGCATTGGTGGACTGGACCGTGACCAGATTGCCGTCACGCCCCTCATTGCCCAGCGAGGCGGTGAGCTGGCCATTGACCAGCCTGCTGCTGAGATCGAGCTTGCGGATCGTCGTGCCCTTGCTGTCCAGCATCAGGCCGAGATCGGCGAGCGTCTCGTCGTTGAAGCCGACCACCTGGCCCAGCCTGATGTCGGCATTGACGCTGGTGCTGGCGCTGCCGCCCTTGGCGCGCTTCTGCAGCATCGACAGCAAGGGGCGGGCATCGAGCCGGTTGCCGCGCACGAATACCTTCCAACCATTGCCGAGCGGCTCGAAAACACCCTGGAAATCATCGCCCGGCGACAGGCTGATCCTATCCATCATCGCCTTGCGCAGCTTGTTGTCCGGGCCGAGCGTCACGGTGCCGCGCAGCGAGACCGGCCCGCTGTCCAGCGTCAGCTTGTCGAGCGTGCCGCCGCCCTTGTCGGCGGGATCCCAACTGAAGCTGAGCTTGCCCGGAGCGCCGGCCGGCTTCTGCCAGCCCGGCAACAGGTCCTTGATACGCACCGCGGCCAGATCGATGTCCACATCGTAGCGCGGGTCGCGCGGATCGGCGACCGGGTGAATGTCGGCCTGAACGGGCCCCGTCAGCGCATCGCCGAAATCGAAGCCCTTACGCTTTCTCGTCGCCTCATCCAGGATGACGCTGAGGGCCATCTGCGGTTCCTGGCCTTCGGCCTTGCGCAAGTCGAAATTGGCCGGCAGCCCATCGAAGACGCCCTTGCCGGTGAGCAGCATCAGTCCCGGCTCTAGCGAGAGCTTCATCGTGCCGTTCTGCAAGCTGCTGCCGGCAACGTGATCGATCTGCATTTCCTGCACGCCGCCCGTGATGGCATATTTGATGTCGTCAGGACGGGGATGGTCGATCAGCGGCAGGTCGAGCTTGACCTTGAGATCGGCTATGCCATTGACCTCATCCGGCTTGATATCCATGCCCTTGGCGGCCTCGGCCAA
Organism: Labrys sp. HAY1-8F; assembly: GCF_056754975.1. Taxonomy (NCBI): domain Bacteria; kingdom Pseudomonadati; phylum Pseudomonadota; class Alphaproteobacteria; order Hyphomicrobiales; family Xanthobacteraceae; genus Labrys; species Labrys sp. HAY1-8F. The sequence continues at coordinate 5,275,805 of NZ_JBPGWZ010000002.1, read as the reverse complement.
CGGCGGCATGGTCATCAGCTTGGCTACCGCCTGTGCCGGACCTTTCACTCCGAAAACCGCGGACTGGCTCGGCGGCTTCTGGGCGAAATCGTTGATCTTGTAGGTCCCGTCGGCAAGGGCGAGCGTACCGGTGTCACCGGTCTCGACCGAAGCGCTGTCGATACTGACAGTAAGACGACGGCCCGAGAAATCGACCCTGCCCTCGGCATCGCTGATCGGCGGCAGCGTATCGACGATCTGAACAATGCCTTTCGACATCGGGACCGAGCCGGAAAGCGCCTCGTCCGGCAGGGGGGAGTCTTGCCATCGACCGAAGCGAGCGCTCCCTGGGGAATAGCGAGCTTGAGCGTCGCTCCATCGGCGACACCGCCCTTGATATGATCCTCCAGCCAGATCTTGGCCTCAGGTATCGAGAAGACGGGCCATATCCGGGTCAGCGCCACGGCCGACAGGGTCTTGGCCTTCGCCGTCAGGTCGATCGCGGGGGTCTTGCCGCCGAAGCCGACAGCGCCGCTGAAATCAATGGCGACGGTCGGCCCCAGCACCTCGCCCTTGTCCAGGCTGAGACGATTGGTGGCGGGATCATAGCGTCCGGCAAGATCGATGCGGTCGAGCTTCAGCGGCGGACGTTCCTCGCGGCGGCCTGCCAGCAGCACGTCCGGCGCCTGCAGATCGTAGGTCCAGACCGGCCCCGTCGCGTCGGAAGGCGGAACGACCTTGCCCTTGAAATCCAGGATGCCCTCACCCGATCTGACCATGGCCTGGACAACCTGCACGGTGCCAGCCGTCTTGTTCCAGTTCAGGCTGATCTGAGCGCCGTCGAACACGAAGGGCGGTTCCTTCGGCTCGACATTCCAACTGCCCCCGGCGCTGGTAACGCTGACCTCGGCCATCTCGACCGAACCGTCGGGATTGATGGTCGCACGGGCCAGCACATCGAAGGAGGCCTTGACCGATGGCTGTTCGACACCCGGCGCCAACGCGGCAACGAGTTCGGTGACGCCAATATTGCTGGCCTTGACATCGATCGAGCGCGGATCGCCGTCTCCTCCTTCGGTGGTGGCATTGATGGAGCCGCCCGCGGCGGCCAGGGCCACCGACAGGCCACCGGCAGCGGCGGTCCGGCGAACGGTCAAATCGATGCCGCGATGAACAGTGTCATGGCCGATCGCCTGGTCGTGCACGGCCAGCGCGGCATCGCGCAACTCGACCCTGTCGATGGAGCCGATCGAGGCGATCATCGTGTCGAAGCCGTTGAGAACCGCCGCAAGCGACAGGACCCCGCCCGCGGGTGGGGCCGTGGTATCGACCCCGGCCTGGAGCGTGAACCGGCCGTCGATGCTGACATTGACGGTAGCCGCGGCGCCCTCCACCACGATCGAGCGCGCCGTGACGTCGCCAAGCAGCAGCGACGTCAGATCGAAACCTGCATAAACGCGCGGTGCCGAGGCGATCACGACGTCATGTTCCCTGACGGTCACGCCGCGGATCATCGCAATCAGCCCCTCCGGGCGGCGTTCGATCGCCACATCGTCCAGGCTGAGGCGATAGCCCGGCGGCAATTTGGCGGCGATGGCCTGATGCACGGTCTGGGTGATGAAAGGCAGCGATAGAGGACCATTGCCCAGCCGCCAGTAGAAGATACCAATGGCAGCCCCGACCACCACCGCAGCCGTAACGACCACGGAAACGGCACTTCGCAACAGCACCCGGCCGCTACCGCGCCGCGGCCGGGCCGGGGAGGCCATGGGCGGTGCTTCTGAATCTGCCGGCAACGCCTCCACGGGATGGTCGTATGGCAATTGGCCCGCAGCGTTCTCCAGGGCCGCCGGGTCATCGGCGGCAGCCGTCGTTTCATGCACTGCGTTGTGTGCGTCCCTCGCCATCAACAATTCGCCAGCCCCTTGCGCTCGATCCTTCATGCCCCACGGCATGCCGCTGGGATCATGGCCTCACCCAGGTTGCCGCACCGTTAAGGAAACGCAGTAGGATGAAGATGCAAATTGTTGAGATAAGTCGACAATTTAATATCGTCTTTCTCACGAATACGCTGGGCAAACACACACCGGACTTCCTCATCCCGATAGATGAGGGCCATGGATGCAAAACGGCCTGGACCGTGCCTGCTCCGAAACATACACGATTGTGCCTTGACGTACCATTTTGCCGAAAGGATGGCATATGCATCCCCTGCAGGCCGGTGAGGCCGCTCCCGCCTTTTCTCTGCCCCTCGCCGATGGCGGCACGATCCGGCTTGCGGATTTCCAAGGCCGCAAACTGGTGATCTTCTTCTATCCCAAAGCGGATACACAGGCCTGCACCCGTGAGGCTGTGGAGTTTTCAGCCGCCAAGGCGGATTTCGCCGCCGCCGGCACGGAACTGCTCGGCGTCTCGCATGACCCTGTGCGCAAGCAGCAGAAATTCGTGGCAAAGCACGGATTGACCACGGCAATCGCCTCCGACGAAAGCCTCGATATGCTCAATTCCTACGGTGTGTGGGGTGAGAAGCAAATGTATGGTCGCACCTATCTCGGCATCGAACGCACCACGCTGCTGATCGACGGCAAGGGCGTCGTCGCCCGCGTCTGGTCGAAGGTGCGCGTCGCCAACCATGTCGCCGAAGTGCTCGAAGCAGCACGCGCATTGGCGTAATGGCAATCTTGGTTTTCATTTAAGCGGGATTTGGAGTGTCAGCCCCACTCCATCACCTGATGGAGCTGAGGGGCTGGCACTCCGTGGCTTCCGCCCCTTCATAAAACAAACGCAGCCGTGGTGCCAAAGGCGCACTCCGCCTATTCATCGTGTGAATGGATCGATGAATTCTCGCAATGGTCGCAGGCAGGGCTGGTTCTTGTAGCGCCCTCGCCTTACGATGCCGTCGTGACATGACGAGACCCCGATGAACAAACCGCTCGGCCCGATCCGCAGGGCCTCCGCCTGCCCGCATGATTGCCCCTCGACCTGCGCCCTCGAGATCGAAGTGCTCGATCGCAACACGATGGGCCGGGTCTATGGCGCCGCCGACAACAGCTTCACCAAGGGCGTGATCTGCGCCAAGGTCGCCCGCTATGCCGAGCGCGTGCATCACAAGGATCGCCTGCTCCATCCGCTGTTGCGCACCGGGCCAAAGGGATCGGGCCAATATACGCGCATCGGCTGGGACGAGGCGCTCGACCGCACCGCCGAGGCCATGCTGGCCGCAGAACGCGACTTCGGAGCCGAAAGCGTCTGGCCCTATTACTATGCCGGCACCATGGGCCTGGTCATGCGCGACGGCATCAACCGCCTGCGCAATGCCAAGCTCTATTCGGGCCAGTATTCCACCATCTGCACCTCTCTGTCCTGGTCGGGCTATCTCGCCGGCCATGGCCGCATGACCGGCACCGATCCGCGCGAGATGGCTCAATCGGACTGCATCGTGCTGTGGGGCACCAATGCGGTGGTGACGCAGATCAATGTGATGACCCACGCCGCCTCTGCCCGCAAGAAGCGCGGCACCAAGATCGTGGCCGTCGACGTCTATGACAACGCCACCATGCAGCAGGCTGACATCAAGATCATCCTCAAGCCGGGCACGGACGGTGCGCTGGCCTGCGCCCTCATGCATGTGCTGTTCCGTGACGGCTATGCCGACCGGGCCTATCTTGCCAAATTCGCCGATCACCCGGCCGAGTTCGAAGCCCATCTGGCCAGCCGCACGCCGCAATGGGCTTCCGATATCACCGGCGTGCCGGTAGCGGAGATCGAAGCGCTGGCCAGGCTGCTCGGCGAGCGCCCCCGTACCTTCTTCCGCCTTGGCTATGGCTTTGCCCGTTCGCGCAACGGTGCGGCCTCGATGCATGCGGTCAGTGCCATTCCCGTGGTGATGGGCGCCTGGCAATATGAGGGCGGCGGCGCGCTGCATTCCAATTCGGGCATGTTCGGCTGGCGCAAGACCCTGATCGAGGGGCTGGACGTGCGCGACCCCAAGGTGCGCGAGCTCGACCAATCCCGCATCGGCCCCATCCTCACCGGCGATGCCGAGGCATTGTGCGGCGGCGGCCCGGTGAAGATGCTGCTGATCCAGAACACCAATCCGATGGCGGTCGCGCCTGACCAGGACCTGGTGAAGCAGGGCTTTGCCCGCGAGGACCTCTTCACCGTGGTGCATGAGCAGGTGATGACGGATACCGCCCGCATGGCCGACCTCATCCTGCCGGCTACCATGTTCGTCGAACATGACGACGTCTACCAGGGCGGCGGGCAGCAGCACATCCTGCTTGGTCCCAAGCTGATCGAGCCGCCGGGCGAATGCCGCAACAATCACGAGGTGATCAGCGCCATCGCTGCCCGCGTCGGCGCCGAGCACCCCGCCTTTGCCATGGATCCGCGCGAGCTGATCGACCGCACGCTTCAAGCCTCCAAGCGCGGCACGCTGACCGAGTTGGAGGAAAAGCGCTGGCTCGACGTGCAGCAGCCTTTCGAGGACGCCCATTTCCTGAAGGGGTTTGGCTGGCCGGACGGCAAGTTCCGCCTCAAGGCCGACTGGCCGAAGAACCCCTATGCGGCACCCGCCAAGTTCGGGCCCGTGCACGACATGCCCGCCTTCCCCGATTACTGGACGGCGATCGAACTGGCCGACGACATCTTCCCCTTCCGCCTGACCACCAGCCCGGCCCGGAACTTCCTCAATTCGAGCTTCACGGAAACTCCGACCTCGCTCGCCAAGGAAGAACGGCCCGATGTGCTGATCCATCCCGACGATGCCGCCGCCCACGGCATAGAGGATGGTGACAAGGTCGAGCTGGAAAGCCCGCGCGGCAAGGTGCGGCTGCATGCCAAGCTCTTCGAAGGCCTGCGCCGCGGCGTGCTGGTGGCGGAATCGATCTGGCCGAACAGCGCCTATGAAGACGGCAAGGGCATCAACACCTTGACCGGGGCCGACGCGCCCGCCCCCGTCGGCGGCGGCGCTTTCCACGACAACAAGGTCGCCATCCGCAAGCTTCCAGCTTTGGCGTCATGACCCGCGACGAATACAACGCCTTCTGCGGCACACTCCCGGCCACCAGCCATGTGGTGCAATGGGGCGGCGCCCATGTCTGGAAGGTCGGCGACAAGGTCTTCGCCATCGGCGGCCAGCAGGACGGCGAACCGCGCTACACCTTCAAGGTCAGCGACATCTCCTATGAGGTGTTGAAAGAACAGCCGGGTCTGCGCCCGGCGCCCTATCTGGCCTCGCGCGGCATGAAATGGATCCAGCATTACGCCGAACCCGGCCTGAGCGACGAGGATCTGCGCGATTATCTGCGCCAGTCCCATCTGATCGTCTCGCGGGGCCTCTCGAAGAAGAGGCGGGCCGCGTTGGGCCTGCCGGGCTAACCTTTACGTGGCCCCCTTCTCCCGTAATGACGAACGGTGTCACCTGCCTATTTGGGACAACCAAGATGGACGCCTCCGCAGCAGAAGCCGTGATTGCCGGCCAGCTCGCCGCCTATAATGCCCGCGACATCGAAGCCTTCATGACCTTCTGGCATGAGGATGCGCTGGTCTTCGAGCATCCTTCGACCTTGCTGGCGGCGGGCGCCGCCGAAATCCGGGCCCGCCACCTCGTTCGTTTTCGCGAACCCGATTTGCACGGCAAGCTGATCGGCCGGCTCTCGGTCGGCACCCTGGTGGTGGACCGCGAAATCGTCACCCGCAATTTCCCAGAGGGCCGAGGCGAGGTCGACGTGATGGCGATCTACGAGGTCGAGGACGGCAGGATCGCCAAGGCCTGGTTCAAGCTCGGCACGCCGAGGCTTGCCGCACAAGGGGACTGAAGAGCGACGTGTGCCAATCCACCCGGCCACGTTTCCCGCCCCTTTTCCATCCCTCCATCGCCTCGCCTTTTGACAAACTGACCTCGCCGGCAGCACCATCCCACGGACCACCAGCGAGGCAATCCGTGAGAGGAGCCGGTCATGGCCGTCGATCGCAGCCACAAGCGCACATTGGGCAATCATCCCCTGCATCCCGAAACCCTGATGCTGGGTTATGGCTATGACCCGGCCCTGTCGGAAGGCTCGGTGAAGCCACCGGTATTCCTCACCTCCACCTTCGTGTTCCAATCGGCCGAGGATGGTCGCGATTTCTTCGACTATACCTCCGGCCGACGCTCGCCCCCCGCCGGCAGTGCGGCTGGCCTGGTCTATTCGCGCTTCAACCATCCCAACACCGAGATCGTCGAGGATCGCCTCGCCATCTATGAGGGCGGCGAAGCCGCCCTGCTGTTCTCCTCGGGCATGGCGGCCATCTCCATGGCTGTGCTGGCCTATGCCCGTCCCGGCGATGTCGTGCTGCATAGCCAGCCGCTCTATGGCGGCACCGAGACGTTGCTCGCCCGTACACTTGCCGATTTCGGCATCGGGCACACGGGTTTCATCGACGGTCTGCATGCCGCAACAATCAGTGAGGCGGCCGACAAGGCGATGACGGCGGGCCGTGTCAGCGTCATCCTGATCGAGACCCCGTCCAATCCGGTCAACACCCTGGTCGATTTCTCCCTCATCAGCGAGGCGGCCGATCGCATCGCCGAGCTCCAGGGTGCGCGGCCGGTGATCGTCTGCGACAATACACTGCTGGGTCCGCTCTTCCAGCGCCCCCTCGGCCATGGCATCGATATCGTGGTCTATTCGGCTACCAAATATATCGGCGGCCACAGCGACCTGATCGCCGGCGCGGCCATCGGCAGCAAGGCCGTGCTGAAGCCCGTGCGCGCCTTGCGCAGCGCCATCGGTACCCAGCTCGATCCCCACACCTGCTGGATGCTCGGCCGTTCGCTCGAAACCTTGTCGCTGCGCATGCAGGCGGCTGCACGCAATGCGATTGCCGTTGCCGACTTCCTGGCCGCTCATGCCGGCGTCGCCGCCGTGCATGCCTTGCACGCACTGCCGGAAGACAGCCCGGCGCGACGGGTATTCGAGCGCCAATGCACCGGCGCCGGCTCGACCTTCTCGATCGAGATCAAGGGCGGCCAGGCCGAGGCCTTCCGGCTGCTCAACGCACTCAAGGTGTTCAAGCTCGCCGTCAGCCTCGGCGGCACCGAGTCGCTGGCCAGCCATCCCGCCTCGACCACCCATTCGGGCGTACCGGCCGAACTGAGGGCCCAGCTCGGCGTGACCGACGCGACCATCCGGCTCAGCGTCGGCATCGAGAATGCCGAGGACTTGATCGCCGACCTCGCCCAGGCGCTGGAGGCCTGAGCGGGCAGACATGCTGGGGAACGGGCGCGTCAGTCGTAGAAGTGCGGGGCCTGCCTGAACCCGGTCCAGGCCTCGGGATCGTGGCCCGGCACCACGGTCGCCCCCACCCGGTCGGCGAGGAAACGCAGCTTGCGTACCGACCGCGCCACGTCGCTGGCCGAGCACATCAGGCCCGGCAGCGCCTTCTCGTTCCAGTGGTCCCAGGTATAGGCGGCATCGATCGCCAGCAGGAACGGCCCGCTGTTCGGAAGGTTGACCAGCACGGATTGATGGCCGGGCGAATGCCCTGGGGTGAATAGGATCCGGATGCTGCCATCGCCATAGAGATCGAAATCGTCGGTCGCCTCCCCCTCGAGGAACTGCCAGGCGAGGCCCGGCCGGTCGAAGTCACGGCGGACATAGGCTGCCGCTGCGAACCAGTCGGGGGCGAAGGCGTACTCATATTCCCGGCGCTGCACGATGTGCGTGGCGTTGGGAAAGCGGCCGACGGCGCCGCTATGGTCCGAATGCAGGTGCGAGAGCAACACGAAGCGGATATTGCCGGGCTGGACGCCGAGAGCCTGAAGCTGGGCGAGGCAGCCTTGTTCGGACGTCATCACCGGCCGGAAGACTTCGACGCTGCCACCCCAATAGGCACCGGGATCAGCAAGGCCTTCAGCCGCCAGACCTCCGTCGATCAGCACGGCTCCCTTTGGATGCATCACCAGGAACCAGGGAACCGGGATCTCGTAGTCCTCCCCCTCGCCCTGGTTCATCTTGATGTGGTGCAGCTTGCAGCGCTGGGTGCCGGACTGGAACATATACAAACGTAGACTAGACATTCGAAACTCCGACTGCCCGCCGAGGCGGTCATCCTCTCGCGCTCTCATGGTAGTGGCGATCCTGGGTGATGCCGCCATAGCCATAGGTCGTCGCCCGGCAATCCACGATGTGGACATTGGAATGGGAATGAACGTTTCCAATTATCGCCGACAGCAGCTCAAAGGCCTGGGCGAGGAAGGCGGCCTTCTCCTCCCGGGTATTGGTCTCGTCGGTGACCGTCACTTCCAGGCGGAACGAGTTCTTGCCGAGCTCCGCCAGGGACTGCCCCGCAATGAACCATTGCTCATGCGGCAGATAGTCGACCGTCACCAGGGTGTGATCGGGCTCTTTGCGCAGAACGGTGCAGGTGAGACGCGCGACTTCGTCGGCAAGGCGGCGGGTGAGGCTGCCGTCGGCCTGGCCGGAAACGGTGAGAAAGATACCGGGCATGTCAGCTCCTTCATGGGGGACAGCGCCTGTATGAAGCGAAGCTTTCATTCGGAAAAGCAGGAAGATATGATATTATCCATCGGAAAATAGGATGAATAAATGCGCCCCTTCGACCTCGACCTGCTGCAAACGCTCGTCGCCATCGCCGAAACAGGCAGCTTGTCGGCAGCGGCGCCACGGGTCCACCGCTCGCAATCGGCCGTCAGCGAACAGATGCGCAAGCTCGAGCAGCATTGCGGCGTGACTTTGCTGGTGCGCGGCAAATTCGGTGCAAGCCTCACGCCGGCGGGCGAGCGCCTGGTCGTGCATGCGCGCCGGCTGCTGGCGCTCAGCGAGGAAGCTTTTCGCGATGTCCTGGGCATGCCACTTGCCGGCGATCTGCGCCTGGCCATCACCGACTATTTCCGCCCGGCGACGATCACGCTGCTGCTCAAGCGCCTGCGCGAGCGCTATCCGCAACTCAGGCTGCATGTCTCCACCCGCCAGAGCTTGATGATCGAGAGCCGCCGCGACTTCGACATCGGCCTGTCGATGCGCCTTCTCGACGACGACACGCCGGGCGAGGACGGCCGCATCCGGCTCGGCCGCGAACCCCTGTCCTGGGTGGCCTCTCCCACCCTTGCGCTCGATGGCAGCCAGCGCCTGCCGCTGGTGGTGCTTCCCGAGGCCTGCGCGCTGCAGCGCCTGATCATCCGCACGCTCAACCAGGGCGACATCGACTATGAGATCGCCCATTCGGCTGCCGGGGTCGCCGGCCTGCATCTGGCGCTCGCCGCCGGCCTGGGCGTGGCCTGCCTCAACCGTTCCGCCATACCGGCCGGCATGGCCATTCTCGACGCCGGTTTCGGCCTTCCGGCCATGCCCGACATCGAATTCTCCATCCTGCCGCCCCAGGCCGGCGAATCGGCCCTGGTAACGGAAGTCCGCCATTTGCTGTCCAAGGAGCTTGCCTGATCGCCTCGGTACTCTAGACGCGAAGAGGGCGGCCTTTCAGGGAAGGCCACCCTCCGAACGCACAGCTTGCAGGTTGAAGGCGCCCTATTTCTGCGCACCCGGCCCGAAGGACTGGCCGTTCACAGTGACCTTGCGGGCGAGACTGTCGAAGTCGATATCCCAGGTCAGCCGGCCGTCAGGCCCGGTCTTCGCCAGGCCCTTCAGGAAGGCGATGCCCATGGCGGCGCGCTGCGGCCCGGGGTCGGAGCCACCGGCCTTTCCGAGAGCGGCGGCGATTCCATCCAGATTGGAGGTAGAGACCGTCGCCTTGCCCTGCTGGGCAGGCAGCAATGAGGTTTCCCCCTGCCCCTTCACATCGTAGGCGGGCGCCGTCAGGCTCTGGCCGAAGGTGAGCTTGGGCTGGTTCGCCAGAAGCAAGGGCATCAGCACCGCTTTTAAGGCGTCGGCCTGGGCAGGTTTTGCATCGGTGCCAGCTTCGATCATCTTGCCGGCGATCGTCTCGAGATCGAGCCCTGTCAGGTTGAAATCGAGGGTAGCTTTTTCCGGAACCAGGGACTTGGCCCAGTCGGGCATCATGCCGTCCGGCAGGACGAGACCGTTCATGGCCAGATTCAGGCCGACATTACCTGTCTTCACCAAGCCGTTCGAGGCGAGATTGGTATCCACCGAGGCAATCTTGATGATGCCCTTGGGCGTCCCCACCGTCATGTTGTCATAGCGGATCTGCGCGGTCAGCGTTTGCCACAATGGCAATACGGCCTTCAGCTTGGCCCGCGCCTGCTCCTGGGCCGCCTTGCCATTGTCGCCAGCCTTGCGGGCCGCGAAATAGGCGAGGGCCTGCATGAACTGCGGGCTGCTGAAGCCACTGGCTACGAAGGTCTCGTGCACGCGATCGGCGCGCAGCACCATGGGAGGGGCAGGGTTGGCCGGATCTTTGACGGTGACCGTCTCGACGAGGTCCAGGAGGTCGCCCGTCATGTTCAGGTCCGTCTTGCTGGCATCCCCCACCTTTCCGGTGATGGTGAAATCGATCTTGCCGACGCTGGCGTCGATGTCCTCGATGGGCGAGCGCATCGTGAAGACGGCCGACTCGCAGCTCATTGTTTGATCGGTGAATTGCACGGCCTTGGGGTCGAAAACGCCCTTTCCGATGCAATTCTTCAGGCGCTGGACCAGTTCGCTCTGAGGGCCGGCCTTGCCCGATTTGTAGACGAAATCGAGCGAAGGCACCGTCTGCTCGAAGACATATTTGCCACCTCCCTGCGGCGTAAGGCGGGTGGCAAGCGGACCGAAGCTGAATTGTGCACCGTCAGCAGGCAGGCCGAGCTTGCTGCTGCTGAGATCGTAGACGAGATCGTAGCTGTCGCCATGGGGCTTGACCGTGACAATACCCTTCTCGATCACTTTCGGGCCAAGATAGCGAGCAATCTCTTCTCGGATCGCCTTGGCTCCCTGCTCGGTGGCAGGTTCTGCCATTGCCGGCGGCGAGACCAACCCGATCAGCGCGACGCTCACCAGCATTGCCTTGCGCGCAACACGGTGCTTACGCTCAGATTTCTTCAAGAAAGTCATAAAATACCCGGTCTGCTGCATGGAAGATCCCCGTCTCCCTATGCCATAACCCGATGCGCGCCGCCTGTGAATTTTTGCTGCAGGCCACCGCATGAGACCCGTTCACCGCCCCTCTCGAGCACAGTTTACAATTCCTCCAACTATTTGACATGCCTCTGTCATGTCGGTGGCCAAGAAGGAGCGCAATTCAAGCCGGAGAGTCGCCATGCGCTTCATCGAAAGACCTTTGTCCCGCCGCCGCTTCCTGACCGCAACCGCCGCAACCGGCCTTCTCGGTGCAACGGGTTCGCTGGCGATGCCGGGGGTCTCCCGTGCCGCCGATCGTCCCCAGGTTACGGCCGGCCTGCAGTCGGGCGACGTAGCCGGCGACAGAGCCGTGCTGTGGTCACGCACCGACCGCCCAGCCAATGCGATCTTCGAATGGTCGACCACCGAGAGTTTCAAGACCGTGAACCGGCTGCCGACGGTGACGGCCTCCCCCGAGACGGACTACACCGTGAAGATCCTGGCGGAAGGCCTGCCGGCGGACCAGGAGATCTTCTACCGCGTGCGCTTCCAGGATCTCGCCCATACCGGCGTCGAGAGCGAGGTCGTCACCGGACATCTGCGCTCGGCTCCGGCCGGGCTGCGTGACGTCTCCTTCGTCTGGTCCGGCGATACCGCCGGCCAGGGGTGGGGCATCGATGCCGACCGTGGCGGCATGAAGATCTATTCGGCCATGCTCAAGCACAACCCGGATTTCTTCATCCATTCCGGTGACAACATCTATGCCGACGGCGTGATCAAGCCCGAGGTGAAGCTGCCTGACGGCACCATCTGGAAGAACATCGTCACGCCGGAAAAGTCCAAGGTCGCCGAAACCCTCGACGAATATCGCGGACAGTACAAATACAACCTCATGGACAAGAATTTCCGCGCGCTCTACCAGCAGGTTCCTGTCGTCACCCAGTGGGACGACCATGAGGTGACCAACAACTGGTCGTCCTCCAAGGACCTGCTCAGCGATGATCGCTACAAGGAAAAGTCGATTGCGGCCCTGGCGGCGCGCGGCGCACAGGCCTTCCACGAATATATGCCGATCGCCACCACTTTGGCCGAGCCGCGCCGGGTCTATCGCAAGATCCCCTATGGCCCGCTGCTCGACGTCTTCATGCTCGACATGCGCACCTATCGCGGCCCCAACGGCGACAATCTGCAGGCCACGGAAGGTGGGGAAGCCGCCTTCCTCGGCGCCGAGCAGCTTGCCTGGCTCAAGCGCGAACTCGCCAACTCCAAGGCGACCTGGAAGGTGATCGCCGCCGACATGCCGCTCGCTCTGGTGGTGTGGGACAAGGCCGACCAGAAGAAGGGCTTCGAAGCCGTCTCCAACAACGACAATGGCAAGCCGCTCGGCCGCGAGCTCGAATTCGCCGATCTCCTGCGCTTCATCAAGGCGGCCGGCGTGAAGAACACGGTGTGGCTGACGGCCGACGTCCACTACACCGCCGCCCATTACTACAACCCGGACAAGGCGGCTTTCCAGGACTTCGATCCCTTCTGGGAGTTCGTCTCCGGCCCGCTCCACTCGGGCACCTTCGGCCCGAACGACCTCGACATGACCTTCGGGCCCGAGCTCAAATATGTGAAGGCGCCGGAAGGCGGCCAGCAGAACCTGTCGCCCGCGGCCGGCCTGCAGTTCTTCGGCCATGTCGCCATCGCCGCCGACACGCGGGTGATGACCGTCACCTTGCGCGACGCCGCCGATGCCTCGCTCTGGTCGACCCAGCTCGAGCCGAAGCTCGGCTGAGTGTCATCCCGCACGCGGTGCAGCATGCAATGCTGCGCCGCAGATGCGGGACCGCATCGAGATATGGCCTCATCCGGCTTGCGATCCCGGATCTGCGCTGCATCACTTCGTGCTGCAACGCGTCCGGGATGACAATATCGATCACCCCCGCGCGTAAAGATCGCGATAGGTCGTCTGCAGCACGTTCTTCTGGACCTTGCCCATGGTGTTGCGCGGCAATTCGTCGACGAAGAGCACGCGCTTGGGCTGCTTGAACTTGGCGAGGCGCCCTTCCAGGGTCTGAAGGATCGTTCGTTCCTCCACGGTGGCGCCGGGCTTGCGCACCACGATGGCCGTCACGCCCTCGCCGAAATCGGCATGCGGCACACCGATGACGGCGCTCTCGAACACGCCGGGAATGCCATCGATTTCCGTCTCGACTTCCTTGGGATAGACGTTGTAGCCGCCGGTGATCACCAGGTCCTTGCCACGTCCGACGATGTGGACATAACCCTGGGCATCGATCTTGCCGAGGTCGCCGGTGATGAAGAAGCCGTCGGGCCGGAATTCCGACTTGGTCTTTTCCGGCATGCGCCAATAGCCCTTGAACACGTTGGGGCCCTTCACCTCGATCATGCCGATCTCGCCTTGCGGCAAGGCCTCGCCCGTCTCGGGCCTGGTGATGCGCAGCGAGATGCCCGGCAGCGGCATGCCGACGGCACCGGCCACGCGCGCCCCGTCATAGGGGTTGGAGGTGATCATGTTGGTTTCGGTCATGCCATAGCGTTCGAGGATGGCATGGCCGGTGCGCGCTCTCCATTGCTCATGGGTCTCCGACAGCAGGGGCGCCGATCCCGACACGAACAGCCGCATATGGGCGGTCGCCTCGGCCGTCAGGCTCTCCTGCTGAAGGAGGCGGACATAGAAGGTCGGCACCCCCATCATGCAGGTTGCTTCGGGCAGGTGGCGCAGCACCTCCGCCGCATCGAAGCGCGTCAGGAAGATCAGCGAGGAGCCTGCCATCAACGTGGTGTTGATGGCCACGAACAGGCCATGCGTGTGGAAGATCGGCAGGGCATGCAGCAGCACGTCGGCCTGGCTGAAGCGCCAATAGGCGGCCAGGGTAACGGCGTTGGAAGCCAAGTTGCCATGCGTCAACATCGCACCCTTGGAGCGCCCGGTAGTGCCAGAGGTGTAGAGCAGCGCCGCCAGATCGTCCTCGCCGCGCGCAACGTCGTCGAAGGCTTCCGGCGCGCTCCTGGCTGCCTCGGCGAGCGAGCCGTCGTCACGGCTTCCCAGGGTTGCAACGGCAGCGCCGAGCCGGGTGCCGATCTCGCCCAGTTCATCCGCCTTCTCAGGCGCACAAACCAGCAGGCGCGGTTCGGCATCGCCGACGAAATAGTCGAGCTCCGCCTTGGTGTAGGCGGTGTTGAGGGGCACGAACACCGCGCCGGCGCGCAGGCAGGCAAGATAGAGAAACACCGCCTGCGGGCTCTTCTCGACCTGGACGACCACGCGGTCGCCGGCCTCGACCCCGTAGCCGCGCAGGGCGTTGGCATAGCGTCCCGACCAGGCAAGCACGGCGCCATAGTCGAAGCCGCTGCCGTCGGAGAGGGTCAGGAAGGGTCTCCCCGCTTCGGGCATCCGGGAACGGATCAGGCTGAACAGATGGTTCGACACGCAAATTTCCTCAGGGATTGGGACGAGGCCGCGGGGCCGGATCGGCGCTGCGGGTGGGTGGTGGCAGGGCCGGTACGGCTGTCTTGCGACGCATCGGCTTCGTTTCCGTGGCTTTCAGAAGCTTGCGCACGGCCGGGCTCGCGGCGATCACGCCCTGATTGGCGAAGGCCTCGTGATTGTCTTCGATGGCATCGAGATCATAGAGATAATTGACCATGAGACCTCCGGCCTGGCGCAACCCGTTCGGCGAGACGTCACCCCGCCAGTTGATGCGTTCGAGGCGGGCGCCATTGCCCAGATGGAACCGCGCCACCGGATCGATCGGCGCACCCGATGGTGTCCGGGCCACCAGGAAATAATGGGCGGCAGCCGCGAGTTGCGCTTCACGCATGGCCTCTGCCGGCCCGGTTCCCCCATGCTCCGCAGGCCGGAACAGCCCCTCCAGCACCGTGAGGTCGGCCACGCCTGGAATATGCGGCTCCTCCTTGGCGAGTTCCCGCTTCAGCCAGCCCATGAATCCGGGAACCGGCGACAGGGTGACGAAACTCTTCAGCTTTGGCAGGTCGCGCCGGAGTTCCTCGACCACCTGCTTGATCAGGAGATTGCCGAAAGAAACGCGACGCAGGCCGACCTGGCAGTTGGAGATCGAGTAGAACACCGCCGTGGTCGCATCCTCGGCCCGGATCGGCTTGCGCTCGAGGGCGAGCAGCGGCGCGATGGTCGCCGGTATGTCCTGCGTAAGGGCGACCTCGACGAACACCAGCGGCTCGTCCGCCATCTGCGGATGGAAGAAGGCGAAGCAGCGCCGGTCCGAAGGCTCCAGCCGGCTGCGCAAATCCTCCCAGCTATGGATGGTGTGCACGGCCTCATACTGGATGATCTTGGCCAGGATGTTCGCCGGCGTCGTCCAGTCGATCCGCTTCAGCATCAGGAAACCCCGGTTGAACCAGGACGAGAACAGATGGGCGAGATCCGCATCGAGGGCCTCCAACTCCTCATTGTCAGGCAGGCTGGCGAGGACGTCCTCGCGCAGGCGCACCAAGGCGGCCGTGCCGCCGGCGGGGCGGTTGAGCCGGCGGAAGAGCTCCTGGCGCCTCGGCTCGGCAGCGGCGCTGAGTTCGGCCATGGTCCGGGGAGACTTGTCACCGAGATAGGCCTCTATCGCCGCATCCAGGCGCGGCTGGTCGGCGCCGAAGTCCTCGGCCAGCGCCGCCAGATGGCGGCGGCGATGCTCGTCATCGGCCGCGGCATAGGCATCGAGCCATTGCTGCGCCAAGGCGACGCCGGAAACCTCGCCCCGGCCGGTCAGCAACGCATTGCTGAGGGCCAGCAGATCGGTCGATCGCACCTGGGATGAGAGGCGTTCGAGGCCGATGAGGCCCCTCCCCCGTTCTGCGACCGCTTCCAGGAATTCCTGCAGGAAGTTTCTGCTCATCGCTGTTCACCATACCCTGTCAATGGATTACCCCATGATCAGATTGGGCAGCCAGGTGGCGAGGCCTGGGATCAGGCAGGCCAGCACCACCGCCAACGCCATCAATCCGACGAAAGGCAGTGTACCGCGCATGATATCCCCGAGCGGGATGTCCGGCGCGATATTCTTGATCACGAAGATGTTGAGCCCGACCGGCGGATGAATCAGGCCCATCTCCATGACGATGGTCATCACCACGCCGAACCAGATCAGGTCGAAGCCGGCCGCTTTCAAGGGCGGCAGGATGATCGGCGCCGTCATCAGAATGATCGAGACCGGCGGCAGGAAGAAGCCGAGCACCACCACGAAGAGCAGGATCGCCGTCAGCAGCAGCCATTTCGACAGGTTCAGGCTGATGATCCAGGCTGCCGCCGACTGGCTGATCTGGAGATAGCTCATCACATAGGAATAGAGCAGCGACATGCCGATGATCATCAAGAGCATGGTCGATTCCCTGAGCGTACCCGAAAGGATCGGCATCACCTTGGAAGGCCGCCAGATGCCGTACATGGCCGAGATCACCACCAGGGCCAGCACGGCACCGACGCCGGCGGTCTCCGAGGGCGTCGCCCAGCCGGCATAGAGAACCACCATCACGCCGGCGAGGATGGAGACGAAGGGCACCACCCAGCCGACCATGCGAAGCTTTTGGGCGAAGGTGTAGCTCTCCTCGTGCAGGATGGCCGAACGAACGCCGGTGCGCTCGGCCTGGACCAGGGCCTGCCGCTTCTCCTTGCGGTAATGCAGCATCGCGTAGATGGCGAACATCGTCATCAGGAGCAGGCCCGGGCCGATTCCGGCCAGAAACAGCTTGCCGAGCGATACCTCTGCCGCCACCGCATAGAGCAGCATGGTGACCGAGGGCGGCAAGAGGATGCCGAGCGTGCCACCGGCCGCAATGATGCCGGCGGCAAAGCCGCCCGAATAGCCGCGGGCCCGCATCTCTGGGATGCCGGCGGCGCCGATGGCCGAACAGGTGGCGGGCGAGGAGCCGGCCATGGCAGCGAACAGCCCGCAGGCGACCGTGTTGGCCACGCCGAGCCCACCAGGAATGCGATGGAGCCAGGCATGCAAGGCCGAATAGAGATCCTTGCCGGCGTTGGAACGACCGATCGCCGCCCCCTTCAGGATGAAGAGCGGGATGGCAAGGATGATGACATTGGCCAGTTCCTCGTAGAAATTCTGCGCCAGCGTGTCGATCGAGGCGGCCGGCATGAACAGGATCATGAAGGTCAGCGCCACCACCCCGAGGGCGAAGGCGATCGGCATGCCCGAGAACAGCACGATCAGCGTCGCAGTACAGTAGGCAACGCCGATGCCCCATTGCGGCAGGCCGGTTAGTAGCGGCAGGGGTGGGCGCGACCACAGGGCGAAGGCGAGCACGGCGAGCAGCACGATGATGCACACCGGCAGCGATCGTTCCGCCACCTGCAGGGCGACCTGCGCAGCCAGCAGCACCATGCCTGCCGTCAGCAGGGAATAGGGAATCCACAAGGGTGGGCCCCAGGCCGAGTGCGAAGTCTGCTCGTCCACCCAGGCTTCATGGAGGAGCGAGCCCGATTTCCAGGCGAACAGCACGCAGAAGAACAGCACCAGCGCATCAACGACCAGCCGCCTGGTGCCGGAGGTCGCCGGCAGCCAATGGTCGAGGATGTCGATCCCGACATGGCCGCGTACCGCCTGCACCGAGGCCGCCGACAGGAAGATGGCACCGGCGATCAGGTAGATGGTGACTTCGTCCTGCCAGAGCACGGATTGGCGCGTCACATGCCCGGTGATGACGCCGAAGGTGAGGACCACAGCCGCCGCCAGCAGAGCCACGGCCGAGAGCCGAAAGGCGACGGCGTTGACAGCCCCGAACACCCGCCGCACCGCTCCCGCCTGTTCCGCCGGGCGGGTTTCGTCGGCGGCGAGAATGGCGTCGTGCTGGATCGAGCCGCCCATCTCACGCCACCTTCTGTGCGAGCTTCAGCAACTCCGCGGCCTCGCTCGAGCGCGCCGCATAATCCTTCCAGGAACTGGCCTCGGCGACTTTGCGCCACTCGGCGAGGTCGGTCGCGCTGAAATCGGCGACTTCGACACCTTTGGCGGCATAGACCTTGGCGACCTCCTCGTCGTCGTGCTGCGCCTGCTTGGTGGCCCAGCCTTCCATTTCGGTGCCGACATCCAGGAGCGCCTTCTGCTGATCGGCAGGCAGGGCGTCGAAGATCGTCTTGGACATCAGCAGCGGTTCGAGCATGAACCAGAAGGAGCCTTTTCGCGCCGAGGTCAGCGATTTGGCGAGTTCCTCCAGGCGGAAGGAAATCAGGCTGGTCGACGAGGTGACGGCGGCGTCGAGCGCACTGGTCTGCATGCCGATATAGATTTCGTTCGAGGGCATGGTAGAGACCTGCGCCCCGGCGGCGGTGAACATCAGATCCATTTCCCGGCTGCCGCCACGGATCTTCAGCCCCTTGGAGCTGTCGGGCGTCAGCACCGGCTTGCCGCGCGAGGCCACGCCGCCGCCCTGCCAGACCCAGGCGATGATCTTGATGCCCTTGGCCTCCAGGATGCCAGAGAGCGCCTTGCCGATTTCGGCATTCTTCCAGGCGGCGCCCTGCTCATAGCTCGTCACCAGGCAGGGCATCAGGCCCAGATTGGTGGCATGCAATTCGCCCCCGGCATAGGCGACGGGAAACAGCGACATGTCCAAGGCGCCGCGCCGCATGGCCGAGAACTGCGCATTGGTCTTCATCAGCGAGGCATTGGCGTAGACGTCGAATTTCAAGGCGCCGCTGGTGCGCTTTTCCACCTCGGCGGCGAAGATGCGGCAAAGCCGATCGCGAAAATCCCCCTGCTCGACGGTGCCGCCGGGAAACTGATGCGACATCTTCAATGTAGTGGCGGCGCGGGCTTCCCCGGCCGACCGGATGATCAATGGCGTTGCAAGTGCGGCAGTCAGGATCTGCCTCCGGGTAAGCGACATCTGCCTCAAGGCAAGCGACATGGCGATTTCCTCTCATCCATCCGAGGCTGGCTGGTTCCGCCTGCGGTTGCATTCACCATTATTGCAGTTTTGAAACAGTTACAATAAAATTGTATACAAGTTTTGCGAGATTGACTCCATCACCTTGAGAGTCGTACGAAATTGCGGAGGATATCGGCCATGAGCGAAAAACCCGCGACCCGCCTGCGCAACCAGATCGAAGAAGAAATCGCCACAGGGGTGTCCAAGCCCGGCGACAGGCTCGACGAGGTCTCGCTGGCGGCCAGATTCGGGGTGTCGCGGACGCCGATCCGCGAGGCTCTCCAGCAATTGGCGGCTGCCGGTCTGGTCGAGATCCGCCCGCACCGTGGCGCCATCGTCAGCGCCCCCGATCCCAAGCGCCTGATCGACATGTTCAGCCTGATGGCCGAATTTGAGGCGATCTGCGGGCGCCTGGCCGCCCGCCGCCTGCTACCGAGTGACGAGGCCGCGCTGGGAGAGACGCTTGAAGCCTGCCGCAAGGCGGCCGACAGCGGCGACATGGACGTCTATTACTACGAGAACGAACGCTTCCACCGCGCCATCTATGTGGCCAGCGGCAATGACTTCATCGCCGAGCAGGCCATCGCCCTGCACAAACGCCTCGCTCCCTTCCGCCGCCTCCAGCTCCGTGTACGCAACCGCATGCGCACCTCGCTGGCCGAGCACGAAGCCATCGTCGACGCCCTGCTGGCCGGCGATAGTGCCCTCGCCTCCACACGCCTCTATGATCACGTCGCGGTGCAGGGCGAACGTTTCACCGATCTGATCGCCTCGCTGAACCGCGCGGCTGCGGAATAAGAAAACCTCGCACTACAAATCAGGTGCTTTGAAGCCGCCACTCGCCGACAAGGCTGCCTTGGCTTGTCACCGCGACCATCTTTTCCATTCTTCATATTATTCATACTATTGTCACGCGCCGTCCCTATGAAGCATCTCATCGAGCAAGCACCCCGCCATCCTACCCATCGGACGGGACGGATGGCATCGAGGCAGCCTGCTCGTGACCGCGCCTCGTGACCACCGATAGGAATTCTTACTCAGCCCGCTATTTCGCCGAGATCACATCATCCGCACAGCGGATGCCGGTACATGTCTTCAAGCCGATGCTTTGATTGTACCTGACACGCGCCGGTCCGATTTCATCTGTACTGGCGCGTCTCCTCCAAATCCTCGCCAATATCCAGGGCCGGGCTGGTGCCGCCGCCGGCCGGGATGTTTCGTCATAGTCGCATTTTCGCACGTCATCGCCGGCCGCAAGGTCGGCGGGCGCCGCTGTGCACTCACAAAAACCTGCCCCGAGAGATCGAAACCATGCCTGCCACACCGTTTGATACGTCGAGCAAACCGCCTGAGAAGACTACCTTCGCTCCCATCGCCTGTGCCGGACTCCGCCCTTGGCTCAGCAGAACCGCCTGGCCATGCCTCGTCGGTCTGTCGATGCTCGGTGCCACCAGCCTGCCCGCGCTGGCGGTGGAACCCTGGATCATGGTCGAGAAATCACTGTTCTCGGGCGTCGATGCCTCACGCGGCCAGGGCGTCACCACCGACGGCACCAATTGGTATTTTTCCGGCACCAATGCCCTGGAAATGACCAACGGCTCCTTCGATCCGAAATTGCTGGTTACCTCAGCCATTCCAGATGCGCTGAAGAATCCCTCCCAATATTCCGATATCGGGCTCAACCATATCGGCGACATCGACTATGCCGACGGCAAGCTCTACATCTCTTTGGACACGAGCAACCGCTCGCCGACCACCAATGGCAAATATGAAAGGCCGGTCTTCGCGATCTATGACGCGAAAACACTGACCTATCTCGGCCAGGCTTTTCCGCTCAATCCTCCGCATGGCACGCATGACATCGCCAGTTGGGTGGCCGTCGACGCCAAGAACAGCGTCGGCTACGGCATGGCCTATGAAAATGCAACGGAACTCGCCGTCTACAACCTTTCGGACTGGTCGTTCCAGAAATACATTCCCCTGTCCCAGACCATCGATCAGGCCCAGGGTGGCAAGATCTTCAACGGCTGGATGTATTTTTCGACCGATAATGACCAGAAGCTGATCTATCGCGCCAATCTCGTGACCGGCCAGGTCGAGCTCATCGGCAATCTCAAGACCAATGGCGAGCAGGAAGTCGAAGGCCTGGTCTTCAAGAACACGCCCGACGGCTGGTCGATGCACATCCTGAATCGCGAGGAAGATCCGAACCATCCCGGCCAAACCGCAATCGGCTTCTACCGCTATGTGCGTCCCTACGGAAATGCGCTCTCGGGCGAGATCCATGCCGATATCAAGGGCGCCTTCCTCGAGGATAGCCGCTACCCACGCGATGCCGCCAACCGACGCCTGCGCTCGGCCTTCGGCGGTATCGCCGGAACGTCAGGCGGCGCGGCCATAGGCAACACCGACGGCATCGTCGTCTGGGGCACGCCCTTCGCCGCCACCGGCCGGGCCAAGGGTTCGGGCGACGCCGCCTCCTTCGACCGCACCAGCGGCGGCTTCATCGGCGGTATCGATGCACCGGTTGGGGACTGGCGCGTGGGCGTCCTCGCCGGCTATAGCCATACGAGTTTCGACGTCTCCGCCCGGACCTCCGACGGCTCCAGCAACAACTATCAGCTCGGCCTCTATGGCGGCACGCAATGGGGCCGGCTCGGTTTTCGTACCGGCGCCATCTATGGCTGGCATAATGTCGACACCAAGCGCGATGTCGTATTCCCGGCCTTCCGCGAAAGGCTTTCGGGGCAGTACAATGCTGCGACGGCACAGGCCTTCGGTGAGCTCAGCTATCGCTTCGATCTCGGTCGGAGCGCCTTCGAGCCTTTCGCCAATCTCGCTTATGTCCATCTGGACACGCAAGGCTTTGCCGAGAAGGGCGGCACCACAGCGGCGCTGACCAGCCAGAAGAGTTCGGCGGACACCGTTTACACCACATTGGGGCTCCATGCCTCGACCGGCTTCGACGTCGCCGGGACCACGCTGACCCTGCGCGGCACGCTCGGCTGGCAGCACGCCTTCGACGACGTGACCCAGAATGCGAAGCTCGCCTTCAACAATGGTTCGTCCTTCACGATAGCGGGCGCGCCGCTCGCCAAGGATGCGCTGGCGGTCGAGGCTGGCGTCGACATCGCGCTCGCGCCCAACACAACTTTGGGAGCCTCCTATTCCGGCCAGCTTGCCAGCCACACCCAGGGCCATGCCTTCAAGGTCAATCTCGACATGAAGCTGTGATCTGAAGGATACCGGCGCGGTGAGGATTGGACGAGGCAGCTTTGTCAAGGCAAGTTTGCCATGCGACCTCACCGCCATCGTCCCAAGCTGCTTATCCGCGGCGTGATACGCCGCTAACAGGAATAGAATGAAGAATGCAGCCTTTCCTTCCAAGGTTTCACCCATGAGCTCCCTGGGAGGGAACGCCACCGGCACCAGCCTCTATTCGCGCCTTCTCAACGACATCGGCCAGAGCATCGTGCGGGGCGACCTCGCCCCGGGCGATCAATTGCCGAATGCCGATGACTGGAGTGCCGCCCATGGCGTGAGCCGCACGGTGCTGCGAGAGGTCGTCAAGGTGCTCGCCAATAAAGGCATGGTGGAGATGCGCCCCAAGGTGGGCACGCGCGTGCGCGCCAGAGAGGACTGGAACTTCCTGGACCCCGACGTGCTGGTCTGGCGCTACGGGCCGAGAACCACGGCCGAGGAGGCCCGTTCCCTGTTCGAGCTGCGGCGCGCCATCGAGCCGATGGCCGCCGCCTTGGCCGCCGAGAGGGCGACCGATGAGCAGGTCGCGCAGTTGCGCCTCCTGCTCTCGCGAATGCAGCAGGCCGGCGACGACAGCGAACGCTTCGCCATACCCGATCTCGCCTTCCATCAAGCCATCCTGCGCATGTCCGGCAATGAGCTGATCGGCTCCCTCGCCGCGCTGATCGAGACCGCCTTGGTCATCAGCTTTCGCCCGACGGACGACAATCCCGAGGGCCAGAGCCACTCGCTCGCCCTGCACCAAGCGGTCGTCGACAACATTGCAAAGCGAGATCCGATCGCGACCGCCAAGGCCATCACCTCCTTGCTCGACGAGGCGGAGGAGGACGTGAAACGCTCTCTGGTGGCAAGGCGCGAGCGGAAATCGTGATCGGCGACGACATCGACCGGCGGCATCGCTTCGCCCAGGAATGCGCCCGGCAGGCCGGAGCAATCGCGCGTCGCTACTTCCGCTCCGACGAGGCGCTGTCCAGCTTCGAAAAAGGCCGGCACGATCCGGTGACCCAGGCCGATTTGGAAATCGATCGTTTCCTGATCGATCAACTTGCCGGGGCGTTCCCGGCCGATGGCATACTGACCGAGGAAACCGGCGGCTCGCCCGCACGCCATCTGTGGGTCATCGATCCGATCGACGGCACGCTGAACTTTGCCCGCGGCATCGCCCACTTCGCCGTGTCGATCGCCTTTTGCGTCGACGGCAGGACGGAGAGCGGCGTCGTCTACGATCCGATCGCCGACGAGATCTTCAGCGCCCGGCGCGGCCAGGGCGCCTTTTGCAACGGGAGCCCCATCGGCGTTCGCACGACACGTGGTCCCTCCGATGCGATTGTCGATGCGGGATATTCGCTTCGGCACCCCGCCGCCGACTATCTCGGGCTGATCGGCCGCCTCCTCGCAAACGACTATGCCTTCGTCCAGAACGGCTCGGCGGCGATGGGGCTCGCCCAGGTCGCCTGCGGCCGTATCGACGGCTTTTGCGAGCTCTCCCTCAAGAGCTGGGACGTGCTCGCCGGCCTGCTCCTGATCGAGGAATCTGGCGGTTGGGCCAGTGATTTTCCGCGCGGACCTGGCCTACTGCAGGACCACAAGGTCCTCGCCTGTACCCCGGCTATTCGCCAATCCCTGCAAGATCTCCTGCAGGCGGAACAGGCTTGGCCAGCGTGATCGCACCACCGCCTCAGAGGCACGGCGTTTCCTGCAGACGCAGCCATTGCACGGAGCCCTGTGCGTCACGCGTGAAGACGGCGGTCGATCGCCGCATGGTGGTCCCACCCGAGGCGCTCTCCTGCCGCTCGCGATAGGAGACGACGGCCCCGTCCTCGTTGCCGAGCAGCGTCTCCAGCTCGTCGATCACGATCCGCAATCCGGGCCGACTGCCGCGAGCCTGAATGAAGAAGGTTTGCAAGCCCTCATAGTCGATCTGCGCTCCTGAGAGGGTCACCATGGTGAAGGCAGGCGAGAAGCGCTCGAGCAAACTGGAGAAGTGCGTTTCATTTCCCTCTCCCGACAGCCACAGGCGGATTTCGACACAGGTGTCGATGACTTCCTGGGCAAAGCAATCATGCATGTTTGGTCTCCTTATTCGGTTTCGGAACGGACCACATGGCCCAGCAGGCGCCGGGCCTGGAGGTTCGGTAGCCGGAGGATCGCCGGCAGGGGCAGGAGCGAGAGCGCCGCCGCCACGAGGAAGGCGCAGAGATAGGCCTGCGATGGCGCCGACGGGCCCAGTATCCCCGCGAAGCTGCCGACGAGGCAGCTCATCACCGCGACGCCGAGGCAGAAGCTCAACTGGCGATTGATGTTCCACAGCGCGCTGGCCTGGCCCATCTGCCGATGCGGCACGTCGAGAAAGGCCGCACTCTGAGCCGCGCTCGAACACAGGCTGCCGCCGAACCCCATCGCGAGATAGGCTGGGATCAGCCAGTCACCACCGGCGCAGAGCAGCAGGATGCCCCCCGCTTGGACCAGCATCCCGGCCACGAGCAGGGGCACCGGCCCTGATCGGGAAATCGCGAGACGCGTGCAGGAGATCGCTGCGAAAGCCGCGATCGACCAGGGAATCATCAGGGCTCCCGTCTGGGAAGCCGTGAGGCCGAGCTCGCCCTGGAGATGGAGGGAGGCGACCAGGTTCACGCCAACGAAAACGCCGGGTACGCACAGATAGACGATGGCCGGGCCACGCAGCAGTGGTCGCGACAGCAGCCTGAGCTCCAGCAAGGGCCGTGACCTGCCCAAAGCGCGTCTGACATGGAGTGTCCCGGCCAGAATGGCGATGCCGATGGCGACGCTTGCGAGCCAGGCCTGCTCGCCTTCACCGAGCCAGGTCAGCCCGAGCAGAAGCGCGACCAGGGCGGTGATACTGGTCGCGAATCCGGAGACGTCGAGGGGACCTGGATCCTCCTGGCGCTCCGTTCTCGGCAGCCAGCGCTGCACGAGGCAGAAGGCGAGGCCGACCACGGGCAGCATGCCGATGAAGATCCAGCGCCAGGACAGGAAATCGACGGCGACGCCTCCGATCCCCGGCGACAGGGCGGGGACGATCAGGGCAACCATCATCACCAGGGATGTCAGCCCGGCGCGCTGACTCGACGGATAGGCGCGGTAGGCCATCGCCTGCCCGACCGGGATCAGCGCGCCGCCTCCCAGTCCCTGCGCCAGGCGCCAGGCCAGCAAGGCAGCGAGGGACCCTGCAACAGCCGAACCGCCTGCCCCGAGCGCAAACACACCGAGGGACACCAGCAAGACCCGACGCTCGCCCCAGCGCGCAGCCATCCAGGCGCCGAGCGGGATCACCACGGTCAGGCCGAGCATATAGGCATTGCCGGTCCAGGCCAATTGCGCCGGGGATGCCTGCAATTCCCGCCCGAGAGCCGGATAGGCCGCGTTGATGACGAACATGTTGGCGAGGTCGAGGCCGAAACCCAGCAGGTAGACGATAGCAATTTTTGAACGAACCGACATGACCGACATGGAGAGCTGATGAACTGCCCCAGACCTAGCGATTGCCAATACGATAAATAGGTCGAATAATTGGACAATATTGGCGCATTATTTTTGACAATGGAGAACGAGTTTGATCAGCCTCGGCCGTCTCGAAATCTTCCGTGCCGTGGTGGAGACCGGTTCCTTTACGGCTGCCGCCGCCCGTATCGGCCAGGCCCGCGCGGTGGTGAGCTTCAACGTCAAGCAGCTCGAAGGGGATCTCGGCATTCCCCTGTTCAGCCGCACCACGCGGCGCGTAGTGCCGACGGCGGCAGGGGAGCGTTTCTACGCGCGTTGCGTCGACATGCTGGAGACCGCGCGTCTCGCCATCGAGGAGGCGCGCGGCGAGCATGCGGATCTCACCGGAACCCTGCGCCTCACCACCACGGTGGAATACGGTCTGACGCGGATCGTGCCGGCATTGCAGGCCTTCATGCGCCTGCATCCGGCCCTCCGGGTCCAGATCGAGACGCATTCCCTCGAGACCGATCTCGTGCGCGAGCGTTTCGACGTGGCCATCCGCCTGGGAGAGCTGAGCCGGTTGCGCGATCTCGGCTACAAGGCCGTCCGCCTGGACACATTCGAAATGCGTCCCGTCATCGCACCCGACCTGCTTGCCGCATCGGGCCGAAAACGCATCGACACGCCGGCGGCGCTCGACGACTATCCGCGGCTCGGGCATCGGCGTTTGGAGCAGGTGCCTGCCTGGGACCTGAAGGATAGTGCCGGTGGCAGCCATGCCTATCGGCCGGCCGGCGAACCATGCCTTCTCGCCGACAACGCTTCGATCCTGCGCGCCTTTGCCCTGCGGGGCGCTGGCTTTGCCCTGCTGCCGCAATGGCTCGTCCAGGACGATCTGGCTAAGGGGCGTTTGCTGGACGCATTGCCGGACTATCGCTTTCCCGCCCAGAATGTCTATGCGCTCTACCCGGCCGCAGGACAGCTGCCGCGCAAGGTGCGCAGTTGGATCGACTTCGTGAAAGCCCATCTTGCCCGCTCTTCCGCTTCAGGCAGCGAACGGAGCGCATGAGGCGTCGGAAGGGCACGGCGACCGCGCCCTACATCGAGGGATGAAACGGTCGAGTTCGATCCCCACGGACTGGCGCGCCGACAACACGAATCCCGGAGATCGAAAAAACTTTGCGACGGACGGGAATAATTCCATGCGTCCCCAGGTCTGGTCACTCAGCGGAGGCACTGACAGGCAGTGCAACCGTCCGGCATAAGCCGTTGAACAGGAGTGACCAGAATGCTGAAGATGACGCGCCGTTCGGTGCTGGGTTCTGCGGCGGCAGCCGCAGCGTTCGGCCTGGCGGGAAAACTTGAATTCATAGCCCCTGCCCTCGCCCAGACGCCCGTCGAGCCAAGCATGGGCTTCTACAAATACAAGGTCGGATCCATCGAGGTGACGGCTATCTATGATGGCATTTGGCGCAAGCCCCACGACCCGACCTTCATCAAGAACGCATCGGTGGAAGATACCAAGGCGGCCTTGTCCAAGGCCGGCCTGACCACCGAGTTCATGCCGATCCCTCTCACGGTGGTCGTGCTCAAGGTCAATGACAAGTTGATCATGATGGATGCCGGCTCGGGTGTCGGACAATGGCAGGCCAATGCCACGCATCTGCCGGCCAACATGGCCGCAGCCGGTATCGACTACAAGGCCATCGACACCATCATGATCTCGCATTTCCATCCCGATCATGTGTGGGGGTTGATGGAAAAGGGCACCAATGCGCCCGTCTTCCCCAATGCGGAACTGATCGTCAGCGCCGCCGAATACAATTGGTGGACGGACCCGTCGCGCGTCGAGAAGCTGGCGGAAGGGCGGCGACCCGCCGGCAAGCGCATCGTCGAAAACTTTCCGAAATGGAAGAACTGGAAGCTGGTGCAGGACGGGGCCGAAGTCGCGCCCGGCATCCAGATCCTGTCGGCGCCCGGCCACACGCCAGGACACTCCGTCTATCTCATGGGTTCCGGCAACGAGCAGTTCATGGTCTCGGCCGACATCATGTATGTGCCCGCTCTGCTTGCCCCCACCCGGACTGGCAAGGCGCCTATGACCAGGATGGTCCGATGGCCATCGGAACACGGCGCAAGCTCATCGACCGGGTGATCGCCGACAACATCAGGATCTGCGGCTCGCATTTCCCATTCCCCGGCAGCGGCACCTTCGTAAAGGACGGCAATGCCTACGGCTTCACGCCGACCGCACAGCTCTGAAAACCGACATTCCGCCATCAGGAGAAAAACCATGCTAAAATATGCAGTCGCGACAGCGGTGGCCACGCTGGCACTGGCCGCGGTCACCACCACGCTGCTCTCGATACCCGCCTATGCCGTCGACAATATCGAATCCACCGACGCGCCGGACCTGACATCCGTCAAGGCCAAGATCGAAGCCAAGAACTATACCGGCGCCCTGGACGAACTGCGGGGCCTGGCCGAAGATACCCAGCAGGCCGATGTCTACAACCTGCTCGGCTTCACGCTGCGCAAAACCGGCGATTACAAAACAGCGCTAACCTATTATACCAAGGCGCTGGAACTGCAGCCCGGTCATAAGGCCGCCCGAGAATATCTCGGTGAGCTCTATGTCGAGACCGGCGACGTCGACAAGGCCAAGATGCAATTGTCGGAACTCGGCAAGCTGTGTCCCCAGGGCTGCGAGGAACTCGAGGACCTGCAGAAAGCCATCGACACCAAGGTGACGAAATGACGTGTGAGCCGGCAGGCGCCAACGCGCCTGCCGCCCTTTTTTGGTCGGAGGTGGCTGCGATGACTCAAATCAGCAAGATCAAGGCAGGACTCACCAATGCCGTGCTGCTCGCCGGCAGATTGCTGCTCGCCTTGATCTTCGTTCACGAAGGGACAACCCTGGCGATGCATTTCACGGGCACCGTCCAGGCCATGGCCGTGGTCGGCATCAGCGCCCCCATGGTCGTCGGCGTCATAGCACTGCAATTGGGGGCGGGCCTGGCCCTCGCTCTCGGCATTCTCGCCCGCATCGGCGCCATTCTACTCGGCCTGTTCTGCCTCGCCACGGCGACGCTTTTCCATATGGACTTTTCAAGCCAGAACGAATTGCTGCATTTCGAGAAGGACCTCGCCATCGCCGGCGGCATGCTCGTCCTGTCGATTGCAGGATCCGGCAGCTTTTCATTGGATCGGTTGCTGCGGCAACTGCCCTCGCTGCCCAGTCCTTTGAGGCGGATCCTGTTCTAGGGCGACAGCCGTTTGATTGCGAACCCGGAATATCGTCATTGCGAGCGCGGCTGCACTGCTAAAACGAAACGCATTCCCGCCGGGCCGCTGCCGGCCGATCTCGCAACCCGCCTGTTCCCTCGGAGCGGCAAGTGCCGTAAACCCCGGACATCGGAATTGTGACTGGAATGACATGATGGTGAGCGTGCGACGTGTCCGAGGCCCGGCAGCCCTGTCGATCGTGGGGCGTAGCTTCCTCATCCTGGGCTTCGCCGGGCTGCTTGCCGCCCCGGTGCTCGGCATGAGCGAATGGCGCAGCCCTCGTACGGCCTCGGCCGCCGGCACCATCGTCTCGGTCAATCCCTATCCGGTCGTCAGTTTTTCGACACCGCAGGGCAGTGTCATCCGCTTCACCAACCTCGTGCGCAGTTCCCTCCTGCGCGAAGGCGACAGTGTGACCGTCGCCTATAATCCGGCCATTCCGACCGACGCCACGCTCGACGGCCTGCTCGGGCGCTGGTTCTTCACAGGCCTTGCCGCCTTGCTCGGCACGGCCTTTCTGTTGGTGGGCGGCCTCGCGACCTTCATCGGCCGCAGGCGCACCGCCGGCAAGACTTGACTTAGTCCGGCTGCGGCAGGCGGAAGACCTGGTCGTTGACCTTCACGCTATGCGTGACGATGTCGTAGGAGACGTTCCAGACCAGTTGCCCGTTCGCCTCTTCCTTGGCGAGTCCCTTCACGAAGGAGAGGAAGAACACCACTTTACGCGCATCCTCGATATCGGCCTTGCCGAGATTCTCCATCACCGCGTCGAAGCCGGTGGCGGATACCGAAAGGCTGGCCGTCGGCTCGGGATTGACCGCCGCGCTGCCATCCCCCTTCAAGGTGTAGCCGGGAGCGGTGATGTCGAAATTGACTTTGTAATTGAGGTCGCCGTCGAGCAGCCGCGTCATCAGCGCCACCGCCATCATCTTGCTGAAGGGCGGATCCTGCGTGGCATCGAGGCCCCGGATCAGCACGTCTGCCATGCCGTCGAGGCCGTTCAGGGACAGCTTGGTGGCGTAGTTCGCTTGGGCCGGGATCAGCGAGCGGGCCCATTCGGGCACCACGACGTCAGGAATCTCGAGGCCGGAATAGTTCAGTGCGTCGGAATAGTAGCCCTGCTTCACCAGGCCGGTGAGCCCGTAGGCCTGCCGGGCCTTGCCCAGCTTGACCTGGCCGAACGGCAGGGTGACCACGAGGTCTTCGATGTGGGACGTGCTCGAAACCTCCTGCCAGAACGGCAAGGCGGCTCGCAGCTTGGTCTTGAGGTCGTCCTGCGCCAGGACGATCTGCCCCTTGGAGGGGTGCTCGCGCAGGAAGGCAACGAGATCATAGATCGCCGCGAAGCGCATACCGGTGGCCGAAAACGTCTGCTGGCCGCCGGCCAGTTCGAACGATACCGGGAATTGCTGATCCTTCTTGTCCTGGACCTTGCCCTTCAGCCCTTGCAACTCGCTGTCGAACTTGACGTCGACGCCGTCGTTCGCATCGGGCTTGCTGCTGGTCGCAAAGCCGAACTTGCCGGTCGACAGATCAATGTCGGCATCATGATTGCGAACCGTCGCGGCGCTGCCGTCGCAGCCGGCCGTCAGGGTCGCAAAGCTCATCAGCTTGGGAGCGAACACACCCTGGCTGGCGCAGGCGGTGAAATTCAGGCTGCCGGTCTCCGGGCTTTCCTTCCAGACCCGGCTCCAGGCCACGGCAATGGGCGCCGGGCCGCTCTTCACAGCCCAATTGCCGTCAGCCTGCGGCGTCAGGCGCACCACGTAAGGATTGATGCGCAAGACCTCGGCGACGCCCTTGCCCTTGGCGGCGTCGAGCTTGGTGCCATCGAAGGAAAGGGTCACATCGTAACCGTCGTCCTTGGGCGCGATAGCGATGAAGCCCTTTTCGAACGGTACGGAGCCGATATAAGACTGGAAGGTCTCGGTCAGTTTGCGCGCGCCTTCCGCCGTGGCCGGTTCGGCCGAGGCAGATGTAGCACTGGTGAGGGCCAACAGGACGGCGCAGCACGCAGCGGCTGATGACAGCGCCGTTTCCCTCTTCATGCGAAGCGCGACACCGTTCATGATCGACATTCTGGCTCCTCGAAAATCCTAAATGAGAAAAACTGGGTCAAAGACAGTTCGGGTCGGACAATAGGGTGGCGACGCGGTCGCCGATGTCACTCGCAGAACAGCAGATCGCC
Organism: Labrys sp. HAY1-8F; assembly: GCF_056754975.1. Classification (NCBI taxonomy): domain Bacteria; kingdom Pseudomonadati; phylum Pseudomonadota; class Alphaproteobacteria; order Hyphomicrobiales; family Xanthobacteraceae; genus Labrys; species Labrys sp. HAY1-8F. The sequence continues at coordinate 5,244,704 of NZ_JBPGWZ010000002.1, read as the reverse complement.
GGGGGCGATCTCGACGCGCTCGCCCATGACCGGTGCCTCACCACGCGCCACACGGGCGAGAGCTGCCGGATACAGTTTGTGCTCGGCAAGCAGCACGCGCGCAGCAAGATCCGAAGCCGTGTCGCCGGGCAGCACGGGCACTGCCGCCTGCGCAATGATCGGCCCCTCATCCATGCCGGGCGTGACATAGTGGACGGTGCAGCCATGCAGGCGCACCCCGGCCTCGAGCGCGCGCTCATGGGTGGCAAGCCCCGGAAAGGCCGGCAGCAGGGCCGGATGGATGTTGATCATGCGCCCGGTCCAGCTTTGCACGAAAGGCGCCGTCATCAACCGCATGAATCCTGCCAGCACCACAAGATCGACGACATGGGCTTCCAGCCGCGCTTCCAGCGCCGCCTCGAAATCGGAGCGGCTGGCAAAAGCCTTGTGGTCCACAGCTTCGGCGGCGATGCCGGCCTCGCGTGCCCGAGCCAGGCCTTGCGCTCCCGGGCGGTTGGAAATAACCGCAACGATCTCAACTGGATAGGACGGATCCCTCGCAGCTTCGATGAGCGCGGCCATGTTGGAACCGCGCCCCGAGATCAGGATGGCGGCGCGCTTGCGTCCCTTCATAGCGACAGCGTGCCGCGATAGCCGACGCGTTCGGCGCCGTCCTGCGTCACCACAGTGCCGAGACGGACCGGTGGCAGGCCTGCTTCGGCGAGAGCAGCTTCGACGGCCTCCGCATCGGCCGCGGCCGTGACGACAATCATGCCGATGCCGCAATTGAAGGTACGCAGCATCTCATGCGCTTCGACGCCACCCGTGCGCGACAGCCAGCCGAAGACCGGCGGCGGGGTGAAGGACGAGAGGTCGATGGACGCCGCGATGCCATCCGGCAGCACGCGCGGGATGTTGTCCGGGAAGCCGCCGCCGGTGATGTGGGCGAGCGCCTTGACGGAAGAGCCCGTCGCCTTCAGCGCCGCCAGCAACGGCCTGACATAGATGCGCGTCGGCGTCAGCAGCGCTTCGCCGAGAGTCTTGCCCTCGGCGAAAGGCGCCGGAGCGTCCCAGCCGAGACCCGAGAGCTCGACGATCTTGCGGATGAGCGAATAGCCGTTGGAATGCGGGCCTGAGGAAGCCAGGCCGAGGATGACATCACCTTCGGCCACGCTGCCGCGCGGCAGGATGGCATCGCGCTCCACGGCGCCGACCGCGAAACCGGCGAGGTCGTAGTCACCATCGGCATACATGCCCGGCATTTCGGCGGTCTCGCCGCCGATCAGGGCGCAGCCGGCATCCTTGCAGCCTTCGGCGATGCCCTTGACGATGGCAACGCCCTGCCCCGGCGCCAGCTTGCCGGTGGCGAAATAATCGAGGAAGAACAGCGGCTCGGCGCCCTGCACCACCAGATCGTTGACCGACATCGCCACCAGGTCGATGCCGACAGTGTCGTGGATGCCGGTCTCGATCGCGACTTTCAGCTTGGTGCCGACGCCGTCATTGGCCGCGACCAGGACAGGATCCTTGAAGCCGCAGGCCTTGAGATCGAACAGGCCGCCGAAGCCGCCGATCTCGGCATCGGCGCCGACGCGGCGAGTGGCGCGGACCAGGGGCTTGATGGCATCGACCATGGCATTGCCGGCATCGATATCGACACCGGCGTCGGCGTAGGTCAGCGAGTTCTTGCGTTCGTTGCTCATGGACGTCGGGTTCTTGGCCGTTGGGTTCTTGGGCGTCTTGCTCATGCCCCGGCTTTGCCCTGCTTCCGCTCGGCAATCAAGCCCAGATAATGCTGAAGTACCGTCGCGCCCGCAATCGAGGTGATATCGGCATGGTCATAGGCAGGTGCGACTTCCACCAGGTCGCAGCCGACGATGTCGAGAAAGCCGAGCCGGCGCAGGATCATCAGCGCCTGGCGCGACGAGGGACCGCCGGCGACAGGCGTGCCAGTGCCGGGCGCATAGGCCGGATCGAGGCAGTCGATGTCGAAGGTGATATAGGCTTTGGCATCGCCGACCCGCTGGCGGACACGCTCGACCACCTGGGCGACGCTGAGCGTTTCCAGATCCTCGCCATAGAGGATCTCGATGCCGCAATCATCCGGCGCATGGGTGCGGATGCCGATCTGGATGGAGCGCTCCGGCAGGATGATGCCCTCGCGCACGGCGCGCGCCACGAAGGAGCCGTGGTCGATGCGCCCTTCGTCGTCGTACCAGGTGTCCTGGTGGGCGTCGAAATGCACCAGCGCCATCGGACCATGCTTGGCGGCATGGGCCTTGAGCAACGGCCAGGTGACGTAGTGATCGCCGCCGATCGAGCATAGCATGGTGCCGGTGTCGATGATGTCGCGCGCCTGCGTCTCGATGCAGGCCGGGATCTCGCCGTGGCGCGCATAGTCGAAGGAGCAATCGCCATAGTCGACCACGGCGAGTTGCTCGAACGGATCGGCCTGGAAGGGATATTGCGGGTCGCCGTCGAAGATCGCCGAAGCGCGCCTCACCCCCTGGGGTCCGAAGCGGGCGCCGGGCCGGTTGGACACCGCCGCATCGAAGGGAATGCCCCAGACGGCAACGTCGATACCGGTCAGGTCACGCTGATAACGCCGGCGCATGAAGGACAAGATGCCTCCATAGGTCGGCTCGGTGGCGCCACCGAGCACCTCCTTGCGAAAGACGGCATTGTCGGTCGGGCGCGGGCGCTTGGGATCATCAGTGGGACCAGCCATGGGATTCTCCTCCAAGCAGAGTTTCCTGGTGAGGCCCACGGATGGGCCTCACCAGGAAACTCTGCAAATGTTGATATCTTGCAGATTCCTCCTGATTGCGCCCGTGGCCCGATCAGGAGGAATCTGCTTAGCGTTTTGCTTACGAATATCGCCCCTGGCTTTAAGGGCAATGCGTGACAAAGGGAATATGTCCGATGGCGTGGTTTCGGCCTCACATGGAGCCGTTGAGCCGGTTTCGTTGGAACATCGCATCGCCAGCTTGGTTTTATGGGGTGGAACGGCTCATCAAAGGAGGTTTCCATGATCCTGAGAAAAGCCACTTGCACCGTCGCCCTCGTCACCCTGCTGGGCTTGCCCACCGCGGCATTGGCGCAGCAGACCACCCCCGCCCCAGTGGGGGCGGTGTCCTTCGTCACCAAGGCCGAGCCCGGCCAATACCGGGCCAGCCAGCTCGTCGGCGTCAAGATCTACAATGCCAAGGATGAGAATGTCGGCAATGTCAACGACGTGCTGGTCGACAAGAAAGGCACGGTCGTCGGCGTCGTTATCGGCGTCGGCGGCTTCCTGGGCATGGGGGAAAAGAATGTCGCCCTGCCCTACACCGCCATAACCTGGACGGACGCCGCTCCGGCCCCGGCCCAACCCGCCGCTGGCGCTCCGGCACCTGCAGGCACGCCATCGGCAGCGCCCGTGACTCCCGAGACCCAGCCCGTCAACCAGGTACGGGACTATCCGGCCCGCGGCATGCTGGCGATGACAAAGGAGCAGCTGGAAGCAGCGCCAGCCTTCAAATACGCCTCGGAAGCCGTCACCCAATAGGCGCGCCTTCGACGCTAGCCGGATTCGACGTGATCCCCGGCTTGCAGGTTGATCCCACCGCGGTTCCCGGCTGGACCCGCTTCTCGCCATACCGGCGAGGGGCGGGTCTGAATGGACTATGACGACGCAGCCATCACCGCTAAGATCCAGCCTTCTCCCATCGATCGCGAGGATCATCATGGAAATCAAGCGGAGCGGCTCACAGCCTTCCGGGCGCGGACCTGCGGACTGGTTCACGGGCACTGTCCGGATCGATCCCCTGTTCAGCGCACCGCAACCGGCCCGCGTCATCGGCGCCAGCGTCACCTTCGAACCTGGTGCCCGCACCGCCTGGCATACCCATCCACTCGGTCAGACCCTGATCGTGACCGCAGGCTGCGGCCTGGCTCAGCGCGAGGGTGGCCCGATCGAGGAGATCAGGCCGGGCGACGTGATCTGGTTCGCCCCCGGCGAGAAGCATTGGCACGGCGCCGCTGCCACCACGGCAATGACGCATACCGCCATCCAGGAGCAGTTGGACGGCAAAGCCGTCGACTGGCTCGAACAGGTCAGCGACGAGCAATATGGCGCTCGCTGAGCACGCCATATCGAGTTCCCTCTCCAAGCAGAGTTTCCCGGCGAGGCCCTCGAATGGGTTTCGCCGGGAACTCTGCAGCTGTTTGATATCTTGCAGATCCCCCTTGATCGCGCCCATGGCTCGATCAAGGGGTATCTGCCTGGTCATCCTCGGCGAAATCGCCCGATAGCCGCAGGCCTTCAAGCCAGGTTTCACCGCCGCGCTTGATCACACGGTGCGCCGGCACGCCGGAGAGGGTTTCGATGGCGTCGGCCAGGGCTTGCGAATGGGTCACCAGCCAGATCTGGGTCCGGCGCGAGGCGCGCACGATCATGCCGGCGAGCGGAGCCAGGAGATCGGGGTGCAGGCTGGCTTCCGGTTCGTTCAAGGCAATGAAGGGCGGCAGTCGGGCGGACAACAGCGCCCCGGCCAGCGCGAGATAGCGCAAGGTTCCGTCGGAGAGTTCGCTCGCCTCGTAGACGCGCTTGGGATTGTCGGGAAAGATCATGCCGAAGGAGGCCATGCGATCGGGCATCGGCACCACCAGGCGGGCACCGGGAAAGGCTTCGTCGACAGAGTCGAACAGCGCCTCGCCATCGGCGCGGATATGGACGAGCGTGGCGAAGACAGCCGCCAGATCGTGGCCGTCGGAAGCCAGGGTCGGCGTGGTGACGGCATAGCAGGGCTGGCGCAGCGCCGAATCCCGGTCCGTGCGCAGGCCGTGATAGAAACGCCATTCCAAGAGAGTGCGGCGCACGGAGGCAAGGTCGGCCAGGCGATCGGCGTCCTGCAGCGTCGCCAAAGCGGTTTCCGACGCCAATAGCGGCACGCCAAACGGGCGCCGCTTGCCATCAGGGCCGGCGATGCTGACGGCCGGTCCCTTGCGCTCCAGCACCGTCTGTTCGCGGCCGCGATGGCTGAATTTGAGCGTCTCGACCTTGACCTGCGGCTCGCCGAGAAAGCCCGTGCCGAGAATGACGCCGCCGGCTTGCTGCACCAGCCCGGCCTCTATCCGGTAGCGATAGCGGGCACTGTCACTGATCAAGCCGACATCGAGATGGATGCGGGCCGGCTCGTTTCTCGGGCGCATGCCGGCCCACAGCGCGGCCGCCAATCCCCCTTCGCGAGCCAGCTCATGGGCGAAGCTGCCCTGTGCCGCCGCCTGTATCAACTGCAAGCCGCGATAGAGGTTAGTCTTGCCGGTGCCGTTGGCACCGACGAACACACTGAGGTCGCCGACCTCGAAATGGATGGAGCGCAGCGAACGGTAACCCTTGAACCAGATATCGCGGACGCTGAAGGACATGGCACGGTTCCGAATCGACAGGGGCCGAGCTTGCCATAGAAGTTGTTCGGGGCGGCATCTTCCACTGCACCCATTGCGCGGGGAATCCGACCAGAGACGCAGTTCGGAGGTTTCGATGCGATGTCCCTTGCTCTCTTCGGATAGTCTGGTGTTCGACTCGACGATCAGCGATCACAGATCGACGGCCGCTGCCCCGCCCAGGCAGGATCACGGCGGGTGATGGCTGGGGAGCGTGGCTCCTTCACCGCCCCCTACGTCCGCCCCGCCCGGAAGGCTTGGGTGCGCGCCAATGGCTGATCGCCGTCGCCAAGGTGCTGTACCAAGCTCGGTTCGGCTGGACGGCCGGTGTTGCTTCCGGCGAGACCGGCTGCTCCCAGCGACGCCGATAGGCCGTCTTGAAGAAATAGCTCGAGGGAATCATGACGGATGCTCCGTGGTCGAATTTATTGAATCGATTCAATATCTTGCGCAAAAACAACCCGCAAGTTGCGGGCGAAGAACTCTTTTACGATCAATTGAATCGATTCAAAAATTAACGGAAAACCTGCTCTGGGTCAAGCAAAATTGAATCGATCCAACGACATGCTACAGTCGGTCGCATCGCCTTCCCGCCGAAGGGAGCAGGCGGGATGGCGCGACTATCGGCGGCGCGCTGTCCGTCGAGGTCGGTTAGGCACGCCTGCCATGCCGAACACGGCGCTAACGCAATGGGAGAAGCCCCTTGGATAAGGTCATACGGCTCGCGGATGTGGCCAAGGCGGCGGGCGTGTCGCAGGGCACCGCCTCGAACGTCTTCAACCGCCCGCGTCTGGTGCGACCGGAAGTCCGTGAGCGCGTCGAGGCGGTCGCCGCCTCCCTCGGCTATCGCGGGCCCGATCCGAAGGGGCGCCTGCTGCGCGCCGGCAAGGTCAACGCCCTCGGCATCGTTACGGCCGAACCCCTGTCCTATTTCTTCGAAGATCCCTTCGCCCGCCTGATGATGGCAGCGATTTCCAAGGCCTGCGACGAACGCGGCGCCGGCATCGCCCTGGTCTCGGCCATGAACGAGCAGAAACTGGCCTGGAATGTGCAGAGCGCCCTGGTGGACGGCTTCATCCTGTTCTGCATCGACGAGGGCCCGCGGCTGGTGGAGCTGACGCGGGAACGCCACCTGCCTTTCGTGGCTTTGCATCTGGGCACGCGCGACGAAGCCATCGCGGCCATCGGCGTCGACAATTTCGCCGGCGCCAAGGCAGCAGCGGCGCATATGGCAAGCCTCGGCCATCGGCGCTTCGCCATCCTGTCCATGCCCTTCGCCGACGACCGGACCGGGCCTGCCACCATGCAGGAGGTCGAGGCCGCGGTCTATTCGAGTTCGCGCGACCGTGTACTCGGCTACTTCGCCGGTCTCTCCGAGCATGGCATCGATACCCGCATCGTGCCGATTTTCGAAACGCAGAACGAGGAAACGGACGTCAACGTCGCGATGGCTCAGCTCTTCGCAGCCCCTGCCCCACCGACCGCCCTGCTGGCCATGTCAGACAGGATCGCCTTCGCCGCCCTCGAATGGCTGCACCAGCGGGCCCTGTCGGTGCCGGAGGATGTCTCGGTCATCGGCTTCGACGGCGTGCCGGAAAGCGCCTTTTCCGAACCGCCGCTCACCACCATTGCCCAGCCGATCGCGGCGATGGGCCAGCTCGCCGTCGAGATGATCCTCGACACGCCCGACGAGACCGGCCGACGGCAGTTTGCCACCGAGCTTGTGGTCCGGGGCTCGACCGCTTCGCCAAGGCCATAAGCCAGCCAACAAAAAACCCCGCCGAAGCGGGGTTTTCGTAAGTCCTGTCCGGAAGCTTAGCGCTTCGAGAACTGGAAGGAACGGCGAGCCTTGGCGCGGCCGTACTTCTTGCGCTCGACCACGCGGCTGTCGCGGGTGAGGAAGCCTTCCTTCTTCAGAGCCGGACGCAGTTCCGGCTCGAAATAGGTCAGGGCCTTGGAGACGCCGTGGCGCACGGCGCCGGCCTGGCCGGACAGACCACCGCCGGCGACGGTGATGTTGATGTCATACTGGCCGGTGCGGTTGGCGACGGTGAGCGGCTGCTGGATCAGCAGGCGCAGCACCGGGCGGGCGAAGTAGACGTCCAGTTCACGGCCGTTGACCGTGACCTTGCCGGCACCCGGCTTGATCCAGACGCGGGCAATGGCGTTCTTGCGCTTGCCGGTGGCATAGGCGCGGCCATGGGCGTCCAGCTTCTGGACATGCTTGGGCGCTTCGGCGGCGGCGGCAGCCTCGCCGAGAGCCTGCAGCGAATTGAGCGTATCGGCCATCGGATCAGCCCTTCACATTCTTGGCGTTCATGGCGCCGACATCGAGCGCTTCGGGCTGCTGAGCCTCGTGCGGATGCTCGGTACCCTTGTACACGCGCAGGTTGAGCATCTGCTTGCGGCCGAGCGGACCACGCGGAATCATGCGCTCCACGGCCTTTTCGACGATACGCTCAGGGAACTTGCCTTCCAGGATGAACCTGGCGCTGCGCTCCTTGATGCCGCCGGGATGCCCGGTGTGGTGGTAATAGACCTTCTGATTGTATTTGCGGCCGGTGAACACCACCTGCTCCGCATTGATGACAATCACGTTGTCGCCGCAATCGAGATGGGGCGTGTAGGTCGGCTTGTGCTTGCCGCGCAGGCGCATTGCAATCACGGAAGCCAGACGACCGACGACCAGACCCTTGGCGTCGATGATGACCCACTTCTTCTCGATATCGGCGGTCTTGAGCGTAAAGGTGGACATGGTGTCGCCTATGGTTGCGCTGTCGATCCGACGGTTGAAAACGACAAGGCGGCCTGAGGGGCCGCCGAGTTGGAGTGCTTCTACACGACAGCCGAATAGGCGTCAACGCGAGATTTTAAGCACGTGTCAAATTTTTATATTTAAAAACAATAACTTACATATAAGGTAATTAATTACCTGCATTTTGACCATAGTAAGTTATGAGATCCTCGAGCTTGGGACGCGGCCGATCCGGCACGGTTTCTCTGGGTGTACCGATATGCACGAAGCCGGCGAGCTTCTCGTGCGAACCGATACCGAGCCTGGCCAGCACTCTTTCGTCATAAGCCATCCAGCCCGTGAGCCAACTCGCTCCGAAGCCCAGCGCATGGGCGGCGATGACCAGATTCTCGCAGACCGCCCCGGCCGACAGCTCCTGCTCCCAGAGCGGGATCTTCACATGGTTGGCAGCCGTCGATACCACGCCGATCACCAGCGGCGCCAAGGTGAAACGCGTCGATTCCTTCTTGCGGGTCCCCTCGTCCGCATCGGGACAAGCAGCCATGAAGGCATCATAGACGACCTGCCCTGCCTTCTCGCGCGCGGCGCCCTGGTAGATCACGAAGCGCCAGGGATGGAGCTTGCCGTGATCGGGCACGCGCGTTGCGAGGGTCAGCAACGTCTCGAGCTGGGCGGCATCCGGCCCCGGTGCCGACAACATGGCTGGGGGCACCGACCGGCGGGTCTTCAGAAGCTCGATTGCATCCATGGCGTACATTCCCAATGCATTGCGATCTGGCGCACTCGCCGAAAATCGCAAAGCCGCGTCAGGGCGCGGCGTTGGAGCAAGGCGGCGTTTTGCTCAAACGCGCTTTGCCCGAGGAGACGAACGCTCACATAAGGCCTGCGGCAGGTCTTGGGTAGGACTTCCGGCGCGATGAGCCTGAGTCCTCCCCATCTTTGCGACCGGGCGATCACGGGATGCCGTTACACAAACTCGCCTATCTCTCTGATAAATAGGAGATTGTCGTTCATTCGCCTTGGCTCGGACTCGGTGAGGTCATTCCGCCGCATCCTGGTGGACGACGGCGCGGGCCGCCTCCTCTACCGGTGTCTGCCGCGCCGGGCGATAGGTTGTCGCCAGCAGAATGGCGAGCGCCAGTACCTCGGTGCCGGCTCCCACCCAGCCGACGGCCTGGACCGAATAGCGCTCGACCACCACGGCGCCGATGGCCGCGCCCGCCGCAGTGCCGAGATAGATGGCCGATGCGTTCAGGGCCAGCAGGACCGAGGCCAGGCGCTGGTCGATGGCAAGCAGGCGCACCTGCTGCACAGCCGGGAAAGCCCAGCCGAAAACGCCCCACAGCACCAGCACCAGCCCTGCCCCGATCCAGCCGGCCAGTCCCGGCAGGAACGCCGGGATCAGCGGAAGAGCACCGAAACTCACCACCAGCACCGCCAGGACGATGGTGAGGAAGCGCCGATGGTTCCAGCGATCGGCCGCATATCCACCCACTGTATTGCCGGCAGCCCCCGCCAGGCCCGCCAGGATCAGGAAGCCGGCGACCGCTTCCGGCGAGGCGCCCAACACGGCTTCGAGATAGGCCCCAATGAAGGTGTAGACGCCGAATGCGCCGGCCAGGACTACGACCGTCAGGCCGATGACCTCGAGCACGTCCGAACGACGCGCGACGGCAAGACGATCGGCGAGGCCGGGCGCCGGAGGCCCCGACACCGCCGGCAGCTTCAGGGCGATGCCGGCCAGTACCAGCAGGCTCATGGCGGCAACCATGACGAATGTCGCCCGCCAACCCAGATGCGCCGCAATGGCGGTTCCCAGGGGCACGCCGATCACCAGCGCCACGGTCATGCCGGTATAGATGAAGGACAAGGCTCGTCCGCGTTTGGCCGGCTCGACCGACACAGCCCCATAGGCAAAGGCGGCCGGCATGAAGGTTCCGGCCGATAGCGCCAGGATGATACGGCACGCCGCCAGGGTGAGAAAGCCGGTGGCGAAGGCCGCCGCCAGATTGGCGAGGCTAAACACGGCCATGGCCGTTATCAGGAGAGTGCGACGCTCCCAGCGCGCCGTCATCACTGCGATAAGCGGCGAGCCGATCGCATAGGCGAGCGCAAAAATGGTGACGAGGTGACCAGCATGGGCGACGGGGATGCCGAGATCTTCGGCGATGCGCGGCAGGATGCCGGCAATCATCAAGCCTTCGCTGCCGATGGCGAAGGCACCTAGTGCAAGCCAGGTCAGGGTCCGATACATGGCGAGTCCATAAGTTCAATAATTATTGAACTTATGGACTCTTCTCCACGCCTGTCAATGAATTCAATGACTCTTGAACTAATGGACCTCAGGCGATATGTCCCAGTCATGGCCAAGACGATCTTTCACCCGGAAACCGATCAGATCGAGTTGACGACGGTTCTGGAAGCGCTCAGCGATCCCATTCGCCGTGACATCATTCTCGGCCTCTTCGAGGAGGGCGAGCAGAATTGCTCCGCCTTCAATGGCCTGAGTTCCAAGACCAATCTGACCTATCATTATGTGCGCCTGCGCGAGGCCGGCCTGACGCGCACGCGTTTGATGGGCACGTATCGCCTGATCACGCTCCGCGCCGACGACATCGAATCGCGCTTCCCCGGCCTGCTCGCGCCAATCCTGGCTGCCGCACGGGCTGAACGCCTTCAGCGGCAGGCCGAAGGCTTGTCCGGTGCCTTATCCTCCGCGAAGGCAGTAGCCCCGGAGGCCGGGCGTGAAGATGGGGCTTGAAATCGCCGCCTTTCCGTGAATCGTGGCGGCCATGATTGCCAAGACCTCGATCCTCAAGACTTCGATCCTCAAGACTTCGATCCTCCTGCTGGCAGGCGCTCTCGTGGCCATGCCGGCGGTCGCGCAGACGCCCCCGAGTTCCGAAGCCGCTCCCGCGGCGGCGCCGCAGGCGCCTGCCCAGCCTGCGCCACCGGCCGCGGCCGAGGAACCCGCCGTCACGCGCAAGGTCGAACTCTCCGCCAGCTTCGCCGAGAAGGGGGCGCCGATTCCATCGGGCCTGAAATGGCGGGTATACCGCCTCGGCAAGGGTGAGGCCGATGCGGTCAAGATGGCTGAATCCGACGATCCGGCTCCCGAATTCTCGCTGGCGCCCGGGCGCTATGTCGTTCATGCCGCCTATGGACTTGCCGCCGCGACCAAGGAGATCGAGGTCGACAAGGCGTCCGTGCGGCAGGGGCTGGTGATCAAGGCGGGCGGCCTGCAGGTCGAGGCTTCGGTGCTCGACAAGCCGATCCCGCCCGAGCAATTGACCGCTCGCGTCATGGTGATCCAGCCGACCGGGGAGCGCCGGCTCATCGCCGAGGGCGTTCCGGCCACCAGCATTCTGCGCCTGCCCGAGGGACGCTATTTCGTCGAATGCACCTATGGCGAGTCCAACGCCACCGTCTCCGCCGAACTATCGATCGGTACCGGCAAGCTGACGCAGGCCACCTTCCACCAAATGGCGGCGACGCTGACGCTCAAGCTGGTGAGCCAGGCCGGCGGCGAGGCGATCGCCAACACGGCCTGGTCGGTGCTGACGCCAGGCGGCGACGTCATCCGCGAATCCATCGGCGCCTTTCCTTCCCTGATCCTGGCGGAAGGCAACTACACCGTCGTCGCCCGCCATGAGGGCCGGGTCTATACGCGCGAGTTCGACGTCAAGGCCGGCCATGACGGCGACGTCGAGGTGATCGCCCGCTAAACTGGGACCGATAGTGGCCCGGAGGGCCGATCGGCAACTTGGTCGAGCAATTCTGTTGCCATTTGATCACAGTTGCATGCACTTTTGCCAATCGCGGCCCTCACCCCGAATTCGGTGCGCAATCCTGCCGCAATGCGCCTCTATCGCCCCAATTCATTGGAGCAACCGCTCCTCAGATTTGCTGGCTCATAGCTGCCATTGGTACACGGCACTGGATATTCGGGGTTGAAATGATACTGACGCGACGCATACTTCTTCTGGGTGCACCACTTTTTCTTGCAAGTTGCGCAACGAGAAGCGGCCAGAGAAATGCCAATTTGCAGCAGGCCGCCTATACACCTGATCCTTACTATGTGTCCCTCTACGGAGGCATCGAGGATGATCGTTTTCCCGTCCAGCCTGTGAACCTAGCCAAGGTGCCGCCGAAATATTGGCGCCGTGAGGTCCCCTATGAGACCGCCGAGCAGCCCGGAACCATCGTCGTCGATCCCAACCAGCGTTTCCTCTATCTCGTCCAGGAAAACGGCCGGGCGATCCGCTATGGCGTCGGCGTCGGCAAGACCGAGGCGTTCAATTTCCAGGGCGAGGCCACCATCTCCCGCAAGGCCGAATGGCCACGCTGGACCCCGACGCCCGACATGATCCGCCGCGATCCCGAGTTGAACGAACCCTATCGCAACGGCATGCCCGGCGGGGTCGAGAACCCGCTCGGTGCCCGCGCGCTCTATCTCTACCGCGACGGCCGCGACACACTCTATCGCCTGCACGGCACCACCAATCCGGCCACCATCGGCACCAAGGTGTCCTCGGGCTGCGTCCGCCTGATGAACCAGGACATCATCGACCTCTATAACCGCGTGCCTACCGGCACCAAGGTCATCGTGCTGCCTTCGGCGCCGGCTCCGGAAGAAGCCCCCCTGCCCGACATGGTCTGAGATTTGCGGGTGCGTGCGGCATCACGGCACGCGCCCGCAGTCCTCAACGGCTCTATACTCCGCCTCATCGCTCCGTTCTGCCGAGATCCTGCCGGAGCGCGTGGAGCATCGTTTCCATGGATACCATCGCCGTCGATCCCGATGCGGGCCTCGCCCGCCTTCTTCCCGGTGCCCAATTCGCCGACGCCTATGCGCTGGACATGGCCCCGCCGAAACTCGACGCAAGGCGAGCCGCTGAGCGTATCATGGCCCGCTCGCCGCGCTGGATCGCCACCCTTCTGGCTCTCAGGAACCTCGTCGTCGCTCCCTTCGGCCTGCACACCCGCCCGCCATCCTCACCGTCAGGCCTGGGTGTCCTCGGCATCTTTCCCGTCCTCAGCCAGACGCCGGACCGACTGGTCGCCGGCTTCGACGACAGCCATCTCGACTTTCGGGTGGTCGTCGACATATCCAGGATCTCGGAGCGTCAGCGCGTCACACTGACCACGCTCGTCCTCACCCATAATCGTCTCGGGCGCGCCTATCTTGCCGCCGTGCTGCCTTTCCACCGGGTGATCGTGCGCGCCATGCTGCGGCAGGCATGCGAGGCCTGATCGCGGGTGCTTGCCTCAGGAAGCCAGCAGGACGGGCACGCCCTTATGCTTGGCCTTCTCCTCCGGCTCGACATGGATGGTCACCCGAGCGCCTTCGATCTCCTGCCGGAGCGCGAGTTCGATGCGGTCGCAGATGGCGTGCGACTCGGTCACCGACATCGAGCCCTGCACCACCAGGTGGAAATCGACGAAGACGACACTGCCAACCTGGCGGGTCCTGACATCATGCGCCTCCTGGGCGCCTTCGCTGTGGGTGGCGATGATCTTGGCGATCTGGTCGAGGATCTCGGGGGGCGCGGAGGCATCCATCAGGCTGGATACGGAATCGCGGATCATCACCCAGCCCGACCACAGAATATTGACGGCGACGATCGCCGCCAGGATCGGGTCGAGAATGAGCCAGCCCGTCACGGCGACGAGGGCAACGCCGATCAGGACGCCGCCGGACGACCAGACGTCGGTCATCACATGCCGGCCATCGGCGACGAGGGCGGGCGAGCGCCACGCCCGGCCCCAGCGCAGCAGCGTCACCGCCCAGCCGAGATTGATCGCGGTCGCCACAGCATTCACCGCCAGGCCCAGCACCGGTGTTTCCAACGGCTTGGGGGCGAGAATGCCGTCATAGGCCTTGACCAGGATCAGGATCGCCGCCAGCACGATCAGCACGCCCTCGATCACGGCGGAGAAATATTCGGCCTTGTGGTGACCATAGGGATGGCCGCCATCCGCAGGCTTGGAGGCCACGCGCAGGGCGATGAAAGCTGCGCCAGCCGCAACCACGTTGATGATGCTCTCCAGGGCATCCGAATAGAGCGCCAGCGAGCCCGTCAGCCAATAGGCGCCGAATTTGAGCGCGAGGACGACAAGGCCGACGCCGGCACTGGCAAGGGCGGCTTTCTGGGCGCGGTTCATGATGGTTCCCGGTTCATGCGCACGGCCTTCGCAAAGGCCTCCGCTAAAGGCAGCTCCCTACTCCGATGAGCTGCCGTAAGGCCAGAGCAAATAGTATAGCCTGGGCTATCGCTGCTGCGACCGCTGCTGAACCATCCCGAACGGCAAGGTTTTTCGGCCTGATCAGGGCATCGACTTGCGCGCCAGGACATAGAGCCAGTCGGTCGGCTTGTTGTCATAACCGCCGCCCTTGGCGGCCTCGATCCCGACGCTCTCCCAGGGGCCGGGCCGATAGGTCTGCTCAAGCCAGTCGGCCGAGGGATAATTGTAATAGCGGTCGAACTGATCTCTGCCCTCCGCTTTGCCAGCCTTGAAGCTGGCGTGGAAAACCCCGCCGGGCTTCAAGGCCCGGTGGATCCTGCCAATGATCGCGGACAGGTTCGCACGCGGCACATGGAGCAGGCAGGCATTGGCCCAGACGCCGTCATAGGCTTCACGCGCCTCGATATCCTCGAACAGCAGGACATCGACCAGCCGGCCTAGCCGCACGGCTGCCGCATGCGCAATTTCCCGCGTGCCATCAGTCGGCGTGACGTCGAAGCCGCGCGCCAGCATGTATTCGCTGTCCTGTCCAGCGCCACAGCCAAGTTCCAAGACGGATCCGCCCGGAGCGACATGAGACAGAAACTGATCCAGGCGATGTTTCTGTGCCACTTGTCCCCGCGTGGTATAGGCACTCGCCTGTTCAGCATAGAAAGCGATCGTCACATCATCTTTGGCAGGCATCTACGTTTCCTGTTTCACTTCCTCGCGCCCGGCGCGATAACGCGAATGCTTCGGCCCTTCTGCCGAATCAGGTCCCTCGCGATATTTCACAATTAATAGACGGAAAATAACATGGCAGGAAACGCGGAAGCCAGCTCTGCTGGGGGCTCCAGCACCCAGACAGCGCCGGGTGGAATCGGCCGCATCGTTCTGGCGAGCCTGGTGGGCACCACGATCGAGTTCTACGATTTCTACATCTACGGAACGGCCGCCGCCCTGGTGATCGGGCAGACCTTCTTTCCGTCGACCGCGCCCGGTTCGCAGGCACTCAACGCCTTCCTCACCTTCGGTATCGCCTTCCTGGCCCGCCCCATCGGCTCCATCCTGTTCGGCCATTTCGGCGATCGCATCGGCCGCAAATCGACGCTGGTGGCGTCCATGCTGGTGATGGGTCTGTCGACCACGCTGATCGGCGCGCTGCCGACCTATGAACAGGCCGGCTTCCTGGCCCCCTTGCTGCTGTGCATCCTGCGTTTCGGCCAGGGCATCGGTCTTGGCGGCGAATGGGGCGGTGCGGCCCTGCTCGCGACCGAGAACGCTCCCCCGGGGCGACGCTCCTGGTTCGGCATGTTCCCCCAGCTCGGGCCTCCGATCGGCTTCTTCATGGCCAATGGCCTGTTCCTCGTCCTGCTGATGTTCCTCGACGAAGCGAGCTTCCTCTCCTGGGGCTGGCGCATTCCCTTCCTGATCAGCGCCGCGCTGGTGGCCATCGGCCTCTATCTGCGCGTCTCCATCAGCGAAACGCCGGAATTCCGCGAAGCCATGGCCCGCAACGAGCGCGTCGAGGTGCCCTTGCTCGAAGTGCTCAGGGACCATTGGGTACCGCTGATCCAGGGCTCTCTCGCCATCGTGGTGTGCTACGCCCTGTTCTACATCTCCACCGTCTTTGCCCTGGGCTATGGCGTCAACACGCTGCATATTTCGCGCAGCGACTTTCTCGGCCTGCTCTGCGTCGCCGTCATCTTCATGGCGATTGCCACGCCGATCTCCGCCGCGCTTTCCGACCGCTTCGGCGCACGTCCCGTCCTGTTGATCTCCAGTGCCCTGGCGGCCTTGTCGGGCTTGTGCCTGCCCGTCCTGCTCGGCAGCGGCAATAGCTTCGAGGTCCTCGCCTTCCTGTCGCTTTCGCTCGCCCTGATGGGGCTGACCTTTGCGCCGCTCGGAGCCCTGCTTCCCGACCTCTTCCCCACCAAGGTGCGCTACACCGGCGCCTCCAGTGCCTATAATCTCGGCGGCATCCTGGGTGCCTCGCTCGCGCCCTATCTGGCTCAGATCCTGCTGCAGAAGGGCGGCCTGCCCTGGGTCGGCTATTATGTCAGCGTTGCGGCGGTCATCAGCTTCATGGCCGTGTTCAGCATGAAGCGGGGCGGCTGAAAATTTGCGAATAAGCAACCAAATGGTTGCATAAGACGGCGCGATCTGACATATATGCGCAACCAGGAGGTTGCAATTATGTCAGATCGTATTGAAAAGACCATCGAGCTGAACGCGCCCATCGACCGTGTATGGCAGGCCCTGACCAATCACGAGGAATTCGGCACATGGTTCCGGGTCAAGCTGGACGGGCCTTTTGTGCCCGGCCAGATCTCGCGCGGCCATATCACCTATCCCGGCTATGAACATGTCGTCTGGGAAGCCAAGGTCGTCAACATGGACGAGCCCCGCCTGTTCTCGTTCACTTGGCATCCCTATGCCGTCGATCCGGACGTCGACTATTCAAACGAGAAGCCGACACTGGTGGAATTTCATCTGCGCCCGGAGGGGACGGGAACCCATCTCAGCGTGACTGAATCCGGCTTCGGCGCCATTCCCGCCCACCGCCGTGCCGAAGCCTTCCGCATGAATGACGGCGGCTGGGCCGAACAGATGAAAAACATCAAGGCCCATATCGGCGGCTGATCATGTCGACAGCTGACCTTGCCACCCCATCGAACCCCGCCGCCATCTTCGCGGCATTGGGAGATCCGACCCGTCTGTCGCTGCTCAAAAGACTGAGCAGCGGCCAGACCCAGTCGATTGCCAGGCTGTCCCTTGACACGAGCCTGACACGCCAGGCGATCACCAAGCACCTGCATGTGCTCGAAATGGCCGGGCTTGTTTCGAGCCTGCGTATCGGGCGCGAGACCCAGTTCGCCTATCGGCCCGAGCCCATCGTCGCGGCGCAGGCCTATCTTGAGGAAGTTGCCGTTCAATGGGACGACGCACTCGGGCGCCTCAAGGCGCTGGTGGAAAAGTGACGGTCGCTGGTTGCCCGGCCAATGGCCACTACTCCGCTATCACCAGCCGCGCCGGCCCGCCCTCTTCGCTCTTCACCACGCGGTAGAAGCAGGAATGGCGGCCGGTGTGGCAACAGCCGCCATCACCGCCGACTTCCACGCGCATGATCAGGGCGTCCTGATCGCAATCGGTACGCAACTCCACCACACGCTGCAACTGACCGGAAGTCTCGCCCTTGCGCCAGAGAGCCTGGCGCGAGCGTGACCAGTACCAGGCCTCGCCAGTCTCCAGGGTGCGGCCCAGAGACTCCGCATTCATATGCGCGACCATCAGCACCTCGCCATGCTCGGCGCCGAGCGTCACCACAGTGATCAGGCCGTCGCGGTCGAATTTCGGCGTGAAGACGAGGCCCTCCTCAAGGGAGGCCTTGTCGCCGGGCGGGGGAAACGAGGTGCTCATGGTTCTACTCTGGGGACAGATGTGGACTAGGCTTGGATCCTGGAAGATCCTGGGCCCTCGATCCAGGGCCCTAAAAGATGAAGTCCGTATGGATGAACTTCGACTTGTGGCTGCGCGTGATCTCGTCAAGCAATTTCTTGCTGGGCTCGGTCTGCTTGGCGGCGATCATCGAGCGGATCGAGAAGGAACGCAGCGCGTCGGTGACCGACAGCGTCCCCTCGGCCGAATCCTTGCGGCCGGTGAACGGGAAGACATCCGGCCCGCGCTGGCACTGGCAGTTGATGTTGACCCGGCAGACCTGGTTCACCAGCGGATCCACCAGGGTGCCGATGTCATCCGCGCTGGTGGAAAAGATGCTGACCTGCTGGCCATGCTCGGAGGTGATGACATAATCGAGCGCCGTCTCGATGTCGTCAAAGGGCATCACCGGCACGATCGGCCCGAACTGCTCCTCGCGATAGAGCTTCATGCCTTCGGCGACAGGATAGACCACGGCCGGCCGGAACAACGTTGCCACCTCATCCCCGCCGCCGGCATTGACCACCCTGGCGCCCTTGGCCACGGCGTCCTCGACGCAGGCCATCATGTACTCGGCTTTGGCCCTGTCAGGCAGTGGCGTGATGCTGACGCCCTTGTCCCAGGGCATACCGATCTTGAGCTTGGCAAGCTCCTCGGTGAAGCGTTCCAGGAAACGATCGACGATGGAACGGTGCACGATCAGCATCTTCAGCGCCGTGCAGCGCTGGCCGTTGAAGGACAGCGCACCCGCAAGGCATTCCTTCACTGCCAGTTCCAAGTCGGCATCGGCCAGGACGATCGCGGCATTCTTGGCATCAAGGCCGAGAATTGCGCGCAGCCGGTTGGCCTTGGGATGCAGCTTCTTGAGGTGATCGGCAACCTTGCTGGAGCCGATCAGGGTAAGCGCATTCACCTTCCCCGATTCCAGCAGATGCGGCACGATTTCCGCGCCCTTGCCGTAGACGAAGTTGACCACGCCGGGCGGGAAAGCACTGCGGAAAGCTTCCAGCAACGGCTCGAACAGAAGGACGCCGAAGCGCGGCGGCTTGAACACCAGCGTGTTGCCCATGATCAGGGCCGGGATCAGCGTGGCAAAGGTCTCGTTCAGAGGGTAATTGTAGGGCCCCATGCACAAGACGACGCCAAGGGGCGTGCGGCGGATCTGGCCGATGGTGCCTTCGACGATCTGGAAACGTGAATTCTCATTATCGAGGTTGCGCACGGCATCGACAGTGGCGCGCATATAGTCGACGGTGCGATCGAATTCCTTCTCGGCATCCGGCAATGACTTGGCGATCTCCCACATGATCAGGCGCACGATCTCACTGCGGCGCGCCACCATCTGGCGGATGAAATCCAGCATGCAGGTGATGCGATCGGCGACCCGCATCGTCGGCCAGGCGCCGCGGCCATTGTCATAAGCGCCGACCGCGGCGGCCAGTGCGGCATCGGCTTCCGGGATGCCGCCGACCGGAATCGAGCCGAGGGTGACCGGCAGCAACCGTCCTTCCCCATCGCGCAGGTGAATGGGCGAGATCACGCTCTGCTTCTCGCCGGTCCATGCCAGCAATTGTCCGTTCACCAGCACGCGATCCTGGTGGATCTCGCCTGGAAGACGGAACTCGGCAGGAATATCCCCGGCCTGCGGGAACAGAAGTCTTGAGCTCAGTCGACTGCGGCATCATCGCTTCTCCTTCGAGACATGGCTGCCCCATCCCCTGCACTATCCATGCCACACGCGTTCCAGCGTGCAGCACAACTCATAAAGGGAATAAGACGCTCGACCGCAGAACTGCGCCGCCGTGACGAGCAGCCCAGGCAGCCAGTTGTCGCTCAGCGTGCCTTGTAGGCGCGCTGTACCAGGGACAGGAAGTGCATCTGCTGCTGCGGCTCAGACTTGAAGACGCCGGTGAAGCCAGTTGTCACCGTGGAAACGCCCTGCTTCTGGATGCCGCGCATGGCCATGCACATATGCTCGGCTTCCAGCATCACGGCCAGTCCCCGCGGCTTGAGGCGTTCCTCGATGGCCTGGGTGACGTTGGCGGTCAGATGCTCCTGCGTCTGCAGGCGGCGGGCATAAATCTCGACCACGCGTGCGAGCTTGGACAGGCCGACCACGCCGCCGCTGGGATAATAGGCGATATGGGCGTGGCCCATGATCGGCACGATATGGTGTTCGCAATGCGAATAGAAGGGGATGTCCCGTACCAGCACCATGTCATCATAGCCGCCGACTTCCTCGAAGACGGTGTCGAGTTCTTCGCCGGCATCGTGCTCATAGCCCTTGAACATCTCGCGCCAAGCCTTAACCACCCGCTTGGGCGTGTCGATCAGGCCTTCGCGATCCGGATCGTCACCGGCCCACTGGATCAGCGTCCGCACGGCGGCTTCGGCCTCCTTGCGTGACGGGCGAGGCATAGGGGCGCGGGCGACGTCATCTCGTTCCAGTTTGGCCGCAGGCTTATCCACCAGTGCATCCATCAACAGCTACTCCCACCGCCAAGGCAGATTGCTCACAATCGGCCTTGCGGGTTTAGATCATACCGGTCTGGAGAGCACCCCTCCCCAACCGACCCATTCATGCCTATATAGGTGAGAGCGAAGCGCATACAATCAAGCGTCCACCCATGCTCGACGATGTCTATAATAAACGTATCCTCGAATTGGCAGCCAATATTCCGCGTATCGGCCATCTGCCGCGCGCAGATGCCGCAGCCACCGCCCATTCCAAATTATGCGGTTCCACCGTCTCGGTGGAGCTGGCGGTAGAAGGCGGCAAGGTCGCTGATTTCGCCCATATCGTGAAGGCCTGCGCCCTCGGACAGGCCTCCTCCTCCATCATGGCCCGCAACATCATCGGTGCAAGCGGTGATGAATTGCGGCAGGCGCGCGAGACCATGCGCCGCATGCTCAAGGAGAATGGCCCGCCTCCGGAGGGCCGTTTCGCCGAGGCTGCCGTGCTGGAACCGGTGCGTGATTTCAAGGCCCGCCACGCCTCTACCTTGCTCACTTTCGACGCCGTCGTCTCGGCCTTCGACAGTATCGAGGCCAAGAGCAAAGCGGCGGAATAGCGCAGTTTCCCGGGATCGCAGGCGTCCTCGCCTGCTCTTGGAAAACGCCGCGTTTGCGTAAAAGAAAGGTGCAGGCGAGAACGCCCGCTGCCACAGGGCTTACCCTGCCCCTTGCGAATTGTGACGGAAAAGCCCCATTCTGCTCTTGAACTTGCCGGTTTTTCCGGAAATGAGCATCGCGTTTAGGTAAGGACGGGGGCGCCCATGTTGAAACTAATCCTGCGGCGAAACGTCAAGTCGGGGCTGATCGGCGGCAAGAAGTTCGAGGTTCATAACCGCATCGAGACGGACAAGGATCTCACCGCCTTGTTCAAGGGTTATCCCGACGAACTCGTACTCGCCTATAAGTCGATCTGGGCCGACCGCAGCCTGTCGCTCAAGCGCAGCGAATTCCTGCGCGGGACCAAGTTTACCGTCACTTCCCTCAACGAGCTCATCGAACTGGAGGAAAGGCTGCAATCGGCCTTCGACCAGGTCCGGCGCATGATCGAGATCGTCGAGACCTTCCAGACCGATATCGCCCTCGAACTTTGATTCCGCTTCCGGCTGGAGGCCGTCACCCCTGTCGCATCTCGTCATGACCTGGCCTCGCACTGCCGCACATCTCGTCATCAGGACCTACCAGGTCACGCTGTCGGCTCTGATCGGGCGGCAATGCCGCTATTTCCCGAGCTGCTCGGAATATGCGGACGAGGCGATCGAGCGCCACGGCGTATGGGCGGGCGGCTGGATGGGGGTGTTCCGCATCTGCCGCTGCCATCCCTGGGGCAGCTCGGGCCTCGATCCCGTGCCGGAACGATTGCCCGCCGACACGAGCTGGTATAGACCGTGGCGCTATGGCCGCCGGCGGCCTTTTACCTGCGACGAGGGCCAGTAAGCCCTCTTTATCACCTGAAATCGCTTACCTGCTTGGTTGGCAGGAGTGAGCCCGGAGACACATATGCCTGTTTTGACTTTCCCCGATGGCAATCAGCGTTCCTACGATGCCGGCGTGACCGGCAAGGCCGTTGCCGAGGGCATCTCCAAATCGCTGGCCAAGAAATCCATCGCCATGAAGCTCGACGGGGTACTGACCGACCTCGCCGAGGAGATCGGCGCGGATGCCCGCATCGAGATCGTCACCCGCGAGAGCCCGGAAGCGCTGGAGCTGATCCGCCACGATGCCGCGCATGTCATGGCCGAGGCCGTGCAGTCGCTCTGGCCCGACACCCAGGTCACCATCGGCCCGGTGATCGAGAACGGCTTCTATTACGACTTCTACCGCGCCGAGCCCTTCTCTTCGGAGGATTTCCCGGAGATCGAAGCGAAGATGCGCGAAATCATCGCGCGCAACGCGCCCTTCACCCGCGAAATCTGGAGCCGTGACAAGGCCAAGCAGGTCTTCGCCGACAAGGGCGAGAAGTTCAAGGTCGAGCTGGTCGAGGCCATCCCCGCCGACCAGGATTTGAAGATCTACTACCAGGACAACTGGTTCGATCTTTGCCGCGGCCCGCATATGGTCTCGACCGGCCAGATCGGCACCGCCTTCAAGCTGATGAAGGTGGCCGGCGCCTATTGGCGCGGCGACAGCAACAATCCGATGCTGACCCGCATCTATGCCACCGCCTGGCGCAACCAGGAGGAGCTCGACCTCTATCTCAAGCAGATCGAGGAAGCCGAAAAGCGCGACCATCGCCGCCTGGGCCGAGAGATGGACCTGTTCCATTTCCAGGAGGAAGGCCCTGGCGTGGTATTCTGGCACGGCAAGGGCTGGACAATATTCCAGGAGCTGATCGCCTATATGCGCCGGCGCCTGAAGGCCGACTACAAGGAGGTCAACGCGCCCCAGCTGCTCGACAAACATCTGTGGGAAATCTCCGGCCATTGGGGCTGGTATCGCGAAAACATGTTCATGGCGAAGTCGGCCGGCGACGAGACCGAGGACGAGCGCGTCTTCGCCATCAAGCCGATGAACTGCCCGGGGCACCTGCTGATCTTCAAGCACGGCCTGAAGTCCTATCGCGACCTGCCCATGCGCCTGGCCGAATTCGGCGCGGTGCACCGCTATGAGCCCTCGGGTGCCCTGCACGGCCTGATGCGCGTGCGCGGCTTCACCCAGGACGATGCCCATATCTTCTGCACCGACGAGCAGATGGCTGCCGAATGCCTGAAGATCAATGATCTCATCCTGTCGACATATGCCGATTTCGGCTTCAGCGAGATTACGATCAAGCTCTCCACCCGGCCGGAGAAGCGCGTCGGTTCGGACGAATTGTGGGACCGAGCCGAAGACGTGATGATGAAGGTGCTCGACACCATCCAGGCGCAGTCGAACCAGATCAAGACCGGCATCAATCCCGGCGAAGGCGCCTTCTACGGGCCGAAATTCGAATACACCCTGAAGGACGCCATCGGCCGCGAATGGCAGTGCGGCACCACGCAGGTCGATTTCAACCTGCCGGAGCGCTTCGGCGCCTTCTTCGTGGATTCGGACGGTGAGAAGAAGACACCGGTGATGATCCACCGCGCCATCTGCGGCTCGATGGAGCGCTTCCTCGGCATCCTGATCGAGAACCATGCCGGGCATTTCCCGCTCTGGCTGGCTCCCGAACAGGTAATGGTGTGCACCATCACCTCGGACGCCGACGACTATGCCCAGGAAGTCGTCGCTGCCTTGCGGGCGGCGGGACTACGCGCGGAAATCGACCTGCGCAACGAGAAGATCAACTACAAGGTGCGCGAGCATTCCCTCGCCAAGACCCCGGTGATCTTCGCCCTCGGCAAGAAGGAAGGGGCTGAACGCACCGTCTCGATCCGCCGTCTCGGCTCGCAGGCCCAGTCGGTCCTGCCGCTCGAGGAAGCGATCACTGAACTGGTCAAGGAAGCGACCCCGCCGGATCTGCGGCGCTAAATCGGAGGGACACTCCCTCCCTTGTGCAATGGGCGTCGGCCTGCGGGCCGGCGCCTCGAAACAGGCCCTGCCGTGAGCAAGCTCTTCTTCACCGCCGATACTCATTTCGGCCACGAATCGATCATCCGCCTGTGCAAGCGCCCCTTCGAAACCGTCGAGGCGATGGATGAGACCTTGATCGCACGCTGGAACGACAAGGTCGCGCCCAACGACGTGGTCTATCACATCGGCGATTTCAGCTTTCGCGCGGGCAAACCAGCCGAGACCTATCTGGAACGCCTCAACGGCCAGATCCATCTCATCCTCGGCAACCACGACGATCCGACCAAGCTGGAATCGACCGGGCGCTTGCGTTCGATAGCCGAGATCAGGGAGATACGCGGGAAGGGCCAGACTATCGTGATGTGCCATTATCCGATGCGGGAATGGCCGGGAGCCTGGCGCGGGGCCTGGCATCTGTTCGGGCATGTGCACGGCCGCCTCGACAACGAGCCCTTCGGCTACAGCCTCGATGTCGGCGTGGACAGCCATGATTACGCCCCCCTCGCAGTGGAGGAAGTGGCCACGCTGATGGCCGGGCGTCAGCAGATTTTCGGCACCTGACGTCTGAAGGACGGCAGCGGAGGCCGTTCTGCAGTCAGTGCTCTATCCTACTCCGCGGCAACCCTGGCCACGGGTTCGTTCCGCACAGCCAGCCCCGCCAGCACCATATCGAAGATCTTGTCGACATAGGCCGCATCGGGCGGTGTCACGGTGGTATGGAACCGCTGGAAGATGGGAGACATGATCAGATCCAGTACCATATCTGGATCGACATCGTCCCGGATCTGCTTCTTATGCATAGCTGAGATCACGAAAGCCCTGGCGATCTCCTGGCGGCGTTTCATGACGATCTCGCTGAATCGTTCTCGGAACGGACGTTCGAACTGCGCCTCGGCCAGGAGGGCCCTGGAGGCGCCCTCCATCATCGGGTTGCTGAGATATTCAGCCAGACGGCGTACATAGTTGCGGAAATTCACCATGGGTTCGCCGCCTGCAACCATGGGTGGCAGCACTTCGGTGCAGCGGGCAAGATAGGCATCGAGCAGGAGATCGGCCTTGCTGTCATACCAGCGATAGATGGTCTGCTTGCCTACCCCGGCAAGGGCAGCGATGCGTTCGACCGAAATGTCGCGATAGGGAGCGCGTTCAAGCAATTCGGCCGCTGCATGCAAAATCGCCTGATGCGTTTCCATGCAGCGCGGTCTTCCGACGGGTCGTGCCGCCTGCTGCGCAATGGCCACCGACAACTCCTTCAAATGTCAAGAATATAATCTAGACGTAATGTCTCATATATATACGCTTCTGTGCTTGTTTACAATCAACCAGACCTTGTATGGCCACCCTATCTCCCGTGGCGGCGGGCGGAAATCGACAGAGCAGCAGCTCGAGACTAAGCGCCGGCCGCCGCCCATTGAGGAGGGATAAGCGACAGCTCACCGCTCACGAAAATTTCAATACGCCCCGTATTATATCTCTTGCATTAGGAGACGATCCGTCTTATAAACAACCCCATGGAAGGGATGGCAATCATTTTTCTGGATTGCGGCTCCTCCGAGACTGAGTGTTCAAGCGTATCGTCAGTTCAGTAACGATTGTTAGTACGTAAGTGTAGATGAAGGCGTGTTTGCGCTTTTCGATATTGCATAGTTTGATTTCTTTTCGGGCGCCGCACCTCCCCAACAGGTGCGGCGCTTTATTTTTGTCACCTAGCAATCGCCCCGGTGATGACGAACAATATTATCGAGCCGCTGGCGGTAACTATGTACGGCCACCCTTTCGCCCCCCGCCGCATCCCCTGAAAACTCGTCATCGCCTATCCTGAAAGAAAACGCGCCGGGCCATATTTAGCCGCATAAGGACTTAGGGCGAGATTCGGGGCTTCGGAACATCACAAGGTAGCCCGCAAAGGGCCCACCCATTCCCGGGCAGCAATGCGACCGCCGGCACGACG
Organism: Labrys sp. HAY1-8F; assembly: GCF_056754975.1. Taxonomy (NCBI): domain Bacteria; kingdom Pseudomonadati; phylum Pseudomonadota; class Alphaproteobacteria; order Hyphomicrobiales; family Xanthobacteraceae; genus Labrys; species Labrys sp. HAY1-8F. The sequence goes on along the minus strand of NZ_JBPGWZ010000002.1, from coordinate 5,218,926 downwards.
GGGAGCGCGCCCTTCGAAACTCAATGAATTCGCGCCAATAAATATAATGGTAGGTCCAAATCCAAAAGGGTGCCACAAAAGTCAACAGGGAATATTTTGGCGTTTCGACGCTGTATTTGCATTTTTCTTGTCTAATATTGACGAAGATGTCGATGCAATTTTTGATGATATCATTCCCTCTGCTTAATTGATCCAGCACTCATGCGTTAAGTGATCGATATTCTGGCGACATCAAAACGAAAATCTTGTGGTTGCAGGCATAAATTAGTCCCTCCGCGCAGTCATGGCATGCCGTCGTTTCTCTCAATCCATCTCCCACGGCAGACGTGCGGCAATCACCGGAGAGTTAATATGAACACGCGCTCTTTCGTCGCTGTTACAGCCATCGTCGCGACGATTTTTGGATGTGGTTACGCAGCGAATTCTCTTCGAGACGCTGCAGCAGATGGCCTCAGATTGAAGATGGAGAGAGTTCAATACCTTACGGACACATCGACAATGAGACTTTCCAGCAACAATCTCACAAAAGCAAAAGAATGCGCCGCCCCTCACAGAGAAATTGATAACTCTACTGTAGAATGTAAATAAAAATTACACGTACTTGAATAATATTTAACCAAAATAAAATGTAATTACATCTATCTATATAATAAAAATCGGAAAAATTCGATTAACACCATTATTTTCAAATATGGAGGTCCATATGCAAAGGCATCCGGCCAAATTACGCCACTCAGACACGCCTGAACACCGAGATATCACCGTCGCCTGCAGTCCCTACTACCGCATGCGGGCTGATATACAACGACACCTGAAATCCTCGCGCGCGCTTCCCAATGGACACGTTGAGGGCAATGAAATCAATATCGTAGAAGCGTGGCGAAAAGCAAATAATCTCAGCCAGGAGGAACTTTCGCACAAAGCACATGTATCTATCGAGGAAATTGTCGACATCGAGACCGGGAAATTCAACTCGCCGATGATCACTTACATAAAAATCGCCAAAGTACTTAGAGTTCACATTTCTATGATACTGGGGTCGAGCAGGACTATTATTTCCTAAGAGGAGATGGATGCCACGCACGCCTCCGCGGCGCTCGCCACCGATATGGCCGGATGCATCACGTGACCGAGCAATCACTGACGCGTGGACGGCATATTCTGGCGAACCGAAGGCCCATGCCGGTGTTGCTGGTTGCATCCTGGGGTGTATGAGCGATCCTGAACCGCTGTATCTCGACTTGCTTTGAGCAGCCGAGGGGCCGGATGGACCCGTGTCGAGACCGCAGTTACGAGACTCGCGGATCTAAATCTCATTGGAGAGACGCTCGGCATTCGCGACATCCGTATCGCCGTCGAGCCAATGTTACATCAGCCTTCGCGACGATGAAAATCCACTCCGTATGGGTTGCGCGCCAAAGACGGACACCTTGCCGAGCATCCGATACGCTGCGGTGGAGAGCGCTTTTTCAGCTATGCTCGCAACCAAGTTCCGCAGTGCCTTGTCCGCTTCATCCGCAAATAGCGGAAGAACCGGCACCAGGGGACAGCAGGCGAGGATCCTCGCCTGCCAATCGAGGCAAATCGTCGACCCGCGCAACACCCCGGCTCTTTTGCGGCGGCACTGGCTCGACCAGCGACCAACCAAAATCCCTCAGATCGAGCCGGCGATGCATCATAAGGCTCCTAACCAGTGCCCTGAATCACCACTTGCTTCCCTGCCCCTAGCAAGCAGTTTTAGGAGTTTACGGCTCAGACGACACCTTGTAGATTTGTGACATGGCGCTCAAACGGATGGACAACGTAGGAATCGTCGTCGATGACCTCGAAGGGACGATCGATTTTTTTCGCGAGCTCGGCCTCGAGCTCGAAGGACGTGCCACGATCGAAGGAGAATGGGCGGGACGTGTCACTGGGCTAGGCGATCAGCGCGTCGAGATTGCCATGATGCGCACGCCGGACGGTCACAGCCGGATCGAGCTATCCCGCTTCCTCTCGCCGCCTGTCATCGCCGATCACCTCAACGCGCCGGTTAACGCTCTAGGCTACCTCCGCGCCATGTTCACCGTCGACGACATCGACGAGACGCTCGAACGGCTCCGCAATAGCGGCGCGCAACTCGTAGGTGAGGTCGTCCAGTATAAAGACGCGTATCGGCTCTGCTACATCCGCAGGCCTGGGGGGCTTCTGATCGGACTCGCCCAGGAACTCGGCCCCGCACAATAAGGCGACAATGACGAGGAGTGACGCGGCCCGATCCGCCGTCATCGCCGGTGCCCAATAGCTGGCTTTGAAACCCTGGCGACTTTCCAGGCAACTGTCACGAGCGACTGGCCCGTGGCGCTCACCATGAAAGCGATGCCAGAGCGTCAAGCTTTAGAACAAAACCACTCCACCAGCCTGCGACGGCACGGCCCAAACAATTGAAACCCAAGGGAAGTGGGAAGGTGGTGCCGGTTGCGGGACTTGAACTCGCGACCTACCGCTTACAAGGCGGTTGCTCTACCAGCTGAGCTAAACCGGCGTCGGTTTTGGGGTAGCAATTCGAGCCCCTTCGCGCAAGTTTCCTGTGCAATGAAAGTTGGTGTAATATTTGTTACGCTCCCTGTGGCGATGGCGCGTTCCGATTGTTGCGATCCAACAGTAACCGGTTGGTGGGGAACTCAGAGCCGATGATCAGTGTCTTCGACATCTTCAAAATCGGCATCGGACCCTCGTCCTCGCACACTGTCGGCCCCATGCGCGCCGCCAATCGCTTCGTGCAGTCGCTGCGCAAGCAGGGCCATTTCATCCATACCCACCGCGTCGAAACGGTGCTCTACGGCTCGCTGGCCTGGACCGGGCACGGGCATGCCAGCGATATCGCGGTGATCCTGGGCCTCGCTGGCGAGGAACCGGAAACCGTCGATCCCGAGACCGTCGCCGCGATCGTCGAAGACGCCACCAGCAAGGGCATGCTCGCGCTCGGTGGGCGCCGGGCCATGAGCTTCGAGCGCAACCGCGACATCGTCTTCGACCGCAAGACCCCGCCCAAGGGACACCCCAACACCCTGTCCTTCACGGCTTGGAACGAGGGCGGCACCGCCCTCGCCACGGAATTCTACTATTCCATCGGCGGCGGTTTCGTGCTGGCAGAGGGCGAAGGTGCCACGGCGCGCGAGACGACGGAGGTCCCCTACCCCTTCCGCAGTGGTGCCGACTTGCTGCGCCTGGGCAGCGAGCACGACCTGACCATCGGCGGCATCGTCCTCGCCAATGAGATGGCGAACCAACCAGAAGCCACCGTGCGCGAGCGGCTCGCCGGAATCCGCGTCGTGATGGATGCGGCCATCGACCGCGGCATGCGCCAGGAGGGCGAATTGCCAGGCGGATTGCGCGTGAAGCGCCGGGCCAAGGCCCTGCATGACCGCCTGCTCATCGATATCGGCCGCAATGTCCGTGCCCCCCATGAGATGATGGACTGGGTCTCCCTTTTCGCCATCGCCGTGAACGAGGAGAACGCCGCCGGCGGGCGCGTGGTGACGGCGCCTACCAACGGCGCAGCGGGCATCGTGCCGGCAGTGCTGCGCTATTACCGGGATTTCTGTGACTATTCGGAAGCCGGCGCCGACGAGTTCCTGCTCACGGCTGCCGCAATCGGCATGTTGTTCAAGATGAACGCCTCGATCTCCGGTGCCGAGGTCGGCTGCCAGGGTGAAGTCGGAGTTGCCGCCTCGATGGCTGCGGGGGGCCTTGCCGCCGCGCTCGGCGGCAATATCGCCCAGGTCGAGAATGCCGCCGAGATCGGCATGGAGCATCATCTGGGCATGACCTGTGACCCGATCGGCGGCCTGGTACAGATTCCCTGCATCGAACGCAATGCCTTCGGGGCCAACAAGGCGATTGCCGCCGCATCCCTCGCCTTGCGCGGCGACGGCACCCATAAGGTCAGCCTCGATCAGGTGATCACCACTATGCGCATCACCGGCGCGGACATGCAGTCCAAATACAAGGAAACCTCGCAGGGCGGCCTCGCGGTCAATGCGGTGGAGTGCTGACGCTTTTCAGCGCTCTCCCCGAAACTGCCTTCCGCCCAGCAAGGCCGACGACCTTCAATGCAGAGTTCGAAAACCTTGCACTCCTCTCGTGCCTGGTCCAGAACGCTTTGAACGCCATTTCCTCCCCTTGCCTGAACCATGCCTGATCTCGCTGGCCAGATCCTCATTCTCACCGGGCCTCCGGGATCGGGAAAAACCACCACTGCCCGTGCCCTGGCCGCCGAGCCCGGTGCACCCGCGGTGCATCTGCATGCCGACGATTTCTGGCACTTCGTCAAGAATGGAGCGATCCCGCCTTATCTCCCGCAGGCGCATCGGCAGAACGAAGTCGTGATCGACGTGCTCGCCCGTACCGCGGAAGCCTATACCAGCGGCGGCTATTTCGTGATCGTGGACGGCATCATCGGCCCCTGGTTCCTGCCACCCTTCAGAACACTCGCCCCACCGCTGCATTATGTGGTGCTGCGCCCGCCGCTCTCGGCCGCCATCGAACGCTGCCGCCTTCGCGGCGGCGACACGCTCAGCGATCCCGAACCGATCACTGCCCTGCACGAGCAGTTGTCCTTGCTGGGGCCGCTTGAGCGCCACGTCATCCCGACCGCGGGGCAATCCCCGTCCGACACGCTCATGGCCGTCCGCCAGGCTGCGGCCAGCGGTTCGTTCCGGCTGGTACACTGACGGGCTTGGTGAAGCTTCGGCAATTTCTTGCGTTTCGAGCCGTCATCACCATGATTTTGACGTGAGAATCGGTCAGTCGAAGGCTTCTACATCTTTGACGAGCCTAAATTCCGGCCGTCAACCTTCGCTACACTCTTGTGGTGCATGGTCTTTTGCTGCAAAACGCAGCGCCTCCCCGCCGTGCGAAGCGGCCAGACGCAACAGGGCAACCGAACACTTCATGGCTTCCGATAATCGGGCTTCGAAAATTCGTATCGCTCTCGACGCGATGGGGGGCGACCACGGCCCCACGGTCGTGATTCCAGCCGCCGAGCTGGCGCTCACCCGCCATCCCGATCTGAGCTTCTCATTCTATGGCGACGAGGCCACCATCGCCCCGTTGCTGACGGCCCATCCGCGCCTTCAAGCCGTTTCCAGCGTCCATCACACCGATGTCGCCATCCGCATGGATGACAAGCCGAGCCATGCCCTGCGCTATGGCCGCAAGAAATCCTCGATGTGGCTGGCCATCGACGCCATCAACAAGGGCGAGGCCGACGCCACCGTCTCGGCCGGCAATACCGGCGCGTTGATGGCGATGGCGCGCTTCTGCCTGCGCACGCTCGCCGAAATCGACCGCCCCGCCATCGCCGCTCTGTGGCCGACCTTGCGGGGCGAATCGATCGTCCTCGACGTCGGCGCCTCCATCGGAGCCGACTCCAACGCCCTGATCGACATGGCGGTGATGGGCGCGGCCATGGCCCGTATCGTGCTGGGCGTAGAGCGACCCACGGTTGGCTTGCTCAATGTCGGCGTCGAGGAGGTCAAGGGCCTCGAAATGGTGCGCGAAGCCGGCCGTATCCTGCGCGAGACCAGCCTGCCCGATCTGACCTATCACGGTTTCGTCGAGGGGGACGATCTCGGCAAGGGCACCGTCGACGTGGTGGTGACCGAGGGCTTTGCCGGCAATATCGCTCTCAAGACCGCAGAAGGCACGGCCAAGCAGATCGCCTCCTATCTGCGTTCGGCCATGTCGCGCACCTTGATGGCGCGCATCGGCTATCTCTTTGCCCGCGGCGCCTTTCAGGCCCTGCGCGATAAACTCGACCCCAACCGTGTCAATGGCGGGGTCTTTCTTGGCCTGAACGGCATCGTGATCAAGAGCCACGGCGGCGCCAATGCCGAAGGCTACGCGGCTGCCATCGATCTGGCCTATGATATGGTGAAGCAAGATCTCATGAAGAAAATCACCGAAAGCCTGAGCTTCGACCATCGCGCCGTGATGGTCGCTGCCAGCAATCCGGACGCGGCATAATGGCGACGATTCGTTCCGTCATCCGAGGCATCGGCTCCTACCTGCCCGAAAAGCGCGTTACCAATGAGGAACTGTCGAAGCACGTCGACACCACCGACGAATGGATCGTACAGCGCACTGGCATCCGCGCGCGCCATCAGGCGGCCGAGGGCGAATTCACCTCGCATCTCGCCACCAAAGCCGCCGAGCGCGCTTTGGCCGATGCCGGCCTGAAGGGCTCCGACATCGACCTGATCGTGCTGGCGACATCGACGCCCGACAACACCTTCCCCGCCACGGCCACCACCGTGCAGGCCAATATCGGCATGACCGGCGGCGCTGCCTTCGACGTTCAGGCGGTGTGCACCGGCTTCGTCTACGGTCTTTCCATCGCCGACAATTTCCTGCGCTCCGGCTCGGCCAAGCATGCGCTCGTCATCGGTGCCGAGACCTATTCGCGCATTCTGGACTGGTCGGATCGTACCACCTGCGTGCTGTTCGGCGACGGCGCAGGCGCCGTGGTGGTCGAAGCCACCATGAATGACGGTTCGATCCACGATCAGGGTGTGCTGGCGACCAAGCTGCGCTCGGACGGGCGCCACAAGTCCAAGCTCTACGTCGATGGCGGCGCCTCCACCACCGGCACCGTCGGCAAGCTGCGCATGGACGGCAAGGAGGTCTTCAAGCTCGCCGTCGGCATGGTGCCGCAGATCATCATCGACACCATGGATGATCTCGGCCTGGCCTATGACGCCGTGGACTGGTTCGTGCCGCACCAGGCCAATGCTCGCATCATCCATGCCACCGCCGAGAAGCTCGGCTTGCCGCCGGAGAAGGTCGTGCTCACCGTGGCCGAGCACGCCAACACCTCGTCCGCCTCGATTCCCCTGGCGCTCGACACCGCGGTCAAGGACGGGCGCATCAAGCGGGGCGACCTTGTCCTGCTCGAAGCCATGGGCGGCGGCTTCACCTGGGGCGCAGCCCTGATCCGCTGGTAGTCTGACGAATTTGACGGTTGCCTGAGAGAGGCGGAAGCGAACACCGGTTTCGATTGGTGGTTGACCTTGACCGATTTCGTCAATAGCTTCGCGTTTTCAGTGACATAGAGTCGGGACTTCAGTGCCGGCCCTGCTGGGATGATTTGCGGGGCGGATTCGTGGCGGGACAGGCTTCCCGCAGTTCCGGGTTGCATCGAACGGATAACAGACAGGTGGCCTCTCCATGGCGCCTGTCCAACGTGGGGCATGAAAGCGATGGCGGGAAATACCGTCACAAGAGCAGATCTTTGCGAAGCGGTTTACCAGAAAGTAGGCCTGTCGCGGACCGAGTCATCGGAACTGGTCGAGATGGTCCTGCATGAAATCTCCAGTTGCCTCGAGCGGGGCGAGACGGTGAAGCTGTCATCCTTCGGCTCCTTCGTCGTCCGCTCGAAGGGCGAGCGCATCGGCCGCAATCCAAAGACCGGCAAGGAAGTGCCGATCTCCCCACGCCGCGTCATGGTTTTCAAGCCTTCCAACATTCTCAAGGCCCAGATCAATGGCGAGAATGTCGACGGCATCGTGGACGAATAGGCACCCTATTGGCATGAGCCAGCCAAACCGGTATTGGACTGTTCTGTCCGATACTCTGCGAGCAGCACATTCTGGTTCGCCGGCCAAGGCAGGTTTCATGTTCAGGCACCCCTGAAATCAGCCGGCAATCGCAGCTGCTCTCGCCCGCTGACAGCGGCCATCCCCTTCCCTCTGACGGTTTCACGCTACCACTCGGTGATGTTTTGGGTTGGAAACAAGTGATAAACGCTTGTCTTTCATCACAGAATCGGACGAGTGATAGGGGAAAGGCACGATTCGCCGCTTTCCGCTCGGGAGTCCGGCAGCATGGAAAAAGCACCTGACGCGTTTCGCACGATCAGCGAGGTCGCCGAAGATCTAGACCTGCCCCAGCACGTCCTGCGCTTCTGGGAAACCCGTTTCAGCCAGATCAAGCCGCTGAAGCGCGGCGGGGGGCGTCGCTATTATCGCCCCGATGACATCGATCTGCTCAAGGGCATTCGCTACTATCTCTATGGCGAGGGCTACACCATCAAGGGTGTCCAGCGCATCCTCAAGGAGCGCGGCAATCGGCATGTGATCGAGATCGGCCGGGCCCAGAACGAGGATTATGTGCCGCCCGTCGCCGTGATCCCACGGGCGGACGAGGAAGAGCGTCGCCGCGAGCGGGCCGAATGGCCCGAAGCGGAGGCCGCTGCGCCCGCTGATCCCGCGGGCGATTACGAAGAGGCCGACGATCGAGTCGAGCCAGTTTTCGACGACGAGCCCGAAACCTATGAGTCACCACCGGCCCAGGCCTCGCTGCCACTGTCGTCTCTCGCAGGCCCGCCCATGCGAGCCGAGCCGCGCCCTGCACCGCCCCCGGCCACTCGCGCCGAAAGCGGCAGCGGATTGTCGCTGAGCGACGAACGTCGCCGGCGACTGCAGACGGTGCTGCTGGAACTCGGCGAGTGCAAGCACATACTCGAAGCCGCGCGCGGTTAAAGCGTTTTGCGATTTGGCGGTCACGCCAAGAATCGCAAAGACGCTCCAGGCAATCCGTTGGATTGGCTTGGAACCAAAGAGCTAGATCAAACAAGCGTTTCCGTCTAAACGCGCTTTGCTCTAGGAAACCGGAACGGCATGGCGCCCGGGACCATGGACGCCGCAGCCATGTGTTCGTCGATTGCGACGACCGGCCCTTGGAAGCGTTGCGCATGCCGCATAAGAACGAGCGGACGAGACGCCCGCGGTCCCAGCCGCAGCGTCACAACAAAAAGGCTTCGAAGAATTGGCTGACGCATCTACGCCCGCGGTCCGCAGCGCGAACGCTCCCTATGACGCGGTCATCATCGGCGGTGGCCACAACGGCCTGACCTGCGCCTATTACCTCGCACGGGCCGGCCGAAGGGTGAAGGTGCTGGAGCGCCGCTCCGTTGTCGGCGGCGCCGCGGTGACGGAGGAGTTCCATCCGGGCTTTCGCAATTCGGTGGCCTCCTACACGGTGAGCCTGCTCAATCCCAAGGTCATCCGGGACATGGAGCTGGAACGCCACGGCCTCAAGGTGGTCGAGCGCCAGGCCTCCAATTTCTTTCCCTTCCCCGACGGGCGCTACATCCTCTCCGGTGAGGGCCGCACCCAGACCGAGATCGCCAAGTTCAGCGAGAAGGACGCCGCCCGCTTCCCGGCCTATTGCGACGAGATCGACACCATCGCCGACGTGCTGCGCGATCTCATCCTGGAGACGCCGCCCAACGTCTCCGATGACGGCTGGTTCGGCTCGCTGCCGGAATTATTGCGCGCCGGCAAGCTTGGCCACCGCCTGTCCAAGCTCGACATGCACCATCGCCGCGTCTTGCTCGACCTCTTCACCAAATCGGCGAGCGATTATCTCGACGGCTGGTTCGAGAGCCCCGAGGCCAAGGTGCTGTTCGGCTTCGATTCCATCGTCGGGTCCTATGCCGCCCCCTCGACGCCGGGCTCGGCCTATGTGCTGCTGCATCACGTCTTCGGCGAGGTGAACGGCAAGAAGGGCGCCTGGGGCCACGCCATCGGCGGCATGGGCGCCATCACCCAGGCCATGGCCAAGGCTGCCCGCGAGGCCGGCGCCGAGATCGAGACGGACGCCCCGGTCCACCGGCTCATCGTCGAAAAGGGCGTTACGGCCGGTGTCGAGCTGGAAGATGGCCGCATCATCCGCACCAAAGCCGTCGCCGCCAATATCGGACCGCGCCTGCTCTTCGACAAGATCGTGCCCGAAGACGCCGTACCGGCCGACTTCCTGCAGCGTATCAGACGCTTCAAATGCGGCTCGGGCGTGCTGCGCATGAACGTGGCGCTCTCCGAGCTGCCTGATTTCACCGCCCTGCCGGGACGCGAACAAGGTGTCCACCACACTGCCGGCATCATCATCGGGCCGAGCCTCGACTACATGGAAGATGCCTTTCTCGAGGCCCGCCGCCATGGCTGGAGCCGGCAGCCCATCGTCGAGATGCTGATCCCCTCCACGCTCGATGATACGCTTGCGCCCCGGGGCCAGCACGTCGCCAGCCTGTTCTGCCAATATGTGGCACCGCAACTGCCGAACGGCGAAAGCTGGGATGCTCATCGCGAGGAAGTCGCCGACCTGATGATCGACACGGTCGAACGCTACGCGCCCGGCTTCAAGCAGAGCGTGCTTGGACGCCAGGTGCTGACGCCGCTCGATCTCGAACGGGTGTTCGGCCTCGTCGGCGGCGACATCTTCCACGGTACATTGTCGCTCGATCAGTTGTTCTCGGCCCGGCCCATGCTTGGCTATGGCGATTACCGCACGCCCGTGAAGGGGCTCTATATCTGCGGCTCCGGCACCCATCCCGGCGGCGGCGTCACGGGCGCCCCAGGCCACAACGCCGCTCGGGAGATGCTCTGCGACCGGGTCTGATTGAGTGGTAGTGGTAGCGGTGGCGGGCAGACGCCCCGCCACCCATCACTGAGCCACGTAATTGCCCACGGTGCTGCGAGCCGTTACCCAGCCCCGATCACAACAACTCCTCGATGGCGATCGGGAAGCTTCTCACGCGCTTGCCGGTCGCATGCCAGACGGCATTCGCCACCGCGCCCGCCGTACCGGTGACGCCGATCTCGCCGACGCCCTTGATGCCGAGCGCGTTCACATGCGGGTCGTGCTCCTCGACCAGGATGGCCTCCAGGGACGGCACGTCGGCATTGACGGGCACGTGGTATTCGGCGAGATCCGCATTCATGATCCGCCCCGAACGGTGGTCAACAACCGCATGCTCGTGCAAGGCGAAGGACACGCCCCAGATCATGCCCCCCAGATACTGGCTGCGAACCAGATGCGGATTGACGATCCGGCCCGCGGCAAAGGCGCCGACGAGGCGGCTGACACGTACCTGTCCGAGATCGGGATCGACCTTGACCTCGGCGAAAACTGCGCCGTGGGCATGCATGGCGTAATTGGCCTGCGACGCCGGATCGGCGCTGCTGCGGCCCCGAGCCTCGATCTCCGACAGCCCCGCCCGGACGAGGATGTCGCCATAGCTCTCGCTGCGGCTCTCGTCGTCGCGGCGGAAGAGCCGCCCCTCGCGGGCGATCACACCGGCATTGCCGGCCCCGAACAGCGGCGAGCGCTCATCGCCTACAGCCAGTTCGGCCAGCCTGGCGATTACCGCCGCGCCAGCCTCATGAATCGCGGAGCCGGCCGTGGCCGTATGCGCCGAACCACCGGCGATGCCCGCATCCGGCAGGTCCGAGGTGCCGGCGCGAAATTCCACGCGATCGAGATCGAGCCCCAGGCCATCGGCGGCGATCTGGGCCAGGGCAGTCCAGGCGCCCTGCCCCATGTCATGGGCGCCGGTTTCCATCAGGCCGGAACCGTCTTGCCGGATCACGGCCCGCGCCTCGGCCTGGAACATCAAGGCCGGGAAGATCGCTGTGCCCATGCCCCAGCCGACGAGAAAGCCGGCCTCATCGCGCATCTGGCGGGGAGCAAGCGGCCGACCGGCCCAGCCGAAGCGCTTGGCGCCTTCGGCATAGCATTCGCGCAGGGCCTTGGAGGAGAAGGGCTTGCCAGTGGTTGGCTCGATCTCCGCATAGTTCCTGAGCCGGAACTCGAGCGGATCGATACCGCTTGCCCAGGCCGCCTCGTCCATCGCGCTTTCCAGGGCAATGGAGCCGGAGGCCTCGCCGGGCGCACGCATGAACAGCGGCGTTCCCGTATCCGTCCGCACGGCGTCATAGGTGGTGGCGATGGCGGGACTGGCATAAAGCGCATGCGAGGCACCGGCCGCCGGCTCGAAGAAATCGTCGAAGGTCGACGAGGCCGTCAGGGCGTGATGGACCAGCGCCGTCAGCGCCCCGTCTTTGGCAACTCCGAGTCGCAAGGTCTGGCGGGTCGGGGCACGATGACCCACCGGCCCGTACATCTGATCGCGCCTCAGCACGAGCTTCACCGGCCGGCCGACCAGGCGGGCGGCCATGATCCCCAGGATCTGGGGACCGGAAACGAGCCCCTTGCAGCCGAAGCCGCCGCCGAGAAACGGGCTGCGGATGTGGATCTTGTCGGGCGCTATGCCGAAAAGCCCGGCAATGCGGCCCTGCGCCATCGCCATGCCCTGGCTGGGCGTATCGATCGACAGGGTGTCGCCCTGCCAATGCGCGACGATGGCATGCGGCTCGATCGGATTGTGATACTGGGCAGGGGTCTCGTAGACGGCTTCCACTTGGCTGTCCGCCCTGGCAAAGCCGGCCTCGATATCACCATGAACGGCTTGCGACGGATTGCCGACGCCCACGGCCGACGGCACGAAACTGTCGCCGTCGAGCCCAACTCGCGCCGTCTCGGCCTCGTAACGCGGCGCCAGCAGCGCGGCGCCTTCCGTAGCCGCTTCCAGCGATTGCGCGATCACCACTGCGATCGGCTGGCCAGCATAGCGCACGCGATCGTTCTGCAGGAGATCGAGCCGGAACATGAAGGGATGGTCCTTGGCATCCGGATCCTGCGCCAAGGGGGGCTTGTGGTCTGATGTCATCACCTCCACCACGCCCGGATGGGCCTTGGCGGCTTGGATGTCGAGGAAGGCAACCCGGCCGCGGGCAATCTGCGCCACAGCCGTTACGGCATAGAGCATTCCGGCAGGATGATTGTCGGCCGCATAGCGCGCGGCCCCGGTGACCTTGAGGACGCCATCGCGGCGCGTCAGGGGTTGGCCGATATTGGAACCGTGCCGGACATGAGCCGGAGCACGGTTGAGCTTGAGGTCGGGCGTGACGGGTTCAGGCATCTCGGCGTGCTCCGGGCTGCGTTGAGAAGGGAGAACCTGGCAGAGCAGGAACGCGATCCGGCGTGCCGGCGGCCGCTTCGGCCAAGGCGCGCACGAGCGTGCGGCGCGCCAGTTCGATCTTGAATTCATTGTCGCCCGAGGGCTTCGCTTCGGCGAGAGCCGCCTGTGCCGCGCGTTGGAAGGCGGCTTCGTCCGGCGCCGAGCCGACCAGGATCGCCTCCGCTTCGCTGGAGCGCCACGGCTTAGCCGCGACGCCGCCGAGCGCCAGCCGAGCCGCTTCGATCACACCGTCCTTGAGGCGCAAGGCTGCTGCCGCCGACACCACCGCAAAGGCATAGGACGTCCGCTCGCGGACCTTGAGATAGCGCGCATGGGCGGCAAAGAGTGCGGCATCGGCGGGCAGCCGCACCGCCACGATCAGATCGCCGGCGTCGAGGGCGGTATCGCGCTCCGGCAATTCGCCCGGCAGGCGATGCAGATCCGCAAGCAAGATCTGGCGAGCCCCTGCCTTGCCCTCGATTTCCACCACCGCGCCAAGAGCCGCCAGCGGCACGCAGAAGTCGGATGGATGCGTGGCAATGCAGGCCTCGCTCCAGCCCAATATCGCGTGCAGGCGATTCTCGCCGCCGTGGGCATCACAACCGGACCCCGGCGCGCGCTTGTTGCAGGCGCCGGTAACGTCGAAGAAATAGGCACAGCGCGTGCGCTGCATCAGATTGCCGCCGACCGTAGCCGCATTGCGCAACTGCCCGGATGCGCCCGACAGCAGAGCTTCGGCGACCGCGGGATAGGTTTTTGCGAAAGCCGGATCATGGGCAAGGTCGGCATTGCGCACCAGCGCACCGATCCGCACACCACCGTCGGGAAGCCAGTCGATCCGTCCGAGATCCGGCAGGCGGGTGACGTCGACGAGCCGGTCGGGACGGCTCACGCCGGTCTTCATCAGGTCGAGGAGATTGGTACCGGCGGCAAGAAAGGCAGCGCCAGGCTGTGAGGCCGCCGCAACCGCATCGGCGATCGTCGCCGGCCTCACATAATCAAAGCTCTTCATGCCGATTTCCTCCGTCCGCTCTCGGCGAGGACATGGTGGGCTTCCAGAACGGCCTCGGTGATACCGGCATAGGCGGAACAGCGGCACAGATTGCCGCTCATGCCCTCGCGGATACGCTCGGGATCCTCCCCGGCCTGGCCCTCGCGGATCAGGCCGATCGCGCTCATGATCTGGCCTGGCGTGCAGAAGCCGCATTGAAAACCATCATGGGTGATGAAGGCCGCCTGCATGGGGTGAAGATGGTCACCCTGCGCTACGCCTTCGATGGTTTCGATCTCCGCACCATCATGGCTGACGGCAAGTGCCAGGCAGGAATTGATACGGCGGCCATCGACTAGAATGGTGCAGGCGCCGCATTGCCCGCGGTCGCAGCCCTTCTTGGTGCCGGTGAGATCGAGGCGCTCCCGCAGGAGGTCGAGAAGCGTCACCCTGGGATCGTCGAGTTCGACGTGACGTTGCTCACCGTTCACGGTGAGGCTAATGGAGAAAGTCATACACTGCTCCAATCGACTGATTTCTGGCTGTCGAGGCTGCCAAGAGCAAAGCGCTTTTGGGTGTGGCCGATTCCTCGGATCGAAAAGCGCTTGTCTCTTCAGAGTCTCCGGAGGAGCGCGATCCGGATGGATCGAACTCCGGGCTTCAAGCCGCGAGACACAATCTGGGCGGCCGGATGCAAACGGGGTGCCCAACGGGATCGGGCATCGATTTGATTGGAAAGCATCTGTCTGATTTGATGCTCATGCTGTATTTATACGGAGGGATCCTCCGTTTTGCAAGAGGCAGGCTGACTGAATTCAGATGGTGGAGCGAACCGAGAAAACAAGCCGCAGACCGCGCGCCGATGCGATCCGCAATCGAGAGCGGCTGCTGGCGGCCGCCAAGACCGTCTTCAGCTTGGGGGGATCCGGGGCGAGCCTGGAAGCGATCGCGAGGCAGGCGGAAGTCGGCATCGGCACGCTTTACCGCCATTTTCCCACCCGCGAATCACTGTTCGAGGCGGTCTATCGGCAAGAGGTGGACCATCTGAGCGAATTGGCGGAGCAGCTGAAGGACGAGATGGAGCCGGTCGATGCCGTCCGCCGCTGGCTGCATGCCAATGTCCAGCTGGTCGCCACCAAGAAAGGCATGCTGACGGCCTTGGCTCTCGCCGCCTATGCACCATCCGAACTCTATGCCTATTCCTTCGATCGCCTGACCAAGGCGCTCGGCGCCCTCCTGGACCGCGCCATTGCCGCAGGCCAGATGCGGACGGACGTCGCACCGGAAGACCTGCTGCGGGCCCTGGTGGGCATGTGCTACATGCGCGACCATCCCGGTTGGCTGGAAGCGGTACAGCGGCTCGTCGACGTTTTCGTCGACGGCCTGTGCGTTGGAGCTGCAAAGGCAGGGTGAGTATCCGGTCGGGGAGTCTTCTGCCGATCAGCTTGCCTTCCGGATCCGCACCGGCACGGATTTGTAGGAGGGCGTACCGCTTTCCTCATCCTTGTAGTCGAGAGGCACCAGCCCATTGGCTTCGGGATAATAGGCCGCGACCGAGCCACGGGCGATATCATAGGCAATGGCCGTGAGGCTGAGGCGCCGAGGTTCGCCCGACGGCAGCGCTGTCTCGACCTCGACGAGATCGCCATGCTCCAGGCCCAATCGGGATAGATCATTCGCGTTCACGAACAACACGTCGCGACGGCCGAACACACCGCGATAGCGGTCGTTCAAGCCATAGATCGTGGTGTTGTACTGGTCGTGGCTGCGTATGGTCGCCAGCTTGAGGATGCTGGTATCGGCGCTGGCTGGGTCCTCTTCCAACCCCTTGAAGGGCAGGAACTCGGCCTTGCCCGACGGGGTCGGCCAGATGCGCTCGGTCGGCGGTAGGGGCAGGCGGAAGCCGCCGGGGATGCGAATGCGCTGATTGTAGTCCTTGAAATCCGGCAGGACATTCTCGATGGCGTCACGGATGAGATCGTAATCGGCGACCATCTCGGCCCAATAGACCTTGCTGTTGGGCAGCGTCGCCATGGCCATGCCGGCGACGATGGCCGTCTCGGAGCGAAGATGCTCCGATGCCGGCGGCAACCTGCCACGCGAGGCATGCACCATCGACATCGAATCCTCCACCGTGACAGCCTGAGGCCCGCTCGCCTGCATGTCGCGCTCGGTCCGTCCCAGCACCGGCAGGATGATCGAGTGCTTGCCGACGAGCAGTTGCGAGCGGTTCAGCTTGGTGTCGAGATGCACGGCAAGGTCGAGCTTGCGCATGGCCGCGTGGCAGCGGTCAGGGTCCGGCATGGCGACGGCAAAATTGCCGCCCAGACAGATCAGGACTTTCGAGCTGCCCGCATCGATCGCTTCCATGGTGGCCACCGCATCATGGCCGTGATGCGTCGGCGGCTTGAAGCCGAAGGTGCGTTCGATGCCCTCGAACAAGGGTGTGTTGGGCCTTTCGGTAACGCCGACCGTACGATTGCCCTGCACGTTGGAATGGCCGCGCAAGGGGCAGATACCGGCTCCCGGCTTGCCGAAATTGCCTTTCAGCAGGAGGAGGTTCGCGATCTGCTGGACGTTGGCGGTTCCCCGATTGTGCTGCGTGATGCCCATGCCATAGGCGACAATGGTAGCATTGGAACGGGCATAGGCCTCGGCAACGTCACCGAGCTGGGCTTTGCCGAAACCGCTGATGGCCTCGATGGCGTCCCAGGACGTCGCCTTCAGATCGGCGGAGAACTCGGCAAAGCCGCGAGTATGGGCGGCGATAAAATCGTGGTCGAGCACCTGGTTGCCCGAGGCCTCGTCCAACTCGACCAAGGCCTTCATGACCCCCTTGAGGGCTGCGGCGTCCGCACCGACCTTGACCTGATAGTAGGAAGAGGCGATCCGCGTGGAACCGAAGGTGCCCATCTCGATGGCATTCTGGGGGTCGGCGAAACGTTCTAGCGCCCGTTCTTTCAGTGGGTTGAACACGATGATCGGCACGCCACGCCGCGAACATTCATGCAACGTTCCCATCATGCGCGGATGGTTGGTACCCGGATTGTGCCCGAGCGAGAGGATCAGCTCGCAATGGTCGAAATCCTCCAGCGAGACCGTGCCCTTGCCGATGCCGATCGATTGCGGCAGGCCGACGCTGGTGGCCTCGTGGCACATGTTGGAACAATCGGGGAAATTGTTGCTGCCGAATTCGCGGGCGAAGAGCTGAAACAGGAAAGCGGCCTCGTTGGAGGCGCGGCCGGAGGTATAGAATTCCGCCATGTTCGGATCCGGCAGAGCGTGCAATGCAGCGGCGATACGCGCGAAAGCATCGTCCCACTCGATCGGCTGATAAGTGTCCGTCTCCGAATCATAGGCCATCGGGTGGGTAAGGCGGCCCTCGTTCTCGAGGTGATAGTCGCTCCAGCCCAGGAGTTCGGTCACCGTGTGATCGGCGAAGAATTCAGGCGTAACGCGCTTGCTCGTCGCCTCCCAGGTCACGGCCTTGGCGCCGTTCTCGCAAAACTGGAAAGTCGAGCTGTGCTCCTTGTCCGGCCAGGCACAGCCGGGACAGTCGAAACCCTCCGGCTGGTTCATCCGCAAGAAGGTCAGCGGCGCTTCGAGCACTTCCATCTGCGTGCGCACGGCCGCTGCCGTCGCCTTGAGTGCGCCCCAGCCGCCGGCGGGGCTGTCATACGGCCTGATGCCAGGAACGTCGCGCTTGCGGGCCATATGTCCCTCCGCTCCTATGTATCCCATTTGGATCGTCGCGGGTCGCGGCCAGCCAGGCAGCCCTCGCATATCGAGGAGCCTCCCGGATTGTTTCGGCTCAACCCCGATCCAGCTTGCGCGTTCTCCTCATCGTGTCAACCAACATAAAAAGGCGTTCGCCGACGGCCCATTGGGGGCACTGAGAAGGCAGGCGAAGACGCCTGCGTTCCCGGACGATTTCAGCCCCTCAGATCTGGGGTGCGTAATCAACAGCCTGCATGGCGCGGTCTTCGATGGCGCCCACCATCTTGCCGTCATGCGCCGCGGTTTCATCCTTGATACGCTGCCACTCCTGATCGGCCATGAAGCGGTCCCAGCTCGCTTTCATGGTCGCAGCATCCGGCCAACGCAGCAGGTAGACAAGTTCCGTCCGCTCCGGCGTGGCCGTCTCCCACAGCGAGACGAAGTCAAAGCCATAGGTCTTCATGATGCGGATGGCATGGTCGCGAAAGCGGGCATGAAAAGCCGCCTTGTTGTGCTCGAATATCTCGTAGATGCGCAATTGATAGATCATCGAATTCTTGCTCCTTCGGGCATCACTGGAGCCGGTATGGAGGGCAAAGGCCGTCGCTACGGCAGCCGTCGCAAATTTCAGGACATCACGTCGGTCCGTGGTCTGAAGATTCATGGCAACCGCTCCAACTCAACTCGGAAGCGATTTTGGTCACTCGGCGATCAATGTAAAATATATTATAGATGAGCGATTGATACCTCTTGAGTATCAAGCTTTGCCACCTGCCTGACAACTTCAACGAAGCTATCGCGGATCGGCGAGGCAATATCGGCCCGCCAACCGAGAACCATATCCATATGGCTCAATTCATCCGGTGCGGCAGTGATGATCGGACAAAAAACCACCCCCTTGCGGTTCTCCTGACAGGCCGAGGCCGGCACCAGCGCGACCCCGAGGCCGCCTGCAACCAGGCCGACGACGGTCTGCATTTCGCAGGCTTCCTGGGTAATGCGCGGCTCGAATCCCTCGTGGCGACATAAGGCGATCAGTTGGTCGTGAAAGCTCACCCCCTCGTTGCGAGGGGTCATGATGAAGCCTTCCCCGGCCAGTTGCTCCAGCCTTATCGCCGCACCCGTCGCAAGGGGATGATCGTCGGGCAAGGCAGCCAGGACCGGCTCGCGCTCGATTCGCTCAAAATGGATATCGTCGGCAGGAACCCCCGGCCAGCGCATGAAGCCGATATCGGCTTGGTTGCCTCGCAAGGTCTCGATCTGCTTGGCCGTTGTCGCCTCGCGCAGAATGAGTTCCACATCCGGGAAACGGGAGCGGAACGTCCGCAGTGCCAACGGAACCAGGTCACGACGGGCCGTGCCGACAAAGGTGATGGCAAGCCGGCCGGTCAGCCCCGCCTCGATCCGGCGTGCCCGCAAAGCCCCCTGCTCCAGGTTTGCCAGGCACGCTTTCGCCGTCTCCAGGAACGCGACCCCCGCCTCGGTCAAGGCGACATGCCGATTGCTGCGTGTGAAAAGGCGTGCGCCGACCTTCTCCTCCAGCTTGCGCACGGCCTGGCTGAGCGGCGGCTGGGCCATGTGCAGGCGTTCGGCGGCGCGATGGAAATGCAGCTCCTCGGCGAGGACGACGAACTGGTGCAGGAGACGCGTCTCGATCATCGGTCAGAACCATTCTGGCCGCGGCGTCGGCCATTTCAAAACGAATGAGGGAGGGCAATGCCCTCCCCCACACGACCATAATCTATCGCAAAAACTCAGTGATGGGCCAGGATGGCCAACAGGAGGAGTGCGACGATGTTGGTGATCTTGATCGCCGGATTGACGGCGGGACCAGCCGTATCCTTGTAGGGATCGCCGACCGTATCGCCGGTCACCGAGGCCTTGTGGGCTTCGGAGCCCTTGAGGTGCTTGGTGCCGTTGGCGTCGATGAAGCCATCCTCGAAGGACTTCTTGGCATTGTCCCAGGCACCACCGCCCGCCGTCATCGAGATGGCGACGAACAGGCCGGTGACGATCACGCCGAGCAGCATGGCGCCCACGGCAGCGAAGGCGTCGGACTTCGAGCCGGTGATCCACAGAACCAGGAAATAGATCACGATCGGGGAGAGCACCGGCAGCAACGAGGGGACCAGCATCTCCTTGATGGCAGCGCGGGTCAGAAGATCAACCGCCTTGCCGTAATCCGGCTTGTCGGTACCCTGCATGATACCAGGCTTCTCGCGGAACTGACGCCGAACCTCCTCGACGATAGCCGAGGCTGCCTTGCCCACGGCGGTCATGGCGATACCACCGAACAGATAAGGGATCAGGCCGCCGAGCAGCAGGCCGACCACCACATAGGGATTGGCCAGCGAGAAGTTCGGCTGCACCCCGGCAAAATAGGGATACTGTGTCGAGTTCGCGGCGAAGTAGGTCAGGTCCGAGGTATAGGCGGCGAACAGCACCAGGGCGCCGAGGCCGGCCGAACCGATGGCATAGCCCTTGGTCACGGCCTTGGTGGTATTGCCGACGGCGTCGAGTGCGTCCGTCGACTTGCGGACTTCCTTGGGCAGGCCGGCCATTTCGGCTATGCCGCCGGCATTGTCGGTAACGGGGCCGAAGGCGTCGAGCGCCACCACCATGCCGGCGAGGCCGATCATCGTCGTCACCGCGATGGCGGTGCCAAACAGGCCGGCCAGCGAGTAGGTCGCGATGATGCCCGCGACGATCACGATGGTCGGCAGCGCCGTCGCTTCGAGCGAGACGGCAAGGCCCTGGATGACGTTGGTGCCGTGCCCCGTGACAGAGGCCTGCGAGATCTGGCGCACCGGCCGATAGCCGATGCCCGTGTAATATTCAGTGATCCAGACGATCAGGCCAGTTACCAGCAGGCCGACGATGCCGCAGGCGAACAGAGCGGTGCCGGTGACATCATGCCCAGCGATGGTGCCGATCGAACCCCAGCCGATGAGGAAATGCGTGGCAACGGCCAGGCCCCCGACCGACAGTACCGCCGAAGCGATGAAGCCCTTGTAGAGTGCGCCCATGATCGACTGGTTGGCACCAAGCTTGACGAAGAAGGTGCCGATGATCGAGGTGACGATGCAGGCCGCGCCGATGCCGAGCGGATAGAGCAGCACATTGGAGAGCACCGGCGTGCCGGCGAACAGGATCGCCGCCAGCACCATGGTGGCGACCACGGTGACCGCATAGGTTTCGAACAGGTCGGCGGCCATACCGGCACAATCGCCGACATTGTCGCCGACATTGTCGGCGATGGTGGCGGGGTTGCGTGGATCATCCTCGGGGATGCCGGCCTCGACCTTGCCGACGAGATCGCCGCCGACATCGGCGCCCTTGGTGAAGATACCACCGCCCAGACGGGCGAAGATCGAGATCAGCGAGGCGCCGAAGCCGAGAGACACCAGCGAATCGATGATCTCGCGCGCCTGCTTGGGATCAGCGAAGGAGAGCTGCATCGGCCCGGTCAGCACATAGTAGTAGACAGAGACACCCAGCAAGGCGAGACCGGCTACCAGCATGCCGGTGACCGCGCCGGCCTTGAAGGCGACTTCGAGCCCCTGCCCCAGCGAGTTCATCGCGGCTTGTGCCGTGCGGACATTGGCCCTCACCGACATGTTCATGCCGATGAAGCCTGCAAGCCCCGAGAGCACCGCGCCGATCAGGAAGCCGATGGCACTCGGGATCGAAAGGAAATAGGCAACCAGGGCAAAGATGATGATACCGACACCGGAAATGGTGATGTATTGGCGCCTGAGGTAAGCCTGCGCGCCTTCGCGCACGTAACCGGCGATTTCCTGCATCCGGGCATTGCCGGCAGGCTGCGCCATCACCGACTGGAATGCCCAGACTCCGTAAACGAGGGAAAGCGCCCCGCACGCAATAATGACCCACAGAGAAAGCATGGACTATATTTTCCTTGTTCTTTACTCTCACAAGCCGCTGAACAAATCGCACGAACGAACCACGCCTGCCCTTCGTATCGAAGGCCAGGATATTGCAGGTGCGGCGAATCCTCCCACCGGAGCCGTTTGATTGTCCGGATTGCCGCGATGCTGCCAAAATCACACGGGCAGCGCAACCGACGCAGTGCGTTGGCGGCAAGTTCTTTCAAAGATCCCAGGTTTCTTTCGAAGAACCTCCTGGTGCGTCACCCGCCGGAAAACTGTCACGCCCCTGTCATCGGCTCTTGCCAAGGAAGTCCACGCTGACGCGTCTTGCGATTTGGCTCCCTCGCCGAAATCGCGAAGACGCATCGAAACAACAAAGACCGAGAATAAAGGCGCGTTTTCTCTTGGCGCGCCGGCGTTCTGGCCACCGAGCGAGATTTTCATGCGCCTTCTCCGGACCGTCCTCCTCACCACCCTCTCGGTTCTGCCGACGCTGGCCGTGGCCGAGCCACTCGTCGTCAAGGAACCTTTCGTTTCCTCCGCCCCGGGCGAGGAGAAGATCGATTTCGCCGGCGGCAGCTTCGTCAATCACGGTCTGGTCGGCGTCGGCCGGCTGAGCGCCGACCTCAAGGACGAAAAGGGCGATACGCTCGGTTCCTTCTCCTCCATGACGATCGATCCCAAGAGCTGGAGCAAGACCGCCAACGGCTATAAGGGCCAGCTTCGGTCCCTGCCGGACCGTGGCTACAACAATCCCGACAAGGGCCTGTTCTTCGATTATCAGGGCCGTGTCCTCGCCTTTGATTTAGCCTTCACGCCCTATTCCGGCCCCACTCTGCCCACTGCGGCGACCTCGCAGGCGCAGATCGAACTCAAGCCACTCGACGACAAGGGCGTCTTCCTCACCGGCCTCGACGGCAAGCCGACGACAGGCGCCGATCCCGCCGACAACACCGTCGAGATGAATGGCTATACCCTGCCCGTGCCGCCGGCCGGAGCGCTTGGCGCCGGCTCCCTGTCCTTCGACGCCGAGTCGATCGCCTACCGCTCCGACGGCAGCTTCTATGTCGGGGACGAATATGCAGCGGCTGTCTATCTGTTCGGTGCCGACGGCAGGCTGAAGGGCGTCATCCCGCCCGGGCCGGCACTCACTCCCACCAAGAAGGGCAAGATCAACTTCACCTCGATGGACGCGCCCGATACCGGCCGGCGCAACAATCAGGGCCTGGAAGCAATCTCGCTGACACCGGACGGCAAGACACTCTATGCCGTGCTACAGAGCGGCACGCTGCAGGACAGCTCCGCCAGCAAGAACCAGGCGAACCGCGCCACCACTCGCATCTATGTCTACGACGTGGCCTCCCACCCGCTACCCAAGACCCCCAAGGCCGTCTATGCGATCGAGCTTCCGGTCTATTCCAAGAAGGGCGACGGCAAGATCGACAGCACCGCGGCCCAGAGCGAGATGGTAGCGCTCGACGATCATCGCTTCCTGCTACTGGCGCGTGATGGCGCCGGCCATGGCTGCGACTGCAAAAACCCCGAAATGTTCAAGGCCATCCTGGTGGTCGACACCAGTGGCGCCACCAACCTCGCGGGCACGGACTATGAAACCGGCACCAAGCCGATCGCGCCCGCCAAGGATGAGCGCAACGTCCTGGACACTGCCATCACCCCTGCCCGCTCGCAGGTGCTGGTCAACCTCTTGAACGCCACCCAGCTCGGCAAGTTCGGCCTCAACATCGACAACGCCAAATCCAATGATCTCACACTGTCGGAGAAGTGGGAAGCCATGACGCTGGTGCCGGCCCTCGATCCGGCCGCTCCGAACGACGCTTTCCTGTTCGTCGGCAACGACAACGACTTTCTCACCCGCAAGGGGGTGATGAAGGGCCAGAGCTATGATGCCGGTCTCACCAACGACACCCTGGTGCTGGCCTATCGTCTGACCCTGCCTGAAGATCTCGCCAAGGCTCTGACGGCAAAGTGAGAATGAAAATAGGGTCCATCCCTCTCTCGAATCGCGAGAGGGAGCCCGGCCTAACTTATCTCTCCGGCGGCTTCAGAAGTGGCTGAAGCTGCCCCGGGCAAAGTGAAGTTCCTCACCCTCGTCGTCGAGCCATCTCGGGGCGCGGTGGCCTGATGTCACCGTACCGATCGGCGTGACCGGCACGCCGGACTCCTGTGCTGCCTCCTCGAAGGCGACGCGCTGTTCGAAAGGCACTGCACAGAGGATCTCGTAATCGTCGCCCCCGGTGAGGGCCGTTTCCAGCAGGCCCGAGTCGAGCTTGCATGCCGCCTGGGCGGCCGGTGAAAGCGGCACGGCACCGAGTTCGAGATCGGCTGACGCTCCGGAAGCCCGCAGCAACTTGGCGAGATCGCCGACGAGGCCATCCGAAATATCCATCGAGGCCGATGCATGAGAGAGCACCGCCGGCGCCAAAGCCGTGCGCGGCTGTGGCAGGAGGTAGCGCCGGGCCAAATAATCGCGCTCCAGCTCCGACAACCCCGCCAAGGCTTGGGCTCTGCGGCGCGCCAACAGGCCCAGAGCCCCGTCGCCGATGGAGCCGCTGACATACAGGGTGTCGCCCGGCCGCGCACCGTCCCGCCGAGGAATGTGATCGGAGGGCACCAGGCCGAAGGCGTTGACGGCGATCGTCAACGGCCCCGTGGTCTTGACCGTGTCGCCTCCCAGCAGAGCGAAGGAGAATTCCAGGCCATCCACCGCCAGTCCCTCCGCGAAACGAACCAGCCAGTCCTCGCGCCAGCCGGGCGGCAAAGCCAGGCAGAGCGTATAGGCATAGGGCTGCGCTCCCTTGGCGGCCAGGTCGGAGAGATTCACGCGCAAGGCCTTGCGCGCGATGAGATCGGGATCGTCATCGGCAAGAAAATGAATGTCGGCGACCAGCGCATCGGTGGTGACAACCAGATGCGCCCCCGCCGGTACGCTCAGCGTCGCCGCGTCATCGGTCAGTCCGCGTGCGCCGGGATGGGTCGCGAGCGGGGCGAAGAAACGGCTGATCAACTGGTCTTCGGTGAGCCGCGTCATGCGAGCACCCCCAAGCGGATTCCTCTTGATCGTGCCCGTGGCTCGATCAAGAGGAATCCGCAAGATATCAAACATTTGCAGAGTTTCCCGGCGAGGCCCGTCCATGGGCCCCGCCGGGAAACTCTGCTTCGCGTTTTGCGATTTGACGGAGTCCGCTAGAATCGCAAAGACATTTCAGCCAATCCGTTGGATTGGCTTGGAAACCTGGCATTAGAGCAAATAAGCGTCCAGTCATGAACGCGTTTTGCTCTGGATCAGGAAGCCTGGAGATGGTCGTTGCGTTCGGCCCTGGCGATCTTGTCGAGCACGGCATTGACCATGCCGGCCTCCTCGCGGTCGAGGAAGGCATGCGCGACACTGACATATTCGGAGATCGTCACCTTCGGCGGAATGTCCTTGCGGTGCAGCAGTTCATAGACGCCGGCGCGCAGGATGGCGCGCAGAATGGCATCCACCCGCTTGAGCGGCCAGCCATCGGCGAGGGCCTGGTCGACCTTGGGATCGATATCGCGCTGTTCACGTACGACACCGCCGACGATGTCGCGAAAGAAGCTCTCCTCGGCAGGCGAATATTCAACGCCGTCGATTTCCTGGCCGATCCAATGGTTTTCGAACTCTGCCAGCACCTCGACGACACTACTGCCGCGGATGTCCATCTGGTAGAGCGCCTGCACGCTGGCAAGGCGCGCAGCGGAGCGTTTCTGGGCCCGGCTCATGCCTCCACCCCATGCAGGCGGCGTTTCAGGGCAACCATGTGCAAGGCCGCATCGGCCGCGCCGCCGCCCTTGTTCATTTCAGCAATACTGGCGCGGACCCGGGCCTGCTCATCATTCTCGACAGTGAGGATGCCGTTTCCGAGCGGCAGGGCCCGTTGCACCGAGATGTCCATCAAGGCGCGCGAGCTTTCGCCGGCTACGATGTCATAATGGGTGGTCTCGCCGCGCACCACGCAGCCGAGGGCCACCGCGCCGTCATAGGCCCGGCCGCGCTGCACGGCGGCATCGAGGGCCATCACGATGGCTGAGGGAATTTCCAGGGCGCCCGGCACGGTGAGCACGTCGAAGCTGCCGCCGGCCGCCTTGATGGCGCCGGTTGCGCCGGTGAGCAGGCCGTCGGCGATTTCTTCGTAGTACCGGGCCTCGACGATCAGGATATGCGGTGGCAGCGGGCCACCAAGGCCGGAGTCGGTGTTCTCGAAGGAAGGAGCGGAAGAACTGGATACACGCCTGGGACCGGCCATGGGAAATCTCGTCTCGGAGGAAAAGGCAGGCCTAGGGAAGACTGCCCGAAAACAACTGGATTGACGGCGTTCCTAGAGCGTTTTGCGATGAGACGGAAGCGTCTCGAATCGCAAAGGCGTGTCGGAACGAAAAACTAGAGTAAACAAGCGTTCAGTCATGAACGCGCTTTGCTCTAGAGCATCATGCCGAAAAGGGGAAGCCGGTTTTGAGCAGGAGCGATGTGACCGCAAAGCATGGCGGCGCGGAGCCTGTCTCAGCCTTCCGCGCGATCGCTCCAGCGCTCCGTGCCGACATCCGCCAGCCGCGCGGCATAGCGCGCCATGGTATCGATCTCGATATTGATCTCGTCCCCCGGCCGCACCTGCCCCCAGGTGGTAACGCACAGCGTATGGGGGATCATCATCACGCCGAAATCCTGCCCGTCTACCCTGTTGACGGTCAAGGAGGTACCGTCGAGCGCCAGCGATCCCTTCTGGGCGATGAAGCGCGCCAGATCGCCAGGGGCGCGGAAAGTGAATTGCGAGGTGCCGTCCTGGTCCTTGCGATCCAGCACGGTGGCGACCCCGTCCACATGCCCGGAAACGATATGCCCGCCAAGTTCGTCCCCGATCCGGAGCGCCCGCTCGAGATTGAGCTTGTGGCCCACGCGCCAGGAGGCCAGCGTGGTGCGCCCGATCGTTTCGGAAGAAGCATCGACGGTGAAGAGCGTATCGCCGCCCGGCCGCAGCGCCAGGCTGGTCAAAGTGAAACAGATGCCGGCCACCGCCATGGAGGCCCCTACCGTCATGGTGTCGGAAGGATAGGAGCAGGCGAACGTGATGCGCTTGGCGGAACCGTGATCCTCCAGCGCGACGA
The DNA here is from genome assembly GCF_056754975.1 of Labrys sp. HAY1-8F. NCBI lineage: Bacteria > Pseudomonadati > Pseudomonadota > Alphaproteobacteria > Hyphomicrobiales > Xanthobacteraceae > Labrys > Labrys sp. HAY1-8F. The sequence goes on along the minus strand of NZ_JBPGWZ010000002.1, from coordinate 5,192,342 downwards.
TCTCGCCTATGTCGGTGATGATGCCGGTGAACATGGTGGACCTTCAGTTCCTGCGTTGAATGGTCATCGTATCATGTCCGACCATGCGTGCGGCGAGATTGGGCAATTGCCCGTCGATTTTCGCCTGAAGCTGTGGTGCCAGAGCTACTACCCCCTCGCCGATCGGTTCGGGCGAGGTGAACTGCACGAATTCCTCGACGAGATCGGCCTCGACCAGTCCGGCCGCCAGCCGGGGCCCGGCCTCCACCAGGAGGCGCGTGACGCCGCGTGTGCCGAGCAAGCGCAAGGCCTCGCCGAGATCGAGGGATGCGCCCTCGCCGGGCGGCAAGGCCGAGCAGCCGATCCGCATCACCTCAACGCCCGTCTCGACCAGGGTCCGTTCCGGTGCAACCGGTGCATCGGCACGGGCCAGCACCCATACGGGTACCTCGCGCACCGTCTGCACCAGTCGCGAGGCGAGCGGGAGCCGGAGCTTTGAATCGAAGACGATCCTTACCGGCGACTGGGCGGCCATGCCGGGCAATCTCACAGTCAGCATCGGATCATCGGCCAGCACGGTGCCGATGCCGACGGCTATGGCATCGCTCTGGGCCCGCATCATGTGGACATGGGCACTCGCCTCCTCACCGGTGATGCGCACCGGCCGTCCACCGGGACCGGCCAGCTTGCCATCGGCGGAGACGGCGATCTTCACGGTGACCCCGGGCCGGCCGAAGGTCACGCGCGTGATGTGCCCGACATGGGCCTGGAAGGCTTCCTCGGCCAGCACCCCCTCGCGGACTTCGAGCCCATAGCGCCGGAGCATGTCGAAGCCGCGCCCTCCCACGCGCGGGTCCGGATCGCGCAAAGCGCCGACGACACGCACAATACCGCCTCGCGCCAAGGCATCGGCGCAGGGGCCGGTGCGTCCGTAATGCGAACAGGGCTCGAGGGTGACATAGGCCGTGGCCCCCTTGGCCAAAGGCCCCGCCTCGGCCAGCGCCTGGGTCTCCGCATGCGGCCGTCCGCCCGGCTGAGTCCAGCCCCGGCCGACGATGACATCGGCGTCACCGACCCGCCTGACGATCACGCAGCCGACGGCTGGGTTGGGCCAGGTATTGCCGAGCCCCCGCCGCCCCAGCGCCAGCGCCGCCCGCATGAAGCGCTCGTCACGCCGCAAGGAGTCGATGGCGGGATTGGGCAGGGCAATAGTCAAGGGACGTCATCAAACCGGCATTGAATGTTCGAAACAGCAGATAGGCTTGCCGCACGCGTCATGCAAGCAAAGCACGGCCATGCCGTCACCTGCCGGTCGAACTCACGCTTCGTCTGCCCGCGTCTCATCCTCGATGCTCAATTCATCCAGGACGGCGGTGAAATCCTTGGCCTCGCTGAAATTGCGATAGACGGAGGCAAAACGCACATAGGCAACGTCGTCGAGGGCCTTGAGCCCCTTCATCACGATGCGGCCGATCTGTTCGGATGTGATCTCGCTCTCGCCGAGACTCTCGATCTGGCGCACCAGGCCATTGACCAGCCGTTCGACGCGTTCTTCGTCAACAGGCCGCTTGCGCAAGGCCGTGCTGATCGAGCGCGAAAGCTTGTCGCGGTCGAAGGTGACCTTGCGGCCCGAACGCTTCACCACCGTCAGTTCACGCAGTTGCACACGTTCGAAGGTGGTAAACCGCCCGCCGCAATCGGAACAGACGCGGCGGCGGCGGATCGAGGTTCCGTCATCGGTGGGGCGACTGTCCTTCACCTGCGTGTCGGGCGCGCCGCAATAAGGGCATTTCATGAATTATTCCCGGGAGCGCGGACATCTCGACAACATGCTCGCATGTCGCGATGTCCGCACTTCCTATACCGCACACGATATGTTTCCAGGAAGCGGACAAGATGTCCGCGCTCCCGGCAGCGATCAGTAGATCGGGAAACGGCCCGTCAGCTTGTTGACCTTGATGCGCACAGCTTCTTCCACCGCGCCATTGTTGTCGGCTCCGTTCTTGGCCAAGCCTTCCAGCGCCTCGGTGATGAGATCACCGACTTCCTGGAATTCCTTGACACCAAAGCCGCGCGAGGTAGCGGCGGGGGTGCCCAGGCGGATGCCCGAGGTCACCATCGGCTTCTGCGGGTCATAGGGGATGCCGTTCTTGTTGCAGGTGATGTGGGCCCGCTCCATCGCCTTCTCGGCAAAATTGCCGGTCAGGTTCTTGGGCCTGAGGTCGACCAGCATCAGATGGTTGTCGGTGCCGCCCGAGACGATGTCGAAGCCGTTGCCCTTGAGATTGGCGGCCAACGCAGCGGCATTCTCCACTACCTGTTTTGCATAAGCCTTGAACTCGGGGCGCAGCGCCTCGCCGAAGGCGACGGCCTTGGCGGCGATGACATGCATCAGCGGCCCGCCCTGCAGGCCGGGGAACACCGCCGAGTTTACCTTCTTGGCGATCTCCTCGTCATTGGTGAGGATGATGCCGCCACGCGGCCCGCGCAGGGTCTTGTGGGTGGTCGAGGTCGCCACATGCGCGTGCGGGAATGGGGAAGGATGCGCATCGCCGGCGACCAGGCCGGCGAAATGGGCCATGTCCACAAAGAAATAGGCGCCCACCGCATCGGCGATCTGACGGAAGCGGGCGAAGTCCCAATGGCGGGCATAGCCCGAACCGCCGGCGATGATCAGTTTGGGCTTGTGCTCATGGGCGAGGCGCTCGACCTCGTCCATATCGACGCGCTGGTCCTCGGGACGCACATTGTAGGGCACCACATTGAACCAGCGGCCGGACATATTGACGGCCGAGCCATGGGTGAGATGGCCGCCGGCATTGAGGTTCAGGCCCATGAAGGTGTCGCCCGGCTTCATCAGCGCCAGGAACACGCCCTGATTGGCCTGGCTGCCGGAATTGGGCTGGACGTTGGCATAGGCGCAGCCGAATAGTTTCTTGACGCGCTCGATCGCCAGATTCTCGGCCATGTCGACGAATTCGCAACCGCCATAATAGCGGCGGCCTGGATAACCCTCCGCATATTTGTTGGTCATGATCGAGCCCTGGGCTTCCAGGACCGCCTTCGAGACGATGTTCTCGGAGGCGATCAGCTCGATATGGTCGCGCAGGCGGCCCAATTCGAGATCGATGGTCCGCGCCAGCTCCGGATCGGCAGACTTGAGATCGGCGGCGAAGAAGCTGTTCGACAGAGAAGCGGAGCGGGCGTCATTCATCGTTGGCGGGCCTCGTTGGAGAAGAGGCAGACGACATAACGGAGTTACGTCGCAAAGTCATGTCTGCAAGCGACCAAAGTTGCGTCAGAGCTGGAGAGGTGGGTCTGAAACGCAACAACGCCGCAGACAGGCTGCGGCGTTGCAAATCTCAGAGAGGTTGAAAGTGCGTTCCCCGATCAGCCCTGCTCTTCCTTAGTGACCACGGAAAGCGAGGCGAAGCCGTCCTTGTTGTAGATGTCATCGCGGAACTCGACCAAGCCTTCCGGCGTCGCCCAGGCGGTAATGTAGGCCCAGAAAACCGGCACCTTGGCGGTCGGGTTCACGGTCGTCTGCGCGCCCGAACGGATCACCTCGTCGATGCGGTCGCGGGTATATTCCGTGCCCGACAAGATCCAGGCCACCAGTTCGCGGACGTCCTGCACGCGAGCACAGCCCGAAGAATCGAAGCGGTAATCGGAACCGAACACCGACTTGTAGGGCGTGTCGTGCATGTAGACGCCATACTGGTTGGCAATATTGATGCGCACCTGCCCGAGCGAATTGCCGAAGCCCGGATCTTGCCTGAAGCGCATGCGCGTGGCTTCGTCCGTGTTCCAGTTGATCTGTTCGGGCGTGATCTCCTGGCCCTGCGGCGTAAAGATGCGGATGTGGTGATCAGCCAGATAGCTCGGCTCCTTCTGCATCAGAGGGATCAGGTCCTTCTTGATGATGGAGAGCGGCACCGTCCAATACGGGTTGAAATTGATGTTCTGCACCACGGTCGACAAGATCGGTGAAGGCCGATCGGGCTTGCCGATCACCGTGGAGTGACGCTGCTCGACCGCGCCATTGTTGACCGCTTCCAGCTCGGTCGCCGGAATATTCATCATGATGTAGCGGTTGCCCAGATTGCCCATCGAGCGCAGGCGCACGATGTTCATCTGAAGCTGCTTGATGCGCACATCGATCGGAATGGCGAGAGCGGCGCGCGAGGTGTCGCCGATGACGCCGCTGGACAGGATGCCGTGGCGCGATTGGAAGCGCTTCGCCGCGCCGTCGAGATAGGAATCGAAGACGGGCGAGCCGCCGAGGGAGGGCGCCAGATCGCCCGAGGCGATCAGGCGCTGGCGCAGCGAGACGACGTCGGGGCTGCGCGAGCCGAGCTGGAGGCGGCCCTTGCCGGTCACTTGCGGCCAACCGCCCTGGGCAGCGATCTCGCTATATTTCTGCAGGGCGTTCTGCGTGGCCTGCAAGGTATAGGCCGAGAAGGTGGGCGAGGAACTGCTGGCCTGCCCGATGGGGCTGGCTACTGAATCGTAGCGTTCCTTCATCTCCATCTGGCCTAGGCCGTAGTCTTGCGCGGCAGCCGGACGCGCCAATGCGGTCGCAGCGGCGCCCAAGGCCAGAGTGGAGAGAAAACCACGACGAGAATAGTCAGACATCTTGTTCCAATCCTGCAGCAAAGCCCGCTTGCATCACACACCTACCGTACCGGTAATTTCCTGCGGCCATGAATTAACGAAGCTCTTTACACGGGAGAGGTAAACGAACCGAGACCAAAATCAGGCCCCGACATCCCCCATTCACAATCCCGATATAGGAAACTCGCGAGAAGCCCTACCGCCAGAAAGCGGCAAAACCGGGACAAATGTGGCAAGCCCTGTCACGATCACCGCCATGTGAGCGCGAATTAAGCCCGCGTGACATAGTTGCAACAGCCTGCTCATCGCCACTCACGGATGGCGCCGCTCGCGCGAGGCGAGAAAGGCAAGACCGATATAGAGCACGATCAAGACGCCGATCGTCGTCATCATCGCATATTGCCGTCCGAAAATTTCGGGCCGGAACAACGAGATGATGAAATAGCTGCCGGAAGCGATCAACCAGATGACCCCGCCCCAGGTCGCAGCCATCCACAGGCCGACCGCCGCGACCAGGTCGAACACGGCAAACACGATCACGGCGCTCTGGGTGAGAACAGGCATGCCGAGGAAACGATCCGGATCGGCCTGGCCGATCCCGAGGATCAGGCACCAATGGATGATACCCTTGGCCATCCACAGCACGGCGACGGCGCGCATGAACCACAACAGATAGGCGCCATAGGGCGGGCCGTCGCGGTCAAACTCGATATCGCTCATGTCCTTGGATCACTCTTGTCTTGGGCGCGTCGTCATTGCTGGAGGCCGTTCTAACGGCGTGCGCCGCCGAGGGCAAATCGGCTGCAAGCCAATAGCGTCCTTCCGGCGGGCTGGAGCAGCAATCCTGACCTGTGCGTTCCGAGCTGCGGGGGTGTGACATGAGGACATGCCTGCGCCTGCCTGGATGTGATAAAACCCGTGCAAAGTTCAATTCGAAGAGACTGCGATGCCCTCCTCCGTCACCCCTCTCATATCAGCCCTCGCCTCCGCCTCGGACCGTCTCGACCTGGTCGAACGCCCGCGCCGCAACCGCAAGAGCGAATGGGCCCGCCGGCTGGTGAAGGAGAATGTGCTCACCACCAATGATCTGATCTGGCCGATCTTCGTGCAGGAAGGCGAGAATCTCAGAACTCCTGTGGCAGCGATGCCGGGCGTCGACCGGGTCAGCATCGACATTGCCGTCGAGGAGGCGCAGCGGGCCGCCGCCCTCGACATTCCCGTGGTGGCGATCTTCCCCTACACCGATCCCTCCCTGCGCGATTCCACCGGGAGCGAGGCGCTGAACGCGCAGAATCTGACCTGCCGGGCCTGCCGCGCCATCAAGGCCAGGATACCGGGAATCGGCTTGCTGACCGACGTCGCACTCGATCCCTACACCTCGCACGGCCATGACGGGCTGCTGGAAGCCGGACGCATCCTCAATGACGAGACCGTCGCTTTGCTGGTGCGCCAGGCCCTGGTCCAGGCCGAATCCGGTTCCGACATCATCGCGCCGTCCGACATGATGGACGGCCGCGTCGGCGCCATCCGTGCTGCGCTCGATGCTGCCGGTTTCCTCGACGTGCAGATCATGGCCTATTCGGCCAAATATGCGTCGGCTTTCTACGGCCCCTTCCGCGAGGCGGTGGGCTCATCCGGTGCGCTCAAGGGCGACAAGCGCACCTATCAGATGGACTACGCCAATACCGACGAAGCCCTGCGCGAGGCCGAACTCGACATCGCAGAAGGCGCCGACATGATCATGGTCAAGCCGGGCCTGCCCTATCTCGACATCGTCGCCCGCCTCAAGCAGAGCTTCGGCCGTCCGACCTTCGCCTATCAGGTCTCGGGCGAATATGCGATGATCATGGCGGCCGCCCAGAACGGCTGGATCGACGGCGAAAAGGCGATGATCGAGAGCCTCACCGCCTTCAAGCGCGCCGGCGCCGACGGCATCCTCACCTATTTCGCACCGCGCGCCGCCGAATATCTGCGCGGCAAATAGCAGGCCGCGCTTGCGGCCCTACCGGTCGATATGGCCGAGGTCGCGGTCGGGATCGAGCCGGTCGCGCACCAGCTGCTTGAGCGCCTTCACATCGGGAAAGCCGCCATCGCGCTTGCGTTCCCAGATCTCCTGGCCGTCATACTCGATGCGAAAGGCGCCGCCGGTGGCCGGTACCAGCGTGACCTCGCCCAGATCCTCGGAAAAGGTCGAGAGCAGTTCCTGGGCCATCCATGCCGCCCTGAGCAGCCATTGGCATTGCCGACAATAAACGATGGTCACACTGGGCTTGCCGTCACGCATCACGAGTCTCGAACCAAGAACGGGAGTTGTACGATATCCCCGTAGCCGCGCCAGGAAAAGCTCGCGGTTAAGTGAGCTGCCATCCGGAGCGGCGAGGCTTGCTGTCCGAATCGCGGCGAGTCTGTAATCTCACCGATAGACAGCGCCGATATCAAAACTCGGGTCAACCGATCTGGCGCGAAGATTCAGGCGGCACCATTGATCCATCGTGTCATCGCCCTGGTTCTCGTCACTTTATGCCTGGCTTCCTGCAGTGACAGCCTCGACCCGCAGGAAGTTCGCATCTGCCGGCAGACATTGCCTGCCGTGACGCTCGAGCCCGATGAGCTCACGGTCACTGCCATCGCCCCGGCTTCCGCACCGTTCAAGATGCGCATCGACTATCGGGCTTTGCAGGACGGGCGCACCACCGATCATACCGTGCTTTGCGCCTTCGGGTTGAGCTCGCAGGATAATCGGTTCATCGAGCTGAGTGCCCTGGCTGCGGATGGCAGGTCCTTTCCTCCCTGGAAGCTCCACCTCCTCAAACGCTATTGGCTCGAGCGGCCCGAGGCTGTCCTCGCCGATCCCGGCGCCGGCGAAACCATAGCCGACGTCCCCGAGGTTCCCCGCAGTGTCGCCTTTCTGGTGCAGAGTCTTGGCAATGGCGTGCCGACCACGGCGATGACCATGCTGATCGCCGTCGCCTATGCCCTCGTGTTCGGCCTGGTCCAGCGCATCAACCTGGCCTTCGGCGATTTTGCCACGCTCGGCGGCGTGATGAGCGTCTCGATCATGCTGATCATGCTGGCGCTGGGCTCCCGCTCGCCGGCCTTGGACCTCATCATCGTGTTCGCAGCCGCCGTCGGGCTGGTGGTTCTGGCCGGCCACATGGTCGAGAAACTGGTCTTCGCTCCCCTCGCCTTCCGGCGCGGCCAGACCATCCTGATCGCTACGGTGGCAGTGGCCTCGGTGATGCGCGAGGCGATGCGTGTCGCCCAGGGGCCCAACGATCGCTGGGCGCCGCCGATCACCAGCCCCTATCTGCCCGTGGTGCGGTCGGGCAATTTCGTCGCCCACATCACGGTTATGCAGATGTCGATCGGCGCAGCGGCCGCCATCGTCGCCATCGCCGTCGTCATGCTGATGCGCCGCAGCGAACTCGGCCGGCGCTGGCGGGCCATATCGGACGATGCGCTCATGGCCAACCTCGTCGGGATTTCGAGCCGAGGCATGCTGACACTGACCTTCGGCCTCGCTTCGGCGCTGGCCGGCTTCGCCGGTTTCATCATGACCGTCTATTATGGCGGGGCCGACGCTTATGGCGGGGCCATGATCGGCCTGAAAGGCCTGGTCGCAGCCGTCATCGGGGGTATCGGCTCCATCGAAGGAGCCTTGCTCGGTGGCCTCGTGCTCGGCCTGTTCGAGGTCATCTGGCAGGCCTATTTTCCGATTGAGCACCGCGACGTGGCCGTGATGATCTTTCTCGTTCTCATGCTGATCTTCCGCCCGGGCGGGCTGTTCGGCTTTGCTGACACCACGCCCCGGCAGGTATAAGAGGCGGCGGCTTCAAAAACGGCCTTCAGCGCGATAATTTGATGTCGCCAGGCAGGGGGACTCTGGCGAGACGCAGCGCCCGGTGGTAACTTTCGCCTTCATGCATGGAGAATGGCGTTGAGCATTGAAATACGCGACTCACCGCAATTCTATCTGACCGCACCATCGCCCTGCCCCTATCTGAGGGGCAAACAGGAGCGCAAAGTGTTCACCCACTTGATCGGTGAACGGGCCGCGCGCCTCAATGACGTGCTCAGCCATGGCGGTTTCCGCCGTTCGCAAACCATCGCCTATCGGCCGGCCTGCGAGAATTGCAAGGCTTGTGTTTCGGTGCGCGTACCGGTTGCCGATTTCGTCAGGACGAAATCTTTCCGCCGCGTGCAGGCCGACAATCGCGACGTCACCTCGCACATGCGCAACGCCACGCCGACATCGGAACAATATTCCACCTTCAGGGCCTATCTCGACCAGCGTCACGCCGATGGCGGCATGGCTGACATGACGGTGCTCGACTATGCCATGATGGTCGAGGATACCCATGTGAACACGCAATTGGTGGAGTACCGGCTGTCCGGCGCCGGCCTGCCGTTGAACCGTCAGGGCGAGGGTCCGCTGATCGGGGTTTCCCTCACCGATGTGCTCGCCGACGGCCTGTCCATGGTCTACTCGTTCTACGAACCCGCCATGGCGGGGCGCAGCGTCGGCACTTTCATGATACTGGACCATATCGCCCGCACACAGGCGATGGGACTGCCCTATCTCTATCTGGGCTATTGGGTCGAGGGATCACGCAAAATGGCCTATAAGGGCCGCTTCCTGCCCCAGGAGCGGCTCGGTCCCAATGGTTGGGATCGCGTCGAGAAATAGGCGCCGGATCGGCCGGGCACAGCCCGTCATCACGCCATCATGTTTCTGAACGCCAGATGACCAGGGCGTTCGCGCCGCGTTCAGGCAGGAAATGGCATCGTGTCTTCATTGCTCCTCGAGTTCCCAAGAACTCGGGATCCCTCAATGAGGTAACCGATGAATCTTCTCGGCAAGACCATGATTGCGGCCTCCTTCGCGCTGACGGGCCTGATGGCCAGTGTCGGCTCGTCCTCCGCCATGAACGTTGCTCCCACGACGCCGGGCGCCTCGCCGCTGGTCCAGGATGTCCGCTGGGGCTGTGGCCCTGGCTGGCAGCCCAATCGCTGGGGCCGCTGCGTCCCGGTTCGCCGCCCCTATTACGGCTATGGCGGTGGCTATGGCTACGGCGGTGGCTACGGCTGGGGTCACGGCCCCCGCAGAGGGTGGGGTGACGACTGGGGTCGCGGCCGCCGTGGCGGCTGGGAACGCCCCTATTATGGCCGCGGTCAGTGGCGCGACTACTGATCCGACAAAGCAAGCCATGAGGCGGGCGGCTGGATCGAACCCGCCCTCCTCATCCGGTTGAGCCACCGGTGTCCTGCGTAACCGGCTCACGCGTAAAAACGGTGCCCCAGGCAAGCGCTCGCCTTGCGAAAGCAAGACACATGCAGGCGCCTGACGGCGCCGTTTTGCATTTCAATCGTTCCCGCGTCACATGCAAAACTGCGTCGCGCCGGAGAGTACGATGATAGGCTTTTTGGCAGGGGCGCCGCGCCTCAGGAGACGCGAAGCGGGTCCAGCCGGGCCGCCGCTTCCTCGACGGCTCGCCTTTCGGGCATGCCGTCCCAGCCATTGCCGAGTTCGCATTTGAGGCTCGCGGCAGCGCTGGCAAAGCGGGCGGCGTCGATCACCGACCGCCCTTCCGCCAGCCCGGCCGCCAGGGCGCCGTGAAACACGTCTCCCGCACCGGTAGTATCCAGCACGCTCACCGGCAAGGCGGGCACGAGGGTCAAAGCGCCATCGACCCACCACAGTGAGCCTCGTGCACCCAATGTAAGGCCGAACATGCCGCCGAGGCGCCGCGACAGCGCTTCACAGCCATCCGTATCCGGCTGCGCTCCGGCGCTGGCAAGCGCAAATCCATCCTCGGAGAACACCGGGAGGCTTGCCCGTCGCGCCAGTTCGAACAGCACCGCCGGATCGGTGACCTCCGCGTCGAGCACCGACGGGACTTCGGCCGAGGCGGCCGCATTCAGCACGGCAAGAGAGGCTTCGTGCCAATTGATGTCGGCCAGCACCGCGCCGGCTTTGGCGATCTCCTGCAACGGCAGATGGGCCGGCGAGGCCGGCAGATCGGTATGATCATGCCCAACGATGAAACGTTCGCCCTGGCGATCGACGATCACTACGGCGGTGATCGTATCCATCTCCCCACTGCATTTCACGCCATCGATCCCAACACCGTGATGGCGCAGGCGCTCGCATAGGAAGGACGCCTCGGCATCGCTGCCCAGGCGGCTCCACAATTCAACCGGCTGCAGGAGACGGGCACAAGCCACAGCCGCCGTCGCTGCCGGCCCACCGCCCCGCTTGAAATGGTGCCGGGCCGTGACCTTGATCGCCTGCCGTGGCATTTCGTCGATCTCCAGCACCTGATCCACCGTTGTGGTGCCGACACAGATGACAGGGCCCCTCGTTCTCATCGGCTCTTGCATGATAGCCTTGTCTTCGCCGCCCGGGGCGTTCCGCCCACGGGTCCTTTCAGGATGTTTCCTCGCGGTGATATAAGGCCAGTTTGTCAGACAAAACAATATTGTGATCGGCTCTCCCGAAGGACCTTGCGGGCAGCGCCAACCATGACCGGATCGGGTTGGCAAGCCTTACCATACGTCAGTTTCCCTACCGATATAACACTCGCGTCACGCTCGTGCTGGTGTTGTCAGACCAACGTTCGGGGATCGGGGAAGAGCGCATGTTGCAGCTATGGACAAAAGCGCTCGCCTCGCAATGCTGTAATAAATTACCGGCGGACTTGGTCGCTTGCGCTCCTCAAGAGGCAATGAAAAGCCCGGTCCATGCAAACGCGGCCGGGCTTGTGGGGCGGTCGGATGGCTCGAATGGGGCATTCAATCGCCGGGTAAGATCAACCGCGACCGGCCAGATCCGCAATGTCGCTGCGACTGAAACCGATTTCGGCAAGATCCTTTCGGGTCCGCATCCGACAGGCCTCCAGGCGCTTTTGATAGGCCCGGTACGCCTGACAGCGGATGCGCAGATCGGCAAGGACGCTGGCAGCAATCATCGTCATTTTCTCGAATTCACCGTTTGTTGCGGTGCAACATAACATGCGCCAGACCGGCCCAATAGCGATGCGAGCGCATGGCTATCATGTGGGCCTTTTCGCAACAGCCCAAACCCAGGAGCTAGGACTATCGCCTACCTGACTAACCAACCGCCCTCCGAATTGTCGAAGGGAACCAACACCCATTTTGCACCTATCAATACGACCGATCGCACGGATGAGATCGAGGAAAGTTCACCTATGCCCCTTCTGTCGGCGTTCACCGTCGCTCCCACCATCGAAACGTCGCGCCTGATTCTTCGGGCGCACCGACCCGGCGATCTGGAGAGCGTCACGGCTATGTGGGCAGAGCCCGCGGTGCTTCGCTATGTGCGTAAGTCCCCCTATCCGCGCGAGGAAGTCTGGACTCGGATGCTGCGCTATGCCGGCCATTGGCTCTGGATGGGGTTCGGCTTCTGGATCGTGACCGATAAGGCCGACGGCCGTTTCCTCGGCGAAGTCGGCATTCATAATTTCGAACGCGACATCGAACCGGAATTTTCAGGTACGCCGGAACTCGGCTACTCCCTGATTGGAGCAGCCCATGGCAGGGGCTATGCCACCGAGGCGGCCAAGGCCGCGCTGAACTGGTTCGACGGTCATATCGACCTGCCGCATACCAATTGCATGACGAGCCCCGACAACATCCACTCCCAGCGGGTCGCCCTCAAATGCGGCTATGATTATCTGCGCCAGTCCATTCATCTGGGTTCTCCGGTCGCGATCTTTCGCCGGCGTAGAGTCATCGCTCCCTCGCCATGAAGCAATGTGGAATCATGGCTTGATCGGCTCGATGACGTTAGGGACAGCAGGGCCTTGACTGAGATTCGATCAGGAAAGCTTGCGGGCGCAGAGCGTCGGCAAGCTTTCGCCGAAGTGGAAACTGATCCGAGCTGATGAAGGTTCCGCTTTTTTCTTTGGCAGACTCGGTCTATCACCAGGGTGTGCCGTACCTTCGCCGCATTCCTGATCACAAAAATAGGCATTCCGGCTGAGGCTTATCCAGAGTCGGCGGCGGGCAATATCCGCCGAAAATGAGGGAGTTAGAATGATGCTTCGTTCCGCCATCATTGGTACCGGACTACTGATCGCTAGCGCGGTCGCTCTTGCTGCGCCGGCTCAGGCGCTCACCATGAAGGAGTGCAGCGACAAATATCAGGCCGCCAAAACTGGCAACACGCTCAATGGCGCGAGCTGGAACGATTTCCGCAAGGCACAATGCGGCACGGAAGCGACGCCGGCTGCCACGGCGCCGGCAGCACCTGCGGCCCCGGCCACGACAACGGCTGCCAAACCGGCTCCCGCCGCCAAGCCGGCTCCGACCGCCGCAGCATCGGGCAACGCGGTGTTTCCGTCGGCTATCGATCCGAAATATGCCAAGGAATCTGCCGGCAAGCAGCGCATGCACACTTGCCTCGACCAGTACAACGCCAACAAGACCAGCAATGGCAATGGCGGCTTGAAATGGATTCAGAAGGGCGGCGGCTATTACAGCGAATGCAACAAGAAGCTGAAGGGCTGATCTCCTTCCTTTTTCATGCGGCCGCGGATACCCTCCGCGGCCGTTTTATTTTGCGATAAGGGCAAAACAATCAACCTCCGACCTTGACCCAGCTTCCCTTTGTAAAGCTCTCCGCGATGGCATGGACAGTGCGTTCAATGGCAAGGCCATCATCGAAATCGAAAACCGACGCCTCCTTGCCCTGGATGCGGGCAATCACTTCACGGCACTCGATCACTTTCAGATCATTGAAGCCGAGCCCATGGCCTGGCGCCGGAATGAAGCGATCATAGGGTCTGTGCACGGGCGCACTGAGGATGGTCCGGAACCCTTGGGTTTCCTCGGCCCCCTCACGGCGAAAGAGTTGCACCTCGTTAAAACGCTCCTGATCGAACACGACGGCCCCGGCATCACCGAAGACCTGCAGCTGGATCCGCCCCTTGCGCCCCCAGGCCGCGCGGTTGACGGTGAGCACACCCGAGGCGCCACTCTCGAGACGCAGCAGGGCCGTGGCGATATCATAATTCTCGATGGCCCGCCTGCCACCGTCTGGATGCGGGCGGTCCGCATAGGGCCTGGCCATCTCCCCGAACACTTCGGCGACCCCGCCAAGGACGAAACGCAGCAGGCTGAGGGGATGCACGGCAAAGTCGTCGAGAGCCCCATACCCGGCGCTGGCCTCGTTGCGGGTCGCGAAGGGGGTTTGCCGGTCGGCCATGAAATCCTCGTCCATCTCCAGGCGGACGTGGTTGACGACGCCGATCGCGCCCTCGCCGATCAGCTTGCGGATCAGCCGCATGGCGGGGTTCTGTATATAATTATAGCCCAGCACCGCGACCTTGCCGCTGCGGCGCCAGGCGGCGTGCATCGCCTGCGCGTCGGCAAAAGCGGTCGCCATCGGCTTTTCGCACCAGACATGCTTGCCCGCCTCCAGCGCAGCGATTGCCATCTCGGCATGGAAGCGGTTCGGCGTGGTTATGGAGATCACGTCGATCTGCGGGTCGGCCAGGAGTTCACGCCAATCGCCTGTCGAGGCCGCAAAGCCGAGTTCCTCCGCCTTGGCCTGGGCGAGATCGGCCGAAGCCTCGGCAAGCGCGAGCAAGCGGGGCCGGGCGAGGTCGCCGAAGGTCGAAGCCACCGCATTCCAGGCTAGGGCGTGACATTTGCCCATATAGCCCGTTCCGATCAGGCCGATTCCAAGCCCCCTGTCGTCCGATTTGGCCAACGCGTCCATCACCTGCCTCCATTCGCGTTCATCCGCCATACCGCCATGGTATGGCCGTCATTCCATTTCATTGTGCATCGCAGCACAGATCTGCTGTATGTTGCAGTGCATCAAAATCGGCATAGATCGATTCGACTCGCCGGGAGCGCTCGTGCGGCCTCTCGGAGGAAGAAAGGATATCCATACTGGCTCGCGCCGTTCGCCGTCGCAGCCAAGGGGACAACTGCCATGCTGTTTACTGGCATCATCGCGGCCTTGATTGCCCGCTTCACCGACGACCCGGCCCGGCATCTGCCGCCGCCCTCCTCCGATGCACCACGCGACCGGGATGAGGAAAAACCGACAACCGACAGTGTCGATCCGCTCACGCGCCGACACTGAGCTGATCCACACCCCCGATTGCGAAACGGGTTTCGCAGCCTTTCCAGTTGCACTAACCTTCCCTGGGGCGCGCTTTTGCGGCACGATCCGGCATCGCAGTCGCGTGGCATCACCGCCAGCGGCGTCAATGATAGGGAGGGCAGCGAGAACACTGCCCCGCTTCTGGAACGGGATAGGACCATGGCTGAGGACGAGACGCGCGACTTTGCCGACTTTTCCGCGCGCCTCGCAGACCGGATCGACCAATTGCCCAAACGCCTGAGGCAAGTGGCTCATTTTGCCAGCGACCATCCCGACGAGATTGCGCTCGGCACGGCTGCCGCGATCGCCGAAAATGCCGGCGTGCAGGCTTCCACCCTGGTTCGCTTTGCCAAGACGCTGGGCTATTCCGGTTTTTCCGACCTGCAGCAGGTCTTTCTCACCCGCCTGAAGCAGCGTTTTCCCGATTATCGACAGAGAGTGGCCTTGCTGCGGGCCGAGCCGAACGAAGGCTCGCTTTCGGCACCGCTGCTCAACGGCTTTGCCGATGCCGCCACGCTTTCGATCGAACGCCTGCGTGCGTCCGCCGATCCCGAAAAGATCGACGCAGCCATCGAATTGCTTGCCGGTGCCGACATCATCCATCTGGTCGCGGCCCGCCGGCTTTTCTCGGTCGCCGCCTATCTCGCCTACGCCTTTGGCAATCTCGGCCAGCGTTGTGCGCTGGTCGACCATGTCGGCCAGCTCGGCAAGGAACAGATTTCGCTGGCCGGCCCCAGGGACGTGGTGCTGGCGATTTCCTACAACCCCTACTCGCCCGATACCATCGAACTGGCCGGCATCGCGCATCAGCGCGGCAATGCCATCCTGGCTATTACCGACAGCCCGGCGAGCCCTCTCGCACGCCTCGCGCGCATTCGCCTGGATGTGGAAGAGGCCGATCATGGTGCCTTCCGTTCGCTGGCGGCGACATTCGCCCTGGCCATGACGCTTGCCGTCGGCACGGCCGAACACAAGGGACGCGACTGAGGGGGCAAACTGCGAGCGCGGCCGAGGCCAGCACTTGGAGTGTCGATGCCGCTCCATCTTTCGATGGAACTGAGGGGATCGACACGTCGTATCTCCCGCGCCTGCCCTACAGCTTTACCGCATTGCCCGTCTGGGCGGCCTGCGTGGCGGCATCCGCCAGGATCTGGGCCTTCAGCCCGTCCTCGCCCGAGGGGTTGGGAACCTTGCCCGCCAGGATGGCATCGACGAAGGCCGTCATCTCCAGGCGGTAGGCCTCGGCATAGCGTTCCAGGAAGAAGTCCTGCACGGGATCGGCGAGGAAGCCGGCTCCCGTCGCCACTTCCACGGTGGTCTTCGGCACGTTGTGGGCACGAATCAACCCCTTGGAACCGTGCACCTCGATGCGTTGGTCATAACCATAGGTCGCGCGTCGCGAATTCGAGATCTGGGCGATCTTGCCCGAAGCCGTCTTCAGCAGCACGGCGGCAGTGTCGACGTCACCCGCCCTCCCGATCGCCGGATCGACGAGCGCGGAGGCGACCGCATGCACCTCGACCGGCTCCTCGGCCAGCAGGAAGCGGGCCAAATCGAGGTCATGGATCATCATGTCGCGGAAGAGACCGCCCGAGCTCTCGATATAAGAGACAGGCGGCGGCGCCGGGTCGCGCGAGATGATGGTGACCAGTTCCACCTCCCCGACCGATCCGTCGACGATACGCTGCTTGAGCGTTGCGAAATTGGGGTCGAATCGGCGGTTGAAGCCGATCATCAGCGGCTTGCCGGCCTTGCCGACCTCGGCGAGGCAGCGGCGGATCCTGTCGGAAGACAGATCGACCGGCTTCTCGCAGAACACCGCCTTGCCCGCCTGCACCGCGCGTTCGATCAGATCGGCATGCGTGCTGGTCGGCGTGCAGATCAGCACCGCGTCGACGTCGTCGGCCGCGATGGCTTCGTCGATCGTGCTGACACGTGCGCCGGTCTCGGCTGCAAGCGCCTCGGCGGAGGGTTGATGCGGATCGGAAACCGAAATCAGCCTGGCCTGCGGGTGCAACGCCGCGTTGCGGCCATGGATCTTGCCGATGCGGCCGGCGCCAAGAACTGCGAGACGAACCATTTCTCTCCCCAATCTGTCGATTTGACCCAAGGACCGGGCCTCTTTGCTGTACGATAATCACACACAGATTCCTGAGGAATCTGCAGAATGCGGAATTTCCCGATATTGCTCATTCATGGGCAGTGCCGTGAAATTCTGCTGGGGCAATCGCGCCACGCCCTCGAATCGCAATCTTTCATGCGGAGGCGGTGGCAACGCCTGCTTCATTCCAAAATATGGCATTTTTATTCTATATTGACAACACAATAGAATATATGTTTCATTTTTGAAGCGCCGACCGAAGGGCGCGGCAATCGCCGCAACGCCCACCGAGCGCGGCGACAAAAACAAGGCGGCGGCTCGCCATGGCGTCGCCAAGAGGAAGCGTTATGCGCCGGCCGTTCCTGCCCGACGCGGTTGCAACTTTGCAGCCGGGACCGAGGGATCAGGTGGCCTGCCTGTCTGGAGGTCAAGGATGAGCACGCCCGCACTCGATGTCATCACGATCGGCCGCGCTTCGGTGGATCTTTATGGCCAGCAGGTCGGCGGCAGGCTGGAGGACATGTCCTCCTTCACCAAGGCTGTAGGGGGTTGCCCCGCCAATATCGCCATCGGCACCGCTCGCCTGGGCCTGAAATCCGGCCTGATCACCCGGGTCGGCGACGAAGCCATGGGCCGCTTCATTCGCGAGCAGATGCAGCGCGAGGGTGTTGCCATCGAAGGGATCCATACCGATCCCGCACGCCTCACCGCCTTGGTGATTCTCGGCGTGCGCGACGAGAAGCAATTTCCCCTCATCTTCTATCGGGACAACTGCGCCGACATGGCGCTCGACGAAAGCGACATCGACGAGACGCTGATCGCCTCGGCTGCGGCCATCGTCGTCACCGGCACGCATTTTTCCAAGCCCAACACCGACGCCGCCCAGCGCAAGGCCATACGCCTTGCCAAGAAGCATGGCCGCAAGGTGGTGTTCGATGTCGACTATCGGCCCAACCTCTGGGGCCTCGCCGGCCACGGCGCCGGCGAGGAGCGCTACATCAAAGCCGATCACGTCACCGCGCATCTGCAGACCATCCTGCCCGACTGCGACCTGATCGTCGGCACGGAAGAGGAACTCGCCATTGCCGGCGGTTCGGAGGACACGCTCGAAACGTTGCGGCGCATCCGGGCCATCTCCGCCGGCACCATCGTCTGCAAGCGCGGGCCGATGGGCTGCGTCGTCTTTCCAGGCGCCATCCCGGCAAGTCTCGACGACGGTATCCGTGGACCGGGCTTTCCGGTCGAGGTCTATAATGTCCTAGGCGCGGGTGATGCCTTCCTCTCGGGTTTCCTGCGCGGGTGGTTGCGCGGCGAGCCGCTCGAAACCGCCTGCGCCTATGCCAATGCCAGCGGTGCGTTCGCGGTTTCCCGTCTGCTTTGCTCGCCGGAAATTCCGACTTTCACCGAGCTGAGCTATTTCCTCGACCATGGCAGCAAGGAGCGCGCCCTGCGCAAGGATGCTGCCATCAACCACATTCATTGGGCCACCACCCGCCGCCCGGCCCCCGAAGGGCTGATGGCGCTCGCCGTCGACCACCGCGCCCAGATGGAGGCGATGGCGGACGAAATCGGCGTATCGCGGGAGCGCATCTCCGTCTTCAAAGCCCTGGCGGTCAAGGCTGCCGCGAGGATCGCAGCCGGGCGACCTGGTTACGGCATGCTGATCGACGGCATCTATGGCCGCGAAGCCTTGTTCCGTGCCGCTGACCATCCCTTCTGGATCGGTCGGCCGGTTGAACTTCCAGGCTCCCGGCCGCTGGAGTTCGAAGGTGGCCCCGACGTCGGCACCAGCCTGATCGAATGGCCGGTCGGACACACGATCAAATGCCTTTGCTTCTATCATCCGAGCGACCCCGCTGCCCTCAGGGAGCAGCAGGAACGCCAATTGCTGCGTCTTCACGCGGCGGCGCGCACGGTGGGACGCGAATTGCTGATCGAGATCATCGCCGGCAAGCATGGTCCGCTCGAGGACGACACCGTGTCGAGCGTGGTGCAACGCCTCTATGATCTCGGCATCAAGCCGGACTGGTGGAAGCTGGAGCCGCTGAAGACCGCCGCGGCCTGGCGTGCCGTCGCTGAGGTGATCGAACGCAACGATCCGCTTTGCCGCGGCATCGTGCTGCTCGGCCTGGAAGCGCCTGAGGAGGATCTCGAAGCCGCCTTCGCGGTGGCGGCGAGCCAGCCCATGGTCAAGGGTTTTGCCGTCGGACGCACCATCTTCAACGAACCGGCCAGGGCCTGGCTGCGCGGCACCCTCAGCGATGAAGACGCCGTCGATGCCATGGCATCGCGCTTCGCCCGGCTGGTTCAGGCCTGGCAGAGCGCCTCCGGGCAGGCGGCGGCTGCCCAATAGCCCTCGCGAAGCGGGTTCGTGCGCGCTATGGTCCGGCACCCCAGGCAGGGGCGGCGCAGGGCCTCCACTTTTCGATAAATGGCATTCGGAGCAGGCCACTCAACCATTTTGATAGTTGAGTCCAATACGCTCAGGGAGAGATTTCGTGGCTACCATCCGTCTCACAATGGCCCAGGCCCTGGTCCGCTTTCTCACCGCCCAAAAGACGGTCCTCGATGGCGAGACGGTGCCGATTTTCGCCGGCGTCTTCGCTATTTTCGGGCATGGCAACGTCGCCGGCATCGGCGAGGCTCTCTACCAGGCCCGCGCGACCCTGCCGACCTATCGTGCCCATAACGAACAATCGATGGCACATGCCGCCACCGCCTATGCCAAGGCGATGCGCCGCCGCCGCATGATGGCCTGCACCACATCCATTGGACCGGGCGCGACCAATCTGGTCACGGCTGCGGCTGTCGCCCATGTCAACCGCTTGCCGCTCCTGCTGCTGCCCGGGGACGTCTTCGCCAATCGCCGGCCCGATCCGGTGCTGCAGCAACTCGAGGATTTCGGCGACGGCACCCTGACCCCGAACGACGCCTTCCGACCCGTCTCGCGCTATTTCGACCGCATCACCCGGCCCGAACAGATCATCCCGGCCCTGGCTCGAGCCATGACCGTGCTGACCGATCCGGCCGATTGCGGTCCGGTCACCCTGGCTCTGTGCCAGGACGTGCAGGCCGAGGCCTATGACTACCCCTCCTCCTTCTTCGAGGAGCGCATCTGGACCAGTCGGCGTACGCGTCCCGACGAGGACGAATTGGCGGCTGCCGTTGCGGCCCTGAAGGCTGCCCGCAAGCCCGTGATCGTCACCGGCGGCGGCACGCTCTATTCGCAGGCCGAAGCCACCCTCGCCGCCTTTGCCGAAAAGCACGGCATTCCGGTCGGCGAAACCCAGGCTGGCAAGAGCGCCATCGCGCAGGACAATCCTCTCGGCATGGGGGCCATCGGCGTGACCGGCACCGGCGCTGCTAATACGGTGGCCGAGGAAGCCGATCTGGTTCTGGCCGTGGGAACCCGCCTGCAGGACTTCACCACCGGCTCCTGGTCTCTGTTCAAGGCCGAGACGCATCGCATCGTTGGCCTCAACACCCAGCCTTTCGATGCCGCCAAGCACCGGGCTTTGCCGCTGGTCTGCGATGCCAGGGTGGGTCTCGAATTGCTGTCGAGCGCGCTCGGCAACTGGAAGGCGCCGGAGGACTGGACAGGCAAGGCGGTGTCCGGACGCGAAGAATGGCTGAAGACATCAGCCCGCTACACCGACGCCAGCAACGCCGAACTGCCGTCCGACGCCCAGGTGATCGGCGCCGTGCAACGGGTCGGCAAGCCCAGCGACGTCGTGGTCTGCGCCGCTGGTGGCCTGCCGGGCGAACTCCACAAGCTCTGGCTGGCCGGTGCTCCCGGTGGCTATCACATGGAATATGGCTATTCCTGCATGGGCTACGAGATCGCCGGCGGGCTGGGCGTGAAGATGGCCGAGCCCGACCGCGAGGTCATCGTCATGGTCGGTGACGGCTCCTATCTGATGGCCAATTCGGAGATCGCCACCTCGATCATGGCCGGTGCCAAGCTGACCATCGTCGTGCTCGACAACAGGGGCTATGGCTGCATCAACCGCCTGCAGCGGGCGACGGGCGGCGAAAGCTTCAACAACCTCCTGCGCGACACCCGCCACGACGTGCTGCCGGACATCGATTTTGCCGCGCATGCCGCCAGCCTTGGTGCCCATGCCATCAAGGTCAAGAGCCTGGCCGAGTTGGAGGCCGCCGTCACCGCCGCGCGCGGCCATGTCAGAACCTCCGTCGTAGTAATCGATACCGATCCTCTCGAATCGACCGATGCGGGCGGAACCTGGTGGGATGTCGCCGTGCCCGAGGTTTCCCAGCGTCGTGAGGTCGAGGCCGCCCATGCCGCCTATGTGACCCAAAAGGCGCTGCAGCGCGTGGGCGACTGAGCCTGAGTTGGGGGCGGGTCTTCAGGCCCGCCTTCGTCAAATCATACCAAGTCGCAGAAAGATCGACCCATGGTCCGCGATGACGGTAATTGGTGTGCCGGTCTTCAGACCGGCATTCTTGGCGCGGAAATGCCGGTCCCGCTCCATCTCTCGATGGAGCTGAGAAGACCGGCACACCAATCCCGCCAGATGCGTCAAGAGTCAGCATTAATGCGGCTTGGTATCACTCCACCTATTCTCGCAGATAAGCGGGTCTGAAGAAGACCCGCCCCCCGAAACAGCACATACCGGAGCCTATCCATGTCTATCCGTATTGGCGCCAACCCCATCGGCTGGTCGAATGACGACATGCCTGAGATTGGTGGCGACACACCGCTGGAAACCTGCCTGGCCGAGGCCAGGGAAGTCGGCTTCGAGGGCATGGAACTCGGCAACAAGTTCCCGCGCGAGGCGAATGCGCTCAAGGCCGCACTCGCGCCCTTCGGCCTCGCCTGCGTCGGTGGCTGGCACTCGATCGAATTGCTGACCCGGGACGAGCACGCCGAGTTCGCGGCGGCGCGGGCCCACATCGACCTGCTCAAGGCTGCGGGTACCAGCGTCTTCATCGTTGCCGAAACTTCCAACGCCATCCATGGCGACAAGGCCAGGCCGCTGTCGCAGCGTCCGGTGATGGCGTCCGCCGATTGGGCCGAATATGGCCGTCGCATCACCGCCTATGCCGAGATGCTCAAGGCCGAGGGGCTGCAGCTCGACTATCACCATCACATGGGCACCATCGTGCAGTCGCAGGCCGACATCGATGCCTTCATGGCAGTGACCGGCCCGGCCGTGCACCTCCTGCTCGATACCGGCCACGCCACCTGGGGCGGCTCCGATCCGGCGGATCTCGCCCGCCGCTATCGCAACCGCATCAGCCATGTCCACACCAAGGATGTGCGCGCAGAGGTCAGGGCCCACTCCGATGCCGAGGATTGGAGTTTCCTCGATAGCGTGCTCGCCGGGGTCTATACGGTTCCCGGTGACGGCATGATCGATTTCGCGAGCGTGTTCCGCGAACTCCAGGGCTATTCCGGTTGGATCATCGTCGAGGCCGAGCAGGACCCCAAGAAGGCCAATCCGCTGGCCTACGCCAAGGCCGGCTACGCCCATCTGCGGAAGGTGCTCGGCGAGACGGGATTGAAGGCGGCCTGACGGCCACTTCGATACACCAGCAGCAATGAGCCCTAAGGCATTTTGCGATTTCACTGGGTCACTTCAAATAGCAAAGATGCGTCGAAACAAAGAGTCAGAGCAAAGTGCGGTTCGCAGGAATCGCACTTTGCGCCAGGAGGCCATGATGTCGAAACTTCTCCTCAAGCCCGGCCGGTCCGGCTCCCGTATCCACCGGGTCACGCCGCAATCGGCCGGCTGGACCTATGTCGGCTTCGAAGTCCACGATCTGGCGGCGGGCGAAAGCCTGAGCGCCGAGACCGGCGCCACCGAAATCTGCCTCGTGCTGGTGGCCGGCAAGGCTTCGATCAAGGCCGGCCGCCAGGATTTCGGCGTGCTGGGCGAACGCGCCAATCCCTTCGAGGGCGCGCCCTGGTCGGTCTACGTCCCCGCCGGCTCGTCCTATGAGGTCAAGGCTGAAACGCCGGTCGAACTCGCGATATGTGCGGCACCGGGCACCGGCGCCCTGCCTGCCCGCGTGATCGGCCCGGATCAGGTCGGCCAGGAAACACGCGGCAAGGGCTCGAACACACGCCATGTCCGCAACATCCTGCCGGAATGGGAACCGGCCGAGAGCCTGCTGGTGGTGGAGGTGATCACACCGTCCGGCAATTGGTCTAGCTATCCGCCTCACAAGCACGACCAGGACAACTTGCCTGCCGAAAGCCTGTTGGAAGAAACCTATTACCACCGCTTCAACCCTGCCCAGGGCTATGGCGTCCAGCGCGTTTACACGGATGACCGTTCGCTCGATGAGGTGATCGCCTTTTCTGATCGTGATGTCGTACTCGTGCCCAAGGGATATCACCCTGTCGGCGCGGCCCACGGCTACGACCTCTATTATCTCAACGTCATGGCGGGTCCCAAACGCGTGTGGAAGTTCCACAACGATCCTGATCACGCCTGGCTCGTCCAGGCCTGAGGTTCGGTCTACCGATACTTCCCCGTCGACTATTCGTTCTTCTAAGGCCCGCAAGCGCCCGGCTTGCGGGCCTTTCGTCATTTCACGATGACGATACGTTCAAGCGCCCACCGACAAAAGATACTGACATAATACCTTGGAGGTAGCGTCCCTGTCCGCTTGGTCTCAAAACCCATCCCCCATCGATAGCAAGACCTACGTCTCCGTAGGTCGTTTGGAACCGATTGAAGGTTAATATTTCTAAATAATGAGCTTTATTTAACCTAAAGCTAGGAGATACTCCCCGAATTTTTAATTGCAACCACCGTTGAATGGCAATTATATACCGCCATCTCCACGGTATCTATAAAAATCAACCGGGTGTGTCTTTCTTGTTACAGACTCAACGTCCGAGAAACGTCACTATTCGGAAAATGTTGTTAGGACATGTAGCCATGAAAATTTCTGCCGCAGCTCTGGCAATCCTGCTTTCCTCAACGGCCGTCTACGCCGCTGATCTCGCTCCGCAGCCTGTCGAACCGATCGCTCCGGTCGCAGCCCCCTATTCCTGGACCGGCTTCTACGGCGGTGTTCAGGCAGGCTATACCTGGGGCAAGTCCGACTATTCGGACTATTGGATCGCCAGCGGCGAGTGGGACTACAAGGGCAAGTTGACTGCCAACGGTTTCACGGCCGGCGTCTATACTGGTTACAATTACCAGTTCCAGAACAATCTGGTGGTCGGTGTCGAAGGCGACATCAATTATGACTCCCTGAAGGGAAGCGCGAGGGCTCGAGGCAACCTCAACTTCTCGCATGGAGCCCCAGATCCGATCACGACCTATAAGCAGCGAGCAGAGCTGAAATGGGATGGTTCGGTTCGTCTGCGGGTCGGCTATGCCATCGATCGCTTCCTGCCCTACATCACTGGCGGCGTCGCATTCGGGAAATATGACTTCGCGCCCATCTGGAATGTCGACGGCCCGCTGCGTTATTCCAGCACCCGCGTGGGCTGGACCGTGGGTGCTGGCCTGGAATATGCCGTCACCGATAACCTGATCGCTCGCGTCGAGTATCGTTATGCCGATTACGGCAAAAAGGATTATTTCAACTACTCAACAACGGCAGCCGGAAATTACAATGATCGGATCAATCTGAAAACCCATACGATCCGCGCGGGTATTTCCTACAAGTTCTGATCGACCTCTACCCCACTCGCTATCTAGCGATAGCGAGGACCAGGAAGAATTGATACGCGCCGGCCACGCCGGCGCGTTTCTCTTTGCGCGCTGACGGTCTGGTTATGCCGCCTGTCCCTCGTCTCGATCGGCCTTCACATTATTCAGCGCAGGCATGCTGATCGACCGCAATCCACTTTCATTGCACGCAATTAATCTTCATATCCCAATCGGAATGAAGCAAATCGGGCGCGACCACAGTATGAAGGCACGTTTGGGGTGCTGTCGGAACTCGACACCCAGCTTCGCCAGCATGCCGCCCCCTCACCGCCGGGACTTCCATGAAACAGCTCTTCAAAGCCCTCATGATGCACAGCGCCATTGGCGCCTGGCTGGGGAAACTTCCCTTCGTGAAGGGACTTTACATCCGGCATGTCTGGGCGGGACGGATGGATCTGTTCTACGGCGTCTTCGGCAGCTACGCCGAAGCCGAGCGATTTTCCGCAAATATCGGCAAGGTCGGCTGGCATGACGACGCTCTCGCCGAATTGCTGGTTCGCGACGCCGAGGTCGCAGCACCGACCGTGTTTCAGATCTCGCAATTTGCCGTCATGCTGTGGCTGTCGAAACTCCTCCAGCCGGGCAGCAGCGTGCTCGATTTCGGTGGCGCCGGCGGCATCTTCTATGAACTGTGCGAGCGCTACGGCCTCCTGAAGCCGCCTCTGAGCTGGCACGTCGTTGATATGCCCGATATGGTTGAGCGTGGGCGGCAGCGACATGCAAGGCTGGGATCCACCATGATCAGCTTCGGGTCGGAGCTGGCAGAGGCGCCAGCCCCTGACATCATGCTCATGCTGGGCATGATCCAATATCTGCCGGACCCCTTCGGCGAGCAGGGCCCCGGCATTCTCGACACGATCCCGGCCTTGCCTGAGCACATTCTGATCAACAAGATTCCGATCTCAGATGCGCCCGACGCCTGGACGGCTCAGAACCATGTATCCTCCGTCATCCCGTGTCGGTTGTTCAATCGCGCCAAGTTCCTGGCCTATTTCGAGGCACGCGGCTATCGCCTGCAGGATCGCTGGCTGGTGCCCGAGCTCCAGGCCGAAATCCCGTTCCATCCCGAGCGCACACTGACCTATTTCGAAGGCTTTTATTTGCGGCGGCAGGGCTGAACTTCTCGCAATTGCCCAAGAACGGGCATCGTCGAGACATCCAGCAAATGTTTGAGGCTCGGTAGATTCCTCGTGGTCGTGTCCATGGCTCGATCGGGAGGAATCTGCCTGGGCCGAACTGCGATTCAACAAGATCCCTCACTGGGGCACTGCTGGCGGCAAGCCTCAACCTTTATGAGGCCATTCCCGCGTCCAGTCACCAAAAGTAGTAGACAGCACTCCGTCAAGTGGGCGCACGCAACCGACCAAATAAGGGCTATCTTACGTTCGGATATGGCATACCATGCAATTCGGAGTAGCCTCAGTATATCCGCACCTATCCACTAAGCCTGCTGCTTATTCACATTTTTCCCAGCTTGTAACCATCTGTCGTAACGAGCAGGATACTTTCAAAATTAGTGCATATCTTCTCTCTTCACGAACGGTCCTGGCCATGAGCTTTTCCGCCGACGAACTCATTACCATCGATGCAGACGGCTATCGCGACGCCTATGATCGCGTGCCCATGGCTTTCGAGCACAGTCTTCATCGCTTGCCGATGTTCCAGCCCGATGCGCTGGCGACCCTGGCTGAGCGCTACGCCGACAGTCCTCAGGATTATTTTATCGCGGGGTCAGCGCCGACGCCGGGCACGAAGTTCTACGATGTCGAGCAGAACAGGGCCAGGCCGCACGAGGTCCTGGCTCAGTTGAGCGATGCGCCCGCCCGCGTCCTGCTGAAACGCCTTGAGAACCATGATTCCGGCTTCCGCGACCTCCTGGACACACTCTTCCGCAAGATCACCGCACTGCGTGGCGGCCTAAGTGACGAGAGAATCGCCCGGCTCGAATCCGCCATCTTCATTTCCTCGGCCGCATCCACCACGCCCTTCCACTTCGATCCGGAAATTACGCACTTCTTCCAGATCGAGGGCCCCAAGCATTATCACGTCTTCCCGCCGAATGTGGTGGATGAGAGTGATCTCGAACGCTTCTATGTCAGGGGCACGGTGAACATCGGCCAGCTCGATCTCGAAGGCTGCGATCCCCAGCAGGAGCATGTCTTCGACCTGGAGCCGGGCCGCGGTTTCCATCAACCGCAGGATGCTCCCCATTGGGTGCGGACCGGCGGCGTACGCAGCATCTCCTATGCCTTCTCCTTCGAGACCGATGCCAGCCGCGGGCGCGGGCACGTCCGCGCAGCCAATCGTTATCTGCGCGCCATCGGCATGCAGCCACAGCGCCCAGGTCCCAATCCGGGCGCCGACCGGGCCAAGGCCGCGGTCATGCAGGTGGTGACGCCGACATTGCGAGGCGTGCGCAAGGTCGTCAGGCAGGTTTCAGGACACTGACGCGGATCGGGCGCAACCGACCCGCTGCCCTCACGACCCCTGCCGCTCCCTCGGCGTTACGTCGAGAGAGCGGGGCTTGCCGTTGCGCAGCACGTCGAAACGCGTCGCTTTGCCGATGCGCTCTTCGCCGAGCAGGCGGATGAGATCGTCCACCGCGGCGACGCGACGCCCGTCGAGCGCGACGATGATATCGCCCATTAACAGCCCTGCGCCGTCCGCAGGACCGCCGGCTTCGGCGCTGGCAATCATCACTCCTACGCCCTGCTCGATGCCCGCCGCCATCTGAACACGGCGTGAAATCGACGCCTGCTGGGCGGCGATACCGATGGAAGCCCTGCGCACGCGACCATGCCTGATGAGTTGCCCCATCACGAAGCTCGCGGTGTTGGACGCGACGGCAAAGCAGATCCCCTGCGCTCCCATGATCACCGCTGTGTTGATGCCGATGACTTCGCCGAGCGTGGACACCAGCGGCCCGCCGGAATTGCCCGGATTGAGGGCAGCATCCGTCTGGATGACGTCATCGATCAACCGCCCGCTCTTGGCGCGCAGCGAGCGCCCGAGCGCCGAGATCACGCCGGTCGTCACCGTGGCCTCGAAGCCGAGCGGATTGCCGATGGCGATCGCCACCTGCCCACGCCGCAGCAGGCTGGAATTGCCGAGCCGCGCCGAGGGCAGGCTGACCGGCTGCTCGATATGAACGAGAGCCAGATCCGTATCGGGATCATCGCCGATCAGTCGCGCGTCGAAATGGCGTCCGTCCTGGGTCTGCACCGAAACCCGGGAGGTGCCCTGCGCAACGTGGCTGTTGGTCAGTACGAGGCCGTCCGGCGAAAGAATGACGCCGGAGCCCGACCCCGCCGGCTTACCGCCCTTGCGGATGTCGAGTTTCACGACGGCGAGCCCGACTTTTTCGGCAACGTCGATGACGGCGTTCGAATAAGCGTCAAGCAAAAACCCGTCTTCGGGCGTCGAAAGAGATGAAGTCCGTTGAGGATGGGTGTCCTCATCCAGAATGGCGGACGGTGCGATATCGAGCAACATTGTATCGACCCAAGACAAAGAAAATGAATACTGAGCACCGATATGGGAATGCCACCGCCTTCGCGGAAGTCCCCTTCCCCTCGCCGCCGTCATGGCGGCAAAGCGGGTCCCCTCGCCTTTGCATAGCTACGCTTGATCGAAGCGATCAAAAATGATCATGAATGGCGTTCGCGCCAAACCGTTGCGCCCGACCTGAATTTCGTCTGTTGTGTCATGCTCAGTGCTTGTTTGTCCGAGTCATCATGAACATCCTGTCCATCCAGTCCTGGGTCACCTATGGCCATGTCGGCAATGCCTCGGCGGTTTTCCCGATGCAGCGCCTCGGCTGTGAGGTCTGGGCCATCCACACCGTGCAGTTTTCCAACCACACCGGTTATGGCGCCTGGAAAGGCCGGGTCTATGACGGCACCATGGTGGACGAACTGGTCGAGGGCCTGGCCGAGCGTGGAGTCCTGCCTCGCTGCGATGGCGTGATCTCCGGCTATATGGGCTCCTCCGACATCGGCAACGCCATTCTCGCCGCCGTCGGCAAGGTCCGCGCCGCCAACCCGGCCGCGACCTATTGCTGCGATCCGGTGATCGGCGATATCGGCCGCGGCGTTTTCGTACGCCCAGGGATTCCCGAGTTCATGCGCGACCAGGCGGTCCCGGCCGCCGACGTCATCACTCCCAACCGGTTCGAGCTCGAATATCTCGCCGGGCGGGAAGTCCGCACCCTGGCCGATGCCAAGGCCGCTGTCACCGCCTTGCAGGCCACCGGTCCCAAGGTCGTACTGGTGACCTCGCTCGATACCGACGACACGCCGGACGATGCCGTCGACCTCCTGGCGGCGGACAGCAACGGCTTTTACCGGGTTCGCACGCCTCGCCTCGGCCTCGACATCAACGGGGCGGGCGATGCGATCGCCGCACTGTTCAATCTGCACTGGAAGCGCTCGGGCTCGGCGGCACAGGCCCTGGACCTGGCCAGCGCCTCGATCTACGGCCTGCTCAAGCGCACTGCCGAGGCGGGTTCGCGAGAGATCCTCACCGTGGCGGCACAGGACGAATTCGTGACGCCAAGCCACCGCTTCGAGGTGGTCGCGGTATAGAGCAAAGGGCGTTTTCCCGCACTTTGCTCTAACTCATTGTTTTAAGGTGCTTTCTTAATCGAAAAGTCTATCGACTTTTCTGAAAAACGCTTTCGTTTCTACCGGAACGGTCCTTTTGTCCCTTTGCCTTGCGAGGAGCCCACCATGCCCCGTCGTTTCTACACGCTCGACGTCTTCACCGATCGCGCCCTTGCGGGCAATCCTCTTGCGGTGGTGCTCGATTGCGAAGGGTTGGATGCTGCGGCCATGCAGCAGATCGCCCGCGAATTCAACCTGTCGGAAACCGTCTTCGTCCTGCCACCGGATGATGGCCGCCACCGGGCTCGTATCCGCATCTTCACGCCGGGCCTCGAAATGCCCTTTGCCGGCCATCCCACCGTGGGCACGGCCGTGCTCTTGGCGCTGCTCGACCATGACCGCCGGCCGGGCGACTACCTCTTCGGCCTGGAAGAACAGATCGGTATCGTGCCCTGTGCGGTCTCCCTCAAGGACGGCAGCGCCTATGCCCGCTTCGACATACCGGCC
The DNA here is from genome assembly GCF_056754975.1 of Labrys sp. HAY1-8F. NCBI lineage: Bacteria > Pseudomonadati > Pseudomonadota > Alphaproteobacteria > Hyphomicrobiales > Xanthobacteraceae > Labrys > Labrys sp. HAY1-8F. Next base: position 5,162,711 of record NZ_JBPGWZ010000002.1, on the reverse strand, counting down.
CTGCCGACCGAGCGCGGGGCGCCGACGGCCACGAGCTTGATCGCCGAAGCGCTGGGCCTGAGCGAACAGCAGATCGGCTTCGAAAACCACCATCCCACCGTGTTCGGCACCGGCTTTCCCTACACCTTCGTTCCCGTGCGTTCGCTGGAAGCGATCGGGCGTATCCGGATCAATACGAGCCTGTGGACGGAGGCTTTTGGCCAGGAAGGCCTCGGCGCCGCCTATGCCTATACCCGCCAAACCGTTGAGGCCGGCTCCAGCTTCCATGCCCGCATGTTCTCTCCCGGCGACGGCATCCCCGAGGATCCGGCCACCGGTTCCGCGGTGGCCGGCCTTACCGGCGTGATTGCCCGCTTCGACGACCTCGCCGACGGTACCCGCCATTTCCGCATCGAGCAGGGCTTCGAAATGGGCCGCCCTTCCCTGATTGACCTGTCCATGATCATCAAGGGCACGCGTCTGGCCGGCGCCTCGATCGGCGGCTCCGCCGTGATCGTCAGCGAGGGAAACCTGCATGTCTGAGCCGGAGATCGTCGCGCTCGACGCCATCGATTGCCGCTTGGAACAACAGCCCTGGCAGTTCGCCGAGGAGAATGCCGAAGCGATAGAAGCGCATTGGCAAAAGGTGATCGAAGCGAAGCCGGCGAGCTTCAACGGCAAGATCCTGCTGCTGCACCGCTGGCAGATCGTGGAACGCCGGTTTCGCGGCGCCTATCTAATGACGGACTATGCCAGCTTCCTGGCCTGGCGGGATTTCGGCACGCCGGGCGACGCCCGATGGAACTGTTTCGCCATGGCCGCACTCGAGGCCGCCGATGGCGCCTTCCTGCTCGGCGAGATGGCCGAGCACACCTCCAACGCCGGTGCGATCTATTTCGCCGCCGGAACGCCCGATCCCTCCGACCTCAATGGAACTATCGTCAATCTCGCCGGCAGCGTGACCCGGGAACTGGAGGAGGAGACCGGCGTTTCGCCGGCTGGCGTCGATATCGCTTCCGGATGGACCGCGGTTTTTCACGGCCAGCGCATCGCCCTGATGAAATCGGTGCGATCGCCCCTGCAATCAGGGGAACTGAAGAACAGGATCGAGCACTTCCTCGCCCGGGAGGAGCGCCCGGAACTCTCCCGCATGCATGTTGTCGCCACGCGAGCGGACATTCGGGCCGACCGCATGCCTGCTTTTCAATGCGCCTATCTGGCGCATCGGCTCAAAGTGTGATGCACGGTCCCGCCGTCAGCGGACGGGATAGCCGTGACGGCGCTGTGTCGAGGAGATCAGCGACTGGGCCTTGGCGTCGTCGCCGGCCTTGCAGGCCTGTCCCGCCTCAGCCAGGTCCCGGCTCATGACATCATGTACCTTCTTGTCGACGAAGCCGGTCTTCGCGTCTCCGTCGATGACGCGCTGAACGAAGGTGATCCGTTCGGAGCAGGAAGCGGCCAAGGCCGCCGAAGGCAGGATCGAGGGAGTCAGGGCCGAGAACACAGCGGCGCAGATCAACAGACGCATCGGGGTCTTCCAATGATTGACGCCTTGTGATCGCAGGCAAGGGCGTCACTCTCAAGCCCTTCGGCCTTCCTCTCCACTGCAAACGCGCCATGATGGCCGCCCCTTCCCGGCATTTCCCCTTGCCGGCTCCATCATGGCACTGTACAAGCCCTTGCACCTGATGGCCGTGGGCCGTCTCAGGAAAGGGAATGAACCGTGGCGATATCGCCCGCCAAATTCGAAACGCTCGCGCATCCGGCGCCGGCGCTGGCGTTCGCCCTCCTTTCCAGCCTCCTCCTTAGCCGCCCCTGAGGGCCGGCCGGGCTTCAGCCTGGGCGCTCAGGGGACATGAATGCGGTCGACTGGGCCTGTTGTCAGGCCCTACTTCGCCACCCCTTCCTTTGGCTAAAGAGTTTTTATCATGACATATGCAGGCAAGGTCTCTCAGTTCTCCGCTCCCAAGGTCGATATATCAGCCAAATACAAGCCTTGGCCGCCGATCGACCTGCCGGATCGCCAATGGCCGTCCCGCACCATCAGCCAGGCGCCGACCTGGTGCGCCGTCGATTTGCGCGACGGCAACCAGGCCCTGATCGAACCGATGGGCCACGAGCGCAAATTGCGCATGTGGGACACGCTCGTCGGCATGGGCTTCAAGGAGATCGAGGTCGGCTTCCCCTCCGCTTCGCAGACGGATTTCGATTTCGTCCGCTTCCTGATCGAGACGGGACGTATTCCCGATGGCGTCGCCATCCAAGTGCTGACGCAGGCACGCGAGGAGCTGATCCGCCGCACCTTCGAGAGCCTGAAGGGCGTCAAAAGCGCCATCGTGCATCTCTACAACTCGACCTCCGAGCTGCAGCGCCGCGTCGTCTTCCGCCAGGACCGCGCCGGCATCCGCGACATCGCCGTCAACGGCGCCAAGCTGATCATGCAGCTCACCAAGGAGCTGGGCATGGAGGCGAATATCCGCCACCAATATTCGCCCGAGAGCTTCATGGGCACCGAACTCGATTTCTCCAAGGAGATCTGCGAGGCGGTGATGGACGTCTATCAGCCCACCCCCGACAACAAGCTGATCCTGAACCTGCCGCTCACCGTCGAGATGTCAACGCCCAACATCTATGCCGACCAGATCGAATGGATGTCGCGCAACATCAAGAACCGCGACAGCGTCATCATTTCCCTGCATCCGCACAATGATCGCGGCACCGGTGTCGCGGCGGCCGAGCTCGGCCTGATGGCCGGCGCCGACCGTGTCGAGGGCACGCTGTTCGGCAATGGCGAACGCACCGGCAATGTCGATCTCGTCATCATGGCCGGCAACCTGATCATGTCGGGCGTCGACCCCCAGATTGATCTCTCCGATGTCAATGGCCTGGTGCGCGTGGCCGAGCACTGCAACCAGCTGCCGATCCACCCGCGCCATCCCTATGCCGGCGAACTGGTGTTCACCGCCTTCTCGGGCTCGCATCAGGACGCCATCAACAAGGGCTTCAAGGCGCTGGAAACGGCGACCTCACCCGTCTGGGAAGTGCCTTATCTGCCGATCGACCCCAAGGATCTCGGGCGTTCCTATGAAGCGGTAATCCGAATCAACTCCCAGTCCGGCAAGGGCGGCATCGCCTATATTCTGGAAAAGGAACACGGCATCGAACTGCCGCGCCTCCTGCAGGTCGAATTCTCCAAGGCGGTGCAGGGCATCGCCGATGGCGAAGGCGTTGAACTCGGCGCCGACAGGCTGTGGAATGCCTTCACCCGCGAATATCTCGACAATGGCCGCTACACCTTCATTTCCCATCAGATCGTCAGCGATGGTGAGGGAGAAGAGCGGACCATCACCGCGCGCATTCGCGACGAGGGGGTGGACAAGACCATAACCGGCATCGGCAACGGCCCCATCGACGCCTTCGTGACCGCTATGCGCGCCGAGAGCGGTCTCGACTTCGACGTCGCCAATTATCGCGAGCATGCCATGGGATCGGGCGCCAATGCGGCGGCGGTATCCTATGTCGAGCTGCGCATCGCCGACGGTTCTACCCTGTTCGGTGTCGGCATCGACAAGGACACCACCAAGTCGGCCCTCAAGGCCGTAATCTCCGGCGTGAACCGTATCCTCAAGCGCTGATCGGAACGCTTTGCTTCAGCGACCGGAACCGGCCCCTCAGGGCCGGTTTCTGTTTGGAAATGCGGCAAGGGCCAAACCAAGCTCCCGGTAGCGCCTTCACCGGTGGCTGCTGCGATAGAGCTTCCATTCCTCCACCCGCCTGCCGTCCGGCAGCTGGCAATCGGCGCTCTCCCCCGCGTCGGTCCGCACGGGAATGGACTTCCCGCCCTGCTGCGCACAGTACACCGATGCGGGATTTGCCATACCGACGGCGTGCGGTGACAAAATTGGATCCGGCCCTCGCCGCGCTATGCAGACGGTCAGAGTCAGGCAAATGAAGACCACCGGATAGATCTTCTTATGCATCTCGCCTCCGGCGCTTCTGGGTGGATTGATAAGACCTTATCTGGCACCTTTATCCCGCCGCTGCACTTTCGTCGCGCAGACGCTGGGCATAGACATTGATGATCAGGGCGATCAACAAAATGACGCCACGGATCAGGATCTTGAGAAAGCTGTCGATCTCGACATGATCGAGGCCATTGTTGAGCACGCCGAGCACGCACAGCCCAACAATGGTGTTGCCGATGCCGCCGCGCCCGCCGAAGAGGCTGGTGCCACCGACCACCACGGCCGCGATGGCGTCGAGCAGATAACCGGTGAATTCGTTCTGCTGCGCGCTGCCGAAATGCGCGACGCCGACCATGCCTGCCACGCCCGAGCATACCGCCGAGATCACCATTACGGCGGCCAGGATCGTCCTGACATTAATGCCGGAGAACTCCGCCGCCTCGCGGTTGCCACCGACCATATAGATGTAGCGCCCGAAGCGCGTATAGGTCAGCACGATGTGGCCGACACCGAGGAAGATCCCCAGCACGATCACGATCCACGGCAGCCCGCCGATATTGCCGGAGCCCAAGGTCGAGACCAGATCCGGCACGGCATAGGCGATCTGGCCGCGCAGCAGCAAGGCACAGATGCCGTCGGCGATCTGCATCATCGCCAGCGTCATGATGAAGGAGGGAATGCCGATCCGCGTCAGGCCGAAGGCATTGACCAGCCCCAATGCCGCGCATGCGATAAGAGCAAAGACGATGGCCACGCCGCCGGGCATGATGAAATTGGCATTGGCGATGTTCACATAGGATTCCTGCGCCGTGAAGAACGCTACCGCCACACCGGTGACATTGGCGATCGAGGCCACCGACAGATCGATCTCACCGCACAGGATCACGAAGGTCAACCCGACGGCGATGATGCCGGTCACCGAGATCTGCACCAGGATGTTGGCCAGATTGTCCAGCGTCACGAAGGACGGACTCGCCACCGCAAAGAAGATCACCAGCGCCAGCAAGGTGGCGAAGGGCGCGATGTTGCGCATCTGGTTGCGCAAGATCGCCCCCAAGCCGTGGCGGCCGAACGTCGCCTGGCTGCCATCCTGAACCGGTGTGCTCATTCCTCAAAACTCCCAAGCTGAAGACAGGCGGGTTTGCCGCCTCAGGCCGCTTCCAGCAATTTGTCCTTCGAGATCGTCTCGGCGGCAAACTCGCGCACGATCCGCCCCTTCTTCATCACCACGACCCGGTCGGCCAGCGACAACACCGTCTCGGGCTCGGCCGAGACCACGATCACCGCCAGTCCCTTGTCGCGCAGGTCGCGCACGATCTTCACCACATCGTCCTTGGCGCCGACATCCATGCCGCGCGTCGGCTCCGAGAGGATCAGCACCTTTGGCATGTGGGTCAGCCATTTGGCCAACGCGACCTTTTGCTGATTGCCACCCGACAGCGAGCCGAGCAAGGCATTCACCCGCGGTGGCCGGATATGGAGAGCCTCGATATGTCCCTGCGCGGTCTTGCGCTCCACGCCAGGCTTCAGCCACAGGCGCGAGATCCTCTCGAGAATGCTGATCGAGATGTTGCGATAGAGCGGTTGATGATGGAATAGCATCGAGCGCCGGCTCTCCGGCACGAAGGCAATGCCCGCCGCGCGCGCCTGCGCCGTGTTGCGCAGGGTCCGCGTCTTGCCTTCCAATTCGATATGCCCATGCGCCGGCTTGAGCTTGCCGAACAAGGTGCGGGCGAATTCGAGCTGGCCGCAGCCCATGAAGCCGTAAACGCCGAGCACCTCGCCGGCGCGCACGTCCAGCGACACATCGGCAAAGGCGCGACCATAGGAGAGGCCCTGCGTCGCCAGAACCGGGGAGCCTTCGGGCCTGGCCGGCAGCGAGATCAGACCCGAATAGCTCTCTTCAAGCCCTTCATGGCCGCGGCCGATCATGTGTTCGATCACCCAGTTCTTGTCGATGCCTTGCGTCGAATGGGAGATCACGTGACGGCCGTTGCGGAAGATCGTCACCGCATCGGAAATGCTGAGAATGTCATCGAGAAAATGCGAGATGAAGACGATGCTGCGACCATCGGCCCGCACCTTGCGCAACACCTCGAACAGGCGCTGCACCTCCGGCGGCGACAGCGCCGATGTCGGCTCGTCGAGGATGATGATGCGAGCGCCTGAAAACAGCACGCGCGCCAGCTCGATCAATTGCTGCAGGCCGATCGGCAAGGCACCGATACGCATGCGCGGATCGACCTCGATGCCAAGATTTTTGAGCTGCTCGCGCGCGCCCTTCACCATGGCGGGCCAATCGACCAGGCCGAAGGCGTTGAGCGGCTGCTTGCCGAGATAGACGTTCTCGGCGACGGTGAGATCGGAAACGATACTGAGTTCCTGATGCACCATGCTGATGCCGGCAGCGAGAGAGTCATGCGCCGAACGGAAATGCACTTGCCTGCCGTCGATCTCCAGGCTGCCCTGATACTCGGTATGCACTCCGGCGATGATCTTCATCATCGTCGACTTGCCGGCGCCGTTCTCGCCGACCAGCCCGTGGATCTCGCCGGCCTGCAGCGTGAAATCCACGCCCTTGAGAGCAGCCACGCCGCCGAACGACTTGGAAATATCCGTCATCTTCAGGCGCGGGGGAGCACCGGTCGCCGCTTGCTTCTCGTCTAGCGCCATCATGCCTCTCGGAACGCGGTGGTGTGCCTGGTTTCGGGATGGAATCGAAAGGTCGCGGCCAATTGGGAGAAACGCCACTTTTGTCATGCCCAGGCTCGTCCCGGGCATCCAGATACCGCAACCCGATGGGTCCGTGGCCCTGGATCACCGGGACGAGCCCGGTGATGACAAAAAGTGGAGGTTCCCACCATTCTTCCGGCTTGGTCGTTCAAACCGGCACACCGACCTCAGATCAGATAGTGCTTTTCCATCCAGAGCATGCCGGCGGCGTTGTCCTTGGTGACGACCGGCCCGTCCGTGACGATGTGCTTGGGAATGCCGCCATCGCTCGACTTCTCACCGCCGACCACCGCCGCAACGCCGGCCACGATCGCCCCGCCATGGATGCGGCTGGACGGATTGCGCACGGTGGCGTGCATACGCCCATCTTCCACCGCCGTAACGCCGGGCGGCATGGCGTCGACACCACCGATGACGATGTTGGTACGGTTGCGCGCCTTCATGATGTTGTAGGCCGCAAGCGCCATATCGTCATTGTGGAAGAAGGCCGCGTCGATCTGCGGATATTTGGTAAGATAGGTTTCCCACAACCTCACCGCCTTGGTGACATCCCAGTCCGCGGGCTGGGTGTCCAGCACCTCGATGTTGGGAAACTGTTTGATGACGCTTTCGAAACCTTTGGCGCGGCCCTGCGCGCCGCTATGGCCGAGAGCGCCTTGGGTCATGATGATCTTGCCCTTGCCGCCGATGGCGTTGCACAGGGCCTGCGTGACCGACGCCCCCATGAATTCGTTGTTAGGGGCCAGGAAACTATGCACGTTGATCTTGTCTGGCGGGGCGATCAGCGTATCCATCTGGATGATCGGAATGCCGGCATCGATCATCTTCTGCACCGGCTGGGTCAGCGTGCCGATGCCGAAAGCCTGGATGGCGACGAAGTCCCATTTCTGCGAAGCCATGTTGTCGATGGCGGCGCGCTGCTTGACCGCGTCGAGCTGGCCGTCGAACCAGGTCACCTCGACATTGAAGAGCTTGCCCCAATATTCGGCCGCTTCCTTGCCCTGCGCGCACCAGGTCGCCTGCAGGCCGGCATTGGAGAAGGCAGCCTTGAGCGGTTTTTCGGAGCGGCCGGCCACCTTCGCAGCCTCGGCGGCGAAAGCTGGGTCAAGGCCGAATCCCCCGAACAGGGCCGCGGCAGCGCCAGCGGAGAACGAGGCAGAACGAATAAAATCGCGCCGCGTATGCGGCGTCCTATCCTTGGGCATTCATTTCCTCCCTGGAGCAAACGCGTTTGGAACGCTTGTTTGCTCTTACCCTTTGTTTCCACGCGTCTTTGCGTTTGCGGGCAACGCCGCCAAATCGCAAAAGCTCTGGCATTTTGCTTTCGGTGCGCGACACCGACGCGGCTCTTTGCAAGCCTGGCGCAGGCGGTTGAATCCGCTGCGCTGACACCATCTTATGTTTGTTCCGACAATTGACAACCGCTATTCTTTTGAGCGGATAGTTTCTTCATCCAGTTGGCCCTGTGGACCAGTACGGCACCCCGGTGGCGAGGCCTGCCTCGTCACGGTAGGGTCGCGGGCATGGTCAGTCTTTCCATAGCCATCGTCGGGGCGGGCGTTGCCGGTCTGGCAGCAGCGTCCTGCCTCGCCGATGCGGGCCACCGCGTGGTGGTGTTCGAGCGTTTCGACCAGGCCAAGCCGGTTGGCGCAGGGCTTTTGCTGCAACCGACGGGCCTGGCGGTGCTGGAACGCCTCGGTCTGCGCGAGGGAGCCGCCATCCTGGGCAGCCGGATCGAACGCCTCTACGGGCGCTGCGGCCCGACAGGCCCGTTGATCTTCGACCGGCGCTATGACGAGCTCCTGCCCGGGCTGCATGGCATCGGCATTCATAGGGCGAGCTTGTTCCATCTGCTGATGAGCGCGGCTGAAGCGCGGGGCATAGCACTGGAGCAGGCGGCAGATATCACCGAGATCAGCGATATCGACAACCGTCCCATGATCGAGGACGGGGCCGGGCGGCGCCACGGCCCATTCGATCTGGTGGTAGACGCCAGCGGCGCGCGCTCACGGCTCAGGGACAAGCTCGGACTGTCGCAACGCCGGCCCTACCGGCATGGTGCGGTCTGGGGCGTGGCTGAGGATACCGGCTTTGCCCGCGATGCGCTGCAGCAGCGCTACAGAACGGCGCGCTTCATGATCGGCGTGCTGCCGGTCGGACGGCTACCCCACGACCCGACGCCGCTAAGTGCCTTCTTCTGGAGCATGCCGGTCGAGGAGCTGGATCGCTGGCCCCAGGCCGATCTCGCCGCCTGGCGGGCGGAGGTCGCGGCGATCTGGGGGAAACGGAGCCGCTAACGCAGCAGTTCACCCGACATGAGCAGTTGACACCGGCTCGCTATGCCCAATTGACCGTCGCCAACCCGATAAGCGGCCGCCTCGTGATGATCGGCGATGCCTGGCATCAGACCAGCCCGCAACTCGGCCAGGGCGCCAATATGGCGCTGCTGGACGCGGCTGCCCTCGCCGATGCGCTCACCCTCCATGCCGACATCGACAAGGCCCTGCCTGCCTTCGTCCGCATGCGTCGCGACCATATCCGCTTCTATCAGATGGCGAGCACCGTGTTGACGCAGTTCTTCCAGTCGCATTCGCGCCTGACCGGACCGATACGGAACCTGGCCTTCGGCCCCATGAGTCGATTGCCCTGGCTGCGCACCGAAATGGTCAAGACCCTCGCCGGCCTCAAGACAGGGCCTTTCTCCTGGAGCCGCCCCGAAGACCTCGCTGGCCAAGCGGCCACCGGACAGCCACCCATCGCCTTCCAGCGGCAAGAAGCCTGATCGCGGCAACCTTCCAGACCATTTAGCGGTACAGATCCTCACGCGTCGGCGGCAGGCCCGAGGGGCCCTTGGCCTTGCGCGAGGCGAGCGTCTGGAAGATGCCGACGGCGGAGCGCTCGAAAGCCAGTGAGCAGCCAGCGAGATAAAGCAGCCAGATCCTCGTCTTGGCCTCGCCCACCTCGGCGGCGGCCTGGTCGCGCCTGGCATAGAGATTCTCGGCCCAGGCCTTGGTGGTGCGCGCATAATGCTCACGCCAGGCCTCGACGTCATGCACCTCGAAGCCATTGCCTTCCAGGCCGTTGGCCGACATGCCGACGGTATCGAGTTCGCCGCCAGGGAAGATGTAGCGCGTCAGCGCCGCGAATTCGGGCCGCTTCTTGCGGAACTTCTTCATGTCGCGCTTGGCCGGCCGGGCGATGGCGTGATGCAGATAAAGCCCGCGCGGCCGCAGCAGGCTGTGGATCTTCTTGAAATAGGCCTCGTGATTGTCGAGGCCGACATGTTCGAACATGCCGATGGAGGCAACCTTGTCAAAAGTACCCGTCAGGTCGCGATAGTCCTTGAGCTCGACGGTGACCCGATCCTTGAGGCCGAGCCGGGCAATACGTTCCTGCGCGAAATCGAACTGCTCTTGCGCCAGCGTGACGCCATGGGCAGTGACGCCGTAATGCTGGGCGGCATGGCAGATCAGCCCCGCCCAGCCCGAACCGATGTCGAGGAAGCGTTCGCCAGGCTGCAGGCGCAGCTTGCGGCAGATCATGTCGAACTTGGCCGTCTGCGCTTCGTCGAGCGTGGTTTCCGGCTTCGGCCAATAGGCGCAGGTATAGGCCATGGTCGGACCCAGGAAGAGGCCGTAGAAATCGTTCGACAGGTCGTAATGAAACTGCACGAGCGGCTTGTCGTCCCTGCCCTTCTCGACCTTGCCCTCGATCTTGCCCTCGAAATCGTGCTTCTCCGCGGTGCCCTGCTTGGGCAGCGAACGTGTCACGAAGGGCCACAAGCCGCGGACGAGTTGCAGCTTGCTCAGGCGCTTGAACAGGCCCTTGGTGTTCATGCTGCCGCGCCGCTCGGCCACGTCGAGGAGCGTGCCGCCTTCGATTCGCAGGCTGCCATCGGCCAGAAGCTGGATGAGTTGGTCGAAAAGGGCATGAGGCCGACGCACCAGACGCGTTATCGCATCGGCGTCCGAGATCTTCAGGCGCAGATCCGTGCGGGCGCTAGGCCCGAGTGGAATGACCTCGCCATTCCACAACTCAACGGCGAGATCAGCCTGCAACTGGTCGGCCAGATGCGAAATCAGCCGCCTGGCGGCATTGATATATTTGTCCACGGAGCCTCCGCACGCTTGCGGGGCGTTATACCGCGATCCGTGGACGATGCCAGAGCAAAGCGCGTTTTCACGAAAACCCCTTTACTCTAACTCCTTGTTTCGACGCGTCTTTGCGATTCATGCCTAATACGTCGGATCGCAAAACGCTTTGGTGTCTCAGTGGATACGAAACTCCTGCCCGATCGCCCGCAATTCGGCTGGCTTGATAAGGCCGCTATGCGAGACGGTGATCGAATGCAGAGGCCCTTCCAGCTTGTCGCGCCAGAAAGCCAGGAATTTATGCAATTCCGGAAAGGCCGGAGCAAGATCATATTCCTGCCAGACATAGGCCTGCAGCAGGGCCGGATGGTCTGGCAGGCGATAGAGAATATTGGCCGTGGTGAGGCCGTACCCTTCCAACTGACGACGAAACGCAACAGACACCATTTCTGTCACCTCCATGGTGATCGGAGACAGCATGATTGCACCGCAACCTTAACGAAATGGCAATATCAAATTGGAATTAATCCATAAGAATCAATATCTTATCACTCATCAAGAAAGAGTGCTGCCAAACTTGCCAATCGAGGAACAGAGGGCGGTCTCGCCCGCCCCGCCTTCAATCGATCGTCTGTCCTGTACGGTCACGCATGGTGGCAAGGGTCAGAATGCTGACGAGGGCCGCCGCCGCCACATAGAAGGACGGCGCGATCTTCAGGCCTGTCTTTTCGATCAATAGCGTCACGATCAGCGCAGCAAAGCCCCCGAACAGGGCAACAGCGAAATTATAGGCAAGCGACAGGCCGGTCGAGCGTAGGGCCGCCGGGAACTGTTCGGCCAGCAGCGCCGGCGCAGGGCCGGTGAAAGCGGCGAGCAGGAGGCCGAGCACGACCTGCACGGTGACGAGCACCGGCAAGGTCGGATTGGCATTGAGCCAGGCGAACAATGGTATCACCAGGATGCCGATGCCGATGGCGGCGACGAGCAGCAGGGTCTTGCGGCCGATCAGATCCGACAGCCTGCCGGCTATCGGACAGCCGAACATCAGCACGATGCCGCCCAGCGTGGTGGAGATGAAGGCGTCCTTGGCCGGGATGCCCAGGAATTTCTCGACATAGAGCGGCATGTAGAACAGCAGCACATAGGTGCAGACGGTCCACAGAATGGTGACACCGAAGCCGGAGAGAACACCGCGGCCGTGGACGCTCAGCGTCTCGCGCAAGGGACTCTCGCTCTTGCGCGTCGTCTCGGCTGCAAAAACCGGGGTCTCGTCGAGGCGAGCCCGGATATAGAGTCCGACCGGACCGATGAGCAAGCCGAACCAGAACGGCACCCGCCAGCCCCAGCTCTCCACCGCCTCCTGCGGCAGGAACTGGGTGATGGCGACGCCGCACAGCCCGCCCAGCACCACCGCGAGAGCCTGGCTGGTCTGCTGCCAGCTCGCCGCCAGGCCGCGCTGCTCGGGCCTGGCGTATTCGACCAGATAGGAGGTGGCGCTGCCGACCTCGCCGCCAGCGGAAAACCCCTGGATCAAGCGGGCCAGCATCAGGACGGCCGCGCCGAACACGCCGGCCTGGGCATAGGTCGGCGCAAAGCCGAGCAAGGCCGTGCCGAGTGCCATGGTCAGGATGGTGATGGTGAGCGCCGCCTTGCGGCCATGGCGATCGGCGTAGACCCCGAGCACGATGGCGCCAACCGGGCGCATGCAAAAACCGACCCCATAGACCGTCACGGTCAGGAGGATGGCGGTCAGCGGGTCTTCCTTGGGAAAAAACTGCCGCGAGATCAGGGCGGCGAAGAAACCGTAGACGGTGAAATCGAACCATTCCAGGCCATTGCCGATGGTCGCCGCGACAATGGCGTGCCGTCGCTTGCGATCAGAAACGAGAATTCCGGCGGATGCTTCGACCGTCATACCAAATTTCTCCGTTTAAGCGGTTTGGTATGACATTTGACAGTGTGATGACAACGCTGTCCAGACCGTCTCCCGATTCAAGTGAACCGGGAGACGACATTATTAAACTTCATAAATCGGAAAAGAATACTTCCGAAATCCTTAATTGCGGGCCTTGTCGGCCAACTTGTCCTCGCTGATCCAGGGCATCATGCCGCGTAGCTTCTCGCCGACCACCTCGATCTGGTGGGGATCGTTCAGGCGATGGACGCCCTTGAAGCGCGAGGCGCCGGAGCAATATTCCTGCACCCAGCCCCTATCTTGGATTAGCCGAGCAGAACGCCATGCTGCAAGCTCTCGCCGCCAGCGCCAAGTCCTCGGATGACCAACCGAAGCCTTTCGATGCCTGCGACTAGCGCCGTTGAGATTTGAAGTGTTCCAATCAAATCCCAAACAATTTAGGGGGTTTGACTACTCGGCCCCACCACACGATCCGGATCTGCATCGAAGATAATGTCCACAGTGACCTCGCGGCCGCCGCGCCATATCTTGAACGGCACTTTCGCGCCGACTCGGACATCGGCAAGCAAGCGGATCAGATCCTTCGGTTCCCATAGCGTGCGGGAGCCTAGTTTGACGATGACATCATCCTTGCGGATACCCGCGAGCATCGCCACGCTGCCGGTCGCCACATCGACGACAAGCACGCCCCTCGACGGATCGACACCAGTGCGCTTTGCAACGGCAAGGCTGAGGGGTTTTATCGTCACCCCAAGCTTGGCCTTGGCGGGAGCCGGCACCGGTTGGGGCGGCTCGGATGGAGGCAGCTTGGCGTCTTGCTGGGGCGCATCCGGCAAAATTGGTTGCGGGTCGATCTTCGTGCTGCTCTCGCTGCCGGTCGGATTGAGAATGATTTCCCCATCGATCTGATCATAAAAAGCCGGCTGCTGCTCATGATTTTGAGTTCTCGCCAAGGCACGGACCTCTGTCTGTACCTGTTTGGCTAAAAGAATGTGGCTAAGTCCGGGTTTGCTGAGGTATTTCGTCAGAACCCTGGTAAATACCGAATTCTTGACGGTGTCGCCACTACCCAACCTATCAAGGGCTGTTTGACCTGCCCCCGCCGAGAACAGAACCAGCACCCCCGCTGGCGCATCAACGCGAGCCAGCCCCCGATCCGCACCGATGCCGCGCGTGCCGATGGCTTCGAACGGATTGTTGCGGCAGGCGTCAATCACCGCGATCAGGGATGTCGGCGCGCGGGCGCGCAGCCGGGCTATTACATCGTCGACATTGTAGGATTCGGCCTTGATCAAACTTTCGGCCCCCGGATCCGGGCGCTCGATATCGGTAGGCAGAAGATAGTTGGCGCCGCCGATGGAGATGCCGTGACCAGCAAAATAGACGAAAACCGTGGCACCAGGCGTTATCGAGGTTTCGAAACTACTGAGTAGCCGGTTGGTCGCCCGGAAATCGAGATCCTGGCCGGTCGTAACTTTGAATCCCAGCGCTTCCAGCTTGTCACGCATCGACACCGCATCGGCCACCGCATTCTGGAGTCGCGGAGCGACAGCATAATTGTCATTGCCTATGACCAGTGCCAAGCGCTCACTCGCCGCCCACGCAGGAAGCGAAAGGGCAAGCGCCAGCATCAAGCCTGTCCCCGCCCAAACCAACAATCTGCGCATGACGGGCTCTCCGTGGATGACAAATTGAACCCAGGCTGGCGAACGCCCAGCGACAAAAGCACAGGATGTGGCTCACAATGCCTGAAGTTCTTCAGAGCCGGGTTCACCATATTGGATCCGCGCCACCCAATAGTCGACCGGCGTGTACCAGGTCGCGGTGCCACGAATGGAGCGACCATCCGCCGAAACCGTGCCGTGATACTCACCCAGGGAACGCCGGAGCAAGGTGATCATATTGTCTTGGATGCCGGCATATTCGATGGTATCGCGCACGATATCGCCGGATACATTGTCGCGTACGGCCATGGCGAACGAAATGCTCCCAGTGCGGGTCCAACGTCCCCTGAAACGTCGGTTCCCACTTACCGAGACCTCTTCCACATCCCAGTACTCACCAAGGTCGATATCCCTCGCGAGCGCGGGGCTTGAGACAATCGCGGCAACAAATCCTTGCAGCATGGTACGCCGGTTGACGGGCATCTCGGGCCTCGGTCTATTGAATGAAAAGGCTTCCTTTAGGAGAAACTATCAAAGCCGCGACCTTGTGCGAGTGCGCGACCACACATCACATTTCGCCCCTGCATATAGACGTTGCTGGACACAAAAAGTCTATGTCTCCCGATTCAAATGAACCGGGAGACGACGTTATTACACATCACCATTCGGAAAAGAATACTTCCGAAACCCTTAGTTGCGGGCCTTGTCGACCAGCTTGCCCTTGCTGATCCAGGGCATCATGCCGCGGAGCTTCTCGCCGACCACCTCGATCTGGTGGGAATCGTTCAGGCGACGGATGCCCTTGAAGCGCGAGGCGCCGGAGCGGTATTCCTGCATCCAGTCGGAGGTGAACTTGCCGGTCTGGATGTCCTTGAGAACGCGCTTCATCTCGGCCTTGGTCTCATCGGTGATGATGCGCGGACCCGTGACGTATTCGCCCCACTCGGCCGTGTTGGAGATCGAGTAGTTCATGTTGGCGATGCCGCCCTCATAGATGAGGTCGACGATCAGCTTCACTTCATGCAGGCACTCGAAATAGGCCATCTCCGGGGCATAGCCGGCTTCCACCAGCGTCTCGAAGCCGGCGCGGATCAGCTCGACCAGACCACCGCAAAGCACGGCCTGTTCGCCGAACAGGTCGGTTTCGCATTCTTCCTTGAAGTTGGTCTCGATCACGCCGGAACGGCCGCCGCCGACGCCGCAGGCATAGGAGAGCGCGATGTCATGGGCATTGCCCGAGGCATCGTGATGGATGGCGATCAGGCAGGGCACGCCGCCGCCCTTCTCGTATTCGCCGCGCACGGTGTGGCCGGGGCCCTTGGGGGCGATCATGATGACGTCGACGGTCTTCTTCGGCTCGATCAGGCCGAAATGCACGTTGAGTCCGTGGGCGAAAGCGATGGCCGCACCGTCCCGGATGTGGGGGGCGATCTCGTCACGATAGATGTCGGCCTGCAGTTCGTCGGGCGTCGCCATCATCAACAGGTCGCCCCACTTGGCGGCTTCCGGCACGGTCATGACCTTGAGGCCGTCGGCTTCCACCTTCTTGGCGGTGGTCGAGCCTGGGCGCAGCGCGATCGCGATCTCCTTGGCGCCCGAATCCTTGAGGTTCATCGCATGAGCACGGCCCTGCGAACCGTAGCCGACGATCACCACCTTCTTGGTCTTGATCAGGTTCAGATCGGCGTCGCGATCATAGTAAACGCGCATGGTCGTTGTCCTTCAGACAGTTCATGATGAGGGAAATGATGCGGGCGAATAGCCCGTCATCGGATTTGAAGCAATGTTTGTGATGAGAAAAAGCGCGATGGGCTCCATTTCTTTCGCCCAACGCCTGCTACGCGCATGGAAAGAAGGGTCTAGAGAGGCTCTGGGCCGCGGGCGATCGCCGCGATGCCGGTACGCGAGACCTCGACGAGGCCGATCGGGCGCATCAGCTCGATGAACTGGTCGAGCTTCTCGCCCTTGCCGGTCAGTTCGAACACGAAGCTCTCGACGGTGGCGTCGATCACCCGGGCCCTGAAGGCATCGGCAATGCGCAAGGCCTCGCTGCGCGCTTCCCCCTTACCGCGTACCTTGATCAGCATAAGCTCCCGCTCCAGCGCCTTGCCGGTCAAGGTGAGGTCGACGACCTTGTGCACCGGTACCAGGCGGTCAAGCTGCGCCTTGATCTGCTCGATCACGTTGGCCGTGCCGGTCGTCACCACCGTGATGCGCGAGACATGCTCGGCATGCTCCGTCTCGGACACGGTGAGGCTTTCGATGTTGTAGCCACGGCCCGAGAACAGGCCGACGACGCGGGCAAGAACACCCGGCTCGTTGTCGACCTCCACCACGAGGGTGTGGGTCACGATGGTCTCGGCCGTCGAGGCCATGAAGTAGGCAGATCCGGTCATTTGATATTCCACATAGCGCGTTCCCGGGTGCGCGGACATCTCGTCCGCATCTTGGAAACAGAGAGGATGCAGGAGAGGAAGAGCGGGCGAGACGCCCGCGCCCCCCAGCGCACGCAAGTGCGTGCGCGATCACACCAGCTGCTTGCCCTTAGCGTCGATCACGCTGCCGATGTCGACGGCCGCGTCGCCCAGGATCATTTCGTTATGTGCCTTGCCCGAGGGGATCATCGGGAAGCAGTTCTCGGACTTGTCGACATGGCAGTCGAAGATCACAGGATGCGGGGTGTCGATCATCTGCATGATCGCCGCATCGAGATCTTCAGGCTTGGTGCAGCGGATGCCGACCCCGCCATAGGCCTCCGCCAGCTTGACGAAATCGGGCAAGGCGGCCGAGTAGCTTTCCGAATAGCGGCCGCCATGCAGTAATTCCTGCCACTGGCGTACCATGCCCATATATTCATTGTTGAGGATGAAGATCTTCACCGGCAGGCGATACTGCACCGCTGTCGACATCTCCTGCAGCATCATCTGGATGGAGGCTTCGCCTGCAATGTCTATGACCAGTGCCTCCGGATGCGCGAGCTGTGCACCGATCGCCGCCGGGAAGCCATAACCCATGGTGCCCAGACCGCCCGAGGTCATCCAGCGATTCGGATCCTGGAAGTGGAAATGCTGGGCCGCCCACATCTGGTGCTGACCCACTTCCGTGGTGACGTAGACGTCGCGATCCTTGGTGAGCTGATAGAGGCGTTCGATCGCGTATTGCGGCTTGATCGTCTCTTCTGAGTTGCGATAGGAGAGCGACTTGCGCGCGCGCCATCCCGCGATCTCTTCCCACCAGCTCTTGTGTGCCGCCTTGTCGACATCGGGTTTCAGCTCGCGCCAGGCCGCCAGCATCTGATCGAGCACATGCGCGCAGTCGCCGACGATGCCGATATCGACCTTGACGTTCTTGTTGATCGAAGAGGGATCGATATCCACGTGGATCTTGCGGCTATGCGGCGAGAACGCATCGATACGGCCGGTGATGCGGTCGTCGAAGCGGGCACCGATATTGATCAGCACGTCGCAATCATGCATGGCCAGATTGGCCTCGTAGGTGCCGTGCATCCCCAGCATGCCGAGCCATTGCGGATCCGCCGCCGGGAAAGCCCCCAGGCCCATCAGGGTCGAGGTCACCGGATAGCCGGTGAGCTTGGCGAATTCACGCAGTAGCGCCGTCGCGCGCGGACCGGCATTGATCACGCCGCCGCCTGTGTAGAACACCGGCTTCTTGGCGCCGGCGATCATCGCCACCGCCGCCTTGATCTTGTCCTGATCGCCTTCCAGCCGGGGGCGATAGGTCTTGTGGATGTTGTCGGTCGGCTTGAAATATTCGCCGGCCTTGAACTGGATGTCCTTGGGAATGTCGATCAGCACCGGACCCGGGCGACCCGACGCGGCAATCAGGAAGGCCTCGTGCAGGATGCGCGGCAGGTCCTCGATGCGCTTCACCAGATAATTGTGTTTGGTGCAGTGGCGGGTGATGCCGACGGTATCGGCCTCCTGGAAGGCATCCGAACCGATCAGATGGGTCGGCACCTGGCCGGTGATACACACCAGCGGGATGGAATCCATCAAGGCGTCGGTCAGCCCAGTCACGGCATTGGTGGCGCCCGGACCCGAGGTCACCAGCACGCAACCCACCTTGCCGGTGGAACGCGCATAGCCCTCGGCAGCATGGACGGCCGCCTGCTCGTGCCGGACGAGAATGTGACGAAGCTGCTCCTGCTGGAAGATTGCATCATAGATCGGCAGGACAGCACCGCCCGGATAGCCGAACAAGGTGTCCACACCCTGGTCGATCATGGCTTGCACCACCATTTCCGCGCCGGTCATTTGCTTCGTCGACATTGCCTTTTTCCTTGGCTTCCGAATTGCTTCCAAGTTTCCTGGGTTATCTTCCGGGTTTCTCGGGCTTTTCGGACTTCGAGTATCGTTCTCTGAGATTTCGGACAATAAAAAAGGCCCTCAAGGGGCCCATGTGCGTCATCGAAGGAGATTCGGGCTATACCCGCTCCACCGACAACGCCAAACCTACGATAAGAATGTTGCGCAACGGAGCGCTCCTTTTTGCGAAAGTTACGGGGTTGTAAGGGTTGAAAAACAGGCGGTCAAGCGCTGATTTGCAGAAACTGCCAATTGTTGCGCAACATCTGGCAACCGTCATCTTCCGGGACCGCAACCTGCCTTCTCCCGCCTCGACATTGGCGCACTCGGGAGAGGCTCGATGAAAAGAAAGTCACGATGTTCGACAGCCCCTCCGACGCCAGACTGGCGCTGCAGGCCTATTTCGACACGCCGCGCGTGGAAATGCTGGTCGAGGCCCTGGTGCCGAGCCTCGTATTCGAGATAGCGCCCGGCAAACGCGTCGTGCTTGGCGATACCAAATTCGGCGGCAGGCCGGACCTGCCGGCCGGCACAGCCTGGCCCCGCCCGCCGGCGCCGGCCGATCCAGAGGAAATCGCCAAACGCGGCAATGCGGAAGCGGGTGCGGAGATGCGCCGACACCTGGCTCAGGGCCTTCCTTACACTTTCATCGCCCAGATCGATCTCGCGGACGCCGCCAAGCTCGGCAGCGTTGCCTCGCCGCTTCCAGCGGACGGGCGCCTGTTGTTCTTCTACGATCTTGCCGTCGGGCCTTGGGAAACCGGCAGGCGACCGGCCAAGGTGATCTGGGATCGTGCACCGAACGACAAGCTCGCCACGCTGGCCATGCCCGAAGACCTGGTGCAAGCAGCGGAGAAGGCGCGCCGCGACGCCGCCGAAAATCGGGTCAAATACAAGCTGCCCGAACCATCGCAGCCGGAAGGTAGCAACTACGACGCGCCCGAACGCGCCATGACGCTGCGTGCGGGGCTGAGCCTGCCCGACCCCAGCGCCATCGAGATGGAGGCATCGGCCAAACTTTATGCCGCCTATTCGGCGTCTAATGGAACACAAAGCGGCAAGAACGGGCAGAGCTTCGAGGACGCCTATGGTGAAGCGCTCACCGCCGGTGGCAAGCTCAAGCCGACGGGACGCTGGCACCGCCAGCAGCTTCTCGGCAGCCCCCAGCCCGAGCAGGACGATCCTCGCTACGATGCCGTCGTGGTCTCGCAATTCGGCAAACAGCACTTGTCGTCGGACGAATGGAAGAAAGAACGCGCCGCCGTCATGACGGCAGCCCATGATTGGATGCTGCTACTCCAACTCGACCTCGCCGATTGGAGCGGTGGCACCTGGGGCGAAGGCACCGTCTACTTCCTCATGCGCAGGAAGGATCTCGAACAGCGCCACTTCGATGAGGTGATTGCCGTCTATCAGCAGACTTCAGGATTCATCCGTCAATAAACGAAACGAATTGGCTCGACCTTTGTCGTTGCCGGGCTTGCCCGGGCAATCCGGTCCCTCCCTCCAGACCCCGAAGAGGATGCCCCTGGATGCTCGGGCATGACAAAGGTGGTGCTTCAGTTATTTCCGGACAATGGCCTTAATTCAAGTCGGCGACGACATCGCAGGCTCAAATGCGCTCCAAGGCCACGACCTCGAAACGGGCATCGTCCCCCTCCCCACGGGGATGGGGTGCGCGCGATACCTCCCGCCACTCCCCGACCGGCAGGGCGGGAAAGACAGCGTCGCCCTGCGCTTCCAGGTCCAGTTCCGTCAGCAGCAGGCGGCTCGCCTTCGGCAGGGCCTGGGCATAGATCGCGGCCCCGCCCGCAATGACGACCTCGTCGGCCTTCATCTCGGCTGCGACCTGCTGCCCGCGCTCGAGTGCCGCTTCCAGGCTGGCGGCCACTTCTACTCCCTCTGCCTGAAAAGCGGGATCGCGTGTCACCACGATGGTGCGACGCCCTGGCAGCGGTCGTCCGATCGACTGGTAGGTCTTGCGGCCCATGATCAAGGGCTTGCCCATGGTGGCGGCCCTGAACTGCTTGAGATCCGAGCGCATGTGCCACGGCAGCCCATTATCGACGCCGATGACGCGATTGCGGGCCATGGCGGCAACCATGATGACGGGAATAGCCATCATGCCCCGATCATACCGCGATCGGCGCGGAGATCGCCGGATGGGCTTCATAGCCTTCCACGATGAAATCCTCGAACTTGTAATCGAGGATCGAGGCAGGCTTGCGGGCAAAGCGCAGCTTCGGCCAGGGCATCGGCGTGCGGCTCAACTGCTGGGCGACGAGATCGCCATGGTTCTGATAGACATGCACGTCGCCGCCGAACCAGACGAACTCGCCGGGCTCCAGGTCGCATTGCTGGGCCAGCATGTGGATCAGCAGCGAGGCCGTGACGAGGTTGTAGGGCACGCCGAGGCCGACGTCGCAGGAGCGCTGGTGCAGCAGGCCGCACAGCCGGCCATCGGCGACGAAATATTGATAGGTTGTGTGGCAGGGCGGCAGGGCCATGCCGTCGAGTTCCGCCACGTTCCAGCCGGTGAAGATCAGGCGGCGCGACGTCGGATTGTTGCGGATGTCGTGCACCAGCCGCGCGATCTGGTCGATCCCCTTGGGATCCCTGCGATAGAGCCCCTCCTCGCCCGGCACGTCGGTCGGCACGAAAAGCGGCCAATGGCGCCATTGCGCACCGTAGACGGGCCCGAGATCGCCCCAGCGCTCCGCGAAAGCCTCGTCCGCGACGATCCGCGCCTCGAAATCTTCTTGGCTGATCGCCTCGCCGGTTGCCTGGCGATATTTGGCGAGCGGCCAATCAGTCCAGATCGTCACCTTGTTCTGCAGCAGCGGCCGGATATTGGTACCGCCATCGAGGAACCACAGCAACTCGCGCACGATCGTCTTCCAGGACACCCGCTTGGTGGTGAGCAAGGGCAGCGTGCCATCGGACAGATCGATGCGCAGGCTCTGGCCGAACAGCGCGCGTGTGCCGACGCCGGTGCGGTCGACCCGCGGCGTGCCCTCGCGCCAGACGCGGTCGAGGAGATCAAGATAGCCTTGTTCAGGGTGCGGCTTGTTGGAGCGGTCGAGCATGGCCTGATCTTAGCCGCGGCGTCCGATTCCGCGACCCCCCTGAGAGAATTGTGCACGCAATCTTTCAGTCTGCGCGGCCATGTCGAGATGGCGGCTCTTGAAAGGCTAGCGCGGATTTCCTGCTAAACTATGTACGAACGCCGACGGTCGCTTTAGCCCGACATCTGGCCGATCTTCGGATTACACCTTGAGCACGCCTCGAAACCCCCGCACGGCATAATAGGAAGATGCCCCGTTGTGGTACAAGAAAACATGATCATAGCGGCGATCGCAAAACAGGGCTCCGCCCTTTTTCCTGATCTCGGGCGGCGTCTTCACCCAGCTCGAGGTTTTCAGGTCGAACGCACCCAGTTCCTGTAGCGCACGATATTGTTGTTCCGTCAGGAGCTCGATGCCGATGGCGGCGGCCATGTCGACCGCGCTGCCCTCCGGCTTGTGCTCCTTCCTTTCATCGAGCGCCTGCCGGTCAAAGCAAAGGCTTCTGCGGCCTTTGGGCGTTTCGGGTGAGCAGTCGTAGAAGACGTATTCGCCGGTCCCCGAATCGTGGCCGATTACGTCCGGTTCGCCTCCTGTGCGCTCCATCTCGCCAAGGGCGTGCAATTTCTTGGGATCGGCCTCCAGACGTGCCCGCACCGTGGCCCAGTCGAGGCCCTTGTGGCGTTTCATATTGGCTTCGAAGCGGGCTTTCAGCACATCCAGCAAGTCCTGATTGCCGTCCTTGGTCATCATGCAGCTCCCACTTCCCGTTGGTGGATGTGGCCCCATCCTGGCGCCCAATGTCTAGCGCACGAAATCCTGGCAGCGATATCCCTGCGCATAGAGCAGCGCCGTCAGGTCGCCATGCTCCACCCGCATCCGAGCCGCCGCGGCGACCGCGGGCTTGGCACGATAAGCCACGCCGAGACCGGCTTCGCCCAGCATGGCAAGATCATTGGCGCCATCGCCGACCGCCATCGTATCGGAGGCCGCCAGCCCCCTCGCCTGCCGCAAGCGATCGAGATTGGCGCGCTTGGCTTCCTTGCCGAGAATCGGCTCGGCCACCTCACCGGTAAGGCGGCCATCCCTCACCACGAGAAGGTTGGACTGATGCTCGTCGAAGCCGACCATCGCCCCGATCTTGGCGGTGAACAAGGTGAAGCCACCCGAGACGAGCGCCGTATAGGCCCCGTTCGCCCGCATGGTGCGCACCAGTTCCGGTCCGCCCGAGGTCAGGGTCAGGCGTTCCCGGATGACCTCGTCGGCGATGCTCTCTGGCAGTCCCTTCAGCAGGGCCACACGCTCGCGCAGAGCCGGTTCGAAGGCGATCTCGCCACGCATGGCACGCTCGGTGATCTCGGCCACCACCGCTTTGGCGCCGACGAAATCGGCCAATTCGTCGATGCACTCCTGGCCGATCATGGTGGAGTCCATGTCGGCAAGGAAAAGATACTTGCGCCGCCCCTCGGCTTCCTGCACCACCAGATCCACCGCGCTGCCTGCCAGGGCCTCGCGCAAACGATCCTCGATCTCGACGATCGGTGCATCGGCCGTGCAGGTTATGTCTACTGCCACGCCGGGTGCCAGGACGATGGGAGCTCCGGGGGAGGCCAGCGACTGCGCCGCGTGCGACAGGGTAGCTGCATCAAGGGCGGGACGGTCCGGATGGGAGATCAGCGTGGCGACAAGGGACATGAGGGCAGGTATCCGGAGTGACAGCCATTCAATATGACGCGGTGCTTCTCGCAGGTCCGACGGCGAGCGGCAAGTCAGCTTTGGCCCTGGCGCTTGCCGAAAGCTTCGGCGGCAGCATCATCAACGCCGATTCCATGCAGGTCTACCGCGATCTCGCCGTGCTCAGTGCCCGACCGGATGCGAACGAGACGGCGCGCGCGCCCCATTTGCTCTATGGCCATGTCGACGGAGCCATCAATTATTCGGTGGGACGCTGGCGCGATGACGCGGCCGCCGCCTTGGACAGTGTCCGGCAGCAGGAACGCCTGCCCATCGTGATCGGCGGCACCGGCCTCTACTTCAAAGCCCTGGAAAGAGGGCTCGCCGAGATGCCGGCCGTTCCCGACAGCGTCCGCGACGCGATACGCGGCAAGGCCGAAGGCATGGAGACCGAGGCCCTGCACGCCTGGCTGAGCCAGAAGGACCCGGCCATGGCGAATCGTCTGCGGCCCAGCGATCGTCAGCGCCTGATCCGTGCCCTCGAAATTTTCGAGGCGACCGGCCGCTCCCTGTCGCAATGGCAGAGCGAACCGCATTCGCCGCCTCTGCTCGATGCCGACAAATGCCTGCGCCTCTTTCTCAGCCCCGAGCGCGCCGAACTCTATGCCAGGATCGATCGGCGCTTCGACCTGATGGTCGGGCAAGGCGCCATCGAGGAGGTTCACGCACTCTCCCAGCGGGGGCTCGATCCTGCCCTGCCCGTCATGCGGGCCCATGGCGTGCCTGGGCTCTGCCGCTACCTCGCCCGCGAAATCGGGCTCGAAGAGGCCATTGCGGGCGCCAAGTCCGATACACGCCATTACGCCAAGCGCCAGTTCACCTGGTTCCGCCACCAGATGCCGGGGTGGCGCTTCGTCGAGCCTGATCAGGCACTTGCAATTGCCTCAGCCGCGCTGATGAACGAAATTTAACACGTGACCGTTACGCTGTGCGGCAATCGCAGTCCGGCGTCGGGTTTACATAGGAATTTCAAGGGGCTGCATATGAATTTCTGTAGCTTTGCCATGTGAAGACAGCTTCATCCCAATAGGGTTTGGTGGATTTAGAGGCTTGTTTTCAAACATGGTTTCGGATTGATCGGGGGGGTTGCATTCCTATATGCAGCTTCTCTCCAGCTTATTCCGTTCTTTGGAATGAGCTTTCGTCCTGCTTCAGGCAGGCGAACAATCAAAGGACCAAGACATGCCTTGGAGTAACCAGAGCGGCGGTGGTGGCCCCTGGGGTAGCGGCGGCGGCAACAACGGCGGCGGGCGACCGGGGGGCGGTGGCCCCTGGGGTGGCGGTCCATCCGGCGGTTCCCAGCCCCCGGATCTCGAAGATTGGCTTCGCCGCAGCAAGGACGGCCTCAAGAATCTCCAGGGCGGCGGCGGTTTCACGCCGCGCAACATCGCAATCGGCGCCGTGGCGCTGATCGGCTTGTGGCTGCTCACCGGCTTCTATCGCGTGCAGCCCAACGAGGTCGGCCTCAATCTCGTCTTCGGCAGCTACAAGACGCTGAGCCCGCCGGGCCTGCGCTACAACGTGCCCTACCCGATCGGTGCGGTCGAAAAGCTCACTGTCACCAATGTCGAGACCATCAATATCGGCACGCGCGGCGACAGCGACAGCGCCAATGAAATGCTGACCGGTGACGAGAATCTCGTCAATATCGGCTTCACGGTGCAGTGGCAGATCAACCCGTCGGCGGCGGACAAGTTTGCCTTCAATCTGGCCAATCCGAGGGGAACGATCCGAGCCGTGGCGGAGAGCGCCATGCGCGAGGCCGTCGGCCAGCGCAACATCACGCCGATCCTGACGGGCGATCGCCAAGCGATCGAACAGCAGGTGCAGGGTGAAATGCAGCGGGCTCTCGACAGCTACGGGGCCGGCGTCATGGTCCGCCTCGTGCAGTTGCAGAATGTCGATCCGCCGCCCCAGGTGATCGACGCCTTCCGCGACGTGCAGGCCGCTCGCGCCGACCAGGAAAACACCATCAACCAGTCGCAGGTCTATGCCAACAAGGTGATCCCGGAAGCTGGCGGTGAAGCCGCCCGTATCACCCAGGCGGCCGAGGCCTATCGTGCGCGCACCGTCGCCGAAGCTGCCGGTGAGGCGTCCCGTTTCAACGAAGTCTTCAGCGCCTATCAGAAGGCCCCCGTCGTCACCCGCGAGCGCATGTATCTGGAAGCCATGACAGCCATCCTCACCGACACGAACAAGGTGATCTTGGACAGCAAGACGCAGGGCCAGGGTATCGTACCCTATCTGCCACTCGACCGTGTGCTGAAGCGGCCGGCCGGCTCGGCGCAACCCCAGCAGGGAGCGGCGCAATGAAATCCCCGCTTGGAACCATTGCCTTGATCACGACCGGTGCCGTCCTGGTCCTGGCCTATCTGTCGGCCTACACGGTGACGCCGCGCGACTACGCCCTGCCGCTGCGCTTCGGCGAGGCGCAGCCGGCGAAGACCCAGCCCGGTCTCTACTGGAAATGGCCCTTCATCGAGAATGTCGAGTACATCAACAAGCAAGTGCTCGACCTCGACAGCCAGCCGCAGGAAGTCATCGCCAGCGACCAGAAGCGCCTGAAGGTCGACGCCTTCGCCCGCTATCGTATCTCGGATCCGCTGCGCTTCTTCCAGACCTCGCGTACGGAAAAGGGCGTGGAACTGCAGCTTTCCTCGATCCTGTCCTCGGCGGTTCGCCGAATTCTCGGCCAGTCGACCTTCGCTGCCGTCGTGCGTGACCAGCGCGCCGGACTGATGGAAAAGATCCGCGCCGAGGTCAATCGCGAAGCCGCCGGCCTCGGCATCGAGGTGGTCGACGTACGCATCCGCGGCGCCGACCTGCCGCAGGCCAACTCGGAGGCCGTCTACAAGCGCATGCAGTCGCAGCGCCAGACGGAGGCCCAGCAGATTCGCTCGCAGGGCACGCAACAGGCGCAGATTATCCGATCCGACGCCGACAGGCAGGTCGCCAAGATCCTCGGTGAAGCGCGCGGCAAGGCCTCGGAGACAACCGGCCAGGCCGACTCGAGCCGCATCAAGGTCCTGGCAGACGCCTACAACAAGGACCCGGAATTCTTCCAGTTTTACCTGTCGATGCGTAACTACGTCGATGCGATGAAGCCTGACAACACGCAGGTCTTCATCAGCCCGGACTGGGATTACTTCCGTTATCTTCGCTCACCGGCTGCCCCAGCGGGAACACCGGCGCCTGCGGCCCCGACTCCTCAGGCTGCTCCGGCGCAATAGGCTTGACGTCGGCCCTAGATAAAGCTCCATTGCGCCGGCCGCCTCGTTGCGGCCGGCGTTTTCATAGGACCGCCGCGAACATTCCGTCGGCGCCCTTGCCAAAAGCGTTCTGCGATTTGACGAGTTCAACAAAAATCGCAAAAACGCTCTGGCCAATCCGATGGATTGGCTTGGAAACAAGGAACTGGAGCAAACAAGCGTTCAGGTATGAACGCGTTTTGCTCAAGCGTAGTTTCCTAGCGAGGTCCGCGGATGGGCCTCGCCAGGGAACTACGCAAATGTTGATATCTTGCAGGTTCCTCCTGATCGCGCCCGTGGCTCGATCAGGAGGAACCTGCTTAGGATCGCGAGCCGTCGGAAGGTTCGGGTGAGGTTCATATAATGTGTGGGGCGGATGAATAGTTTCTCTTTCGGTGATTTCATCACGGCGCTCGGACTGGCCTTTGCGATCGAAGGGTTGTTCTTTCTGGCCTTTCCCGAGCCGGTACGGCGCATGATGGTCTCGGTCGCCAACTCCCCCAACGCACAGCTTCGCCTCGCCGGCTTCATTTCCGCCATCATCGGTATCATCATAATCTGGGTTGTAAGGGGCATGTGACGTGTCGGCCCGGTGTTGGGCCGCACCGCCGCTTCCTGTTGCAGACGAAACTGACAAGCCCAACTTTGCGTGAACTTACGAGCGCGTCACGCTCGCGCCGCATTCCGCACTTGAAATTCAATCCGACCGCGCCCCACATCAACACCGATGCGGGTGACCATCCGAGGACTTGATGCCGATTCAACTCAACAGCTTGATGCGCCGCAGCGGCGCCGTTGCCATCGCCGCCTTGATCGCCGCCAGCCCGGCAACCCTGGTGGCGCCGCCTGCCATGGCCGCGGCGGGCCCGCCCTCCGTCGCTGATCTCTCGGCCGAACTGATCGATGCCGTCGTCAATATCTCGACCTCGCAGACGGTAGCCTCCGGCAGCAATGACGAAGACGGCGAGGACCAGCCGCGGGCCCCGATGCCCAAGCTGCCGCCCGGATCGCCTTTTGAGGAATTCTTCAACCAGTTCTTCAACAAGGAAGGCAAGGGGATGCAGCGTCCCCGCAAGACCGAAGCTCTCGGCTCGGGCTTCGTCATCGACCCCAGCGGCATCATCGTCACCAACAACCATGTCATCGACGACGCCGACGACATCGAGGTCAATTTCAACGACGGTTCCAAGCTCAAGGCCAAACTGCTCGGCCGCGACAAGAAGGTGGATGTGGCCGTGCTCAAGGTCGACCCGCCCAAGCCGCTGAAAGCGGTGAAGTTCGCCGACAGCGACAAGGTCCGCGTCGGTGACTGGGCCATGGCTATCGGCAATCCCTTCGGCCTGTCGAGCACGGTGACGCTGGGCATCATCTCGGCCCGCAACCGCGACATCAATTCGGGGCCTTACGACAATTATCTGCAGACGGACGCCGCCATCAACAAGGGCAATTCCGGCGGGCCGCTGTTCGACATGGATGGCGGCGTCATCGGCATCAACACGGCGATCATCTCGCCCACAGGCGGCTCGATCGGTCTCGGCTTCTCCATGCCGTCGGCGACGGTGCAGCCCGTGATCGAGCAGCTTCGGCTCTATGGCGAGACGCGGCGCGGCTGGCTGGGCGTACGTATTCAGGGCGTTAGTGACGACATCGCCGAAAGCCTGGGCATGCAAAAGGCGCAGGGCGCGCTGATCGCCGGCGTCGACGACAAGGGCCCGGCCAAGCCGGCAGGCCTCGAGCCGGGCGACGTGATCCTGAAATTCGACGGCCACGACATCAAGGAAATGCGGGACCTGCCCCGCCTCGTCGCCGACACGGCGGTGGACAAGAAGGTCGAGGTGGTGATTCTGCGCAAGGGCCAGACCCTGACCAAGACGGTGACCGTCGCACGCCTCGACGAGAGCGACGCCGCCATCAAGGCATCCACCCGCGGCACCGAAACGCCTGAAAAACCGAAGATCACCAAGGCCCTCGGCCTGGAAATGTCCGGCATCACCAAGGAGCTGCGCGACAAATACAAGCTTGCCACCGATGCCAAGGGCGTGGTGGTGACCAAGGTGGACAACGGCTCCTCGGCCGAGGACAAGCAGGTCAAGGTCGGCGACGTTATCCTCCAGGTCGGCCAGCAAGCGGTTTCCAATCCCGAGGATGTGAGCAAGCGCATCGAGGAGTTGAAGAAGTCCGGCACCAAGCAGGCTCTGCTGCTGTTGTCGAACACGCAGGGTGAACTGCGCTTCGTGGCACTTGGCCTGAACTGAGCCTGAGCTTCAGATCTTACAAGACGATGGGTCTCCGCCTTGCGGAGGCCCATTCGTAATTGCTTCGGGCGATCCAATTAAAGGTGTGCGGGGAAGCAATGTGCCTGGAACTGCGGGCGTCTCGCCTGCTCCTGGAAACGCAGCGCGTGCGGGGAAGGGAGAGGCGGACGAGGCATCTGCGGCCTCAGCCGACAACCAAGCCGTCAGCTTGATGCATAGCAGGGCGTGACCCCGCTCATGCTGGCGAGGATGTCACTCGTGTGAGGCCGCTTACTTCTTCTTACGGAAATGATCGAGGCTGACGATTTCTCTCTCTCGGCGGGCTGCTCGTCCTCACCGCCTTCGCCTGCCGTCGCAGTAACCGGCTCTTCAACAGGAACGCTGGCCTTCTTGCGAGCAGGCTTGGCCGCAACCTCTTTGGTCCCGGCTTCCTTGGCCGGTGCACGCTTGCCGGCTTCGCCCTCGTCACTACGCGGAACTGCGCGAATCGCAGCCGGCGCCGGTACCGGTGCGGCTTCCTCTTCCGTCTCGACTTCGTCGACCTCGAACTTCACGCCGAAATCCACTGACGGATCGAAGAAGGCCGTCATGGCAGCGAAAGGCACGACCAGCCGCTCGGGGGCATTGCCAAAAGACAACCCAACCTCGAAGCCGTAATCGCTGACTGTGAGATCCCAGAACTGATGCTGGAGGACGATCGTGATCTCTTCCGGAAACTTTTCCGCCAGGCGCGCCGGAATACTGACGCCGGGAAACTGCGTCTTGAAGGAAATGAAGAAATGATGGTCGCCCGGCAGTCCGATGCGGGCAGCATCGGCCAGCACGCGGCGAACCATGCCGCGCAGCGCATCCTGAGTGAGAAGATCATACCGGATATGGTCAATACTCATCGCGCAATTCTTACCAGGCCAGCTTTTGATTACATCAGGCCCGCTGGCACATTCATACGCCTTGCAGACCGCATCTTCGGATGGCCTGCAGGCAGACCGGAATGAAGTGGAGGCTTCTGTTGCCAGGTGCCTCCGAACCCCGCCTGCCGGTGCTACCCGTCAGGACTTGATTTCGGTCTAGTTACCGCTTACGCGGCAACCGCAACCGGAGCATAGTTGTCGTTGGCAACTATTGAAAAGGCCCGATATCGGCGGAACCATGCCGAGCGAAAGCACACCCTTTACACCCTCGTCGATCCTGTTTCGCCCCCGCCGCAGCCCGCCCTGACGGGCTCTGGTGGAGGCGCCGGGTACTGCCCCCGGGTCCGAAAGGTTTATTTCGATGACCATTTATCGCCATAGCCGGCGCGAGCCGGCAAAGGGAATATAGGCTGCCTGTTCGGCAGAAAAAAGAGGCGATTGCGGTTTGACGGAGCTTTCCTCAGGCTTGACATGCCTTATTTGAGAGAGAGGGCGTCTCGCCCTGCCCGTGCCATCCTCAATCGGCATGCGGCAGCGGCCTTGTATGCCCCACCGGAGACTCGAATACGAGCCGCCATGCGCTCCCCGAATCCAGGGCTGACCGCATGGGGCCAGTTGCAGGAGACCATCATGACTGAAGCCACCCCCGCCAGCCGCCAGGAAAGCGACTCCTTCGGGACGATCGAGGTGCCCGCCGGGCATTATTGGGGGGCACAGACCCAGCGCTCGCTCGAGAATTTCCGCATCGGCGCCGAGAAGATGCCCCGCCCGCTGATTCACGCTCTCGGGCTGATCAAACTGGCGGCCGCTCGCGCCAATCGCGAGCTCGGCGTGCTCGACCCCGCTTTGGCTGAGACCATCGAGCGCGCGGCTCGCGAGGTCGCCGACGGCAGGCTTGATGACGAGTTTCCCCTGGTGGTCTGGCAGACCGGCTCCGGCACGCAGACCAACATGAATGCCAATGAGGTGATTTCCAATCGCGCCATCGAGATGCTCGGCGGCACCATGGGCTCTAAGAAGCCGGTGCATCCCAACGACCATGTCAATCGCGGCCAATCGTCCAACGATACCTTCCCCACCGCCATGCATGTGGCTGCCGCCCGGGAGATCCATGACCGGCTGCTGCCGGCACTGCGCCATCTGGCTTCCGCCCTGGAACAGAAGGCCGAAGCCTTCAAGGACATCATCAAGATCGGCCGCACCCATTTGCAGGACGCGACCCCACTCTCGCTCGGTCAGGAATTCTCAGGCTATGCCACGCAGTTGCAGCAGGGCATCCGGCGGATCGAGGCTGGCCTTGCCGAATTGATGCCCCTGGCGCAGGGCGGCACGGCGGTCGGCACCGGCCTCAACACCCGCGAGGGGTTCGCCGAACGGATCGCGGCTGAACTTGCTGCCCTGACCGGCCTGCCCTTCGTCACCGCCCCCAACAAATTCGAGGCCCTCGCCACGCATGATGCCTTGGTGGCCGCCCATGGTGCGCTCAACACCGTGGCCGTCAGCCTGTTCAAGATCGCCAGCGACATCCGACTGCTCGGCTCGGGCCCTCGAGCCGGCCTCGGCGAGTTGATTCTGCCTGAAAACGAGCCGGGCTCTTCCATCATGCCGGGCAAGGTCAACCCGACCCAATGCGAGGCGATGACAATGGTCTGCACACGGGTGTTCGGCAATCAGAGCACCATCACCTTTGCCGGCAGCCAGGGGCATTTGGAACTGAACGTGTTCAAGCCGGTGATCGCCGACGCGACATTGCAGTCTATCCGCCTGCTTGCCGACGCAGCCAACAGCTTTACCGATCACTGCGTCAGCGGAATCGAGGCTGACACTTCCCGAATCAGCGATCTCGTGGCGCGTTCCCTCATGCTGGTGACGGCACTAACACCTGTCATCGGCTATGATAAGGCAGCTTATATTGCGAAGACAGCGCACCATAACGGTACCACTCTACTTCAGGAAATATTGGCGGCAAAAATAATGGATGAAAGAGCTTTTGAAAATGCGATGAGCCTTGCACGGATGATAACGCCAGATAAAGAATGACAGGAACGTTGTTTTCCAATCAAGGCATATGTCTTACAAGATGTGCCCAGATCGGGCCTCAAGTCGATAGTGAAGTTGTTCACTTGAGAGAAAGTTCCTTTCCGGTAAGCTGATGACTGAGATCGTGAATTTGAGGAGAGTACGCAAGGCTCGGGCAAGGGCCGAAGCCGAGCAGGAAGCTGCCCGGAAACGCTCGATCCATGGACTCTCGCGCATCGATAGAGAAAGGCTGCAGGCGGATAAGCAGGAGGCCGAAAGGCACCTCGACAGACACCGCCTGAAGCCCAATAATGTAGAGTGATGGGCTGCCATGAAAAGCAAAGTCGTTAAACGTTCCATCGTCATTGCCGGCCACAAGACGAGCGTTTCCCTGGAGGATGCCTTCTGGGAAACTTTGAAAGAACTGGCCGCCAAGCGCGATCTCACGCTCTCGGACGTCGTTGCCGAGATCGATGCCACACGCGCCCAAGGAAATCTGTCTTCGGCAATCCGGCTCTTCGTCCTGGAGAATGTGCGCCGAGGATGAGGGTGGCTTGATTCGGCCCGGCCCGCAGTGGCGTTCGCCTGATTGATGGAAAGCAGGTTCCATCCGGCAGGCCTGGTTTTGCTCCCGCTTGATGCTTGCCTTCATCATGTTGCAGGAGTTTGTCTCTACGGCAGCGGCCATAGCCCATTCGAACAATTGAAGACCTAGCTTGCTTCAGACTTAGCGCGTCCATAAAGGCTAGATCTGCTGTCTTGTGTGTAACGCAAAATAGACGGCCTTATAATACCACCCGCAACCACCGACATCTGATTTCAACCTGGAATAGCGGTAAGCAACGGCCCTCCCCCCGCCTCAGGGGCCGATCGGCGGTGATCCGATGGGAGCCTGCGGCAAGGCCGGCCCGGAATTCGGCAGAAGCGGGGCTGGCACCACCGTGGTGTGGCCGGGAGTTACCGACGAGGCGGGCAGGTTTTCGAGAGAAGGCAATTTCACCGGCGGCACGCCGGGAAGCCCGGCCGTGGGCGCCAGCGGTACCCCCGCCCCGCCCGTTGCCGGCACCGGTGCTCCCGGCCTCAGTTGCAGAGGTGGACTGGTGGGTGCCGGGACCTGAAGCTGGGCTTTCCGACGCGCATCTTCGATCGCCTTCTGCATCTTCAAGGCTTCCGCGCGACGCGCATCCTCCTGAGCCTTCTCCTCGATCCGCCGTTGTGCCTCCAATACCTCGAGTTTGCGGGCCTGCTGTTCGACACCGCGAATACTGAGCCAGGCGACAAGGCTCGATACATCGACCTGCTTTTGCAAGGCGTCGATGGTGCCGCGCAATTGCACCGGGATGATTGGGGCCGGGCCCCCGAAGCCATCGGCCGGATTGGTAGGGGAGAGCGCGATGTCGGCCTTCACCGTCAGGTCCGAGAGATCCAGCAGACCGGAGAGGGCAATGCTGCCCTGCGCCGAGGTGGCTCGGGTCGAGGAGAGACGGAGCACGCCGCCCGCGAGCGAGAGATTGCCGTTGATCGTCCCGGTCTTCAGCGGAGCTTCATCCAAGCTGCGTTCGAAGGCTTCCCTGACGTGACCGGCGTCGCCGGAAAGTCCACCATCTACCGCCACCACCGTCTGGCCGAAGGCCTTTTCGGAGAGCCCCGCCAGCGATGCCTGGGCAAGTTCGGCGGTTCCTCCCCCCGTGAGGGAGGACATCAACGCGTCGGGCGAGCGGCCATTGCCCTGGAATTCGACGCCCATGGCCAGTTCGCCAGAAAGCTGACGTCCCTGCAGCGCGACCTTGTGCAACGAGAAATGTCCGCTTGCGGCAGTATCGAGGGCGGCATGCGAAAGCTGGAGGGCACCGCTGACATCACCGCCGGCGAGTTTTGCAGCAAAATCATCGACGGCCACCTTGCCATTGCCGAAATTCAGCACCGCGCGCGCATTGTCGAGTTCCGGCAGGCGTCGAGACAGGCGCAACGTCTTGGCCGAGACAGAAAGCCGACCTGCGAAGGCATCGAAGGTTCCCGCACCAAAGCTCTCATCGGAAAAGGCATTGCCATTGGTGTTCCCCGCGCTCAGATCCGCTCCCGAGAACAGCGAGCCGAGCAGTTGCCCATCAGCCTTGAGAAAATTCAGGCGACCGTCGAGGCGCGTCGGCTTGCCGGCATTGATGGTGAGCGCTCCACTGAGCGGCATGCCGAGCACCGTCCCCGTCAGATCATCGAAGACATAACGACCTGCCCTGGCACGAAAACCGGAGTCCAGCGTGGCACTCTGGGAAGGAACCACGCCCGGAAGCGGCAGGCTCAGTAGCTGGGCCGGCACCAGCGCATCGTCGGTGCTGGCCGTCAGGCGCCCGTCGAAAGCAGGCGCTTCGAATGAACCGGTCATCTTGCCGGTACCGGAGAGTTGCAGCCCCGCTCCTTCGAAACTGGCGTTCCAACGCATCGCGCCGTTGAGCGGACCCGACAGGGCCATCTCCAGCGAGGCACGCCCGGGCACGGAACCCACCGCATAGTCGAGCCCAGCCTGGCGCATCAGCGTGGCGACGTCGAGGCTGTCGGCCTTCACCCTGATATCGGCGTTCTCGCCTGCGCCCTTGCCCGCGAATTGGGTGTCGAGTTGCAGAACGCTGCCGCCGAACTTGCCGTCGACCGAATAACGCCGCGCAGCCCCGAAGGCAACGGAAAGGCTGGCATTGGCCGGCGAGAGCGAGGCCGCGCGGGCCGCAAAGGCATTGACCCAGAAAACCGGCAGCGTGCTGCGCTTGAGCGTGGTAGCCAGCCCCGAAAGATCCTTGCCGTTCAATACGATGCGGATCTCGCCCTGTGGCTCGGCACCGATATTGTCGATGCGGCCATTGGCGGTGAGATTGGCGCCGCCGAGGTCGTTGACGACCACATCCTCGAGCGCGATCAGCTTGCCGCCCGCCTTGATATGCCCACTGACCGATTTGGCCTCGATTCCCGACAGGGCCAACGCTTCCGCCTGCAAGCGGATATCGGCTTCGCTGAACAGGTCGCTGCTGCCGGGCAGGAGAGCGGCCACCGATGGCAGCACGTCGAGATCGATACGCTGCGCGGCCAGATTGGCTTCGACCCGCCCGGCGGACCGGCCGTGTGCCAGGCGGTTCCAGGCCAGCCTGCCCTTGACCGCGGCATCGTCGATGGCGAGGGTCAGCTGCGAAAAGTCCACCTTGTCGGCGTCGGCGTCGAGGGCTGCCTTCAGGGACAGTTTGCGGACGGCATCCGGCCGCCCCAGAACGGGCTGGCCCTGCAGCCAGCCGATCAGGCCGGTGGCCTGGCCCGATTTGAGGTCGAGATTGCCCTTGAACCCGCCTCCTTCGTCATTGACGTCGCCGGCCAGCAAGAGATGGCTCTTGCCCGGCAATGTCGCCTCGAGACGATCGACCTGCAATTTCCCCTCGGCAACCCTGAGGCTCGCCCGGGCATTCTGGATCAACTCGCCGCCCAGCATGAGGCCATCGGCGGCAAGATCGATCTGAGCGTTGGTGGCGGCTCCGGCAAGCGTCGGTACGGTCCTGGCAAGCCTGGCCAGCACCGCGGCCGGTGGCTGGCGCTTGTCGGGGCCGATACCGGCGAAACGATCGAGTTCGAGCTGCTTGCCGGCAAGGTTCGCCTCCAGCACCGGCGTGGCGCCGAAAGCCAGGTTCACGCTGCCGGCAAGCTTGAGGGCCCGCTCGTCCGGCCCAAGCTGGATCGACACCTTGTCGGAGGCCACGCCTGCGGGCGTGGCGGTCACCGGCCCCGACATACTCCAGGCCAATTGCTCGCCAGCGGCCTGATCATCCGGCCCCCCTTCTCCCGCCGCCTTCGCGGAGAAGGTCGGACGCAGCAGCGTCGCCATCCCGACAAAGGTCGGCTTGCCGCCCTGAAGCTTGACCTGACCGTCGAGATCGAGCGTCACCGGCTTGTCCGCCGGCACCGCGGTGATGCGCAGATTGAGGCTACCCTTCTCGGCAACGCCGGTCGCGATCTTTATCGTATGAGGCACGCCGGCGATCTTGATGCCGCCCTCGGCCTTGTAAGGACCGAGTACCGAACCGGATTCACCGACCAGATTGATGCCGGTCAGGCTGATGTCCTGGCCGTCGACCTTGTTCACATAATGAAGCGATCCGCCGCTGACCTCGAAGCTTTCGACCGCGGCCCCGAGCGACACCGGATATTTCGAAAGGGGAGCGATCGTCCCCTCGTCATCGGCCGCTACCGACAGGGCTGGATCACGCACCACCACATTGGAAAGATCGACATCGCCGCGCAGCAGGCCGCCGAGGCTGACGTCTCCATCGATGCGCGCAACGTTCAGCCTGGTGGTGCCATAGGGGTCTCCGATGCTGACATCCGAGAGCGAAAGCCAGGGCTGGGGCAAGAGGCGCGCTTCGATCGGGCCACGAATGATGACGGTTGTGCCGAAATGCTGCGTGAGGCGGTTGCCGATATCCTCGCGCCAAGCGTTCCAGTCGACGTAGAGGGGCGCGGTGAACACAGCCGCGAACGCCACGATCAACAAAAATCCGATAACGGTGAGCGCCTCGCGCACGCCGCACGTCCTTTCCAATGCCTTTGCAATCCAGTACCGGGAATCGCAAAGGTGCCTCCAAACGAAGGGTTAGAGCAAAATGCGTTCCGTCAGAACACGCTTTGCCCTCGACCGGCAAATGTTTCACCCCGCCGATGGCGCCATGGTGAATCCGGTTTCGAGGTCCCTTCCCTGCCAGCGACGACCATACGCGAAAACCGCGGCGAGACGAAACCGGGAACGTGGAGAAACTGTGGTCCCGGGTCACTGCACAGGGCGGCGGGAGATGGTCCCAAACGGTCGAAATCCCGATCGAAACTTTCGTTATGAACAGATTCGGCAGCAATTGTATTACGAACGACCCGCCATGTTCACATTTTCACCAAGTCTTTAGATTTCATTAAGACCCGTACAAAATTTGTGCTATGACATCCTCCGCCGGAATAAATGCTAAAGCATGAGCCGGCTGGGCTGTGCCTGAATGCTCCCCCACAAAAGAATGAGCAGCGGGCGAAAAAGGGGCGGTCGAATTCGTGGCCGTTCGTCACAACAGCGTCGCGTCAATAGAGGAACGGTATCTCTCGCTTTCAGTGAGGTGGGTACACAATGTTACGCTTGATCAGCTCCGTCGGAGTCGTATTGGCGTTAGGTGTCTTCGGCGCAGGCTTCTATACGGTTGGGACTAGCACGGGGCAGTCTCCGTTGGCCCGTAGTGAGCCGACAAGCCGTGTAGCAGCAGCGAACATGCTGGTTTTTCTTTCGGTGGACAAGCAAACGCAGCAGGCTGGTTATCTCGACGGCCGGCCCGTTCCTTCCGGTTTGACGATGCCGATCATCGTTCGTGTCAAACCCAAGGACGCTACCGAAGGAAAGGCCGCCGGTCAGCCGGTGGTGGTGACGCCATAGGAGAGGATAGATTCAACGGCCAAAGCATTTTGCGATTGGACGGGATCGCAAAGACGCGTCGAAACGGGAGTTAGAGCAGGAGAGCGTTCAGCCATGAACGCACTTTGTTCTAGGAGGGACCGGGCCGGAACTATCCTTGAGCAAACAGAGCCGGGCCCGATCGCAGGCAAGGTTCAACAGGCACCCGGATACGTGCCCAAGATGAATGAAGACGATGGGCGGATGTTTCGAGGAGAAGCATCCGCCTGTTGCTTTTTGCGGCGGTTCCTGAAGCCGGTACGCTCGAACGGGTGTCCGGCTCCGGCATGCCGCTCAATCGGGAAAGATCTTGCCGGGATTCATGATGCCGGCCGGATCCAAGGCCTGCTTGATCGCCCGCATCGCCGCCAGGGCCGGGGCACCGTGTTCGGCCTTGAGATATTTGCGCTTGCCCTGCCCCACGCCATGCTCCCCGGTGCAGGTCCCTTCCATGGCCAGCGCCCGCTCCACCAGCCGTTCGAGAAAGCCCTCGCAGGCAGCGACCTCGCGAGGATCGCTCATGTCGATCATCGGCTGCACGTGGAAATTACCGTCGCCGACATGCCCGACGATCGGCGCGATCAGACCGGTGGCATCGATGTCCCGGCGGGTTTCGGCCACGCATTCGGCCAGGCGCGACAGCGGCACGCAGACATCGGTGGCAACGATCTCGGCGCCCTGCCACATGGACTTGACCGCCCAATAGGCGTTGTGGCGCGCCGCCCATAGCTTGGTGCGCTCCTCGGGCTTGGTGGCCCAGGTGAAGGGACCGCCGCCGAACTCGGTCGCGATTTCGCCGAAGCGTTCGGCCTGCTCAGCCACGCCGGCATCGCTGCCGTGGAATTCAAGGAACAGCATCGGGGTCTCTGGCAAGCCCAGGCCGGAATAGGCATTGGCCGCCTTCACCATCAACGTGTCGAGCAGTTCGATGCGCGCCACGGCAAGGCCGGACTGGATGGTGGCGATCACGGCATCGCAGGCGGCCTTCTCACTGCCGAAGGGACAGATACCGGCGCTGATGGCCTCGGGAATGCCATGCAGGCGCAGGGTCACTTCCGTGATGAGGCCAAGCGTTCCCTCCGAACCGACGAGCAAGCGCGTAAGGTCATAGCCGGCCGAGCTCTTCTTGGCCCGGCTCGCCGTCGAGACGATCTCGCCATTGGCCAGCACCGCCCGCAGCGAAAGAACATTGTCCTTCATGGTGCCATAGCGCACCGCATTGGTGCCGGAGGCACGCGTTGCCGCCATGCCGCCCAGGGAAGCGTCGGCACCGGGATCGATGGGAAAGAACAGCCCCTGGTCGCGCAGATAGTCGTTGAGTTGCTTGCGCGTGACCCCCGGCTGCACCACGGCGTCGAGATCCTCGGCATGCACGGCAACGATGGCGTTCATGCGGCTGGTGTCGACGGAGATGCCGCCTTCCGGTGCATTGACATGCCCTTCCAGACCGGTTCCGGTGCCGTAGGGAATGATGGGCACGCCATGGCCGGCACACAGCCTGACGATATCAGCTACTTCATTTTCATTCTCAGGGAAAACCACGGCATCCGGCGCCTGGGCGGGCAGCCAGGTCAGCGTGCTTGCATGCTGGTCGCGCAAAGCCTGGCTTGCCGAAAAGCGCGGACCGAATTGTCCGGCCAGGGCATCGCAGACGGCAGAGAGATCTTCGGGCTGGTAGCGCCGGGAATTTGCGCCGGAATTGACCATAATATGTTACTTTGTCTTGAGGTATCAGCCATTTGGCATACACTGACTTGGAAGCCCTGCGCCAGAGGGTATCGCGATCGTGATCGATCGTCGCCCATCCAGTATGGGCAGAGCTGGAACGAGACTGAATATCCGAGCCTGCCCAACAGGTTCGGATATTCAGTTTGAAGTGGGTGAGAGGGCAGAAAATCGAGGGCTTTTTGCGACTATCAAGAGTTGTAAAGGCGCCTCGAAACAAGGAGTTAGAAGCAAAAGTGCGTTTTTTTTTCAAAACGCGCTTTGCTCTAGTGGCGTGGAGGCGGAAATGTTTGACACCAGCAAATTGCCAGCATTGTTCTTCGCGCCGTTCGTATCGTCACAGATGCGCATCGAGCCCCATTGGATCGACTATAACGGCCATCTGAACATGGCCTATTATCACGTCCTGTTCGACAACGCCCTTGGCGAAGCCCTGGCGCTCGTCGGTCTGGGGGAGGATTATATCCGTGAGCGCGGCATGTCCTTCTTCACCGGGGAAGTACACGTTATCTACAAGCGTGAACTTCACCTCGACGATCCCGTGCGTGTGCGCCTGCAACTGGTCGGCTATGACGAAAAGCGTCTGCATATCTATGAAGAACTCTGTCATGCCACCGAAGGCTGGGTGTCGGCCACCTGTGAACTGATCTCGCTCAATATCGACATGGCGACCCGGCGGGTGGCTCCGTTCCCCTACGACATCATCGACAATCTCGCCGAGATGCGCTCCTCGCATGGCTATCTGCCCACGCCAGAGATCGTCGGCCGGGCCATCCGCACCCCGGCGCTAGTCAGCCGGCAATAGCCGGCGGGCGCTACGCGCCAGCCGCACCGGCCGGTGCACCAGCGACACCAGCACGAAGCTGACGATCATCAGCAGATACCAGGCCCCGAGCTTGCCGAAGGAAACCAAGGCGAAGCCGTGGCGCTGGTTGGGATAGATCCAGACCTGGCCGAAACTGCCGATGTTCTCGGCGATCCAGATGAAGAAGGCAACCAGGAAGAAACCGAGCAGCAGCGGCATGGAGCGCGGTTCCCGGTCCACCGTAAAATAGATCTGCGTGCGCCAGAACAGGATGACTATGGCGGCGAACAGGCCGAGGCGGATGTCCGGCAGAAAATGGTGGGTGAAGAAATTCACATAGATCAGTCCGGCCAGCAGGATCGTCCAGCGCATGCGGGGATAGAAACTGTAGCGGAAGTCGAACAGGCGGGCCGCGCGGGCGATGTAACTGCCAACGGCCGAATACATGAAGCCCGAGAACAGCGGCACTTCGCCGATCTTCAGCAGGCTCGGCTCGGGATAGGCCCAGGAACCGGCCTGCGTTTTGTAGATCTCCATGATGGTGCCGACGACATGGAAGACCGCGATCACGGCGGCTTCTTCCCAGGTCTCGAGCTTGAGCGCAAGCAACAGGCCCTGGATACCCAGCGCCGCGAAGCAGAGGAAATCATAGCGGCTGACCCAGGCCCCCTCGGGATAATAGAAGCGCGTTGCCAGGATGAGGGCGAGAAAGGAACCGCCGAACAGGCAGGCCCAGCCCTGCTTGAGGCCGAAGAGCCAGAATTCGCGAAGGAAGAGCCTGAACATTGCCATGCCCAATCCTTGCAGGCGCGTTTGCAGCCTCGATGCAGATGCAATGGCGCGCCCGTGAAATCCGGGCGCAGGATCGGCGTACGCCATGGCGGAAAATGGGCGCGCCGCTGCGCCGCCTTTTCGAGCAAAGCGCCCAAATAATCACCATCAACGCTTTGAAATATAAACAATATTCTTGGCACGAAAATAACTTGCCCAAGGGCTTTGTCTGAGCGACACTTCCAGGATCGGCATTGGCGACAGACCTTGGGCGGAAGACCTCGCCCCACAAGAGGCACAAGCGCCGGCCGGCCATTCAGAGAGACGGAAGGGTGCCTATTATGGACTGCCTGAAAGTATTTCGACGCAGCGGCCTTGCGGCCGTGGCGGCCGCTTTGCTCGTGGGAATTTCACCGGCTTCGGCGGCTTCGCCGGAATCCTCCGATCCCATCAAGATCGCCTTGTTCGACTGGACCAGTGTCAATCTCAATGCCAAGATCCTGGGCGGCATCCTGGAAAAGCTGGGATACACCGTCGAATATCCCACCGCCGACTATCTCTCCAGCCTGTCGACCGGCCTTACCAATGGCGATCTGACCCTCGGCGTCGAATTTTGGGACACCACCGCCGGCGAGGCCATGAAGGCCTCCGACGCCACCAAGCAGACCGAACGCCTGGGCAAGCTTGGTCCCAAGGCCAAGGAGGAATGGTGGTACCCGATCTATATGAAGGAGAAATGCCCCGGTCTGCCCGATTGGAAGGCTTTGCTGGACCCCAAATGTGCCGAGGCCTTCTCCACGCCCGATACCGCTCCCAAAGGCCGCTACCTCGGCGGACCCGTGACCTGGGAAGGCTTCGATGACGAGCGCGTGGCAGCCCTGAAGCTGCCCTTCACGGTCATCCATGCCGGCACGGACGGTGCCATGTTCGCCGAGCTCGATTCCGCCTATCAGCGCAAGGCCCCAATCATGCTGTGGATCTATTCGCCACATTGGGCCACGGCGAAATATCAGGGCGAATGGGTAAAATTCCCCGAATATGAGCCGGCCTGCTACACCGATCCGAAATGGGGTACCAACCCGGATGCCAAATATGATTGCGGCAAGCCGCATGGCGAGATCTGGAAATATGCCTGGGCCGGCATGAAGGACAAATGGCCCGTGGCCTACAAGGTTGCCAAGGCCTACACGATCGAGACTGACGAACTCAACAAGCTGAGCGGCCAGGTCGATCTCGAAGGCAAGAGCCTGGACGATGTCGCGGCAAAGTGGGTCACCGACCACGAGGCGACCTGGAAAGCCTGGGCCCAATGATTGGCCGAGATGGGCGAGCCTGGAGAAGCTGACCGAAAAATCGCAGGAACCTCAAGGTTTTTGTCGTCACCGGGCTGTCCCGGAGATCCATGCGCCCCCCAGGCTGCGGCATCTGGATGCCCGGGACAGGCCCGGGCATGACAAAATCAGAACACCCGCGTTCTGGCCTCGATTTCCAAGTCAGGCTCCGGAGGCCCGTCCCTCAATCCCCGATGCAACCAAGAGGCACCGATGCAAGCCGCGATCGCTTCGCCAGGCCCGGACACCGCCACACGCGCCGTGAAGCTGGCCTGCCGCGACGTCTGGAAGGTTTTCGGCCCAAATGCCGCCCGCGAACTGGCCCGGCACGGCCAGCGGCCGACGGATGAGGACCTTGCCAAGGCAAGCCTGGTCGCCGCCGTGCGCGAGGCCAGCCTTACCGTGCACGAGGGCGAGATCTTCATCATCATGGGGCTGTCCGGCTCGGGCAAATCTACCCTGCTGCGTTGCCTGGCCCGATTGATCGAGCCGACCGCCGGCACAGTCGAGTTCGACGGCAGGAATCTGCTCAAGGCCAGCGGGGCCGAGATGATCGAACTTCGCCGCCACAAGATGGGCATGGTGTTCCAAAACTTCGCCTTGCTGCCGCATCTGAGCGTGATCGAGAACGTCGCCTTCCCGCTGGCCGTCCAGGGCATCGCCAAGGCCGAGCGACTGAAACGAGCGCAGGACATGGTCGATCTGGTCGGCCTGCGCGGCCGCGAAGGCTTCTATCCGCGCGAACTCTCAGGCGGCCAGCAACAGCGCGTCGGCATCGCGCGCAGCCTCGCCACCAAGCCCGAACTCTGGTTCCTCGACGAACCCTTCTCTGCTCTCGATCCGCTGATCCGCCGGGAGATGCAGGACGAACTCGTCCGGCTGCAGAAGGTGCTGCACAAGACCATCGTCTTCATCACCCATGACTTCGACGAGGCGATCCGCCTCGCCGATCGCGTCGCCATCATGAAGGACGGCGCCATCATCCAGACGGGTACGCCGGAGGAGCTCGTCACCCGGCCGGCAACCGATTATGTCGCCGAGTTCACCCGTGACGTCCAAAGGGCGAAGGTGGTTTCCGCCTGCGGCCTCATGCGTCCCGCCCAGCCCGGTTCCGCCTATGCCGGCAATCTCGCCCCGGCGGACAAGGTCTCCTCTTTCGCCGCCGACATCATCGGTGCCGCCGCGCCCTTCGCGGTCCGCGATCCTGCCGGCGCCCTGCTCGGCGAGGTCATGCCCGACGCCGTGCTCGATATCCTGACCGGCGGCGACCAGCGCAGGAACGCCGCTTGAGCAAGTCAGCCCCCCTTTCCCTCGCTCAACCGTATACATCGCCTGGTGGCCGGGTAACGACCTGGACCGTGATCTGGTGCCTTGCTTTCCTGCTCGCCATCACGCTCTACTTCATGAGGTCGAATGCAGGCTGGCTTTCCGCCTGGCCCGATAACTGGATCATTCCCTTCGCGGGTTGGATGTCGGCCGTCATGGCCTGGATGAAAAGCAATCTGAGCTGGCTGACACGGGCGATCGCCGCCATCCTCGACCTTCCTCTCCAGATTGCTTTCGGATTGCTGGCCAAGCCGTTGAAATTATGGGGCATCCCGCTGCCGACATTATCCTGGCTGGGCGTGATTTCAGCGGCGATCATCGCAGGCCATGCTGCCGGAGGGCTGCGGCTCGCGGCCCTGATGGCGGCCTGCTTTGGCTATATCGCGCTTTTCGGCCAGTGGCAGGGGGCCATGCTTACCCTCGCTTTGATCCTGATCTCGGTGCCGCTTTGCGTGCTGACAGGCCTGTTGCTCGGCGTCGCCGCCTGGCGTTTTCCGAAGCTGGATCGGCTGGCGGTCACCCCGGCCCTCGATCTGATGCAGACGATCCCGACCTTCGCCTATCTCATCCCCATGTTGATCCTGTTCGGCAACAGCCCGGTCTCGGCGATGATCGCCACTTCGATCTTCGCCACGCCGCCAATGGTGCGGGCCACCATGGTGGCGCTGTCCCGGATTCCCTCCGAGATCGCCGATTTTGCCGTCATGGCAGGCTGCACGTCGCGCCAGAAGCTCTGGCGCGTGCTGATCCCCACGGCGCGGCCCATGCTCATGGTCGGCGTCAACCAAGTGATCATGCTGGCGCTGAACATGGTGATCATCTCCTCGATGATCGGCGCGGGCGGGCTCGGCTATGACGTGCTGCTGGCCCTGCGCGCCCTCAAGATCGGCCAGGGCATGGAGGCGGGCTTCGCCATCGTGGTGCTGGCCATCGCCCTCGATCGGCTCTCGCAGGCCTTTGCCTATCGCGGCGGCCAGCCCGTGCATCGGGAGGGCAGCGGGCTCTTCGCCCGCCATCCCCA
The DNA here is from genome assembly GCF_056754975.1 of Labrys sp. HAY1-8F. Classification (NCBI taxonomy): domain Bacteria; kingdom Pseudomonadati; phylum Pseudomonadota; class Alphaproteobacteria; order Hyphomicrobiales; family Xanthobacteraceae; genus Labrys; species Labrys sp. HAY1-8F. Next base: position 5,118,373 of record NZ_JBPGWZ010000002.1, on the reverse strand, counting down.
TCTCGTCCTGGCGCTGGCTCTGCTGATTGCAAGCACGCTGGCCAGTCTCGTCTTGCCGGCTCTCGCCAAAATCCCCCCGGGCTGGACCTTGTCGACTGCGCCGTGGTGGAAGGCGGGCGTCGATTGGATCACCGTGCATTTCTTCGACGTGATCGAGGCCCTGCGCGTCGGGCTTCTCGTTTATGTGCTCAACCCTGTCCGGGCCTTCTGCGAAGCCATTCCCTGGCTCGCCGCGCTGGTCCTGCTGGTGCTGGCGGGTTACCGTCTTGCAGGCTGGCGCCTCGCCGCCCTCATCGGCTTGCTCGTGCTTTTCTGCGCCTCGTCCGGGCTGTGGCAGAAGACGATGTCGACCGTCTATCTCTGCGGCGTGTCGGCGATCCTCGCCACGCTGATCGGCATGCCGATCGGCGTCTGGGCCTCGCGGAGCGACCGTGTGTATCGCGTGATCGAACCTGTCGTCGATACCCTGCAGACCCTGCCGTCCTTCTGCTTCATCATTCCGATCGTGATGCTGTTCCGGGTTGGCGACGTCACTGCCCTGATCGCCACGGTCTCCTTCGCCGTCGTCCCAGCCATCCGCTATACCAATCATGGCCTGCGGCAAGTGCCGCCGACCCTGATTGAAGCAGCGAAGACGGCCGGTTGCACGCGCTGGCAGACCTTCCGCCTGGTGCAATTGCCGATGGCGCTGCCCGAGATCATGCTCGGCATCAACCAGACCATCCTGCTCTCGCTGAGCATGATCATCATCTGCGCGATGATCGGCACGCGCGATCTCGGCCAGGAGGTCTTCATCGCCCTCGCCAAGGCGGATGCCGGCCGCGGCATCGTCGCCGGCCTTGCCATCGCCTTCATCGGCATCGTCGCCGACCGCCTGATCGGCGGCGCGAGCGCCAAGGCGCGCAAGCGTTTGGGGTGATGCCAGCTGTAATGGGGAGTTCGACGAACAAGTGTAGCTGTCATCCCCGGCCGAGCAGCTTACGAGCATCGCGAGGAAGAGCGAGGGGATGGAGATCCAGGGGGTGAGGTGGCGCATTTGCCCCTTGGATCCCCTTCCCTCGCCACTGCGCGGCTCGCCGGGGATGACAGCGTGAAGCGACTACCTATTCCCGGGTTCTCGCTTTACCCGCGCGCTGAACCCGCAAGGCCGCGCGCGCCGTCGAACAGCGATTTCAGGCCGAAACCGATGAAGACGACGCCGACGATCCGCGTCACCCACAGGCCATGGCGTGCGAAGAAAGTCCGGATCGGCTTGAGGCCGATGGCGACATAGAGGATGAAGTCCGCCGCCACGAAACCTAGAAAGGCGGCCACGATCAGGCCGGGCGTCGCGCTCCAGGTGATGTGATCGCCATAGGGCGCCACCAGCGCCCCGAAGGTGGCGAGTGCCACGGGATAGGATTTCGGGTTGGTCAGGCCGAAGATCACGCCATTGACCAGAGGCCGGTCGGCGCCGATCACCGCAGCCTTGCCGTCCCGGCGCGTCATCACGGCCCTCACCCCCATATAGATCAGGTAGAGGCCGCAGCCGATGCCTAGGATATCGAACAGGGTCGGGCCGATCTGGCTCACCCCGACAATCGCCGCCAGCGCCGCCACCGACCATAGGATATCGCCGACGAGATGACCGGTCATGAACCAGGCGCCGGGCGTGCGTCCCTTGGCGGCACCGAGCGCGAACAGGGCCAGGAAGGCCGGCCCGGGCGAAATCGTATAAAGGAAGCCAGCGAAAAAGGTTGCGGTGAGCAGGGAAACATCGAACATGGGAATCGGCTTGGCGGCTAGAGAAGTTTTCATAGCGCACGGCCGGCGTCCCGACGCAAGCGGGCATGCGTTCTTCCCTCCCCAGCCCGTACAAGCTTGTTCATGCCTGTCTCCAAGACGTCCGAACCTCTCATCCTGCTGCTGGCGACCGGCACTTTTCTTGGGCTCAACTTCCCGCTCGGCAAACTGGCCGGCGCGGCCGGCATCCAGCCGGCGGTGTGGACCCTGCTGATCTCGACGGGCTGCGCCCTCGTCATCGGCGCTGTCCTGGCGCTCAAGCGCGAGGCCTTTCCGCTGACACCACCTTATCTGCGCTTCTATGCCATTGGCGGCACGATTTCCTATGCCATCCCGAATTTCCTGGTCTATCTGACCATTCCGCATCTGGGCTCGGGCTATGCCTCGATCATGTTCACCTTGTCGCCGATCATCACCACGATCCTGGCGACGGCCCTGAATGCGCGGCGCCCGAATTTGCTCGGCGTCATCGGCATCCTGATCGGTTTCGTCGGCGCCATGCTGATCGTGCTCGGCAAGGGGCGGGTCGGCGATGCCAGTTCGCTGTGGATCGGCATCGGCTTCCTCATCCCCCTCTCGCTCGCCGTCGGCAATGTCTACCGCACCCTGGACTGGCCGCCGAACGCCCGCCCGCTGCCCCTGGCGGTCGGCACCAATCTCGCCTCCTCCCTGGTGGTTTCGGCCGCTTTGCTGCTTGCCAATGGTGAACTCGGCCTCACTTCCCTCGCCGAAGCCCCGCTGCTCAGCGTGATCCAGGTCGCAGCGAGCGCTGCGATGTTCGCCGTCTTCTTCCGCCTGCAAATGGCGGGCGGGCCGGTCTATCTTTCCCAGATCGGCTATGTCGGCGCTGCGGTCGGGCTGGGCAGCGGCACCTTCTTTTTGGGCGAGCACTATGACTTGCTCACCTGGCTCGGCGCCGTGGTGATTGCCGTAGGCGTCATCGTCACCACCATTGCCCAGCGCGCGCCGTCGACAGCGCCAAGCTCGGTTGGGAAAAGCTGAGGCCGAGGGCGCACCCAGCCTCCTCTTAACCGATACGCGGCGCAACTGTTGACGCATACCGATGGGAAGTGCTCGCAATCTCGACGCGGCTCCCCATCTAAGTCATTATCCGGCAATCCAGAATCACGCGAAAATCCGATTTGTCCGATCCCCGTTCCCCTTCCCTTGCCCATCAGCCGGCCGCCGGCGGCATCGCTGCGCGCGCCATGGCCGCCGCAAGGCCTGCCGCCTATCTCACGGGCTTGAACCCTGAACAGCGCGCGGCTGTGGAAACGCTGGACGGCCCCGTACTCGTGCTGGCGGGCGCCGGCACCGGCAAGACGCGTGTGCTGACCACCCGCATCGCCCATATCCTCGCCACCGGCCGTGCCGCCCCCCACCAGATCCTCGCCGTCACCTTCACCAACAAGGCGGCGCGGGAAATGCGCGAGCGCATCGGCGTTTTGATCGGCCAGAGCGTGGAAGGCATGCCCTGGCTCGGCACCTTCCATGCCATCGGCGTGAAGATCCTGCGCCGCCATGCCGAGTTGGTCGACCTGAAATCCAATTTCACCATCCTTGACACCGATGATCAGGTCCGCCTGATGAAGCAGGTGATCTCAGCCGCGGGAATCGATGAAAAGCGCTGGCCTGCCCGCCAGCTTGCCCATGCCATCGACGGCTGGAAGAATCGCGGCCTGACGCCGGCGCAGGTTCCTGCGGGCGAAGCCATGTCCTTTGCCAATGGCAAGGGCGGCGAGCTCTATGCCGCCTACCAGGCCCGGCTCAAGACCCTGAACGCGGCCGATTTCGGCGATCTACTGCTGGAATCCATCCGCCTGTTCCGCGAGAACCCGGGCGTTCTGGCCGAATATCACCGCCGCTTCCGCTTCATGCTGGTGGACGAGTACCAGGACACCAACGTCGCCCAATATCTATGGCTGCGCCTGCTGGCCCAGACGCCGGCGGGCGAAAAGCCGAATCTGTGCTGCGTCGGCGACGACGACCAGTCGATCTATGGCTGGCGCGGGGCGGAGGTCGACAACATCCTACGCTTCGAGAAGGATTTTCCGGGCGCGACCGTGATCCGGCTCGAGCGCAATTACCGCTCGACCGGCCATATTCTCGGCGCGGCGGGGCACCTGATCAGCAACAATGAGGGGCGCCTCGGCAAGACCCTGTTCACCGACGACGAGGAGGGCGAGCGCGTCACCGTAGCCGGCTCCTGGGATTCGGGGGAGGAAGCCCGCGCCATCGGCGACGAGATCGAGGCGCTGCAGCACAAGGGCCACGCCCTCAACGACATCGCCATCCTGGTGCGCGCCTCTTTCCAGATGCGTGAATTCGAGGATCGCTTCGTCACGCTCGGCCTGCCCTATCGCGTCATCGGCGGGCCCCGCTTCTATGAGCGCGCCGAAATCCGCGACGCCCTCGCTTATTTCCGCGCCACCATGCAGCCGGCAGACGATCTTGCCTTCGAGCGCATCGTCAACGTGCCCAAGCGCGGCCTCGGCGACGCCACAGTGCAGATCCTGCACGACTATGCCCGCCATAACGGCGTGCCGATGATGCAGGCCACGCGGGTGCTGGTGGAAACCGAGGAACTCAAGCCCAAGCCGCGCCAGACGCTCGGCGCCCTGATGGCCTCCTTCTCGCGCTGGGCCGCCCAGAGCGAGGTGCTCGGCCACCAGGAACTGGCGGAACTGATCCTGGAGGAATCCGGCTACACCGACATGTGGCAGAAAGACCGCACGGCCGAGGCCGCGGGCCGGCTGGAAAACCTCAAGGAACTCGTGCGATCGATGGAAGGCTTCGAGAACATGGCTGGCTTCCTCGAGCACATCTCGTTGGTGATGGATGCCAGCGAGGAAGGCGCCAGCGAGGACAAGGTCTCGATCCTGACGCTGCATGGGGCCAAGGGCCTCGAATATGAGACCGTGTTCCTGCCCGGCTGGGAGGAAGGCCTGTTCCCGCACCAGCGCTCGCTCGATGAGAATGGCCGTGCCGGCCTGGAGGAGGAACGGCGCCTCGCCTATGTCGGCCTCACCCGCGCCCGCCGCCGTGCCAAGGTCTGGTTCGCCTCCAACCGCCGCATTCATGGCCTGTGGCAATCGACCATGCCGTCGCGTTTCGTCGACGAACTGCCTGCCGCCCATGTCGAGGTGATGGAAGCTTCCAATTCCTACGGCTCCGGCGGCTCGCTCGGCATGAGCCGTTTCGACAAGGCCCAGCCTTTTTCCGGCTCGAACTATTCGACGCCGGGCTGGCAGCGGGCCCAGCACAACATGGCGTCCGGATTCCGTACCACCCAGGCGCCGCTTCGCCGCGAGCCTCTGACCATCGAGGGCGAATTGGTGGCCCGCTCCACCGGTACGGCCTCGGCCTACAAGGTCGGCGCCCGCGTCTTCCACCTGAAGTTCGGCTATGGCGAGGTGGCCGAAGTCGACGGCAACAAGCTCACCGTCGATTTCGACAAGGCCGGCCGCAAGCGTGTGGTCGACAGCTTCGTCGAGGCGGCATAAGCTGGTTTTCGAGCCAACTAAGGCGCGACCAGCCTTCTCCCCTTGCGGGAGAAGGTGGACCGGCGAAGCCGGGCCGGATGAGGGGTGCCAGCACCCATCCTTCACGGTCCCATATCCCCCTCATCCGCCCCTTCGGGGCACCTCTAGTCAACTCAAGAGAGTTGACGACACCCGCAAGGGGAGAAGGGTTGGTCGCAGCTCCCCTCACCCCTTGGCCGGCACGCCGGCGTCGAGATTGTCGATGCCGCCGGCCTGGTTGAAGCGGGCCTCGTCGAGGATGCCCTGGCGCTTGGAGACCAGCAGCGGCACCAAAGCCTGACCGGCGACGTTGACCGCCGTGCGGCCCATGTCGAGGATCGGATCGATGGCGAGGAGGAGGCCGACACCGGAGAGCGGCAAGCCCAGGGTCGACAGCGTCAGGGTCAGCATCACGGTGGCGCCGGTGAGGCCCGCGGTGGCGGCCGAGCCTATCACCGAGACGAACACGATCAGCGCGTAATGCTCGATGCCGAGCGGGATCTGGTAGAACTGGGCGACGAAGATCGCCGAAATGGCCGGGTAGATTGCCGCGCAGCCATCCATCTTGGTGGTCGAGCCGAGCGGTACGGCAAAGGCGGCATATTCGCGGGGCACGCCGAGGCTGCGCTCCGTCACCGCTTCGGTGACCGGCATGGTGCCGACCGAGGAGCGCGAGACGAAGGCAAGCTGGATCGCCGGCCAGGCGCCCGCGAAGAAGCGGGCCGGGCTCAGCCCGTGCAGGACCAGGAGCAGCGGGTAGACGATGAGCAGGACGATGGCGAGGCCGATATAGATGGCGAGGGCATACCAGGAGAGCTGTCCCAGCGTCTGCCAACCATATTGCGCCACGGCCTTGCCGAGCAGGCCGATCGTGCCGATCGGGGTCAGGCGGATGACCCACCACAGGATCTTGCGCACGATGGCGAGCAGCGACTCGTTGAAGGTGAGGAAGGGATTGGCCCGTTCGCCGACGCTCAGGGCTGCCACGCCGACCGCAATGGCGATGACCAGGATCTGCAGCACGTTGAACTGCAGCGAAGTGGAGGCGGCACCATCAACGAGCTTGGTCGAAGCCTGGATGCCAAAGATGTTGGCCGGCACCAGGCCCTTCAGGAAGTCGAGCCAGGAGCCGGTGGTGGCGGGCGCCTTGGCGGTCTCCGCCAGCACGCTCGAATGCAGGCCCGGTTGTATGATCAGGCCGAGGGCGATGCCGATCAGCACGGCAATCAATGCGGTGATGGCGAACCACAACAGCGTCTGCCAGACCAGCGCCGCGGCATTCGACAATTTGCGCAGATTGCCGATCGAAGCGACGATTGCGGTGAAGACCAGGGGGGGCACCAGGGCATAGAGCAGCTGGACGAAGATCGAGGCGATCGTCGTCAGCGTCTGCACCAGCCAGTTCGGGTTGCCTGTTACGTCTGGCCCAAGAGAGCGGGCGTAAAGGCCGAGCGCCAGTCCCACCACCATGGCGGCGAGCACCTGGAAACCGAAGGAGGCATAGAAGGGCTTGGCTGCCGCCGCTTGCGGGCCGGAGGGGGTTGCCATGATCAGTCCCTTGCAATGTGTCGATGACAATATAACACAAAGTGTATGTTATATATTTGCAATATCCATAACATGAGCGGATTTGAAAGAAAACGACAGCCAAGACAAAGCTGACACGCCCCTCGTGCAGGGCTTGCTCCTGGGATCGCAGGCGTTTTCGCCCATAGGCGCTAACTTTGGGTGGTGGCACCAGATTGGAGGGTCGATCTCCAGATCGACCATCTTGGAAATGTCGAGCCAGATAGAGGACAAAGGTGGTCGATCTCACTCCATCAATTGATGGAGCTGTGGAGATCGACCCTCCCGCTACCTGCGCCTCTGGCCGCAAAGTTAGCGCCCATGGGCGAGGACGCCTGCGATCCCAGGGTTACCAGCTCAAATCCAGCGCCTTCAGCCCGTGGAAATGATAGGTATCGGCATAGACAGGCGTTCCCTCCAGCCGCAGGCCGGGCAGCCGTTCGAACAGGATCGGTACCGCGACCTCCAGTTCCAGCCGCGCCAAGGGCGCTCCCACGCAGAAATGGATGCCGCCGCCGAAGCTGACATGAGGCGGACGCTGCCGCGTCATCAGGAAACGCTCGGGCTCCTGGAAGCGATCAGGATCATGGTTGGCGGCACCGAGCAGCAGGCCGATCTCATCGCCCTTGCGGAAGGTGGCTGGCCCGAGCGTCACGTCCTCCAGCGCATAGCGCTTGAACATGTGGAGTGGTGGATCGAAGCGCAGTATTTCCTCCACCAGCCCCTCGCCGCCCGCCAGCACCGCCTCACTGCCGAGACCAGCCTGCAGGATGGATTTCACGCCATTGCCGATGGCATGCACTGTCGCCTCATGGCCGGCATTGAGCAGGAGGATGCAGGTGGAGATCAGTTCCTCCTCGCTGAGCCGGTCACCCTCGGCTTCGACGGCGATGAGGTGGCTGATGAGATCGTCGCGCGGCTCGGCCCGCCGCCGCTCGACATAGCCGCGCAGGAAGGAGGAGAAATCTTCAGCTGCCGCAACGGCTTGATCCTCGATGCTACGGCTGCGGCTGAACTGATACATCGCCACCATATGGTGCGACCAATCGAGCAGCTGCGGCGCCATCTCGACCGGCACGCCCAGGAGTTCGGCAATCAGGATCACCGGGATCGGCGTGGCGAAGGCCCCGATCAGATCGACGCTCCCTCGCCCCTCGAAACCGTCGATCAATTGGTTGGCAAGGGCCGCGATCCGCGGCCTGAGGCGCTCGACCTGCCGGGTGACGAAGGCCCGATTGACCAAAGTGCGCAGTCTCGTGTGAACAGGCGGCTCACGCTCCAGCATGGAATGGGCATCGACGGCATCGAAGGGCGCCAGATGAGGCTGCGGCTCCGGCCAGCCGAGTTCGGCGCGGGTGGCCACGTGGAGCACCTCGCGCCCAAAGCGCTTATCGCGAAAGAGGTCGAACACCGTCTGGTGCGAGGCCGCGCACCAGCAGCCATATTCCTCCCAGAAGAACAAGGGGCATGCTTCGCGGATGGTCCGGTAGGTGGGATAGGGATGCTGCACGAAGGCAGCATCGGTGGGGCTGAGCGACACGGCCGCGCGGGCGGCATCGATCCTGAGGCTGGGTGGCAAAGACATGGGAGAAGCCGTAGGAGATTCCTGCGACAATGTCATCGCCGCGGCCATCTGGAATCCACTTGTCAGGTCAATGCGCCGCAGGCATTTAAGGGCCCATGAGCACGCTGCCCGCCATCAATCCCAATCTCCTCGACACCGCCACTCCGCCGATCCCGGAAGCGCAGGCCTGGGCGCGCGACTATGACGGCGCGGCGGGCCCGCTGATCGACCTCTCGCAGGCGGTTCCGGGCTATCCGCCGCATGCCGAATTGCTGGAACGGCTCGGCCGCAATGCCAGCGCGGCATCGAGCGCGAGCTATGGCCCGATCGAGGGCGATACGGTTCTGCGCCAGGCCTATGCCGCGCACCTCTCCAGCCTCTATGGCGGCAAGGTCGACTGGCAGACCGTCTCGATCACCACCGGCTGCAACCAGGCGTTCTTCGTCGCCGCCCTGGCAGTGGCCAAGGCGGGTGACTCAATCCTGCTGCCGAGCCCCTGGTACTTCAATCACAAGATGACGCTCGACATGCTCGGCATCGAGGCTCGGGCATTGTCCTGCCCGCCTGAAAACGGCTTCGTGCCGGATGTCGAGAGCGCCGCCGAACTGATCGATCCCACCACGCGGGCGATCCTGCTGGTCACGCCCAACAACCCGACTGGCGCCGTCTACCCGCCTGAAACCATCGAAGCCTTTGCGCGCCTGTGCCGGGAACGTGGCCTCTTCCTCATCCTGGACGAGACCTATCGGGACTTCGTCGCCGGTAGGCCGCACGGACTCATCGCTTCCGGTGATTTCGATAACACGCTGATTTATCTCTACTCCTTTTCGAAGAGCTACTGCATTCCCGGCCATCGACTGGGCGCGCTCGTCGCCGCCCCCGCCGTAGCGGCTGAAGTCGGCAAGGTTCTCGACACGTTGCAGATTTGTGCACCACGCGCCGCCCAAGCCCCCGTCGCCTGGGCCATCGACGGCCTGACGGAATGGCGTGAAGCCAATCGTCTGGAAATCGACAGGCGGGCAGCCAGCTTCCGCGCGGCCTTCGAGGGCATCAACGGCTGGCGGATCGATGCGATGGGCGCCTATTTCGCCTTCCTGCACCATCCCTTCCATGGCCATACCGCCGCGAGCGTGGTCAAGGAGTTGGTGGAGAAGGCCGGCGTGCTCTGCCTGCCGGGTCCCTATTTCGGCCCAGGCCTCGAAGGACATATGCGGGTCGCCTTCGCCAATGCCGGCGTGGAACAGTTGCGGGCCCTGCGCGAACGCTTCCAGCGTTTCGGCGGCTAGGGAGCTTGGGGCTGCAGGAAACAACATCGCGTTAATCGCGATTTCCGTTGCCCTTCGGCGATCGGCGCGATAGCCAAGCGACATGCTCGAAGGTCTTCATCCCAACAATCCCACCCATGTCGCGCGTATCGTCACCGACGAGATGCGCGCCCGTCGCATCGCCGACCTGCTCGGCGAGGCCTTCGATCCCACGGAAACGGCGATTGCCGCCTTCGAGAGGGAAGACGGCACGGCCAAGCCCCCCTGGCTGGTCGAGGTCTATTTCCGCACCGAGCCGGACGAAGCTTCCGTAAGGGACCTGATCGCGCTGGCGGCCGGCCCTGACATGGAGGTGATCTTCGACGCGTTCGGCGACAAGGACTGGGTCGCCGCCTCCCTCGAGGGCCTCGCGCCAGTCAGTGCAGGCCGCTTCACCGTCCATGGCAGCCACGATCGGCAGCACGTGCCTGGAAACACCATCGGCATCGAGATCGAAGCGGCCCTGGCCTTCGGCACCGGTCATCACGGCACCACGCGGGGCTGTCTCCTCGCTTTGGACGATCTCCTCAAGCGCAAGCGCCCGAGCCGGCCGCTCGATATCGGCACCGGCACCGGCGTGCTCGCCATCGCGGCTGCGCGCGCCCTGCGCCTGCGCGTCCTGGCTTCTGACATCGATCCGGTTGCCATCGCCACCGCGCGCAACAATATCCGCTTCAACAAGGCCGGAGCCTATGTGGAGAGTTTCGTGGCGCGCGGCACCACCGCACGCGCCATGCAGACCAACAAGCCATTCGATCTGGTCTTCGCCAACATCCTCATGGGCCCGCTGGTCCGCTTGGCGGCACCGATGAGCCGCCTCCTGGCGCCCGGCGCCACAGTGATCCTCTCGGGTTTGCTCCACTCCCATGCCAATGCCGCACTGGCGGCATATCGCGCCCAAGGGCTGCATCTCATCCGCCAGATCAAGATCGACGAATGGACAACGCTGGTGCTGTCGTATGGCGGTGGCAAGCCAAAGAAGCTGTGAGCAAGCAAAACCATTCCCTTCTTCCCTTGCGGGAGAAGGTGGCAGCCGCCGGATGAGAGGTGTTGGCGCCAAGTCTGCAAGGGCGCGTCTCTCCCTCATCCGCCTGCCGGAGAAGGCAATTATATTTTCAAGGGTGATCAAATGGCTTTTCAGTCCTTCGACGAAATTTCCCAGCCCAGCCTCGGCCCATCCCGCGCGGCAGCGTTACGCGGCAAGCTCGCCGCCTCGGGCCTCGACGGCTTCGTGGTTCCTCGCTCCGACGAGCATCAGAACGAATATTGCCCGCCCTCGGAAGAACGCCTCGCCTGGCTCACCGGCTTTGCGGGATCCGCCGGCATCGCCATCGTCCTGAAGGACCAGGCTTCGATTTTCGTCGATGGGCGTTACACCGTACAGGTGCGCGAGCAGGTGGACACTTCGACATACACGCCGCGCCATCTCATCGAGGAGCCGCCGGAAAAATGGCTGGGCGCCGTGCTCAAGCCTGGCATGAAACTCGGCTATGATCCGCATCTTCAATCGATGAACGAGGTCGAACGCCTTCGCACCGCCTGCGAGAAGGCGGGCGCAAGTCTCGTTGCTGTCACGGAAAACCCGGTCGACGCCATCTGGACGGATCGTCCTGCCCCGCCCCTCGCCCAGATCATCCTGCATGACGTCGCTCTGGCTGGCGAGAGCGTTTCCTCCAAGGTCGAACGCCTGCAGGCCAAATTGCGCGAGCAGAAGATCGACGCCGTCTTCACCAACGATGCCCATGCCTCCGCTTGGCTCTTCAACATCCGCGGCGGCGACGTCTCCCACACGCCCCTGCCCCTCTCCTACGCGTTGGTGCCCGCGGAGGGACAGCCGACCTTGTTCGCCGATGGCCGCAAATTTTCCAACGCGGTGCGGGACGATCTCGCCCAGCATATGGCGATCGCCGAGCCGCGCCAGATAGAGGCCGTGCTCGCTGGAAGCGTGAAGGGCAAGACGGTGCGGCTCGATCCCGGCATGGTGGTCGAGCATTTCGCCACCTTGGTCGAGCAGGCCGGCGGCAAGGTGCAGAAGGGCGGCGATCCCGTGGCCCTCCTGCGTGCCGTCAAGAATGAGGCCGAGCGGGCCGGCGCCAGGGCCGCCCATATTCGCGACGGCGTCGCCTTCGTGAACTTCCTCGCCTGGTTCGAGCAGGCCGTGCCTGCCGGCAAGGAAACCGAGATCTCGGTGGCCGAGGCCCTGGAGCGCTTCCGAGAAGGCACCGGCGTCTTGAAGGACCTCTCCTTCCCCTCAATCTCCTCGGCCGGGCCGAACGCCGCTTTGCCGCATTATCGCGTCAGCCACGCCAGCAACCGCCCGGTGACGCCTGGCTTCTTCCTGATCGACTCAGGCGCGCAATATGTCGACGGCACCACCGACATCACTCGCACCATCGCGGTAGGCGAGGTCTCGCCCGAGATGAAGGACCGCTATACCCGCGTGCTCAAGGGCCACATCGCCATCTCCCTGGCGCGCTTCCCCAAGGGCGCCTCGGGCGCCCAGCTCGACAGCTTCGCCCGGGCCGCGCTCTGGGAGATCGGTACCGATTTCGACCATGGCGCCGGCCATGGCGTCGGCTCCTATCTCTCCGTGCATGAAGGGCCGCAGCGCATCTCCAAGCTCGGCACCACGCCGCTGGAACCCGGCATGATCCTGTCCAACGAGCCGGGCTATTACCGGGTCGGCGCCTTCGGTGTGCGCATCGAGAACCTCGTCCTGGTCGAAGAGATCGAGATCAAAGGCGCCGAGCGCACCATGTACGGCTTCGAGACGCTCACCCTCGCGCCCATCGACACCAGGCCGATCGAATCGTCCCTGCTCACCCAAAGAGAGATCGACTGGCTCAACGCCTACCATGTCCAGGTGCGCGAGACGCTCGCCCCTCTGCTCGACGAGCCGGAGCGCCAGTGGCTGGAGCAGGTTACGCAGGCGATCGGTTAATCGGGGCGCTAGCCTTCGGGTCAGCCTTGCGACGCTCAAGCGTTAACGAAGAGGCGGGTCTGAAGACCCTCCTCACCCCATGGCCATCCTCAACAGCACCACGCTGACCACGCCGACCGCGATGGTGACGAGCAGGGGCATTCGGGTGGCGGAGACAGCGGTGATGCCGGCGGCGATGGTTTCGGCCGCCCCGGTCGCCAGGGCGACCGGGGCGATCACGGAAACCAGCACGGCTGCCGGGATGGCGTCGAAGGCGGCCTTGGTGCGGCCCGCCAGAGCGAGGCGGCCGCCCAGGAAGATGCCGGCGATGCGGGTGGCGTAGGTCACCAAGGCCATGGTGAGGATGGCCGCGACCGTATGGGGATCAAACGACATCGATGGCCTCCTTGGTGTCGAGCTTGCTATGGCCGGGAGGCCCGGCCAGGAAGCCGGGATGGCCCGTCAGGAAGGCAGCCAGAATGCCCGCCAGGGCGCCCGCGGGCACATGCCAGGGTGCCCCGATCTTCAAATAGACCAGCGCCGCCACCACGGCGCTGGTGAGGATGGTCGCCGCCGAGCTGCGCCCTTCCCAAAAGCCTGCGATCAGCCCGATGAACAGGGCCGTAAAGGCGAAATCGGCGCCGTAGCGGGCAGGATCGCCCAGAAGCTGGCCGACGAGCCCGCCCGCCGAGCTCCACAGCGCCCAATTGAGATAGAAGAACACCGACATGGCGAAATAATAGGTCGGCGTCAGCTCGGCCCTAGCGGCCCGGCGCTCCGACATCGCCCAGTTCTCGTCGGCCATCATGAAGAAGCCGAGAAAACGCTGGGCGGGCGAGAACAGCGCCGTCTTGGGTGTCAGCGAGGCCCCCATCAGGATATGGCGGCAATTGATCAGCAGGGTGCCGAAGGCCAAGGTCAGGATGGAAACCGGCTGCACCCATTGTTCGAGGGCAGCGAATTGCGCACTGCCGGCAAAGACGGTTGTCGACATCAGCGCGATCTCGGCCGGCGACAGGCCCTTGGAGACAGCGATGGCGCCGAACAAGAAGCCGATCGGAATCGCCGCCAGGGCGGGCGGAGCGATATCGATCAGCGCGGAACGGATTTCGGAACGGGCGGACAAGGGACAACTCCTGATGGAGCGCCCTGATTAAGCACAACGCAATCGCCAGTCTTGGACAAAAGTTGCATCGGGAGTGTCAGCCTCTGGCCAACGTTTGTCGGCCGGAGGCTGACGCTCCATCACCCGCGAAAAGCCCCCGGCGTCACACCCATGCGCGCCTTGAACACTCGGTTGAGATGGCTCTGATCGTAGAAGCCGCAGGCAGCAGCCACTTCGGCCGGTCCTTCGCCTGCCGCCAGCAGGCGGCGGGCCGCTCGGTAGCGCCGGTCGGTGAGATAGGCATGCGGCGTGGTCCCCATCGCCTTGCGGAAGGAGCGCACCAGATGGCTGCGATTGAGGCCGGCCACAGCGGCAAGCTCGTCGAGGCCGACATCGCGCTCGAAATGCTGGTCCAGATAGGCGCGCGCCTTGGCAAGCGGCCCGCTCTCGTCACCGAGTTTGATCGGCTCGCCATGTCCGCCCCAACGCCCGAGCAAGGCCGAAAAGAAGCGGCCGAGCCTGGCATCCCGTTCGAGTAGGGTTACGGCGGGATCGCTGAGTGCAATCTGCAGCTCCACCAGGTCAGCCGCCAGAGCAGGATCCTCGATCACCGAGCGATCGAACCAAGGTGTGCCGGCGGTCGAACGGCCGAAAGTGTCCTCGGCAATAGAGCGCATCAGATCGACGGTGGGGTAGAGTACGCGGTAGACGAAGCCCTCGCCCGCCGGCTCGCCGTCATGCAATTCATCGGGGCAGACCATCGCGAAACTTCCCGGTGAGGCATAATGCCTGACACCGCGATGCGAGAATGCCTCGCAACCGTCGAGCACGGCGGCGATGGCATAGGTCTCATGGGTATGGGGCACATAGCGGTGCCGGCGGAAGATCGCGCTCAGGCATTCCAATCCATCATAGCGCTGCTCGCGCCAGAACCGAACGGCATCGCCCCGTTCGGCGGCATCCCCAAGTGTGGTGAAGGCAGTGGATTCCGACGGCATCGCCACAAGATAATGACTTTGTCGGCAAATTGCTTGGATGAAAGTTGCGTCCGCCGTAGCGGCCGCCTTTATTTCAAGGACAGCATCTGACGAAGGGACCAAGCCTCCTCAGTACTGCCCTTCTTCGAGATGTTGAAAACACGCCACTGCTCGTTTTCCTTCACCAATTCGTAGACGAGTTCGTCGCGTTTGGGATCACCGCGATTGAAACTCACGCCCACCTGCGCCCGGTCACCCTGCAGCGAAGCAGGCTCGATCTTCAAATCCTTGATCATCGGATCCTGTGAATCGCTCACCGGATCGAAATCGAGCGCTCCCACCTCGCCCGACTTGGTGGATTCGTCGATATCCTTCTTCACTGCGGCGGCCAGGTCCTTGCTGAGATATTTGGCACGCAGCTTGGCATCGCCGATGATGTCGACGCCCTTCGTCTCGGGCGTCTTTCCCGAATAGATCTGCTTCACTATAGCCTCGGGCGAGGTTTCGGCCGCCAGGACTGGCACCGCCAGCCCCGATGCCAGTAGAAGGCCGAGGCAAAGTCTACGCATCCTGGTCATTCGTCGTGTTTCCCGCTCCATTCACAAGCTCGAACCATTCATCCTCATTGATGACCTTGACGCCGTGCTTTTGCGCATCCGCCAGTTTCGAACCGGCACCGGGGCCGGCTACCACGAGATCGGTCTTCTTGGAGACGGAGCCCGAGACCTTCGCTCCCAGCCGGTCGGCCATGGCCTTGGCCTCGTCGCGGCTCATGCGCTCCAGCGCCCCGGTGAACACCACCGTCTTGCCGGCGACAGGGCTCTCGGAGCGGGGCTTTTCAGCATCGAGGATGCGGATCTCCGCCGTCAGCCGTCCGAGGATGGCAAGGTTGTGGCTCTCGGCGAAATAGGCGCCGATGGCCTCCACCACGGTTTCGCCGATCTGGTCGATTGCATCCATCTCGGCACCGGCCTCCTCGTCCTTGGCGGCGATGCGCAGCGCCGCCTGCTCGAAGGCCTGCCAGGAACCATAGGCGCGGGCGAGCTGGCGGGCCGTGGTCTCACCGACATGGCGGATGCCGAGCGCATAGAGGAAACGCTCCAGCGCGATCTCGCGGCGGGCATCGATGGCCGCGAACAGGTTCTTGGTGGAGGTCGCGCCAAAACCCTCACGATCCTTCAGCTTCTTCAGATTCTGGCCGTCACGGACTGCCAAAGTGAAGATGTCGCCGGGCTCGCGGATAGGCAAATCGTCATTCTCGAAGAAGAAGGCGATCTGCTTTTCGCCCAGCCCCTCGATGTCAAAGGCGCGGCGGGACACGAAGTGCCTAAGATGCTCGATCTTCTGGAAAGGACAGGCGAATTCGCCTGAGCAGCGCCGCACGGCCCCCTCCCCGCCCGTCACCGTTTCCTCGCGCACGACGGGGGTCTTCAGCGAACAAGGGCAGGTTTCAGGGAAGACATAGGGAACGGCGTCCGCCGGGCGCTTCTCGATCACGGCCCCCAGGATCTGCGGGATGACGTCGCCGGCCCGCTGCACGATCACGGTATCGCCGATACGCACATCCTTGCGGGCGATCTCGTCCTCATTGTGCAGAGTGGCATTGGAGACGACCACGCCACCGACGGTAACCGGCTGGAGCTTCGCCACCGGCGTCAAAGCTCCGGTGCGTCCCACCTGGATCTCGATGCCCTGCAGTAGCGTGGTTGCCTTCTCGGCCGGGAACTTATGCGCCGTCGCCCAGCGCGGCGAGCGCGAGACGAAGCCGAGCCGCTGCTGCAGATCGAGCCGATCGACCTTGTAGACCACGCCATCGATGTCATAGCCCAGGGTGGCACGCTGGGCCTCGATCATCCGGTAGTGGACAAGCAGGTCAGCCGCACCATGGCAGCGTACCATCAACGGGTTCACGGCAAAGCCCCAGTCGGCGAAAGCCCTCACCACTTCGAATTGCGTGGTGGCCGGAAGGGCGCTCACCTCGCCCCAGGCATAGGCGAAGAAGCGCAGGGGGCGGCTGGCGGTGATGGCGGCGTCGAGCTGGCGCAGCGAGCCGGCCGCCGCGTTACGCGGATTGGCGAACAGGGGCTTTCCGAGAGCCGCCTGCCTCTCATTCATGGCATTGAAATCTGCGTGACTCATATAGACTTCGCCGCGCACCTCGAAAGTCTCGGGGACATTGCCCTTGAGCACGTTGGGAATGTCGCCGATGGTGCGGACATTGGCAGTGACGTCCTCGCCTTCGGCACCATCGCCCCGCGTGGCGGCCACCACCAGCCTGCCCTTCTCATAGCGCAGCGAGCAGGACAGCCCATCGATCTTGGGTTCAGCGGTTACAACCACATCATCGCTCTCGCCAAGGCCCAGGAAGCGGCGGATGCGAGCCACGAACTCCTCGACATCCTCATCGGAGAAGCTGTTGGATAAAGAGAGCATCGGCACGCGGTGCCTTACCTTGGCGAATTTCTCCGACGGCGCTGCGCCGACTCTGTCGGACAGGCTCTCGGCCGATTTGAGCTCGGGGAAAAGCTCCTCGATCGCCGTGTAGCGCCGACGCAGGGCGTCGTAATCGGCATCGCTGAGAATCGGCGCATCGTTCTGGAAATAGGCCTTGTCGGCCTCGATCAACCGCGCCGCGAGCGCCTCATAATCAGTGCGGGCCTCGGCGAGCGAGAGGTCGGAGACGGATTTGGAAGTGTTCATGGCAGGCCAACCGATGCATTGCTTTGCTGTGGCTTAACACAACCATTCCAATCGGGGCAGAGGGACGGAGCGGGTTGCGCGTCGGTGGGCCGATCTCCAGATCGGCCTATTCGCCCGACCGAAAACGCGCACTTGACCATTTCCAGTCGATCGGATGACGGCAAAGTCCCGCTTTCACGGGATTGCGCTCGATATAGTCGATAGTTCGCCCGAATTGCTCCTCGTTTCGCATGAAGCGGTCGAAATAGTCGCGCTGCCAAAAGGCTCCATCTCTCTGAAGTACGCGGTTCGCTCTTAGGGCTGTGTATTTCTTCCAGGATCGGATGATATCGCCGAGCCGATGTCCCTCAATAGTCTCGAATAGGCAATGCACATGATTGGGCATGATACACCATGCCCACAAACGATAGCGCTCCTGATCGAAGGCAAACAAGGCCTGTTGCACGAGGTACGCAATCTGGGACATCCCTAACCAACATGCACCAAGACCCCTATCTAGTTCCCGTTCGATCTGTCGCCGATTGAGCTCCATTCGATCGATCGGATTGGCGAAATTCGTGGGAAGGCTGTCCACCAATCGAAATGTAACGAACTGCGTTGCCTCTGGTGAATCGAAATGAGGCAAGGAATGGGGCCGATACCAACCTAGATGTGGCTTCGTCTCGACCAAGCAAATTCCGAGCCTAACCCGTGCCGATCTGGAGATCGGCACACCGAAATGCGACTGACGGCCTTGAAGACTATCGCGGCTGTATCGACCGGACGGCGCCGCCTCCACTCGCCAACAGCCGATCCGCCGCAGCCCGTGCTTCATCCGTCACATGAGCGCCAGCGAGCATGCGGGCGATCTCCTCGCGCCGCTTGTCGGTGTCCAGGGGAGAGACGCGGGTGGCGACCCTGTCCTTGCCTTCGGCCTCCTTGGCGATCAGGAAATGGGTGGAGGCGCGCGCCGCCACCTGAGGGGCATGGGTGACGTTGATGACCTGCACTTTGCCCGCCAGCCGCGCCAGACGCTGGCCGATGGCATCGGCGACGGCCCCGCCCACACCGGAATCGATCTCGTCGAACACCAAGGTCGGCGCCGAACCGCGATCGGCCAGCGCCACCTTCAGGGCCAGCATGAAGCGCGAGAGCTCGCCCCCCGACGCCACCTTCATCATCGGACCCGGGCGGGTGCCCGGGTTGGTCTGCACCCAGAATTCGACCCTGTCGAAACCATCGGGAGAGGCCAGGGTCTTGTCGCTCTCGACCGAGGTGGTGAACTTCGCCCTATCGAGCTTCAGAGGTGATAATTCACCGTTGACAGCGGCGTCGAGCTGGCCTGCGGTAGCTCGGCGCTTGTCCGAAAGCACCGCGGCCTCAGCCTCATAGGCGAGACGGGCGGCACGATCGGCCTGCTCCAGGGTCTGGAGCTGCCCCTCCCCCTCGTCCAGGGCAGCGAGATCGGCCGTATAACGCTCGGCCAACGCCGGCAGATCCTCGACGGAGACGTCGTATTTGCGGCTGGCGGCGCGCAGAGCGAACAGGCGTTCTTCCAGCCGCTCCAGCTCGGCCGGATCGAAATCGGCTTCGTCCAATGCCGTCTGCAGCGCGATGCGGGCCTCTTCCAAGGCGTTGAGCGCCTGGTCCAGCGAGGCGATGGCCGGCTCGACCAGGCGTGGCGCCTGGGTCCCGCGTCGCTCGAGACGCCGGATGATGGCCGCCAGCGACGGCGTGGGAGAGCCATTGCCCCCAACCCCGTCATAGGCCTCCTTGAGGTCGACGGCGATCTTCTCGGCCTGCATCATATGGGTGCGGCGCTCGGCCAAGGCCTCTTCCTCGCCAGGCTGGACGTCGAGCTTGCCGAGTTCGTCGACCGAATGGCGCAGCCAGTCGCCCTCCGCCCGTGCCTTTTCCAGCCGGGCCCTGTGCTGTGCCAGCGACTGCGTCGCCTTGCGCCAGGCCGCATGCTTACCAGCCACATTGGCCGCCAGATCCTCCAACCCTCCGAAGGCATCGAGCAGGGCTCGGTGGGAAGCCGGATCAGTCAGAGCCCGGTCATCATGCTGGCCGTGGATCTCAACCAGGGCGGCTCCCGTGGCACGCAGCACCTGCACGCTCACCGGTTGGTCGTTGATGAAAGCGCGGGTACGGCCATCAGCCATCTGCACGCGGCGCAGGATCAGATCGCCGTCATCCGGGATATCGTTCGCCTTCAGCACAGCGCGGGCGGCATGATCGACCGAAACATCGAAAACCGCGCTGACCTGGCCCTGGCCGGTGCCGTGCCGAACCAGAGAGCCATCTCCCCGGCCACCGAGTGCCAAGGCAAAGGCATCGAGCAGGATCGATTTGCCGGCCCCAGTCTCGCCGGTGAGCACGGACAGGCCCGAGATGAATTCGAGGTCGAGCCGGTCGATCAGGACGATATCGCGAATGGCCAGTTGAACGAGCATGACAGCCTCTATACCGGGCTTGCGCCTGCGCCGCATGACAAAACATGAGGCTGCTCACAAGCAAAGGGCCGATCTTGCGACCGGCCCTTTACGAATTCGACAGTCGTTGCCAGCGCCTTAGAGCGTGATCGCGCTGCGGAACGTCCGGCTCAGCCAGGAATCGGTGTCTTCGCGCGGTTCCAGGCCATGTGACTTCACCAGCGTATAGGCATCCTTGTACCACTGGCTGTTGGGATAGTTGTGGCCGAGGATGGCGGCGGCGGTCTGCGCCTCGCTGGAAAGGCCCAAGGCCATATAGCATTCCGTCAGACGGCTCAGCGCTTCCTCGATCTGGCGGGTCTGAGCATAGTCCTTGACCACAGCCTTGTAGCGGTTGACCGCAGCGGTATAGTTCTGCTGCTTCTGGTAGAAACGACCGATCTCCATTTCCTTGCCAGCGAGCTGGTCGCGTACGACCTGGATCTTGAACTTGGAGTCGGCGACATATTCCGACTTGGGATAGTCGGTGACGACCTTCTGGAAGCCGGCTAGCGCCTGACTGGCCCGATCCTGGTCGCGTGTGATGTCAGGGATCTGCTTATACTGGGAGTTGGCCCAGATATAGGTCATATAGGCCGCATCCTTGTCGGTCGGCCACAAGGTCACGTAGCGGCGCGACGAGGTGATGGCATCGTCGTAATTGCCCGACGTATAATTCGAATAAGCCATCATCAGAATGGCCTTCTTCTGCCATTCGGTCTGCGGATATTGCTTGTCGAGCGACTCGAAACGCTTCGAGGCTTTCGAATAGTCGCCCGCCTTCATGGCGACCAGACCCTGATTGTAGAGAAGATCCGGCGGATCGGTCGCCTGGGTCTTGTAACCCGGATCGTCATCCCAGAAACCGCAGGCGGCCAGCGGCGACGCCATCAGCGCAATGGCGACGGCGCGAACCGCGAGCCGCGTCGCGACAGTGCGGGAAGACGAGAGGGAACGCAGCGGCATCACTCAGACCTCTACTTCGACTAGTACTGGCATTGTCGCGCGCTTCCGGCAGATGAAACCATCCATCAGTTTCGCACCACAACGTTAAGACTTCGTGGTTCGACAAATCACCACCACCACCGGCCCGTCCTTATGGATAGGCCGCTATGCCGGCAGCAATTCCGGGGTCCTTGTAGCCGATTGTCCGGCCAAGCGCCACCGCCTCCGCAAAATTGTACAATGCTTTGCGGTGACGCTGTCAAGCGAGGCAAAAGCCTTCGCGCTCAATTGGTATCAGGCGCGAAGGCCGCAGCGGCCAGGCCGCTGGAGAGCTCGGCATGGCCGCTCTCGCGGCGTACCGGTGCATCAACCATGGTCCAGGCGCTGTCATCGGCGAACAGGGCCTGAAGCATCATGTAGTTCACGCGATGCCCACCGCAATAGGAACGGAACTGACCGATCAGCGGAGCGCCGGCGAGTGCCAGATCGCCCACAGCATCGAGCATTTTGTGACGCACGAAC
Source organism: Labrys sp. HAY1-8F (assembly GCF_056754975.1). Classification (NCBI taxonomy): domain Bacteria; kingdom Pseudomonadati; phylum Pseudomonadota; class Alphaproteobacteria; order Hyphomicrobiales; family Xanthobacteraceae; genus Labrys; species Labrys sp. HAY1-8F. The sequence goes on along the minus strand of NZ_JBPGWZ010000002.1, from coordinate 5,097,014 downwards.
TCATCGGCATAGCGAAGGCCTTCCGGATTGAGGATGCGATCCTCGCTCAGGGCAACCGAGTTCTCCAGGGACGAGCCGAGCGCCAGTCCCCGCTCCCACAGTTGCTCGACATCCTTGACGAAGCCGAAGGTACGGGCCCGCGACAATTCACGACGGAAATTGTCGGGCGTCAGGTCGAGCACACGGCGCTGGCGGCCGATCAGGGGCGTCTCGAAATCGATCTCGACATCCATGCGGAAGCCCGCATTGCCGGACTTGTCCGACGGCGTCAGCTCGGCCCAGGCGCGTCCCATCTCGACGCGCACAGGCTTGAGAACCTTGATCTGGCGGCGGCGCGAACGCAGCGTGGCAATGCCGACCTGGTCGATCGCCGCGATGAAGGGAGCGGACGAGCCGTCCATCACTGGTACTTCAGCGCCGTCGACTTCCACGGTGACGTTGTCGATGCCGAGCCCACGCAGGGCAGCCATCAGATGCTCGATGGTCGCCACCGACGCCCGCGTGGTGTCGCCGATGACGGTGCACAGGCGCGTATCGATGACATTGCCGTAATGAGCAAGGATCTCCCGTTCGCGCCCATTATCCAGATGGGTGCGCAGGAAGATGATGCCGCTGTCGGCCTCGCTCGGATGCAAGGTGAGGGAGACGGGCTTGCCAGAATGGACACCGATCCCTTCGAGGGATACCCGGTCATTCAAAGTCGTCTGGAAACCAGATTTCATGAGCTTATTCCACAAGCCGTCCGCCAGGGTGGCGGTACCCAACCGAAACTAGACCGGCCTGCTTTCTGTTTGACCTTTTGATCCTATCATTCCCTGCCACGAGGACAGGGACTCGGACCTTTCTTCGAAAATACGTAAAGCAAAAACCAAAGGTTTAGCCAAATCACGCTTTCTTACGGTCTGTAACACAAGCTCGCCAAGTTCCGGCTGGAGAGCCTAGTTTTAAAATCCTTAATCATTTCAAAAAATTACGGCCCGGGTGATGCACCCGGGCCGTGATTGATCCGTGCTATGGTTACGATTCCGTCACGAAGACAAAACCGGCCTCAATTCGAATGGCGGCGCAGGAAGGCTGGAATCTCGAGCTGGTCGTCCTCGATCGAACGGGACTGCTGGGGCGCCGGACGCGGCGCCGGGGGACGGCGCTGGGCCTCGGGCGGACGTGGCGGCGCAGGGCGCGGCTCGACCTGGCGGGCGACAGGCGCCGGCTCGTGTTCGACCTCATCCGCCTCGGGACGGCCGAGGCCGACGGCGGCCAAGCGCTGGAGCAGCGTCATACGCTTCTTGTCACCGCCCTGGGGAGCCTCGGGACCACGCTGCGCGGCAATCTGGGCCTGCGCCGGCATCGGCAGGTCCTCGATGCGCGGCATGCGCGGCGGGCGGACGACAGCCCGCTCCGGTGCCGGCGGCACGAAATGCTCCGGCTCGGGATGGTGCTCGGGAGCACGCGGCGCTTCCTCGACCACCGGCTCACGGAACAGGGTCGGCTTGGGCGCCAGCGGGCGCAGAGTCACGTCATTGGCGGCAGCCACCGGCTCGACCGGGGCGGCCGGCGCAGGCTGGGCGATCTCCTGCTGGATCGGGGCTGTTTCAGCGGCCATCGGTGCCGGAGCCGCCGACGCGGTATTGCGCGGAGCGGCAACGCGGGCAGCCTGCACGGCCTGGGCGGCAGCCTGCTCACGCACGCGCTGGGTCATTTCCGCCAGGCGAATGTCGTCTTTGGAGGGGGAAGCCTGAGGCAGGATGGCCGAGTCGATACCGGTGGCGACCACCGAGACACGCATCGTGCCTTCCAGCGACGGATCCTGGGTGGCGCCCAGAATGATGTTGGCTTCCGGATCGACCTCTTCGCGAATGCGGGTCGCGGCCTCGTCGAGCTCGTAGAGCATCATGTCGGGGCCGCCGGTGATCGAGATCAGCAGGCCGCGAGCACCCTTCATCGAGACGTCGTCGAGCAGCGGATTGGCGATCGCGGCCTCGGCGGCCAGGATGGCACGGCGCTCGCCGGAGGCTTCGCCGGTGCCCATCATCGCCTTGCCCATCTCGCGCATCACGGCGCGCACGTCGGCAAAGTCGAGATTGATCAAGCCGGGCTTGACCATGAGATCGGTGATGGAGGCAACACCCGAATAGAGCACCTGGTCGGCCATGGCGAAGGCGTCGGCGAAGGTGGTCTTGTCGTTGGCGACGCGGAACAGATTCTGGTTCGGGATGACGATGAGCGTATCGACGCTCTTCTGGAGCTCGGCGATGCCGGACTCGGCCAGGCGCATGCGGCGCAGGCCCTCGAAATGGAAGGGCTTGGTGACGACGCCGACGGTCAGGATGCCGACCTCGCGGGCCACGCGGGCGATCACCGGAGCGGCGCCCGTACCCGTACCACCGCCCATGCCGGCGGTGACGAAAACCATGTGGACGCCATTGAGATGATCGCGGATCTCGTCGATCACCTCCTCGGCAGCGGCTCGACCAACCTCAGGCTGAGAACCTGCGCCGAGGCCCTCGGTGACCTGAATACCCATCTGCACGATGCGATCGGCCTTCGAAAGGGTCAGCGCCTGCGCATCCGTATTGGCGACGACGAAGTCGACGCCTTCCAATCCGGCCTCGATCATGTTGTTGACGGCGTTGCCGCCAGCCCCACCAACGCCGAACACGGTGATACGCGGCTTCAACTCCCGGATATCCGGCATTTTGAGGTTGATCGTCATGGTTCGCCTCTTTTGCAAGACGCGTCGCCGCGCCCCTTAATTGACCTTCATCAAGGCCTTACGACCCCTTCCTGCTCTTTGAATCAGAAAGTTACTGATTTGCGAAGCAGGCATTTGTGTAATCCGGCTAAATTCGACCGGAAAAATTAGTCAAAATGGTCTTGAAAAACCGACCATTCTTCATGTCTCAACGTTACTTTTCGATTCGAAACTCGATTTCCCTTTTGCAAATCGAAGTTTAGAAGCTGTGTTTCAACCAACGCCCTACCCGACCAAAATAACCGTCTGTTCCGGTAGCTTGCGCCCGTGTCCGAACCTGCGGTTCGAAATGCTCGACTCCGGCGATCTGCGGATAGACCAGGAGGCCTGCTGCCGTAGCGAAAGGTGGCCCCTTGGCCGCTTCGGGCATGCCGGCAATGCCGAGGGGGCGCCCGATGCGGACCTGCCGGTCCAAAATCTTGCGCGCCAGTTCCACCGTGCCCGTCAATTGGCAGGCGCCACCCGTCAGCACGACGCGGCGCCCCGCTTCGGCCCAGGCGCCTGAACCGCGCAGGCGGTCGCGCACCATTTCGAGGATTTCCTCGATGCGCGGCCTGATGATGCGGACCAGACGCGAACGCGGCACGTGATGAATGCCATCGCCCTGGTCATCCCCGACGGGTGGCACGGCGATGGTCTCGCGGTCATCCGAGGGGCTCGCGATGGTAGCGCCGTAGAGAACCTTCAGGCGTTCCGCCTCCGACAGCTTGGTCGACAGGCCGCGCGCCACGTCGGTGGTGACATGCGCCCCACCCACCGGCAGGCTATCGGCATGCACGAAGGCACGGTTGGCGAAGACGGCAACGGACGTGGTGCCGGCCCCCATGTCGATCAGGGTCACCCCCATCTCTGTCTCGTCATCGACGAGAGCCGACAGGCCAGCCGCATAAGGCGTGGCGACCATCGCCTCGACATGGAGATGGCAACGCTCGATGGCGAGCATCAAATTCTTGGCCGGCGTGGACTCGGCCGTCACCACATGCATGTCGACGCCGAGTTGACGTCCGAGCATGCCTCTGGGGTCGGAAATGCCACCGACGCCGTCCAGCATATGGCCGATCGGCAGCGAATGCAGCACGGCGCGTCCGTCGCGCACGGAATGGCTGGCACCAGCATCGAGAACGCGGTGAATGTCGAGATCGCAGACCTGATGGCCACCGACCTCGACCGTAGCCGAATAGTGCTCGCTCGCCACCCGCCCGCAGGAAATGTTGACGATCACCGAATCCACCCGCACGCCGGCCATGCGCTCGGCGGCATCGACGGCGTGGCGGATCGCCTGCTCGGCGGCTTCCATGTCGACAACGGCGCCGGACTTCAGCCCGCGTGAGCGTTGATGGCCGATACCCAGGATCTGGGCCTGATGGCTACGGCCAGGCAGGAGATCGGCCCCTTCGAGCGGACGCAGCCGCGCGATCAGGCAAACGATCTTGTTGGTGCCGACGTCGAGCACCGACATCACCGTGGTGCGGCGCGGCGCCAACGGCTTGAGCTTGGGGGTCAGGCCATTCTCGAAGGGGCTCATGCGCGGCCCCCCTTTGCCTTTTTCTTGGACAGCGCGTCGGCCCGGGCAGCCGCAGCCTGCTCACTCAAACGAAAGGTAGCGCGATCGGGCATACGCATGTCGACTGCCAGAATATCCTTTTCCAAAACCTTGCCCTTCCGCTCAAGGCCAGCCAGAGCCTTCAGGGCCTGTTCCGGGTTGTCCTCGGGAAGGCGAACGACCACGCCATTGTCGAGCGTGAGATTCCAGCGACGCTGGGAGACGAGGGTGGCTCCCCTTACCCGCCCGCTCAGTTCGGGCGTGGCGGCGACCGCCGCGACGATCTCGCTGGCCCGCTTGTCGGCCCCCTCGCCCACCACCAGAGGCAGATCAGCAAAACGGGCCTCGACGTGGCTCTCGATCACGACGCCATCTTCGGCGATCACGTTGACCGAGCCGTCACGCTGCCACAGGGCATAGGGCGCGCGCTCCTCGATGGTAACCGAGAGCGTGGAGGGAAATAGCTTGCGAACCTGAGCCGATTTCACCAGAGGCAGCTTCTCCAACCCTTCGCGTGCCGCTTCGGCATCGAGAAACAGCAAGGAGGAGGTGTTGGTGACCCCGGCGGCGGCGAAAATCCTCTGATCCGTCAGCTCGCGCTGGCCGGTGACGGCGACGGTCTCGACCCGGAAGCCGAAGAGATTGGCCGCCATGTCGAGCGGCGCGCCATATTGGACCTTCATCTGCGGCCAGACCGGTCCGGTCTGGGCGCCATAGACGATGGTTCCCGCCAGAAAGGCGGTCGACAGCATGAGCCCCAACCCCCGAGGGGGCTTTGCCAGCAGACGCTGCAGCCGCGACGAGCGCTGATCCACGAACGTCCTGGTCGTGAATCCGGCTTGGCGCAGGGAGGACAGATTGAAAAAACGCAGCATATGCTCGAAGCCAACGCTCTTGAGGAACCATCCGTTAGGGCGGTCTTTTGAAGGGCGATCTCAGGAGCTGATCACCCCCCTCAGGCGGGAAATGCTTCATGCCCCATTAACGTTAGCTTTCGGACAAATCAGTAAACAATCGGTTAGCGGCGCTTCAGCTTTGCCGCTTTAGGCTCTGGGGCGGCTCAGAAATCGACACCATGCCCGATCCGACATGACGCAAGGTCACTCTGCCTGCCATATCAAGCAGAGTTTCCCCGCAAGGCCACAGGACGGATTTCGCCGGGAAACGCTGCAAATAGCTGATATTTTACAAATTCCTCTCGATCGTACGATGAGAGGAATTTGCTTAAGGTCAGGCAGGCAGCCCAACGCGCTTGATTTCCCAGTCGAGCTCGATGCCCGAACGGTCCTTCACGCGCTCGCGGACGGTCTCGCCCAGCGTCTCGATGTCTGCGGAGGAAGCAGTGCCGAGATTGACCAGGAAATTGGTATGCATCGGCGAGACCTGGGCTCCGCCGATGGTCAGCCCGCGGCAACCGGCCTCATCAACCAGCTTCCAGGCCGAATGGCCGGGCGGGTTCTTGAACGTGGAACCGCCGGTGCGGGTATTGACCGGCTGGGACGAGGAACGTGTCTCGGTGATCTTCTGCATCTCCGCCAGGATCGCCTCGCGATCCCCCGGCTCGCCGCGGAAAGTCGCTTGCGTGAACACGACATCGGCTGGCACGCTGCAGCGCCGATAGCTGAAGCCCATGGCGGGAGCATCATAAAGCGCGATGGAGCCATCGCGGCGGACAGCGCGCGCCGAGACGAAGACATCCTTGGTCTCGCCGCCATAGGCGCCGCCATTCATGCGCAAAGCGCCGCCGATCGCGCCGGGAATGCCGCGGAGGAAGGACAGACCCCGGATCCCCGCTTCCGCCGCCGCGCGCGCCACCTTGACGTCGGGGGCGCCTGCTCCGGCCGTGATGGCCAGACCGTCGACGGCAATGCCGCCGAAGCCCTTGCCGAGACGGATGACCACGCCCTCAACGCCACCGTCACGCACCAGAAGATTGGAGCCCAGACCGACCACCATCCAGGGGGTTTGCGCGGGCAATCCGGCCATGAACAGCGCCAGATCCTCCTCGTCCACCGGCGTGAACAGCACCTGGGCCGAGCCGCCGGTGCGGAACCAGGAGAGCGGTGCCATCGGCGCATTGGCGTCCAGCGCACCGCGCAATCCCGGCATCAGCGGGCGCAGCGAGGGGATGATGTCGGGAAGGGGCATGGTATCCGAAAAGATCTTGGTCTGATCAGTGGGTTGGCAAGGGCGCTTTATTGCCTACATTCGCCCAAAAGCCCAGCGATTCTGCTAAGCGGATTCCGTTTGGAGAGCTCGTACCTTGCCCCATCCGTCCGCTTCTCTTGAAGAGCGCCTGCGCACCATCGTCCGCGAGGATGAGAACCTCATGGCCTTTCTCGTCGCCGCCCGGATGCTGCGGCTGCCGCAATGGCGGCTGGCTGCGGGCTGCGTCTATCAGACCGTGTGGAACAGTCTGAGCGGGAAACCCGCAGGCACCGGCATCAAGGACTATGACCTCATCTATTTCGATGCCGACGATGTGAGCTGGGAGGCCGAGGATGCCGTGATCCGGCGCTCCGATACCGTTCTCGGCGGTCGCTGGCCGGTCGAGATCCGCAATCAGGCCCGGGTCCATCTATGGTTCGAGCGGCGTTTTGGCCTGCCCTATCCGCGGCTCAATTCGGCCGACGAGGCCTTCGGGCATTATGCCGCCGTCGTGCATGCGGTCGGTGTCCGGCTGGAGGAGGACGATACGATCGACATCGCCGCTCCCTTCGGCCTCGATGATGTTTTCGGCATGATCATCCGCCCCAATCCGGGACGCCGCGACGACAAGGGCCTGGCCGCAAAGGCGGCACGCGCAAAGGCGATCTGGCCGCAATTACGCCTGGTGGATCTGCAACCATGACGCCCAGACTGGACTATGCGCAGGCCTTGCGGGCAACGAAGCTGCTCGAGCTGTTGCACGCCTATGATCCCCATATCGCGGGCACACCGCCTCTCGGCGTCGACCTGCCCACCAGCGATATCGACATCCTCTGCCACGCCCCGGACACCCTCGCCTTCACCCGGACGGTCTGGGAGACTCTTGCCGGAGCGCCGGCCTTCTCCATCCATCAATGGATCGGTGGCGGGCGCCCGGTGATCGCCACCTTTACGGCAGAGGGCTGGTGCTTCGAGATCTTCGCCTCTCCGCAGCCCGTGGCCGAACAGGCTGGCTGGCGCCATTTCGTGGCGGAGCGGCGGCTGCTCACGCTGGGAGGAGCGCTTTTTCGCAGCCGCGTCATGCATCATCGCGAGGCGGGCCTGAAGACCGAACCCGCCTTCGCCGCGGCACTGGGCCTGAAACGCGATCCCTATCAGGCCCTTCTCGATCTGGAGCGGCAAAAGGACGGCCATCTCGAGGCGCTCCTCGCCGCCGCCGGCTGCCTGCCCCCATCAGCGCAAAGGGAGTGAACCCGGAGGACGTTTGCGCGCCGGGTCCGCTTTACGCCTTGATATGCTTCAAGGCTTCACGCCGGCTGAGGCCGCTGAGCTCGGGGTGCTCCTCGACATAGCGGGCAACCTCCACGGGATCGACGCGGGCATGGTGCCTGAGAGCCCAGCCGATCGCCTTGCGCAGGAAGAACTCCCTGGAGGCGATCGAGGGCGCGATGCAGGCATAGAGGAGTTCGAGATCCGTCTCCACCTTGGCGTCGAGCTGGCAGAGGATCGCGCTCCGGCGCTTCCACATATTGGCGTCGACGGACCAGGCGAGCATGGCCTGGCGCATTGCCGCGCCGTCATTGCGCAGGATCGGTAGCAGGCGATGCGCGGCGATGACATCGACATAGTCCCACCAGGCACCGGTGACGATCATCTCCTCATACATCGGCAGGACTTCGAAGCGCTGGAACGACCTGGCAGCACGCAGGCCGGTCAGTTCGATGGCGGCGTAGCGTTCCTCGCGGAAACGAGCGCCACGCCAGATGGCGAGAACCTCCGCCTGCCAATGCCCGACGCTCTCAAACCGAAGATCGGCGAATACGGCCTTGCAGATCTGCCTCAGCGGCACGGCGGAAACGCCCAGATAGGGCATCGTCGATTTCATATAGGCTTGCATGCCCGCAGCCCGCGCCGGGTCTGCCGCAACCGCCAGACGTGCGTGGATCGTCTCGGCGAGGCTCATGCCCTCCTCCTACTAAGCGGAGTTTTCCGATGAGGCGCGAAACGCTTTGGCCTACCCCAGCGCCGCCAGTTCGCCAGGCAGCGCATAGGCCCATTGGGTGATGTTGCCGGCCCCCAGACACACGACATAGTCACCGGGCTTGGCCACCGACGCGACCAGGCCGGCGAGCGAGCCGGGGCGATCGAGCCCGACGACATGGCGGTGACCCCGAGCGCGGATGCCGGCAACGAGGCCTTCCTTGTCTGCCCCCGGGATCGGCGCCTCGCCGGCCGCATAGACATCGGCGACCACGACCATATCGGCATCGTTGAAACAGGCCGAGAACTCGTTGAACAGGCTCGCCAGGCGGCTGTAGCGATGCGGCTGCACCACCGCGATCACCTGGCCGGTGGTCGAGGCCCGCGCCGCCTTGAGCACGGCCGAGATTTCCACGGGGTGGTGGCCGTAATCGTCGAACACCGTAACGCCGTTCCACTCCCCGGTGCGGGTGAAACGCCGCTTCACGCCGCCGAAACCTTCCAGGCCCTTGCGGATCGCCTCGGCATCCATGCCGAGATTGTGGGCGACAGCGATGGCAGCCGTGGCATTGAGGGCATTGTGCCCGCCCGGCATGGGCAGGCCGAGATCGGGTAGCTCCACTACCGCGCCGGTCTTGCGGTCGCGAATGACGACCCGGAAACGCGAACGTCCACCCGAAAGATCGAGATCCAGCAGGCGCACATCGGCCTGCGGGTTCTCGCCATAGGTGACGACGCGGCGATCCTCGATGGTGCCGACCAGCTCCTGCACCACCGGATGGTCGAGGCACATCACGGCAAAGCCATAGAAGGGAATGTTCTCGACGAAGGCCCGGAAGGCATCCTTGATGGCCTCGAAGGTCTTGAAATGATCGAGATGCTCGGGATCGATATTGGTGACGATGGCGACGTCGGTCGGCAGCTTGAGGAAGGTGCCGTCGCTTTCGTCGGCTTCCACCACCATCCAATCGCTCGAGCCCAGCCGCGCATTGGTGCCGTAGGCGTTGATGATGCCGCCATTGATCACGGTGGGATCGAAACCGCCAGCATCAAGGAGCGTCGCTACCAGCGAGGTCGTGGTGGTTTTGCCATGCGTGCCGGCAACCGAGACACAGGTCTTCAGCCGCATCAGTTCGGCCAGCATTTCGGCGCGCCGCACCACCGGCAGGCGCTTTTCGCGCGCGGCGGCAAGTTCGGGATTGTCGCGCTTGATTGCGGTGGAGACCACGACCACCTCGGCCTCGCCGATATTCTCGGCGGCGTGGCCGATGAAGGTCTTCACGCCCTTATCCTTCAGGCGCTTGACGTTGTAATTGTCGGCCGCGTCCGAGCCCTGCACCGTGTAGCCCAGATTGACCAGCACTTCGGCGATGCCGGACATACCGATGCCGCCGATGCCGACAAAGTGGATGGGGCCAATTTCACGGGGCAGCTTCATGAGATCTCTCGAAAAGATGGGATTTGGCTTCGTATAGGGGTGCGGAGGCTAGGAGGCAAATCTTCATCGGAGCCGGATCAGGGAGACCCATTGCCGCCGCTTTGACCTGTCCCGGATATTCGGTCGATTAGACTGTCCTGCACGGCATCCGTTCGATTACATAGGTAAAATCAGGAGGCGCTTCGGTATCGTCCGGCAGCAAGGGAGGCGCATATGCAGCCATTGTCCCGAAATTCCATTTTCTACATTCTGTTCGTGACAATCGAAACGGCTCTCGCCTCTTTCTTATTCTGGATAATTTTTCCGATATTTCGAAATTTGATTAACAACATGGGTAAGGAGCAGGATTTCCAGCCGTGGATTGGGGTGATTATTGTCGGGGACACCTTCGCCCTTCTATGTTTCTATTGGGCAAGATATCGTTTTTTCCCTATCTATACACCGTTCCACAGTGCAGTCGTCGGCCACCTCCTCCAATTTACCAGCCGCGCCAGCTTTTTCATTGGCGGCGCGCTCTTCTCGGTAATTTTCTTCAGGCACGTGCCTGAACTCGATCCGCTCCCGCCCATCGGCCAGATTCTGGTGAAGGGATTTATCGTCATGAGCGTTCTCTTCGCCTTGTTCTGCTATTCGCTCGAACTCGAGCGACTGGGAAAGGCAATCGAGGTGCCCCCCCAAGCCTGACAAAGTGGGAAGAGCCGATATCGCGTGCAAAGAGATAGCGGAGGGCGCTGAGACCGGCGTCACGTCTGGCGCTCATCTCGTGTCCGCGCCATTCTTGTCTATGTCGCTCGATCGCCGGGGCACAGATGCAGGCCACGACAAGGCCGTCAGGCAAAGCGTGCAGGCGATCGCAAACAGCACTTGGCCGATGCGCGTGGCAAAGCTTTCCACCGTACTGCCGGGCAGCGGCGACACACCCAGTCCCAGCAGCACGAGAAAGATGATCAGCGCGCCGGCATAGATCCTACCGGATGTGGGATCGGCGGCCGCCCTGCCGCCGAACAGCAAGCCGACCGTGAGGACGATCAGAAACAGGAAGGGCAGTTCCGGACGTAATTCCAACAGGGCAAAAGCGACGGAGGCGACGATGCCACCGAGCAGATTGACGGCAACCAGGCCGAAGGCCGCGCGACCGCTGGCAGCAAGGTCGAGCTGGTTGAGAAGCGAAGCCACCGTGATCGGTACGACCACCGCCGATGAAAACCGGTCGCTGACGAGGCAGACCGTCACCATGACCAGCAGGATCAACGCGTTCGCCAAGGCCCGCATGGTCGCCTGGCTCGATGGCGGAGAGACCGGCGTTGGGGGTATCTTGCCGCCCGTGTCGGGAAAGGCGGCGTGGGCGAGCCATGTGAGGACGACGCCGGCCACGGCGGCTTTCAGCAGGATGACAACGATGCCCTCGCCGAGGTCCTTTTGCAGGACGCCGAGCAGGGGCACCATCACCGCGAGAATCAAGACCAGGAATGCCGCCTGCCCCCCCTTGCCCAGTACCAGTAGCAGGAAGCAGAAAAAGTAGATCAGGCCGAGCGAGATCAGCAGCGCGGCCGGCTTGTCACCGAAAATGCCTGTCAGCCACACCATGGCCAAGCCGCAGACGGCAATCAGCACGACGAAGCCGACGGCCTGCCGCAGTCCGAGCGGCTTCAGGCCACCGATCAGGAATTGCGTCGCCAACATCGGAGCGAGGAAAGGCAAGGGAGAGCCTTCCGCCGTGCTCATCGTGAAACCGATGGCGACCGCGAAAGCGATGCGTAGGCCTTGACGCTTTGCCCGCGACAGCCCCGGATTCTCCTCAGCTGACATAGGTCAGCGCCGAGACCAGGCGGATCCAGAATCGGCCGACAGCGTTCATCGCCGGGTTTTCGCCGGTGTAGACCACGACACTAACCTGCGAGCCGTAGCGGATGCCGCGCGGCGGGCTATCCTTGAACACCAGTCGCACCGGGAAGCGCTGAGGCTCGCGCACCCAACCACTCTGGTTGCGGATGGTCGGCAGCCCCGTGGCGGGGTCGATGCTGCCCTGGGAAACGCCCCAGCCGATACTCTCGACACGCATGGCGAAAACGGTGCCGGGTAGAGAATCCAGCACGACCTCGGCGTCATTGCCCGGCGCCATATATTCCAGACTGTTTTCCTTGTAGGCGGCGGCGACCCATATGCTGTTCGCGTCGATGAAGGTCAAAGCCGCCTGACCCGTGCCGATCACCTGGCCGACGCCGAGCTGGAGATTGGTGACGACGCCGTCCGACGGAGCAATGACGGTGGTATGGAGCAGATTGAGCCGGGCGCGCTCAAGCACGGCAAGTGCTTCCTTGAACTGCGGATTGTCGTTGCCTTGCGGCCCAAGCTGCTCGCGCGCTTTGGCGAGGTCTGCTTCGGCGCCCGTTACGGTCGCTTCCGAAACGCCAAGGGCCGAATTGGCTTCGTCAAGCTTGGCCCGTGCATAGATGCCTCGTTGCACCAGGATCCTCGCTCGCTCCACCTGGGCTCGTACATTCTCGCGATCGGCCTGTACCTTCACCAGCTTGGCCTGGGCGGATTCCACTTCCTGAGTGGAAGCGCCGATTGTCAGGCCGATCCGTTCGAGACCCGCCTGCGCCTCCGCGACGGCGATCTCATAGGGCTTCGGATCGATACGAAACAGCACCTGCCCGGCAGCGATGCGGGCATTGTCGCCGACGCCGACTTCCAGCACCCTGCCCCCGACCTCTGACGCCATCCGCACCACATAGGCCTGAACCGCGGCCTGCGAGGAGATGGGGGTCAACCGCTCCATCGCCACCGAAAGCGCGAACACAACGATGACGATCAGGACCGTCACGAGCGCCGTGCGCCGCAGCGGGTTCCTCGGCGGTGGCGCCGGATCGGTGATAGCCGGCGCATCGGGACGGGCGGCCTCGTTCATCAATGGGCTCCGGTCACCGCAGCGATGACACCGAGATCGCGGAAGCTCGAGATCATCAACTGGACGGCAAGCGCCGCCAGCAACAGGCCGACAACCTTGCCGACAACCACCATGGCGCCGCCGCCGCCCTTCTTCAGCAGCTTGTCAGCCGAAAGCAGGATGGCAAGATTGATGCCCATGATGACGAGGACCATCACCGCAACGGTGATCAGTTCGCCGATGCTGTCCTTGGTGGCGACGACAGTGGTGATCGCCACCAAACCCTGGGGCGTCGCCATCATCGGAATGGCAAGCGGATATACAGCGATGTCGGCGGAGGGCAGAGCATCGCCATCTTCCGCCTTCTTCTCGCTTCCCATCACCATGTCGAGGGCAAAGAGCAGCAGGATCAGGCCGCCTGCGATCTTCAGCGCCGGAAGCGTAATATGGAAGACACCGAGCAGCCATTGCCCCGCGAAGACGAAAACGAGGCAAACGATGGCGGCCACCAGCACGGTCTTGAAGGCCACCTGGCGCTTGAACGCCGCATCGGCCTTGCCCGTGAGCTTGGCATAGACGATGGCCGCCTTGAGCGGTCCGATCGTAATCAGCAGGATGACGAAAATATCGGCTAGCCCAATATCGGTGCTCATCGCCCCCCCAATCGCAGGCGCTTCGCCAAGTGCGGTATTGTTGCCCGCGAGAATACAACTTGCGCTTGCATTGCAAGGATATCAAGCGCCTCCGACCCGGGAGGCAATCGCTTTGGGTTATCGCGTGATGAAGACTGGAACGAGAGGCCCGCACTCCCGAAAACTCTCAAGCCCCGGACGAACGACAATTTGAAGCGATTACCCTGAAGTGGGTGTCCGGTCCCGGATGAGATGCCGTAGATCGATTTTAAACTATGGAGGATCTGGGGCTCATGTCGTGTACAAGCCCGCCAGCGCCCGCGAAACGAATAGGCCCGGAGCGCCTCAGCCCCGGCTTTCTCCACCACCTGCAGGTTCGCAAAGCCGGTCCGAGGACCCGCCCTCCCGTCACATCGCCGCCAGCTTGACCACCCAGTCGGCGAGGCGGCCGGCTGCGTCAGGAATACCGGCGTCCCGTGCATTGACGGCCATTGCCTGCAGCCCCACCGGATCGCCGAGGAGTGCCGTGAGATCGGCAGCAAGGGTCTCGGCAGTGAAGTCCGGTTGCATCACCATCCGGGCACCGTTGACATTGGCGAGCGTACGAGCATTGGCGGCCTGGTCCTGATCGAGGGCTCCCGGCAGCGGCACGAGGATCGACGGACGGCCGATGACCGAGAGCTCGGCGACGGTCGAGGCGCCGGAGCGGCTGATCACGAGATGGGCCCCCGCGATGCGGGCGGGCAGGTCACGAAAGAAGTCGCTGACCTCGGCGGTGACGCCGAGACCCGCATAGGTACCGCGCACGGCGGCAAGATCCTCCTGGCGCGCCTGCTGCACGATCCTGAGCCGACGGCGCAATTGTTCGTCCAGCCGCGCGATCGCCGGCGGCACGATCGACGACATCACCGCCGCGCCCTGGCTGCCGCCGAAGACCAGCAGGTTGATCGGCCCATCCAGGTCGGGATAGGGAACCTTGGCTGCTTCCATCACAGCCGGCCGCACCGGGTTGCCGGTATGGACCAGCTTCGATTTCGGCACATCGTCCATCATCGCCACATCGGCAAAGCCGGTGGCGATGCGCGTCACCTTTGGCGCCAGCATGCGGTTGGCCCGGCCCATCACCGCATTGGCTTCATGGATCATGGTCGGGATCTTGCGCCAGGCCGCCGCCGTCAGCGGCGGCAGGGTCGGATAACCGCCAAAGCCGCAGACGACAGCCGGCCGCAGCCGGCCCAGCATGCGCCAGGCTGCCAGCGTACCGGTGCCGAGTTGCCAGAGCGTATTGGCCATGGCGAGCGGCGAACGCGAACGCACGGTCTCGGACGGGATGACATGAATGTCCTCCCAGGCGAAGGTACCGGTATAGCGTTCTACCCGTTCGTCGGTGGCAAGATGGGGGCGGAAGCCGAGTGGCACGAGCGCACCCGCCAACGCTTCGGCCGGAAACAGATGGCCGCCGGTACCACCGGCGCAGAGCAGGACGATCTTGCCGCTCACGATGACAATCCGATGCCGGCTGCGGCCTGAGCCCTGCGGTCGCGGAAGCTGAAGGCGCTTTCAAGCATGTCGGTGCGCGGACGGCGGCGGGTGAGAGCCAGCACCATGCCCATGCCATAGGCCACCGAGATCAGCGAGGAGCCGCCATAGGAGATGAAGGGCAGCGTCATGCCCTTGGCGGGCATCATATGGAGATTGACCATCAGATTGATCGAGGACTGCATTCCGAACAGCAGAGTGAGGCCGGCGGTGGCGAAGCGGCAGAAGGGATCTTCGACCTTGTAGGCATGCCAGAAGCCGCGCAGCACGATGAGGGCGAACATCGCCACCACTGCCATGACGAAAAGAAGGCCGAACTCCTCGCCGGTTACCGCCATGATGAAATCGGTGTGGGAATCCGGCAGGATCAGCTTGTAGGTGCCCTCGCCCGGCCCCTTGCCGAGCCAGCCGCCTGAAAGGAAGGCATCGCGCGCCACGTCGACCTGGAAAGTGTCGGTGCCCTCGGGCTTGAGGAAGCGATCGATACGCGAGGTCACGTGCGGGATGAACTGATAGGCCGCCACGATGCCGACGACACCGACGCCGCCGAGCCCCACCATCCAGAACCAGTGCAGCCCGGCCATGAAGAACAGCGCGCCCCAGACGATGGAGATCAGCATGGTCTGACCGAAGTCGGGCTGCAGGATGAGCAGTCCCGCCGAGCAGGCCAGCAGCAGCATGGCGAGGATATTGGCGGGAACGTCCGGCCGCTTGACGTTTTCGGAGAACAGCCAGGCCGCCAGTACGACGAAGGCCGGCTTGAGGAATTCGGAGGGCTGGATGCCTGCGATCCAGCGCCTGGAGCCCTTCACCTCGGCGCCGAACAGCAGCGTCGCCACCACCAAGGCTGTGGCGAACAAAAACATCACCAACGCCAGCCGGCGGATCGACTGCGGCGACAGGAAGGACACCCCGATCATCACCATCAGCGCCACCGGGATCATCATCGCCTGGCGGTTGACGAAGTGAAACATATCGGAGATGCCGATGCGCTCGGCGACGGCGGGGCTCGCCGCCAGCAGGAGCACGATACCGGTCAGCATCAGGGCCAGGATCGTCATCAGCATCAGCCGATCGACGGTCCACCACCAGGCATTGAAGGCTGAACGTTCGGTACGCGAGGCCATGAACAGGGAGTCCGTCAGCTGAGGCAGGATCGCCCTAGCAGTGCTCCCGACAGGGTTTAGGAAGGGTTAAATGCGAAGGCTTTACCGCGCTTTTGCCGGCAATGCCCCTGGACCACCGATTGAACAGCCGCCCCCAGCCGCTCGGAGCGATCGGCACCGATCCGCGCCTTGGCCCTCTTCTATTGTCGCGCCTGGCCTCGGAGCTGCCTGCGGTCGAGCCCCGCCACCACATCCTCGACGATCCCCTGCAACTCAGCCCGGCCGATACCGTCCCGCGCCTGGATCGAAATCCCCTGCATGACGGCCGCCAGATGTCTTGCCAGGCCCGGGATCGTCCCGGCGTCGGCGAAGGGCCGGAGCGCCTCAGCGATCTTGGCTCGGATGGCGTCGCGCCGTGCCGCGAGATCGCGGGCCAGTGTGGCATGGTCAGGATGGCAGGTGATCATCCCGCTGGAGATCATGCAGCCACGCTCGCGATCGGGATGGGTGACGGCCCCGACCGCCGCCTCCAGCAGCAGGCGCACGGCCTGTGGCAGGCCGCTCGCCTCCGCGACAGCGGCGAAATCGAGTAAGCCGATGCTGCCCTCATAGCGGGCGAGCGCCTCCTGATAAAGCCCGGTCTTGCTGCCGAAGGCGGCGTAGAGGCTGGGTGGTGCGATCCCGATCGCCTTGGTGAGATCCCCGATCGACACACCCTCATAGCCGTGGCGCCAGAACAGCCGCATAGCCGTCTCGACGGCCTGCTCCCGATCGAAGCTCCAGGGCCGCCCGCCACGTGATTTCGAACCATGTTCCATATCGAGCACTAAACAACATCTTGACAGGCGGCGTCAAGCAAGTTGAATAGCGATCGATAAATAACATGGAAGAAAGCAATGGATTCTTCGAAGCGCCTTTTCCTGGGTGCTGCAGCCGCCCTCACCGCTCTCGCCATCGAATCGGGACTGACAGGTTCCGCATCGGGCGCGACCGGCAAGAAACAACCGAATGCCGCCGCGAAGGCCGGCCGATCCGGCTCAGGGCGTGAGAGCTTCATCGTCCCTTCGGCCGATGGCACGCTGCTCGCCGGCGAGGCACAGGGCGATCCGGCAACGCCCGAGATCCTGTTCATCCATGGCCTGCGCCAGAGCCGGCTCAGCTGGGACAAGCAGTTTGCCGATCCGGCACTGGACGGCTTCCGGCTGGTGCGTTTCGATCTGCGCGGCCATGGCGATTCCGACAAGCCAGCCTCGCCCGACGCCTATTCCGATGCCGATCGTTGGGCGGATGACGTTGCCGCGGTGATCGCGGCCACGAAGCTGCGCCGCCCCATCCTGGTGGGCTGGTCGCTGGGAGGCCATGTTGCCGGCACCTATCTGCGCAAATATGGCGGCTCGCGGATCGCGGGGATCAACCTGGTCGATGCCGTCACCAAGCTGTCGCCGGATCTGCTCACTCCGCTCGCGGTCAGCTTCGCCAAGACGGCGATCTCACACGATCTCGGCGAACGGACCGCCGCGACGGCCGACTTTCTCGCCGCCTGTTTTCACAAGCCGCTCACCGGCATCGAGCTGCAGCGCATGCTGGTGGTCAACGGCATGACCGGGCGGGCGGTGAACGAGGGCTTCGTGAAGATCGCCACCCCCGATCTCGAACCGGTGTTCCAGGCCTATCCCGGCCCGATCCTGCTGACGCATGGCATTCATGACCGGCTGGTGCGCCTGGCGATGTCCGAACGGATCAAGGCCCTTCATCCTGATAGCCGGCTCTCGGTCTACGCCGATAGCGGCCATAGCCCCTTCTATGAGGAGCCGGCACGGTTCGGACGGGAACTCGCGGCCTTTACGACCGCGTCGACAAGAGGCTGATGCCGCGTGGAGCCGGTTCGATCCGGCAAGCAGATCCTGCCGGCTCCCGCACATTCCGCAGCAAGACCATCGCCCGCCGCGGAAAGACACGCTCAACTGTCCGATTTCAGCTTTCCTGCAACG
This sequence comes from Labrys sp. HAY1-8F, assembly GCF_056754975.1. Taxonomy (NCBI): domain Bacteria; kingdom Pseudomonadati; phylum Pseudomonadota; class Alphaproteobacteria; order Hyphomicrobiales; family Xanthobacteraceae; genus Labrys; species Labrys sp. HAY1-8F. Next base: position 5,078,995 of record NZ_JBPGWZ010000002.1, on the reverse strand, counting down.
GCCCAGGCATCCTTCGGGACCTCGGTGATGATGATCTCGACGGCTTCCGGCGGACAAACCAGGGTCTCGACGACAGCTTTGGTCGCCGCCTGCACGAAATCGCGCTTTTGTTCGAGTGTACGTCCGGGATGCATTTCCAGTCGCAGGATAGGCATGGTCACTTCCTCATGAAAAGGTCCGATAGCGGGCCTCCCGCAATGTTCTCCAAACCCGGTTGCTGATAAATAGCCATCTGAGCATTTCATTCAGAACCATATGGATTGCAATCATGGACAAGCTCGCCGGCATGGCCATGTTCGTCAGGGTGGTGGAAGAAGGCAGCTTCGCCGCCGCGGCGGAGACCAGCCGGGTATCGGCGACCATGGTCGCCAAGCATGTCCGCCTGATCGAGCAGCGCCTGGGAGCCCGACTGCTTCACCGCACCACGCGCCGCCACCAGCTCACGGAAGTCGGCAGGCTCTATTACGAACGCTGCAAGACGGCACTGGCCGAGGTGGCCCTGGCCGAAGCGAGCGCCTCCGAATTGCAGGCCAGTCCGCGTGGGCGTCTGCGCTTGGCCGCGCCGGTGAGTTTCGGCAGCGAAAGCCTGGTGCCGGCCCTGATCGACTATCTGCAGCGCAATCTCGACGTCACCGTCGATCTCATGCTCGACAACCGCACCCCGGACCTGATCGGTGAGGGCTGCGATCTCGGCATTCATATCGGCGATCTCACGGATGAAAACCTGGTGGCCCGTCCGCTGAAGCCCTATCGCCGAATCCTGGCGGCCGCGCCGTTTTACCTGGATGTGCACGGGCGGCCAGACCATCCGCGTGAGCTCTGCGATCATGATTGCCTCGGCCATGCCTATTGGCGCACGCAGGGCATCTGGCATCTCGTCGGCCCGCACGGCGAAACCTGCACCGTAAATGTCGGGGGCCGCTTCACCACCAATCAGGGATCGGCGCTGCGCGTGGCGGCGCTCCATGGCGCAGGCATCGTTTTGCAGCCCGAACTGTTGTTGATCAACGATATCGACGCCGGCCGGCTCGATCCCGTGCTGCCGCTATGGTCCTATCGTCCCACACCGATGCACCTCGTCTACGCCCCGGATCGGCGGCCGACGGCCATGCTGCGCAGTGCCATCGACTTTCTGGTGGCCCGCTTCGGCTGATCGAGATGCCGTCAGGCCTTTCCGACACCCGGCAGGGACAGCACGGCCCGGGAGAAGGCCTTGCCCCGTTCTTCGAAATTGCGGAACTGGTCGAAGGAAGCGCAGGCTGGGGAAAGCAGCACCACGGCCTCCTCGAGGCCGGAAGCCGCCGCGTCGGCAGACGCCAGAGGCACCGCCTTCTCGATCGTCTCCGCCCGCACATAGGGCACCCGCCCTTCCAGTGTCGCAGCGAACTCCTCCGTCGCCTCGCCGATCAGATAGGCTTTGCGGATCTTGGGAAAATACTCGGTCAGGGCCTCGATGCCGCCGGTCTTGGGCTTGCCGCCGGCGATCCAATACAGGGTCGGGAAGGATGACAGGGCCTTGGCCGTGGCATCGGCATTGGTGGCCTTGGAATCGTTGACGAACAGCACAGGCCCAAGCCGGCCGACCTGTTCCATGCGGTGGGCGAGGCCCGGGAAGCTGCGCATGCCGGCCTGGATCTGATCCAGTGTCAGCCCGCCGGCCCGGGCAGCAGCCAGCGCAGCACAGGCATTCTGGGCATTATGCGCGCCGCGCAGGGAGCCGATGCCGGCGAGGCTGGCGACTTCGGCCGCCCTGCCCGCTTCGGCCGAAAGCAACCTGTCGCCAACGGCGTAGACGCCGTCGCTCAATGGCCGCTCCACCGAGATGCGGATGGGCCTGCCGCCCTGGCGCTCGATCTCGTCGGCAACAGCAGCGCACCAGACATCGTCGACGCCGACAACTGGCGTGCGGGCGCCTTCGACGAGGCGCGCCTTCACGGCGGCATAATGTTCCAGCGTGCCGTGGCGGTCGAGATGATCCTCAGTGACGTTGAGCAGGATAGCGACGGAGGGATCGATGCTCGGTGCCAGATCGATCTGGTAGGAGGAGCACTCGACGACATGGACCTTGTCGAGCGACGGCGGATCCAGCGACAGGATCGCCGTGCCGATATTGCCGCCGAGCTGTACGTCGTGGCCGGCTGCGGCGAAAAGGTGGGCGATCAGTGCCGTGGTCGTGGATTTGCCGTTGGTGCCAGTGATGGCGATGAAGGGCGAGCCCGGCGCCCTCGCCCGGCGCTCGCGGACGAAGAGTTCGATATCGCCGATCACCTCCACCCCATGTGCAGCGGCCAGCTTGACCGACCAATGCGGCTCGGGGTGGGTGAGCGGTACCCCGGGCGACAGGACCAGCGCGGCGACGGAGGACCAGTCGATCTCATTGAGGTCGCGGACGTCGAGCCCCTTGTCGCCAGCGGCCTTGCGTCCGGCTTCGCCATCGTCCCAGACGATGGGCCTGGCGCCACCGGCGGCGAGAGCTTCGGCAGTCACCAGGCCCGACCCGCCTAGGCCGAACACGGCAACAGCACGGTCGCCGAAGGAAGTGATCGGGATCATGACGATCTTTCGTCCTATCTGAGCTTGAGCGTGGCAAGCCCGAGCAGAGCCAGCACCACCGCGATGATCCAGAAGCGGATCACGACCTGCGGTTCCTTCCAGCCAAGCTGTTCGAAATGGTGATGGATCGGCGCCATCTTGAACACGCGCTTGCCGGTATAACGGAACGACAGTACCTGGATGATCACCGACAGGGTCTCAGCCACGAACAGGCCGCCCACGACCAGCAGCACGATCTCATGCTTGGTGGCCACGGCGATCGAGCCCAGCATGCCGCCGAGCGCGAGCGAACCGGTATCGCCCATGAAGATCTGGGCCGGCGGCGCATTGAACCAGAGGAAGCCGAGCCCCGCCCCGATCATCGCGCCGCAGATCACCGCGAGTTCGCCGGTGCCGGGTACGAAGTGAAGCTGCAGGTAATTGGCGAAATTCGCGTTGCCGACGAGATAGGCGATGACACCGAAGGTACCGGCGGCCACCATCACCGGCACGATGGCAAGCCCGTCCAGGCCGTCCGTCAGATTCACGGCATTGCCGAAGCCTACGATGATGAAGGCGCCAAAGACCACAAAGAAATAGGAGAGGTTGATCAAGAGTTCCTTGAAGAAGGGAAAGGCGACCGAGGTCGCCTGCGAGATCGGCGCTCCGCTGCCCCACAGGAAGCCGAGGAAGCGCGCCCCGCCCGCCTGCGCCATCAGGATCACGGCGACGCCGGCGATCAGGAATTCCAGAGACAGGCGCGCCCGGCCGGAAAAGCCCTTATGGCTTTGCTTGGTCACCTTGAGATAGTCGTCATAGAAGCCGATGGCGCCAAAGCCGAGCGTTACCAGCAGCACGGCCCAGACATAGACATTGGCGAGGTTGCCCCACAGCAGCGTCGATACGCCCAGCCCCGACAGGATCATCAGCCCGCCCATGGTCGGCGTGCCGCGCTTGGACAGATGCGATTGCGGGCCGTCGTCGCGGATCGGCTGGCCCTTGCCCTGCTTCACGCGCAGCCAGGAGATCGTCCAAGGCCCGAAGAAGAACACGAACAAAAGTGCCGTGAAGATAGCCCCACCGGTCCGGAAGGTGATGTAGCGGAACAGGTTGAGGAGCTCTAAATGTTCGCTGAAGCGGCTCAGCAGATAGAACATGGAAATCCTTTCAACCTCAGAGCATTTTTTGAAAAAATGCGTCGAAACAATAGAGCAGCCTGCGAAAGGCTTGATTCTTCCTGGAGCGCGGACATCCTGTCCGTTCTTCCTAGCTCGCTAACCACGGCGTTTCCAAGAGCGGACAGGATGTCCGCGCTCCGAAGGATGGCCATCACCCGGCCCTCGCGGCGATTGCCTCGCGGGCGACGTCATGATCGGAGAAGGGCAGCACCGTCTTGCCGACGATCTGGCCTGGTTCGTGTCCCTTGCCGGCGATCAGCAGCACATCCCCGCGCCCCAGCTCCGCAATCGCTGTCTCGATCGCCAGGCGCCGGTCACCGATTTCGATCGCGCCTGGCGCCGCCGCCATGATCGCCGCGCGGATCGTGGCGGGATCCTCGCTGCGGGGATTGTCATCTGTGACGATGACCTTGTCGGCCAGCCGAGTGGCGATCTCACCCATGATCGGGCGTTTGCCGGCATCACGATCGCCGCCGCAGCCGAAGATCACCACCAGCTTGCCCTGCACGAAGGGACGCAAGGCCTCCAGCGCCTTTTCGAGCGCATCGGGCTTATGGGCATAGTCGACGAGCACCGGTGCCCCCTCGACGGTGCCGACAAGGTCGAGGCGTCCCTTGGCACCCTGAAGGTGCTCGAGAGCAGCGAAGACGGCATCCGGCTCCCCGCCGGTCAGGAGGCACAGGCCGGCGGCGACGAGAGCATTCTCCACCTGGAAGCGCCCCGCGAGCGGCAGCCGCACCCGATAGGCCCGGCCCCGATAGTCGAGTTCCAGATGCTGGATGAAGCCTTCGATCTCAACCGATTTCAGGCGGATGCCTTCACCCGCCTCGCCGACACCGAGAACATGCAGGCCCTTCCGGCGCGCCGCGGCCAATACGGCGGCGGCCTCGGCATGGTCGGCCGCCACAACCGCCCCGGCGCTATCGGGCAGGAGATCGCGGAACAGGCGCAGCTTCGCCTCGAGATAGGCCTCGAAGCTCGCATGATAGTCGAGATGATCGCGCGAAAGATTGGTGAAGCCGCCGGCTGCCAGGCGCACGCCATCAAGCCGGAACTGGTCGAGGCCGTGCGAGGAAGCCTCCATGGCGAGATGGGTGATGCCCCTGCCCGCCAGTTCGTCGATCAGACGGTGCAGCTCGACCGGATCCGGCGTGGTGAGGGATCCATAGGTCTCGCCCCAGGGCGCCACGACGCCAACGGTGCCGATGGACGCCGATTGATACCCTGATATCGCCCAGATCTGGCGAACGAAGGCAGCGACCGAGGTCTTGCCACTGGTACCGGTGACGGCAATGATGGTTGCAGGTTGGCGGTCATAGAAGGCCGCCGCAATCTCGCTCAGCGCCTTGCGGGCATTGCCGACCTTGATCTGGGCGACTGACGCAGGCACGTCGAGCGGGGCTTCGGAGACAACAGCCACCGCACCGGCGGCAATGGCCTGCGGGACATAGGCAGCGCCATCGCTCTTCGTACCGGGAATGGCAACGAAGACGAAACCCGGCTTCACGGCGCGGGAATCGGCGGTGACGCCCGCAACCTCGAGCGCACGGGCATCGGCGGCCAGGGAGCCTTCGGAAACGATGTCGGCGAGGCGTTTGGTCATGAATGTCCTGGTTTTCGACGATTCGGAATCGGCGGCTTTATTAGAGTGCCTAAGAGCAATGGCAATGCAGTTTCAATGGCCGATCGATGCATCCCGGCCATGCATTGCCGCAAACTGCAATGGGCGGGTCGTCGGACCCGCCCATTGGATGACCTTATCGGGCCGCCAGCCAGGCCATGCTCTGGTTCAACTGGTCCCTCGGGGCGTTGAGCGGCGGAACCGGATTGGGAACCTCCATGAAGCGGGGTTTGACGCCGAGGAGCGGGCCGACGCGCTCCAGGATCTTGCCGGTGGTGACGCCGGCGTTCCAGGCAGCCGTGGAATATCCATAGGTCTCGGGCAGGCCCTTGGGCTCGTCGTAGAGAACGGTGATCAGATATTTCGGCTTGTCGAAGGGAAACACCGCCATGAAGGTGGTGAAGTTCAGGTTCTTGTTGTAGCGCCCGCCGATCAGCTTTTCGGCCGTGCCGGTCTTGCCGCCAACCTGATAGCCGAAAATGTCGACCTTCTTGGCCGAGCCATTGGTGGCGTTGAGGCGCATGATGTAGCGCATCACGTCGGAGGTGTGGGGCTTGAGCACCGGCTTGGACAGGGCCAGAGCCTCGTCCTCGTCGCGCTTGATGAAGGTCGGCTTCATCAGATGGCCGCCGTTCATCATTGCGCCAACCGCCATGACGGCCTGCAGGGGTGCAACGGTGATGCCTTGGCCAAAGGCAATGGTGGCGGAGTTCAGAGTGCCCCAGCGACGCGGCAGGATCGGCGCGGCATTTTCGGGCAGCTCCGTCACCAGGCGATCGAGCTGACCCATCTGACGCAGGAAGGCCTGGTGGGCAGGCACGCCCAGGCCGAGCGCCATGCGGATGACGCCGATATTCGACGAATAGGTGAACACCTCCGGCAGGCTCAGCATACGGCGCTGCGGATGGTAGTCGCGGATGGTCCAACGCCCGATGGTGACGCTGCCGGCCCGGGCATCCAGCATGGAATTGGTGGTGAACCGGCCCGATTCGATCGCCATGGCCAGGGTCAGCGCCTTGAAGGTCGAACCCATTTCATAGGTGCCGACATTGATACGGTTGATCCTGTTGGGATCGAGGGCATCGGCCGGATTGTTGGGATCGAAGTCCGGCAATGACACCAGTGAGATCATCTCGCCGGTGGTCACGTCCATGATGACGCCGCCCGCTGCCTTGGCCTTGAAATGCTCCATGCCGGCGATGAGCTCGTCACGCATCACCGCCTGGGCGCGCAGGTCGATCGAGGTCTGCACCGGCTTCATCGCGTCGGAGGTCGAGGCATAGCCGAGCGCCTGCAGCTCGGAGAGCCCGCGCTTGTTGTCGATGTATTTCTCCAGGCCGGCGATGCCCTGGTTGTCGATGTTCACCGCGCCCAAGACGTGACTCACCGTCGGCCCGTTAGGGTAGATGCGTTTGTTTTCGTTGATGAAGCCTATGCCGGGCAGGCCGAGCGCATAAATGCGATTGCGCTGTTCTGGCGTGATCTCGCGCTTGAGCCAGATGAAGCCCTTGCCCGAGGCAAGCTTGGTCCTGAGCTCACGTGCGTCGAGCTCGGGCATCTGCGCGGTCAGCAACTCGGTCGCCTCGTCGACGTCGATGATCTTCTTCGGCTCGGCGTAGAGCGAGGGCACCTGCACGTCCGTGGCCAGGATGCGGCCGTTGCGGTCGAGGATATCCGGGCGAGCCGCCGCCAACTGGTCGGCCGCCGAGCGACGTGCGTCATATTGCTGGTCGGGAGCGGTGCCGAACTGGGTGAGCCGCGCCATGATCGCCATATAGATGCAGACGAAGCCCACCACGATCAGCACGATGCGCCCGCCGCTCTTTTCGAGCTTGGAAAGGCGCCGGCGCGGCGTCTTGGCGGGGCTGGCGGCGTCCGAGCCCGTCCCGGCTTCGGGCGCTGATGCGTTGGCCTGGTTGTCCACGATGGTCCCGTCGCTCATGTTCCCCTCACTCATGGGGTCGATCCTGTGACTTGCGGCGCCCCGGCCAGGCCGAGTCCTTCGAGTTTTTCGGCAATCAAATCGCCTTCGCGCGCCTTCTCGGGCAGATCGGTGGCATCGACGGATTGGACGACCTTCATCGGCACGAGGTCGAGATGGCGCTTGGCCAGGGCGCCGATACGGTCGGGCTGACTCATGAAGGCCCATTCGGCTTTGAGTGATTCGATGGCGCGACGTTCGGTCTCGATGGCCCGGCGCAGCTTGGCGACCTTCTCGGCCTGCAAGGTCGATTCATATTTGATCGAGTAGACGCCGATGGCGGAAGCCACCAGCAGACCGACCAGGATGAGATTGAGAATGCGGGTCAACGGCCTCTCCCGGATTGAAGACTCACCTCAGGCAATCCGAGGAAACTGGTGCCGGTGTCACGAGCGGGGGCTTCGCTGCGGATGGCGAAGCGCAGCTTGGCGGAGCGGGCGCGGGGATTGAGCTCGGCTTCCGCCTCGCTCGCAGCCAGCGCTCCCCGATGGGTCTGAACGAAGGTCGGTGGCGGTACCGCCACCACGGGCTGATGGCGCGAACCGCCGGCCTGGCTGCGGGTGCGGTCGGTGAAGAAGGCCTTGACGATACGATCTTCGAGCGAATGGAAGGTCACCACCACCAGGCGTCCGCCGGGCTTGAGTGCCCGCTCGGCGGCCAGCAGGGCCCGGCCGAGTTCGTCGAGCTCGCCATTGACGGCAATGCGCAGGGCCTGGAAGGCACGCGTCGCCGGATGAATGTCGCCGGGCTTGGAGCGGATCACCCGGCCGCACAGATCCGCCAGTTGCATGGTGGTGAGGAACGGCTCCTTCTGCCGATCGGTGACGATGGCGCGCGCCAGTGCACGCGCGCGGCGCTCCTCGCCCAGCACCTGGAAGATGCGGGCCAGCACCTCTTCGGGAAGCTCCGCCACGAGATCGGCGGCGGTCGGCCCGGCATGCGAGCCTTCACGCGACATGCGCATGTCGAGCGGCCCGTCGCGGCGAAAGGAAAAGCCGCGCTCGGCCTCGTCGAGCTGCATCGAGGACACCCCGATATCCAGCACCACCCCGTCGACGCCGCCCTCACCCAGCATGGGCGCGAGCTTGTCGAGATGGGAAAAACGGTCCTCGACCAAAGTGAGGCGTCCCTGCATCTCGGAAACCAGGGCCATGCCGTCGGTGATGGCGTTGCGATCGCGATCGACGGCGAGCACCTGCACATCGGGCGCGGCCGCCAGAACTGCGCGCGTATAGCCCCCTGCCCCGAACGTGCCGTCGATGAAGCGCTCGCCCGCCTTCGGCTCGAGCGCCTTCAGCACCTCGGCGAGCATCACCGGCACATGCCGGGCGGCATCGTTGGCGGGAGCGGAGGAAGCGGACATCGAACTCTCAAAGGCAGGAATTACAGGCGGAAGCGGCCCGCAAATCGGGCAGATTTCTCCTATCCCATTAACGCCCATGAAAGGTTAATGAAGGGTTCGTGGGGACAGCTCCATTCCTTGAAAATTCCGTTACGTCACCACTTCGATAAGAACTCGAGATCCTGCCATTGCTCCCTGCCTCTTTCGCACTGCCGCAAAGGCGGGCACTATCGGCGCCGAACCGTTTCGACGGTGTGGAGATTCGCAGCCAATGCCCCGACCCGCCAAAGCGCTCTATTGCGCTGCAGCCTTGACACTCGCCATGCCCGTCCCGGGTGCTTCGGCCGAGGAGAGTCTTGCCAATCTCGATGCCGGCGGGCTGGTCATCGAGCCGGCGGACCAGCTCGAATTGAAGGCGGAGGACATCTTCCTCTCGGCCAAGCAGGTCCGGGCTGCCTATCGTTTCCTCAACAAAGCCGGCCAGGACCTGACGCTGACAGTCGCCTTCCCCCTTCCGGAGGTGACCGGCGAAACGGACCTGGATTTAGCCATTCCCAACGCGGCTTCGCCGAACTTCCTCGATGTCCAGGCCAAGGCGGCCGGCAAATCGGTCGAGGCGAGCGTGGAACAACATGCCTTCTTCACGCCGGACGGCGGCAAGGAGAGCGAAATCACCGATCTGCTCAAGAGCCTGAACGTACCATTGCTGCCCGCCGTCGCCTCCACCGCCGAGGCTCTCAAGCGCTTGAGCAACGAGGACCTTACCAAGCTGAGTACGCCGGGCTATATCGCCCGGGCTGGCGAAAACTGGGTCCCGCTCTGGACCTTGCGTTCCAGGATCGTTCGCCAGCAGGTTTTGCCAGCTGGCAAGGAGATCATCCTGCAATACAGCTACACGCCGAGCATCGGTTCGGCGGCCGGCCTCTATTTCGACCGCGCCAACCTGACCGGCGAGTCGTTGACGCAATATCAGAAGAAATATTGCGTCAATGAGGGCTTCCTGCGTGCGGCCGACGCCTTGACCAAGCGCCTGACGGCAGCCAAGCCACAGGCAGGCGAGACCGCGAAGACGCCCAAAACCCGGCAGACCTATTTTGGCTACACCTTCGTCGGCAATGGCCGCTGGTCCGGCCCTGCCGGCCGGTTCGGCCTGGTGATCGACAAGGCCTTTCCCGACAACCTGGTCTCCTTCTGCGCAGAAGGCGCCAAAAAGGTCAGCAGCACCCGCTACGAGCTCAAGCGCAACAATTACGCGCCGGACCGCAATATCGACATCCTGATTCTCGATAAGAACGTCGCACCATAAACGTTATACAGATCACGATTTTCCGGACGCTGCTACGGTGACAGCCGCCGCTCCGTGGTTGCAGCCGCCTGTTCGTCCGGAACTCGTTCCGTCACAACCTCGAACTTGCTCAGGCTGTGACGGCCGAAGGAACTGATCATCGGGACGTCGGCGGCATCGCGGCCGAAGCCGATGAGGATCCGCCCAATCCGGCGCTGGTTGTGCCGCGGGTCGAAGGTATACCACTCCCCGCCGAGATAGGCCTGGAACCAGGCATTGAAATCCATGGCGGCCGGATCGGGAGGCACCCCGATGTCACCGAGATAACCATTGCAGTAGCGCGCCGGAATGTTGAGGCAACGGCACAGCGCAACCGCCAAATGGGCAAAATCCCGGCACACGCCGACCTTCTGCTCGAAGGCCTGCAAGGCCGAACGCGTCGCGCTGGCATGCTCGTAGCCAAAGCTCAAATGCGAATGGACGAAGTCCGTGACGGCCTGAACGCGCTGCCAGCCATCGGTTATGTCTCCGAAACGCTCCCAGGCGAAGTCGGACAGGAGATCGGTTTCGCAATAACGGCTGGCATGCAAATAGGTCAGTGTTTCCTTCGGCAGGGCCATGATGGGCAGGATTTTCGCCCTCTCGACCGCCTTATCAGGCTCCCCGCTGTCGCGGATGACGCCGTCGCAGCGCAGATGCAGGAAACCATCTTCGACATGGATGCGCCGGCACAGATTGCCGAAAACGTCGATGTGGGCCTGAGTCGGATGGTTCGACAGGGTGGAGAGATCCTGCTCGCGCACGATGTCGCCGCGCCGTGAGGGGTGAACATCGAGAACGGTGATCAGCGTGGTCGGTTGCGAGAACTGCATCGCAATATCGAAACCGTAGCGGATATGCATCTTGGCTTTCCCATAAACGGCACCGGCCCGCATCCTCATCCCGCTGGGGAGGTGGCGGCATGCCGAGGGGTGCAAGCTAGCGCCGGGAAACCTGCAGCAATAGAAGCCGATACGTCAGCATTGCTAGTGCGGATGCATCAGGTGCTTCAGCTTGAACGGGTGGGCCGGGCTTTTTGCGAAGCGCCGGTGAATCCGCGCTCGCGCGCCCACACCACGGCGGCGGCCCGGCTGTGCACACCGGCCTTGCCATAGATGCGGGCGACGTGGTTGCGCACCGTATTGCGGGTGAGCTTCAACGCCTTGACGATTTGGACATCGGTCAGCCCCTGGCAGAGCAGGCCGAGTACTTCCAACTCCCGCGGGGTCAGGTCGGCCAGCTCCGTGGAGGCCCCGTTCGACGTCCCTCCGCCCCGCAGATTGGCCAGCTTCTCGATTACCGTACGGCTGAACCAAGACGTATCCTGCATCACGGCTTCGATGGCGGACATCAGCTCGACTTCCGATCGCTTGCGTTCGGTAATGTCCTGCAGGACGATCAGGACGCAGTCCTGGCCCTGAATGCCGACGGTCTCGGCCGAGACCAGGCAATCCAGGACTTCCCCATGCCGGCTGCGCAGCTCCAAATCCCGGTTGCGCAAAGCTCCATCGGTCTCGATGTCACGTTCGAGTTGACGCCTAGACCCGCTCGAAGACCAGATCGGTACCAGGGCGATGGGCTTGTCGATCACGTCCTCACGCGCGTAGCCCAACACCACGGCGAAGGCCTCGTTGACATCCAACACGTGGAAATCTTTGCGGGCCATCACGATGGTCGGCACGGGAGTCATGCGAAAGGCCCGGGCGAAACGCTCTTCGCTCTGCCGCAAGGCCTGTTCGGCCCGCCTGCGCGGCTCCATATCCATGAAGGTGAAGAGCATGCAAGGCTCCTCACCGATCTCTATGGGCTGGCCGGCGACGATGACCAGCTTCGAGTCGCCATCGGCCAGGCGTAAACTTGCCTCGGTCTGTGGAATCGTGCGCCCCTCGCGCAGGGAGGTGATCGCACTCTCCCGGACTCCGGCATTCTCCAACACGTCGATTTCGTAGGTCGAGCGGCCGAGAACCTCCTCGCGCCTGTAGCCGGTCATTTCCAGGAAGCCCTGATTGACCTTCACATAGCGCAAATCCGATATCCGGCAGATGATGGCCGGCGCCGGATTGGCAGCGAAAGTGCGCTCGAAGCGCTCCTCCGCGGTGAAACGCTCGGTCAGATCCTCGATGACCAGCACGTAGGACTCAGGATTACCGGCCGCATCCACGAGAACCAGTCCTCGAAGCTGTTGGATGCAGCGCCACCCCTCTTTCCTTCCGCGCGGCGCCGCTTTGACGACCTCGACGACCAGTTCCTTGAAAACTTCCCCGGCCAGCAGGCGATTCAGAGGGTATTGCTCGGGAGCCAGCGAATGGTTGTTGCGGTATTTCAGCATATAATTCCGCCGATATTCGTCCGGCGTCCTGCCCAACTCCGCCAGTTCTCCCGCATCATGCAGGTCGAGGGCCCTTTCATTGGCCCAGACGATCCCCTCCGCAGGGTCTATCAACAAGATGCCTTCGGCCAGCCCCGCAATGATCTCCTGGAGCTGACGCCGATCCACCTGTCGTCGCAGGATGCTCACATCCGGAACCTCGTTCGCCATGACCTATTCCCACTGCCGGCGAGAGGCGCGGCATGCCATCTCTTACGGACGGAACCATAGTCCGGAACAGTGTGAGGCGAAAGGAACGGCGCTCCACTTCCAGGCGCCGGTAAATGACCGCCTCAATGCGGGGAGCGCCCCTGGACACTCCCCGCTCTCGTCACTTCTTCAATGCGTCGCGCGCCGCATCCTTGGCACCGCCAACGGCACTCTGGACCTTGCCCGCGAGCTTTTCCGCCTTGCCCTCGGCCTGGATCTTGGCATCGCCCGTCACCTTGCCAACGGCCTCCTTGATAGTGCCTTTGACCTGCTTTGCGGCCCCTCCGACACGATCCTTGTCCATGTCCATTCTCCTGCACTGCCACAGCCGGCGCGCCTGCACCGGACGGCATGCTCTATTGCCGCATGTCGAGCGCAATATCGAAAGACGTCAGGGTATCAGGCGGCCTGATCCATCTGCACCAGAAACGGTCGGCTCAGCTGTCGATAGGATCCGGCCATGAAGGCTCTGGGGACACCATGGTGTTCTCACGCACTGCGAGCAAAAGCTCGCCAGACCAGCAGCACGATGACTGCGCCGACAACAGCGCCGATGAAGCCCGCCTTTTCGCCGATCGTGTACCAGCCGATCTGCTGCCCGAGCCAGGTCGCCAACGCCGCGCCGACCACGCCCAGTATCGTGGTAAGGATGAAGCCGCTGGGATTGTGCTGCCCCGGCGAGAGGAAACGCGCAAGCAGGCCAACGATGAAGCCGATGAGGATGGTCCAGACGATACCCATGATGTTACCCGGTTCGAAGTCCGCGGGAGTTCGCCGGATCGCCACAGGGGCCCATTCCCGAATTCCCCACGATTTCAACTGACTGTCGCGCCTCCCTGAATCGGAATCATATCCGCCGAGAGACTCACTCGGGCGCAATGTGGCGGCGTTCGGTGACAAAAACAAGAACGACTGGCCAGGAACAGCGGTTCTAGAAAAGGCACGAATTGGAGCGCGGAGATATCAGCGACATGCTTGCATGTCGCGATGTCCGCTCTTGGAGACATCGCGTTTGAAGTCGAAAAGCGGACTGCAAGTCCGCGCACCGCTCATCCGCTGAAAGGCAAGGCTAGCTGGCCTGTAAGCCGGGTTCTGTATGGCCCGCTCGCGCGGACGTGGCGACCATTCATCTGGGGCCACCGTCACCGGTGACCTCAACGCAACCAACCCGGACGACGGCGCGGAAATGCGCCTCGGCGCGTCCGAAGACCGCCGCGGTCGTCCCTATTCGGTCTTGCTCCGGGTGGGGCTTGCCATGCCGCTGCCGTTACCGGCCGCGCGGTGCGCTCTTACCGCACCCTTTCACCCTTACCCCGGCAAGTTCAAAAGAAGCCTGCCGAGGCGGTTTACTTTCTGTGGCGCTTTCCCTGAGGTCGCCCCCGCCGGCCATTAACCGGCACCCTATTTCCGTGGAGCCCGGACTTTCCTCCATTCCCAGGTTTGAGCCTGACAACAGCGGCCGCCCAGCCAGCTAGCCGCGCCTGTGTGACGCCAAGCGCCGGCGGCGTCAACAAAGAAAAACCGGCGCCAACCGATTGGTTGGACGCCGGGAGTTGTGTCTTTGGGAGGAAATGGGAGAACCATTCGCCAGTGACCTTAGCGCCGGCAGCGCCGGGGCGCTGTGCGAAAAGTCACACCAGTGCCTGCTTGGCCAGGATGAGGCTGCGCAAGGTTTCAATGGTGGAGGCATCACAGACGCCGTCCACCCTCGCCTGGCGGAAATGGCGCTGGAAGGCCGTCACGACGGCCTCGGTGAGCGCATCATAGACCCCGTTCACCGCGATGCCGTAGCCATAGAGCGAGAACATCGCTTGCAGCGCCTCGATGGGCTGGCCAGCCTCGCCGGCGGAGAAGAAACGCCCGCCCTGAATGGCGGCGGGGCGCACATGGAGGCCGATACCCTCTTGCGCCAGCCCGGCCCAGTCGAAACGCTCACCAGGATCGGTCTTGCGCAGCGGCGCGATGTCCGAATGCCCTAGCACATGGTGCGGCCTGATGCCGTGGCGGTTCACAATATCGCGGCATAGAGCCTTGACCGCCATCATCTGCACAGCCGGAAAATCCCGATAACCCCATTCGTGCCCGGGATTGACGATCTCGATGCCGATGGAGTGGGAGTTGATATCGGTCACGCCCTCCCAGCTCGCCTGGCCGGCATGCCAGGCCCGGCGGGACTCGGGCACCATCTGGATGATCCGTCCGCCCTCGTCGACGAGGTAATGGCAGGAAACCTGCGAAGCCGGATCGGAAAGCCGGGCCAGCGCCAGTTCACCGTCGGGCATGCCGGTATAATGCAGGACGAGCAGAAGTGGCGACGCCGGGTCGAGGCGCTCGCCATGATTGGGCGAGGCAACGGCAAGGTTGGCGAGGGATGTATCAAGCTGCAAGGGCGGTCTTTTCGATACGGCAGATGGAAGGGTCCATCCACGTTGTCGGCCGCTTTCCCAGGCAGACAGGTCTGCCTGGGAAGAGTCGGTCTCGATGCGGACCGGTATTACAACCAGTTGATCCGCTTGAGAACCCATAGCGTGACGATCGAGGTGATCGTGACGAAGGCCACGATTGTCGCGAAAGCCCAGCCCTTGTCGACGCCGGGAATACCACCGACATTCATGCCGAACAGGCCGGCTACCACACTGGGCGGCAGCAGCAGCGCGGCAAGGGCCGCCAGGCGGTTGGAATTGTGCGCGATACGTTCGCCAATCACGGTGGAAAGATCGTCATGCAGGATACTGGTCCGGTCCCGGATCGCGTCGAGATATTCGATGAATCGCATCAGCTTGTCGATCACCTCACGCAAGCGCAGCTTGTCGCGTTCATCCAACCAGGGAGCGTCGTCATGCTCCATGCGGTTGAGTGCATCGCGCTGGGGGGCAAGATAGCGGCGCAGTTGCACCGCGCGCCGCCTGAGCAGCTTCAGGCGCTGACGCACTTCGCCGGCATCGCCCTGGAAGATCAGATCGTCGAGTTCGTCGACCTCCTCGTCCATGGCATCGAGCACCGGCTCGAGGTCGCGAACCAGCTTGTCGCCGATCATCGCCAGGAGATCGCCGGCATGGCTCGGCCCCTTGCCCTTGTGCAGGGCCTTGCGGATGTCGCGCAGAGCCGTGATGTAATGATCCTTGTCGCGCAGCGAGATCACGCGGTCGCCATCGACCCACAGATGCAGCGGAACCAGATCGATATCGGCGGGCTTTTCCTCGACTTCCTCCGGCGCGGTCGCACAGACACCGCGTAGAATGATCAGCAGACCATCGTCGATCGGCTCGACACGCGGCCGCGACTCTTCTTCGAGGAGGGCATCTGCGACGACAGGATCGAAATCTCCTCTGCCATGGACCCAGTCGGCGGCGGCGGGATGATCGCGCTCCAGATGCAGCCAAAGCACGCCGTCACCGGGCTTCCAGGCCCGGGCCTGCGCCATGTCGAGCTGGCAGCAGCCGCCCCGCCCGTCGAGAAGCAGGGCGAAACGCAATCCGGGTTCGATACCATAGCTCGCAGTCGGCGCGTTGGCGGTTTCCATACGGCCTCACCACAGTCTGAACAGCTGGGACGCATCCCGGCAGAACCGAAAAGCGCAGCCCGCACAAAAGCTTGCCGAACCGCGCGGATTCACATTATCCGTTCGATCCTTCGTGGCAAGATCAATCAAAAGCATGATGATTCGTTTTGTGACATCATCACCGTCCGATGCCGGCGCCACGCCAAACCGACCAGCGAATGACGCCCATGCTATTGACCATTGCCGAACTCACCGAACGCTTTCCCGACTTCCGTGTGGCCGTCCTCGTGGCCGAAGATCTTGCCGTCACCACGGGACGACCGGGCCATCTCGATGCGGCCATCCTCGCCTCGGAGGCAGCCTGCCGCAGCCAGCATGAAGGTATGGAACTTTCCACCATTCCGGGCGTCGGGGCCTGGCGCGGCGCCTATAAGGGCTTCGGCATCAAGAAGACCAGCTATCGCTCCTCGGTCGAGCGACTGATCAAGCGCGTGCTGGCGGGCGACAGACTGCCCGCCATCAACAATTTCGTCGATATCTACAACACGATCTCACTGCAGCACGGCTTCTGCATCGGCGCCGACGATCTCGACAAGATCGCCCCGCCCGTCGCCTTCCGCTTCTCGCGCCCCGGCGACAGCTTTCTGGATATGGGCGCGGAGGCAGGCGAGGATCCCAATGATCCGCCCAAGGATGGCGAGGTCGTGCTCGCCGACAGCAGGCATGTGCTGTGCCGCCGATGGAACTGGCGCCAGGACATGCGCTCGGCCATCACGCCGGAAACAAGGCGGGCGCTGGTGACGGTGCAGGCCAATGGCTGGGGTGAACTGGAGGAGGCCGCCAACCATCTCGCCGGTTGGCTCACGGCCGATTGCGGCGCCAGCATCTCGATCGGCTATGCCGACAGGAGCAATCCCACGATCACGCTGGGTTGAGCGGATCGTGCTTTTGCGAGGTGCATTCTCGTCATCTTGCCGTTCTCGAGCCAATGGCCTAGTGTCGGCGCATGAACATAAAGCGCATGACCTGCATGCATCTTGCCACGCACCTCCCTCGGGGCGCGGGAAGAGTATTGCCGTAAGCGCGATACGATCGACCCATGAACCCTGCGAGGCGAGCAGGGTCCATGGAAGCCCGGCTCTCCTCGCGAAAAGGAGAGCGACCATGCCCCCGCCCCCATCCCATCCCCTCGATTCACGGCCTGCACCGCCGGGATTGTCGATACGTGCCACGCGTTTGGAGGATGTCGATGCGATAACCGCACTCGCCAATCTTCCCGGCTACAGGGCCGGCACGCTTCGCCTGCCCTATCAGAGGCCGGAGCTGGCCCGGCGATGGCTGGAAGAGCTCGGTCCGGAGGCCCTCAATCTCGTTGCCGTACTCGAGAGCACCATCGTGGGAAATGCCGGCCTGGAGCGCTACGGCGGCCGGCGGGCCCATGCCGCAGGTCTTGGAATGGGTGTTCATGACGACCATCTCGGTAAGGGTATCGGCACCGCGCTGCTGCGGGAAGTCATCGACGCGGCCGATCATTGGCTGAGGATCGAGCGTCTCGAACTGACGGTCTTTGCCGACAATCTGCAGGCCATACGCCTTTACGAACGGTTCGGCTTCAAGCAGGAGGGGCTCCTGCGCAATTACGCATTCCGGGCCGGTGCGTTCGCGGATGCCCATATGATGGCACGGCTGCGGGGGTGAGCCCTTCTCCCTGTTCCTGAGGAAGTCATGACCGAGGCAAGCATCATCCAGCAAAGCACCATGCCGCAAACGAGGGAAAGCCTTGCTACCGACCTGCGGCTACTCGGGGTCACGCCCGGCGGAACATTGCTCGTTCATAGCTCCCTCAAGGCGCTCGGCTGGGTCAATGGCGCCGAGACGGCGGTGATCCAGGCGCTTTGCGACGTCATCACCCCCGAGGGCACGCTCCTCATGCCGGCGATGTCGCCGGACCTGACCGATCCTGTCCACTGGGGTGCGCCGCCCATTCCGCAGGCATGGCATGAACCCGTGCGCCAATCGATGCCAGCCTTCGACCCCAAGCGAACACCGGCACGCGGCATGGGCAGGATCGCCGAATTGTTCCGGACCTGGCCCGGTGTGATGCGCAGCAACCATCCCACCAGTTCCTTGGCGGCCTGGGGCACACGGGCTGAGACGATCCTTCAAGACCAACCGCTCGAAGACCCCTTCGGCGAGAACTCGCCGCTGGCAAGGCTTTACGATCTCGAAGCCAGGGTGCTTCTACTCGGCGTCAGTTTCGAGAGCTGCACAATCCTGCATCTGGCCGAGCGACGGACCTGGCCGCACCAGACCTTGATACAAGAGGGCGCTCCCCTGATGGTCGATGGCGAGCGCCGCTGGCAGCGCTATGAGACAGCGATCCTGCGTGTCGATCTCCTGGAGGATGCGGGACGCCATCTTGTCGAGACGGGCATAGCCCGTAGCGGCACCGTAGGATCGGCACCATCCCATCTCCTGCCTGTCCGCGAAACAGTCGATGCCACCGTTTCGCGCTGGCGCGGCATGAATATACTTAGCGCGTAGGAAACTGGCGCCGGCAATGCGGATATCCTCGCCCACTCCTGGGAGGATCCCATTTCAGGGAGCGAGAGAAGCGGACTGGAAGTCCGCGCTCCGGCTAAGCCGCCGCCTTCTCCACCTTTGGCCTGAGGCCGAGCAGATGGCAGATGGCATAGACAAGATCGGCCTTGTTCATGGTGTAGAAGTGGAAATCGCTGACACCGCGATCGACGAGATCGAAAACCTGTTCGGCGGCGACCGCGGCGGCCACGAGTTTACGCGTGGCAACATCATTGTCCAAGCCCTCGAAGCGGTCGGCGAGGCGCCGCGGCACATCGGTCCCGCAGCGCTCGGCGAAGTTGCGGACCTGGTTGAAATTCTGCACCGGCACGATGCCCGGCACGATCGGAATATCGATGCCCGCCTCGCGGACCCGATCGACAAAGCGCAGATAATGCTCGTTGTCGAAGAAGAATTGGGTGATGGCACGCGTGGCGCCGGCATCGACCTTGGCCTTGAGGATGTCGATGTCGAAGGCGAGCGACGGGCTTTCGGGGTGCTTCTCGGGATAAGCCGAGACGGAGACCTCGAAATCGCCCTGCGCCTTGATACCCGCCACCAGATCGGCAGAATTGGCATAGCCACCCGGATGGGGTTCGTAGCGGGCACCCACCCCGGCCGGCGGATCGCCGCGTAGTGCCACGATGTGGCGCACGCCTGCTTCGGCATAGCCACGGATCACCTCGTCGATGGCCTCGCGCGTGGCGCCGACACAGGTCAGATGTGCAGCCGGGCGGATATCGGTTTCCTGCACCATGCGGGCCACCGTGCCATGCGTGCGTTCACGGGTGGTACCACCGGCACCATAGGTCACCGAAGCGAACAGGGGATCAAGCGGCGCCAGGCGTTCGATCGCCTCCCATAGGGCCGCTTCCATCTCCGAATTCTTCGGCGGGAAGAACTCGAAGGAAACCCGAATACCGCCGTGTGAGGGCAAGGCGTGACCAGCCATCACGCGACCTCCTGACCAAGAGTGATAGTGTCCGAGACCCGGCGCGGATCACGCCCGGTCCAAATCGATACGGTGAGGCTCGAGCGCCCCCGCCCGCTTCCACCAGGCGCCAGCCATCCGGCCGCAGATGCGCGGCTTCCAGCCAATGCTCGATCGTCTCGCGGGCAAAACCGAGACGGCGATGCGCGAAATCCTCGCGCATGAATTCGAGTTCGTGTGGGGCGAAATCGACGATGACCAGACGGCCACCCGGGCGCAGCGCCCTCCCGATCTCGCGCAGGGCCTTGGCGCCATCGTCGAGGTAATGCAGGACCTGATGCACGATGATGAGGTCATAGGCGCCCGGCTCGACCGAAAGCGCGAAGAGATCGCCCTGCCGCACCACGGCATTGCGGATACCGTTCCGTTCGAGATTGGCCCTGGCGATCACCAGCATTTCCGCGCTGGCGTCGATGCCGACGGCACGGACCGCCAGCGGCGCGAACAGTTCGAGCATGCGCCCGGTGCCGGTGCCGATGTCGAGGAAAGCCTGGATAGGCTGGCTGCCGACCACCTCGCGCAACGCTGCCTCGACCGCCTCGTCGGGGGCATGCAGGGCGCGTATGCGATCCCAGTCACCGGCATGGGCGCGGAAATAATCGGCAGCCACCGCCGCCCGGGTGCGCCTGACTTCGACGAGGCGAGAACGGTCGCGGGCAAGAATGCGGTCGCTGCGATCGAGGCCGGCAAGGATTTGCGCGAAGATCTCGGATTTCATCGTCCCTTCCGCCAGGCGGAAGAAGGCCCAGGCGCCCTCGCGGATGCGCTCCACCAGCCCGGCTTCAACCAGAAGCTTGAGGTGACGCGAGATGCGCGGCTGCGATTGCCCGAGGATCTCGGTGAGATCGGTCACGTTGAGCTCGCCTTCCGCCAGGATGGCCAGCAGGCGAAGGCGCGTCGGTTCACCCGACGCCTTCAGCGTGCCCAACACCATTTCGAAAGGAGCTAGATTCGTCATCCTACGCCACCGTCTCTCACATAAAGATATGTTTATGTCATTTCCCAAAATGCGCAAGAATTTTGTTTCGCAAGCGACGACATCATGTGAACAGGCGACTTCTGCGCGAATAAGCTGGTGAAATCATCGCCTATCCCTTCGAACTGATTGCGTTATGCAATTGGTTTGGGCATAGTGGCCAGAGAACAAGGGAGGCGCCAATGGCCACGATCGTCTATGCCATGCTGATGTCCCTGGATGGCTATGTCACCGCACCACAGCAGGAATTTGGCCTGCCCATCCCCCAGGCCGAGCTGCACCGGCATTTCAACCAGCTTATGCGGCAGACGTCGGTCGCACTCTATGGGCGGCGCATGTATGAGGTAATGCGCTATTGGGACAGCCCCGAGCGCGAACAGGACTCCGGCGAGGTCGAGATGGATTTTGCCTACGCCTGGCGCGAGACGCCTAAGCTCGTTTTCTCGACGACGCTGCGGGAGGTCGGGCCGAATGCGACGCTGGTGAGCTCGAACGCCCTGGAGGCGGTGCGCTCGCTCAAGGCGGAGAGCGACGGCGAGATCGGCGTCGCCGGCCCCACCCTCGCCGCCGAACTGGCGCGATCTGGCCTCATCGACGAATACCGCCTCTATCAGCATCCCCTCGTGCTGGGCGGCGGCAAGCCCTATTTTCAGCCGGGCCTGTCGCTCAAGCTGAAACCGCTCGGCAGTGAAAGCCTGCCCCAGGGCGTGACGCTGCTGCGCTTTGCGCTGGCCGGGCCGGAATTGCCCTGACGTACCAGTGTAGCATTTGCCGTTTACGGCTCAGCCCTGCCAGATCCACTGCTCGGGGACCCGCAGCTTGAACTCTTCGTCGCCCCGGATCGAGCCGGGACGGTCGACAGTGGCGACCACGCCGCGCAGGCGCTTGGCCGCGGCGGCAAAGCGCAGCGCAAGCCCCTCCTGCCCGCTCAGATGCCGTTCGACTTCCGCCCCGGCGATGCGGCAGGGATCGTTCTGCCCCGTCACCGCCAGCACGGCGCCCGAGGGAAAGAACAGTCTGGTACCACGCGGGAGGAAGGAGAAATCCGGCACGCCTTCCACGGCGAGGTTGGCGCCAAGCCATTCCGGCTCCACGCGCTCGACGCCGAGATTGTCGGCGATCACCGCAAGGTCCTCCATCGAGACGATGGAGACCTGGCGTTCGTTCTGGATCGGCGCGTTGCGCTCGAACCAGGGCACCCTGACATCGGCGGGCCTGAGAAAACCCGCATGCCGGTCTCCCGGTATGCCCTCATGCGTGAGCACGAGTTCGCCCAGCCTCTCCGCCCCGATAGCCTCTCCCCCGGCTGCGGCGACCATGACCACCCGCCCCGCACGCTTGAGCACAGGGCTGACAGCTATGTCGGGGGTGGTGTTGATCGAAAGATCCGGCATGGTCTCACCTCGTCTGGCAGCGCGGGAATCTCGGTCTGCCACCGAATCGGCAGCGACGCAAAAACGCCGCTCGATGGCTTGCCTCATCCCTCCTCGCCGGCGCTCACCAGCCCACAGTCACGCAGGATACGGGGCAAGTGGCGCCGGATCTGCCAGCGTGTCAGCAGCACCAGAATGACCAGCATCGGGAGATTGTCGAGAATGGCGCGGAGGAATCCGATCATCACATTGCCGATGAGCCCGCCATCTCCCAGAAAGCCCGAGACGTCGCCGCCCAGCAGGCCGGCGATCAGCATCGCACCATAATGGGAAATCGAGCCTGTAACCTGCAGCATCGGCGCGACATAGAACAGGAAGTTCAGCGCCCAGCCGACAGCGAAGACGAACAGGGCCAGGGGAATGCCGATCCGCCACCAGACGGCGAAGATGACCTTCTTGATAATCTGGGTTTCGCTCACGTCCTCGTCTCCGTTCCGGCCCGACCATGCCGGTTCAGGGCAGGCCGCGTCAAATCGGCGACAATGGTAGGCGGATCCTCAGACCCGCCTACCCTCTCCGGCAAGCTTACGTTTCCAGGCGAGTCCGAAGAGCCGCCCCCGCTTACGCCCCGACCTTCACCGCGTCGCGGTTGGCGATGCGGCGCTGCTCAACCGCCAGCGCCAGGCGCTCGAGGGCGACGACGGTGGTGTCCCAATCGATGCAGCCATCGGTGATGCTCTGCCCGTAGGTCAGCGGCTGGCCGGGCACCTGGTCCTGGCGGCCGGCGACGAGATTGCTCTCGATCATCACGCCGATGATGCGGTTGTCGCCTGCCGCGAGCTGCATGCCGATATCGGCCAGCACCAGGGGCTGGTTCTCCGGCTTCTTGGCGCTGTTGGCATGGCTGGCATCGATCATCACCACCGGCGAGAGGCCCGACTTGGCAACGTCGCTGCAGGCCGCCTCAACGCTCGCCGCATCGTAATTGGTGCTCTTGCCGCCGCGCAGGATGATGTGGCAATCCTCGTTGCCGGTGGTCGAGGCAATGGCGGAGCGGCCATCCTTGGTCACCGCCATGAAGTGATGAGGCTGGGAGGCCGATTTCACTGCATCGACCGCAATGCGCACATTGCCGTCCGTACCGTTCTTGAAGCCGACCGGGCAGCTCAGGCCCGAGGCCAATTCACGATGGATCTGGCTCTCGGTGGTACGCGCCCCGATGGCGCCCCAGGCGACGAGGTCGGCGATATATTGCGGCGTGGTCATGTCGAGGAATTCGCAGGCTGCCGGCAGACCGAGATTGTTGACGTCGAGCAGCACCTTGCGGGCGATGCGCAGCCCCTTGTCGATCTGGAAGCTGCCATCGAGATCGGGATCGTTGATCAGGCCTTTCCATCCCACCGTGGTGCGCGGCTTCTCGAAATAGACCCGCATGATGATTTCCAGCGAGGAACCCAGGCGCTGGCGCAGCTTCATCAGGCGATCGGCGTAATCGAGGGCGGCCACCGGATCATGGATCGAACAGGGGCCGACCACCACGGCGAGACGATCGTCGCTGCCGCGCAGGATGTCATGCACGGCCTGTCGCGATTGAGCGACGGTGCGAGTTGCCTCCAGCGTGCGGGGATGTTCTCCCATCACGTCAGCCGGCGTGGTCAACGCCTTGATTTCACGGATACGAAGATCGTCGGTGGTGCTCAACATGGCCTGGGTTCCAGTCTCGGTTTGGGCTTTGGTTGGTCCCGGCCGGCGGCATAAAAAAACCGCCAGTCGGGCTGGCGGTTGTTTGGGTCTGATCTGTTGCTGTCTTCAGATCGAGCGCACCCCTACCTCCGCCTGAGGCCTGCGAAAGCCAAAATACCAATAAAAGGTGGGGGCGGATGCAAAGGTCATGGCAGGCATATAGCGACGGCCAATGATTTTGTCACGTGCGAATTTGCCGTGAGCAATCAGCTTCCCAGCGCCTGGACTCGTTCGGCAAATACCTGTCCCAGCGTGCGATGTGCCTCGGCTTCGTAATGGATGCCATCGATGGGGCTCACCTCGATCAGCGCGCCGACATCGAGAAACTCGGCACCATGCTTGCGCGCGACAGCCTCGTACAAAGGTGGCAGGGCCTGCGATTTTTCCACCCCGCCGGCGAACAGCGACCCGAGGCAGCCGACGAGGCGGATCGGCGGCGGGCAGGCGATCAGCAGCTTGGCCGGCGGCCGGTCGAGATTGGGCGCCCCGGCGATGATGCCGGCGAGGATGTCGACCCCGGCGGCGATGTCTTCAGGCGGTGCGCCGAAACGGGCCTTGAGATCGTTGGTGCCCAGCATCAATACGATGACATCGAGCGGATGATGGCTTTCCAGGCAGGCGGCGAGATAGCGCCGGCCATTCTTGTGGCTTCCCTCGATGAGATCGTCGCGGATGGTGGTACGTCCAGGCAGGCCTTCCTCGATCACGTGCCAGGCATGGCCGAGGATCTTGCGCATAACCCCTGGCCAGCGCGTTTTGCCGTCGTAGCGCCGGGCCTCGTCCAGGCTCGCCAGAGGCGGCGTGCCGAACGTGTTGGAATCGCCGAAACAAAGAACATTCTTCATGGAGGTCTCCTGGAGCGCTTTGCGATGGGGCGGCCTCGACGGGAACCGCAAGGACGCGCCGAAACAAGGAGTGAGAGCAAAGAAGCGCGATCAGCGTTGCACGACAATAAAGATGCGCGGAAAGGCCAGCACCACCTTGCCGTCGGCCCGCGGCGGATAGGCCTTCGCGATGCGCGCCGTATAGTCTTCCAGAAAGGCAGGCTGCTGCTCCGGATCCAGCGGATCGAGAAAGGCGCGCAGACCGGTCGCCCGCAGCCAGGACACGATGGCCGGCGCATCGTCGAGCACGTGATAATAGGTGGTGCGCCAAATATCGATCGAAGAGGCCTGACCGGCGAACAGATTATAATAGTCCTCGGCGGGCAGGATGCGCTCGCGGATGCGAGAAGCATTGCCAAGCTCGGCCGCCCAGGGGCCGTCCGCGGCCGTCTCGCGCATCAGGCGGTGGGACGGCTCTGCCAGATTGTCGGGCATCTGCACGGCCAGCATGCCGCCCGGTGCGGTTTGGGCCAGCAGGCGCGGCAGCAAAGCTGCATGTCCGGGAATCCATTGCATCACGGCATTGGCGAAGATCAGTTCCGGCGGCTTTGCTGCTTGCCAGCTCGTCACGTCTCCCTGTTCGAAGCGAGCCGAAGGCAGGCGTTTGCGCGCTTCCGACAGCATGGCCTCGGAGGTATCGATCCCGATCACCTCGGCCGCGGGCCAGCGCTTGGCCAGGAGTTCGGTGGAGTTGCCCGGGCCGCACCCCAAATCGACCGCAAGGGTGGGTGGCGCCAGGGGCACGCGATCGAGCAGGTCTCGTGCCGGCCGCGTGCGCTCATCCTCGAAACGCAAATAGAGCGAGGGGTTCCAATCGGCCATGACAAACATCCTTGAATATTCGCTCCAGCGAAGCGTCTACAGCACCACATCCGATTTCGGAATCGGACTTGGTGTTGCAGGCCCTCGTCGTCGCATCGGGAATGCCGCAAACAGGCATCCCCCTTTCGGCACCATGCCCCGGCCACGCCGGAGGACCACGGTTGGCCGCCTCAGGTGATCAGGAAGCCGCCATCCACG
The DNA here is from genome assembly GCF_056754975.1 of Labrys sp. HAY1-8F. NCBI lineage: Bacteria > Pseudomonadati > Pseudomonadota > Alphaproteobacteria > Hyphomicrobiales > Xanthobacteraceae > Labrys > Labrys sp. HAY1-8F. The sequence goes on along the minus strand of NZ_JBPGWZ010000002.1, from coordinate 5,053,370 downwards.
GGCATGGCGACCCCGTTCACCATCGAGGCCTTGTCGCTGAGGAGAAAGGCGATGGTCTCCGCCACTTCTTCCGGCTCGAAGAAGCGTCCCAGCGGGATGCGCTGCAGCATGGGCGCGGCCTTGGCAGGGTCGCTCCAGGCCTTCACCGCCATGGGCGTGAGGATCACCGTCGGGCAGATCGCATTGACGCGGATGCCTTGGCGTCCGAGTTCGTTTGCCATCACGGTGGTCAGCGAGTTCGAGCGCGCCCTTGCTGGCGCAATAGGCCGCGTGATCGGCAAAGCCGATCGAGGAGGAGATGCTGGATACGTTGACGATCGCCCCCTTCTTGCCCCGGGCGATCATACTGCGCGCGCATTCCTGGCCGAAGATCATGGCCGCGACCACGTTCACCGACATCAGTTCCTGGAAGGCCTCCACACTGGTTTCCAGGAAAGGCTCGAGTGTGGTGGTGCCGGCATTGTTGACCAGCCGATCGACGGGCTGGATCGAACGGGCCACGGCGCGGACGGCCCCGGGATCGGCGAGGTCGACGGCATGGATCTCCGCGCCCGTCTCGGCGGACAGGCTTTCGAGCTCAGCTTGATTGCGCCCGATGGCGATGATTTGTGCGCCCCGGGCCGCCAGCAGCTTGGCCGTAGCCCGTCCGATACCCTTGGTGGCTCCCGTTACCACGATACGCTCGCCGGCAAATTCCATCGCTTCCTCCCGCATGATTGGTGGCATGGTAGCGGGCGCAAGCCTGCTGACAAGTCTGACAAATCAAAGTCAGGAAATTTTGGATCGGCACTAGCTTTGGCGCGCCTCCTGGGCTATTTCCCCCGGCCCTCTTCCCACCGCCAGAGCAAAGCGCGTTCAATCATGGCCGCTTTTCCTGCTCTGCCTCTCAGGTTCGACGCGTCCTTGCGATTCTTGTCGGCCTCGACAGATCGCAAAGCCTTAGGAGGCCTCATGCCGCCCCAATCCCCAGCAACGGGACAGAGCACTCCTGTCTCCATTGGCATCGACTTCGGCACCAGCAACACGGTGGTCGCCTTTGCCCATGCCGACGGCCGCACCGAGGCGCTGAACTTCGAGCATGGCGGCCAGGGCCTGAACCATTTCGTCACGGCCCTGTGCTTTTGGGACGAACGCCGCCCCGGTAAGTCCACGATTCGCGTCGAGGGTGGGCCCTGGGCCATCGAGCAATTCGTGGAGGCGACGAGCCCCCTTCGCTTCATCCAATCCTTCAAGAGCTTTGCCGCCAGCGCCACCTTCCAGGAGACCCGTATCTTCCGCGAGCGCTATCGTTTCGAGGATCTGCTGGCGACCTTCCTCAATACCCTGGTCAAGCATGGGGACGGGAACCTCGACCTGTCGGCGGCCAACCTCGTCATAGGCCGTCCCGTTACCTTTGCGGGCCGCCAGCCCGATGACGATCTGGCGATGCAGCGCTATCAGACTGCCTTCGAGCGCCTCGGCGTCGTCAATCCCACCTATGTCTATGAACCGGTGGGCGCGGCCTTCTTCTATGCCCGCCAGCTCAAGCGCGATGCGACCGTGCTGGTCGCCGATTTCGGCGGCGGCACCAGCGACTTTTCGATCATGCGCTTCGAGCAGGCCGCCGGCCAGTTGAAGGCCGAGCCGCTCGGCCATTCCGGCGTCGGCATTGCCGGCGACGCCTTCGACTATTCGATCGTCGATCGCATCGTCTCGCCGCGCCTGGGCAAGGGCGGGCGCTTCCGCTCCTTCGACAAGGAGCTGTCGATCCCCAATCACTATTACGCCAATCTCGCGCGCTGGCATCAGCTCGCCATGATGAAGACCAATGGCGATCTCAAGGGCTTGCAGGACCTGGTCAAAGTCGCGGTGGAACCGGAAAAGCTCGAAAAATTCATCGAGATCATCGAGTTCGACATGGGTTTCTCGCTCTACAGCGCAGTGTCCAGGGCGAAGATCGCGTTATCAAGCCAGGACGAGACCGAATTCCGCTTCGCCGGCGGCGACATCGAGATCTCGGCCCCGCTGAAGCGCCGCGATTTCGAGCACTGGATCGCCGCCGACGTCTCCCGCATCGAGGCCAGCCTGGACGAAGGGCTCAAACGCGCCAACACCCGGGCCGAGGAAATCGAGCGCGTCTTCCTCACCGGGGGCACTTCCTTCGTGCCGGCCATACGCAAGCTCTTCGCCGAGCGCTTCGGCGAAGAGCGCCTGGTCTCCACCGACCAGTTCGAGTCGATCGCCTACGGCCTCGCCTTGATCGGCCGGGACGAGCAGAAAGAACGCTGGGCCGTGCGCTCGCCCTTGGCGGCATGAACGGCTCCAGCCCGAAAGGTCGAACGGCCGAACGATAGTGAAGCTTGACTGATCAAGCACCGTCATTGCGTCGCTGCGCTTGCAATGACCTGGAAGTCAAAAACGGCCGTCGCTATCAATCGAAGGTTTTCAGCACCTCACCCGTCCGATCATCCTGCAGCCGTCGCGCCCATCTGCTTAAGATCGGGAGGGCGACGAGGAAAACGGCGAAATAGCAAAGGGTCAGAAAGCGGCCCTGCCAGAGCGTGGCATCATCGGGTCTGGCCCCCCCTAGCCACCCAAGCCCTATCCAGCACAAGGCAGATAGGACGCAGGTGGTCCCGAACCAGAGCAGAACGGGCTTGAGCCGGCAACGGTGCGTGCTCAGCCATGGTATGGCGAGAAGGACGAGCGTCGCACAGATGGCGACGATGCCCCCGCCTACCCTGCCCGGACCCACGTGCAGCAAGGAATAATAGGGCAGCAGCCACCATTGCGGCACATAGGGATTGCCGGTCGAGGTCGGTGGATAGGCAAACAAAGAGCCCACATGTCCGCCGCCTCGGCTCGAACTTGTAATGACGCCGACGATGGCGACGAATGCCAGCACAAGAACGGCTTGCCAGACCTGTGACGAAAGGATTCTGGAGGGAGAAGGCTTGTGCGTGCCGACAACTCCGTCGTCACCTGTGAGCATCAAGATCAGGTCAAGCACGAGAAAAACGGCCGCAGTGACAGTTGCGACGAGTACCGGCATCTCCCAGGGAACGTCGAGAAACTGGATCAGTTCACTGCGCCACAAGGGAGTGCCGCTCTCGGGAATTTCATAGTTCGAGCTCAGTCGAAGCACGGATTTGTTCCAGGGCGCCCCATAGCCGGCAAGGGCCAGTATCTGCGCGCACAGGAGAGCCACGATGAACAAGATCCAGCTCACCTTGCGCCAACGCGGGAACAAGCCGTCATAGAGCGAGATCCCCACATGAGTATAGGCGCATAAGAAAAGGGCGCCCATCGACGCCCTTTCGGCAGTGATTGCCACGGAGATGCCCTGCGCCGCGAAAAATACAATCAGGACGAGGCCGATGGTGCGCGCCAGCCGCGCCGGTTCTGCGGCGCGGCTGGCTGGCACACTCACCTCGAGAACTTCTTGTACTGGATGCGCTTGGGAATGGTCGAGTCGATGCCGAGGCGGCGCTTCTTGTCTTCCTCGTAAGCCTCGAAATTGCCCTCGAACCACTCGACATGGCTGTCGCCCTCGAAGGCGAGAATGTGGGTGGCGAGGCGGTCGAGGAAGAAGCGATCATGCGAGATGATCACGGCGCAGCCGGCATAGTTCTCCAGCGCCTCTTCCAGGGCCCGCAGCGTTTCCACGTCGAGGTCGTTGGTCGGTTCGTCGAGGAAGAGGACGTTGGAGCCTTCCTTCAGCATCTTGGCGAGCTGCACGCGGTTGCGCTCACCGCCGGAGAGCACGCCGACCTTCTTTTGCTGGTCGCCGCCCTTGAAATTGAAAGCGGAGGTGTAGCCGCGCGAGTTCACTTCGCGCTTGCCGAGATAGAGGATCTCATTCCCGCCGGAGATTTCCTGCCAGACGGTCTTGTTCGGATCGAGCGCATCGCGCGACTGGTCGACATAGCCGGGCTGCACCGTGTCGCCGAAGGCGATGGTGCCGGCGTCCGGCTTTTCGAGGCCGAGCAGCATGCGGAACAGGGTGGTCTTGCCGGCGCCGTTGGGGCCGATCACGCCGACGATACCACCGGGCGGCAGCGAGAAGGAAAGATCGTCGATGAGGAGACGATCACCGAACGCCTTGGAGACGCCCTCGACCTCGATGACCTTGCCGCCCAAACGCGGGCCGGTCTGGATCATGATCTGGGCGGTGGTGGGGCCCTTCTCGTTCGCCTTGGCGAGCAGGTCCTCATAGGCATTGATACGGGCCTTGGACTTGGCCTGGCGCGCCTTCGGGCTGGCGGCGATCCATTCCTGCTCGGCGGCGAGCACCTTCTGGCGGCTCTCTTCCTCGCTCGATTCCTGAGCCAGGCGCTTCTGCTTTTGCGACAACCAGGTCGAATAATTGCCCTCATAGGGAATGCCGCGGCCGCGATCGAGTTCGAGGATCCAGCCCGTGACGTTGTCGAGGAAGTAGCGGTCATGGGTAACGATCAGGATTGCGCCCGGATAGCTGCGCAGATGGCCTTCGAGCCAGGCCACCGTCTCGGCGTCGAGATGGTTGGTCGGTTCGTCCAGCAGCAGAAGCTCGGGCTGTTCCAGCAGCAGGCGGCAGAGTGCCACGCGGCGGCGCTCACCGCCCGAGAGATTGTCGACGGCGGCGTCGTCGGGCGGACAGATCAGCGCGTCCATGGCCTGGTCGACCTGGCTGTCGAGGTCCCACAGGTTCTTGGCGTCGATCTCGTCCTGCAGGCGGCTCATCTCATCCGCCGTCTCGTCCGAATAGTTCATGGCGAGTTCGTTGTAGCGGTCGAGGATCGCCTTCTTCGCGGCAACGCCGTCCATGACGTTCTCGCGCACGGTCTTGGCGGGATCGAGCTGGGGCTCCTGCGGCAGATAGCCCACGCGCGCGCCTTCAGCCACCCAGCCATCGCCGGTGAAGTCCTTGTCGATGCCGGCCATGATGCGCAGCAGGGTCGACTTACCCGAGCCGTTGACGCCGAGCACGCCGATCTTGGCGTCCGGGTAGAAGGACAGGTGAACGTTGTCGAGCACCTTCTTGCCGCCCGGATAGGTCTTGTTCAGACCCTGCATGTGGTAGACGAATTGATACGCGGCCATCGTTGCCTGCTTGAGTTTTCGTGGAAAGGGGATTGGGCCGGTGTGTAGCCGAGCGGGCGCATAGGAGCAAGGGCGCCGCCGTAATAAGGCAGGCTCCCCTGCCCTGGAAGCGGGTGCTACTGCCAGAAACGGAACAGCTGATATCCGAGCCCGACATAGCCGGGATAGATGTCGAACAGGCCCGTCAGTGCGAAAACGGCTTTCCAGATCATCCCGCCGACATTGGTGGAGAACACCAGGAACAGGAAGCCGATCGTCGCCAGGGGTGCGATGGCATTGGCCTGGGCCTGAATGTGATAGGGCAGATAGGGCCGGATAACCGCAAAGCCGTCGAAGCCCGGAACCGGCAGGAGATTGAGGACGGCGGCCGAGGCCTGCAGCGCAGCCAGGAAGGCGATGCCGGCCCAGAGTGGCGCCGTGCCCATGGTTTCCGGCAGGCCGAGCATGAAAGGCAGGCCGAGCAGGAAGAGACAGACGAGATTGGCCAAGGGACCGGCCAGGGCGACGAAGGCGTCCCAATGCCTGGTCTTGAGTACGGTGCGGTTGATATAGACCGAACCGCCGGGCAAGCCGATGCCCCCCAGTATCAGGAAGAGCAGCGGCAGGCCGAAGCTCATCAGCGGGTCGCTATAGGCCAGGGGATTGAGGCTGAGATAACCCTTCTCCATCACCGACCGGTCTCCGCCCCAATAGGCCGCCAGGGCATGCGCCCCCTCGTGCAGGCACAGCGACACCAGCCATCCCGAAACGATGAAGGCGAACACGGTGACGGATGCATCGAACCACCCGGTCGCCAGGCTGATGGCCGTCACCACGAATACGGCGAGGATCGGGAGGAAATTGGCGCTCAGGCGCCAGGGCATCACCGCAACTCTGGACAAGGCAGACTCATTCTCGAAGACGGATGCGCTATTGTGGGAACTCGACCGCATTTTCGCAAGGGCAAGCGGTGATGCTTCAGATGCGTAGCCCCGCGCCGACCCGCCTGAGAATCCAATAGAACAATGCCGTCGCCCCCGCGCCGATGACGATCGCGAACCAGAAGCCCCCTTCGGTCTCGAGGAAGGGCAGATCCTTGGTGTTCATGCCGAATATGCCGGCGACCAGGCTGCCGGGCAGCAGCAGGGCCGTCAGAATCGAGAGGGCACGCAACGAGCGGTTGGTCTCTTCGGCCAGCCGGGCACCCACTTCGTCCTGCAGCAGCTTGGCCCGCTCCTGCAAAGTGAGAATATCATGGTCGAGCGATTGCAACCGGTCCGCCAGGCGTTCGGCGGCAATATGCATGCCCGGCTTGTTCGCCTCGTCCGGCTCGTCTTCCCAGTCGCGCAACACGTGAGCGAGCGAGGAAAGCTGGCGGTGCACACGCACGGTCATGCGGCGGACTTCGATCAGGCGCACTCGCTCGGTGGCGGCCATGTCCTCGACCACGCGGTCCTCGGCGGTGTCGAGTTCGTCGGCCATCCCGGCCACGCGGCGCGCCACCGAATCGCAGAAGCGATCGATGATGGTTTCGATCAGCCGCCCGGCCGCCGGCAGGTTGAGGCCCTTCTGCACGGCACGATGGATCTCCTCCACCGACCGCAGCGGATGCCGGCGCCCCGAGATCACCAGCCTCTCGCTGAGGGCGAAGCGCAGCCGGCCGAGATGATCGCTCTCCCCACCCAGCTCGCTATGGAAATCGGCGATGACACCGAAGATGACATGGTCGATCGTGTGCAGGCCGAGCGGCTCGTCCTTGGCCAGGAACAAAGCCCGCACCTCTTCGGGGAGGCTTTCGAAGGAAGACAGCCAATCCCGGGCGAGCCGGTCCGTCAGGCTGAAATGCAGCCAGAGCCAACCGTCCTCCGCAGCCAGGGCTGCAGGCACGTCGCGCGGATCGATCGCCTCGGGCTCATAGCCCTCCCGAAAGCGATAGGCCCAGATCAGGCCGGCGATCGCCGCCGGCACGAAATTGACGCCCGGCAGATGTTGCTGCTGAATAGTGTCCATGCCGCCTCCGCCAAGCGTTTCAGGCCACCCCACCCGAGGCCCGAAGCCCGCATAGCTTCAAGTTCAGGCGATATCCCGCCCCCGGGATAGCCGCCTGAAATGACGGGGCTAGATCATGCATGTGACAATGGGATGACGACCGCGCAGCGCGCTGTCATGCAGGGCTGGCAACCTGTTCGAGCAAGGCGGACAGACCCGGCTCCTCAACCAGGAGAGCAGCATCCCCGGGCGAGAACCAGCGCACCTCGCGTTCATTCATCTCCCGCCAGACCGGCAGATGGCCGGTGACGTCGAGACGATAGACGAAGACGCGGACGAGATCGAAATGCAGGTCGCGGCGCTTCCAATACAGATATTCGCCGACCGGTTCCTTGCCGACCTTGCCCAGCAGCCCGGCTTCCTCCTCGGCCTCGATGGCGGCGGCCCGGCAGTCTTTGCGATCCTTCATCGGCCATCCCTTGGGGATGGTCCAACGCCGCGTTTCGCGCGTGGTCACCAGGCAAACCTCGATCTTGCCGCGCTGGAATCGCAGGGGCAGCGCGCCGACCTGACGAAGCTCCTTGGCTTCGACGGGCGATTTGAGAGGATATTTATCGACTCTGGCCATGTAACGTGAGGAAACCCTAACACTGCACTCGGCAACACTACCTATACCGCGAATATATCAAATATTCCTTAGCACCCGTGCGCTTTTGCACACCAACTTTGTTCTACCACTTTCGAACAAGCACGTTTCCTCAAATAGACGAGAAGCTTGCTGGCAAGTTCCCGCCTACTTCCTGTCACCCGGCCATTCTAGCGGGACAAGACAACCACATAAGTTGCAATGTTGTTATTTTTTTGTCGCACACAATCTGTTTCACCACGCGACGGCCGTCTCTTGCTGCATTGCAATATTAGCTCTCGGAGCCAAACAAATAACCCAGCAAGTCTCCCTATGGACATGTGCGTCATGTCGGAGAAATTTAGCCGTTTCATTGTGAATAACGGTCACATTACCGAACAGTATAGGGTCAAATGCAACCTCATTGTGTTGAAACTCCTCATCGCTTCGCTTATGGCGTGTGGACTGGGCGGCTTTCGATTCGGGCGATATGTGCGTAAACGCACGCCATGCATGAGGATGGCCGGCTAGGGGTTCGCCGCCGGCGCATTTCTCACCTGCGCCGCAGCACCACGAAGTTTTGGGCGGTCCAAAACCGACCTTCCACGGTGAGGAAAGGAAGCCCCATGAGAAAAATGTTGCTCGCCGCCGCTTTTGGCTCTCTCGCTCTTGCCCTCGCCTCCTGCGGTGGCGGCAGCTCGAGCTGCACGGTCGAAGCCCTGACCCAGAAGGGTAAGGACCTGACAGAAGCCATGACCAACGCCATGAAGGATCCGGCCAAGGCTCAGGCCAATGCGCAGACCTGGGCCCAGAAGGCGCAGGAACTGCTGACCAAGGCCCAGGCGGCCCAGGCTGCCGGCGGCAAGCCGACCGACGAGCTCTGCAAGGCCTATGACGAACTGATCACGGCCATCAAGAAGTAAGCCTTCGCCGGTTTTATCCGGCCAAGTCTGGCTCCGGGGCAAGCTCCGGAGCCTTTTTTATTGGTCGGATGAAAAGCCCTGGCCGCCTCCCTGCCAGCGCGATAGCTTGATGGCCGGAGGCTCGCAATGCTCACCGATATTTTCGACCTGACGGGACGGGTAGCGCTCGTCACCGGCTCCAGCCAGGGGATTGGCCTGGCCATCGCGCGCGGACTGGCCGGCGCCGGCGCGACCGTGGTTCTCAACGGCCGCGACCAAGCCAAGCTCGATGCCGCCGCCCGCCTGCTCACCGAAGAAGGCTTGCCGATGGAGACCGCGGCCTTCGACGTCACCGACCAGGCCGGCGTGGAGACGGCCATCTCCGCCATCGAGGCCCGCCATGGTCGCCTCGACATCCTGGTCAACAATGCCGGCATCCAGCGCAGGGCTCCCTTCGTGGATTTTCCGCTCGCTGTCTTCCGCGACGTGCAGTCCACCAATGTCGAGGGGGTCTTCCTTGTGGCGCAAGCAGCGGCTCGCGGCATGATCGCGCGACGTTCGGGCAAGATCATTAACATCTGTTCGGTGATGAGCGAACTCGGCCGTGCCAATATCGTCCCCTATGTCGCGGCCAAAGGCGCCGTGCGCATGATGACCAAAGCCCTGTGCGCCGAGCTCGCCCGTCACAACATCCAGGTCAACGGCATCGGTCCGGGTTATATCGAAACCGAACTCAACACGGCGCTGATGCAGGACGCCGCCTTCTCAGCCTGGGTCGAGGCGCGCACGCCGGCCGGACGTTGGGGGAAAGTCGAGGAATTGGCTGGTGCCGCCATCTTCCTCGCCGGCAATGCCTCCAATTTCGTCAACGGCCACATCCTCTATGTCGATGGCGGGCTCACAGCCTGCGTGTGAGAGACGGCTCATCAAATATTGCAGTTCCATTCGCCACAATCCCGCCACGATCGCCACAATAGATGATCGCTCAACTTTGCCGGCAAAGGATTGAGCTTTGGCGGTTGCACGCGCAGATATTCTGGCGGGACTGTCCGTGGCCGGCCTCTTGGTCCCGGAAGCCGTCGCCTATGCGACGATTGCCGGCCTACCACCCCAGCACGCCATCTTCGCAGCCCTCGTCGGCCTGATCGTCTATGGCCTGCTCGGCCGCAGCAATTTTGCGATCACCTCTCCGACGTCATCTTCGGCCGCCATCCTGGCCGCCGTGGTAGCCGGCTTTCCGGCAGCGGCCGCTGGAGAACGTGAAGCCATTGCCTTCACAGCCGTGATCGTTGCCGGCCTCGTCTTCCTCGTCGCCAGCTTTGCCCGTTTGGGATCCTTGTCGGGTTTCGTGTCGCGGCCAGTGCTGCGCGGCTTCGCCTTCGGGCTGGCGGTAACCATCGTCCTCAAGCAGATTCCCGCGATACTCGGGATCAAGGCCAACGGCGACCCGTTTCACCTTCTCGTGGGAATTTTCGGCCAGATCGGCGCATGGAACCTGCTTGGGCTCGCCACGGGCCTGATCTCCCTGGCCACCCTGCTCATCGTGAGACGGTACCCGGTCTTGCCAGGTGCCTTCATCGTCCTTGTGGCAGGTATCGCGGCTACCTATGCCATCGACTTCCCAGCCCACGGCATCCAGATCGCCGGGCGGATCGACATCGCCTTGCAGGCGCCGGCCATACCCGACCTCGCCGCCCGCGAATGGTCGCGGCTGGTACAAACCGCCGTTCCCCTCGCCCTCATCCTTTTCGCGGAATCATGGGGAACGGTTCGGTCCCTGGCCTTGCGTCACGGACAGAGCGTCGACGCCAATCGCGAACTCCTCGCTTTGGGCACCGCCAATCTCCTTTCAGGCCTCGTTCGCGGCATGCCGGTCGGCGCAGGCTTCTCAGCGTCCTCCGCCAACGAGGCTGCCGGCGCGGTCAGCCGGCTCTCGGGCTTGGTCGCCGCAGTCGGCATCGCCGTGCTGATCGGCCTTGCCGGCCCGCTCGTCTCCCGCCTGCCGGAACCGGTGCTCGCAGCCGTGGTGATCTCGGCCATGCTGCACGCCCTCGATCCGAAGCCGCTGTGGCGGCTCTGGCGCATCGATCGGGATCAATATGTCGCATGCGCCGCGGCCCTCGCCGTGATAGGCCTTGGTGTGCTGAACGGCATGTTGTTTGCCATCGCTCTCTCCATCGTCGCCACCCTGCGCCGCCTCGGCTCACCCCATGTCGCCTCCCTAGGCCAACTCGACACCTCGCGGGACTTCGTCGATGCCGCCCGCCATCCCGACAGCCACCGCGACCCGCGCGTGATTATTCTACGACCAAGCCAGCCTTTGTTCTTTTTCAATGCCGAAAGCAGTTTTGCGCAGGCCCGCAAGCTTTGCGCCGACCAGCCGGGCGCGCGCACCGTCATCCTCAGCCTGGAAGAAAGCTCGGACCTCGACAGCACGGCGCTCGACGCTTTGACGGAATTCGAGGCCCTATTGCGCGGAGAAGGTCGGCTTCTCTATCTCGCGCGCCTTAAGGACGACGCTCGCATGGGGTTGGAAAAAGCCGGCGCCGCAGCCCTCATACAGGCAGACCGCTGCTATTGGAGCGTCTGGGACGCCTACCAAGCAGCCGCTCCTTCGCAGGAAACGTCACGATGACCGGCCCCTTCCGCGCGACCACTATATCGCCCCCGTCATCGAACCCGCTTTGATCGATGAACTCACCGGCTTCGGGCCAGGGGATACGTCGAGGTCGATGCTCCCTATGTCGAATTATTTGCTCGGCTGAGGCGGCCCGTAAGGCGATTGAGGCGCCGCAACCTGCCAGGCGGCCAGCAATGCCTTGAAATTGGCCACCGCTGCCGCGGCCTCGCGGCCGATCTCCGGCGTCACTGTCCGAAATTCCAGCCGAGCCCGCAGGCCATCCGCGAGGCCGAGCGTGCCGATGCAATAATGCTGGCCGGTGACGGGCAAGCCGTCGACGTCGCAGGAAACCAGGAAGGGCGCGGCCGATTTGGCATCGCGCTCGAGCCAGATCCCTCCTGGATAGATGTCATAATCGCCATCCGTCTGTGCGGGAGGCGGCGTGCCCGCCTTGGTAAGCCGCTCCTTCCAGGCCTTGAAATTGTCGAGATCCGGAGCCTTCGCCTGGAACATGCTCTCGGCCTGGAAAGTGGCGGGTTCGTAGAGCGCAACGGTAACGAGCGAACGCGGTGCCCCGCCTTCACGTGCTTCGCCGCCGCACAGGAAGGGCGAAGCCCCGTCCCCACTCCCCTTGCAGAACGCGGCCCTCCAGCTTGCTGCCATGCCGAAGGGCTTGTCCATCGCTTCCAGCGTGAGCACGAAGGCCTTGGCGGTCACCTCGGGCTGCGAACAGGCCTTTTCCAGTCCGGCCTTGGTGGCGAAATTGACCTCCTCGCCCGCGCCCTCTCCTGTCACCAGCGTCAGGGCCGGTGGGCCGGAAACGCGCAGGCGGGTCTTGCCGAGCTTCACCTCGATCCCCTTGCGCAGGCAATCGGCATAGGGAGTGGGTTGAGCCGCGGGGACGGGCGCGGGAACCTGGCCCGCCGGGCTTGCCACAGGCGTGGGCCGCGGATTCGTCGCCTCCCCGCCCGCCATAGCAGCTTCCGCAACGGCCGACTGCGGAGCCGGGCTGTGCAGCACAAAACCGCCTACCGACAACACCAGCCCGATCGTTCCAAGAGCCGCCAGGCCGATACGTTCGCGCGCTTCCATCGTCTCTCCCGAACCGAACACCGCCCTGTCGGGCTCGCTCTTTACACCCGCGCAATAAGGCAAAAACAGGGGAAATGCCACCAAGGCGATGTCCTCGATCCCCCTTCGGCCACCTGAAAGGTAAACACCACACGGGAATATCGCGGAATGGGCGTTGCCAACAGCGCGGCAGCTTCTCACATTCAGCGGATGCGACTTTCCAAAAGCCGCCTCAGTTCGAGGATCCCTCATCGCCCATGACGCTCAAGCGCCTCGTCCTCCTGCCGCTGCAGGTTCTCCTTGCAATCCTGGTGATCATCGACGAACTGGCCCGGCCGGTCTACGGACCGCTGATCCGTCGTTTCGCCGCGCTGCGCCTCGTCGAAATTGGGGAGCGCGCGGTCGCCGGCCTGCCGCGTTTCGTCATCCTCATTCTGCTGGCCGTACCCATCGCCGTGGCAGAACCGCTGAAGATCTACGGCCTGCTGCTTTTGGGGGAAGGCCGGCTGTTCCGCGGCCTTCTCATCCTGGCCGTCGCCTATCTCGCCAGCTTCCTTCTGATCGAGCGCATCTATGCCGCCGGCAAACCCAAGCTGATGACCATAGGCTGGTTCGCCTGGCTCATGAACCTGATCGACTGGGTCCGCCGGACACTGCTCGACTGGCTGAAACGCACCCCTGTCTGGGCGGCGGTCATCGCCACCCGCAGCTTTGCGGCCCGGGTCGTCACCGTATTTCGGAGTGCCATTTCACAAAGGCGCGGGTAATCCTTCAGGCACCCGGACGAAAAGGATTCGCGCTAAACGCCACCAGGCGCGCTCGATCAGCCTGCTCGCGGCGGACGGGGCGATCTCCCGCGCACCCAGGGAGATCGGCCACCTCGAAGCGCCTCTCACCGCGCCAGTCCGCCACCCGTCTTGAAGCAGACCCCAGATAAGACAGGATTATTTAGCCGCTTTGGAATATCTCTAAAAATAGATAAGGAGCTGCACAATTTAGAATCACTATGAACTAGAATTTAGAATTACTCTTATCTTTGATCCGTAACGGTTTTCTGCGTCACAGCCCCTTGTTCATCAGAATTGAACGCGTGTAATAGCTTGCCGATTGTTAATCTTGCATCGGCTGTGGGGGCGCGCAGGAACGACACCATGCTCGTACCATTTCTCATCATGCTCCGGGAGGGCATCGAGGCAGCGCTGATCGTCGGCATCGTTGCGAGCTATCTGCGTGTCACCGGGCGGAGCGCCTGGATGCCGGCGGTGTGGTGCGGCATCATCCTGGCCGTCGGCCTGTCGTTTTCGGTCTTCGTCGCACTTCACGCCGCCAGCGCCGAATTTCCCCAGCGCACCCAGGAACTGTTCGAAGCCGTGGTCGGCCTGATCGCGGTCTGCCTGTTGACTGCCATGGTATTCTGGATGGTGCGAGCCTCGCGCAGCATCAAGGCCGAGTTGCAGCACTCCGTCGATGCCGCCCTGGCCTCATCAGACCATCAGGGCCTCGCGCTGGTCGGCATGGTCTTCCTGGCGGTCGCACGTGAAGGGCTGGAGTCCGCCTTCTTCCTGCTGGCAACCTTCGAGCAGAATGTCGGTTATGGGGCGCCGGTCGGCGCCGCACTCGGCCTTGCCTGCGCAGCTGTCTTCGGCGTGGCGCTCTATTATGGCGGCGCGCGCCTCAATCTGCGCCTGTTCTTCCGCTGGACCAGCATCCTGATCATCTTCGTGGCGGCCGGCCTGGTGGCAACCGCGGTGCGCTCGTTGCACGAAGCCGGCCTGTGGAACCATCTTCAGGGCATCGCCTTCGACATCTCCGGCATCCTGCCCGGCGACAGTGCGCTCGGCACGGTGCTCGGCGGCTTGTTCGGCTATCACGACACGCCGACCCATGGCGAAGTGATCGCCTATCTCCTCTATCTCATTCCGGCGCTGTTTCTCTTCCTGATGGCGCCGACCTCCCCCTCCCCATCCAATTCGAAGGCCGCACGATCGTGACAGCCCCGCGCATCAATTATCCAGCTGTCGGGGCCGGCATGCTCGCCCTCATCGTGGCGGTGGGCGTCGGCACCTATTTCCTGGTCGCCAGGCAGCCGGGCGCCGATGGGCCCAAGGCCGGCGACACCGTCGCCATCGCCGTTACCGCAACGGCCTGTGAACCCAACGAACTTACGGTCCCCGAAGGGCGCACCATTTTCGCCATCACCAACAAGAGCAACCGGGTGATGGAATGGGAGATCCTGCAAGGCGTGATGGTGGTGGAGGAACGCGAAAACATCGCCCCCGGCTTCACCCAGAAGCTGACCGCCAGGCTCGAACCGGGCGACTATGAGATCGCCTGCGGTCTACTGACCAACCCCCGAGGCAAGCTCAAGGTAACGGCTCTCGCCAATGCCCCCAAGGAAGTCAAGCCGAGCCTGACGCAGCTGATCGGCCCGCTTGCCGAATACAAGGTCTATGTCACCTTGGAGGTCGACGACCTGGTCGACGCGACCAAGGCCTTCACCGACGCCATCAAGGCTGGTGACCTCGCCAAGGCCCGCGAGCTCTATGCGCCGACACGCCAATCCTATGAGCGCATCGAGCCGGTGGCCGAGCTGTTTTCCGACCTCGACAAGTCGATCGATGCGCGCGCCGATCTTTTCGAGAAACTGGAGGCCGACCCGGCTTTCACCGGCTTCCACCGCCTCGAATACGGCCTGTTCAAGCAGGGCAGCACCGAGGGGCTCGTCCCCTTCGCCGACAAATTGCAGGCCGATGTCACCGAGCTACAGAACCGGATTTCGACTCTGGTCATCCCGCCTTCCAAGATGGTGGGTGGCGCTGCCGTGCTCATCGAGGAAGTCGCTTCAAACAAGATCTCCGGTGAAGAAGATCGCTACAGCCGCACGGATCTGTGGGATTTCCAGGCCAATATCGATGGCGCCCGCAAGATCGTCGAACTGCTCGCCCCCCTGACCACCAAGGCCGACGCGGCACGCCAGAAGAGCATCGACGACAATTTCGCGGCCGTGAATGCCATCCTCGCCAAATACCGCACGCCCGATGGCGGCTTCAAATCCTATGACGCTTTGAGCCAGGACGATCGTGTGGCCCTGCAAAAGCCGGTGACGACGCTGGCCGAAAGCCTGTCGACGCTACGCGGCACGCTGGGCCTCGACTGAAGGGATGGGAACAATGACCGACAAGACCCCCTATCCGCCCCAATCCGATACTGATGCCCCAAGCTCCCCCGGCCGGCGCTCCATGCTGCTGGGCCTCGGCGCAGCCGGCGGCGGCGCTCTGCTCGCCACCCTGCCGGGCAAGCAGGCGGCCGCCGAGGAAGCCGGTTCAACCGGCCACCTCAGCGACCGCGTGAGCTATCTCGGGACCCATCAGGCCGGCATCACCACCGACCGACCGCCAATGGGACTGGTGGTTGCCTTCAACATCCTCGCCACCACGCGCACCGATCTCGAACGCCTGTTCCGCGTCCTCACCGATCGCATCGCCTTCCTGACCCAGGGTGGCACGCCGCCGGTAATCGATCCCAAGTTTCCTCCCCCGATTCCGGGCTGATGGGGCCCGTGGTCTCCCCGGACAATCTCACTATCACTGTGGGCGTGGGTGCCTCGCTGTTCGACCAGCGTTTCGGGCTCGCCGACAAGAAGCCGCGGCAACTGATCAAAATGCCGCAATTTTCCAACGACGCACTGTCGGCCGACCTGTGCCACGGCGATCTGATGCTCCAGATCTGCTCCAACACCGCCGACAGCAATCTGCATGCCGTACGCGACATCGTAAAGAACACGCCCGATCTTCTGATGATGCGCTGGAAGCAGGAAGGCTTCGTGCCGCCGCCGCGTGCCGCCGGCGAAACCCAGTCGGCACCGCGCAATCTGCTCGGCTTCAAGGACGGCACGGCCAATCCGGACCACAAGGACGAGGCCGAGATGAACCGCCTCGTCTGGATCCAGCAAGGTGCCCCCGAGCCTGCGTGGGCGAAAGGCGGCAGCTATGGCGTGGTGCGCATCATCCGCAATTTCGTCGAGCGCTGGGACCGCACCCCGCTCGGCGAGCAGGAAGCCATCATGGGCCGGCACAAGCCGAATGGCGCTCCTCTCGGCATGAAGGTCGAAGCCGACATCCCTACCTATCATGACGACCCGGAAGGCAAGCGCACACCGCTGGACGCCCATATTCGCTTGGCCAATCCACGCACGCCGGATTCGCGCAAGAACCTGATCCTGCGCCGCCCCTTCAACTATTCCAACGGCATCACCAAATCGGGCCAACTCGACATGGGGCTGCTCTTCATCTGCTTCCAATCCGATCTGGAAGCCGGTTTCGCCACCGTCCAGCAACGCCTGAACGGCGAGCCGCTGGAGGAATACATCAAGCCGGTCGGCGGCGGCTATTTCTTCATCCTGCCCGGCATTCCCGACAAGACAGCATTTCTTGGCCAATCCCTGCTGGCGGAGACGGCCTGAACCGATCCTTCAACCTTGAACTGAAGAGAGAGAGAAAAAACATGGCACATCTCAAATGGCGCATGCTGTTGGGCGCTGCGGTTATCGGCCTTGCCACGACCGCCAGCGCAAACACGCCGGCCGTCTCCCCGCTGGACCTGGTTCAGCCCGTGGCCGACTACAAGGTCTTCATCTCCAGGGGCGTCAAGAAGCTGGTGGAGGATACCGCCAAGTTCACGGCCGCGGTCAAGGCCGGCGATCTGAAGAAGGCCCAGGCCCTCTACGCACCGACCCGCGTCCATTACGAACTGATCGAGCCGGTCGCCGAACTTTTTTCCGATCTCGACGGCAGCATCGATTCCCGCGCCGACGACCATGAGAAGAAGGAAGCCGACGACGGCTTCACCGGCTTCCATCGCCTTGAATACGGCCTGTTCGAAAAGAAGAGCACCGATGGCCTCGCCTCCTTCGCCGACAAGCTGAATGCCGATGTCGTGGACCTGCAAAAGCGCATTGCCGGCCTCACCATCCCGCCCGAGAAGATGGTGGGTGGCGCTGCGGCACTGATCGAGGAAGTCGGTGCCACCAAGATCACAGGTGAAGAAGATCGCTACAGCCACACCGATCTGTGGGACTTCAAGGCCAATGTCGACGGCGCCCGGAAGATCGTCGAGCTGCTCCACCCGCTCACGGTGAAGGCCGACAAGGACCTGTCGCAGAAGATCCACGCAAATTTCGAAACCGTCGAGAAGATCCTGGCCAAGTACAAGACCAAGGATGGCTACGAGACCTACGACAAGCTGACGCCCGAGGATCGTACGGCCCTCCAGGGTCCGATCACGACACTCGCGGAAGATCTTTCCAAGCTGCGCGGCACGCTCGGTTTGAACTGAAATCCGGAGCAGAATGCTCTGTCGGGCGGCGGGCCTTCGGGCCCGCCTCTCCGGCCACTACCAAAATAGCCCCCGACCGAGTTTGCCTTACTTGTCGAGCAACTCGATCGAGCGCGTCAGCGCGACCTTGCGCCCCCCGACATTGTCCTTGAGCAGGACATCGATGCGATAGGGGCCCGGCTTGTCGTCCGGTTCGAAATGAATGGAAAGAGTCGAGCGGCTGTCGACCAGGTTGAATCGGCCGCCGACCTTGTCCTTGAGCGCCGTCACACCTTGCTGCGCCGAACGGGGATCGACCGAGCCATCGGGCCCTGTCACCTTGATGTCATAGCTGACATCGGCGGAGAGATCCTTCTGGAGACCCATGCCCGAAAACAGCATGGTCACGCCGATAGTGTCGCCCCGCCGTGCCTGCGGCATCTCCCCGCTCAGGGCCGTTGCCTCGGGGGCGCCGCCACCGGGCGCAGGCTTATCCGGCAGTTTGAGCATGGCGATGGTACCCGAAAAATCACCGTCACGGTCCGGGGCCGGCCTGAAGCCTGCGCTTCTGCTGGCCAACAAGGTATCCAGGGCTTGCTTGTAGGAGCCCGAGGCCTCTTCGGCCCGCTGCACCAGATAGCGTTCCAGCACCTCGTGCTGGCGCACATTATAGGCAAGGCCTTGCACCGCATTGATGCGGATCGACTTGTCGAGTTCGTTGCTGCCACTTAATGGCCTGCGCGGATCGAGCGCATCGACCAAAGTTGCGAGGAAGCCGGGATTGCCCGTCGCGAAAAAGGCACCCCATTTGAGATCCATCTCCACCGGCCGGCTCGGCGCCAGAGTGTAGAGATTACCGGGCTTGTCCCTGAGAAAGCCGGGTTCCTCATGGAAAAGCGAAGCGATCAGGTCGGTATTGCCCGATTGCCACAGTGCGAAGATGAGAACCGACTTGCTGTCGGCCGGATAATCGGCCCCGGCCCCGATCCAGCCTTCCACGCGCGCGCGGTTCTGCAGGAACAGCATCGAGAAAAAGCCGGCCAGCGTCGCGCGTGACAAGCCCGTACCCGCGATCGCTTCCGAATCCTTCAGAGCGGCGAAGACATCCGGCACCGTCGCAAGATCGTTGCGCACGTAGAAGAAGACGATGGTCGCGGCGAGCTTGATGTCGGCTGCGCTCGGCAGGGCCCTGGCCCTGGGCGGTGGCGGCGGGGAGGCCGGCAGCGCCGGCTGCGGAGGTGATGGAGACGAAGAATTCTGCGCCGCAGCGGGAGCGAAGCAAAAGCCCACCAGAACGAACGCCAGGAGCAGAGTGCGCATCAACGGAATTGCCATCCCAACGGCGCCGCGGAATTGAGCGCCCATTCCAAACCAGCTTACGGCACAAGGCGGCAAAATTGCGCTCGCCCTGCGGCAAAGCACTTCAGCCGGTCGCCGATCGCAGCGCCGGATAGAGCGCGCGCCAGCGCACCAAGGCTTCGGCATAGGCGGGGGCGAGAGTTGGATCCGGAGCGATGGTCTCGACGCGGTGCGGCGGTGTGCAGATCGCCAGCGGGTCTTCGCCGGTGACGGCCAGCCGTGCCAGCCGCGCCGCGCCGAAAGCCCCGCCGGTTTCACCATCCGCCAGGCGGTAAACCGGAAAACCCAGGACATTAGCGAGGATTTCGAGCCAGAAGCGTGAACGCGAACCGCCCCCGATCACGTCGGCACCGGCAATTACGGTTCCCGCCGCCGCCAGGGCATCGCGGCAATCGGCGAAGGCAAAGGCGACACCTTCCAGCACGGCCTGCACCATGGCATCGCGTCCATTCTCATGGGCGAGGCCGGTGAAGGCGCCGCGAATGGCGGCATCGTCATGCGGCGTGCGTTCGCCGGAAAGATAAGGCAGGAACTGCACCGGCGACGGTGCCGCCGGCTTGTCGCCGAGCGGGGCCAGCAAGGCACTCTCCTTTGTCTGCAGCACGCCGGCGATCCAGGCGAGGCTCGAGGCGGCCGATAGAATCACGCCCATCTGGTGCCATGTCTTCGGCACGGCATGGCAAAAAGCATGCACGGCATGGGCGGGATTGGGCAGGAAGCGGTCGGTTGTCGCCCACAGCACCCCCGAGGTACCGAGCGAGAGAAAGGCCGAGCCAGGCCTGATGGCACCGAGCCCCACCGCACCGGCGGCATTGTCCCCTGCGCCGCCGGCGAACAGGGGGGCCTTGGCCATGCCCCAGCGCGCCGCAAAATCGGCCTTAAGGCGACCTGCAGGTTCGGAGCCCTCGACCAGGCGCGGCATCGCCTCGCGCGACAGGCCCGTGGCGGCGAGCGCCGCATCCGACCAGTCCCGCCTGTTAACATCGAGCCAGAGCGAGCCGGCCGCATCCGACATTTCTTCGATGGCCTCGCCGGTCAGAGCCAGGCGCATATAAGCCTTGGGCAGCAGCACGAGGCGTGTCGCAGCGAAGATTGCTGGCTCATGCCGGGCGACCCACAGCAATTTGGGCGCCGTGAAACCCGGCATCGCCTTGTTGCCCGTCACCGCACGCAGATCGGGCCATTTGGCTTCCAATTCCGCACATTCGGCCTGCGAGCGGCCGTCATTCCACAAGATCGCCGGCCGGAGCGGCTGATGATCGGCCCCGAGCAGCACGGCGCCATGCATCTGGCCCGACAGACCGATGCCCTCGACCGCGGCGACCTCCTTGGGATGGGTCGTCTTCAGGGCATCGACAGCTGATATCACCGCCTCCACCCAGGCCTGGGGCGCCTGTTCCGAGAAGCCGGGATGAGGCCGCTGTACCGTCAGCGCAACGTCATGGCTGGCGACCACACGCTGCTCGCCATCCACAAGTAGCGCCTTGATCGACGAGGTACCCATATCGATGCCGAGAAACACGCATTCCTCCAAAGAATCTGTTTGGCCGATCATGCGCCCGCCACAAAAGCCGGGGCAAGCCCCATCGCGTCGAAGCGGACATGACAATGATCACCCAAAGGTAAACCATGAGTTTCACGGCCGTGTCACTGCATCTGACCTATGCAAGGGGCTCGTGGACCCCGACTTCCATCAGGGGCTGTAGACGGCGACGCCATTCGCCGTCCTGGCCAGGGCACCTACGCCCTACAGCCCCTGATGCTTTTTTCGTCGCCGCATGACGAACGGGCACGATGCTGGTTTCCCCTTTTGGCGACACCAACGATTTTCCCTGGTTCGACCGGCTGCTCTTCGCACTCGACCCGGCTCCGGGGAACCTGGCGATATTGGCACATCGCGTCCCGCATGATCCGGCTTGTCAGCCTCATGCCGACCGCATTGGGCGCAAAGGCATTCACTTACAACTCGCAGGAAAGCAAAAAATAACCTTTAGTTTACATATGCCGAAGAAGTGAATTTATGAAACATTCGTAAATACCAATAGTCTCATTTAAAAAATACATAATTATCTGAAAGATATTAATAGCGCAATGTGGGCGCAATGTTCGCCCCTATGATGATTCATGTCTTTCAGGCGGTCGAATCGATGCAGGCCAGAGGAGGCAAACCTCCGTTGGCCTTTTCCTTCTTGGGAGCAAAACGCATTCAGGCATGAACACCTGCATGTTCTAGCTCTTTGTTTCCAAGCCAATCTGATGGATTGGCTAGAGAGCCCCTGCGATTTTTGCCAATGCCGGTGCATCGCCGAATGCATCGATCTCGGCAGGCCGTCATCGCCGACGAAAGACAGCCCGAAAGGAGCCGCTCCCTCATCGGAGACATGGCTCCAAACCCGACAATCCGCGCATCGGTCCGCACGGGCAATTGCCCCGCAGCCGCAAGCGCGTGCAGTGGAGTAGACACGTGCGTACGCAATTGCTCACCCCCCTCGCGGCAGGCCTGCTGGCCTTTGCGGCGGCCGGCTGCGGTCCTGCCTGGGCCGAAGATTATTATGATACTTCCTCCCGTTACGCGCCGCCCCCGCCTACGTCCTTTAGTGGCTCCTATGTCGGCGTGCATGTCGGCGCGGCATCGGCCAAGTCGGCCAACCCCTTCGCCAAGGGCAACAGCCTCCAGTTGGGCGTGCAGGCAGGTCACGACATGCGCCTTGGACCCGCCGTCATCGGCGCCGAGATCGAAGGCTCCAATCTCGGCGGTGCCGAACGCCGCGTGCGGGGCGGCAAGATCAAGGAGAAATGGCGTGCGGCGTTGAAGGGCCGGGCCGGTATCGCTCTCGATCGCACCTTGCTCTACGGCACGGCCGGCTTCGCCTTCACCAAATTCGAAGGCACCGACGGCGCGCGTGTCAGGGACGGCTGGAAGACCGGCTATCTGATGGGCGCCGGTGTCGAGCAGGCCTTCTCCGACACCGTCTCCTTCAAGGTCGAATACAATTATGTCCGCACCCCTGGCCTGAAGACACGTTCGTCCTTCGGGCATGGCAAGGAAGACATTGGCAGCCACGCTTTGAAAGCGGGCCTCAACTACCGATTCTAGTGATCGCTGTTGGGGTCCCCGACCGGATCCGGCCACAAGTCGGATCCGGTCGGCTCCTCGTAATGTCGACGCAATCTTCGGCTTCTAGAGCCAAATATAGTCTGGAATCATCAATGTCTTTTCGTCGCGCCTTCCCTGTCGTGCTCGCCGCAGGCGTTCTGCTGCTTACGGGTTGCGCTTCCGCCGTCATGAAGAACTATGTCGGCGGTCCGGTTGAGACGGTGATGCTGGACTATGGACCGCCAACCAGCATACTGGATCTCGGACCTGGCCAGCGCGCCTATCAGTGGCGCAAGGTTTCCACCAACGTGGTGCCGGGCACCGCCAGGAGCGAAGTCCGCCGGACCCGGCGCGGTAGCGATGTCGAGACGACGGAAACGCCCGGCTATGTCGAGCGGCAGGAATGCTTCTATACCTTCTATGCCCGCGCCGCAGGCGAGCGCTGGCTCATCACCAATTTCCGCAAGCCAAGCCTGGAATGCGAGTAGTCCGGCCTCCCTGTTGAGACCGGCCCGAACCGAAGACGGACAAAGGGTCCCATGCGTATCCTGCTGATCGAGGACGAACCGGAAATGGCTTCCGTGCTCAAGACGGCATTGGAACGCCAGGACGTCGTGGTCGACCACGCCTCGAACCTGGCGGACGCCGAGGCGATGGCTCGCTACGGCGCCTATGACGCGATCGTGCTCGACCGTCGCCTGCCCGATGGCGAGGGCCTCACCTTGATTCCGCGCCTGCGCGCCCTGCATGTGGAGGCTCCGGTCATCGCGCTCACCGCCATGAGCAGCCTGCAGGACCGCGTCGCGGGGCTCGATGCCGGCGCCGACGACTATATGGGCAAGCCCTTCGCCACCGAGGAACTGGTCGCCCGCCTGCGTGCCCTGCACCGCCGCCCCTATACGCTGCGGGCGGACCAGGCGGTGGTCGGCCGCCTCACCTATGATTTCCGCCATCGCGAGGCATTGATCGACGACCAGCCCCTCGACCTACCGCGGCGTGAACGTCTCGTCCTGGAGACTCTGATCCGGCGGCCAGGGCGCACCGTCATGCGCGGCACGCTGGAAGAGGCGGTCTATGCCCTTGACGATGAAATCGGCTCGAATGCGCTCGACGCTCATATTTCGCGCCTGCGCCGCAAGCTGGACGACCTTGCGGCGGGCATCGAGATCCGAGCCATCCGCAATCTCGGCTATCTGCTTCGGGCCGCCTCGTGAAGCAGGCGCGGGCCCGTTCCCTGCAATGGATCCTGGTGCGGCGGCTGATCCTGCTGCAAGCGGCGATGCTTGTCTCCTTCATCGTGCTGTTCATCATCGCGCTGTCTGTCGCCAATCCGCAGCTCATGGTCGACAACGAGGCGGCGGTTGCCGCCATTACCGGAGCGATCGAGCGCGACAAGGACGGCAAGCTCATCGTCAACGATACCAAGGAACTGGCCGACTTCCGCACCGAATATCCCTATGTCTGGTACATCATCCGCGACCAGGCGGGACAAAGCCTGCGCGTGGGTTCGGTTCCTCCCGACTATGACCGCGATCTCGGCGACCTGCTGCGGGCGGTCGATCACGCCAATATCGGTTTCGCCGGCAAGAACGACGGGCAGGAAATGCGCCCGGAAGCCTATGTGCAGAAGATCGATACCAAGGCCGGCCCGGTGCAGATCGTCACCTCCACCCTGCACTCACGGTCCGAAGCCGACGGCTTCATCATCAACATTTCCGCCCAGGTCGACATGGCCCGCAACCCGGACGGCAGCGCCAATTGGGCACGGGTCATCCCCGGCATCCTCGTGGGCCTTGCCATCTTCCTGGTGCCGATCATCGTCGTGATGGGCGTGACCACATTGGTGACGACGCCGGCCGTGGTGCGCCGCTCCCTAACCGGTCTGGTCGGCACGGCCAGCCAGGCCGCACGCATCGATGTCAGCACGCGCGCCATGCAATTGCCGGTGGAGAACGTCCCCCAGGAGATCGTGCCACTGGTGCACGCCTTCAACCAGGCACTGGCCCGCCTTGCCCAGGGCTTCGACCGGCACAACCGTTTCCTCACAGACGCAGCCCATGAGTTACGCACGCCGATCGCCATTCTGCGCACGCGGGCCGAATTGCTGAAGGAGGAACCGCAGAGCCTGCGGCTGAGACAGGATATCGAGCGCCTCTCGCATCTAGCCCAGCAATTGCTCGATCATCAATTGCTCGATCGTCCCGCCAACCATCGCGAGGTGGTCGACCTTGCCGAACTCGCGGGCCGCGTCGCCGCCGATTTTGCGCCGCTCGCCATCGAGGCCGGCTACGACCTTGCATTCGAACCGCCGCACGGCAAGGTCGAGGTCGAAGCCAACGTCCTGCAGGTCGAACAGGCTCTCGCCAACATCATCCGCAACGCCATCGAGCATAGCGGCGGTCACGGCACCATCACGGTGGCGCTCGACGAAGTTGGTGGCCTGGAGGTGCGCGACGAAGGGCCCGGCATCCCCGCCGAGGAGCACAAGAACGTGTTCGAGCCGTTCTATCGCCTGCACCCGCTTTCGCGCGGCGCCGGGCTTGGATTGAACCTCGCCCGCCAGATCGCGCAGTTGCATGGCGGCAGCATCGCAATCGTCAACGGTCCTTGGAAGGGCGCACATGTGCGTATCGAGCTGCCCCTGCTCCGCGCGGCGGCTTGAGGATCGTCAACTGTTCAGGGCTCGTATGCGTCAGCATTTCCAGACGGGCTATTAGCGCCTGTCTTCGCTGGCGACGACCCCAAGCACCGGCAGGACCAGGCGCGGCAACTCATGCGCCACTGTCTTCACGAACATGTTCTCGATCTTCATGGCCTGGATCGGCTTCATCGCCGGAGTACCGTAGACCTTGGCGATCTCGGCGATGCTCTGGTAGATTTTTGTAGTGGCCGCCTGCACAGACCTATCCATGTAGCGCAACTGCCCGATCGCCGTGCGATACGCATAAAAGGCATGATAGTTCGTCGAGCCAAAGCGCTCGAATTCCACGATGACCATCACGACGCTGCCATCATGGCCCACCATGCGCGCGACGTCCTGCTCCACCTTGACGAGACGGATGGCACCGCAGCGCGCGCCGAGTTGCGTCAGAATCCTCTCCATTCCTTGCATGGAAAGCCCGCCGAGCGCGCCGATGTCGAGGCCGGCGGCCTTGGCAAGGTCTTCCACCGTGACGAAGAGCTTGCCATCGACCTTCGCGCCGATTTGCGTGAGAGCCTTGGCCGATGCGACCCAGGCGCAGATGCCGGCATTCGGATTGATGTCGACGATGAGCCTGGCCATGATGGCGCCCTTGACGGAGCGGAGCATCTGCGCCGCCTTGCCGACCGGCAGGATCGCGATGAGCCGCAAGCCATCCTGCCCGGCGCCGGCCGCGGTGCCCTTGGCAAGACCATCGCCAAGCCGCAGCACATCGACGAACCCGGCACCGAAAGTCATCAAGGCCTTGGTGCCGGCTCCCACGATCATCGCACCCTGGCTATAGTTGGAATCCTCGACCCATTTGTCCAGGATCGCTTCGGATTCCGTCTGCTGCTGGCTCCACCAATCCGCGAGCTCCGTGAACTTCCACATGGACCCTCCGTGCAGGATCGATTGCGCGAAAGGCCTCGCCACCGCGCCGATCTCTTTTGGGGGTATAGGAGCGCGCATATCGGCCGACAGTTCCCTGGAGAACCGTGGACATAGAGGCGCAGCCCTTCACAAAGCGGAAAAACTAGGGAAACACCCCGCCGCTATGGTGTGGTCATTCACGCAGGAAGGTGTGGGACCTTGACCATTGCGGCCATGCTCTTCGTCATGCTGGCATTACTCGGCTTCATCTATGTCACCTTCGACATCTGAAGAGGCCGTTGGGTGAAAGCTGGCTAATCCAGAACGGCCAGGCAGCCGACAATTCCCATGAGCGCAGCGGCAGACAGCATCAGCACAGTTTCGGCCAGATTGCCGCGGCCTGCGAGACGCTCCAGCCAGACTGGCTTGGCGGCTCCGGCGCTGATCTCGTCGCATGACGGCAAGCCCGTTGGCCGCGCCGGCTCGCCACAGCCGAGCCCGATCAGCAGATCGGCGGCCGTGGTATGGAGATGAGCCGAGAGCCGCGTGGCCATGGCCGGCCGTAGGTCGCGCTGTCCGCGAGCCCAGGCATCGATATCGCCCGCAGTCACACCGGCACGGCGGGCAAGCGCGGTAGCATCCACGCCGGCTGTCGCCATGGCTGCAGCCAGCCCGTTGGGGCGAGGCATGCGATCGAAATTCAGTCTGATCGGATCCGACATGACGCACCGGCCTTCGGTCAGACCTGACCGAGACGAGTCCTCGCCGGTGAGTTGAACCGACGGTCGCCCAGACATTCGAGGGGTGGGGAATATAGATACAGTCCGCAAAGGCCAAACGACACTTCGGCGGCGGTGGGATAGGGACACATGGCCTGTCTTCCACGATGACACCTTCGGCAAAGGGTGCGAATCACCCGAAACCTTCGATGTCTCCCTATCGCCCGCGGGTATTACGCGGACATTGCGCCCATCCATCCAGCTCGCAGACCTGTCGGCACGGCATTGCCGATCGGACACGGCCAAACGCTGCCGGACAAACAAAAGCATCCTCCGACCGGTGGAGATCGGAGGACGCATTGTCGGGCAATCCAGCATACGGGCCTAGATCAGGCCGTACTGCCTGGCCTTGTTGCGCAGGAAGGGCAGGCCCTCGGCCAGGATTTCCTCGCGGCTGTTGGCGACGGGGCGCCACACCGACAAGGCGGAGGCGAGCTGCGGCGGCATATGGATGAAGCTCTCCACGGCCATGCCGCCCTTGAAGCCGCCCGAGATGATCGGCTTGCGGATGATGGCGAAGATACCGGCGCGGGCGCCGACATCGACACCGACCGTGGGTGAATCCAGGATCAGGAGCTTGGGCTTGGTGGCCAGCCATTTCGCCAGCACGACGCGCTGCTGGTTGCCGCCGGACAAGATCGACACCGCGTTGTCGGGATTGGAGACCTTAATGGCCAGGGCCTTGACCCAGTCGTCGACCAGCGCTTTGCGCCGAGTCGGTGAAATCAGCCGGAAGAGATCGAGCAGCCTGTCCAGTATGGCGATGCCGCGCCGCCGGTATCCCTTGCGTCAATCCCGATCTGCCCGGCAGCGATGCGCCCTCGGTGGTCACTGACAATTACGGCGGCGCCGATGCCCTCACCGAGGGGCTGATCGCCAGGCTGCGCAAACGCCGGACGGCACCATCCGATCTGCTTTTTCTCGGCGGCATCGCCGGGGAACACGCCACCGATCGACGTATCCAGGGTTTTCGCGACGCCGTGGCGGCACATGGCCAGGGGATGACGCCGGAGGTTTCCTGCTGCGGCTATCGCCCCTCACCGGCACGCGAGGCTTTGGCCGCCCGCTTCGAAACGCTCGGCCGCATGCCGGGCGGTCTCTTCATCAATTCGATCACCGCCTTCGAGGGGCTGGTGCGGTTTTCCCTGCAGGTGCCGCGCCAGGCGATGCGCGAAGTCGGTACGGTATGTTCGGACTGGGATCCCTTTGCGGCGCATCTGCCCTTTGACGTCACGATGACCCGGCAGAACGTCGAGGCGATCATCGCGGAGGGCTACGCGCTGGTGGACAATTACACTCCAGGCGAGAATCCGATGGTGGTGGTGCCGCCCGAATCCGCCCCGAGTTCGGAGCGGGAAAGCAATTGGCGCCGAGGACAGCGCCGATCGCGCATGCTTGCGGCCTCGCGGCAATCCACCACCTTGAACGTCATGGCTCCCCAGGCAGATTCATCATCTCAAAAATCGTCACCAAAGGATGGGAATGCCATGAGAAAGCTGAAAATGTCGTCGGCTCAGATGGTCGCGGCCGCTCGCGCCCGCATCGAGGAAATCGAGACCAGGGATGCCATCGCCATGGTCGGCGATCCCGGCGTGGTCATCGTCGACATCCGCGATCCCCGGGAAAGGCAGCGTTCAGGCTATATTCCCGGCAGCTTCCACGCTCCCCGTGGCATGATTGAGTTCTGGGTCGACCCAGAAAGCCCCTATTTCAAGGACGTCTTCGGGCAGGACAGGAAGTTCGTCTTCCACTGCGCCTCCGGATGGCGCTCGGCCCTGACGGTGGCGACGCTTCAGGACATGGGTTTCGAGGCGGCCCATCTCAAGGATGGTTTCTCGTCCTGGGAAAAGGCGGGCGGACCCATCGAGTTTCCCGAGGGCCACGACGGAAAATGAGGGCGAGCGTCATCCGCCTCCCCCTCCTCCCCCTGCTCCTTCCTGCCGAAAGACACCGAATTGACCCAGGCCTGACGCCGTAAATCAAAGACGTCGAGCGCCAAAAAAACGTCTGTTTCCAGGATGATGGCAGGCATCCTGCAACAGGGCGCACACTCGTTTCCTTATGCAATCCTGATTTGTTGAGGCGCCGGCAACGCCCTACCCTCGCGTTCATTGTCGATATCAATCTGTCTGTCGCACATGACCGTACCCTATCTGCGCGAGGCGAGTTCAGCGGATCTTCCTGCCCTGATCGACCTCGAAAACGCGGCCTTCGCCGGCGATCGTATCAGCCGCCGCGATTGGCGCCATCTGCTGACCAGCCCCTCGGCCCTCGTCATCGTCAGCGACGATGCCACCGGCCTCACAGGCTGCAGCGTCATTCTCACCAACCGCCGCACGGCCGTCGCGCGGCTTTATTCCCTTGCCGTGGCACCACGCGCCCGGCGGCAAGGTATCGCACAGGCGCTCCTCCAGCAGGCAATGGCCAGCAGTGCCGGGACCGGCGCTCATCTGCTGCGGCTGGAAACGCGCAGCGACAATCTCCCCGCCCAGGCCCTGTTCAGCCGCCTCGGCTTTCGGCCCTTCAAGCGCGTGGCGAACTATTACGAAGACGGGGCCGAGGCCATTCGCTTCCAGCGCCTGATCGACCACGACTGCCTGAGGCAAAGCGCGCTGCAATAGATACGCGCGGAGTCATAAACCATTGTTCGGATGCATCTTTCGGCCTGCTGCGAAATCGCCGGCGGAGAGACGCGCAAGCACGACCGCAACGCCGAGCGCCTTCCTTCCCTTTCATGAAAGCAGCCAATGCCCGCTCAACTGATCATCGTTGAAAAATCCAGTGATTTTCGCTGGTCCGTACCCGGCATCCGGGTGATCACCGCACAGGAATTCATCGCGGAAGGACCGAGCCTGCTGCAGCGGCCGCGCCGGATCATCAATCTATGCCGCAGCTATGCCTATCTCAGCATCGGCTACTACGTGTCCCTACTCGCCGAGGCGCGCGGCGAACGGGTGACGCCAAGCATGGAGGCGATTACCGATCTTCAGGTCAAGGCGGTGCAGACCCAGAAGCTTGCCGGCCTGGAGCGCTGCCTCGGCGCTCTTGCCTCCGTACCCCGAGCGGTGGAGGCGATGCGGATCCAGGTCTTTTTCGGCCAGGTCGACGATCGCGGCATCGAGGATCGCGGTCTGCCCGAGTTTGCCAGCCGCAGCTTCGAGCTGTTCCGGTGTCCCCTGTTGGCGATCGACCTCGAGCGCCTGGAAGGCGGCAGCGGCTGGAAGGTCGCCGCCCTGCGTCCGCTCGACCCGCGCGACGTCGACCCGGCCCGCGACAGCCTGTTTCTCGATGGCCTTGCCCGCTTCTGCCGGCGTCCCTGGCGCCATGCCCCCTCGACCAGCGGCCCGCGCATGGACCTGGCAATCCTGCACGATCCCAAGGATCCCCTGCCGCCTTCCAAGCTGAAGACTCTGCAGGCCATGGTGCGCATCGGCCAGGAAATGGATATCGCCGTGGAGCTGATCGAGAAGAAGGACTATCCGCGCCTCACCCAGTTCGACGCGCTGTTCATCCGCGAGACCACGGCAATCGCGCACCATACCTTCCGTTTCGCCCGCAAGGCAGCCAGCGAGGGCATGCCGGTGATCGACGATCCCGGCTCGATCCTGCGCTGCACCAACAAAGCCTTCCTGTCCGAACTTCTCGGCGGCAACGGTATCGCGACGCCCCGTACGCTCTTCCTCACTCGCCGCACGCTGACGAGCTTCGAGACGCAGTTGACCTATCCCGCGGTGCTGAAAGTGCCTGACGGCGCCTTCAGCCTCAGCGTGAAGAAGGCCGAGAATTGGCAGCAATTTCAGGAAATTGCCGCCGCGATGTTCAAGCAGTCCGATCTCATCCTGGTGCAGGACTATGTCTACACACCCTTCGACTGGCGCATCGGCATCCTCGCAGGCGAGGTGATCTTCGCTGCCAAATATTTCATGTCCTCCGGCCACTGGCAGATCATCCAGCATGGCGAAGCCGGGGCCTATACCGAAGGCCGCACCCAGGCCGTGCCGGTCGGGGAGGTGCCGCAAGAGGTGATCGAACCGGCAGTGCGGGCAGCAAGGCTGATCGGCAACGGCCTCTATGGCGTGGACCTCAAGCAGACCAAATCGGGGGTCGTGGTCATCGAGATCAACGACAATCCCAATATCGATCTCGGCCTGGAGGATGCCGCCGCCGGCGAGGGCCTCTATCGCAAGCTGCTGTCGCACTTCCAGGCCCTGGTGGATGCCCGTCATCGCCCGCCCGCACCGGCGCTCCTGTCCGAGGCGATCTCCAGGCCGCGGCTGGTGCACAATCTGCGCGACACCGGTTCCTGAGGCGGCAAATGCCGCTGGCGTTTGGGGCTCGAACGCGCCCCCGATGGCCTGCCATGGCACGAGCGGACCACAAGCCCGCCGCAGCCGGCACCCGGCATCGCTGGCTGACAGCGCCGTTCGCTACAGGATATGCACCACCCCTTCGTGGAGGGCGATGATGAGCATGG
The DNA here is from genome assembly GCF_056754975.1 of Labrys sp. HAY1-8F. Taxonomy (NCBI): domain Bacteria; kingdom Pseudomonadati; phylum Pseudomonadota; class Alphaproteobacteria; order Hyphomicrobiales; family Xanthobacteraceae; genus Labrys; species Labrys sp. HAY1-8F. The sequence continues at coordinate 5,022,548 of NZ_JBPGWZ010000002.1, read as the reverse complement.
CGAGCATCGCACTCACCGCCAGGAGGGCGGCGGCGCTCGTCAATGCTCCCTGCAGAAAGACCGAAACGGCATTGGCACGAAACGACATGGCACTCCTCCAGATGGAGAATGCAGTATCGGTCCCCGATGCTTCCGGCCTCGGTCTGTCGTGTAAAGTTTCGTTGCCGGGGCTGGAGCGTTTTTTTGAAAAGTTAATCGACTTTTCGATTGGGAAAACGCGTCAAAACAAAGAGTTAGAGAAAAAGTGTGATTCAAAGAAACCGCACTTTTCTCTAGAAACTACGCCAATGTGATGGGTCGGGCGCTTTCAGATGTCATAGCTGACATAATAGAGGCAGCAGGCCGAGGCCAAGGCGAACAGCAACGCATAGAACATGACACGACCCTTTGTAGCGAGGGTTGCATCATGCCCGGCAAACCTTTCCAGGACATGTCTGATCGGTGTCCGGACCGTGTTAAAGTGTCGTCTAATCAGCCAAGTTTGACAAGCTTGCACATCACTTTGAAAATATAGGAAAAAAGAGATTAACGACACACCCGTTTCGCCGCGACGGTGCTGTCCGTTTTCTGGCGTTCGCCTCACCGTTTCCGGGGCGAGAAAAAGCGCTTCATGGCCTCCGACGCGGTGACTATCCCCGTGCGGCGCCGGCCTCTGTGTGTGATCGAAGTCCCATCCCCCTTCCGAAAGGACTTTAAAGATGCCGCTGCAATGCATCAATCCGGACGGCATTCCAACGCCGCAGACCTATTCGCATGTCGTCGTGTCGAAGGGGAGCAGGCTGGTGTTCATTGCCGGCCAGGTCGCCGAAGATCCCCACGGCAATCTGGTCGGCCGCGGCGACATGGTCGCCCAGGCAACGCAGGTCTTCGCCAATATCGGCCTGGCCCTGGCTGCTGCCGGCGCACGACCGGACCAGGTCACCAAGCTCACCATCTTCGTGGCCGACTACAAACGGGACTACCTGTCCCCGATCGAGGAAGGCCGGATCTCCCTGTTCGGCGTGCACAAGCCCACCGACACCCTGGTGGGCGTGGCTGCCCTCTCGCACGCCGACTACATGCTCGAGGTCGACGCCATCGCCGTCGTCGACGACGATGCGTGATCGGCAAGCACGTATAGTTACGCAACGAATGCGGATTTTCGGGATGAACGACTCGGGCCGGGACGAGTGCCAGCGCCGAAAGCAGGTCCTCAACCGCTGACGATCAGGTCGTTCTGCAGCTTGAGCTGCCCCTTGAACAGCATCACCGTCAGCACGTCGTCGAGCCGCTCCTTCAGCACGGAACTGGTTGCCGCAAAGCCGAACAAGCGAGCCGCCGCCACGATCAGCGCGTCACGCGGCGCCCCGTAATTGGCGGCAATCACGGCTAGAAAGGCGGCTTCGACCTCTTCATCGGGTAGCATGTCGGGACGCCGGAGGCCGGCGCTATCCACCACGGAGCGATCACGCAGAACCACTGGGGCATCAGGCAGCTTGTAGAAGGGCCCGCCGACGATCTTGCTGGTGACGCGAGCGACGTCGATGCCGTCCTGCACCGCTTCGCGCACCCGGTTGCCGGCCCGGGCCAGGCCGAAGGAATCCCGGATGCGCGCCACGATCTCCTGTTCATGCACCGGCCCCTCGACCTCGACCACGCCGACCACATAAGCCGCCATGCGCGCCGTCGGCACCTCGTGCAGTTCCGCCGTGCCCGTCATGCTGAGGCGCGCCTCGACATAGGGACGCGCGGGCGAGGATGGTGCAGGCACCTCAGCAGGCTCCGCCGGCTGCTCATCGGTCGGGGGCGGCAACGGCTCTTCCTCCGCCCCATTTTCCGGCTCGACCGACACGGCGAGTTCCTCATCCCGCTTGCGCCAGATCGCCCTCGCTTGGTCGATCGCGTCCTCGACCTTGCCGAGTTCCTCCCGCGGGCGCAGATACCAATCCGTCGACCAGATGCGATGGATCACCCAGCCCTGCCCTTCCAGCACGTGCTGGCGCAGCCGGTCGCGGTCACGGGCCGACCGCGAGGCGTGATATTGGGCACCGTCGCATTCGATGCCGAGCAGGAAGCGTTGCGGCCGATCGGGATCCACCACCGCGAGGTCGACGAAGAAGCCGGCGCTGCCGATCTGGTGCGCGATCTGATGGCCCCGCGCCCGCAACTGGCTGGCGACCTGCTCCTCGAACACCGAATCGGGCACCCTGCCGGTCTCGACGGGCTGATCGAGCCGGCCGGTCTCGGCGAAAGCGAGAAACAGCTTCAGCGCCACGACGCCGCGCGCATTGGCGCGCGCGAGATCGATATCCTCGCCGCGGAGGGAGGAGAAGACCTCGCAGCGATACTTCGCCCGCGAGATCAGCACATTGAGCCGCCGCTCGCCGCCGTCGAGATTGAGCGGGCCGAAGCTCATGGCGAGATACCCCTCGGCGCTGCGGCCATAGCCCACCGAAATAAAGATGACGTCGCGCTCGTCGCCCTGGATGTTCTCCAGATTCTTGACGAAAAACGGCTCGTTGCCTTCCCGGTTGAAGAAAACCTCGGTCGTGGGATTGGCTTGCCGCAACAGTTCGAGTTCCTTGAGGATGGCCTGGCGCTGCGCCACCGAGAAAGTGGCCACCCCGAGTGACTGCGAGGCGCGATGGCGGGCATGCGCCATGATCGCCTGCGCCACGACCCTGGCCTCCTCGGCATTGGTGCGGCTGTTGCCGCGATCATAGACGGCCTTGGGGAGGTAGCGGAAGATCAGGCCCACCGCCTCCGCGCCCCCGGCGCCGCCACTGGGGAGGCGACCGCCGGCATGCGGGCTCGGCACCACCAGCAGGCGGTCATCGTAGAATTCGCGATTGGAAACGGCGATCAGCGACTGGTGCCGCGAGCGATAATGCCAGTTGAGCTGGCGATAGGACATGCCCTTGGCGAGGCAGAGATCAAGGACGCTTTCAGCATCACTCGCCTTGAAGGTCTCTTCGTCCCCTTCCTCCTCAGGCGCCTCGCCGGTCAGCTTGGCGAAGAAGCGTGTCGGCGGCAATTGGCGCTCGTCACCGACCACGACGATCTGGGATGCCCTTGCCGCCGCGCCGAGGGCGTCGACCGGCTCGACCTGGGAAGCTTCGTCGATGACCAGCAGATCGAAGGCGAGCGCTCCCGGCTTGAGAAACTGGCTGATGGAGAGCGGGCTCATCATCATCACCGGTTTGAGCTGCTGAATGGCAGGGCCGGCCTTGTCGAGCAGTTGCCGGATCGGCAGATGATTGCGCTTCTTCGCGAACTCGCCATTGAGCACGCCTAATGGCCCGATGCCGCCGGCCGAAGCCGGGCGTTCACGCAAATGCTTGAGGGCCACGCTCTCGCGCGCCAGGGCGATGCGGGCCCTGTCGAGCGAGCGAAAATGTTCGACCGTGCGGTTCTGCAATTCGCCGTCGAAACGCTTGAGATCGGGGTGCCGCGTGAAGACGTCCTCGCGCAAGGCCTCGTAATAGGTTCGCTCGAAGGTCGCCACCAGGCTGTCGCCCGGGATACGGCCGTCGAGCAAGCCGTCCACCAGACCGCCGAGGCCGGCCTCTCCAGCCACGCGGCAGCGATGGGTGAACGCAATCCAGCGGGTGATGCTTTCGAGATTGGCCAGCCAGAGGCGCAGTTGCCGCGCGAGGGCCGCAACCTCCAGGTCCGCACAATCGACGATGCCGTGACCGCCCTCCAGGTCGTAATCGAGGAAGTTGCTGAGTGCCTCCAGATCCTCGAACAGGCGCGGCACGCTTTGTACGATCACCGTACCCATGGCGCCGAGGTCACGGCCGCGCGGCCGGGCAGCCAGCCGTTCCAGGAAATCACGCGCGAGCGCGGGATGGCGATGGTCCCGCCACCAATCGGTGATGGCTTGCAGCTTGTCCCAGTCGGACTTGTCGCCGGCCCAGAGCGCGCCGAAGGCGCGCGCGCCCAAATCTTTCTGGCTCTCGAAACGGCGGCGAAGGTCCTGCGCCGAAATCATGCCGTCGAGAAGCTGGAGCCGCTTGGCGAGATCGCCGGGCATCTCGATGGCGAGCAAGGCCTTGAACTGGGCCTTGGCACTGCGATAGCGCCCGAAGAAGAAGCGCAGCAAGGACGCGCCGCGCGTGGCAAGTTCCTCGCGGATCGGCCGCAGATCCGCCGTCCAGGCTTCCGCCCGGTAGACCCGTGCCATCGCTTCGATAACCTTGCAATGGGCCCGTCCCAGAGCGACCAGTTCGCCGAGGGTGCCGGCGTCATCACGCCATAGCGATTGGGCGAGAAGGTGCCGGTCGGCATGGGCGGGCAGCGACGATGCCGCGCAGGTGGTGCGCCTGACGGCATCGAGATCGCGGATCGTCACGACTTCGAGCCCGAAATCCTGGATGACGCCGGTTGCGGCCTCTCCCACGGCTTCCAGATCCGCTTCGACGCTGCGCATCAGGCCGGCAAGGCGTTCGAGTTCGGCCGGATCGATGGCATCGCGCCTTACGCCGCGCCAGATGCTGGTGGCAGGGTCCCCCACCGTGGCGAGGCGCTCGGCGAGCTCCGCCATCAACTCCCGATTGGTGCGCGCCTGCTCGCCCGTCCACTGGCTGGCGCCCTCGACGGCAAAGCCGGCGAGCCCACCCGCCTCACGCAGGGCGACAAGCTGGCCCAGCAGCCGATAGGGACTGATACCGCTCGGCCTTATCGGTTCATGCAGCATCGTCGCATGCCGGTTAAGATCAGCCTGGGTCTCGGCCAGGCGCAAAGTCACGCCAGGATCTTGGACGGCCGCTTTCTGGGCAAGCTCGCGCGTTCGCCGCAACTCCTCCAGGAGCAGGCGCTTATTGGCCTTGGTCGAGTGCAATTCGAGCGTCATCGGCCCGAGCCCAACCTGGCGCAACCGCCGATGCACCACGTCCAGCGCCGCCATCTTCTCCGCCACGAACAGCACTTTCCTGCCCTGCAGGGCGACACCTGCAATGATGTTGGCGATGGTCTGGCTCTTGCCGGTGCCCGGCGGCCCCTTGATCACCAGATGGCGCCCGCGCAGCACTTCCTCGATGGCGACGGCCTGGGATGAATCGGCGTCCAGCACGTGATTGAGCGCCGGCGGCGGTATCACCGGATCGATGGGCTGACCATCGGGAACGATCGGCTCATGGGCCTCGAAGCCCTCCCCCAGCAGGGCCGCCACCGGCCCATGGTCGTGGATGGCGCTGCCGTCAGGCCAATTGTCCGGATCGAGGTCGCGATACATCAGGAATTTGGCGAAGGAGAAGAAGCCGAGCACCATCGCATCCGGCAACACCTCCCAGCGCGCCTTGCCGGAAACCGTCCTGGCGATCTCGGTGACATAGGCGGGAATATCGACTTCGTCCTCATCGAGAAAATCCTCGATCACCAGGCCGAAATCGCCACGCAACTTGGCCTGAATCGACAGATTGGGCGAAGCTGGCTCACCCCGCGCACGCAGGCTGAAACGCTCGGCGGCGCTGGAACGCTCGAGACGCACCGGCAGGAGCACGAGCGGGGCATGGCGCGCGATGTCGGATTTATCGTCCTCGTACCAGCGCAGCAGGCCGAAGGCGAGGTAGAGAATATTGACGCCCTGCTCCTCCTCGATGGTGCGGGCATCGTACCAGATATCGAACAAGCGCTTCTGGAGGGCCTCGGCGGCCAGGCGGGTCTGCAACCGGTTGGGTGCCGGTGCCACGGCCTCGCTGCTCGGTCTGGCGTCCACCGGGGCCGCCGGCGGAGCGGCGGTTATTTCCTCGATGGCCAGTTCGCCCTGTGCTGCCTCTTCCGGCTCGCGTCCGGGCAGAAAAGTGAGCGCCTTGCCGGCCGCCAGCAGTTCATAGGTCTCGGGGGCCCTCGCCTCGACGATTTCGATGGTGCGCACGCCCTTGGTCCGCATCGGCAGGTTGATCAGCCGATTGCGCAGGCCAAGATCGAGCAGAGCCTGCCGCTGTTCCAGCAGGCGCCTGCGCACCAAATTGTCAGACATTGATTCGAACCCCTCCATGGCCAGTTTATACTCGCGGAGGTTCGATTTTCCAGCGTGACACCGCTGGTTGGCGCGAAATACCTCACCAAAAAGGAAACGACGCGACACCGAGGCGCCGCGCCGTTTCCTGTCGTGTTGCGAGGCGATCAGGACGGGATGTTGTCGAGATCTCGATCCTTGGTTTCAGGCACGAAGAGCATGCCGACGATGAAGCCCACCGCCGCGACGACGATCGGATACCACAGGCCGTAATAGAGATCCCCGCTGGCCGCAACCATGGCGAAGATCACGAAGGGTACCAGGCCACCGAACCAGCCATTGCCGATATGGTAGGGCAAGGACATGCCGGTATAGCGGATGCGGGTGGGATAGAGTTCCACCAGGGCCGCCGCCATCGGGCCATAGACCAGGGTAACCAGGACGATAAGCGTGATCAGCATCAAAGCCAGCATCGGCTTGTTGATCCCGGCCGGATCGGCCGGCGCCATGGCATAGGTGGTGGCGGTCTTGTCGGTACCATCCGGGTTCTTGACGACGGCACCGCTGGCATCCTTCACAGGCGCCTGCTTTTCCGACACAGGATATTGGTGATCCTTCAAGGCCTTGTAGAGCGCCGTCGTGAACTCGGCCTTCTTGGCCTTGGCAGAGGCGGCATCAAGCCCCGTCGCGACATAGGACGGGATCACCGTATCGCCGATCTTCACCGATGCCGGCGTTCCCGGTGCGGCCGCCTCGTTGGTGTAGGACACCGAGCTCGAAGCCAGGAAATTCTTGGCGACGTCGCAGGAGGAGGTGAACTTGGCGGTGCCGATCGGGTCGAACTGCACCGAGCAATCGGCCGGGTCGGCGGTGACGGTGACGGCCGATTTGGCGAGCGCCGTCTCGAGCGCCGGATTGGCGTAGTGCGTGATGGCCTTGAAGATCGGCTGATAGAACACCGCTGCCAGGAGGAAGCCCAGCAGCATGATCCATTTGCGGCCGATCCTGTCGGACAGCCAGCCGAAGAACACGAAAAGTGGCAGGCCGACGACGAGGGCAACGCCCAGCAACAGCGAGGCAGTGGTCAGGTCTACGCGCAAGGTCTTGGTCAGATACAGCAAGGCGTAGAACTGCCCCGAATACCAGACCACGGCCTCGCCCGCGACCATGCCGAACAAAGCGATCAGGCCGATCTTGAGATTGGACCACTTCAGGAAGGCTTCGCTCAACGGCGCCTTGGAGGTTGCCCCCTCCTCCTTCATCTTGACGAAGGACGGGCTCTCGGCGAGCTGCATTCGGATCCACACCGAAACCAGCAGCAGGATGATCGAGATCCAGAAGGGGATGCGCCAGCCCCAGGCGCTGAAGGCCGCCTCTGACATGTATTGCCGGATCAACAGGATAATGACCAGCGAGAGCAGGAGCCCGCCGGTCGCCGTTGCCTGGATCCAGCCCGTATAAAGGCCCCGCTTGTTGGCGGGCGCATGTTCGGCCACATAGGTCGCGGCCCCACCATATTCGCCACCGAGAGCCAGGCCCTGTACGATACGCAGCGCAATCAGAATGGTGGGCGCGATGGCGCCGACGCCGAGATTTTGTTCGCACCACGCGTAGCTGGGCAGCAGGCCGACCAGAAAGGTCGAAGCGCCCATCAGCGTGATGGTGACGAGGAAGGTATATTTACGTCCGACCAGATCGCCCACGCGACCGAAGACGAGAGCGCCGAAGGGCCGGACGATGAAGCCCGCCGCCCAGGCCAGCAGCGTGGCGAGGAAGCTTGCAGTCTCGCTGAGCGAAGAAAAGAAATGGGCGGCAATATAGGTCGCCAATGAACCATAAATGAAGAAATCATACCATTCGAAAGCCGTGCCTAGAGAAGAGGCGAAGATAACCTTCTTGTCTTCCCTGCTCATCGGCGCCGAAGGGTCCACACTTGCCGTACTGACTGACATCGATGCTCTCCCCCGCCGGCCGGGCGCAGCCCAGCGAACCCGTGCCGGATGTCTTGTTTCCTCATCGGCCGTTGATCCGGTCCGTTGTCGGCTGTCGTGCCGGTGGACGATGCCTGAAGCGCAGGCTTCCTCAGACGATCATCACGCTGTTCAATCAAGCTTCGGCGCGCGCCGGCGACTCTGTCCGGAAAAACCGCACACCTCAAGCTCTGACGGTTTCATAGTTACTTGGCAGCGTCAAATCGTGATTCAAGTTATACTTAGCAACGTTAAGGCGTTTGGCTCCCCGGGCCGGGCATCTTGCTCGCCGCCCCAATGCTACACCACCAAGAACACGATGCCGAAAGGCCCGCGCGCGGCTGTGCCCTTCTTGTCCCAGGCCGGACCATCCTGCCTCGGCCGCTACGTGTTACCGAGATGATTGTCGCTGCCGGGTGCGATGCCGTATCATACGCTACAACCTATAGTTGAGGTTATTCCGAACACCGAAAGGAACCCGCTATGCGGATGGCCTGGTTGACCTGCCTGCTCCTGGCGATAGGCCTTTCGACAGGAACACCGGCAGGGGCCCAGATCAAGCTCGGCGTGGCCGGCCCCATGACGGGACCGAACGCCGGCTTCGGCGAACAGATGCGAAAGGGCACCGAGGCGGCCGTGGCGGCCATGAACGCCAAGGGCGGCATCGCCGGGCAGCGGGTGGAGATCGTCATCGCCGACGACGCTTCCGATCCCCGACAGGGCGTGGCGGCCGCCAACAAGCTCGCGTCGCAGGGCGTCAAGCTGGTGGTGGGGCATTTCAACTCGGGCGTCACCATTCCGGCCTCCGAGGTCTATGCCGAGCACGGCATGCTCTTGATTTCCCCCTCAGCCACCAATCCGAAGGTGACCGAGCGCGGCCTGTGGAACGTCTTCCGTGTCGCTGGCCGCGACGATCGCCATGGTGGCGTCTGGGCCGACTATGCCGCCAAGAACTTCAAGGGCAAGAGGGTGGCGATCGTGCATGACAAAACCACCTATGGCCGGTTGCTGACGGATAGCGCCCGCGATGCCTTCGTACGAGCGGGGTTCAAGCCGGTGCTGGAGGCCAGCGTCGATGTCGGCGAGAAGGACTATTCCGCCATCGTCGACCGACTGAGCAAGGCACGAGCCGATCTCCTGCTCTGGGGAGGCCTTTACACCGAGGCAGGCCTTATTCTCAGGCAATTGCGCCAACGAGGCCAAAGGACCTTGCTGTTTTCCGGCGACGGCCTGGCCGGCAGCGAATTTCCCGTCATCGGCGGCGATGCCGTGATCGGCACGCTGATGACCTTCTCTCCCCAGCCCGGCAAGAACCCCGCGGCCGCCGACGTCATCCGTACCGCACCCGACCTCGCGGAAGGCTACGCACTCTATGCTTATGCCGCGGTACAGGTCTTCCAGCAGGCGGCCAAACAGGCCCGAACGCCCGATCCGCAGCGCATGGCGGAGGTGATGCATGGTGGCGAGGCATTCCACACCGTACTCGGCGACATCGCCTTCGACGCCAAGGGCGACCGTACCACGCCCGATCTGATCGTCTATCGCTGGCAGAAGGGTGGCGACGACACTATCACCTATGAGCCGGTCGAACCGCAGGCCCCGCTTGCGGTCGCCGACGCCCTGCCGGAAAATGCCGGCGATACGATCGAAACGGCGCAGGACGCGTCCAAGCCCGCGCCTGTTATCGAGACGCCTGCCGTTGCCAAAACCACTCCCATCGTCAAGACTGCTCCTGTTGCCAACACGACCGCCGCCACCGCCGGCCAAGCGCCTCGCCGCGTCGCATTGGTCATCGGCAATTCGGCCTACCGTTCGGTGTCCCAGCTGCCGAACACCCTGCGCGATGCCGACCTTATCGGGCAGGCGCTGCGCCAGACCGGAGTGGACGACGTCACGGTTGCGCACGACCTCGATCGCGCCGGCATGATCGCGGCGCTGAAAGCCTTTGCGCGCAAGGCCGACCAATCGGACTGGGCCGTCATCTACTATGCCGGTCACGGCATCGAAGTGGACAACAAGAACTATCTGATCCCGCTGGACGCCGTACTCGAATCCGATCGCGACGTTCCTGACGAGGCCGTCCCGCTGGAGCGGGTGATGAGTTCGCTCGATGGTGCGCGCAAGCTCAAGCTGGTGGTGCTCGATGCCTGTCGCAACAATCCCTTCATCGCTCAGATGAAGCTGAGCGTGGCGAGCCGTTCGATCGATCGCGGGCTTTCGCGCGTTGAGCCGGCCGGCGCCACCCTGGTGGTTTATTCTGCAAAGGAAGGTACGACGGCCGCCGACGGCGATCAGGCCAACAGCCCCTTCGCCCTCTCCCTTGCCAAGCGCCTGGTCGAGCCGGGCGTGGAGATCAACAAGATCTTCCGCTTCGTCCGGCAGGACGTGCTCGATATCACGGGCAACCGGCAGGAACCCTATGTCTACGGCTCGCTGCCACCCGCGGATTTCTTCTTCGTCTCACCACAATAAGGCCTTGGCCGGGGCGGCGAGGTCCGTGCGGCCGGCCGGGCTGGCCGACCCCGACCGGCTCGCCCTTGTACTGCCATGGGTCATGGCTGCGCTTGTTCCGGCCGGCCGAGGCCCACCTCCTCAAGATAGCGCTCCAGCAGCGTCACTTCGGAAGAAGCAAGGATGGCCCCGACATAGCCATCGGGCCGCACGAGCACCCAGTCTCCCGGCGTGAGGGCATAGATGCCGCCGACATGGCCGGCGTGATCGACGATATCGCCCTGCTCGCCGATGCCGTGGATATGCAGCCCGCGACGCGGCGGCAGGGCTGCTGGATTGCCCTCATACACGAGCAACGTCCAGTGCGGTCCCTTGAACAGGTCGAACAAGCGCAGGGCCTGACCGGCCGCGCCCCGGACCGGGGCATCCGGCGCACGATCCCCCGCAAGCACGCCACCCTGTCGTGTCGGCCGCTCGATCGCCAGCGACGACTTGGGATAGCCGATGTCGAGCTGCTGCGTCTCGCGGCCACGCCGTATCTCGCCGCGCTTGAGATCATCCAGCAGACTTGTCGAAAGGCCGAGCATGGCTGCGGCTACAGGGCGCCGCTCCTCCTCATAGGTGTCGAGCAGCTGGTCGCGGGCGCCAGCCAGAACAGCTGCCAGCTTCCAGCCGAGATTATAGGCATCCTGAACGCTGGTATTGAGCCCCTGCCCGCCGGTCGGAGGGTGAGTATGCGCCGCATCTCCAACCAGGAATATGCTGCCGACGCGATACTGATCGGCCAGCCGGGCGTTCATGGCGAAAGCCGAGGCCCAGGAGACGGATCCCACCTGGATATCGTCCCGGCCGGTGCGTTGGGCGACCATGGCATTCAGCCCCTCGGCGGAGAGATCGACGTCGCCTTCAAGTGGAACCGGCCCCTGTATCTGGAAAAGGTCGGTTCCCGCGAGCGGACAAAGCGAGATCTGCCGCTGCATGTCCTTGTCCCCGAAACGATGCCAGACATCCCGGTTCAAACCAGTCAGGGAAACGTCGGCGACGATGGCGCGAACGCCGAGCGTCCTGCCCGGGAAACCGAGGTCGAGCGCCTGGCGCACGAAACTGCGGCCGCCATCGGCGCCGACAAGCCAGCGCACGCGAATGTTCTCTTCGCCCGCCCTGCCGGCGATCTGCAGCGATACACCGGCCTCGTCCTGGTCAAGGCCAACCAGCTCAGATCCAAATTCAGGGCGATGTCCCAATTCTGCAAGACGTTTGCGCAGGATGCTCTCGGTCATGAACTGCGGCAGCATCAATGGGGTGCGATACGGTTCGGCCGGTATCGGGGCCTGCTGCTCCATGAGCTCGGAATCGCTGTGACTGCCGTCATCGTGATAGTGGCGCTGCCGCGGATAGGGTCCGCCCGCCGCCGCGATCCGATCCAAAACTCCGAGGTCCTCGAAGATCTCCAGTGTTCTCGGTTGGATCCCCTTGCCGCGCGACCCGTGGAACGGCTTGTCCATTTTTTCGATCAGCCGGAAGGACACCCCACGCCGCGCGAGGTCGATAGCCAGCGTCAACCCAGCCGCCCCTGCCCCGCAAATGAGAACGTCAACTGCAAAATGCTTTGTCATGGCCTGCTCCATATGTGTAATATGCACATAATAGGAGACCGAATATGCCGTCAACCAACAATGTGCAAAATACACATATTAGCTCGCTGCTGCGCGAGCTTCACGGCGCTCTGGTTGACATCGTCAGCGTGATGAACCGCCCCCAGCGTGACGAGGCGATGGTGCGGGCAGCCGGCATCTCTCTCGATCGCGCTCTGTTTCCGTTGCTGGTCATGGTGGAGCGGCTCGGCCCGATCGGCGTGGTGGAACTGGCCGACCGCGTGGGGCGCGACTACACGACAGTCAGCAGGCAGGTGGCAAAACTGGAGAGCCTCGGCCTGGTGGATCGTCAGGGCAGCATTGCCGATCGACGTATTCGCGAGGCGACCATCACGCCCAAAGGCAAGGCGATGACCGATCTGGTCGATGCCGCTCGCGAGAAGATGGGCCGTGCGATCTTTGCCGGATGGGAGGACAGCGACTTTAGCGAACTCGTGCGGCTCATGCGCAGATTTGCGGACGACATCACGGCGACTTCCCCGGAATGACCTACGGGATACCTGCCACTCCATGATCGAATTGGCTTGACCGCACACACGAAGCCAGTGCTGAAATCGCCGATATCATCCCCCCAATTGCATCGAGTCTGGCTTATAGCCCGACATCGTGCGTTCCCCGATCGAGGGCCCGATCATGCGCTACATCGCCTTGCTCCGCGCCATCAATGTCGGGGGAAACTCGACGATCAAGATGGCCGAACTGCGCGCCCTCGGCGAAAGCCTCGGCTTCATCGGGGTCACAACCCTGCTGCAAAGCGGGAACCTCACCTTCGAGGCCGGCGAGGCAGCGGTGCCGGATCTGGAGCAGCACTGGGAACAGGCTGTCGCCGAGAGCTTCGGCGTCCCGGCCGCCTTCATGATCCGCACCATGCCGGAATGGCAGGCCCTGATCGCAGCCAATCCCTTCCAGATCGAGGCGGAAGCGCACCCCGCCCAGTTGCTCGCCCTTCCCAGCAAGGGCGAGATTGCCGGCCCCGCGCTCGCTTCCTTGCGCGCGGCGATCCAGGGGCGCGAACGCATCGCCGCCGGTGAGCGCTGCCTCTATGCCCATTACCCGGACGGCATCGGCCGCTCCAAGCTCACCACCAAGCTGATCGAGCGCCATCTCGGTACGCTGGTGACCGGCCGCAACTGGAACACGGTCTTGAAACTGGCCGTGTAACGTTGCTGCGCAAGACAGCCAAAATCATCATCCACCCACCCGGCTGTTCAAGGCAGCCAGCAGGCTCGACAGGGCTGCCCGCGCTCGGACCGGGCTGCGCTCGCTGCCACGCAATTCCGCGCCTGCCCGCATGATCGCCTGATCGATCAGCCGCCAAAGCCTGCCGTCCCAGGGCTTCACATGGATCTCGGCATTTTGCCAGACCGCCTCGAAATCGCCGATCCGCTTCTCGGCGGCCTCCAGATCTTCCTTCGAAGCCAGCGCGATCGTTTCGGTCGCCATGACCTCGAGCATCAGGAGGTCCTGCCACGGATTGGCAACAACCGTCACCGGCTTGGGCGTGGAAACCAGCACCGGCAGGGCAGCCAAGGGAGCGAGCAGCCAAAGGCAGAGGAAATAGATCCGCATGTCGAAGGTCCAGAGCGCGATGCCGTTCCGCCCGCGCTCGGGGATCTTGCTAGATCGGGATTACGCCGACATTGCCGCTTTCATACGGATTTGTGATGGCGGTTTCCTACCAACCGAGTTCGCGCAGATACGCGGCGCGGGCACCGACGCCCGTATGGGTGAAATCGGTAAAGACGCCATCCACGCCCAGGCGGAAGAACTTCAGATATTCCAGGCTCGGATCTCCGCGATAGTCGGCGGCCAGATATTTCTTCTCGTTCCGGAAAGTGAAGACATGCACGAACAGGCCCGCCTTGTGCGCGTCGGCGACGAGGCTGGTCGGGTCCTGGGTCCAAGCATCAGGCGTCGATCCCTTAAAGGGCGTGCCATCGGCATTGCTTTCCTTCCAGGGCGAGATCTTGAGCGAGACGATCTGAGGCTTCCAGGGACCGATGCCGTCGGCATAGCTCTTGATCTCCGCCAGGCCCGTCGGGCTCAGCATGGCGTCGAACCAGCGCGGGTCGCCCGAGACGGTCCAATCGAAGGGGCGGGAATTGGTGATGTCGTCATAGAGGACCTTGCCGGTCTTGAAGTCGACGCCATCCCCATCGATGAGCTGGACCTGCCGGGTCTCCAGACCGTGCTTGCGCATATATTTCAGGCTGCTCGGCTCAAAGCTCTGCACCAGGATGGGGGCTTCCTTGGTGTTGAGGCCATTGTCCTTGATGATCTTGATCAGGGCATCTTCGAGCGGACGGCTGCCCGGCGCGCCGCAGCCATTGGCGATGGCCTGCGCATTGTTCCAGGATGGGTTCTTGGTTTCCGGATAGACGGCGATCGGGCGTCCGGTTTCCTTACTCTTGGCCTTGGCGATGTCGATGACCTCCTGGAAGCTGAGGATCGGGAACTTGCCGTTGAACACCTTCGGCCGCTCATTGGCCGCGTCATAGGTGGTGCCGGCGATCCAATTCTTCAGCTCGGCCATGGTGAAATCGGTGATCGACCAATCATTGGTATGGTCTTCGCCGTCGACAACCAGGGACTTCAGCACCGATTGGGGATTGGCCGGCTCGGTCAGGTCGGTGAGGTATTCGGCAGGTCCGCTGGTCGGCGACTGGGGCCATTTCACCTTGACCGTGACCCCGGGCACCGTGCGTTTGCGGGTGGCGACCTCAGCATTGGTCTTGGCCACCTCCGCAACGTTGGTATTGTCGCTCAGCCAGGGATTATGGCGCGCCACCAGCACGCAATCCTTGGTCAAATGCAGATCCTCTTCCAGCGCATCCGTCCCGAGGGCAGCGGCCAGATCATAGGAAGCCTCCGTCTCTTCCGGCGCGAGGCCCGGCAGGCCACGATGTCCGATGACCAGCGGCGGCTTGCCGTCGAGGGTCAGAAAAGACTTGGCGCCTGTCGGTGCGCTAGCGGTTTGAGCAAGGACTGCCGAAGACGGGGCCATGCCCACGGCGGCAGCGCCGAGCAAAGCCACACCGACAAGAGCATTCCATCTCGCGCAACCAAATTTCATGACCGGATCTCCACCCTTTGCTCGCCATCGCCCCTGAATGCCCGCCCCTATGTTCTTGTCGTAATTTTCTGACAACCGGATGACCGGTGAAGCAAGTCGACGAGAACCACGCCGTGCCGTGTCCGGCCGAAACACGGACGCATCATTTTTGACCCGCAACGGGCCCCGGCTGGGAAGACAGCCGGATCTGCGCCTCAGCGATCAAAAAAGTATCACCACAACCCGTGAAACGTGGTGGCACGTAGTTTCCCCAAAGGGTTAGCTTAATGGGACTGGAGAGCCATTGGCTCGACGGCAAGAGCGGCAGGGTCAAGCCGGCCGCATTTGGGGGAGACGGTCATGCCCAGGGATCCGAAACCGGCCCGGGAGAGGCGCTGCGAGCATTATCGCCAATCCACGTCATGCCGGCTCGAAACGACTTTACGCGCCGCGGATCACGCGCCAGCGCTCCCAATCACCCTGCTTCTTCCAGTTGACCATGGTCCCGCGGCAAGCCGGGTCTGACGCGCCGATCAAAAAATAGCAGCGCCTTGGTACCCTGCGGCCAGCCAATGCGTTGTACCGCCAAGCTCCATCCCGGAACGCGGCGGACACCAGACCAATCTCGGCCGCGCAACGTCACCATCGATCATTCGAACAATCATAAAGTCCTAGGGAGAAAGCCCGAATGAAACTCACATCCTTGAAATCGACCGGCATCGCCGTCCTCGCCCTGTCCCTGCTTGGCAGCGCCTCTGCCCTGGCGCAGGACGCCGCCGTCAAGGACGCCACCGTGGCGTTCCTCATGCCCGATCAGGGCTCGACCCGCTATGAAGAACATGATCATCCCGGCTTCGTCGCCCAGATGAAGAAGCTGTGCGAGAGCTGCAAGGTGCTCTACCAGAACGCCGACGCCAACATCTCCAAGCAGCAGCAGCAGTTCAACTCGATGATCACGCAGGGTGCCAAGGTCATCGTGCTCGATCCGGTCGACTCGGCCGCCGCGGCCTCCATGGTCAAGCAGGCCCAGAGCCAGGGCATCAAGGTCATCGCCTATGACCGCCCCATCCCCGACGCCAAGGCCGATTTCTACGTGTCCTTCGACAATAAGGCGATCGGCAAGGCCATTGCCGAATCCCTGGTCGAACATCTGAAGGCGACGAAGGCGCCGACCGAGGACACCGGCGTGCTGCAGATCAACGGCTCGCCGACCGACGCAGCCGCCCGGCTGATCCGCGACGGCATCCATGAGGGCCTGAAGAGCGGCGGCTACAAGACCCTGGCCGAATTCGACACGCCCAACTGGCTGCCTTCAAACGCTCAGCAATGGGCCAGTGGCCAGATCTCGCGCTTCAGCAAGAAGATCGTCGGCGTGGTCGCTGCCAATGACGGCACCGGTGGCGGCGCGATCGCAGCCTTCAAGGCGGCCGGCTTCGACCCTGTGCCGCCCGTCACCGGCAATGATGCCACCCTCGCTGCCCTGCAATTGATCATTGCCGGCGACCAGTACAATACCATCTCCAAACCGAGCGAGATCGTCGCCGCCGCCGCCGCCGATGTCGCCTTCGAACTCCTTGGCGGCAAGACCCCCAAGGCTG
Source organism: Labrys sp. HAY1-8F (assembly GCF_056754975.1). Classification (NCBI taxonomy): domain Bacteria; kingdom Pseudomonadati; phylum Pseudomonadota; class Alphaproteobacteria; order Hyphomicrobiales; family Xanthobacteraceae; genus Labrys; species Labrys sp. HAY1-8F. The sequence continues at coordinate 5,005,881 of NZ_JBPGWZ010000002.1, read as the reverse complement.
AGGCCACCCTGTTCGACACGCCCTCCAAGCTGTTCGTGCCGGTCATCGTGACCTCCGAGAACCTGAAGGCGGAGATCATCGACAAGAAGATCGCCACGGCAGATCAGCTCTGCGGCGGACGCTATGCCGAAGGCTGCAAGAAGCTCGGCATCACACAGTAAGCATGCCATCGCCCTCCCGGCCGCCCCGAGCGGCCGGGAGATCGCAGCTGCCCGCACAGTCTCCGGCTGTATACATTGACGGATATCGCAGGATGCTGCCTCGCAGGAGGATGGCGCCACGGCCACATGCATCTGTTCGAACCCCTCCAGCAGCCAGGCCTTCCCGATCCCACACATGAAAGGATTCCGGCGTGACTGACCTTTCTCCCAGTTCCACATCGGCCAACGCGCCCATGGGCGAGCTCATTTTGAGCCTGCGCAATGTCTCCAAGCATTTCGGCGCCGTATCGGCCCTGACCGATATCGAACTCGACGTCCATGCCGGCGAGGTGGTGGCACTGGTCGGCGACAACGGCGCCGGCAAGTCGACCCTGGTCAAGGTGCTGGCCGGCGTCCACCAACCCAGTTCCGGCACCATCACCTTCCACGGCAAGCCGGTGACGCTCTCGACGCCGAGCGACGCCCTCAATCTCGGCATCGCCACCGTCTTCCAGGATCTGGCCTTGTGCGAGAACCTCGACTCGGTCGCCAATATCTTCCTCGGTCGCGAACTCGAACCTTACCGGCTCGACGAGGTCTCGATGGAGATCAAGGCCTGGAAGCTGCTGAACGAATTGTCGGCGCGCATTCCGAGCGTGCGCGAACCCATCGCCTCGCTGTCCGGCGGCCAGCGCCAGACTGTCGCCATCGCCCGCTCGCTCCTGCTCGAACCCAGGATCATCCTGCTCGATGAGCCGACGGCAGCCCTCGGCGTCGCACAGACCGCCGAAGTGCTCGATCTCATCGAGCGCGTCCGCGATCGCGGCCTCGGCGTGGTGATGATCAGCCACAATATGGACGACGTCCGCGCCGTCGCCGACCGCATCGTGGTGCTCCGGCTCGGGCGCAACAACGGGGTCTTCACGCCTGAGGATTCTCATCAAGACCTCATCAGCGCCATTACCGGCACCGCGGAGAATTCGGTGTCCCGGCGCGCCACGCGGCTTCAGGGACAGAGCGCCACCGAGGATACGCAGAGCCAGAGCCAGGAGAGCCGGCCATGAGCAGCAACATCGACCAAAGTCGGTCTGAACCGGCTACCGCCAAAACGCCGCTCGACCGCGCCGATGTCCGCGTGAAGCATGACGACAGCATCGGCGGCGCCATCAGCGCCTTCCTGGAACGCATACGCTCGGGCGATCTCGGCTTCCTGCCGGTGATCGTCGGCCTGATCCTGATCTGCATCGTGTTCCAGAGCCTGAGCCCGGTGTTTCTCTCGGCCAACAATCTGGTCAACCTGCTGTTCGACTGCTCGACAGTCGGCGTGATCGCCCTCGGCATCGTCTGCATCCTGATGCTGGGCGAGATCGACCTTTCGGTCGGCTCGGTGAGCGGCCTGTCCTCGGCTTTGCTCGGCGTGCTGTGGGTGAACATGAACTGGCCGGTAGCGCTCGCCATTCCCGCCGCGGTCCTGGCGGGCATGGCGATTGGCGCCGTCTACGCATTCCTGTTCAACCGTTTCGGTATGCCGAGCTTCGTCGCTACCCTGGCGGGCCTGCTCGCCGTGCTCGGCCTGCAGCTCTATCTGCTCGGCTCGACCGGCTCCATCAACCTGCCTTATGGCTCCGGCGTGGTGGATTTCGGCCAGACCTTGGTGATGCCTCACATCATCTCCTACGCCCTCGCCGCCATCGCCGGCGTGGTGATCTTCTATGCCGATTTTCGCACCGCAGCCCGCCGCCGCGAAGCCGGGCTATCCGCCCGTCCCTTCGCCTTCATCCTGCTGCGCGCTGCCGCGATCATCGTCGCGCTGGAACTCGTGGTGTTCTATCTCAACCAGGACCGCGGCGTGCCGTGGATGTTCACCTTGTTCGTCGTCCTGGTCGTGGTGATGAACTACGCGCTGACCCGCACCAAATGGGGCCGTTCGATGACCGCCGTCGGCGGCAATCGCGAGGCGGCGCGGCGCGCCGGCATCAATGTCCGCTTCATCTATGCCTCCGCCTTCGTGACCTGCGCAGGCCTGGCGGCCATCGGCGGCATCCTGGCCGCGGCGCGCCTGGCTTCCGCCAGCCAGCAGGCCGGCACTGGCGAGGTGAACCTCAATGCCATCGCATCGGCGGTCATCGGCGGCACCAGTCTGTTCGGCGGCCGTGGCAGTGCCTATTCGGCCCTGCTCGGCATCATCGTCATCCAGGCGATTTCGAGCGGCCTGACGCTGCTCGATCTGTCCTCCTCGCTGCGCTACATGATCACCGGCGCCGTGCTCGCCATCGCCGTGATCGTCGACTCCCTGGCCCGCAGGTCCCGCGTCTCCCACGGCCGCGCCTGACCCTGTCCCGAGCCGGCGAACTGTTACCGATCAAGAGCTCGCCGGCTCATTTTCCCGAGATACTCAAAGTCCCAGCGGGAGGCATGCGCCGTCCCGGAACTGATCGAGGAGACGCCGTTCATGGAACAGAATTTCAACAGCCAGAATTTCTCGGGGAAGGTCGCGGCCATCACCGGCGCAGCTTCGGGCATAGGCCTCGAATGCGCCAAGGCCCTGCTCGCGGCCGGCGCCCGCGTCGTCTTCGTCGACCGCGCCGAGGATGCCCTCAAGACGATCTGCGAGGAACTCGGCCCGAACGCCATCCCGGTGGTGACCAACCTGCTCGATCCGGCCAGCGTGTCGCGGATGATGCCTGAGATTCTCGACAAAACAGGCCAACTCGACATCTTCCACGCCAATGCCGGCTCCTATATCGGCGGCGAGGTCGTCGAGGGCGATCCAGACGCCTGGGATCGCATGCTCAATCTCAACATCAATGCCGCCTTCCGCACGATACGCGAAGTGCTGCCGCATATGGTGGAACGCAAGACCGGCGACATCATCGTCACCTCGTCGGTCGCCGGCATGATCCCGGTAGTGTGGGAGCCTGTTTACACCGCTTCCAAGCATGCGGTGCAGGCCTTCGTCCATACGGTCAGGCGCCAGGTCGCCAAGCACGGCATCCGTGTCGGCGCCGTCCAGCCCGGACCCGTGGTCACCGCCCTGATCAGCGACTGGCCCAAGGCCAAGCTCGACGCGGCCCTGGCGGCCGGCGATCTCATGCAGCCGACGGAAGTGGCTGATGCAGTGATGTTCATGCTCAGCCGTCCCCGCAACGTCACCATCCGTGATCTGGTGATCCTCCCCCAGGCCAACGATCTCTGACGTCGGCATGCCAAGAGTCAGGCCTGTCGACGTACCATATCCAGGAACCTCGCCAAGACGGGGCTCGGTGCATCCTCGCGGCGGGCGAGATAGAGCGGCGCGGCCAGCCGCGTCGTCTTATCGAGCCGACGATAGACGATGCCGTTCGTCTCCAATTTCGCCATGGAAGCCGGCACGATCGAGAGGCCGAGACCGGCCGAGACCAGGCTCAGCGTCGAGACCATCCGCGGCGTTTCCTGCCCTACCATCGGGCTGAACCCTGCGGCGCGGCAGGCCGCGATGATGTCGTCATAGAGGCCCGGGCCGGAGGGCCGGCGATTGAGAACGAAGGTCTCGTTTGCAAGAGCGCTGAGCGACAAGCGTTGCCGGCGCAGGGAAGCTGCGGCAAGCGGATGATGGTCCGGCAGGGCAACCAGCATCTCCTCGACATGGAGAGGCTCCACGATAAGTCCGTCGGGGCTCGCGGCCGGTGCACGGACGAAGGCCGTGTCCAGCCGATCGGCGCGCAGCAGCTCGATGAGATCGCCCGTGCTGCCTTCCTCCAATGAGAGCGCGATACCGGGCGCCGCCTCCCGCAGCCCGCGCATGACGGCGGAGACCAGCGGATGGAAGGCAGCCGAGGTCGTATAGCCGACCGCAAGCCTGCCCTGTTCGCCCCGCGCCGCCCTTCTCGCCGCCTCCAGTGCTGCATCGACATCCTGCAGGACGAGCCGGGCTCGCTCCACCAGCACCCGCCCCGGCTCGGTCAAGCGCACACCGCGGGGCAGGCGCTGAAACAGTGGCGCGCCGACCTCACGCTCCAGCGCACGGATCTGCTGGCTGAGCGGCGGCTGCTGGATGCCGAGGCGCTCAGCCGCGCGTGTCACATGCCCCTCATCCGCAACGGTCACGGCATAGCGAAGATGGCGTAGTTCGATCATGCCATATCCTTTAGATATGAATATTGCCATTACCATATATTGGACGTGATAGGTCGGGAAGCCTAACCTCAGCGCAAATTCTCGAAGCTAGGCCCGACATCATCATGGACGCAGCAACCCCTTCCCTCCCGATGGAGAGAAGATCCCCCGACATTGCCGACCTCTTCGGTGGTTTCCTCACTCTGGGCCTGATCGGCTTCGGCGGCGTACTGCCGCTGGCACGCCGCATGGTCGTGGAAGAGCGCCGCTGGTTGAGCGCGCAGGAATTCGCCGACCTTCTGGGCCTGTGCCAGTTCCTGCCAGGCGGCAACATCATCAACATGTCGGTCGCCATCGGTTTGCGCTTTCGCGGCGTGGCCGGCGCCTGCGCGGCCCTACTGGGCTTGATCGCCGCTCCGACGGCAATCGTCATCGGTCTCGGCGTGCTCTATGATCGCTTCTACGCCGATCCGCATGTCCACCACCTCTTCGCGGGGCTTTCGGCGGCCGCGGCCGGACTTCTCGTCTCGATGGCGATCAAGGTCGCTCGTCCGCTGCGGCGCGACCCCGCTGGTATCGTGATCGCCTGCGCGTGCTTCCTTGCGATCGCCATCCTGCGCCTGCCCCTGCTCGCGACCATGCTGGTCCTGGCCCCCCTCGGCATCCTCCTGGCCTGGAGGAAAGCGTGATGGCGTCGACCCTGCTGAGCCTCGTTTTGATCTTCACCGAGCTTTCGCTTCTCGCTTTCGGCGGCGGCAATACCATCCTGCCCGAGATGCACCGGCAGGTAGTCGATATCCATCACTGGATGTCGGCGCAGCAATTCGGCGCAATGTTCGCCCTGGCGCAGGCCGCGCCCGGCCCGAACATGATGATCGTGCCGCTCGTGGGCTGGCATGTCGCCGGATTGCCGGGGGTATTGGTGACCTCGCTGGCCAAATTCGGCCCCTCCTCCCTCATCACCGGTGTTGCTCTCAGGCTCTGGGACCGCTTTCGCGACCGGCCCTGGCGGCAGAAGGTGCAGGCGGGCCTGCTGCCGATGACGGTGGGACTGGTCACGGCGAGTGCCTCCGTGATCGCCGAAGCCTCCGCCGAGACCTGGCTGCTGGCCGGCATCATCGCGGTTTCCGCCTTGCTCACCGCGACGACGCGCATCCATCCGCTTCTGGTACTGGCAGGAGGCGCCGCGATCGGACTGAGCGGGCTTGCCCAATTCTGAGGCGAGGACGAAGAGGTTTTTCGATCATGGCAACACCGGCATCCGACACACTCGTTCCCCTGCTGTGCGACCTCCTGGCCTGGCTGTCGCACAATGAGCGCCCCTATGCCGAGGTCATGGACGCCTGGCGGACATCGTGTCCGCGGCTACCGGTGTGGGAAGAGGCCAATGATCGAGGTTTCGTTGCGCGCAACTGGATCGATGGCAATGCCATGGTCGGCGTGACCGAAGCAGGCAGGCGGTTCCTGAGGCAGGAGCGTGGTGTCCGATCCGTCGCTGACTTCGAGGCTTAGCCCAAGGCAACACCGTGGGCTTCCAGGTAAGACAGGAGCCAAGGTTCACCCAGAAACACTTCGGCCTGGAAACCAGCCTGCCGGGCGCCGTCCACATTGGCGGGCAGGTCGTCGAAGAAGATGGAGCTGGCAGGATCGATGCCGGCCTTCTCGGCCACCACCTGGAAGGAGCGCAGCGAGGGTTTCTCATGCCCTATCTCATGGCTGAGATAGGGCTCGAAACCGGCCAGTACGCCGCCCGATGCCTTCTTGACGAAATCCCAATGCTCTTGATTGGTGTTCGAGAAGATCATCACCCGGTTGCGCTTTGCCAGGCGCTCCATGACGGCAAGCATGGAGGGATTGACGGCGAGATGGCAGCTCCAATCCTCGACGAAAACGTCCCATGAAGCCTCATACCCGCCCACCTCGGCCAATTGCTGGTGAAACAGGCGGATCGCTGTTCCCGTGCCCCAACGCGATTGCCGGAACAAGCCCACCACCTCCTCGGGCGTCCAAGAGGGATGGCAGCGTGAAGCCAGGCGCTCGAACAGCACGGCATTGTCGTGCTCCACCACGACGCCGCCGAGATCGAAGACGAGCGCTTGGAACGGCGAAGACGACATGATGCTTCCTGCTTTCAAATCCGCTGACCTCTATTGGTCTCCAGACGTCACTTCACAGCGACGACGACCTTCCCCTTCGCACGACCCGTTTCGACATAGTCCAGTGCTTCGTTGGTCCTCTCGAACGGGAAAACCGAGTCAATTACCGGGCGTATGCCGCCCGCCTCGATCAGGGAAGTGATCTTACCAAGTTGCCCGCCGTTGGCTGTCATAAAGAGAAACGAATAGCTGATTTTTTGCCGTCTCGATTTTCTCCTAATACTGGAGCTCAGCAGGCGCATGACCTGTTGAAGCAGCCAGCCCGAGCCATTCTGTCTCGCGAAGTCCGTATCCGGCGGACCAGAAATCGAGATCAGCTGGCCGCCCGGCTTTAGCACAGCAAGGGATTTTTCCAGCGTATCCTTCCCAAGGCTGTTCAGCACGACGTCATAACCCCGCAGCACTTTCTCGAAATCATCCTTCTTGTAGTCGACCACGACGTCCGCGCCGAGACTTTTCACAAGAGCGATATTGGCCGTACTCGTGGTCGTGGCCACATGAGCTCCCAGATGCTTGGCAAGCTGGATCGCGATCGTGCCCACACCGCCCGAGCCGGCATGGATCAGAACCTTCTGCCCCTTCTGCAACTCGGCCCGCTCGACCAGCGCCTGCCAGGCCGTCAGGGCGACAAGCGGAATGGATGCAGCCTCGATCATACTCAGATTGTTCGGCTTGATCGCTACATCGGCCTCGTCCATGGCGATATACTCGGCAAAAGTCCCGATGCGATCCTGGGCCGGACGTGCGTAGACCTCGTCGCCAGGCTTGAAGCGCCGGACATTGGCCCCGACCCGCACCACCACGCCCGCTACATCGTTGCCCAGCACCAGGGGAAGGCGGTAGGGCAGGATCAACTTGAACTCCCCGTTCCTGATCTTGCTGTCGAGGAGGTTCACGCCGGCAGCTTGAATCTCCACCATGACGTCATTCGCAAGCAACGCTGGCTCGGGACTTTCGCTGAGCCGCAGAACACCGCCTTTCGTGTAGCGGTCAATCAGGAATGATCTCATTAGATTGACTTTCGTTTCTATGGAAAGCAGGCAGACCGAGCAATGCTGTCAGACCGGCAAACGAAACTGTTTGCGCAAACTCTTGTCGAATACATCTGAAGGGGCAAACCGGCGCAGTATGCCGATCTGCTGCGCCGCCTTGCCAGCGGTATAGCGGCGTCGCGGACGGGCGTCGGTCGCGGCCTTGACCACCACAGCGGCCACGACATCTGGCAGATCGGCTTTAGGCATCACGTCGCGAAGGAGCGCGTCGAGGCCAGCTCGAGCGCCATCATATTCATTCAAGATGGAATCCGGCTTAATCCCATTCTGGTCGAAGACAGTGCGGACGAACGCCGGCTCGATAACCGAGACGCGAATATTGAAGACACGAACCTCGTGATCCAGTGATTCCGAATAGCCCTCGATTGCGTGTTTTGCCGCTGAATAATGAGCCGCATATGGCGCAGGTATGAGGCCCAAGATCGAGCCGATGTTGATGATGCGTCCTTTGCCGTGCCGCCGCATCGACGGCAACACGGCATTGGTCATGCGGATGACGCCGAACAGATTGACGTCGAACAGAGCTTGCACCTGTGCAACCGAGGATTCCTCAGCGCCCCCTAGGAGGCCGAGACCAGCGTTATTCACCAGAAGATCGATCCGCCCTGCGCGGCTCAGGACCTCGTCGACGAGGCTCTGAACGGAGGCATCGCTGGTTACGTCGCAGATCAGCATCGTGATTCCGTCCGCAGTGTCGGGCATCGGCTTTCGGCTGGTGCCGAAGACACGGTAGCCATCGCGACGCAGCGCCTGTGCGGTCACCAGCCCGATGCCGGAGGAGGCCCCCGTGACCAGGGCAATGCCGCGTTCTGTCTTGCTCATCAGGTTCGGCCTTCATTTTATCGTGGAACATCGATGAGCGTTCCATTACTATCAATTCGATAGTAAGTCACTACTAAAAAGATACTGACATGAAAAAGCTTTCGGATCAGCCATGTCTGATCGCCCGCAGCCTGGCGCTTGTGGGTGACGCATGGAGCATGCTGATCCTGCGCGATGCCCATGCGGGGTTGACCCGCTTCGATGATTTTCGCAAGAGCCTCGGTATCGCGCCGACGATGCTGACGGGGCGGCTTTCAGCCCTGACCGACGACGGGCTGCTGGAGAAACGCCGCTATTCCGACCGTCCGCCGCGGGACGAATATGTGTTGACGGAAGCCGGCCGCGACTTTCTGCCGGTGCTGTTTGCGATCGGTGCCTGGGGACGCAAGCATCGCGGCGGGGGCAAGGTGACCCGGTTCTTCGACGCTGAGACCGGAACGGAGATCGATCCCGTCACCATCGACCGCCAGACCGGCGCTCCTGTCGGAACACGTCCTATTCGTATCGCCGCGCCCGAATAGTCTGCCCACGGCAGATAAAGCTGCGCCTGACAACGGATGTCGGACTCTTAGGTTCTGAGCCTAGAAAAGCATTGCGGCGCCGATAGGTTCAACGGCGCCGCTCGACTATTTTGCCTTCTGTATACGGTCGAATACTTCATTCCCCTTTCAGAGCGACAGCAGGCGAAGGCGCAACTTTGCGTTCGGCCTTGCCCACCGTCTGTGCCTGTCCGGATCCGAAGATCAGATAGCTGAGAATGGCCAGCACGATCACGCCGATGCCGCCATAGAGCATCACCAGCCCGAAGCCGTCGACCAGCGCGGCGTGGACGAGAGCGCCTGTCGGATCCGCCCCGGCGAGTTTGGGCACGGCCTGGGTCAGGCTGGCGAGATTGCCGGCGGCAACCTTCTCCGCCAATGCCCGCAGTTCCTCGGTTCCCAGCGCCGCCCCAAGGCTCGCCTGCAGCGAGGCCCGGATGCCCTCGACCAGGACGAGACCCATCACCGCGATATTGAGGGCCAGGGTGATCAGGCGGGCACTGATATCGATGCCGGAGGCCATGCCGGCCCTATCCGGCGATACCGAAGCGGTGGTGGTATTGGTGGTGGGCGTCGAGGTGATGCCGATGCCGAGGCCGGCGATCAGGAGGCCTGGCAGCAGGGTCAGCCAATTGGCACCCTCGACGCCGGCACCGATCTTCATGGCGATGAAACCGAGGCCGATCGTCAGCAGGCCGAGGGGAATGGCGATCCGCGCCTGATAGCGCCGACGCAAGGCCTCGCCGAGTGGCGGGCCGACCATGAAGGGCAATGTATAGGCCAAGAGCAGCAAACCGGCCTGGGTGGCATCATAGCCAAGACCGCTGGAGACATAGATCGGCAGATAGATGATGAAGGGCCAATAGCTGAAATTCATGCCGATGCAGCCCATGATCGCGCCCGAGAACTGCCGGATGCGAAACACCGAGAAGTCGAACATCGGATGCGGGCTGATCTTTTCGGCCACCAGAAAGGCAACGAAGGCGACGATGGCCACTGCCGCGGCGCCCCAGCGCATGGCCGGTGCCAGGTCGGCTCCCTGGGTGATCAAATAGGAGAAACCGAACACGGCCAGGGACAGCGTGACGATACCGGCCAAATCGATGCGCTTGGCCCGGGGATCGCGCGATTCCCTGACGCCGACACCGATGAGAAGCAGCGCCACGGCCGCAAGCGGCACATGGATGAGGAACACCCACTGCCAGTTGGAAAGCGAGACGATCAGGCCGCCGATCAGCGGCCCGAAACCGAGGCCGATACCCGAGACGATGCCCCAGGCCGTGAAGGCCCGGCCGCGCTCGGTGCCGTCCTGGAACTGGTGCGAGAGCACAGCCACGGTGCACAGCAACATCGCCCCGCCTGCCAGGCCCTGCAAGAAACGGGCAACGATTAGCACCAACGAATCCTGGGCAAGGCCGCAGATCAACGAGGCCATGGCGAAGGCGATGGTGGTGATCACCGTCACGCGCTTGCGGCCGAAACGATCGGCCAGGGTGCCAGTCGCCATCAATACGGTGGTGCAGGCGATGGTATAGGCATTCATGATCCACTGCAGATCCTTGAAATCCGCCTTGAGCGCGGTTTCAAGGGTCGGCAGGATGACCGGCACGCTGGAAATCTCTAGCCCGAACAAGAGGGAAGCGAGACATACGCCCGCCAATGCGACAGCATTGCGCCCTGTCTGAAAAGTCATGATCGAACAACCCGGTCCGGGGCCGGCGGCGATGGCCGCGCACTCCTCCCCCGGCTCTTGAAAAAGACGGTTGTCCTCACATAGAAGATGGCTGATCATATAAAAAGACGATCATCATCTATTTCAGAAATGACAAAATGGAATTGATACGATGACGACGCTGGATGTCGACGCCGTCAAGGCCTTCGTGATGGTGGCAGACCTGCAGAGTTTCACCAGGGCCGCCGAGGCGCTGGCCAGCACGCAGGCCACCATCAGCGTCAAGCTGAGGCGGCTGGAAGAAAAGCTCGGCGCAAGGCTGATCGAGCGCACGCCGCGGCGGGTGCGCCTGTCACCGCGCGGCGCCGCCTTCCTGCCCGCCGCCCGCGACTTCATCGCAGCCCATGAGCGGGCGATCGCCGAATTCGCTTCGGCGCCCTGCCGGCTGTCGCTCGGCTTCGTCGATCATGTCGCCGGCCCCGAACTGCCTGCCCTGTTGGCGCAGCTCAACGCCCACGACCCGACGCTCACCTTGAAGGTGAAGATCGACACCACCACCATGCTGATGGCCGCTCTCGACGAAGGCGGGCTCGACGCCGTCATCGTCCATAACGAGGACGATCGACGGCCGGGCACGCCACTTTCGGCGACCCATTACGGCTGGTACGCCTCACCCGGCTTCGAATGGCGGCGCGAAGATCCCTTGCCGCTCGCCATGTTGAGCATGTGCGAAACCTGCCCCGATCGCCTGCGCTCCACGGAAGCTCTCGAGCAAGCGGGCCTGGCCTGGAGCGAAACCTTCGTCGGCGGCGGTGGCTCGGCCCTCAACCTTGCCGTTTCCGCCGGCGTCGCGGTCGCGGCCCTCGCCCACCGCGTCGCCCCGCCCGGCGTGATCGAAGTCAGCGCCAAGCTCGGCCTGCCTCCCTTGCCGCCATCGCAGATCATCCTGCATTGCAACGCCCTGTCGCCGCGGGCGCGGGATGCCCTGCGCGTCCTCACCACGGCCTTCCGGGAACACCGAACGAGCTGAGGCACGGAGCAAGCATCATTCTTCCTCGTGCAGGCTGGAGAGCGGCAGCCCTTCGAAACGCTTCAGCGTGTCCAGGACGATCGAGGTCTTCACATGCTGCACCGAATCGTGCGGCAGCAATACGTCGTTGACGAAGCGCGACAGGCCGGCGAGGCCGCGTGTCGCCACTTTGAGGTGGTAGTCCATCTCACCGGTGAGGGCATAGGCCTCCAGCACCTCGGGCAGGTCATTGACCAGCTGGGCAAATTTGCGGGCATTGTCGCGGTTGTGGGTGGCGAGCGTCACTGAAATCACCACCAGGAGGTCGAGCCCGATCTTGTGCGGATCGAGGCTGGCCTGATAGCCGCAGATCACTCCTGATGCCTCCAGGCGGGAGCGCCGGCGCGAGCATTGCGAAGCTGATAGCGCGATCTTCTCGGACAGTTCGATATTGGTCAGGCGACCGTCGCGCTGCAGCTCCAGCAGGATTCGGAGATCATAAGCGTCGAGATCGATCATTGCATCAATCCGTGATTTCATGCGCGTTTCGTGCATAGTTTTTGCGGATTACGCGAAAGATGCAAGCACATTGCATGCGCTCAGTGGCACAATTCCTCACAAAGCGGAGGGCGCATCATCGCCCTCCTAGAGCAAAGCGCATTCATGGCTGAACGCCTCTTTGCTCTAGCTATTTGTTACGACGCGTCTTTGCGATCCTTGCCGGCTCCGTCAAATCGCAAAACGCTATGGCAGGAGGAAAATATGGGCCCTTTCCCGCATGACGCGCCGCCGGCGGCCATTACCACCGACAATCCCGCCGGAACGGATGGGTTCGAATTCGTCGAATTCGCTCATCCCGACCCCGCCAAGCTCCAGGCGCTGTTCACCAGCATGGGCTATGTGCCTGTCGCCACCCATAAGACCAAGGACATCACGGTCTGGCGTCAGGGCGACATCAACTACATCGTCAATGCCGAGCCCGGCAGCCACGCCTTGCGCTTCGTCGAAACCCATGGCCCCTGCGCGCCCTCCATGGCCTGGCGCGTGGTCGATGCCAAGCACGCCTTCGAGCATGCGGTGGCCCGGGGCGCCACGCCCTATGAAGGCAACGACAAGACGCTGGACGTGCCGGCCATCGTCGGCATTGGCGGTTCCCTGCTCTATTTCATCGACGCCTATGGCGAAAAAGGCTCGGCCTACGCCCAGGAATTCGACTGGCTGGGCGAGCACGATCCAAAGCCGGCCGGTGTCGGCTTCCATTATCTCGACCACCTCACCCACAATGTCTATCGCGGCAACATGGACAAATGGTGGGCCTTCTACCGTGAACTGTTCGGCTTCAAGCAGATCCATTTCTTCAACATCGACGGCCGCATCACCGGCCTCGTCAGCCGCGCCATCACCTCGCCCTGTGGCAAGATCCGCATCCCGCTCAACGAGTCCAAGGATGACACCAGCCAGATCGAGGAATTCCTCAAGAAATATCATGGCGAAGGCATCCAGCACATCGCCGTCGGCACCGAGGGAATCTACGACTCGGTCGACAAACTGGCCGCCAACAACCTGAAATTCATGCCAGGCCCACCCAACACCTATTACGAGCGCTCCCATGCCAGGGTGAACGGCCATGACGAGCCGATAGAGCGCATGAAGAAGCACGGCATCCTGATCGACGGCGAAGGCGTGCGCGACGGTGGCATGACCAAGATCCTCTTGCAGATCTTCTCCAAGACCGTGATCGGCCCGATCTTCTTCGAATTCATCCAGCGCAAGGGCGACGAAGGCTTCGGCGAGGGCAATTTCCGTGCCTTGTTCGAGTCGATCGAGGAGGACCAGATCCGACGCGGCGCGCTGGCTGCCGAATAGGCCCTTCCGGCAGCGCCGGGAAACCGACGCCGTTGCGGCGTCGGCACTCTTGTCTCAGCTTTCAGCCCGCAGCAGCAGCGAGATCGACATCGGCACCGGATTCGAAGCGATCCCCGACCGAAAGACCGTGCGACTTTGCAAAGGCGGCGGCCGATTGCTTCTGCCCGGCATCGTTGCGGACTGTGGCAATCTCGATCATGCCTCCTTGCGCCGCAATCGCAATGCCCTGCTCACCGATGGCAGTGATCTCCCCGGCCTTTCCGGCAACATCGCCAAAACGGCGTACCCGCCGCATCACGCTGCAGAACAGGCGGACCTTCCGGCCCTGCACCGTCGTCCAGGCACCGGGAGCAGGATCGCAGCCTCGGATGAGATTGTGAATGGCCTCGGCATGGGCATTCCAATTGACCCTGGCCTCGGCATCCCGGCACCAGCCCTCATAGGAGGCGAGGTTCTCGTCCTGGATGTGTTCCGCATGGCAACCCGCCACGACCAGGTCCGCCGCCTCCAGCATGGCCTCGACGCCGAGGGGAAAGAGATGGTCGCAATAGACGCTGCCGAGCGTGTCATTCGGGCCGATCGCGACGGTCTTCTGCAGGATCACCGGTCCCTCGTCGAGTCCGTCCGTCGGGCGGAAGATGGTTAGGCCCGTCTGTCTGTCCCCCTTGATGATCGGCCAGTTGATTGAACTCGGGCCCCGATACAGCGGCAGCAGGGACGGATGGTACTGGATCGTGCCGTGCCTTGGGATGTTGACGAAGGATTGCGGCGCGAATTGCAGCACATAGGCCATGACGGCGAGATCGACATCGAGCGCGCGCAAGGCGCCTTCGGCTGCCGGGCTCTTGAGATTGGGCAGTTGGAACAGCTTGAGCCCCCGCTCCTCGGCGGCGAGGCGGAGCGGATCGGGCCGTGCACCCGGCTTTTCGGGAGCACAGAAGACGGCCGCCACCTCGTCGCCGCGGGCCAGAAAGGCTTCCAGCACGCTCTTGCCGAACGCTTGCTGGCCAATGATTGCGATACGCATGATTTCTCCATGAATACAGGCAAAGAAGCTCCGTCGCCGCTCGCGCGGGGTTGGAAAACGCTCCATGTCTCGGGGACCCGGCATTCAGGCCGGCGCCAGGCAAACTTGCGTGGCTCCGCCGACGCTTCGTCTGCTTAGGTTCTTGTCTTGACGCAGATTCTTGCCGGAAAACCGCAACACGGTTTTCCGGCTCCTGTTTTGGTCAGGCGCCGGTGTTGATCCACACCACCTTGGGCTCGGTGAAATTGTCGATGGCGGCATCGCCATGCTCGCGGCCAAAGCCTGAATCGCGCGCGCCGCCCCAGGGCAGGCGGACGTCGGTGGGACCATAGGTATTGACCCAGACCGTGCCGGCCTTCAGCCGCCGGGTAAAGCGGTGCGCCCGGCCGATATCCCCGGTCCAGACACCGGCAGCCAAGCTGTAGACCGTGCCATTGGCCAGGCGGATGGCATCTTCCTCGTCCTTGAATGGGATGACGGCCGCGACAGGCCCGAAGATTTCCTCCTGGGAGATACGCATCTCATGCTGGACGCCGGCAAAGACGGTCGGCTCGACGAAATAGCCAGTCTTGCCATGCCTGGCACCGCCGGTGACAATGGAAGCCCCTTCCTTGCGGCCGATGTCGATATAATCAAGCACCCGCTTCATCTGCACTTCCGAGACCAGTGGCCCCATCGTGGTCGATGCCTCCAGGGGATCCCCGAGGCGGATAGAGCGGGCGCGCGCCGCCAGCCGCTCGACCATTTCGTCATAGACGCTCTCATGCACGAGAATGCGCGAGCCGGCCGAACAGACCTGCCCCGTATTGAAGAAGATTCCGGCTCCCGCGGCCTTGGCAGCGGCGTCGAGGTCGGCGTCCGGGAAGATGACGTTGGCCGACTTGCCGCCCAGTTCGAGCGTCACGCGCTTGAGATTGCCGATCGCCCCCTGCAGGATCTGGCGTCCGACCACAGGTGAGCCGGTGAAGGTGATCTTGTCGACATCCATGTGATCGACGAGCGCCTGGCCGGCAATCTTGCCAAACCCCGGCACGACGTTGAGAACGCCGGCGGGAAAGCCTGCCTCCAGCGCGAGTTCGCCGATCTTCAGGGCCGTGAGGGGCGTCAGTTCGGCGGGCTTGAGCACCACGGTGCAACCGCAGGCCAGCGCGGGCGCGATCTTCCACATGCCGATCATCAGCGGGAAGTTCCAGGGAATGATGGCGCCGACAACCCCCAGCGGCTCACGCATCGTATAGGTCAAAGCGTCAGTGCGGGCCGGTATGACCTGGCCGTTAATCTTGTCGGCCATGCCGGCATAATAGGTGAGCGTGTCGAGAACGGCGGGCAGGTCCTGGCGGCGAATGGCGGAAACGGTCTTGCCGGAATCGAGGCTCTCCAACCGTGCCAATTCATCCGCATCGCGGCGGATGAGATCTGCCAGTTTCAGGAGCAACGCTCCTCTCTCGCTGGCCTTCATCCGCGACCAACTGCCCTCGAAGGCCGCACGAGCCGAACGGACGGCGGCATCGACATCACCGGCATCTGCCTCCGCCACCCGGGCCACGACTTCGCCGGTCGCGGGATTGAGTGTCTCGAAACTGCGACCGGATGCGGCCGCGACCCGGCGGCCGTCGATCAAGAGATCATGTATGTCGCCATAAACCCGTTTAAGCACGCTAGAGCTCCCATATATGTACTATAGTTCATATTTTATCTTGTTGTCGGCGACGAAGGCCGTCGGCCGCAGGACAGAAATGATGCTAGTTACCCAATAAAATCATAGGAATATGAAATCTTCTGCTTATAAACACCGCTAGAGTTATGAACGAACGATCCTATGTTGTGACGGATATAATATGAACTCAATTTCATATGCTGGCGCACTCGCCGCAAAGCTTCGAGTCGGAGGGAGAGCATGATCCGGATCGAGATCGAGCCCGTTTGGCGTTTTCGCCGGCAGGAAGATGCGCAATCGCTCCAGATCATGTTGGACTTCCTCGCCGAGATCCGCGCCACCGGAAAGATCACCGCCGCCGCGGACAAGGCGCGTGTTTCCTATCGCCACGCCTGGAACCTGATCGAGAAATGGTCCGAATTCTTCAGCACGCCCATCGTCGTCCGCAAGCAAGGCAGCGGCACCAGCCTCACACCCTTCGGGGAGAAACTGGTCTGGGCGGGACAGCGGCTGGAAGCGCGGCTGGGACCGCTGCTGCAAAATCTCTCGCAGGAACTGGAAACCGAAATCAACCAGATGCTGCCGCACGGGCCGCTGGTGCTGCGCATCCATGCCAGCCACGGCTTCGCTGTGCCCAAGCTGCGCGAGCTTCTCAGCCGAGAGCCGGATATCGACATCGATTTTCGCTATGTCAGCAACCAGAGCTCACTGGTCTCGCTGGTCCATGACGGCTGCGACCTAGCCGGCATGCATCTGCCGCAGGGTGAGTTGCGCAAGCGCGCGATCGCTGCCAGCAAGGGCTGGTTCAACCCGAATCTGCACCGCGTGATCTCCTTCGTAACGCGCGAGGTCGGCCTTATCGTGCAGCGTGGCAATCCGCGCGGGATCGACGGGCTGGAAAAGCTGCTCGAACCATCGATCCGTTTCGTCAATCGGGATCCGGATTCAGGCACGAGGCTCGTCTTCGAACAGCTTCTGGCCCAGCACGCCATCGATGGCAGCCGGATCAACGGCTATGAACATTCCGAATTCACCCATGCCGCCGTCGCCGCCTATGTCGCCAGCGGTCTCGCCGACGTGGCCTTCGGGGTCGAGGCGGCCGCCCGGCAGTTCGGCCTCGACTTCGTGCGCCTCCTCACCGAAGACTATGTCTTCGTGTGCCACAAGCAGATCCTCGACCAGCCCGCCATGCAGCGCGTGCTGGCGGTCATGCGCGGCCAGGAATTCCACACCGCCATCTCGCAATTGCCGGGCTATCGCGTGAAGGAAGCCGGCGCGATCAAGACCATCCGGGATGTCTTCCGCCGGTCGGAGTAGTCCTGCTCTGCCGCTCGCCGAACCGGCTTCGTGTCATCCTGCACAGTGTCTTCGTCGAGGCGCCCCTAGAAGGGCCTCAGCGAAACCGGGAAGACAGGAGGAGCGCCATGACACGCAACGACATCGCGGAGACCCTTTTCGCCAGCTTCCTGCTGGGGCTGGCCGTCCTGCTGCTGCTCTCTTCCGGCGCCCTCGCGGCCGAGCCCTTCACCAGCGCCTATACCAGCTTCGATACCGCCAAATGCCCCCACCAGCCGGGAGGCGACGAGGAGGACTACGGCACCTGGCGCTGCCCGGGCTATAGAGGCCTGCCGGTGCGGCTTGCCGCCGGCGACCAGCGCATGTTCGTGAGCTTCGGCAAGGCCGGCGCCAACGACATCGCGGCCAACGAAACCTTCACCGGTTTCAACAGTGCCTATCAGGGTACGGTGGAATGGCGTCTCGCTGCCGGTGAGCAACAACCGTTCGCTACCATCCTGCAATGGCAGGTGATGACGGAAGCCGACCACAAATCCGATGCCAAGGGTCCCTCGCCCGCCTCCGGCCGCGTGCTCGTCGTCACCCGGCTCGGTAAGGACGGCACCTGTCACCTCGGCTATGTCGATGCCCGGGCCAATGCCGGCGCCAATGCCCTGGCGCGTAAGATCGCTGACGAGCACGCCCGCTCGTTCCATTGCGGCAAGGACAAGCCGATCGTGCTCGGCGCCGTCTCACCCGGCCTGATCTTGCCCGGCAAGGCTCACTGACCGCCCAACGCACGGTCTTTCCAATATCCTTGGATATCTTCCCGGCTGGCGCTTCACCCTGCCGGCCATCCATGCAAAGCTGCGTTCCATCGATCGAGGCCCACGAAGATCGGGCGCTTAACGGGAACGTCAAAGGGAGACGCCGCGTGGGCCGTTCCGTCCGAGCCGATACTGGACTGCCGCGAGAGCGGACGGCATGAGTTACGAATTCGAGTTCGCTGACGTCTTCGCCTATTGGCCGGAGCTTGCCGCCGGCGCCCTGCACACTCTCGTCCTCTCCGGGCTGGCGATGGCGATCGGCATGGTGGTGGCGGTGGTCGGCGCGCTCGCCAAGACCTCCGGCCCAACCTGGCTGCGTTACGTCGTCGACGCCTATATCGAGCTGATCCGCAACACCCCCTTCCTCATCCAGGTCTTCGTGATCTTCTTCGGGCTGCCTTCGCTCGGCCTGCGCTTTTCCTCGAACAGCGCGGCGCTGCTGGCGCTGGTGGTGAATGTCGGCGCCTATGGCATCGAGATCATCCGCGCCGGCATCGAGAGCATCTCCAAGGGCCAGATCGAGGCCGGCAAATCGCTCGGCCTCAAGCCGCTGCAGATCTTCCGCCTCGTCATCCTCAAACCGGCGATTCAGGCGATCTATCCCTCGCTGACCAGCCAGTTCATCCTGCTCATGCTCAACTCCAGCGTCTGTTCGGCCATCGCCGCCAGCGAACTGACGGCAGCGGCGGGTGACATCCAGTCGCGTACCTTCCGCAGTTTCGAGGTCTATTTCGTGGCGACCAGCGTCTATCTGGCCCTGTCGATCGTGTTCTGGTGCCTGTTCGCTGGTATCGAGCGCGCCTTCCTGCGCCAACCGAGCCGGCGGTAGGAGGCAGCATGCGCACCCTCAGCGAAGCCGACATTCTCTACATCCTGCTGGCCGTGCGCTGGACGCTGCTGCTTTCGGTGGTCGCCTTCGTCGGTGGCGGCCTCGGCGGCCTCCTCGTCGCCTTGGCGCGCACGGCCGAAATCCGGCCCCTGCGCTGGCTGGCCATGGGCTATATCAAGCTGTTCCAGGGCACCCCGCTGTTGATGCAGCTTTTTCTGGCCTTTTTCGTGCCCGGCATCTTCGGCATCGACGTCAATCCCTGGACGGCGGCGGCGATCGGCCTTTCCCTCAACGCCAGTGCGTTCCTCGGCGAGATCTGGCGCGGCGCCATCGAGGTGGTGCCACCCGGCCAGAGCGAGGCCGCCCGGGCACTCGCCCTCACCTATGTGCCGCGCATGTTCAAGGTGGTCATTCCCCAGGCCATACGCATCGCCATCCCACCGACCATCGGCTTCCTGGTACAGTTGATCAAGGGCACTTCGCTCGCCTCGATCATCGGCTTCGTCGAGATCACCCGCGCCGCCCAGATCATCAACAACGCCGCCTTCAGGCCCTTCACCATCTTCGGCCTGGTGGCGCTCGCCTATTTCCTGGTGTGCTGGCCCCTGTCGCTCTGGAGCCGCGCCATGGAGCGGCGGCTGACGGTGGCAAGACGCTGAAATTTTCAATCAACGGGAGGACACGATCATGGCTTTGACATATCTGATTTCGCGCCGAAGGCTGGGGCTGTGCCTCGCCGCCAGCATGGCTGCCTTGGCCCTGCCCCTCGCCGCCGAGCCGGCAGCCGCCGCGACACCCGATGAAATCAAGGCGCGCGGCAAGCTGATCGTTGGCGTCCTTACCGACTATCCACCCTTCGGCGGCACCGATTCCGAACAGAAACCGGCCGGTTATGATGCCGACGTCGCCGCCCTGATGGCCAAGAAGCTCGGCGTCTCGCTGGAGCTGGTGCCGGTGACCGGGCCCAACCGCATCCCCTATCTGCTCACCAACAAGGTCGACCTTTTGATCGCCACTTTCGGCATCACGCCCGAGCGTATGAAGCAGGTGTTGTTCTCCAATCCTTATAGCACGCTGACCACCTATATCATGGGGCCGAAAGACCTGAAGGTAACCAAACCCGAAGAGCTCGTCGGCGTCACCGTGGGCGTGGCCCGCGCCTCGACGCAGGACATCACCGTCTCGCAGATCGCCCCCTCCGGCACCCAGATCATGCGTTTCGACGACGACGCCACCACCACTCAGGCTCTGATATCGGGCCAGGTGCAGTCGATCGGCGCCTCCAATACCGTGCTCGCCCAGCTCACCAAGGACTATGCCAGCCTCGGCATCGAGGCCAAGTTCAAGATGAAGGAGCAGGCCAACGGCATGGCCTTCCGCAAGGCCGACACCGCCCTGCGGGAATGGTGTAACGGTTTCATTGCCGAGATCGTGGCTGACGGACAGCTCAGCCAGATCAACCAGAAATGGTTCGGCTCTGCGCTGGCCCCCTTGCCGCCGATGCCGAAGTTCTGACATGAGCGCCTAACCAGAGTTTCCTGGCCAGGCCGACGGATAGGCCGCGCCGGGAAATTCCGCCAATGTTTGGTGTCATGCAGCCTCCTCTCGATTGTCTCCGTGGCGCGATGAAGAGGAGCCGGCAGCCTTCGAAGAAGCCGTTGAGGAAGTCGGTAGAGTTGGTGTAGGCAACGGGAGCTCCGGCGGTCCCACTCTCGATCGCCGCATAGGGGCTGACTTGGCCGAGAGAGACGATAGCGAAGAAACGAAAGTCTGCCGTGGCAATTTCCCCCAAAGCGACGACCCTGACCTACGCTCCCGATGATATCGTCATTCGCTCCGCCCTGCATCGGCGGGTACTACAAATCGGCCTGCCGCGCTTTGCCTTGCGCAAAGCCGCCAAATGGTCGCGCCACCGCTATGGCCCGCGGGACGATTTCATGCGGGCACTGGTCAAGCAGCGTTTCGGCATCTCCGTCGGCAAATACAGTTACGGATACCGCCCCCTCTGCACCAAGCAATCCATGATTGCCGAGATCGGCGCTTTTTGCTCGATTGCGACCGAGATCAAGGTCTCCGGCGGCAACCACCCTCTCGACCTTGTCTCGACCAGCCCCGCCACCTACCTCAAAGGCTGGGGAATCGTCGACGAGACGATCGATCGCCCTTATCCCAAGAACGAACCGATCGTGATCGGACACGATGTCTGGATCGGCATGGGTGCGACCCTGATGACCGGCATCACCATCGGGCACGGCGCCGTGATCGCCGGCGGCGCGGTGGTGGCCAGGGACGTGCCTCCCTATGCCATCATGGGTGGCGTGCCCGCCAAACTGATCCGCTACCGCTTCGATGACGCTACCATCGAAAAATTGCTGGCCAGTGCTTGGTGGACCTGGCCGGATGCGGCCATCCGAGCCAGGGCATCGCTATTGCGGGACCCAGCCGCGTTCCTCGCCCAGCTTTGAGTACCCGAGGCATCTGGACGATGAAATGCGAGCGCCTCAACCAATGGCGGGGTATCGTCGCCCTGCTAGGCCATTCCATAATTAAGATGCTATTTTAATATCCTAGCGAAATAAAGCGCGCGACTCATAACTCTGAAATCGAACATGGCAACTGTTGTAATCACCCAACCCATGCTGTTCCCCTGGCCAGGCTTTTTCGAGCAACTCGCCTTGGCGGATATTTACGTTTATTTGGATGATGCTCAGTTTTCGAAAGGAAGCTTTACAAATCGCGTGCAGATCAAGGTCGGGGATCAAGTCAAGTGGATGACCATTCCGCTTGCCGGCGGGGGCACTTACAAGGCCATCATGGACCTGGATGCAACGACG
This sequence comes from Labrys sp. HAY1-8F, assembly GCF_056754975.1. Lineage (NCBI taxonomy): Bacteria > Pseudomonadati > Pseudomonadota > Alphaproteobacteria > Hyphomicrobiales > Xanthobacteraceae > Labrys > Labrys sp. HAY1-8F. The sequence continues at coordinate 4,984,081 of NZ_JBPGWZ010000002.1, read as the reverse complement.
GCCGATTGGCGGTCAACTCACCAGTTGCTCCTCAAGCAATCGCTCGCCAATGGGCCTCATGCGAAGGATGCAATCGACATCCTTGATGAGGCATACCAGCAAGAGAAACTGTGTGATGCGCTCATCCAAAGCATAGAGCTATCTGCAGCCTATATCGGCATCGGAAAAGCGCGCAAAATAGCCTATAGCAGCGCGCTGAATGTACCCGGCTCCTCGTGGAGGCGCGTGCTGGACATCGTCCTCAGTTTGGGAGGGACACGATATCTTACCGGACATGGGGCCGCGCGATATATGGACCATGAGGCGTTCGAATCGAATGGCGTGAGCGTCGAGTATATGGACTACAGCCTAACACCATGGCCACAGGGCGATGTCGCCTTTACCCCTCATGTCTCCGTCCTCAACCTGATCGGCCATGTCGGCCGCGATGCCCATCAATATCTGCAACCCCGAACCATGCATTGGCGCGAATTTCTGGCAAAGCAGGAGCCATGACGCGTTGACCGGCAGACTCCCCCTATCGACTACTTGCGGTGGTTCATGGGAGTAACGAAAAGGCTGCTAACTCTTCATGGATTTTCGTATTCCCGGGTTCTTGGGAAACGCAGTCAAGCAAACAGGAATACGATATTGAAGCGAGTGAGCTTGAGATCTCCGGAAAATAGCGATTTTGAGTTTCTTGCCTCGCTTCGGAGAGATTCCGTGCTGCAGGCCCTGCTTCTCAATGTGGTGGCATCGACGGATGATGATGCAGTCGCGGGATGGTTAGACCGCCGGAGAAGCGACCCCGATGGCAGTTTCATGGTCATTGCCGACGATACGACGGACGAACCAATAGGCTTTGCCCAGATTACCAACATTCACCATCGCAACCGGTATGGCTTTGTTGGGATCGCTCTTGCGCAGAGCGCCCGAGGCCAAGGTCTGGGGCGCCTTGCAATGGCGAATCTCGTTGCCGTGGCAAAGGAAAAATACCAACTGGAGAAAATACTCCTGGAAGTCAGAGCGGATAATCTCGCTGCGCTCTCGCTTTACCAGTCGATGAATTTTCGAATTGTAGGTACACTACTGAATCATTTTCATACGGATGATACATCTTATCATGTAATATTGATGGAGAAACAATTATAGAATTGTATTGGAATTAAAAGTTTCTTTATTTTCGAGTTTTGCTCTTGAACAAGGCTAAAACCTGTCTGATGGCGACACGGATAATCTTCCCAACTCGGGCAACCCTTTTACCGACATAGAAAAAAGTAATTCCCTTCAGGGCAAGCTTCCTGGCTCCGCTAAATCCGGCTTCATCGATATTATGGAGGCAAGCTTTCCAATAGGCTCGCCGCAGCCGGATCAGATGCATAGCCGGCACGATCCTCATCGAGCGATTGGCCTCCTTCCAGATGACTCGCTGAGAAAACTGAGCCTCCGGCGCGATCGCAACGGCTCTGCGTATGAAAACTGGATACATCACCAGATGATCGGACCCCCAGGGGTCCGGGTACGCCCGATTCACATAGTCCAATATTCCACGCAAGGCATCCGTTCGCCACATTCCGTAAAACCAGCTTGCGTGAGAGTCATAAAGAAGATCCGCGATCTGTCGGAGTTGCGTTCCCTGCGGCTCTCGAGGACGCGCAATGGTAACAGGCCGGTCGTTTCGATAGGTCATAACGGTAGGAACCGCCAGTAGGGCATCCGGCGTTCTATCAAAAGCGGCTACCAACCGCTCGACATAATCGGCGGACGACAAATCATCATGCGCTCGCCACAGGAAGAACGGCGTCTCCGCAGCGTCCACCAGACCACGAAAATTCTTCACAGGCCCGACATTCTCAGGCCGCCGCAAATATGTAATTCGATTATCGATTGCCGCATATCGTTCAATGATGGCTTGAGTGCCGTCTGTTGAAGCGTTATCCGAAATAACGACATGAATATTCTTGTATGTCTGGCTCAATAAACAGTCCAGACATTCCGCAATCATGTCTTCTGCATTGTAGACAGGAATCCCTATAGTTACGCAGGGCTCTGACACGCTCGCGGGCTCCTATCAGCAACAATCAAGGGATGTCCTATTCCTTTGCAGCAACAGCTGCAACTACCAAATCTCGCGCTGGTCCGAGCGTTTTGATCACTCTGGCGTCGCGTAGGCGAGCGCGGTATGTATCGACTGCTAATCAAGTAGAGCCGAGTCCCCGTGATCATTGCTCCCGAACGCATTCCCGTCGCAGGTCCCTCCATCACCGAGAGAGAAGCGGAACTCGCCGCGGAGGCTGCCCGCACGGCATGGTATGCCAATCACTATGCCTATAATGCCCGCTTCGAGCGCATGATGGCCGATTATGTCGGTGTGAAGCATGCCGTCAGCGTGCCGCATGCGACAGCGGCGCTGCATCTCATCCTGGCCGCGCTCGGCATCGGCCCGGGCGACGAGGTGATCGTGCCCGACGTGACCTGGATCGCCTCGGTGGCACCGATCACCTATGTCGGCGCCGAGCCGGTGCTCGTCGACATTCTGCCGGATACCTGGTGCATCGATCCGCGCGCCGCAGAGGCCGCCATCGGCCCCAAGACCAAAGCAATCCTGGGCGTGGATCTCTATGGTTCGATGTGTGACTGGCAGGCCTTGCAGGAGATTGCCGACCGGCACGGCATCCATCTCATCGAGGATTCGGCCGAGGCTCTCGGCTCTCGTTATCGCGGACGCCGGGCGGGCAGCTTCGGACGGGCCGCTGCCTTTAGCTTCCATGGTTCGAAAACGGTCGCCACCGGCGAGGGCGGCATGCTGGTGACCGATGACGACGCTCTTCACCAGCGCGTGCTCTGCCTGCGCGATCATGGCCGGGCACCCGGAGATCACCGCCTTTTCATCAATCAGGAAATCGCCTTCAAATATCGCATGAACGGCGTGACGGCAGCGCTCGGCGTCGCGCAGATGGAGCGCATCGACACGCTGATCGCCCATAAGCGCGCCATTTTCGACTGGTATCGGCAACGGCTCGGCGGGCTTAACGGCATCACACTCAATGCCGAACCGGAAGATAGCGAGAACTCCTTCTGGATGGTGACGGTAGTGCTCGATCCGGCACTCGGTCTCGACAAGTTCAGCCTGATGGCCGAATTCGACAAGCGTAACATCGATACCCGTCCTTTCTTCTCGCCCCTGTCGAGCATGCAAGCTTTCGCCGATCGCCCGGCCGCCAAGCGCCTGGTCACCCCGCACGACAAGGGACAGGCGATCGCCAGGCACGGCATCAATCTGCCGTCGGGCTACAACATGACCGAAGACAAGGCGGATATCGTGGCGGGCGCCTTGCGCGAAATTCTTGCGGGCCGGGCCTGATGCGCCGAAAAGACGGATGGCGCGGCCGTCACGACGGCTGGCTCGTGTGGTGAGTTCACCTACCACCAGTCACTCAAGCCACATTGCGACGCGTGAAACGTCAACATCGAATAGTCTCCAAAGCTACCCGCTTTGATACTTATGCTCGTCTAAAAAAAGTAAATCGATATAACTTCCGCAACGGATAGCCTGGTTCAATTTCGTGCTGGACAGAGCCGAAATTGATTGTAGCATTCTACCTTGTTAACAAAGACGCTATTGAGTTTGTGGGTGCCATTTCTGCCGGGAGTTGTTTAACGTAATAACCAAGTGCAGATTTCGCTTGCGAAAGCTTGGCGTTTCGAGAAATCGGTGAACGGGGGAAGAAGTATTACTTCTTCCCCCGTTTTCGTTGCCGGTTGTCGCTGCCGGCTTTTTCAGCTCGAGCCATTTACAGCACCTACATACCGTAATTCCTTTCTCGAGCGGCCGGGAGGCGCGATTTCGCGGCAGAACGGCCGACGGACGGACTGGTCTGTCTATTTCAGGCTCTTGCTTGACGAGTCGGCCCGCGATAACCACGTGAGCGGCAAGCAGACCTTCAGGTTCATGCCTCCCGCCCGCATCGGGCGCGTCTTCGAGGCTCTCCAACTCGCTGGTCATCACAGGATTTGCCATGCCGCACAGCTTTGCTGGCAACGCTCTGGTGCTCGGCCTGCTAGCCACCATCGGCCCGTTTGCAATCGATATGTATATTCCCGCCCTCCCTTCGATGGCGGAGCATCTCCAGACCAGCACCGCCGCCGCGCAAATGACCCTGATGGCTTTCTTTCTGGGTTTCGGCGTCACTTCGCGGTGGTTACCAGCGGTGTCGATAGCCTGCCCGTCCTGATCGTGATGCTGTTCATCACCTTTGCCTTCCTCGGCCTGGTCATTCCGACCAGCATGGTACTTTCGCTGGAACGTCACGGCCCCATCGCGGGCATGGCTTCGGCCCTTGGCGGTACGCTGCAGATGGTGACCGAGGCTGTCATGATCGCGATCGCCAGCCTGTTCTTCAACGGCACGGCCTTGCCGATGGTCACCATCATCGCCCTCTGCGCCATCGCGGCGCTGATTCTGGCTAGGCGGACCTTGACCGAGAAGGAGATTGCCGCGCCAGCAGAATAAGGCCAGCCATCGCGGCTCGACGGCTGTTTCGATCGCGGCCGAATCGGCGTCCGCAGCGGCTCTTTCCCATGGCAAATGCCAAGCCTGCTACTAAAGAGGTATCAGGATCGGCTTCCTGCCAGCGCCCGAACCTGCTAAATCTATTCCAATCTACGCATCTTTATGCAAAAAAGCCTCGCCTTCACACGCCGCGAGGCCTGCGCGCTATTCGCGCCTCCCAGCCAATCCGTCAAATTCGACACGTCATATTTGACGGAGTGTGCTCCTAGCGCCGCCCGTCTAGATTGCTCTTGCGAACGGCGCAGCGATCTCCAAACAGATCCCCTCCATGCTGTGCTGTTCGCACCTTCGCTCGGTTCTCTCGATACCCTCCCAAGCCCGCGCAGCGGGCTTCTTTTTGTGATCGGCAAGACGGACAGAAGTTTGGAATTTCGAAAGATATCAATTCGATAGGCTCCTTGGGCAGCCCAGCGCGGTTTGGAAGATCATTGGCATTTTGAGGCCTGACGATGACGCTCTCTCCTTCATCGTATCAGCTGATTCACCGGCAAGATCGGGAGCCGGATCGCGCATGTGAAACCCAGGCATTCGCCGAACCAAACCATCCATCGAAACTCAACGCCGATGCCTCCCCTTTCCAGGCCCGGGACCCGCCAGACTGGTATTCCCGCGATTGTTTTCCCTGGCTTGACGCCACACCGGCCGGCACGTTGCTGGCCGGTTTCCTCCTCCGACTAAGAAAGTAGCCTGACGTGGAAGCTCGCCTCGATCCTCTTACACTCGACAGAATGTTCCATGCGCTCGCCGATACCAGCCGTCGCTCCATGGTCGATCGTCTTGCCCGCGGACCAGCCTCTGTCAGTGAACTCGCACTCCCCCTCTCAATGGGCATGCCTGCGGTGCTCAAGCATCTCGGTGTGCTCGAAGCTGGGGGTATCGTCGTCTCCGAGAAGGCCGGCCGCGTGCGCACCTATCGCATGACGCCGCATGCGCTTGCGCTGGCGGAAAGCTGGGTCGCCGAACGCATGGCCTTGCTCGACCACGCAGGCGACGACGCGCCGCTGCCGGTAAAGCTGCCGGAGCGTGCTCAGGTGACGCAGCTTCGCTCCGTCGAAGCCCGGTGATCTTGGGCCTCCGCGAGGAGGCTTAAAGTGATAGAGTGGGCGCCCGTTAGGCGCCCATTCGACGATGCTGCAGTGCAGCCATGAAATGCCTGAGATCGCATCCGACCTGGTCGGCGATGCTGCATTTGGGCTCGAAGCCCCACCACGCCAGCGAGCCTTGCCACTGTGAGGCCATCAACTGGCCAAGCCCCGCCTGCCCGTCGCTCTGCTTCGCCAGACAAGCATCGAGGACGCCGACGAGAACCGCGCGCCAGCGCGCGCCGCGGGCCCGCAATAGAGGATCGCGCAGATCCTCCCGCAGGATCAGCAATCCCTCGGCATAGGATTCGATACCGCCATAATCCCCGGAAAGGGCGACCAGCAGGTCGATCGCGCCCTCCGGCGTGCGCGATGCCCGTGCTGCCAATTGTGCGGTTTTTTCATCTAGACGATCCCAGGCATACAGCAAAGCGGCCTGTTTCAGGTGAACCTTGCTGCCGAAGCGTTGCACGAGAGTGGCCGCGGCCAGTCCGCAGGCCTGCGCCAAACCCGCAAATGTCAGAGCCTCCGGCCCCTTGCTGTGAAGCAGCTTGAGGGCGGCCTCCAGCACGGCCTCGTCGGGCAAAGTCTTGTGTCTAGGCATCTTGACAACCATTTATAACCGAACGATCATTTATATATATTGTTTCGGGCAACGAGAAAAGGTGCTCGCTATCGAAACTGGGAGTTGTTCTCATGCTGGACAGAAAGATCGCACTGGTCACGGGCGGCACGCGAGGAGCCGGCCGAGGCGTTGCCGTCGAACTCAGTGCGGCAGGCGCAACCGTCTATGTCACCGGACGCAGCACGCGCGGCCATCGCTCGGAATATGACCGGCCGGAAACCATCGAGGAGACGGCCGAACTGATCAATGCGGCGGGCGGCAAGGGCATTGCCATCCGCGTCGACCATCTCGTACCCGACGAGGTGCGCGGCCTGGTGGAACGGATCCGGACCGAACATGGCCGCCTCGACATCCTGGTCAACGACATCTGGGGCGGCGAGAAATTGTTCGAATGGAACAAGGCCGTCTGGGAGCACGACCTCGACAAGGGATTGCGCCTGCTACGCCTGGGCATCGATACCCATCTGATCACCGCACACCACGCCCTGCCCTTGCTGATCGAGCGCCCCGGCGGTCTTCTCGTGGAGATGACGGACGGGACGGCGGCATACAATGCCGAACACTATCGTCTCTCGCCCTTTTACGATCTGGTGAAGACATCGGTGATCCGCCTCGCCTGGGCGCATGCCAAGGACCTTGCCAAGCATGGCGCGACCTCGGTGGCTCTCACCCCGGGCTGGCTGCGTTCGGAAATGATGCTCGAGGCGTTCGGCGTTTCAGAAGAAAACTGGCGGGATGCCATGGCGACGGTGCCGCATTTCGTCATTTCGGAAACGCCGCGCTTTGTCGGGCGTGCAGTGGCGGCTCTTGCAGGCGATGCTGAAAAGAATCGCTGGAACGGGCAGTCTCTTTCGAGCGGACAACTGGCGCGAATCTACGGTTTCACCGATCTTGACGGCTCCCAGCCTGACGCTTGGCGCTACATTCCGGAGGTCGAAGAAGCCGGGAAGCCGGCTGACGCGACCGGTTATCGATAGGTTCCTTCATGGCCATGCCTGCCTCCGCCGAAACCTCAGGATCCACCCGAGGCATCCTGGCCATGATCATTGCGATGGTGAGCGTGCCGTCCGTCGACGGCATCGCCAAATATCTGAGTGCCGACTACTCGCCTTTCTTCATCGGCTGGGCGCGCTATGCAGTGGCCGGTCTGGCGGTACTGCCTATCTCGGCCCTCCTGCATGGCAAGAGAATGTTCCCGGCCGAGCATCTTGCTTCCCATGTCGCGCGCACCGTCTTCCTGGTCGCGGCGATGACCCTGTATTTCCTGGCCATTGCCCGCATCCCGCTGGCGACGGCGCTTTGCGCCTATTTCGTAGGCCCGGTCTTGGCCGTCGCGCTTTCGGTCGTCGTGCTCAAGGAACGCATGACGCTGGCCAAGGGCGTCAGCCTCGCTTTGGGCTTCGCCGGCTCGCTCATCATTCTCCAGCCCGGCAGCGCCATCGAGCCCGGCATTCTGCTGGCCCTGGCCTCCGGTATCTGCTTTGCCTTCTACCTGATCGCCACCAGGCGGGCGGCCCAGCGGAGTGATCCCGTCAAGACCCTGGCTTTTCAGTGCTTCGTCGGTGCCGCGCTGCTTACGCCGCAGGCTGTGCTTTCCTGGTCCGCCCCCGCAGTCGATCATCTCCTGCTCTTCGCCGGCCTCGGCCTGATCTCGGCGGTCTGCCACCTGCTCTCCATCATCGCCTTCCGCTTCGCCGATGCCTCGACCCTGGCACCTCTCGTCTATGCCGAACTCGTTGGCGCCGCGATCGTCGGTTATTTCGCCTTCGGCGACGTACCGGACATGGTGACCCTGCTCGGCGCCGCCTTCATCATCGCGGCGGGACTCATCTTGTTGTTGCGCCGGACCGCAATCTGAACCCAGGCCTCGAAGGTCTTATCCCCCGCGAATGTCCAGGGTTGTCGCGGGCGGAACGAGCACGTTTACTCGTGCCATCACGAATCTCGGCAACAGCCGGGACGCCCATAAGGGGAAGTCCGCATGAAGCCCGCACTGAGACTATTCGCCCTCGTCCTCCCCCTCACGGCCGGCCTTTTGAGTGGGTCCGCCCACCCTGCCTGGGCCGAGACGGTGCTTCACAAAGGCAATGGTGCCGAGGCGCAGACGCTCGATCCAACCCACAGCTCGATCATTGCCGAACAGTTCATCCTCAAGGACCTGTTCGAGGGGCTCACCGTTTTCGACGCTGCCGGCAAGATCACATCGGGGACAGCCCAGAGCTGGTCGATGTCGTCCGACGGTCTCGTCTATACCTTCAAGCTGCGCCCCAACGCCAAATGGTCCAATGGCGATCCGGTCACCGCCGGTGACTTCGTCTTCAGCTTCCGCCGGCTCGAGGATCCCAAGGAAGCCGCCAGCTTCGCCAATCTGTTTTATCCGATCAAGAATGCCGAAGCCGTGAACAGCGGCAAGGCCGGCGTCGACACGCTCGGCGTCAAGGCCCTCGATGATAGAACGTTGGAGATCACGCTGGAACGGCCAACGCCCTATCTCCTGCAACTTCTTGCCAATCAAAGCGCCCTGCCGGTGCATCAGGCCTCGGTCGAGAAGCTCAAGGCCGACTTCGTCAAGCCCGGCAATTTGATCTCCAACGGTGCCTACACCCTGACCGAGAACCTTGCCAATGATCATGTCACGCTGGTGAAGAACCAGCGTTACTGGGATGCCGCCAATGTCCGCATCGATAAGGTGATCTCCTATCCGATCGATGACCAGGCCGCAGCCCAGCGACGCTTTCTTGCGGGCGAGCTCGACATGACCTTCGAGTTCGCGGCCGATCAGTTGAAATTTCTCAAGGAGAAGGTGGGCGATCAGGTGCATGTCTCGCCGAACCTGACCAATGAGTATTATGCCTTCGACACCCGCACCCCGCCCTTCAACGATGCCAGGGTTCGGCGCGCTCTGTCGATGGCGGTCGATCGCGATTTCCTGGCCGAGAAGATCTTCTCGGGAACACGCGTCGGCAGCTACAGCTTTGTCCCTTCGGGCCTGCCAGGCTATACATCCGCCAAGCCTGATTTCGCGCAGATGCCCCAGCTCGACCGCGAGGACGCCGCCAAGGACCTGCTCAAGCAGGCCGGCTTCGGCGAAGGCGGCAAGCCACTGAAGCTCACCATCCGTTTCGGCACCAACGACAACAATCGCCGGATCGCCACCGCCGTGGCCGATATGTGGAAAGCGCTCGGCGTGGAGGTCTCGCTGCTCAATTCGGACAGCAAGTCCCACTACGCCTTCCTGCGCGACGGCGGCACCTTCGAGGTGGCGCGCGCGGCCTGGGTGGCCGACTATGCCGACGCCGAAAACTTCCTGGCGCTACCAATGACGGCAAACAAGGCGTTCAACTATTCCCATTTTGCCAGTCCGGACTATGACGCGCTGGTCGCCAAATCCTATACGGAAGCCGATCCGGCCAAGCGCCTGAAGATTCTGGAGAATGCCGAGGCGCTGCTGGCGCGCGACCAGCCCGTCGCGCCGCTACTCTCCAATGCCGATCTCTGGCTGGTCTCGAACAAGGTGAAGGGATGGCAGGACAACGCCGCCAACGAGCATCTGACGCGGTTCCTCAGCAAGGAAGAGTGACGAAATCTCTCAGCCTTACCCTTTCCCCGTTGAGGACAGGGTAAGGCTGAGCACGTGCCCAAACAGCAACCCTGTTACGCCACCAGGCCGAATTCCGCGGCGCTGTCACCAAGCCAGTGCCAAAAGCTGCCGGCCATGCTCCGAAACAGGGCGATCTCATAGGTCGGCGTTTCGTCGAGCTGCCACAATGTCACGCCGATATGCGAGCATGCGGTGACCGCGACATCCCCCGGGGCGAACGCGCGCGGATGCAGGTCGATGTCCAGCCCCTTGGCGAACATATCGCGGGCTCGCGGACCTGACACCCGCAAAGCGGCATAACCGGAGGTCTGGTCGGTTACTGACGCCAGCGTGCCAACCGTTTCGACCAGATCCGAGACAAGCAGATTGGCCTCGCCAGCTTCGCGCGTAACCAGCCAGGCCGACGGCCCGATGCCCAGGGCGGCGAGCGCGCCGGCGACGGCGCGCTTGGGGCCATTCGGCAGCCCCAGGCCATAGGCGGCCTGCATGCGGGCCGCCAGCGCTCCCTCCTGCCCCTTGCGGGCAGCCAGGGTGACGATTTCCAGGCCTGAGCGATCCTGCACGGTGACGCCCGCCCCCGCTCCCACCGGTTTCAGCAAGCCGGCAAAGGCGCTACGGGACTCCAAACGCCCGGCACTGATGGCGTCAAACATGGAGACGGCTCCCTTCAGGATCAAAGAAGATGGGCGAGAGGACTTCGACCTCGATGTCGCCGTTGCGCACCGGGTCATAGGCCCGGATCACCTCGCCGTGGCGGGATGGGCCATTGGCAAGAAGACCAAGGCCGATCCAGCTTTCGAGCATCGGAGAATAGACCACGGAAGTCGCAAAGCCCTCATCGTTGGCCGCGACAGCCGCGGCCCCCTTCTTGAGGAAATGCGAGCCGGCACGCAGCCGATCCGCCGGATTGACCGGCTTGACGCCGACGAGGCCGGGACGATCGGGCGCCACCAAGGCCGGACGCTGGGCCAGGACACGGCCGATATAGTCCTTCTTGGTCGACATCATCTTGCCGAGGCCAAGATCGCGGGCCGTGGTCTGGCCGTTGAGCTCGTTGCCGGCGACATGCCCCTTCTCCACGCGCATGACGCCGAGAGCCTCGGTGCCGTAGGCGCAGCCGCCGATTTCCTCGGCCAGGGTCATCAGCGCCTGGAGCAGCGCAAGGCCGTAATGGGCTGGTACCGCGATCTCAAAGGCGAGTTCACCCGAGAAGGAGAGCCGGTAGAGCCGCGAGCCGACATTGCCGAGCTGCAGCGTTGCACATCCCATATAGGGGAAGGCTTCGTTCGACAGATCGGCGCTGGCGCCGTAGAGCTTCTGCAGCAGTTCCCGCGCCTTCGGCCCGGCCACCGCATATTGCGACCACTGCTCGGTGATCGAGGATAGCGAGACGTCGAGTTCGGGCCAGAGCGTCTGGCGGCAAAATTCGAGATGCTGCATCACCTTCACGGCATTCGCCGTGGTGGTCGAGATCACATAATGATCGGGCGCAAAGCGGGCCGCCGTGCCGTCATCCATGACGAAGCCGTCTTCGCGCAGCATCAGGCCGTAGCGGCATTTGCCGACAGCAACAGTCGAGAAGGTATTGATATAGACGCGGTCGAGGAAAGCGCCGGCATCGGCCCCCTTGATGTCGATCTTGCCGAGGGTCGAGACATCGCACACGCCGACAATCGAGCGAGTGGTCTTGACCTCGCGGCAGACGCTCTCCAGCCAGTCTTTCTCGCCCGGACGTGAGAACCATTGTGGGCGCAGCCACTGGCCGGCCTCCACCATGGTGGCGCCGTTGGCCATCGCCCATTCATGACCCGCCGTAAGGCGCGTTGCCTTGAAATGCTTGTCGCGATGTGGCCCGGCCAAAGCGCCGATCGCCACCGGGAAATGCGGCGGACGCGAAACCGTGGTGCCGACCTCCGTCATCGAACGGCCGAGCAGGCCCGCCATCATGGCATGGCCCGAGATGTTCGAGGTCTTGCCCTGGTCGGTCGCCATGCCGAGCGTGGTGTAGCGCTTGAGATGTTCGACCGAGCGGAAGCCTTCGCGATGGGCGATCTCGATGTCCTTGGCCGTGACGTCGTTCTGCTGGTCGACGAAAGCCTTGCTCTTCGTCTCGGCGACATGCCAGAGCGGCTTGAGGCCCGTCGGCTCGTCGTCACAGGCCGGGATCGGAGCCTGCCCGGCGGAAAAGCCGAGATCGCCAGCCGCGGCCCGGCCCGCTTGCGCGCCCGCCCGCAGGCAAGCACCCAGGGAAAAGTCGCCATTGGCGGCCCCGGCCACCGTCATGCCATCAGGCAGATCGCCCGGCACGAAAGCCGCAAGCTCATCCGACCAGCGCGGCCGGGCGCCCTTATGGGTGGTGAGTGCGACCTGCGGGTTCCAGCCACCGGACACCGCCAGGAAATCGGCGGGAATAGTCTCGCGCTTGCGCTCGGCGATCACCTCGACCGACTTGACGCCCTGGGCGCCGCCCTTGGCGTCGGTCACGCTCGCACCGAGCAAAGTGCGCGTTCCCGCCTTGCCGGCCCAGCCGGACACCGCCGCATCGACCTCACGGCGCGGATCAACGACCGCTGCCACGGTTACACCGGCAGCCACGAGATCGGCCGCCGTGCGCCAGCCATCGTCGCTGGTGGTGAACACCACCGCTTGGCGGCCCGGCGCTACGCCATAACGGTTGAGGTAGCTGCGCGCTGCTGAGGCGAGCATCACGCCCGGACGGTCATTGCCGCCGAAGACGATGGGACGCTCGATGGCGCCCATGGCGTTGATGCAGCGCTTGGCCATGATGTGCCACAGGCGCTGACGCGGCTGATGGGCGGGCGGTACGGGCAGGTGATCGGCAACCCGCTCCAGGGCACCATAGGTACCCGTGTCATAGACGCCGAACACCTGGGTGCGTCTGAAGATGCGCACCTCGGGCATGGAAGCGAGTTCCGCCTCGATATCGGCGGCAAAGGCAGCGGCCGGCTTGCCGCCGACCTCATGCCGCTCGGCCAACAACCGCCCGCCAAGCCGGAAATCATCGTCGCACAGGATCACGCGCGCGCCGGCCCGGCCCGCCTCGAGCGCCGCCATCAGGCCAGCCGGCCCGGCACCGATCACCAGCACGTCGCAGAAGGCGGCGGCCTTCTCGTAGGTGTCGGGATCCGGCAATTGACTGGCGCTGCCGAGGCCCGCGGCACGGCGGATCATCGGCTCATAGAGCTTCTCCCACAGGGCCGCCGGCCACATGAAAGTCTTGTAGTAGAAGCCCCCGACAAAGATCGGGCCAGCGAGCTGGTTTACCGACAAGAGGTCGAATTTCAGCGAGGGCCAACGGTTCTGGCTCGCCGCCTCCAGGCCTTCGTACAATTCGATCGTAGTGGCCTTGGTATTGGGCTCGCGTCGGGCGCCGCTGCGCAGTTCCACCAGCGCATTCGGTTCCTCCGGGCCCGCGGTGAAGATGCCGCGTGGACGGTGATATTTGAACGAGCGCCCGACCAGGCGGATGCCGTTGGCAAGCAGGGCCGAGGCCAGCGTGTCGCCACCAAGCCCTTCATAGCTGTTGCCGTCGAAGCGGAACCGCACCGTGCTGTTACGATCGACCAGGCCGGCGGAGGGCAGACGGAAGGAAACGGCCTCGCTCATGATGCGGCTCCCAAAGCTTGAGGCATCACCAGTTCAGCCTTTTCGATTGCGTGGGTCTTGGTGTTACGCCGGACCTTGAGCCAGGAACGGCAGCCCGAGCCGTGATACCAGAACTCCTCATGCGCTCCCTCGGGGTTGTTGCGCAGATAGGCATATTCATAAAAGTGCTTGCCGGCATCCGGCGCCGAGGCATCCGGACGGCTCGGCCCGGCATCGCCGAGATAGGTGAATTCGTGCACGCCGCGCGCACCGCAATAAGGACAGGCAATCCGCATTGAATCGTGCCTTGAAGTGTTTTGCGATCCGACGGCTTCGCCAAGAATCGCAAAAACGCGTTGAAACAAAGAGCTAGAGCAAAATCGCGTTCTACCAACCGCGTTGTGCTCTAGTGAAGATTGGGTTGGGCGCCCTGGCCCTTTTCGTCGATCACCGCTCCTGTCTCGAAGCGATTGAGCCGATAGGCCGCCGCCACGTCGTGCGGCTGATCCTTGGCAATGAGATGGGCAAAGCACCAACCGGAAGCCGGCGTCGCCTTGAAGCCGCCATAGCACCAGCCGCAATTGAGATAGAGGCCGTCGATGCCGCTCTTGTCGATGATGGGCGAGCCATCCATCGACATGTCCATGATGCCGCCCCAGCTGCGCAGCAGCCTGAGACGGCCGATCATCGGCATCACCGCCATGCCGCCTTCGCAGACATCCTCCACCACCGGCATATTGCCGCGCTGGGCATAGGAATTGTAGCCATCGATGTCGCCGCCGAAGACCAGGCCGCCCTTGTCGGACTGGCTGACATAGAAATGGCCGGCGCCGAAAGTGATCACGCCCGGGATCAGCGGCTTGAGCCCCTCGGTGACGAAGGCCTGCAGCACATGGCTCTCGATCGGCAGGCGCAATCCCGCCATGGTACCGACCTTGGAGGTATTGCCCGCTACCGCCATGCCGATCTTCTTGGCCCGGATGGTGCCGCGGGTGGTCTCGACACCCACGATGGCACCGCCTTCGCGGACAAAGCCCTTCACTTCGCAATTCTGGATGATATCGACACCGCGATCGCTGGCGGCACGCGCATAGCCCCAGGCCACCGCATCGTGACGCGCCGTGCCGCCGCGCCGCTGCAGCAGGCCGCCCTGGATCGGGAAACGGGCATTGTCGAAGTTGAGGAAAGGCGCCATCGCCTTCACGCCATCGCGATCGAGCAGTTCGGCATCGACGCCGTTCAGGCGCATGGCATTGCCGCGGCGGGCGAAGGCGTCGCGCTGGGCGTCGGAATGACAGAGGTTCAGCACGCCGCGCTGGCTCATCATCGCATTGTAGTTGAGATCCTGCTCCAGGCCCTCCCACAGCTTCATGGCGTGCTCGTAGAAGGGAATATTGCCCTGCAACATGTAGTTCGAGCGCACGATCGTGGTGTTGCGGCCGACATTGCCGCCGCCGATCCAGCCCTTCTCGATCACGGCGACATTGGTGATGCCGTGATTCTTGGCGAGATAATAGGCCGTGGCCAGACCGTGGCCACCACCGCCGATGATGATCACGTCGTAATTGAGGCGCGGCTCGGCGTCACGCCAGGTCGGCGTCCAGCCACGGTGGCCGTTCAGGGCATTCTTGAGAAGGGAGAACAGAGAGTAATGCATCGATCTTCTTGCCGGGGAAGAGTTCGGAAAACTTCGGTCGTCCGGTCGCTTGGCCGCCTGGCGAGAGGTGGATTCGAGAGCATGCTGCCCTAGCGCCCACATCCAAGACCAGGCCACGCCGGCACGATCAGCGCTTATCGTCGAGAATCATGGGTACCTCTGCCCTCATCGAATATGGGCTGCCTCGTTCATAGGCATAGCAGCCTGTTACCCACAGTGAAAGATTATTCCTGCGCGTGCAAGATCTTTTGCTACTTTAATGCCAGGAAAAAAGTTTCACCACGAATAGCGACCGCTCGCAAATGGCTCAAAACAGGGCATCCAGCGGCTGCGGCCGAGCCAGGATGAAGCCCTGGGCCTGATCGACGCCCAGGCCACGCAACAGAGCCAAAGTCTCCTCATTCTCCACCTGCTCGGCCACCGTAATGGCACCCAGGCGATGACCGACCGTATTGATCGATTCGACGATGGCGCGATCGACTTCGCTCTGTGTAATCTGCCGGATGAAATCGCCATCGATCTTCAGGCCGTCGACGGAGAATTGCCTGAGATAGGTGAAGGAGGACAGTCCCTTGCCGAAATCGTCGAGGATTACACCGCAGCCGGCAGCACGCGCCCTGGAAAGAAACTGCTGGGCGGCCGCCAGATTGTTGATCACGGCAGTCTCGGTAATCTCGAAATGGATCCGCCGGGGCGGCAGGCCCGATTGCGCAAACTCCTCCTGCAGCAGCGGCCAGAGGAAGGGATCGTTCAAGGAGTTGGCCGAGAGATTGATGGCAAGGGTGATGTCGTCGGCGCCCAGCAGATGGGCACCATAGCGACGGAACGTGGTGTGGATGACCCAGCGGTCGATGCTGCCCATCAGGTCATAATGTTCGGAGGCCGGGATGAAGGCAGCCGGCGCGACGATGTTGCCGGCATCGTCGAGCATGCGGAGCAGGATCTCGAAATGCCGCTGTCCGCCGCCCTGTCCGGAAAGATCGAAGATCTCTTGGGCATAAAGGCGGAAGCGATTGGCTTCAATCGCATGGCGAATACCCGCAGCCACCCGCATCTCGCTGTGATTGCGATGGGCCGCACTCTCACCGTCACCATAGACCGCAAACTGGTTTCGGCCGGAGGTCTTGGCCGTGTAGCAGGCGATGTCGGCCTGGCTCATCAACTCATCCTGCCGCGGTGACTGCACATCGATCTTGGTCAGCCCCATGCTGGCCCCGATTTGATAGGTCCGGCCATCCCAAGCGAAGCGCAATTCGGCCAGGCCACGCAGAAAGCGCTGCGCAACCGTTTCCCCGTCGCCGATCGAGCAATCGCGCAGCAGCAGTGCGAACTCGTCACCGCCCAGGCGCGCCGGCACATCCTCCGGCCGGCAGACGCGGCGCATGAGATTGGCGACCTCGCGCAGCAGCGCATCGCCGGCAGCATGCCCGGCACTGTCGTTGACGATCTTGAAACGATCGAGGTCGATGAAGCACAGCACGTGCCAATGTTCGCCCTGGCGCGCTCGCTCCAGCGAAAGTCGGATCTCGCGCTCGAAGGCGGATCGGTTGGGAAGCCCGGTCAGACTGTCGTGATTGGCCGAATGTTCGAGTGCCTGCTGGAGGACGCGGGCCTTTGTCACGTCCTGGAACACCAGCACCGCACCGATGATCTCTCCCGTGGCCGTCCGCACGGGAGCGGCCGAGTCGCGCACGCTGCGTCGCTCACCATCACGCCGCAGCAGGACGGCGCCGTCGCTGAGATAATAGGGGCGCATCCGCGCCAGGCAGGTCTCCACTGGATCGGCAAGGATCTCGCCAGTGGTTTCATCCACGATGCGAAACACCTCGGCCAGGCGCTTGCCGACCACATCCCGGCCCATCCATCCCGTCATTTCTTCCGCGACCGGGTTCATGAAGGTGACCCTTGCGTGAGCGTCGGTCGAGATCACGGCGTCCCCGATCGAATGCAGGGTGATCCGCAATCGCTCCTTTTCCTCGAACAGTGCCTCCACCAGTTCCTTGTGCTCGGTGACATCCCAATCCATGCCGACCGTGCGGACAGGCGCGCCGGCCTCGTCGCGGATCACCCGGGCGAGCGAATGGATGTGGCGGATCTTGCCGGAACGCTGGACCCGCAAGCGGAATTCCATGTCGAACAGCGAGTCTTCGCGCATCGCCCTGTCATATTCGCGCGTGATCGCGACGACGTCGTCCGGATGAATGCGATCGAGCCAGGCCTGCCGGCTGCCGTCATAGCTGCCCGGCGCCATTTCATAGAGCTGGTGGAGGCGATCGTCCCAGCTATAGCGCTGGGAGGCAAAATCATACTCGAAGACGCCGACGCCAGCCGCCTCGATCGCCAGTTGCAGCCGCTGATTGAGGGCCAGGATAGCGCTCTCGGCCTCCTTGCGTGCGGTGATGTCGGTATGGGTTCCGATAATGCGCAAGGCACGCCCGTCCGCTGCCCGTTCGACCACCTTGCCCCGGTCATAGATCCAGCGCCAGTTGCCATCCTTGGCGAGCAGACGGTTCTCGAAAACGAAATCCGGCGTCTCGCCACGCAGATGCGCCTCGATAGTCGCCTGGCAATACGGCAGGTCTTCGGGATGAACGCGATCCGACCACTCGCTCGCGCTGGTGCCGATCTCGCCCTCCCCGTAGCCCAGCATTGCTTTCCACTGATGCGAATAGAACACCTCCCCGGTCTCGAGATTTTGGTCCCAGACCCCGTCGCCCGATCCATAGAGAGCAAACTGCCAGCGCATCTCACTTTGCCGCAAAGCCGCCTCGGCGACCTTGGCATCGGTGATGTCGCGGGAGATGCCGATCAGCCCGGTAATCTCGCCACGCTCGTTGCGCCGGGGCGCCTTGGTGGAGGAATAG
Organism: Labrys sp. HAY1-8F; assembly: GCF_056754975.1. Lineage (NCBI taxonomy): Bacteria > Pseudomonadati > Pseudomonadota > Alphaproteobacteria > Hyphomicrobiales > Xanthobacteraceae > Labrys > Labrys sp. HAY1-8F. Next base: position 4,966,094 of record NZ_JBPGWZ010000002.1, on the reverse strand, counting down.
GTGCGTCGCAAGCCCTCGAGCATCGCCGTTTCCTCCATGGTGGAGGGTTCCCCGCTCTCCATCACGTGGCGGTCGTTCTCGATCAGGGCGCCCGCCACCTCGGCCGAAAAAATCTCGGTGTCGGATCGACCCAGGATTTCATCGCTCGTCTTCCCCATCAGCCTCTCGACCGAGGGATTGACCAACGCGTAGCGACCGTCGCGATCCTTGGCGTAGATCAGGTCGGGCGTCCCGTTCATCACGGCCTGCAGCAGAACCAGCGTGTCGTGCAGCCTCTGATTGCGTTCCACATCGTCGGTGACGTCCCAGCAGACACCGATCCCATGCGTCAGGGCGCCGTCCTCTCCTCGGATCAGCCGAACCGTGGAGCGGATATGACGCCCCCTGCCCGTCTTCGGATGCCGGACGCGATAGTCGAGCTGATAGTGCGAGCCCGACCGCAGACCGCTCCGACGGATACGGTCGACCCGGGCAGCATCTTCGGGCGAAAGCAAGCTGCGGAACGCTTCCATCGTGTTGTCGAACGTCTCCGGCGTGACGCCGTGAAGCGCGTAGGTTCGCGCATCCCAATGCCGGAGCCCCGAGGGATAATCGACGTGGAAGATGCCGATACCACCGGCCTGCACGGCAACTTCCAATCGCTCCGAGACGGCGGAAAGGCGTGCCTCCATCTCCTTTTGCCGCGTGATGTCGGTGATGGTTCCGATCATGCGCCTGGCGGTGCCGTCGGGTGCATACTCAACCGTCCGGCCTCGGCTTATCACCCAGATCCAATGGCCGTCACTGTGCTTCAATCGGTAGGTGACGTCGAAATCACGATCGCCATTGAGCCGAACACGCTCCGCGGCCTCCGCCGTGCGGGCGAGATCGTCCGGATGCATCCTGCTCTGCCAATTGCCGATCGAAAGCACGTACTCGTCGTCCAGAAGGTTGAGCATCGTGCACCAATGCGGCGACACCCACACCATCTCAGTGGGCACGTCGAAGTCCCACACGACCTGCCTAGACCCCTCCAGTGCCTGGCGCCAACGCCACTCCGCCTCGGCCAGGCTCGTCTCGTTCGGCATTTGGGCCGACACGGCCACGATTTGCGCAATGGCGGCATAGGGCGAGGCCTCGTCCGGCTTGGCCAGTTGGGAGAGGCTGGTCATGCCGGTGAAGACCGTGCCGTCATGGCGACGATAGCGGCGCTTGACACCGTCCTCGTCCCAACCATCCCAGGAAAGACCGGCCCGGTCCTCCGGATGGGCAAGGTCGACAAGAGTCATGCCGACATAGTCTGCCGCCTGGTAACCGGTGAGCCGACAAAAGGCCGGATTGGCATAGCAAAACCGGCCGTCATGCCCGATCAGTGCCATGGCGACACCGGCTTGCTCGATGACGCGGCGAAGCAGAGCCACATCGCCCGGAAGAACGACCGCATCGAAGCGATCGGAGCCCAGCCCGGCATCTATCTTCATCTGGCGGATCTCAACTGCGCGAGCGAAATCAACAGCATTGGAATTGCCATGATGGTACCGAGAAGCTACGTCATTGCCAAATGTCGTCGCAGGAATTTTCGCCTTTTTCAGCAGTGATTTGCGCCCGCACTGGAATAGGCGCCCGAGAACATTCGGTAAGCCGAGGAAACACTTCCCAGACGCCGGCATCGGGCTACCGGTCGCTCTCCCTCCGGGCACCGGGCGGCCACGGCGGGCTATTTTTGAGAGATCCCATGCATTCGTCTCAATTCCGGCAACATGCCGTTTTCGCCGAGGCGCTTGCGCGCTGGCGGCTCACACCGGATGGCGAGGCGATCGTCACCCATGCCGCGCGCCTGCTGCCAGTGCGCTGGCAAGGACGTCCCGCCATGCTGAAAGTGGCCACGGCGGAAGAAGAGCGTCAGGGTGGCCTGTTGATGAGTTGGTGGCACGCTCAGGGCGCTGCCGAGATCTTTGCCGCCGAGGCAGACGCCATCGTGATGGAACGCGGCGGCGCTCCGCTCTCTGCCTTGGTCGCCGCCGGGCGAGACGACGAGGCCACGATCATTCTCTGCGAAGTCGCGGCAAAGCTGCATGCAGCCCGTTCCGATCCTCCTCGCTCCCTCGTTCCCTTGCAGGCCTGGTTTGCCGATCTGCAGCCAGCCGCGGCCCGGGAGGGCGGCCTGCTGGCGCGCAGCGCCGCCGAAGCACTTGCCCTCCTGGCCAATCCCTGTGAAGAGACCGTGCTGCATGGCGACATCCATCACGACAACGTCCTCGATTTCGGGCCTCGCGGCTGGCTCGTCATCGATCCCAAGGGCCTGTTTGGCGAGCGTGGCTTCGACTATGCCAATCTCTTTTGCAACCCCGGCAAGGGCGACGGCGGCGCTTTCGCCTCCTCACCCGAGCGTTTTTCACACCGGCTGACCCTCGTGACCGAACATGCCCGTGTCGAACGCAGGCGGATGCTGCAGTGGATCATTGCTTGGACCGGCCTGTCCGCGACATGGCAGATCGAAATCAACGAGAGCCCCGCCATCGATTTTGCGATCATGAAGCTGGCTATCGGCGCAATCGATCAGGGCTGAGCCGCATCAGGGCAGGCGCTCTCCCCGCGAGGCCACCAGCACCGAATACCACTCCTCCCGGCTCCAGCGCGGCAGATAGGCTTGCGGGATCTCCCGGATGCGGTCGAGATTCTGCGTTCCCACGATCGGGATGGTCCGTGCCGGATGGACCATCAACCAGCTCAGGGCGACGGCGGTGCGGGAAATGCCGGCCTGCGCGGCCTTGGCATCGAACAGGGCCACCACCGCCCGTGCCCGCTCGTCCTGCGGCTGCGCCAGCCTGCCTCCGGCCAATGGCGACCAGGCGAGCACCGCCATGTCATTCATGATCGCCTGGTCCAGAATTCCGTCTGCGAGCGGATCGAGCTTGAGGGCCGAAAATTCCGGCTGATGGCTGATGATGGGCAGGCTGAGGCAAGCCGCCAGTCCCTGTGTCTGGGCAACGGTATAATTCGACACGCCAATGGCAGCGATCTTGCCGGCCCGATGCGCGTCTTCGAGGGCCCTGGCAATCTCGCTAGGGTGGGTGAGGATATCGGGCCGGTGGATCTGCCACAGATCGATGCGGTCGACCTGCATCCGCTTCAGTGACGCATCGATGGCCGAGGAAAGATAGGCGGCGGAGGAGTTGTAGGGTGTGCCGAAGACGATGCCGCCCTTGGTTGCCAGTACCATGCGCTGGCGCAAGCCGGGGCTGGCTTCGAGCACCCGGCCGAGCTGGCTCTCGGCAACCCCGAAGCCGCCGAGGTCGGACGGGCCATAGATGTCGGCGGTGTCGAACAAGGTGACCCCGGCCTCGAGCGCAGTCTCGACCAGTCGTTGAGCCGAAGCGAGGTCCTCGCCCCCGAAGCGCCACATGCCCCAGGCCACAGAGCTTACCGACATGCCGCTGCAGCCGAGGGGGCGTATCTTCTCTGGTGCCGGCAAATCGCTCATCTCAGGACCTCACAGTGACCGCGCGTCACTTCTAGAGCAAAGCGTGTTCAAGTGTGAACGGTTTTTGCTCTAACTCTTTGGTTCGACGCGTCTTTGCGATTTGAAATGATTCAATCAAATCACAAGACGCTCGTGCAAGCGGAAGCGGCCATGGACATCCCCTCCTCCCAATAAGGCGGGTCGCCGAAGCTGCGTTTCAGATGCTCGGTCAGTGCCCGCAGCTTGGCTGACGGCCGGCGCCCTTCCGGATGAGCGAGGAAGATGAATTCCGGCTCCGGCCGCACGCCGATATCGACGACCTGCAACTTCCCGGCGCGGATCTCGGGGCCCGCGATGAAAGCCGGCAGCAGGCCGATGCCGAGGCCGGCAAGCGCGGCGTCACGGATCATGTCACCATTGTTGACCCGCAAGGCGACCTTCGCCCGCACGATTTCGACACCGTCAGGCCCGAGGAACCGCCAATCGGCAGCCCCCCGGTTCGAATAGAACAGCCCCTTATGATGATCGAGCTCGCCGATGGAACGCGGCGTGCCCTCGCGGTCCAGATAGTCCGCGGATGCCACCAGAATGCGCCGGCTTGGAGCCAGACGCCAGACCATCAGCCGTGAATCCGCAATGGCACCGTGGCGGATGACGCCGTCATAGGCAGCGGAGGCGACGTCGACCCGGCGATCGTCGAGGTCCAGGATGAGTTCGACCTGCGGATGATCAGCCAGGAACGGAAACAGGGCCGGACCGAGATGCATGTGCCCAAAGGTAATCGGCGCGGCAATCCGCATCGGACCAGCCAGGGTGCCGCGCCGCTCCGCCAGATCCGCAGCCGCCTCTTGCACCTCTCGCACGATCCGCCTGGCGCGCTCGAGAAAAGCAGCTCCGTCCTCGGTCACCGACAGGCGCCGGGTGGTACGATGCAGCAGGCGCGTACCGACGGTCCGCTCCAGTTCACCCAGGCGTTCGCTGACCACCGACTTGGACAGGCGCAGGCTGCGTGCCGCCTCGCTGATCGAACCTGCTTCTGCCACCGCTACGAAACTCGCGATCCCGTCCAGCTTCATTGTTCGGAAATCCCGGAAGATAGATCCAATATAAGCAGGATACCCCGAACATGATGACTGCGCCATATTCGCTTCATTCAAAGCGTCTCCCATGAACAAGGAACTGCAATCATGAACAGGCTCTCAGGCAAGCGCGCTCTCATTACCGGCGGTACCACCGGCATAGGCCTGGAAACCGCCCGCCAATTCCTGGCGGAAGGCGCACGCATCGCGGTGACGGGCACCAATCCCCAAACGCTGGAGGCCGCGCGCAAGGAACTGGGCGAAGGTGCCCTCGTCATTCAGTCGGATGCCGCCGACATCGCCAAGCAAAAACAGCTCGCCGAGACCATCGCGCAAGCCTTCGGCGGGCTTGACATCCTCTTCGTCAATGCCGGCATTGCCCAGCTCAAGCCGCTAGCGGACTGGAGCGAGGCCGATTTCGACAAGGTCTTCGACATCAATCTGAAGGGGCCTTACTTCCTGATCCAGGCACTGCTGCCGATCCTGGCCAATCCGGCGTCGATCGTGCTGAACACCTCGGTCAACGCCCATATCGGCATGCCGAACTCCAGCGTCTACGCCGCGTCGAAGGCCGCGTTGCAATCGCTGATCCGCACCTTGTCGGGCGAATTGATCGGGCGGGGCATCCGCCTGAACGCCGTCAGCCCCGGTCCGATCGCCACGCCGCTCTATGGCAAGCTCGGCTTCTCGGAGCAGGACCTGAAGAGCGTCGCCGATAGCATCAAGGGACTAGTGCCCACCGGCCGCTTCGGCGAGGCCAGCGAAATCGCCAAGGCCGTAGTGTTCCTGGCTTCCGACGAAGCGACCTATACCGTCGGCAGCGAACTCATGATCGACGGTGGCATGGGCACGCTTTAGGGCTTCCCGAACACCTGCTCCTATCCGGTGCTGCCGAGGCTCGCCGCCTCGTCTTCCGACAGGGCCGAGGGCTGTACGTCCGGAGCCTCGATCGACACCGTCCGCCCCAGGCGCGCGGCTTCCAGGATGCCTTCCATGATCTCGAGCACATGCAGCGCGAGTTCGCCGGAAGCCCGCGGACGGCGCCCCTCCTCGAGGCTGCGGGCCAGGTCGGCCACTCCGAGCATCCGATAGTTGGCGCGATCGGGCGCGGCATAGGGCCAGTTCAGGCCGCCATAGGTCATGGCCGCCGTATCGATGTCCTGCCAGGGCTCGCCCTTGCGGCTGAGGGCGAGGGTGCCGCCGAAGGTGTCCGGGTCGGGCAGGCTGAGCGAGCCTTGGCTGCCATGCAGTTCGATGGGCTGGTTGGAGTGGCGGAACACGTCCCAGCTCATGCCGACATTGACGATGGCACCCCCGGCGAACTCGACCAGCGCCATCAAGGTCGTGGGCGTGCCGACGGCAAAGCTCGTGCCCTGGTTCGGCCCGGGCGCAGTGATCAGCCGTTCCGCCTGCCCGGTCGTCGCCATCGCCGCAACCTGGCGCGCCGGCCCCAGCAAATTGACCAGCATGGTCAGGTAATAGGGGCCCATGTCGAGAACCGGCCCGCCGCCGGGCTGATAATAGAATTGGGGATTGGGATGCCAATGCTCCATGCCGCGGCTCATCATGAAGGCGGTGCCGGTGGTCGGACGGCCGATCGCTCCCTCTTCCATCAGGCGGCGGGCCGTCCGCCCTGCCGCACCGAGAAAAGTATCGGGGGCGGAGCCGATCGCCAGCTTATGCCGACGCGCCTCCTCGACCAGCCTCCGGCCCTCCGCCGCCGTAACGGCGAGAGGCTTTTCGGTGAAGACGTGCTTGCCGGCGGCAAGAGCCGCCATCGATACCTCGAAATGGACGGCTGGAATGGTCAGGTTGAGAACGAGGTCGATTTCGTCATCGCCCAACAGTTCTTCCACGCCAAGTGCCCGAATGCCGTATTCCCGGGCTCTGACCTTGGCGACTTCCGCCGAGATATCGGCACAGGCTTTCAATTCCACGCCGGGGAAAAGCGCAGCATTGCGCAGATAGGTCATCGAGATATTGCCGCATCCGATCACGCCGATGCCGAGTTTACCCATGCGCGTCCTCCGCCATCCCAGTCAGCTGGGTTGCTCATTTTTGCATTAATTTAGAAAGTAAACACGAGAAGCGTTGTGTTTGAATGAAATTTTTTGAACGAAAATGACAATTTATCCTTGACAGCACGCGGCCTCAGGCCAAGCATGACCCGAAAATCAAGGTGAGCATTCACCATAAAGGGAGGACTTGTGATGTCGGACGTTCAGTCACGCTCGACCCCGGTTGCCGGGGCTTCGCAATCCGGGTCGGCAGCGGTGCCGAGCCGGCGCACCTTCCTGCAGGGCGCCGGCCTTGCCGCAGGTGCTTTGGCGCTCGGCCTGCCCCGTCGCGCCCATGCCGCGGACCGCACCGAGATCACCTTCGCCAGCGCCAAATTCTTCGGCAAGCAGACCATGGCGCAGGTGGTGGACGCCTATAACCAATCGCAGGGCAAGATCCACGTCACTTATGTCGAGCTGCCGCCGCCCAGTTCCTCCACCGAAGTGCACACGGCCCTGGTGCAGCAGCTCGCCCGTCGCACGGGCACGCCCGACGTCTTCACCCAGGACGTGGTCTGGATCGCCGAATTCGCGGGTGCCGGCTGGGCCTTGCCGCTGGACGAATATTTCAATGCCTCGGTGCAGAGCCAATTCTTCCCCGGTCTGGTGGCGGCCTGCACGTACAACAACAAGCTCACCGCCCTGCCCTGGTATGTCGATTCAGGCATGCTGTTTTATCGCAAGGACCTGCTCGAAGGCATTGGTGCCAAGCCGCCGCAGACCTGGGACGAACTGGCCGCCGCCGCCCAGGAGATCCAGAAATCCGGCAAGGCCGATTTCGGCTATCTCTGGCAAGGCAAGCAGGCTGAAGTGCTGGTCTGCGATCTCGTGGAGGCGATTGCCTCCAATGGGGGCTCGATCCTCGCCGCCGACGGCAAATCCTCGACGCTCAGCGACGACAAGGCGGTGGCGGCCGTCCAATTCCTCTATGACACCATCAATAAGACGAAGATCAGCCCTTCCGATGTCCTGAGCTGGGACGAAGAACCCTCACGCCAGCCCTTCACGGCGGGCCGCGCGCCCTTCCTGCGCAACTGGTCCTATGTCTATGCGATCGCGCAGGACAAGGCGGCATCTTCGGTGGTCGACAAGGTTGGCGTGGTGCCACTGCCCCATTTCGCCGGCGGCAAGAGCGCGGCCTGCCTCGGCGGCTATCAATATGGCGTCAACGCCAACACCAAGAACCGGGAGGCGGCCATCGAATTCCTGACCTGGATGTCCTCGCCATCAACCCAGCTCCAGTTCGCCCTGCAGCTCGGGATCGCCCCTACACGCCCCGAAGTGTTCGAAGATGCCCAACTCGGCAAGGAGCAGCCTTTCATGAAGCAGCTCAAATCGGTGTTCACCGGCGCGACGCCGCGCCCCGTCACCCCGAAATATGCCCAGGTCACCCTCGCCATCCAGTCGGGCGTCTCCAAGGCGCTGGTCAGCGGCAACATCAAGGCAGAGTTGGAGGCCGCCAGCACCAAGATCAATTCGATCGTCGCAGGATGACGCGATGAGCGTGCAAGCCTCCGCGGCCAGCCCTCCCCTCGGGGCTGGCCTGCGGTCCCTGGACCTGGCGCCCTGGATGCTGATCCTGCCGCTGCTGATCTCGCTCGGCTCGGTCTCGGTCTATCCCATCGTCAACGGGGTCTGGCTGTCACTGACCAATACCTCCCTCGTCACCCAGGAAGACGCCTTCGTCGGCCTTGCCAATTATCGCACGCTGCTCGGTGACGACGGCTTCTGGAACGCGTGGGGGCATACGGTTCTGTTCACGGCGGTGTCGACGGCGCTCGAGACCGTGCTCGGGCTCGCCATGGCCCTGCTGCTGTACGAGCCCTTCATTGGTCGCTCCCTGGTGCGTGCCGCCATGCTGGTGCCCTGGGCAATGCCCACCGTGGTCACCTCGAAAATGTTCGGCTGGCTGTTCGACGGACAGCACGGGCTGATCAACTACCTCCTGAAGTCCGTCGGGCTGATCGATGGCAACATCAACTGGTACGGCTCTGTCGACCACGCCCTCGACACCATCATCATCGCTGACGTCTGGAAGACCACGCCCTTCATGGCCCTGCTGCTGCTGGCGGGCCTGCAGACTGTGCCTCGGTCTCTCACCGAGGCCGCCAAGATGGACGGTGCCTCGGCCTGGCGCATCTTCTGGCACGTGCGCCTGCCCCTGCTGCTGCCGACCTTGCTGATCGCCGGCATGTTCCGGGCCCTCGATGCCTTCCGCATCTTCGACCTCGTCTATGTCCTCACCGGCGGCGGCCCGGCCGACTCCACGGAAACCTTGTCCACCCTGAGCTACAAGGTGCTCTTCTCCACCCTGCAGTTCGGCTATGGCTCTGCGCTCTCCACCGCGATGTTCATCACAGAAACCCTGATCGCCATCGGCTTCGGCATCTTCATCGTGGCACGGCTGAGGAGGCAGGGATGAACGCCCGCGAGATCCTGCGCCTCATCGTCGTCTATACCGGCGCGGCCCTGCTGCTCGTGTGGTCGGCCGGCCCGTTCCTGTGGCAGTTCTCCACCTCGTTGCAGCTCGACAAGGCGCTGACCGATCCGGTACCGAGCTTCTGGCCTTCGCCGGTCACCTTCGAACACTATGCCAATGTCTTCTTCGTCAAGAAGTTCCAGCTCTATGTGCTGAACTCGGTGATCGTGGCGGGGCTCACCACCCTGTTCTGCCTGGCCATCGGGGCGCTGGCCGCCTTCTCGCTGTCGCGGCTGGAAGTCAAGGGGCGCTTCGGCATCCTCGGGGTCGTGCTCTCGGTCTCGATGTTCCCGCAGATCGCCATCGTCGGCCCGCTCTACCTGACCGCTTCCAATTACGGCTTCCTCGACACCTATAGCGGCCTCGTCATCGTCTATCTGGCGCTCGGCCTGCCGCTGGTGACCTGGGTGCTGTTCGGCTATTTCGACACGCTGCCGCGCGAGATCGACGAGGCCGCGCGCATGGACGGAGTCGGGGTTACAGGTCTGTTCGTCCGCATCATCCTGCCGATGTCGCTGCCCGGCCTCGTCACCACCGGCCTGCTCGCCTTCATCGCTGCCTGGAACGAATTCATGTTCGCCCTGGCCTTCACCTCGACCATCGAGCACCAGACGATCCCGGTCGGCATCGCCAATTTCACCAACCTCTATTACGTGCCCTGGGGCGACGTGGCGGCCGCCTCCGTGGTGGTGACCGTGCCGCTGATCGCGCTGGTACTGTTCTTCCAGCGCCACATCATCGAGGGCCTGACTCAAGGCGCGGTCAAGGAATGACCGTCGCCAAGGAATGACATCATGAACGAGACCGCAAAACTGAAGGCCGGCTGCCAGACCTTCACCTGGGAAATGCTGGGCAAGGGCTGGAGCGGCAATGCCGACGACCTGCTCGCGGCCATCGCGGCGGCAGGTTATGCCGGCATCGAGATCACCGACACCATGATCCCGCCCTATGCCGACCGCCCGCAGGACTTTGCGAAAGCATTGGCAGACCATGGCCTGACGCTGGTGGCCTTTGCCTGCGGCAGCAGTTCCGGTTTCACCGAAGCCGACGCCGTCGAGGCCGACCTCGCCATGGTCGACCGCGCCCTGCGCTTCACCGCGCATTTCCCCGGTGCCATCCTGTCGCTGGGCAGCGCCACGATCATGAGTCCCGGCCCTCTCGACGACAAGTTCGCCATTGCCGGCCGCTTCTACAATGGCGCCGGCGAACTCGGCCGTATCGTCGGCGTCGATGTCGCCGTGCATCCGAGCTCGCATCACGACACGCTGCTGAGCTCGCGAGCCGACTATGACCGCATCATGGCCCTTCTGGACCCGGCCCTGGTCGGCTGGGTGCCCGACACCGGCCACATCCTGCGCGGCGGCCAGGACATCCTCGATACGTTGCGCACCTACCAGGATCGCATCCGCTATCTGCATCTGAAGGATGTCGATGCCGAGGGCCAGTGGCGCATGCTGGGACAGGGCGTCTGCGATCTCAGAGCGGTGGTCGACATCGTTGCCGCCGGGCCGAACTTCAATGGCTGGCTGGTGCTGGAGGAAGAATCCGACACCGCCGCCGCCGACCCCGCCGCTGCCGTCAGGGTCAATCGCGAAACGCTGCGCCGCGCCGGCATCTGACCCATGAGCGCTCACTTTGCGAACAGTAGCGCGGAATAATGGAGGGTCGATCTCCCAGCTCCATCGAACGATGGAGCGAGATCGACCGTCTTTGTTCTCTATTTCGCTCGACGTTTCCAAGATGGTCGATCTGGAGATCGACCCTCCATCCCTGCATCATCTCGCAAAGGAGAACGCCACGATGGCCACCGTCAATCTCAAGGGATTGCGCAAATCCTATGGCGCCGTCGAGGTCATCAAGGGCGTCGACCTGGAGGTTGAGGATCGCGAGTTCGTGGTCTTCGTCGGCCCCTCCGGCTGCGGCAAATCGACTCTGCTACGCATGATCGCGGGGCTGGAGAAGATCACCGGCGGCGACCTCCTCATCGACGGGCGTCTTTCCAACGACATCGCGCCGGCCAAGCGCGGCCTCGCCATGGTGTTCCAGAGCTATGCGCTCTATCCCCACATGACCATCGCGGACAATATGGGCTTCGCCCTGCGCATCGAAGGTGTGCCCCGGGCCGAACGTGCCGCCAAGGTGCAGGCTGCTGCCGAAACCCTCCAGCTCGGCCCGCTGCTGCATCGCCGGCCCAAGGAGCTTTCCGGTGGTCAGCGCCAGCGCGTCGCCATCGGCCGCGCCATCGTGCGCAATCCCAAGGTTTTCCTGTTCGACGAGCCGCTGTCCAATCTCGACGCTGCCCTGCGCGTGCAGATGCGCATCGAGCTGATGCGCCTGCACGAGCAGCTTCAGGCGACCATGATCTATGTCACCCACGACCAGGTCGAGGCCATGACCATGGCCAACAAGATCGTGGTGCTGAATGGCGGGCGGATCGAGCAGATCGGCGCGCCGCTCGAGCTCTATAATCACCCTCGCAACCTGTTCGTGGCAGGCTTCATCGGCTCACCGCGCATGAACACGCTGCCGGCACGGATCGTCGAAGCCGACGCGACAGGCTTGGGCCTTTCCTTGCCGGGGAACAAGCGCATCCGTCTGCCCTTTGCGGGCAGTGGCCTGAAAGTCGGTTCCGAGGTCACCTTCGGCATCCGCCCCGAGCACATCACGCTGGTGAACGGAGCGGATGACACAGGCGAAGCCATCGCCGGGACGACGAGCATCGTCGAACATCTGGGCGGGCTAACCGTGTTTCATACAGCTATCGCGGACGGACAGACACTGGTGGTGCAAACCGACGGCAAAAACCCCGTGCGTGCCCACACTGAGGTCCGCCTGCGGATCGATCGCGATTCAGCCCATGTTTTCGGGCCTGATGGCACTGCCCTGCCACGCCTGGCCGCAAATATCGCGTAGACCGCACAGGTCTCGCGAGGCGCCAAGACAAGCATGAGTAATGCTGTGTTTTGCAATCCGGCGGTATCGCCGGCAATTGCAAAGACACGCTGAAATCCGGGGAGCCGGGACGACGACCGGCTCGATCCAAATGCATCGTCCTTCGATCAACCGTGAAGGCTATGGCTACCGCGCACTTCCGTAAGCGGCGTCGCCGTCATGGTCGGGCGCGGATGCTGCACCATATGGTAGGCGATGCGTCCCGCCCCGATCAGCTCATAATAACGCAACACCGAATTGGCCGCGCGAGGAGCATGTCCTTCGAGATTGGCATGGTGCTGCCCATCCCTGGGCACCACCTTGAAATCACCATTGGCCGCCATCAACCGACGGGCACACAAGGCCTCAATCATCGGACGGGTCTGTTCCGTCCATATGTACCAACCGTAGTCGTCAGCCTGAGTACACAGGAATTCGAGCTCCTCGACCGAGAAGACAGCGGCATGGCTTTCTTTCATGGCTCCACCCTATCGTTTTGACCCCGCTCGATTGAACGCGGCAGGGTGCATATGGTTCCGTGAAGGCAGTGCGAAAACTATAGCGCGCATCGTCGTCGTAACCTAGGTATAGAAATCGATTTATCTTTTAAATTTTATTCATTTACCTGTATTTCGTCGCGTAAAAATTGAGCAAATAAGTCATAATCTGGGCAGAGTTGCATAAATCCGTCATATGAGCATCTTCCCGGCCAACAAGCTGGTGTGAATTCCGCCGTCGCGAGTCGCCGCCTTCCACCGGACAAATCCGCACATTACAGTCGAGCCCGCACGCAAAAAGGCCAACAATGACCGGACCTTGCCGTTCCCGGACGCAGGCCTCGGCCGGCATGATGCCGTCAGTGTCATCACAACCGGAAAAGCCTCCATGCGCCGCCTTTCAATCGCCTTGGTCATGACCACCTTGCTCGCCGGCTCGGCCTCAGCCGAGACCTTCAAGGACTGGCAGGTGAACTGCGATACGAGCCGCCAATGCCAGGCCGTCGGCTTGGCCGCAGGCGACCCGGATGCGAAGGGCTATCTCAGCATCCAACGCCGCATCGAGGCCTCGGCACCGGTGAAGGTCCGTTTCTCGGTGGTCGATCCGACCGGTGTCCTTGCCGGCCACCCTTACGTCCTTCTGGCGGACGGCAAGCCCATCGGCGACGTTGCCGGCCGAGTGACGTTTTCCGATCCCGAGGAAGAAGGCGGGCTGGCAGAGGCCACCCTCCCCGCCGACGCAACGTCTTATTTGATCCAGGCCTTGCGGCGGCACCACTCCCTGCAATTGCAGGCAGCAGACGGCAGCCTGGCGGTCAATGTCTCGCTCGCGGGCGCTGCCGCCGCCTGGCTCTATATGGACGACCACCTGGCCAAGAACACCCCTCCAGCCGAGCCCGCGACATGAACGGTGGATCGCGGGAGAGAGAAACTTGCGCCTGCCTCTACGCACGTATACTCCTGCGGCCTCGAAAACATTGCAGGCGCGGGCATGGCCAGGAAGAAAACACCCCCTCCCTCCCAATCGACCCCCGCCCCCCAAGCCAAGCGCCCGCGCAATGCCGCGGCGACGCGCGAAGCTATTCTGCAATCGGCGCTGATCGCCTTCTCGCGCGCAGGCTATGACGGTGTCGGCCTGCGAGAAATCGCGGGAGAAGCCGGTGTCACCGCCATATTGGTCAACCGCTATTTCGGTTCGAAGGAAGAGATGTTCGCTGAGGCGGCCAAGATCGCCTGCACCGATGCCAGCCTGTTCGAAGGCGATGCCACCTCCCTCGCCGACCGCGTGGCGCAGGCGATGGTGGCCAACCCTGCCGGCGAGAGCGCCGGTGTCGATCCGTTCCGGCTGATGCTGCATTCGGCCTCCAATCCCAGGGCTGCCGAAATCCTGCGTGAGGTCGTCACTGAACAATTCGAACGCCCGCTTGCCGCCAGCCTACCCGGCAAGGACCGGTCGGAACGCGCCACCCTGTTCCTTGCCTTGATCGCCGGCGTCGCGCTGATGCGCGACGTGATCGCCAGTTCCTCCCTCGCCGAGGCCGACCCGTCGGCGCTGGCCAAGCGGCTGGCTCAGATGCTCAAGCCCCTGATCGACGACAAGCCGGCCAAGAAGACGGACAAACCCCAGCAGCTCAGCCTGGGATTTTGAGACAGGCTCTAAGCCGTCGAGGCGCTGGCCGGGAGCACGACCACGGTTGTCCCGACGGGCACGCGCCGGTGGAGGTCGATGATATCCTGATTGAGCAGGCGCACGCAGCCTGACGACACCATGGTGCCGATCGTCCAGGGCTCGATGGTGCCGTGCAGCCGGTACAGCGTGTCGCGCCCGTCCTTGTACAGATAAAGCGCGCGTGGGCCGAGAGGATTGCCGGTTCCGCCCGGCAACCCGGCGGCGTATCTCGCATAGCGTTCGGGCTGGCGCCGGATCATGTTGGCCGTCGGCGTCCAACGCGGCCACTCGGCCTTGCGGGCGATGGTTGCACGGCCTTGGAAATTGAAAGCCTCTTCCTTGCCCACACCCACGCCGTAACGCAGGGCTCTGCCATGCTCCAGCACGAGATAGGCATGACGCTCGGCCGGATCGACCACGATCGTGCCGGCTTGCTCCTGCGTCTCGTAGGCGACCTCCCGGCGCAGATATTGCGGCTTCACCCGTCGCAGGTCGACAGCAGGCACGGCAAAGGGCTCGGACTCGACGGCTCCATAGAGCAAGGCCTGATCCGGGTCGACAGGCACTTCCCGCATGCTCAGATCCGGTGTGCGGTCCTGCGCGCATCCGGCCACCAAAAAAGGCAATCCAACCATAAAACTACGCCTGCTTATCATCATCACGCCTTCCGCAACGCCACCAACACGGCACGGAGGCGATTGAGCCCGATGACACCGCTGACGTCCATATGTTATGATGCTATGATAACCATAACCATGAGGCATGAATGGACATCGCGGTCGCCTTGCGCGCTTTCGTCCGCACCGTCGAGCGCGCTTCGGTAACGGCCGCAGCGCGTGACCTTGCCGTCTCCCAGCCCGCCGTCACCAAACATCTGCGCAATCTCGAACGGCATGTCGGCGCCAGACTGCTGGAACGATCCTCGCGCATCGTACGCCCGACACCACAGGGACAGGCCCTGTACGAAGCCAGCCGAGGCGCGCTCGCCACCATTGACGCGGCCCTGGAAGGAGTCCGGCGTGACATGGGGGCCATCGAAGGCCCGCTCCGGCTGCATGCACCCTCCTGCATCGGCGTCAGGCACTTGCATCCAATCGTCATGGCATTCCAGAAACGCCATCCCGCCGTTACGGTCGATCTCATCCTGGAGAACCGTGATATCGACCTTGTCTATGAAAACTTCGATCTGGCGGTGAGGTATGGACGTCCTGCCGGCCAGGAACTGATCATCCGCCGTCTCGGCCTGATCCGGCGTATCCTGGTCGTGGCGCCGAGCTTCCTCGCCCGGTCCGGGCCGATCGACACGCCGGAACGGCTGTCGGACATCGGCATCGTGAGCAGTGCCAGACTGCTTTCGCCGCGCGACATCCTGACATTGCAACATCGCAGCGGCGAAACGCTCGACCTGCCTGTCCAGCCCATCCTGCGCACCAATGACGCCGAGGTCATCACCGCCACGCTCCTGCAAGGGCACGCGGCCGGGCCGGTGCAGCAATTGCTGGTGAATTGCGAGCTTGCCGAGGGGCGTCTGGTCCGTATCCTGCCCGACTACGTCGTCCGGCCTACGGAAGCCTTCCTGGCCTTCCCCTCGGTGCGCTATATGCGACCGGTGGTGCGCGCCTTCACCGATTTCACCATTGCGGCGCTACGCAAGATCGACGGCATCGATTCGACAGAAAACGACGCGTTCCAGCTCTCTCTCGATCCCAACGACACGACCCTGGCTTCCTGCGGCAGCGAGGCTGCGATCTGAGCTTGCGCCTCGATTGCGATCGGTGCGTTTCCGCAAGGGCCCGCGGGATCTCGTCCGTTGCTGCCGACAAGAGAGTATGAATTGTCCTGCTCCCTCATGTCGGATACCTCTTGGCTCATTCGTCCTTGGCTCAAGAGGAAGCAGACAATGCAATACACGATCCTTTGCTACAATTACGAAGACGTCGTCGGCGCCTGGACCAAGGAGGAGGACGATGCCGTGATGGCACGTCTGCACAAGGTGCATGAAAAGGTCGCGGCAGCTGGCAAGCTCGGCCCGGTGGTGCGACTGCTTCCAACCACCGCCGCCACCACCTTGCGCAAGACGGGTGGCGAACCCCTGGTGATCGACGGCCCCTTCGCCGAGACCAAGGAACAACTACTGGGCTTCTACGTGGTCGACTGCGACAATCTCGAGGAAGCGCTCGATATCGCCCGCGATCTCGCCAAGGCCAATCCCAGCATCGGTTCCTACGAGATCCGTCCGCTTTCGATCTTCCAGCCCGGGGTGCTCGAACAGAAGGCGCATGCAACATGACCGATGCGGCCTGGATCAGCAGCGCGCTCACTTCCGCCCGCCCGCAGGCCATGGGAGCGCTGCTGCGCTATTTCCGTGACCTCGATACGGCCGAGGAAGCCTATCAGGAAGCCTGCCTGCGCGCGCTGAAGAGCTGGCCGAAAAACGGCCCGCCCCGCGATCCTACCGCCTGGCTGATCTTTGCCGGCCGCAATTCCGGCATCGACGCCAAACGCCGCGAGAAAAAGCAGGAGGCCCTGCCGGACGAGGATCAGATCTCTGACCTCGGCGATGCCGAGGCGGAGCTGACCGAGCGTTTGGATGGCCAGCATTACCGTGACGATATCCTGCGCCTGCTTTTCATATGCTGCCATCCGGACCTGCCCGGCACCCAGCAGATCGCGCTCGCCCTGCGCATCGTTTGCGGCCTCACCGTCAAGCAGATCGCCCGTGCCTTCCTGGTCGGCGAAGCGGCGATGGAACAGCGCATCACCAGGGCCAAGGCGCGCATCGCCAGCGCCGACGTGCCCTTCGAGGCACCGGGCGCCGTGGAGCGCTCGGAACGCCTCGGCGCCGTGGCCGCCATGGTCTATCTGATCTTCAACGAGGGCTACTCGGCCGGCGCAGAGGATGACGGCAGCCGGGTCCAGCTCTGCGACGAGGCCATCCGTCTTGCCCGCCTGCTGCTGCGCCTGTTCCAGACGGAACCCGAGATCATGGGACTGGCGGCGCTGATGCTGCTCCAGCACGCGCGCTCGCCGGCTCGTTTCGACGCCGAGCGCCAGATCGTGCTGCTGGAGGATCAGGACCGGCGCTTATGGAACAGTCAGATGATCGCCGAGGGCCTTGCCCTGATCGACAAGGCCACCCGCCACGGACGCCCCGGCAGCTATCAGTTGCAGGCGGCCCTCGCCGCCGTGCACGCCCGTGCAGCGACACCGGAAGACACCAATTGGCGCCAGATCGATTTGCTCTATGCGTTGCTGGAGGAGATCCAGCCCTCACCCGTGATCACGCTCAACCGGGCCGTGGCCGTCTCCAAGACGGAGGGGCCGGAAGCCGCGCTCGCGATGATCGAACCCCTGGAATCCCGCTTGTCCGGCTATTTCTACTTTCACGGCCTCAAAGGCGGGCTGCTGCTGAAGCTCGGCAGAGGCAAGGAGGCCCATCGGGCCTTCGACCAGGCCATTGCCCTCGCCACCACCGCAGCCGAGGCCAATCACATCCGCCAGCATCTGGATAGGCTGTTGAAGGATAACGCAGCGCAGGCGTGAGGCCTGCTTCCCGCTGCCGGAGGAACCACCGTGGTCTATGTGCTTGCCATCCTCATCGTCGTGCTGGTAGTCGTGCTGATCCTCGCCGCTATGCGCCCGCCGAGTTTCGAGGTGAAACGCTCGCTCGAAATCCTGGCGCCGCCCGGGCGGATCTATCTCCTGCTCGCCGATTTTCACCAATGGAGCCGGTGGTCGCCCTACGAAAAGCTCGATCCTGCCATGCAACGCGGTTTCTCCGGCGCCGAATCCGGCAAGGGTGCCGTCTATGCGTGGGAAGGCAATGGCAAGGCCGGTGCAGGCCGCATGGAGATTCTCGAGGCGGCACCTGAGCGCGGTATCGACATGAAGCTCGATTTCATCCGCCCGTTCCGGGCGAATAACCGCGCCACCTTCACCTTCACGCCGGCCGGCGATGCCACGCGCGTCACCTGGTCGATGCAGGGCGCCGCACCTTTCATCGCCAGGCTGATGGGGCTGTTCATCAATATGGACCATATGATCGGCAAGGACTTCGAACAGGGCCTCGCCAATCTCAAAGCGGCGGCGGAGCAATAGGCCCTTGCGAGTGTGGCGGCCTCGCCGGCCGTCGTCAGGGCGCGCCACATCTCTGCGACCTCAGATCAGCCCGCCATTGGCCCTCAAGGTCTGCCCATTGATCCAGCCACCGTCCGGGCCGACCAGGAAGGCGACCGCCGCGGCAATGTCGTCCGGCGTGCCGAGTCGCTCCAGCGGCGCCATGCGGGCATAGTGCTCGACGAGGTCCTTCGACTTGCCGTCGAAGAAGAGATCCGTCGCCGTTGGACCAGGCGCGATGGCATTCACGGTGATGGAGCGGCCGCGAAGCTCCTTGGCCAGGACGCTGGTCAGTGCTTCGATGCCAGCCTTGGTGGCGGCATAGACGCCATAGCTCGGCTGGCGCAGGCCGACGACACTGGACGAGAAATTGACGATCCTCCCGCCCTGGCGCAATCGCCTCGCCGCCTCGCGCATGGTGTTGAAGCTGCCCTTGAGATTGACGGCCACCAGACGGTCGAAACCGTCGTCTTCCGTCTCGGCGAGCGGAGACAATGCGATAATTCCGGCATTGTTGACGAGGACGTCGAGGCCTCCGAAAGCCGTCTGCACCGCCTCGAAAATATCAGCCACGGCCACGGGGTCGCTGACATCGGCCTGCAGGGCGAGCGCCCGCCCACCTGTGCCCTCGATCTCACGCACCAGCGCCTCGGCCCGCTCGGTATTGCCGGCATAGTTGATGACGACCGAGAAGCCGTCCTGCGCGAGGCGACGGGCGATGGCGGCCCCGATCCCGCGCGAGGCGCCGGTGACGAGGGCAACCTTGCTGCCATTCATAGTCATTTTGCTCTCCTTGATGTGAGGTTGATCGCTGGACGGCACTATCCAACTTCTGCCATCTCGGATAATCATGCAAAATCTGATATGACTATTCGGGATTTGCGAACAATGGATCGTTTTGACGCCATCAGGCTCTTCACCCGGATCGTCGAGCGTCGCAGCTTCACGCAGGCGGCACAGGACCTGGGTTTGCCGCGTTCGACCGTGACCGAAGCGATCCGCCAATTGGAAGCACGCCTCGGCGTCCGCCTCCTCCAACGTACCACCCGCGTCGTCAGCCCGACGCTGGACGGCGAAGCCTATTATCGTCGCTGCCTTGCCATCCTGGCCGACATCGAGGATGCCGAGGCCGCCTTCGGCGACGCCAAGCCCCACGGATTGTTGCGGATCGATGTTCATGGCACGCTCGCCCGGCATTTCCTGCTGCCTGGCCTCGCCGACTTCCTGGAACGCTATCCGGGCCTGCGGCTCCATATCGGCGAGGGTGACCGCCTGGTCGATCTCGTGCGCGAGGGCATCGACTGCGTGATCCGCGCCGGCGATCTCCAGGACAGTTCGATGGTGGCCCGCCGGATCGCCATGCTCGCCGAGGCCACCTGTGCAAGTCCCGCCTATCTCGCCCGCCACGGCGTGCCGAGCACGCCGGATGACCTCGACGGCCATCGCATGGTCGGCTTCCTATCCTCGGCGACTGGCAGCGTGATACCGCTCGAATTTCAGGTAGATGCCGACATACGCCACGTCACCCTGCCCACCGCACTGACGGTCACGGGCTCGGAAGCCCTGTTCGGAGGAGCGCTGGCGGGGTTGGGGCTCATCCAGGTGCCGCGCTACCATCTCCTGCCCTATTTCGCCGACGGCAGGCTGATCGAGGTTCTGCCGGCCCATCCGCCGACACCGACGCCCGTCTCCCTGCTGTACCCACAGAATCGCCAACTCTCGCCGCGGGTTCGTGTCTTCATCGACTGGGTGGCGAGGAGCTTCGCCGATTGGGCCGATGCAGGGGTAATCTCTCGATCACCCGGGCCAGCGTGACATGGTGGCGATTTACTGTCGTTGGTCAGGTCTTACGGAAAGTCAGATTGATGCGATTGCGTCCCAGGCGGGGATGCTGCCCTTCCTTCAGCGGCAAGATGCCGTGATAGGCCAGGCGCGACGGGCCGCCCCATACCATCACGTCGCCATGCTGCAGCGGCAGCTTGCGCGGCTTGTCGCTGCGTGACAGGCCGCCGAACTGAAAAACGGCGGTCAGGCCGAGCGAGACCGATACGATGGGGTTGCCGAAATCGCGCTCGTCCTTGTCCTGATGCAACGACATCTTGGCACCGGGCTCATAGCGGTTGATCAGGCAGGCATCCGGCTCGAACCCGGCAAAGCCCGCCTCCGCCGCCGCCTCACGCGCGAGGGTGGCGAAGGCGGCCGGCATCTCCGGCCAGGGCTGGCCCGTTTCGGGGTCTTCCATACTGTAGCGATAGCCACGCCTGTCGGTTACCCAGCCGAGCTGGCCGCAATTGCTCATCGCCACCGACATGGTGAAGCCGCCGGGCGTGACCATATGGCGGAAGGGAGCGGCCGCCACCACGGTATCGAGGGCGGCGAGCAACGCCTCCTCCCGGCCAAGGGCACGGCCGACGAGCAGCACGGCGCCCTCGGCAATGTCGAGGCGGTTGGGCTCGTCGAAACTGAACAGATCCATCATTGCTTTGTTCTGGCCCAAAATCTGGGCGGCTATGTGACCCAACGGCAGGGTTAGCGATCTCTTCCCTGGTCTCCGATGGCGGCGCTTACAAGCGTTCGATCAAGGCCTTGGCCGCCGTAGGCGCCTTGGGCTTGAAGCCGTTGATCATGAAGACGAAGACATCCCGGCTGCCCGCCTGCGGCGCCTTCTTGTCCGATGCCTTGTCAAGGTCAGCAGGCTCACCACCGCCAGCCCACAACTTGGCCCTCTCGGCCCATTTGTCCAGCGCAGCAGTGGGATAACCGAGCTCCTCGTCCTCCTTCGCCGCTTGTAGGCGCGCGTAGACAAAGGGAGCGGTGACATCGTGGATATGCGGGAAATCGGCCTTGTCGGTCAGGACGATGCCGACATCATAGGCCCGCACCAACTCGATGAACTCAGGCACCTTGAAGCTGTCGTGCCGGACCTCTACGACATGGCGCAGGGCATGGCCTTCATGGCTCTTGGGCAGGAGCTTCAGGAAGCCCTCGAAATCGGCCGGATCGAACTTCTTGGTCGGCATGAACTGCCAGTTGATCGGCCCGAGCTTCTTCTTCAATTCGACGATGCCGCTGCCGATGAACATGTCGATCGATTTTCCGGCTTCCGACAGCACCTTCTTGTTGGTGGCAAAGCGGTTCGCCTTCATCGCGAAGACGAAATCATCCGGTGTCTCCGCATGCCATTTGGCGAAGCTTTCCGGCTTCTGGGAGCCGTAATAGGTGCCGTTGATCTCGATCGCCGTCACCTGGCGGCTGGCATATTCGAGCTCCCGCTTCTGGGTCAGGTCGGCGGGGTAGAAGCTGCCGCGCCACGGCTCGAAGGTCCAGCCGCCGATGCCGACGCGGATTTGGCCAGTCATGCGAATTCTCCCGATTTGTTCTCGGTCGCCAACCGACCATACCACGCCGAGTCCGGCAACCCGAAACCTCTGACCCAAGAGCGCCGATGTCTGCGCTCGTGGGAAACTGCGCCCTTATCCCGCCTGCCCCTGGTTGATCTGCCAACCGGAAATCCATAATTCGCGCAGTCTGTCGCCCTCATGGCGGAAATAGACTCCGGTCGGCGTACAGGACAAGGCGCGATCGGCGCGGAAATTGCGGATCGCCTGGCGCAGCTCACACCAGGCCACCAGAACGAAGGCCTGCGAATAATAGATCAGCGCAAGCGGCCGGATCGTCCGCTGCGTGTGCCGTCCCTGATCGTCGCGATAATCGAGATCGAGCTTCTCCTCGTCGCGGATGGCCCGACGCACCAGGCCGAGGTCGATGCGCTCGGGCGTCGGCGCGATGTCGCCCCAGGCATGCAGCGTACGGGAGGAGAACAACTGGCGCAGAGGCCCGGGCACCGCGCCCGCCAGTTTCGCGCCGGCTCCCCGCGAGGCCTGCGTCAGTTCAGGATCGCCGGCTCGTTCGATCAGGGCCAGGCCGAGCATCAGCGCCTCGGTCTCCTCGATCGAAAACATCAGGGGTGGCAGGTCGAAGCCGGAGCGCAAGACATAGCCGATACCCCGTTCTCCCTCGATCGGCACCCGCATGGCCTGCAGCGCGGCGATGTCGCGATAGATCGAACGGACGGTGACTTCGAGAGCCTCGGCGATCGCGGCAGCCGTGACCGGTTTTCGCGCCAGCCTGAGAATCTGGATGATCTCGAACAAACGTGCCGCCTTGCGCATCGCGCCCCCTTCACAACTGACACATCCTTGTCAGTTGCCTCTCTCTATAGAGGCAGACAACCCTTTGAAAAAGCGGCAAGGATGTCACCGAACACACCTCGCCACTGGCTGGCAACTGACATGACTTATACTGAAAATCTCTGGCTCTTCCTCATCCTGCTGACCGGCATCATCATCGTGCCGGGCATGGACATGCTCTTCGTGCTCGCCAATGCGCTGACAGGCGGCCGGCGTGCGGGCCTTGCCGCGACCTCTGGCATCATGGCGGGCGGCGTCTGCCATACCCTGTTCGGCACGGTCGCGGTCGCCGCCCTCAGCCGGCTCGTCCCGGCCCTTGCCACCGGCATGATCCTGGCGGGCTCGGCCTATATGATCTGGATCGGCATCCGGCTGCTGCGCAGCTCCATCACCGTCGGCAAGGTTGAATCCGGCCATACAGCCGCGCTCGCACGCATTTTCGGTCAGGGGCTGGCCACCTGCCTGCTCAATCCGAAGGCCTGGCTGTTCGTACTGGCGGTCTACCCGCAATTCCTCAACCCGAGCTTCGGGGCGCTCTGGCCTCAGGCTGTGATGATGGGCCTGATGACGGTACTGGTGCAGCTTGCCGTCTATGGCGGGCTGGCCCTGATGGCCGCACGCGGACGCGAGGCCCTGACCTCAAGTCCCGCCCTCACCATTTGGGCCGGGCGCGGCGCGGGATTGTTGCTGGTCGGGATCGCCGCCTTTGGCCTTGTCCATCGGCTCGCCGGCCTGTGAACGCTACCTCAGCTTCGGCGTGTATCCTTGGTCAGTGCAGCGAGCGCGAATTCGACGGTCTGGCGCAGGCTTTGTGTATCGGCGCCGGCCTTGCCGCTGACCTTGAGGCCACGCAGCGTCGCCTGGATAAAGCGCACGGCCCCCTTGATATCGGTGGTCGTGCCGATCTCGCCTTCCGCCTTGGCCTTGCGCAGGCTGCCCTCCAGCGCCGCGTCGAGCGCAGCCTCGTTCTCGGTAAGCATGGCAGCGATTTCTTCGTCGTTCCGGCCGAATTCGACGATCGCGCCGACATTCATGCAGCCGAGCGCCCGAAAGGAAGGGTCGGCTTCCGCCACAGCCAGCAGCATCCTGCGAATGCCGGCGAGAGGCGATGCTTCCGCGTCGAGCTGCGCGAGCTGATTGGCGAGATTGACCGCCTGATAGCGACCCAGCGCCTCCAGATAGAGGCGACGCTTGTCGCCGAACGTGTCATAGAGGCTCTGGCGGCCGATCTTCATCGCCACAAGCAGATTGTCGGTCGACGCCGCTTCGAAGCCCTTGGCCCAGAACACGGCGGTGGCGCGCTTCAGCGCCTCGTCACGATCGAATTCTCTCGGTCTTGCCATGGCCCCAGAAACACTGTTTCGGACAGATTTGTCAATAATATTGTTGCGCCGCACAAGACCGCGCGACATTCGTCAAAATTGATAGCCGGACGAGGCTCCCTGCCAGGCCTTCGAAGGAAGCGCGACTACTGGCACAGGGTGAACTTGTTGAGATAGTCAGCGATTGGTCCGTTCTTTTCGGCAGCACACGCAGGCCCAGCCATGGTCGCCGCTCCGCCCCCATCTCCCTTGCTCTTCAGAACGGCGGCAAGGACGGCCCGAACCCTGTTTTCGAAATCGGATCCACCGACTTCCGCACTAAGCGGCCGGTCCGTCAGCGCTGCACGCAAGTCTGCCTCGGCGCCCTGGATGTCATTCCTGCGCAGCAAGGTCTGGGCCCGCAGGAAGTGCAGGCGCGGATCCTGCGGATAAGCGCGCAGGAGGCTTTCGACGGATGCATCCGATGGAGTCGCCGCGGCCGACAGATCAGGTACGAGCTGCATCCGGCGCCGATAATGGTCGTGGATCGGCAGGCACGCCCCCGCGGCGACGGAAAAGAACACAATAGCGACGAGCGCAGCCAGATTGTTCAATCGGGGCCGTGGCAGGCGACTGGGCCACAGGCCCAGCAAAAGGAAACCCATGGTCACACCGCCGATGGCGCCCCCGAAATGGGCGCCGTAATCGACCTTTCCGCCACTGACCGCGGCGTTCAGGAAGGGCAGCAATGCCGGTACCAGACCGTAGAGGGCCTGGCTGATCAGCCGGGCACGGATGGCGCCTGCGGGAATTCTGAAGGATATCACGAGAGCGGTGGCAAGCAGTCCGGTAATGCCTCCCGACGCGCCGACGCTCACCATGTTGACGGGATTGGCCGCCAGCGACATCAGGGAACCGGCGACCGCCGACACGGAGAAAGCCGCTGCCGTCCAGCGCCAGCCGATCAAGGTTTCAAGCGAATTGCCAATCAGAAGCAGCACCAGGCCATTGAAGCCGATATGGGAAAGGTCGGCATGCAGCAGCGGCGCCGTAAACAGGCGCCACCATTCTCCCTCCCCGACCACCAGCGGATAGCTCAGGCCCCCCAGGACCTGCAGAGTTTCGATGGTCGGCACGGCCGGCTTGCCAGTCTTGCCGAAGGCAAAGACCTGCTCAGCAATGAAAACCGCCAGCAGGAGAGCCATCAGCACCCATACGAAGATTGGCCTTCCCAACTTGACCGTCCGCTCCGGAGTCACCAATTCCGCTGCGGACAACCGGGGCGCACGAAGCAGCTTCTGCATCTGCCCGGCAAGGCTGAACCTGCGTCCGAACAAGGGCAAGGGCCAGGCGCGGCGCTTGGAAACGTCGACGGCGATCGCTCTGGTGGCATGGCGTCTGCCACCGCTCTTATGGCCGGACAGACGGGACTTGTCGGTTCTGCCGATCGCGTGGGAGCCAATCTCGTAGATCGTGATAGCGAGTTTTACGGAAGCCGGCAGCGCGCCGACGATATGCTGCGCGAGAGCAGAGAGGCCCTGCGCCGGCATAGTGAAAATCTTGCCCTCGGCGCTGTCGCAATTGACGATCCCCACGATCGAGATGCGGTTGCCGGCCGATCTGGTCAGGACGTAATCGCAATGCTGCAGTAATTCTTCCGATCGCGGCAAGGCTCCCAGCCTGTAGCCCCGTTTGGCGACCAGATAGCGAGCGTAATAGCGGGAGAAGGGTTCACGCTCCGTCGCAGACTCTTCCATCGGTTGGCCATTCCTCTCCCGCCATTTCTCCCCGATGTTTGCATGAGCGCCTGTCTATTTGGCAATGTGGATTCGGGCGACAACGGGGGCTCTTGCCAGGTTTGGTGCAGCCGGCAATCAATCCAAGCTGCACTGTCGGCCAGAGGCCCGCTGGTAAAGCCCAACGACCTCGTCTCCGCTGGCCACGTGCTCGCCGTCATGCCGGAAACGCGCAGCAGTATCGCGCGATCGCCCTCGCAATTGTCCGCGCTTTGTTGTATTGGGCTGCCTCATCAGTGAAATCCTGCAGAAGTGGACGCTGGCGCGCGGACTTAATACCCGTGGGCGCGCCGCCCCCGACCCGGCATTTCACATGACCGGTTTTCCTCATCGACAGGCTTTCCCCGTGACCCTTCCTTCTCTGAACCCGGCCCTTCGCCAGGCTCTGACCGATCGCAATTATGAAGAACTGACCCCCGTGCAATCGGCCGTGCTGGCCGACGAGGCCGCCGACCGCGACCTGCTCGTCTCCGCCCAGACCGGTTCGGGCAAGACGGTGGCTTACGGACTGGCCATTGCGCGCGACCTGCTCGGCGACGACGAGCGCTTCGAACAGGCCGATGCCCCTCTCGCCCTCATCATCGCGCCGACCCGCGAACTCGCCATTCAGGTCGAACGCGAATTGCTCTGGCTCTACCAGAAGGCCGGCGGACGCGTGGTTTCCTGCGTCGGCGGCATGGATCCGCGCCGCGAGCGCCGCTTGCTCGCCGATGGTGCCCATATCGTCGTCGGCACGCCCGGCCGCCTGCGCGACCACATCGAGCGCAAGGGCATCGATCTCTCGGCCATGCGCGCCGTGGTGCTCGATGAAGCCGACGAGATGCTTGACCTCGGCTTCCGCGAGGATCTCGAATTCATCCTCAAATCCACCTCCGATGACCGGCGTACCCTGCTGTTCTCGGCCACCATGCCCAAGGGCATTGTCGCCATCGCGCGCACCTATCAAAAGGATGCGCTGCGCATCGAAGTGAAGGCTGCCGTATCAGGCCATGCCGACATCGAATATCGCGCCATCCGCGTCTCCCCCAAGGAGACCGAGCACGCCGTCGTCAACCTGCTCCGCCTCGTCGCCTCCCCCACTACGATCGTCTTCTGCAATACCCGCGAATCCGTGCGCCATCTGCATGCCACCCTGCGCGAACGCGGCTTTTCGGCCGTGCTGCTCTCGGGCGAACTTGGCCAGCACGAGCGCAACCAGGCGCTGCAAGCCCTGCGCGACGGCCATGCCCAGATCTGCGTCGCCACCGACGTGGCCGCGCGCGGCATCGACCTGCCCAATCTCGGCCTGGTCATCCATGCCGACCTGCCCACCGATGCCGAGAAGATGCAGCACCGCTCAGGCCGCACCGGCCGGGCCGGCCGCAAGGGCATCAGCGCTCTGCTGGTGCCGATGTCGCGCCGCCGCAAGGCCGAAATCATGCTCAACCAGGCTGGCGTGAAGGCCCAGTGGATGGGCCCGCCGACTGCCGAGGAAATCCGCGTGCTCGACCAGCAGCGCATGCTGGAGGACCCCTTGCTGACCGAAGCCCCCGGCGAGGAAGATCTGGCCATCGCCAAATTGCTGCTCGAGAATCGCAGCGCCGAGGATATCGCCGCCGCCCTCGCCCGCGTCTACCGTTCGCGCCTGCCCGAGCCGGAGGAAGTCAGCGATCCCGGCGACGGCTTCGGGCGTCGAGACAATTTCGAGCGCCGAGATGGTCGCAAGCCCTCCCGCTTCGACCGGGACGACAGGCCTGCCCGGGACGACAGGCCCAGGTTCGACAGGGACGACAGGCCTGCCCGCTTCGAGAAGGGCGAACGCGCCCCGCGCTTCGACAAATCCGATCGGGCACCGCGTTTCGAACGTCCCGAGCGTGCTGCGCGCTTCGAGCGTGACGAGGTGCCGTCCGCCGGCGACGATATGGTGCTCTACCGCCTGAGCATCGGCCGCCGCAACAATGCCGACCCGAAATGGTTGCTGCCGATGCTGTGCCGCCGCGGCGGCGTCAAGCGCCGCGATATCGGCAACATCAAGATTCTCGACAACGAGACCGTGGTCGAGATCTCCAAGGAAGCCGCCGAGCATTTTGCCGTCAACGTGCGCAAGCCCGACGAAGAGAACATCCGCATCCAGCCCTATCGCGATCGGGGGGGCGAGGAATCGGCTCCCGAGCCTAAGCCGCACCGCAAGGGCCCGCCCAAAGGTAGCGCGAAGAATACCACCAAGCCCTGGCAAGACGAAAAGCCCTGGCAAGACGAAAAGCCCTGGCAGGGTGACAAGACCGACAAAAGGCGTGGCCGCTAAAGCGTTTTGCAATTAGACGGAATCGCAAAGACGCGTCGAAACAAAGAGTTAGAGCGAATAAGCGTTCCCACTTGAACGCTTATTCGCTCTAGCAATGAAGCTACAGCATCGGACCTGATCCAGGAATCAGGTCCGATGCTGTAAGATCTTATTATCGCATTGTTTTCTACCAAAAATCGGCGCCCTTTTTTGGCACGCTGCTACTCTAGCTTCTCCTAAGGGGATGAAGTAAGGCGCGGGCCTTTCCCCTTGCATTTCCTTCGCCAAGCGCCTATCTGCGCCATCCCAATTCGTCACCCGCCACAAGGCACCGGACCCATGCGGACGTCATCGTCGATATCGCTGATGATCCCGAGGAACATCGATTCCTCGGCCGCACGCGCTTTGCCCTAGGCCGGACCGAAATCACCTGAGATCGAGCCAGCCCGGACGCAAAAGCGGTTCCGGGCACTTTTTTGGCTCTCGTGGTGCCCAGAGCCGTGCAACCTCCCCAAGCGAGGGCCGGCAAGCACCACAGGTGTAGCATGACCAAGGAAAAGTTCACCCGGTTGAAGCCCCATTGCAATGTGGGCACCATCGGCCACGTCGACCATGGCAAGACGACGCTGACCGCGGCGCTCACCAAGGTCTCGGCAGACCGAGGCTGGGGAGCTTTCGTCTCGTATCAGGACGTGGCCCGCGCTTCCGCTGCCCAGGGCACGCGCGATGCCTCGAAGATCCTCACCATCGCCTCCGGGCATGTGGAGTTCTCGACTGAGAACCGCCACTACGCCCATGTCGACTGCCCCGGCCATGCCGATTATGTGAAGAACATGATCACCGGCGCGGCGCAGATGGACGGCGCGATCCTGGTGGTCTCGGCCCTGGACGGCCCGATGCCGCAGACGCGCGAGCACATCCTGCTCGCGCGGCAGATCGGCGTGCCCCGCATCGTGGTGTTCCTCAACAAGTGCGATTCGGTGGAGGATCACGAACTGATCGACCTGGTCGAGCTCGAGATCCGCGAGCTCCTGACGCGGCAGAACTACGAGGGCGACAAGGTGCCCTTCATCCGGGGTTCCGCCCTGCAGGCCCTGAACGGGCTCAAGGGTGAGCTGGCGGATGAGGCGATCCTCCGGCTCTTCGAGGCGCTGGACAGCACGATCGAACTGCCCGAGCGCGCCGAGAACCGGCCCTTCCTGATGCCCATCGAGAGCGTGCGCACCATCTCCGGCCGGGGCACGGTGATCACCGGCCTGATCGCGCGCGGTGCGGTCAAGCTCGGCGACGAGGTCGAACTCGTCGGCTTCGGTGCCCGTCGCAAGACGGTGGTCACCTCCATCGAAACCTTCCAGAAGATCCTGGACCAGGGTCTCGCCGGGGAGAATATCGGCTGCCTGTTGCGCGGCGTCGAGCTCAAGGAGGTCCGGCGCGGCCAGGTTCTGGCCAAGCCGGGAACGGTGGAGCCGCATGCCCGCTTCGAGGCCGAGGTTCATGTTCTCACCAAGGAGGAAGGCGGGCGTCATACGCCCTTCTTCGGCCATTACCGGCCGCAGTTCTTCTTCCGCACGGCCAACGTCACCGGCGGTATCGAACTGCCGCCGAACGTCGAGATGGTGATGCCCGGCGACACCGTCGTGCTCACCATTGCCCTCAACGAAGCCATCGCGCTCGAAGCCAATACGCGCTTCGCCATCCGCGAGGGCAACCGCACGGTGGGGGCCGGCGTGATCAACCGTCTGCTCGACTGAGAGCGTCACGGCGGAGGGCGGGCAACTGCCCTCCGCATTCAAGGCTTATTCTGCTCGCTATTTCCCCGCCCCGATCGCCGACTCCAGCAGCGTGCGCACCGATGTGCGCAAATGTTCTTCGAGCCGCTTCTGCGCCTCTTCGATCACGCCGGATCTCAACGCGAGCAGAATGCTCAGATGCTCGGCCAATGCCGTACGGTAGCGCTCGATCTCGTCGTCCTTGCGCCACTGGTAATGATAGTGAAAGACGAAGGAGACCACGTCGTAGAAGCTGGTGACGAAGCGATTGTCGAGCTGGTCCACCAGGAAGCGGTGGAAGCGACGATCGAGCTGCGGAAACTGGCGAATAACCTCCTCGCCGCCCCGGCTCATCGCCTCATGGGCTTCAACCAGCCGACCGATCTCGCGCCAGACCGGATCGTCATCGCCACGCCCGCCAAACAAGCCGATCGCCTCGATCTCGAAAGTGCGCCGCGTTGCCGCGAGCTCCCGGGCGAAGGAGGCATCGAAAGCGCAGAGCCGCCAGCCTCCGCGTGGCGCCTTCTCCACCAGGCCGTAACGCGAAAAGCCGATCAGGAATTCGCGTACGCTCACCGTGCTCGCACCGAAGGTCCGTGCGAGTTCGGCCTCCGAGAAATTGCGTCCGGGCATCAGGTCGCCCGCGACGGCCATTTCGAGGAAACGCCGTTCCACCAGGTCCGAGCAACTCTCTGTTTCAGCCAGGCCGAAATAATCCGAGGCCGCCGGCAGCCGGTGCAGCAGGGTGAGCCGGCCGTCGCGCCGGACCAGCCCCGCCTGTTCCAGGCCTTCGAGGGCTGAGCGCATCGCCGTACGGCTCACGCCGACCTCGCGCGCCAGCACGGCCTCCGGCGGCAGCTGCGCGCCGGGCTGCAGCTTCGCCATGATGTCGAGGGCCAGATTGGTGGCCTTCATCGAGACATTGCGCGGGCGCGGCATCGCCGTTCCTCAGAATTGCAATCGCATTTCGTCATCGCTGGGCGTTCGGGCGTCCCTGCGAGGTCCGCTTAGACGCGATTCATGGCTGCACAATCAAGCGAGAGCTGAGACAGCCGGCCCAATGCCTACACGACGCTTTGTACCCTTGCCGCCCCCAGCAACGCATGTTAGTGTCCTCTATAAATAAAAGACACCAATGTAACAAGGGTGTCCGAAACAAAGCACTTTTGGAAACGCACAATGCTCGCCACCCGGCTCGAACCGAGTGATGCTGCGCTGGAGGCGCGAGGCATCTCCAAACGGTTCGCAGGCGTCCCCGTCCTGTACGATGTCGACTTCTCGGTCGCGGCCGGAGAGGTGCATGCGCTCGTCGGTGAGAACGGCGCCGGCAAGTCCACCCTGATGAAGATCGTCAGCGGTATCCTGACGGAGTTCGACGGCAACTTGTTCAGCCAGGGCCGTGGCCTGCGCTTTGCCTCGGTACGAGACGCCCAGGCTGCCGGCATCGCCATCATCCATCAGGAGCTCAATCTCATTCCCGAAATGAGCGTGGCCGAGAACATCTTTCTCGGCCGCGAACCTCGCATTGCCGGCCTGTTCGTTGACCGGCGCGCTCTTGCCCGCGCCGCCGCCGACCTGTTGACGGGCTTCGGCGTCGCCCTCGATCCCGAAGCACGTGTGGGGTCGCTGCGGGTCGGCGAGCAGCAACTGGTCGAGATCGCCAAGGCCCTCTCGCTGGAGGCGCGGGTCCTGATCATGGACGAGCCGACTTCGGCCCTGTCGCCAAGCGAGTGCGAGCGCCTGTTCGGGATCATCCGAAAGCTCGCCGCCTCGGGCGTTGGCATCGTCTATATCAGCCACCGCATGGACGAAGTCTCCCTGCTCGCCGACCGCGTCACGGTGATGCGCGACGGGCGGCGCGTGCTGACGGCCCCCATGACGGAGCTGACGCCCGAACGCATCATCGCCAGCATGGTCGGGCGCGACCTCAGCCTTGCCACGCCGCCCCATACGCCCGATCGCTCCACCGAAGCCCTCGCCGTGCACGGTCTCGGCCTGAGCCTGCCCCAGGTGCGCGGCGGTTGGAAACGCGTGTTGCGCGGCGTTTCCTTCAGCCTGCATCGCGGCGAGATCCTCGGCATTGCCGGCCTGCTCGGTTCCGGCCGCACCGAAATTCTGGAAACCATCTTCGGCGCGAGCAGTGGACGGCGCGAGGGCCGCATCCTGGTCGACGGCGAAGAGGTTCGGATCGACAATCCGCGCCAGGCCATCCGGCACGGCCTAGCTCTGGTGACGGAGGACCGCAAGGCAACCGGGCTCCTCTTGCAATCGACCATTCGCGACAATGTCTCCCTGCCCTCCCAGCCGCTGCAGCGACGCCTTGGCCTACGCGATGACGGCCTGGAAACCCGGCTTGCCCGCGAGGCGATCGATAGCCTTTCCGTGCGCTGCCGTTCGGACGAACAGATCGTCGGCCAGCTCTCCGGCGGCAATCAGCAGAAGGTGGTGATCGGCAAATGGCTTGCCATCGGCCCGCGCATCCTGCTGCTCGACGAGCCGACGCGCGGCATCGACATAGGCGCCAAGAAGGAGATCTACGACCTGATCTTCCGCCTCGCCGGGCAGGGCATGGCCATCCTTGTCGTCAGCTCCGAACTGCCCGAATTGCTGCTGCTCTCCGATCGCGTCCTCGTCATGCAGGAAGGGCGCCAGGCCGGCATCCTCGAGCGCCGGGAGGCCAGCGAGGAGGCGATCATGACCCTTGCTTCGCCGAGGCGGTCCGCCGCCCTACCCGAGCTCTCTGCCGTATCCGCCGGAATTTCACCTTTCCCACCTGCCCCCAATGAGCCGTCAACGAGCCGTCAATGACCTTTCTGAGACTTCTGTCGCGGACCAAGCTGTATTGGGGCCTCGCCGCCCTCTTCCTGATCGGCGTCGCCTTTTCGCCGGTCACTTCCAAGGGGCGAAACATCTTCCTGACCTCCGGCAATCTCTCGGACGTACTTCGCCAGGTTTCGATCACCGGCCTGGTCGCCGTCGGCATGACCATGGTGATCCTGATCGGCGGTATCGATCTCTCCGTCGGCTCGATCCTGGCCTTGGGCACCGTGCTGGCCGCGCTGCTGCTGACGCAACCGGGCCTCACCGTGGCAGCCGGCATCGCCCTGCCCGTAACCTTCCTGGTCGCGATGGTCGGCGTCGCCCTGATCGTCTCCTTCGTCTCCGCTCAGCTCGGCGCGGGCAGATCCGCCACAACGGCGGCGCCAATCCATCGAAGCCGCCGTAGATCCACACTCTCGGCAATCTGGCTGCCCCTCGTCGCAGGCATCGTCGTCGCAGGGCTTTTGACACTCTGGCTCGCCTCCCAGGCCGGCAGCCAGTTCGGTATGCCCGGCGTACTGATTGCCGTCTCTTGCATCGGGCTCGCGGTCGGCGCGCTCAATGGCGCCATCATCGTCGGCGGCCGCCTGCAGCCCTTCATCGTCACCTTGGCCATGATGGTGACGATGCTTGGCCTTGCACGCCTGGTCGCCGGCCAGGACAGCGCCGTGGTCGCCGTCTATTCCGGCACCAACGCCACCACCGACATCGATCTCCTGCGCGCCGTGCTCTGGGGCGTGCTGCCGGTGCCGGGCCTGTTCTTCCTCGCCGCGCTCACCCTGTTCATGGTGGTGCTGAAATTCACCGCCTTCGGCCGCTATGTCTATGCCATCGGCGGAAATGAGGAAGCGACGCGCCTCTCCGGCATCGCCGTCACACCGGTGAAGATCGCAACCTATGCTTTCTCAGGCATGCTCGCCTGCATCGCCGGCGTGCTCTATGTGGCGCAATACCGCCAGGGCAAGCCTGATGCCGGTGTCGGCCTCGAACTCGACGCCATCGCCGCCGTGGTGATCGGCGGCACCAGCCTGATGGGCGGACGCGGGAGCCTGGCCGGCACGCTGGTCGGCGTACTCATCTTCGGACTGCTCACCAATATCCTGCAGCTTCACAACATCTCCACCAACGTCCAATTGGTGATGAAGGGGCTGATCATCATCCTCACCGTACTGCTGCAGGAACGCAATCTTGGCCAGATCTTCGCGTCGCTCCGCACGAGCCCGCGAGCCGAGGCACAGGATGAGAAGACCTATAACAAGCTGGAGGAAACCCCATGATCAATCGCCGAAGCTTCATCCACGCCGCGCTCGCCAGCGGCGGCGCCATGCTGATCCCTGCCGGCTGGACGCCGCGCGCCCTCGCCGACGACAAGAAATATACGATCGGCTTTTCGCAGGCGACGACGCTCGAACCCTGGCGCGTCCAGTTCAACAAGGATCTGAAGGCCGAGGCCGAGAAGCATGCGAACGTCAAGCTCCTGATGGCCGATGCCGAGGACAAGACCGAGAAGCAGGTGTCGGACACCGAGAGCTTCATCACCCAGGAGGTCGACGCCATCCTGATCAGCCCGAAGGAATCGGCCGGCCTGACCGCCGTGGTCGAAAAGGCCATGGACGCCAAGATCCCGGTCTTCGTGCTCGACCGCAACGTCAATTCCGAGAAATACACCCAGTGGATCGGCGGCGACAATGTGGTGATCGGCCGGGCGGTCGGCGACTTCGTGGTCAAGACCCTGGGCGGGACCGGCAAGGCCAAGGGCAATGTGGTCGAAATCTGGGGCGGCCTCGGCACGCAGGCGAGCCATGACCGCTCCAACGGCTATCATGAGAAGGCGGACAAGGAGAGCGGCATCAAGCACCTGCTCAACCAGCAATCGGCCGATTGGAAGCAGGCCAAGGCCTATGAAGTGATGTCGACGGCCCTGCGTAATTTCGAGGACATCAACCTGGTCTATGGCCACAACGATCCCATGGCCTATGGCGCCTATCTCGCCGCCAAGGATGCCGGCCGGGAAAAGAACATCCTGTTCGTCGGTGTCGACGGCCTGCCCAATGAGGGCGTCAAATATGTGCATGATGGCGTACTCGCCGCCACCTTCCTCTATCCGACGCCCGGCGCCGAGGGCCTGCGTCAGGCTTTGAAGATGCTGGGCGGCGGGACGGTCGAGAAGAAGCTGGTGCTGGATACGCAGACCATCACCAAGGACAATGCCGACGCCATTTTGAAGACGAACGGATTGCTGTGAGGGTACGGGCGGAGAAGGCCTCACCTTCTCCGCTCCGATAACGCCAAGGCTGGGACCGCGGACGTCCCAGCCGCTCCGCCTCCTACCCCAGCCGCATCAGCACGAGGCCCCCCAGGATCAGCAGGGCAGACAACCCGCGCACCGGTGTAAGGGGCTCTTTCAGGAAGACCATGGCGATCAGGCCGCCGAACAGCACGCTGGTCTCGCGCGTGGCGGCAACCAGGGCGATCGGCGCCACCGTCATCGCCCAGATCACGATCCAATAGGCGGCGAGCGACATCGCCCCGCCTGCGAATCCCGGCACCAGGAATTTCAAGGCGGGACGCACGCCCGTCCACCCCTTGCGCCAAAGGCATATCGCCAGCATCGGATAGGCATCGAGCGTGAAGAGTGCGGCCGCATAGGAATTGGGGCTCCCCGCAGCACGTGCGCCGATGCCGTCGACGATGGTGTAGAGCGAGATGGTGACGGCGGTGAGCAGGGCATAGATCACGGCTGTCCGGTTCGGGACCAGTGAGCCGCGCTGCCCCTTGAGCGAAATCAGCAGGACCCCCAACCCAAGCACGGCAATGCCGGCGACGTTGCCCAGGGTCATCGGATCATGAATGAAAACCAGGGAAATCGCCGTCGTGGCCAGCGGCGCGGCTCCGCGGGCAATTGGATAGACCTGGCTCATGTCGGCACGACGATAGGCCTCGGCCAGGAAGAGGTAATAGCCAAGGTGCAGAACCGTCGACAGGGCCACCCACATCCAGGCTTCCTTGTTGGGCAGCCCGGTGATCGCCAGCGCCGGCAAGGCGATGACCCCGCAGGACACCGCGATCAGCGTCATCGCCAGGAAGGGGTCGAGCTTGATCTTGACCAGCGCGTTCCACCCGGCATGCAGGGCCGCCGCGGTCAGCACGGCCAGGAAGACGGGGAGTTGCAATTCCATGGGGGAGCGACTTCAGGACATCGAGCGCCCGACAGACGGCAAAGGGGCCGCTGACCGGTGATACGCAAAGGAGGGGCCGGCAAAGCGCAGCGTCGATTTTGCCTGCGCTTTCAGTGCTCTCCTTCTCATTATGACAGTTTGATGTCAAAGCCGCTTCGCGGGGTGCGACGTTTCGCGTGAGCCTTCAGGCCGCCACCCAAACAAGCTTGTCGTTGGAGAGAACCGCTTCGCTGGACCAGCGATAGGCGGTCAGCACACCGCCCTTGGCAACGCTGAAATCAAGGCACGACGCCGTTGGCGACAACAATTGCGGCCGGCCCGACATCCAGTAATGGCCGAACATCACCGGCACGGATTCTTGATAGTGATAATCGGACTGTATGGGATCGTCGGGCAGTTCGCTTCTTCGTTCATCCAGCCCCAGGGCCGCGAGCCGGAAAGTCGTCGCCGCCCGATCCCACCAACGCAGGCGAGCCTCGTGCCGGGTGTGGCCGTCCTTGTCGCGGAAAGAGTGCCCGCCGGGCAGCCGCACCTCCGGCCCCTTGAGCAGGATATCGGCGGCGAGATGTTCCGGCGTGCCCCCGCGATAGGCCTTGCGCAGGCCCTCGTCATGAAAGCATCCGTCTGCATCGAGACAGGTCGCGGCCAGGCAGGCCTGCGAGGCTCCATGCCAGCAGGCGTGCACGATCCGCAGGCCGCCGAGATCAAGCCACACCGGCAAGGACGCAAACCAGGTCAATGCCTCGCGATGGGCCGGTGATCCCTGTCCGATCTGCGCGAGAAAGGCGGCATGCTGCTTCTCGTTCTTTTCGGTGTGGGGCCGGAGGAAGCCACCGGCGCCGTCCGGCGTGGCCCAGCCGAGAGCGTTGAACTCGTGGTTGCCCATGATCGCTCGGCCCGTCCCCGCTCCGGCCATGGCGCGGACGACACGCAGGACCTCGACCTGTTCCGGCCCGCGATCGATGAAATCGCCCAGGAAGATCGTCTTGCGGTCGGCATGCCGATAGACCCCGCTCGCCTCGCGGTAGCCGAGCTTCGCCAGCAGCCTGTGCAATGCATCGGCATGGCCGTGGATGTCGCCGATTACATCAAATTCCATCGTCAACTTCCTGTTCTTCCGTGTTTTTTGCGTCCCGATGAAATGCCGCCTCAAAGAGCGCGGACGTCCCCGCGGCACTCGAGTGAGTGTCGGACGACACTCGAGTGAGTGCCGGACGATCCGCATCTTTCCAACAGACACAGCACTTCCAAGAACGGGCAAGAACATCCGCGCTCCCGGGAATGATGCCCATACACGACGGGAGTGACCCGCTTGACAAGGCACTGACCCCCCTGTCAGTTTAAAGCATGGCCTGCGCTTACATCGCCTTTTCCGCTTCGAAACAGCACCTCCTCATCGGGGGCAGGTGATCGTCGCGCGCGCCATAAGCAGCGAACCAAGATCGAAAATGTACCCCGCCGGTTCGACGGGGTTCTTTTTTGCTGCCGTCTCCGGCAAATCGGAGATGCTCCATGGAAATCCCCTCTTCTTCCGCCCGATCGCTGGCCTCCCCGCAGGGCTTGTGGTTGCCCTTGATCACGCCCTTCCGCGACGGCGCGCTCGACAAGACCTCGCTGAGACGTCTCATCCGCCATTACGGCACGCTCGAACTGGATGGCCTCGTTCTCGCCGGCACCACGGGCGAAAGCCTGACACTGGACGAGGATGAAACGCGGCAGCTTGTCGAGGTCAGCGCCGACGAGCTTGCCCGGCAAGGCCGCCGACTGCCGCTCTATCTCGGCCTTTCGGGCAGCGATACACGCAAGCTCGCCAAGCGGCTCCCCCGCCTGGGAGACTGGCCGATCGAGGGCTGCCTTATTGCCTGCCCCTATTACAGCAGGCCGTCCCAAGCCGGGCTGATTGCCCATTTCAATGCGCTGGCGGATAGCACCCAGCACTCGATCCTGATCTACAACATTCCCTACCGCACCGGCGTAAATCTGGGCAATGAGGCGATGCTCAGGCTCGCCGAACGGCCCAACATCGTCGGCGCCAAGGATTGCTGCGCCGATCCCGCCCAATCGGCCGAGTTGATCCGGCTCCGGCCACCCGGCTTTTCCGTGCTGACGGGCGAGGATGCCTTCTACCACGCTGCCCTGGCTGCCGGCGCGGATGGTGCCATCCTCGCCTCCGCCCATCTCGAGACCGCCAGCTTCATCGCCATCCGAGACGCCTTCGCTCTCGGCGATGAACCGGCCGCCGACATCGCCTGGCGCTCCCTTGCCGAGCTTGTGCCGCTGCTCTTTGCCGAACCCAATCCCGCTGCGCTCAAGTACTGGCTCTGGCGCACGGGCCTGATCGACAGCGGGGAATTGCGGCTGCCGATGACCCCGGTAAGCGCCGCGCTCGCCGCCCGCCTCGACGGCGCGATCGACCGCCTGAAGTCGGCGGCTTAGTCCCAATGCAATTCATTTGAGGAGGAGACACTCCGATTTGTCATAACCGGGCTTGACCCGGCAACGACAAAGGTTCTGCAGACTCGAAACCTCACGAGTGAACTGCACGGGACTTGGTCCGCCGTACACACAGGGGAAGGCGCGAGGGATTGACGGTTCGCGGCGCGGGTGTAGGCTTCAAAACAGTCGGCGGAGGGGAAGCGTGATGATGAAACTGGTATCGTGTGTCGCGCTGGCAGCCGCCTTGCTGTCCATCATCCCGGCCTCCGCCCAGGCGCCGAAAAGCGCGGCGGCATCTGCCGCCGCACAGAAGGAATTCAACGGCTTCATCGCGAAATTCCGGGCTGCGCTGAAGGCCAATGATGCAGCAGCCATCGCCGGCATGGCGAAACTGCCATTTCAGAATGACGCCGCCATCGCGGATGCCGCGCAGTTCCGTGCCAAGGTCTACCAGCCTGATTTCACCGCCAAGACCCGAGCCTGCCTGCAGCGCGAAAAGCCGGTCCATGATCGCGATGGAGACGGCAACCACACCTTTTCCATCGGCTGTGGTGACAACATCTTCGTGTTCACCAGGACAGCCGCGGGCTTCCTGCTGACGGATATCGCCATGAACGACTGAGCGGCCGGCAAAGGCTGCTCAGCGCGCCATTGCCGCCTTGCTGCGCTGGCGCCGTTTCGGCCAGAGGATCAGCCAGCCCACGAGGACGAGGTTCACCACATTCCACAGGAAGCCGTGCAGGAAGGCGAGCCGGTAGGACTGGGTGGCGTCATAGATGAAGCCCGAAGCGAGCCCCCCGCAGGCCATGCCGAGCACGGTTGCCATCAGCACCAGGCTGATGCGGGCACCGGCCTCGCGCGGCGGCAGGAATTGGCGGATGATCACCGCATACATCGGCACGATGCCGCCCTGGAACAGGCCGAACAGGCCCGAGATCACCCAGAGCGAAGAGAGGCTGTTGAAGAAGAGATAGAGCAGCAGCGCCGCCCCTTGCATGGCGGAGCCGATCAGCAGCATCGGCCCGGCGCCGATGCGATCGGCCACCACGCCGGAAGCAAGGCGGCTGACGACGCCCAGGCCCAGCATGAGCGCGATGATCTGGGTCCCGATGGCCACGCCATAGCCCAGATCCCCGCAATAGGCGACGATGTGAACCTGCGGCATCGACATCGCCATGCAGCAGGCAAAGCCGGCCACCACCAGGATCGCCTGCAGGGCATTCGCCGAAAGACCGAGTTCTCCGCGGGCGGCCTCCGTCGCGGCCTCGGCAGCCGCATAAGTGGTGGTCGCGGGCCGGCGGGTCAACGCCAAAGCGAGCGGCACCATTGCAACAGGCGCGAACAGGCCGATGCCGATATGGGTGGCACGCCAGCCATAATCGGATTGGAAGTGCTCGATCACCAGCGGCCAGACGGCGCCCGCAAGATAGCTGCCCGAAGCTGCAAACGTCACCGCCAGCGCCCGGCGCTTGCGAAACCAATGCGAAAGGTCTGAGATCAGCGGGGCGAAACCGGCAGCCGAACCCAGGCCGATCACAATCGAGAGGGCAGCGAACTGCCAGATATTGGAGGTGAAGGCGGCCAGCACATAGCCAGCGCAGAGCAGCACCGCCCCGATCAGGATCGGCACGACGATGCCGGCCCTATCGGCCAGGCGGCCCATGACGACCCCGCCCACGGCAAACCCCAGCATGGTGCAGGTATAGGGCAAGGAGGCACCGCCCCGCAGCGTGTCGAACTCCACTTGCAGGGTCGGCAGCACGACCACCACTGACCAGTTGCCGACACAAGCCACCGTACCAAGGATGAGAGTGAGAACCAGACGCAGCCAGGAATAGGCGGAATCGACGTCGCCAGGCCTATCGGCCTCACGGGGCAAAGCTGACACGGGGAGTTTCCTCGTTCCGGAATATTATCCTGAATATGCTTGTTTCGCCGACCGGACGGCGTGCAATGGTCAGGCTATAGCAGCTTCCGTCCCGGCTTCGCCAGATCGAACAAAGCATGGCTGACCTTCTGAACCAGCGCCTCATGCGCCCTGCCCCAGTTCTCGCAACATGAATGACACCCGCTCGGCGATCGGCAGGAGCGGCAGCGACACCAGTTCGTAACCGAGGCCGGCATAGACCCGCAGCATGGCCTCATATGTCGCCTGCGCCTCCTCCAGGCTCTGCTTGCGCTCGGTATCGCCGGCATAGATCGCCGGCCAGGGCGGCGCGATGAAGACTTGCGCACGATAGCGCCGGAGCGCGGCGGCCTTCCGGGTCGGCTCCGGCACCGGCAAGCCGCAAAGCTGGAGATAACCGATCACGTCGGGAATGCCGCGATCGAACAGCACCAGGCCGTCGAGCCCCCGCGCTTCACGATAGGAACGCAGATCCCACGCCAGCATCAGTTCGGCGAAGGCCGCGCGGTCGGCCCATGGCAAGGCATTGCCGCCAATGGCGACCTGATCCTGGATGATGGCGCGGCCCGCTTCGGGCATGGCACGCAGCCCCTCGGCCGCCACGGCCGAAATCAGGCTGGTCTTGCCTGACCCCGGGCCCCCGGTGACGACGACGAAACGTTCGATCTGAGACAAGGCTCGATCTCCTCTCGATAATGATGACAAGGGTTCGGATAGAGCTCGCAACGCCAGGCGGCGGCACGAGTGGGCCAGAAAATGGGGATAGGGCTTTCGATCCGCACTTTGGGCGCGTGGCATCAGCCTTCGCGCGAGGGTCAGCCGGGCATGGTTCGCCGGGCACCTCGGGCTTTCAACCTACACCGCGCCAGGCCCGGCCGAAAGCCCCTCGGTTCTCGTCTCTCCCTTGGAGCCAGCAAAGACGCGATATCGTCGCCCCCTCCAAAGGCAGCGTCGCTTATGGGTCATTCGTAACGGACCCAAGGCAACACGATGGTCAGGTGAGGGGTATGCCGCCCGCGGCCAAGCCCATCCGTCCATCACAGGGGAAGGCCAGGCATGACAGACAGGATCGGCAAGTCGGGAGCGCAAGGCTTGATCGTGGATCGCCGCGAACTGATGAAAGGAGCCGCCGCGCTCGGCCTCGGCTACGGCCTGATCGGACCTTTCGGAGGGCCGGCCCTGGCCGCCGAGACGCCTAAGAAGGGCGGCACGCTGCGGCTTGGCATGGAGGGCGGCTCGGCATCCGACACCCTCGATCCGCGCGCCGTCGCCGATTCCATCCCTGTCAGTTACAGCTACCAGATCTGGAACGGACTAATCGAAGTCGACAAGAATGGCAACGCGGTCGGCGAATTGCTGGAGAGCTGGGAATACAAGCCCGGCGCCAAGGAATGGATCTTCAATGTGCGCAAGGGCGTCACCTTCCATTCCGGCAAGACGCTGGATGCCGACGACATCATCTATTCGATCAACCTGCATCGCGGCGACACCAAATCCGCCGCCAAGGATGTGCTGTCTGGTATCACCGAAATCAAGAAGCTCTCGCCCAGCCAGATCCAGATCACCCTGGGCGAGGGCAATCTCAACCTGCCCTACAATCTCACCGATTTCCACATCCTCGGCATTCCCAACGAATTCAAGGATTTCTCCAAGCCGGATGGCACGGGTGCCTACAAGCTTGAAGTGTTCGAGCCCGGCGTGCGCGTGGTCACCAAGAACAGCGGCCATTACTGGAAGGAGGGCTGCGGCAATTTCGACGCCGTCGAACTGCAATATATCGGCGATTCAGCGTCGCGCCTGCAGGCGCTTATCTCGGGCCAGGTCGATGCCGTCAACCGGCTCGATCCCAAGACCATGGACCTGGTGACTGGCTCGCCCGATGTGAGCGTGGTGCAGACCAAGGGCACCGGCAATCGCTATTGCTTCGTGGCGCTGTGTGACACCGAGCCCTTTGCCAATGCGGACCTGCGCTGGGCCCTCAAATATGGCATCGACCGCAAGAAGATCGTCGATACCGTCTATCAGGGCTATGCCACGGTCGGTAACGACATCACCATCAGCCCGACGAACAAATACTTCGCCAAGGACCTGGCGCAGACACCCTACGATCCCGAGAAGGCCGCCTTCCACTACAAGAAGGCCGGCAGCCCCAAGCTGGAGCTCAAGGTATCCGAGGGCGCCTTCAGCGGCGCCACCGACTCGGGGGTGCTCTATCAGGAGGCTATGAAGCAGGCCGGCATCGAGCTCACGGTCACGCGCGTCTCGTCCGACGGCTATTGGGCGAACATCTGGCTGAAGGAACCCTTCTGCGCCGTCTACTGGGCCGATCGCCCCGCTATCGACATTCAGCTTTCGCAGACCTTCCTGTCGAACGCTGCCTGGAACGACACCCATTGGCGGCGTCCGGATTTCGACAAGCTGGTGATCGCCGCACGCGTGGAGGAGGACGAGGCCAAGCGAAAGGCGATGTATGCCGAGGCCCAGACAATGATCCACGATGACGGCGGCACGATCTGTTTTGCCGTCAGCGATTATCTCGACGGCTACGCCAAGAAGGTGGCGGGCGTGGCGCCCCACGCCCGTTTCGACATGTGCGACCAGCGGGTCGCCGAAAAGGCGTGGTTCGCCTGAGCCGGTAGGGCGCTGCCAAGCGCCCTACCCCCACCAGAAGATCGCGGCGATGATGACGTAGAGCCCGATAAGGGCAGCGCCATCCGCCATGTCGGCCCGGCCGTCCGCCGTGACGACCACGCCGATGATGG
Source organism: Labrys sp. HAY1-8F (assembly GCF_056754975.1). Lineage (NCBI taxonomy): Bacteria > Pseudomonadati > Pseudomonadota > Alphaproteobacteria > Hyphomicrobiales > Xanthobacteraceae > Labrys > Labrys sp. HAY1-8F. Next base: position 4,923,402 of record NZ_JBPGWZ010000002.1, on the reverse strand, counting down.
CCGACAGCATCAGGGCCACGGCCAGCATCGGCGGGATCACCAGGGTGAAGGGCGTCCCGCCCATGGCGTAGCTGACGAAGACCAGCACGGGAATCAGGGCGAGCGCCACCTGCAGCGAGGAGTTCAGGATCACGCTTATGGCGAGTTCGGCCTGGTTGCGCAGGGCGAACTGGATGCCCACGACATTCTCCACCGCATTGCCAACGATCGCCACGATGACAAGGCCAGCGAAGGCCTGGGAAATGCCGAGCGTCTCGATGGCCGGGTTCAACGCCTCGACGAACCAGTCGGACACGAACAGGGCGGCGACGCCGGCGAGAGCCAGGATGGTCAATGCCAGCCAGAGCGGCCAGCCGGCCTCCTGCTGGCCATGCGCCTCGGCCGGCACAGTGCGCTCGCTGCCGCCGAGCATGACCTTGACGGAAACCAGGAAGACCAGGAGCAGGACACCGGCACAGACCAACGCCAGCTTGTCTTCATGGGCGCCCGCCGGCAGATGCATCACCGAAGCCAGCGTCGGCAGCATCAGCGCGGAAACGGCCAGAAGCAGCAGCGCCGCGATCATACGCGGCCCCGCCGCATCGAAGACCAGCACCTTGTGGCGGGCGCTGCCGGCGATGAAGGCGATGCCGAGCACCAGCAGGCTGTTGCCGAGGATCGAGCCGATCAGCGAAGCCTGCACCACCTCGATCAGCCCGGCCCGCAGCGCGAAGATGCACACGCACAATTCCGGCAGATTGCCGACCGCCGATTGCACGATGCCAGTGGCGGCCGGGCTGAGATAGCGCCCGAGATGGTCGGTGGCCTCGCCGATCAGCGAGGCTAGCCCGGCAAGAGCCACGGCGCCGATGACGAAGACGAGGATTTGCGAAGAGCCGGTACGGCTGGCGATACCCGTGGCGGCTGATGCCCCCCCTGCGATGGCGAGCGTCACGAAATCGCGTTTCGACAGCATGGAACCTCCCGCGAAGCCATATAGGTTTCATAGCCCGACGCGAAGACGCAAGGGAAGGTCAATCTTGCTCCCCAAGAAGCGGCGTTTCGAACAGAGGAGCGGTCTGCGTTCGCGTGGCAGCATCACGAACATGCACGGATTTTCCATACCATGCAGGCTCGACAGGCAGCGTTCCGTTGCCTACCCTTCGCGCCACAATGCCGGAGGGCCGATGCGCGCAACAACCCTTCTCTCGATCGCCCTTGCGCTGACGGCAGGCCAGGCTCTGGCAGAAAACCTCCCCCCCTTGCGTCAGGGCGACCTTGTCTTCCAGCAATCGAAAAGCCCGCAGAGCGAGGCGATCCGCCTGGCCTCGGGCAGCACCTACACGCATATGGGCATCATCTCCCTCACGCCCGCAGGACCGGTGGTGATCGAGGCGGCCGATGTCGTTCGTCAAACACCGCTCAAGGCTTTCCTTGCCCGCGGCGCGAAGGGCCGCTTCGCCGTTTACAGGCTGCGCCAGCTCGTTCCAGCCAAGGCGGATGCCGCCGTCGCAGCGGCGCGGACCTATCTCGGCCGGCCCTATGATCTCTATTTTCGCCTCGATCCGGACGCCATCTATTGCAGCGAATTGCCTTACGACGCCTTCAGGAGCGTCGGCATCAGCCTTGGGCGCGTCGAGCGTTTCGGTAATCTGTCCGTGCGCAACCCTGCGGTAAAGGCGCTCTTCGCCACGCGCTGGGCCAGTCATCCCGATTGCAGGGGCGCGGCGGGGAATGCCGCGGCCTGTTGGACTCTGATCCAGCATCAGGGCATCGTTACTCCCGTCAGCATCGCCCGCGACAGCCAGGTCGTGCGGGTCGGAGGCAATCTTTGAGGAAATGAACCGGCGCGAGAAATGGGAGGATTTCCGGCTTGCAGGGCGGCGGCGGTGCAATAGGATGTCATCCTGCCGTCACCATCGGGAGAAAGCGCTGCCATGGCCCTCTTCGCCGATCGTTTCAAAGGCCGAAGCGCCGTCATCACCGGCGGGGCGTCCGGCATCGGCCTCGCCAGCGCCAGGCGCATTGCCGCCGAGGGCGGTCGGATCATGATCTGGGACGTCGACGCCACCCGTATCGACGCGGCGAAAGCGCAGATCGGCTCGGGCACTTTTGGCCTAGTGGTCGACGTCACCAATCCGGAGGCGGTGGAGGCCGCCGCCAAGACCTCCGAACGCCATCTCGGCCAGATCGATGCGCTCATCTGCTCGGCCGGTGTCGCCGGGCGCAACGCACCGGTGATCGACTATCCGATCGACGAATGGAAGCGCATCTTCGAGATCAATGTGAACGGCTTGTTCTATGCCAACCGTTTCATCGCGGCGATGATGAAGAAGCGCGGCTATGGCCGCATCGTCAATCTGGCCTCGATTGCGGGTAAGGAAGGCAATCCGACCGCTTCGGCCTATTCGGCCTCGAAAGCCGCGGTGATCGGCTTCACCAAGGCGCTGGGCAAGGAACTGGCGAAGAGCGGCGTCACCGCCAATGTCATCGCGCCGGCCACGATCGATACGCCCATTCTCAAGCAGGTGGCGCAGGCCCATATCGACTACATGCTGTCCAAGATCCCGATGGGCCGGTTCGGCAAGGTCGATGAAGTCACTTCCATGATCGCCTGGCTCGCGAGCGAAGAATGCTCCTTTGCCACCGGCGCGGTCTTCGATGCCTCTGGCGGCCGCGCTACCTATTGAGTCGGGCCCGCCTCAGCGCCAGCGATAATTGAAGCTGACGCTGATTCGCTCCTCGTCCGCCTGGTTGATCGGCACCTCGTGGCGCAGCCAGCTCTCCCACAGCAGCACCGTGCCGGCCTGGGGCGCCTCATAGACGAAGGGCCGCTGTTCCCCGCCAGCCTTGGCCTTGCGCGGGGGTGCCGCCATCATCAGGCCGAGCCGCGGATCCTCCAGCTTGAGCGCGCTGGAGCCCTTGGGCGTGGCCACATAATAGGTGCCCGAGATCACCGAGCGCGGGTGGATATGCGAGGTGTGCACACCGCCCTCCGGCAGCACATTGACCCAGATGTCGTCGAGTTTGAGCTTGTCGCGGCCAAGATCGAATTCGAGCTCCTTGGCAAAGACAGCGACATGGCCATCGAGCGCCTTCACAAGTTGCTTGATCGCCGGAAAGCGCCAGGGCAGGTCGTTCAGGGAAGCGTAGGAGGTATAGCCTGGATAGCCGTGCTTGTGGCACCAGGCCTGACCGGCCTCGTCGTCTTCGGCAAGGGAGCGGCAGGTTGCGTCGATCTCGGCGAGCGGCGCCTGCGCCTCGTCGAGTTCGGCACGGTAGAGCTTGGTAACGAAAAGGGTCTTGATCTCGGCCATGGCGAGGAAGTGGCCGAGCGAAGGCTCGCCTGTCAAGCCGCTTATCATCTGAGCGGGATTTCAGTCGGCGAAAGCCGGACTCCCAGATACCCCTCGACAGGCTGGGGGCGTTGCCGGAACATTCCCCTATCGTTCCCAGAAGTGCTTGGCGATCTCTGTCTCGACTTGCCACTTCTTCATGCCGATATCGTCGATCAAATGGGGATTGGCTTTCGCCATTTCCTCCAGGTCCCTGCGAAAATAGATCCGCTTGCGCCAGGCCGCGATCATTCTCGGCAGCATCTCCAGGCTGAAGCGCCGGCGCGGCATGTCACACGGTCCTGACCATGCCGCCTGATGCGGCGCCGAACCAAGGGTGGGAATATCGTTCATGACAACCTCCATAGGGTTCGGGTCCGGGGACCCTCGACCTGAATGAGGTTGAATTCTGCGGGATACGAACGGCGTCGTACTTAAGCTTTCCCAAATAGTTCTCAAAACTTCCAAAAGAGCTATAGATTGCGCCCCATGCAGGGATCGCGCTTTGCCTTTGGTCCGTTCGTGCTCGATTCCGGCGCGGGAACGCTCCTTCGGGACGAGGCTCCCGTTGCCGTTGGCTATCGCGGGTTGAAGTTGCTCGCGGCCCTCGTCGAAAACCCCCGCGAGATCCTGCGCAAGGCCGCGTTGATGGATGCGGCCTGGCCGGGCATGGCGGTCGAGGAAGGCAATCTCACCGTCCAGATCGCGCAACTGCGCAAGCTCCTCGGCCCGGCCGCCGATGGTGGCGAATGGATCGTCACGGTTCCTCGCGTCGGCTACCGGTTCACCGGCGCCGTCGAACAGCTTGGTCGAGAGCAGCGAAAGCCCCTGCCTTTGCCCGGCAAACCATCGATAGCCGTGCTGCCCTTCGTGAATGTCAGCAACGATCCCGAGCAGGAATCCTTCACCGACGGGCTGACCGAGGACCTGATCACCGACCTGTCGGGGATCTCGGGCCTGTTCGTCATCGCCCGCAACTCGGCCTTTGCCTATAAGGGAAAGGCAATGGACGTACGCGGCATCGCGCAGGATTTGGGCGTGCGCTACCTGCTGGAGGGCAGCGCAAGACGCGCTGCCGGACGCGTGCGCATCAACGCGCAGCTGGTCGACGCGGTGAGTGGTGACCATCTGTGGGCGGAGCGCTTCGACCGCGGCCTGGAAGACATCTTTGCCGTTCAGGACGAGGTCACCGGCAAGATCGTGGAAGCTTTGCTCGGCCGGCTGCGCGCACCGCTACCACGCAATGCACCCAGAAATCTCGAGGCCTACGATCTGTGCGTGCGGGCGCGCAAATTGATGGATGATTCGCCGCAGACGGCTCAGGAAGCGCATCTGATGCTCATGCGCGCGGTTTCGCTCGATCCTGATTATGCGGAGCCGTACCGCTGGCTTGCCATGAACCATTGGATGGGATGGGTGCATTCGGGCGGGCCAACCGAAGCGTCCCGCGGCATTGCATTGGAGCTGGCACGCAAGGCCGTAGAGCTCGGTCCAAACGATGCCGGGTGCCGGTGGGTCCTGGCTTACCTGCTTGCCTATGAGCGCCGCTTCGCCGAGGCGGATGCTCAATTCGCCAAGGCAATCGAACTCGACCCGAACGAGGCCGACATCTGGGCTGTTTTATCCGACATCTCGGTCCTGGCCGGGCGGGTCGAGGAAGGCCTCGAGCATATCCGCAAGGCTTTCAGGCTGAACTCGTTTCCGGCGAGCTGGTACTATCTGACGCTCGGCCAGGCGCAATATGCCGCCGGCGACTACGAAGCTGCGATCGAGACCCTGCGCCGGGACGAGACCTATCGTACAAGTTCGCGCCGTTTCCTCGCGGCAAGCCTTGCCCAACTGGGCCGGCTTGACGAAGCCCGCGCGGAAGTCGAACTGTTTCTCGTCGGCAACCCGCATTTCACAATCCGCCATTGGGCCGAGACGGAGCCCTTCCGCGACGCCACGACACTCGAGCATTTCGTCGACGGCTGCCGAAAGGCCGGTCTTCCGGCATGAAAAATCGCGATTCGCGGAAATCGCAATTTTTCTAGAGAAGAATGGCTTTTCTCCGAATCGTCATTCTTCTCTAATTCTTTGCTTTGGCGCGTTTTCTTAATCGAAAAGTCTGTCAACTTTTCCGGAAAATGCTTTAGCCCTCGTCCTCGAAGCGGCCCGTGGCTTCACGATCATGCTCATATCGTTTCGCGAGCGGAAACGACGGCAACCACGACTCGCGACGGACGGTCCAACTTTCATAGGTCGGCATCAACTGGTCAGGAGCATCGAGGGTCCCCAGATGCACTTCGATTTCGTCCCCGCTGCGGGCGAAAACAGACGAGCCGCAGCGAGGACAGAAAAACCGCCCCGCATAGTCACGGGTCTCGCCACCGATCGTCACCGCCTCCTGAGGGAACACGGCGGCAGCATAGAAAAGCGCCCCATGATGTTTGCGGCAGTCGAGACAGTGACAAAGGCCGACCCGATATGGGCGTCCCGATGCCACGAGTTCGGACATTGCCGCACAGGCAACCACCGGTGAATCGGTCCATGCTGCGCCTCCCCCAGAAACCAAGCGATTCAGATGGTTACAACGAACCACATGCCCATAACTATCGTTCCTTGTGAGTGGGTCGTCTTGCGGACAAATCGCGCCGGGCCCCCCGGGGTCGAGCTGCCCAAAACATAATCCTGCTGCTCCCGCGCTCGCCGGGGTTCAATCCTGACAGAACCGTCCAGCGGTACATAGATGCCGGCTAAGCAGCATTCTTCCATCGAGTGGTGAGGGGGTTGGACACGTCCCGATCCAGAATCACGCCCTGCAATCAGGGCACGCGCCAATAATGACGGAAATAAAAACTTTCCCTGTCAGCGTTGTTACAAAGTTGTCATGTAGCAATGTGCTGATGAAACAGGCTGTAGAAAGCTACCGTCTTGCGCTTTGGACAAAAAAAGACGGCCGGGACGAACCCGGCCGTAGCTTGGACAAAGTCCAAAAGTCACCATCCAGAGGGGAACGTCAGATGCTCCAGGTCGCCACCGGGAGGATGATGGCCCGAACGTCTGACAAGGCTGAGATTATATTTGCCGGCCCCCTGCTGCAATGCATTCTTTCACATGCCGGCCCTGCGTGCTGCGCATAGATGCAATTGCCACTGAAATGCGCACCCTCTTCGCCTAATCCTTGATCAGGCGGCCGCGCAATGCACCCTTGCTGCAAAAACAGGCAAGATGGCCGACGTACCTGGTTTAGCAGCCACGAAATTCACTTAAGTGAGCAACGTTCCGATGTGGCATAGCCGGATTTGACCCCGCTATTCAAAAAGCCGGGCGTGGAACCAAGCATCGGGTCAAGTCCGGCAATGACAAAGATTAGGGCAATCGGATGAACCCCCATGCGGTCATCCCGTGCGCGTTGCGTCATTCATGACGCGGCGCAGTCAGACCAAACAATGGTTTGGTCCGGGGATCGCAAGCCGATAGGAGCGCTTTTTTCGTCATGCGATCCCGGATCTGCACTTCAGCGCTTCGCGCTGCAACGCGTCCCCGCCACGACTTGCATCGCAAGTCGTGGCTGACGATGACAAAACGCCTTCACGCGATTGCCCTGGACAAAGATCGTGCAAACTCGACGATGCTCGAATCAGTCGCTTTGAGCCTAGAAGGCCCAGCGCTGGGCCTTGCTGACCAGGAAATCCCTGAGAACCTGGATACGAGCCAGATTCTTCATCTCCTCGGGGTAGACGAAATAGGTCTCGAGCTGCGGCATTTCCGCATCGGTCAGCACCTGGACCAGCGTCGACTCGCGACCGACGAGATAATCGGGCAGCACGGCGAGACCGACCCCCTTCTCCACCGCGGTCTTGACGCCACCCAGATTATTGACCTCGAATACCGGCTCGCGCGGATCCTTGGGATCACGACCCACCGTGTTCAGCCAGTTGATGGCCTGCAGAAAGCTGCCAGCCGTACCGCCGAAGCTGATGATGCGATGACGGTCGATATCCTCGATGCTGCGCGGCTGGCCGAAGCGCTTGATGTATTCAGGCGCGGCATAGGCATGGAAATGCACCGTGAAAAGCCGGCGCTGGATGAGATCCCCCTGCTCGGGCTGGCGCATGCGCAGCGCGACATCGGCTTCACGCATGCCCAGATCGAGTTCCTGTTCGGTCAGCAGAAGCTTGAGACGCATATCGGGATAGAGGTCGAGAAACTCCCCGATGCGCGGCGTCAGCCAATAGGTGCCGAGACCGACCGTGGTGGTCAGGCGCAATTCGCCATTCGGCTTTTCCCGGCTGTCGCTGAGGGCGCCCATCGCTGCTTCCAGCTTGAGCATGACATCCTGGGTGGTGCGGAACAGCATCTCACCCTGTTCGGTCAGGATCAGCCCGCGCGCATGGCGATGGAACAGCGGCGTGCGCAGGTCCCCCTCCAAAGCGGAGACCTGCCGGCTGACCGCCGACTGCGACAATCCGAGCACGTCGCCCGCATGCGTGAAGCTGCCGGCCTCCGCAGCCGCGTGAAAGACCTTGAGCTTATCCCAATCCATGAAGCACCCAGTTCAGCCCCGCTCCAGATTCTGCGCTTCGACCCTTGCTTTGCTTCGGTTCAACGCCGCCCGAATTCAACGTCGTATTTGGTTCAACGTCATATTTGGCGACGCGCGAAGATCTGATTTGCGCAGAGTATATGATGATTGCCTAGAAGTTTGAAACGGGTGGCGAATTTAGGGCGGAAATCGATTTATTCCGCTGCTTCCCTGTGGACTTCCTCGGCAGCAAGCCATTTTTCCGCCTCGAGCGCCGCCATGCAGCCCATGCCGGCCGCGGTGACGGCCTGACGATAGACGTCGTCGGCAACGTCACCCGCAGCATAGACGCCCGGCACGCTGGTCGCCGTCGTACCAACAACGGTTTGGATATAGCCGCCATTTTTGAAGGTTAGCTGTCCTGCAAAGAGCTCGGAGGCGGGCTTGTGGCCGATAGCGATGAAGACGCCGTCCGTATCGTGTTTGGTCACGACGCCGGTTTCGACATTGCGCAGATTGACGTGGGTGACACCCAGGGGGATCTCGTTGCCGCCGATCTCGTCGAGCGCGCTGTTCCAGACCACCTCGATATTGGGATGCTTGAACAGCCGATCCTGCAGGATCTTCTCGGCACGGAAATGGTCACGCCGATGCACCACCGTCACCTTGGCCGCGATATTGGCGAGGTAGAGTGCCTCTTCCACCGCCGTGTTGCCGCCACCGACCACGATGACGTTGCGGTTGCGGAAGAAGAAACCGTCGCAGGTCGCGCAAGCCGAGACACCGAAGCCGCGGAATTTCTCCTCCGACGGCATTTCCAGCCATTTGGCCTGGGCGCCGGTGGCGATGATCAGGGCATCGGCGAAATAGACGTCACCCGTATCCCCTTCCAGGCGGAAAGGACGCTGCGACAGGTCGACCTTGGAGATATGGTCGGAAACCATGCCCGTGCCCATGTGCTCGGCCTGCTTGCGCATCTCCTCCATCAGCCAGGGGCCCTGGATCACCGAGGAAAAGCCGGGATAGTTCTCGACATCGGTGGTGATGGTGAGCTGGCCGCCGGGCTGGATGCCGGAGATCAGCAGGGGCGACAAATTGGCGCGCGCAGCGTAAATCGCTGCGGTATAACCCGCCGGGCCCGAGCCGAGGATGATGAGCTTGGAGTGACGGGTAGCCATACCGGGGTTCCAATCAGGATGCAGCGCGAAGGCGCGCGAGGATTTCTTGAGCAATCAAAGGGGTTGAATCTAGGGGTTCATAGGGGTGGTTTTCAAGATGCCCATCGAACTTCACCACAGCCCCGTGCGCAATCAGGCCATCGACAAGCCGCATGATCTTGGCCGGAACGCCTTTTGGCAGATAGACATGGATGGTCTTTCCGGTCGCCGCCGCCTCACTGAGCATGTTGGCTGAATCGGCGGTAACCACGAAAGCATCGGCCAGCGCCAGCATCTCCGCATAGGGATTGGCACCCTTCCCGTCCCAGATCCAGGCCGGCTTGCCCGTGAGGGCTTGCGCGATCGCCTGCGCCATGGCGGGCGGCGTCCGGCGCGAGGGCGTGACCATCAGCCCCGCCCCGCTTTCGGCCAGACGTGACAGCGCCGAGACGAAGCCGTCGACATCATCGCTGCCAAAGGCCACGTCCTTGGAGGGGCCGCCCGCCAGCACGGCGACGCGCGGTTGCGGCAAGGCGAACAGTTCGGCGCGTACATCCGCGCGTGCCGCCGCCAACACGGCCGGTGCCTGCCGATGCGGCGAGGTCAGCGTCGCCAGCACATTGGCACCCCGCAGGCGGTCATGCGCCGGCACCCAGATGATGTCAGCCGCACCGGTTCCCGTGCGCGGATCCTTCAAGAACACGGTGAGCGTCGATGGCGAGCACCGCTTCAGCCAGGCGAGATAGCGCACGGCACGCCGGCCGGAGGCGATGGCCAGATCCGGCCAGGGAGGCGTCAGTCCCTTGAGATCGAGGGGATCAGGCGGTCCCCAGGGCATGGCAAGAGCGAACAGGCGCCGCGGTGATACCTTGTGTTCCACGATGCTACCGCCGGCCTGCGCCAGCACCGCCTCGGCGACGCCGAGGCACTGCAGAGCATCGCCCGCCTTGCCGTCCGTGAGGGTCCAAATCAGAGCCATGACGGCGCTCTTAGCACGTCCCTGCCGGCGCGCGCCATCACGGCTCAAATCAGAAGCGAATTTCATCTCGAAATCCAGTCGAGACTAATGTCTCACAGCTCTGACAATAAAGCTAAGTCCCTGAGCTTATCGGTGCTTTTTTGTCAATCATATTGAGAACACAATTCACCTTATAACCCCGCACATCCCCAACATTTGAGAGCTTGACTGAATGACGTCTAAAACGACGAACGCTACATTTTTTGCCGCAGCAATTACTCTACTAACGATGACGGGAACTAGCTATGCTGACTCCGTCGGTGTGGCCTCCTACTACGGCAAGGAATTTAGCGGTCGCCGCACGGCCAATGGCGAACGTTTCAATCCGGGCGGCCTGACTGCCGCGCATCGCTCCCTGCCCTTCGGAACCAAGCTGCAGGTGACGAACCTGCGCAACGGCAAGAAGGTCGTGGTGCGCATCACCGACCGGGGTCCCTTCGCCAAGGGCCGTGTCCTCGATCTGTCCCTCGGCGCGGCCCGCGCCGTCGGCATGGTGTCCTCCGGCACCGCCAAGGTGAAGATGGAGCGTCTCGCATCCCGCTAAGCGAGCAATAAAGAGAAGACGAGCGAATTGGGGCGGCCTTCGGGCTGCCCTTTTTCTTTTGTCGTTGCTTGTTTTTTACTGTTGCCCGGACTTCAAGCGCCGCAATGAGACCTGATCATTCCCCGCTTTGGTTCAATTTGGAGAAGATCCGGATCAGGTCCTCCAGATCGCCGGCGGAAAGAGCCGCGACCTCGAGCGGCGTGCGATAATATTCCTCCATCAGTGCCTTGCGGGTCGCCTCTCCCTTTTCGGTGAGCCGCACCAGCTTCACCCGGCGGTCACCAGGCGCCGGCGAGCGCTCGGCAAGGCCTGCCCGCTCCAACCGATCAACCAGCCAGGTTGCCGTCGAGGGATCGGAACCCCATTGCCGCGCCAGCGTACCGATCGGACGCGCCTCTTCCTGGTCCAGCGTGAATAAAACCCGTGAGTCGTTGGGTGTCAGGCCGCGGCTGTGCAGGCTCTCCAGCCGCTGTGGCGAAGAGCGCATCAGAAAATCGAACATCAGCCGCCAGGCCGCGGACGCGGATTCAGGGTTGCGATCCGACGGCGTCATGCGGGCATTCTCCAAGGCACCGAAATTCGTTCGATAAAAATATTTGACTATTAAAATATTTTAGTCAATCAAAATAATATCAAAAGGAGACGATAGCCATGGGAACCACACCGGAAATCAGAACGTCGGTGCTCATCGTCGGCGGCGGCCTCACCGGCCTGACCGCGGCCGCGCTGCTGGCCTGTCGGGGCGTACGCTGCCTCGTGGTGGAGCGGCACCCCGGCACCTCAATCCAGTACAAATTCACCGGCATCTCGCCGCGCAGCATGGAAATCTTTCGCAGCATCAGCCTGGAGGCCGAAATTCGCGCCGAGCGGACCGGCGATCAGCAAGGTGGCGGCATTGCGCGGGCGAAAAACCTCGCCGACCCCGATATCCATTGGAGCGAACTTGGCTGGCCGGACGCCCATCCATTCAGCCCCACCCAGCCTTCCACCTGCGACCAGCACGTGCTGGAACCGATCCTGCGCCGCCATGCGGAACACCATGGCGCAGACATCCGCTTCAACAGCCAACTCGAAGGTTTCGACGAGGACGCCCGAGGGGTGCGCGCCCGCATCCGCAACCTCGCCAGCGGGGAAGAGGAGGCCGTGTACGCCGACTATGCGATTGCGGCCGACGGCGCCAATGGCGGCATGCGCGAGCGGCTCGGCATCGGCTGCAGCGGCCCCGGCTCGCTGCAGCATTGGATCAGCATCATCTTCGATACCGACCTGCCGCCGATCCTGCAGGACCGGCGCTTCACTTCCTGTTTCATCACCGATCTCAACGGCGCTGTCACGCCGCGGGCCGGCGGGCGGTGGCTGCTGGCGTTGCAATATTATCCGCAGAAGGGCGAGCGCGTGGAGGACTTCGATGCGGCCCGCTGCCGCGACCTCGCGATCCGCGCCGCCGGCCGCTCCGACATCAAGGCAGAGCCGATCGACATCAGGGCATGGGACGTTGCCGCGTCCATTGCTGATCGCTTTCGCCAGGGTCGAACCTTCCTCATCGGAGACGCCGCCCATCTGATGCCGCCGACCGGCGCCTTCGGCGGCAATACCGGCATTCACGACGCCCACAACCTTGCCTGGAAGCTGGCCATGGTGCTGAAGGGCGAGGCGGGGCCGAGCCTGCTCGACAGCTATGACGTCGAGCGCCGCCCTGTCGTGCAGGCGACGCTGGCCCAGGCCCTCGCGCGCCTGCAAAGCTGGTTCAAGGATCCCACCAAGCGTCTGCCTCCGGCGGCACCGCTCGTGCCGGATTATGACGTCGTGTTCGGCCAGCGCTTCGACGCCGGTGCCTTTCTGCCCGCAGGTCCTGCATCGGATGGTCCCTTCGAGGCGCATACGATGCTGGCGGGGCGGCCCGGCACCCGCGCCCCGCATCTTTGGCTCGAATGCGACGGGCGGCGCCTGTCCAGCCTCGATCTCTTCGGCGGCGATTTCGTGCTGTTGGCCAGCAAGGCCGTCTGGCGCCAGGCCGTGGAGGAGGCTCGCCAGCAGTTCGCCATGCCGCTCGCTTGTGAGATCATCGGCCCGGACAGTGATATCGTCGACATCGACGGCCGCTGGCCGACCGCCTATGGCCTCGATCCCGATGGAGCGGTGCTGGTGCGGCCGGACGGCTTCGTCGCCTGGCGTTCGCCCCAGGGGGAAACCGAACCCGCCGAAGCTCTGTCCGACGCTGTGCACCTCCTCGGTCTGGGAGCGGCCGAAAACGCGGTGCCAGTGCCGTGATGGCGCGGATCGCAACCCTGCTCGCCCTCGACATCGCACTTTTTGCCGGCGCTTCCATGGTACACGGCGGCCTCCTGCCCATTGGAGAGCTCCATTCGAGGGCCGCCATTGCGGAGGGGATCATCGCCGTGGTGCTGGCGTTGGGTCTCGTCACCGCCTTGGCTCGCCCGTCCCTCGTGCGCCTCACCGCCCTCGCAGCCCAAGGCCTTGCCCTTCTCGGTACGCTGGTCGGCGCCGTGATGATCGCCATCGGCATCGGACCGCAGACGAGCGGCGACAAGATGTTCCATGCCGTGCTGGTGGCGGTCCTGGTGTCCGGCCTGAGGCTCGCCGCCGGAATTCGGCAGCGCTGAAGGGACCTGTACCATTGAGCAGCGGTCGTAGGCGGCGATAGCCCCTGAGACAGTCGGAGCCCGGATTCAGGTCGCAGCAGGCACGCTTTCCGTCGCTTCCCGCCCCTGCGCCGGGTACCCACAAGCGTAGCCTCCTCTTAGCTCGGCGGGCGAACCAAGAGGGCAGCACCATGGACAAGCGCGTTCTGATCACTGCGGGAGGCAGCGGCACCGGCCGGACCATGGCCGAGGCGTTTGATAAGGCGGGCGCGCATGTCTGGGCCGTCGACATCGACGCAGACGCCCTGGCCTCCTGCCCGCCTGTCTGGGAACGCGAGCAGCTCGACGTCTGCGATGAGGCCGCCGTCACAGCCTTGTTCGCGCGGATCCGCGCCTCCTGGGATGGGCTCGATGTCTTGTGCGCCAATGCCGGCATCGCCGACCCCACGGCTCCGATCGAGGATATCGAGGTCGCGGATTGGCGGCATTGCCTGATGGTCAATCTCGAGGGCGCCTTCCTGTTCGCCAAGCATGATCATTGCCGTAGACGGGCATACGGAAAATCCGGACCCGAAAGTGCGATCGTGCCAAACCGGGAAGCGCGGCTCACAATCGTGGCGGAAGGCAGATGCAGAAACCATCGCGGAATAGGAGAAGCCTGCGCCGGCCGAAAGCTGGGAGGAAAGGGTAGTGATCAACAGACCGACCAACAAATTACTGTATGACGCCATCAAGGACCGAGGCACCGCCTATCTCATGGTCTTTCGGGAACTCAACGCCCGCTACGGCGAAGACGAAGCCAAAGATGTGATGCGCAGCGCCAGCCGTGCCCACGGCCTTCGGATCGGCAAGTCGCTCGCGGGCTGCGCCCCGAGGGACTTCGAATGCATGGCGAGAGGCTTTGCAAGATCGCCCGATGATGGATCCGTGTTTTGCCCGGACATCCGGCGGCTCGACAGCAGATGCCTCGAAGTGAAGATGATGGCGTGCCCCATCAAGGATGCATGGATTGAGGCCGGATGCAGTGAGGAGGAAATCGTTACCTTGCTTTACTGCGCCTCGGCGCTCGACGAGGCGACCCTGGAAGCAGCGGGCTTCGACTATGAGATCTAGCTTTGGTCCCCGGGAAAGGAGGGCTGCTGCCTGACCCGGATTACGGAGAAGAGCGAGCAGTGAGCTACTATCGCAGCGTCGTCATGCCCTCCGCCCAACAAAAAAGCCCGCCCCCTGAGGAGGCAGGCCTGATTATATCTCGATGCCGGAAGATCAGACCAGCGTGTTGCAGAAGCGCTGGATGCGGCGGCCGGCCTCTTCCAGCGCCTCGGTCGAGGTCGCGTAGGAGATGCGGAAATTCGGGCCGAGGCCGAAAGCCGAGCCATGCACTACCGCAACCCCTTCGGCCTGCAGCAGTTCCGAAACAAAGTCCTCATCCGTCTCGATCACCTTGCCGCTGGGCGCCTTCTTGCCAATGGTGCCGGCACAGGAGGGATAGACGTAGAAGGCGCCTTCCGGCGTTGGGCACTGGATACCCTTGGCCTGGTTGAGCATGCCCACGATCAGATCGCGGCGGCCCTCGAAGATCTTGCGGCGCTCGGGGATGAAGTCCTGCGTGCCGTTGAGCGCTTCCACCGCCGCCCATTGTGCGATGGTGCAGGCGCCCGAAGTCTGCTGGCCCTGGATCATGTCCATCGCCTTGATCAGCGACTCGGGGCCGGCGGCATAGCCGATGCGCCAGCCGGTCATCGAATAGGCCTTGGAGACGCCATTGATGGTCAGGGTGCGGTCATAGAGCTTGGGCTCGACCTGGGCCGGCGTGTAATAGGCGAAGTCGCCATAGACGAGATGCTCATACATGTCGTCGGTCATCACCCAGACATGGGGATGGCGCAGCAGCACGTCGGTCAACGCCTTCAATTCGTCACGGCTATAGGCGGCGCCCGACGGATTGGAGGGCGAGTTGAAAATGAACCATTTCGTCTTCGGCGTGATCGCCTTTTCCAGCGCCTCGGGCGACAGCTTGAAATTGGTGGCCAGCGTGGTTTCGGCGAAGACCGGCGTACCGCCGCACAGGGCCACCATCTCCGGATAGGAGACCCAATAGGGCGTGGGAATGACGACCTCGTCGCCTGTGTTCAGCGTAGCCATCAGGCCGTTGAACAGGATCTGCTTGCCGCCGGTGCCGACGATGGTCTGCGATGGCTTGTAGTCGAGGCCGTTCTCACGCTTGAATTTGGCGGCGATAGCTTCGCGCAACTGCGGAATGCCGGAGACGGGCGGATATTTCGTTTCCCCGCGCATCATGGCGTCGACCGCGGCCTTCTTGATGTTGTCGGGCGTGTCCATGTCGGGCTCGCCGGCGCCAAGGCCGATGATGTCGCGTCCCGCCGCTTTCAGTTCGCGCGCTTTCTGGCTCACCGCGATGGTCGCGGAAGGCTTGATGCGCGAGAGGGCGTCGGCGAGAAAAGCCATGGCTGGAAACTCCTGTAAGCCGTGGATGAAGCGGGTGTAGGGAACGCGAGGCGGCCTCACGGGCGGCCCCCTGCCCGCCCCGGAGGGCGCGCTTCTGCTTAGGCGCGGGCCAGCCTCCGTTCAAGCGCAAAGATTACGTCCAATGCACAACTTGCCGGAGAGGCTGCGCGGGTTCATTCCTAAACCATCCTGGGATTTGACGGTGACGGCGAGAACCGCAAAGGCGTGTCAAACCAAAGAGCTATGGAGCAGGCGCGCTCAGCCATGAACGCGCCCGGCTCCGGGCAACATCGACACAACAAAGCCGTGAAACTTCCTCACCGCCGCCCGAGAACGCGCAAAAGCCTGCCGTGATCGGCAGCGATGCTTTGACTGTAGCCGATGCGCTTCATGGCCACCCGAGTTCTTGGCGGCGTGATGCGTGGTTGGAAGTAACCGAGTTGAGTGCCGCGTGCGTTTTCGCACTTCGTTCCGCCGGACGAAGTTTTAGACGACAGGACGTTAGATGTTTTCCAGTCGAGCGTTTCGAGGAGATCACGATGGCCGTCAATCAGGCAACCGCACATATGCTCAAGGCCGACACCCGCGCCATGCGCGTTTCGGCGGCTGAAGCAGAACGTCAACTGACCTTGGCGCTCTGGCTCGTCGGACTTCTCGCGACTGCAACAGTAGTAACAGCGACCATTGGGTTCTTCGCCTAGTCCCCCCGCAAGCGAATTGAACTGGTCGCCTAACGCGCCGGATGGTCCCCCCGCCATCCGGCGCATTTTTATTTTGGTACAGCCATTCACGCAATTCTTGGCACTTTTCGCTGACCTCATGCCAAGGCTATTTCAGAAGCCAGTCGCTCTGAAACGAGGTTAGCCATGTCCCGAGTTGCTTCGCACCCAACCGTTTTGCCTCGAACCATTTTCCTGGCCGGTGCCACCGGTGCCGTCGGGGCGCCGCTCACGCGCCTGCTCGTTCGTGCCGGTCACCGGGTCGTCGGCACGACGCGCACGCCTGCCAAAGCCGATATTTTGCGGAAACTCGGCGCCGAGCCGGTCGTGGTCGACGTCTTCGACCGCGACGCCCTGATCGCCGCCGTGACAGCCGCCAGGCCCGAAATCGTCATCCACCAGCTCACCGATCTCCCCCCGGCCCTCGATCCGGCCCGCATGGCGGAATTCGTGCCGCGCAATGCCCGCATTCGCCGCGAAGGCAGCGCCAATCTGGTTGCTGCCGCTCTCGCGGCCGGAGCCCGGCGGATCATCGCCCAGAGCATTGCCTGGGTCTATGCACCCGGCCCGCTGCCGCACATCGAGACCGATCCCCTCAATCACGGGGCCGAGGGCCCGGGCGCGGTCAGCGTGCATGGGGTGATCGCCCTGGAGGATACCGTGCTCCAAGCGCCGATCGAAGGCGTGGTTCTGCGCTACGGTTATCTCTATGGTCCCGGCACCGGCAGCGACATCCCCAGCCGGGCGATGTCCGTGCATGTCGATGCTGCGGCGCAGGCGGCGCTGCTCGCGATCGATCGTGGCCGGTCCGGCGCCTATAATGTCGCAGAAGCAAGCGCTGAACTGTCGATCGTCAAGGCTTCCGACGAGCTTGGCTGGCGAGCCGATTTCCGCCTTCCGGGATGACGGTCGTCTGTTCATGAGGGAGCGCCGCCCGATATGCGGAGTGTGAGCCTCCCGGCTGACATCTTACTGGCCGACAAGCCCTCGTTCCAAGATGTCAGCCGGGAGGCCGACACTCCCAATCTCGCTCAAATGAAAAACAGAGAATGGTCCGCCAGGCGGCATAGGCACCGCCGCCTTCGACAGCGCATGTCACTTTTCCCTTGCCACGACCTCCAATCGGCGCGACGCTTTGGTCAGCCGCCCAAAAGAGCGGCGGCCAGAACAGGAGGGACGCGACAATGACGCAGAACACTCCAAACGGCAGACGATCCAGCGGGCCGCGCTGCATCGCCCTGGTCGGCCCGTTCCAAAGCGGCAAGACGACCCTTCTGGAAGCCATCCTCGCACGCATGGGCGCTTTACAGCGCCAGGGCACCGTGGCGGCCGGCTCCACCATCGGCGATGCCAGCGCCGAGGCGCGCGCCCACACCATGAGCGTCGAGGCCAATATCGCCTCCGTGGACTTCATGGGCGAGACCTATACCTTCATCGACTGCCCCGGCTCGATCGAGTTCCTGGCCGAGATGCGGCCCGTGCTGCCGGCGATCGACGCGGCGGTTGTGGTCTGCGAGGCCGATGAGAAGAAGGTCCCGGCCCTCCAATTGATCCTGCGCGAACTCGAAGACCAGAAGATCCCGCGCTTTCTCTTCCTCAACAAGATCGACAACTCGCATCAGAGCGTGCGCGACGCCCTGCCTTTGCTGCAGCCGGCTTCCCGTCTGCCGCTGCTGCTGCGCCAGATCCCGATCTGGAAGAACGGCGTTGCCGTCGGCTATGTCGACCTCGCGCTCGAACGGGCCTTCATCTACCAGGAACACGCGGCCTCCCAGGTGGTGGAGATCCCGCCCGACGAACGCGACGAAAGCAAGGATGCGCGCTATTCCATGCTGGAGCGACTGTCTGATCATGACGATGCCCTGATGGAGCAGCTTCTCGAAGAGGTCGAGCCCCCCCGCGACCGGGTCTTCGACGATCTCGCCCACGAGTTGCGCGACGGCCTGGCCGTGCCGGTTCTGATGGGCTCGGCGGTCAATGGCAACGGCATGCTGCGGCTGATGAAGGCGCTGCGCCATGAGGCGCCCTGCATTCATGAGACCGCCGCACGGCTCGGCATAACGCCGGGATCGGAGCCTCTCGGCTATGTCATGAAAACCTTCCATACCGCCCATGCCGGCAAGCTCTCATTGACGCGCGTGCTCAGCGGCGCCTTCCAGGAAGGCATGACGGTGACGACATCCTCCGGCGAGACCGGCCGTATCGCCGGCTGTGCCCGGCTGCTGGGCCAGACCACCCAGAAGACGACGCAGGCGCAGGTCGGGGATACCGTGGCGCTCGGCAAGGTCGATGCCGCCCATACCGGCGACATGCTGGCTGTCGGCAAGGCCGTGCCCCGGCCGGCCGAGATCGAGGCGCCCCAACCGGTGATGTCGCTCGCCGTCCGGGCTCGCGACCGCAAGGACGACGTCAAGCTCTCGGCCGCCCTGCAGCGCCTCACCGACGAGGACCAGGCGCTCGCCATGGAGCAGAATGCCGAACTCGGCGACATCATCTTGCGGGGCCAGGGCGAGATGCATCTGCGCGTGGCGGTGGAGAAGCTCGCCTCGAAATTCGGCGTCGCCGTCGACTCGAACCAGCCGCAGATCGGCTATCGCGAGACCATCCGCAAATCGGTGACGGGCGTGCGCGGACGCCACAAGAAGCAATCGGGCGGGCATGGCCAGTTCGGCGACGTGGTGCTCGATGTGATGCCGCTACCGCGAGGCGAAGGTTTTGCCTTCATCGACAAGATCACCGGCGGCGTGGTGCCACGCAATTACATCCCTTCGGTCGAGGAAGGCGTGAAGCACTATCTCAAGCGCGGCCCGCTCGGCTTCCTGGTCGTCGATGTCGGCGTGGCCCTCACCGACGGCTCCTACCACACGGTGGATTCCTCCGACATGGCCTTCCAGACCGCGGCGCGCATCGGCATGAGCGAGGCGATGCCGCAATGCAGCCCCGTGCTGCTGGAACCGGTGCTGGCGGTGGAGATCTCGGTGCCCTCGGATGCCACGGCCAAGGCCAACGCCATCGTCTCCTCCCGGCGCGGCCAGATCCTCGGCTTCGATGCCCGCGACGGCTGGGAAGGCTGGGACGTGGTACAGGCGCTGATCCCGGAAGCCGAGATCACCGACCTGATCATCGAACTGCGTTCGGCAACCGCGGGCGTCGGCACTTTCCGATCCAGATTCGACCATCTGGCCGAGCTCTCGGGGCGGCAGGCCGACACCATCGTCGCTTCGCGGCAGGCGGCGCAATAGACCTCCGGCACCCCCGGCGCCCAGCCGGCGGTGCCGGGAAGGTTTACCCCCGCCTCCATTGGCGCTAAAGAGCGGCGATGCCGACCATCGAAATTGCCGCCTTCTATCATTTCGCCCGTCTGCCGGGGTTCGCCGACCTGCGCGAACCGCTGGCCAAGCTCGCCTGCTCGCTCGGCATCAAGGGCATCATCCTGCTGGCGCATGAGGGCATCAACGGCACGGTGGCCGGCACGCCCGAGGCGATGGCGGCCTTCCATCCGCGCCTGCGCGCGATCACCGGCCTGCCCGCCATCGAGCACAAGACCTCCTTCGCCGAGGACATGCCCTTCCTGCGCATGAAGGTGCGGCTGAAGGAGGAGATCGTCACCATCGGTGACAAGAGCGTCGACCCGCTGGAGCGTGTCGGCACCTATGTCGAGCCCGGGGACTGGAACGCCCTGATTTCCGATCCCGAGGTACTGGTTATCGACACGCGCAACGATTTCGAGGTGCGTATCGGCAGCTTCAAGGGCGCCATCGATCCCCGGACGGAGAGCTTCGGCGACTTCCCTGCTTTTGTCAGGGACAATCTCGACCCCGCCAGGCACAAGAAGGTGGCGATGTTCTGCACCGGCGGCATACGCTGCGAGAAGGCGACCAGCCTGATGCTGCGCGAGGGCTTCGAGGAGGTCTATCATCTCAAGGGCGGCGTGCTGCGCTATCTGGAAGAGATCCCGCCTGCGCAAAGCCTTTGGGAGGGCGCCTGCTTCGTCTTCGACAAGCGCGTCGCGGTCGGCCATGGCCTCAGGCAAGAAGATTTCACCCTCTGCCATGGCTGCCTGTCGCCCCTCTCGGCAACGAACCGGCAATCGCCCGACTACGAAGAAGGGGTGAGCTGCCCCTATTGCGCCGCAACCCTCACCGAGACACAGAAAGCCTCCTCGCGCGAACGCCATCGCCAGGAGACGCTCGCGCGCCGGCGCGGCCACGCCCATCTCGGCCCGCGCCTCACCACCGCGGTTGAAGAAGGCTGAAAAACCCCGCCATTCCAAGGGGATGAATGGCTGTCGTGAAGAGGTTCGGGATGGAGAAAACCATGTCTGACAAAGCCCATGTCTGACAAAGCCCTGGTCCTGTTCTCGGCCGGCCAGGATTCCACCACCTGCCTGGCCTGGGCGCTCGAGCGTTTCGACAGCGTGGAGACGGTCGGCTTCGATTATGGCCAGCGCCATAGCATCGAGCTGGCGATGCGCCCGGTGGTTCTCGCCGCCTTTCGCGAAGCCTTCCCCGCCTGGGCCGCGCGGCTGGGCGAAGACCATCTGGTTGACCTCGGCATACTCGGCCGCATCAGCGAAACCTCCCTGACGCGCGACGTCGAGATCGCCATGCAGGAGAACGGCCTGCCCAACAGCTTCGTGCCCGGGCGCAATCTGCTCTTCCTGACCTTCGCCGCCACCCTCGCCTATCGGCGCGGCGCCCGCCATCTCGTCACCGGCGTGTGCGAGACCGATTTCTCCGGCTATCCGGACTGCCGCGACGACACCATGAAGGCCATGCAGCTGGCGCTCAATCTCGGCATGGAAAGCCGTTTCATCATCCACACGCCCCTGATGTGGATCGACAAGGCGCAGACCTGGGCGCTGGCCCGGGAGCTCGGCGGCCACCGGCTGGTGGACCTCGTCCGCGAACAGACCCACACCTGCTACAATGGCGATCGCAGCCATCGGCATGATTGGGGCTATGGCTGCGGCACCTGCCCGGCCTGCGAACTGCGGTCCAGCGGCTACCGCCGCTTCATGGCCGAGAGCGGTTCCTGAGGCAAATGCCAGGCAGGCGGCATAGCTGCTAAAGCGTTTTGTGATTTGACGGAATCGTCAAGAATCGCAAAGACGCGTCGAAACAAGGAGTTAGAGCAAACAAGCGTTCGGTCTCGAACGCGCTTTGCTCTAGGACAAGGGCTGGGCGAGATGATTGGATGCCGATAAGGCCAACATAAGCGCCCCTCGCCCCGTTCTCAGCTCCGCGAACAATTTGCGAGCTCACGCTGCCCCCCATCCTTACCTTCTCCCTGCAAGCGGGGCGAAGGGATGACTGGCGTCGCGTTCTTTGCCTCAGCCCAGCGTCATCGACGGGCATGACGACGGCCGGCAGGAGACAGGCGATGGCAGCCAGGCAAGACGGCGTGCGATCACGGCTGTGCCCCGAGCTCGATGGTGGAGAACAGGTCCTTCTCGATATCGCTGCCCTCGCTGCGCGGCTTGACGCCGGCGGCCGGGCGGTAATGGCCATTGTCGTAGATCAGCTCGAACCGCGCCGCCTTGCCGGGCTGCTTGTCGAAACTGCATTCGCCACCGACCTTCTTGGAGGTTTCATGGGTGACGCTCTGCTCGACCGTGAGGTCGCGATAGCCCAGCTCGACCTTGGGACCGAGCTTGACGGTGCGCGTCACCGAGGTCGACTCGCCCTCGCAATCGCCATTGTTCTCGCCATTGCTGCGCTCGACGATCAGCCCGTCCAGCACGCGCTCGATGCGTCCCTTGTCGAAGGTGTACATCCAGAGCGCCTGCTCGTTATAGGGATTGACGCGCGAACTGCCTGATTGCGAGGTGCGCAGGCCGAAGGCACGCAGCCCGTCGCCGACGTCGTAGCGGGCCGTGTCGAGGCTCATCGAGCCGAACTGGATGGCGTCCGAGAACGCCATGCCCTTCTCCAGCCGCCGCGCCACGGGATTGCCGGTGGCGACATCGGCGATGATGATCTCGACATCGCCCTTGTTCTCGCCCTCGACCGGCGGCTTGGCCTCGATCAGCGGCACCGCCGCCAGCATCAGTTCGGGGCGGTAGGGCCAGGCCTTGCAGACCACGTCGTCCGGGTTGATCGAACGATCATAGCCACCGCCCTTCACCAGCAGGCCGTTGTCGCCTTGCTGCGCGTCGGGATAGGCCTGCTTGAGCAGGGCATCGGTGATGTCGCATTCGGCCAGGGCCTGGGTGGGCAGCATCAGGGCCAGGGCAGCGGCACCGAGGGCGAGCTGAAGCTTCATGTCGGGTGATTCCAATTCCGGAGGGACGATCCGACATCTAGCACGAGCCGGAGCCGGGACAATCTAGAGCAGCGGCAATCTCTTGCACCGTTTGACCGGCGACCTCAGTTTCGGCGGATACAGGACGTTCGCTCCCTGCGATTGCCTGCCCGGCACCGCATCGCTAGGCTCGGTCCATGCCTCTCGACACAGATTCCCAGCGGGCCTTGCTGAGCCGCCGTCTCGACACGCTCTATGCCACCGACGGCCGCGGGCGCCTGCTGCACAGCAATGAGTGGGACTCCCACCCGGCGCCCCGCTTCCATCTGATGCGGACGCTGGCCGGGCCGCTGTTTCGCTGCCGCGCCGATATGCCGGATGCGCTGGTCGCCCGCCTCGGCGAGCTCTGCCGCGACGAGGCGCTGGGCGAGGTGCCGAGGGAACGCCCGGCCCGGGAAGAAGCCTATCTCGATCTGCTCGGCCACCAGGCTCCGGTGACGCAGATCTGGGCCGGGCCGGTCTACCGAGCGGATGCCGTCCCGCCGCCGCAACGGCAACCCATCGCCATCGATGAGGGCAATGCGGACTTGCTGCGGCCGCTCTTCCCCGACTGGCTGCCGGACGTACCGCACAGGCGGCCCTTCCTGGCCGTGGTCGAGGGCGATCGCGCCGTGGCGATCTGCGCCAGCGTGCGCATCTCCGATGCCGTGCATTGCGCCGGCGTCGAGACCCACTCCGACCACCGCCGCCATGGCCATGCCGTCGCGGTCGTCGCCGGCTGGGCGCAGGCCGTGCGGGCGCTGGGGGCGGTGCCCTTCTACAGCACGTCCTGGGACAATCTGGCCTCGCGCGCCGTCGCCGCCAGCCTTGGCCTGCCTTTGGTCGCCACGGACTTTCATGTCAGCTGAGGCGGCAACTGACCGCTGCCGGAAAGACGAGAGCACGGGTACCCTTCAAGAATAGCTGCTCTGTCATCCCCGGCGAGGCCGTAGGCCGAGGGAAGGGGATCCAGGGGTCGATAGGCGTGGATCCATGGCCCCTGGATCCCAGTCACAAGCGAAGCTTGTGACGATACCCTAGCTCTCTCGCTGCACTCGCGAAGCGCTCGGCCGGGGATGACAAGGGGCCTGCTTCTGAACTCCCCTACTGCCCCTCGCCCAGGGCCGAGGCCCAGTCCTTCTTGACCTGGCCGATGCGCGCCACATAGGCGCGCTCGATGCAGGAGGCGTCGGTGCAGACATCGCGCACCGTCTCGCGCCAGTGGGTCTGGTCCTTGCCGAAGGGGTCGCTGACCGCGCCGGTCTCGCCGTCGACCCCGCGCGTCTCGCCCTCGATGGCCTGGTAGAGCCTGTTCATCTCGTCATCGAGGCGGGACAGTTTCGGATGGGCGCAGATCAGCTTCTCGACCGCGCTATGCGCCTTGCGGCAGTCGAAACCGGCGGCCTGGGCCGGGCCTTGCCAGGCGAGGGTTGCGACGGCCAGGGCCGCTGTCATGATAAAAATTGCAGGACGGATCATCCGAAACTCCGAAGGCAACGAAGAACCCGTCGCTAGCACAACAGGGCCGGCCTTGTCGTGCCGCAGGAAACTTCGCCACCCTGCTGACAGGACGTTGTCAGCAAGTTTCCGACGACGGCCCTTCCCCCGGCGCGTGACTCACCCCATTATCAGGGCATGTCCGATACACCCAAAGCCCCGTCCTCGAGCAAGACCCCTGCTCCGAAGAAACTCCGCACGCCGAAATCCAAGGCGTCGCGCCCGGCCCTGCCCTCGCTCGACGAGCATCTGAAGGCCCTGCTCAATCCCGGCCTGCTCAAGGAGGCCAAGAGTAGCCTGAAGGACTGGAGCAGCCTGCGCGACGACGAGAAGCCGGGCTTCGGCGAGGGGCCGCAGAGTGGCTTCGACGCCGGTGCCGTCACCGGCCTCGACCCCGAGCTTGCCGCCAAATTGGGCGTGCCCTCGGCCGGCGGAGGCGCCGAGATGGAGGGCCGTGCGGTCAAGCGCAAGGCACCTGACAAGAAGGCCCGCGCCAAGGACGACGGCCAGCTCGATCCCGACGGGCTCGACAAGCTCGGCGGTTCGGCCGGCACCATCAAGGCGCTCTCCGAACTGCTGGAGACCGGCGACCCGCGCATGATCGGCAAGCCGATATGGACGCCGCATCGCCCCTCGCGCCCCGACAAGAGCGAGGGTGGCATCCGCCTGGAACTCGTCTCGGAATATCAGCCGGCCGGCGACCAGCCCACCGCCATCGCCGACCTGGTCGAGGGCCTGCAGAGCCATGAGCGAGACCAGGTGCTGCTCGGGGTCACCGGCTCGGGCAAGACCTTCACCATGGCGCAGGTGATCTCCCGCACCCAGCGCCCCGCTCTGATCCTGGCGCCCAACAAGACGCTGGCGGCCCAGCTCTATGGCGAGTTCAAGTCGTTCTTCCCCAACAATGCGGTGGAATACTTCGTCTCCTATTACGACTATTACCAGCCCGAAGCCTATGTGCCGCGCACGGACACCTATATCGAGAAGGAGTCCTCGATCAACGAGCAGATCGACCGCATGCGCCACTCGGCCACGCGCTCCCTGCTCGAGCGCGACGACGTCATCATCGTCGCCTCGGTCTCCTGCATCTACGGTATCGGCTCGGTCGAAACCTACACCGCCATGACCTTCGGCATGAGCGTGGGCGAGCGCGTCGAGCAGAAGCAGCTGATCGCCGACCTCGTCGCCCTGCAATACAAGCGCATCAGCGCCGATTTCGGCCGCGGCACCTTCCGGGTGCGCGGCGACGTCATCGAGCTGTTCCCGGCCCATTACGAGGACCGCGCCTGGCGCATCAATTTGTTCGGCGACGAGATCGAGAGCATCGCCGAATTCGATCCGCTCACCGGCCAGAAGATCCAGGACCTGCAATTCGTCAAGGTCTACGCCAATTCGCATTACGTTACGCCACGCCCGACGCTGAACCAGGCGATCAAGGGCATCAAGGACGAGCTCAAGGTCCGTCTGCAGCAGCTCTATACCGGCGGCCGCCTGCTGGAGGCCCAGCGCCTCGACCAGCGCACCACCTTCGACCTGGAGATGATGGAGGCCACCGGCTCCTGCGCCGGCATCGAGAACTATTCGCGCTGGCTCACCGGCCGCCTGCCCGGCGAGCCGCCGCCGACTTTGTTCGAATATCTGCCCGACAACGCCCTCGTCTTCACCGACGAGAGCCACGTCACCGTGCCGCAGATCGGCGCCATGTACAAAGGCGACTTCCGGCGCAAGGCGACCCTGGCCGAATATGGCTTCCGCCTGCCCTCCTGCCTCGACAACCGTCCCTTGCGCTTCGAGGAATGGGACGCGATGCGCCCGCAGACCGTGCATGTCTCGGCCACCCCCGGCAAATGGGAGCTGGAGCACACCGGCGGCGTCTTCGCCGAGCAGGTCATCCGCCCAACCGGACTGATCGATCCGGAATGCGAGATCCGCCCTGCCCGCACCCAGGTCGACGATCTCCTCGGCGAGGTGCAGCAGGTGGCGAAACAGGGCTACCGCACCCTCGTCACCGTGCTGACCAAGCGCATGGCCGAGGACCTCACCGAATATATGCACGACCACGGCATCCGCGTGCGCTACATGCATTCGGACATCGACACCATCGAGCGCATCGAGATCATCCGCGACCTCCGCCTCGGCGCCTTCGACGTGCTGATCGGCATCAACCTGCTGCGCGAGGGCCTGGACATTCCCGAATGCGCCCTGGTCGCCATTCTCGACGCCGACAAGGAAGGGTTTTTGCGCTCGGAAACCTCGCTGGTGCAGACCATCGGCCGCGCCGCCCGCAATGTCGACGGCCGCGTGTTGCTCTATGCCGACAACATGACCGGCTCGCTGGAGCGCGCCATCGCCGAGACCAACCGCCGACGCGAAAAGCAGGTGGCCTGGAACACCGCCAACGGCATCACGCCCGAGAGCGTCAAGCGCGGGATCGCCGACATAACCAACTCGGTCTATGAGCGCGACCGCGTCACCGTCGACAAGGGCCTGGCCGACAAGGTCTCCACCATCGGCCACAATTTCGAGGCCGTGACCGCCGACCTCGAAAAGCGCATGCGCGACGCCGCCGCCGACCTGCGCTTCGAGGAAGCCGCGCGGCTGCGCGACGAACTCAAGCGCCTGCGCGAGACCGAAATGGCCGTGGCCGACGACGGCTCGGCCCGGCAGGTCAATGTACGCCAGAAGGCCGGCGCCTATAAAGGCCCGAAGGCCTATGGCGATGCAGCCAACCTGCCGAAGACGCGAGCCGCCAAGCCGGGGCTGGACAGCATGGGTCCGGGCACGGATCGCGAAGTGCCGCTGGGGGCTGAGGCGCGGAAGAAGGGGGGCGGGAAGCCGGGACGGGGGTGGAAGCGGTGAGAGCGGCAGCTATTAGAACAGCGACATGGCTATTCGCCATGGTGTTGGTATCCACGTCTACCGTTTCATCGTTCGCAGCAACCGAAGACTTTGGCCAGGTTGGAATATGTGGCGTTTTTTCTCCAAATGCCCTTTGGCTTTCGGCGACCGGCGACAGTTACATTCAGAAGGCCCTCACATCGAGAGCCAGAGGCGACGGGCCGATCAAGGTTGTGCGCTACCGATTTCGGCTATCGGAGAACGAGGTGAGCCGCATAAACGCGTTTCTCGGGAAAAGAAATATCTGGCATCCCAACTGCAAGACTCAGTGGTACGACAATGAAACGACTGCGATTTGGCAGCGGCAGAACGGCGTTACAAGAACGACTTGTGAGTCATCGTCCCCTATTCGTCCAACGCCGAATTTTGGAGCATTCTTCAAAATCCTCGATTCCGTAGATGGCGGTCAGGGTCCCACAATCGAGATCTACAGAGGCCTCGACGAGATGTCTTGGGCACCGCTTGGCTTTGAAAAGATCCTGTGCCCAAGCGCGGAGATACCGCCTGAAAACCAGTGACGCTCTCGCCGGGTTTGCAGAACGTTATTAGGCGCTCGGAAATCGCGGCAACGTTTGATGAAATCAGGATCATTGCGCAGGCTTGCCGTTAGCGGCTACGTTAATCCCTCTTATTACGGTGACAGCGCTGGAGTGCACCCCATATCTGAGACAATGGAATTTGGGTAACAGGGCTCCAGGAGCCCATTATGTCGACGCCATTTGGCAGAAGCCCCCGGCAGTATTCGACTGCCTTCAAGCAAGAAGTCCTGCGCCGGTTGGAGAGCAATTACGGTGACAGTGCATTTAATTTCAATTTGATTCCGCATCGTCGATAAAATGCACTGCGACTGTAGTTTAAGGTGCCACTTCTACGGTGACCGCAGTCTTATCCGGAGGATTGAGAATCCCATTGAAGTTGGTTTGCAACGTGAGGTCGTCAGTTCCGGTGAAGCCTGGATTTGGCTGATAATTGACAGCCGTCATGGGTATCAGCTTCGAGTTGCATTTAAAGAGATGGCTTGTCGCGGGATAAGCGGCATGGTCTCTAACGGTAACAATGGTGAGGGTACCGTTCTTCGGTGGAGAGACGGCTTTGACGCGGGGCGGTGCGTCGTACATCACGCAATCGTCGCCAATCTGATAGGCGCTGTAGATTTTTACGGCTTGATTCTTTTTGGTATGACGAGTGACGCTTGGACCTACCCTCAACCCTTTCTCCAAAGGCTTGTTCTCAGCGCACGACTGCAAAAGAAAAGCCGGTCCGAGTAGTAACAAGATAAAATAAGCACGCTTCATCACGACTTCCCCCTCGGCAGCACTTTTCTGGCTGCAATTTTGGAATGCCTAACGATAGGACACCGCCGAAGTCGCTTGATCAAGCAGCAAAAGTCGAAACAGAGCGGAGCGGCCGGAATTTCGAATTATAGTGACTGGACTGCACCCCTCTGGTGAGACAATAAGTTTAGGTAACAGGGGGCGCAGTGTTGGGGTTTGAGGTAGATGGGTTCACCCGTCACGGCGTCTCCAACGGATGCATGTGCTCGAGCCGCAGCCCGGCCGCATCCGAGGCCTGGGAGAATTCGTCGAGATCGACGCTGAGCGTCCCCGGCTGCCTGAGGCGATAGAGACCGAGCTTGACATATTGCGTCCCCGGATCGGCCTGGGGATCGATGGGCGGCCGGGTGCCGAAATCGCCGCTGACGCGCACGATCTTCCGGCCGTCGGCCCAGACTTCGAGCAGGGCACCAACCGGCCTGCCGGACGGGTCGTCGTGCGAACCCCTGATATGATAGACCATGTCGACCCAGGCCTCCCTCGGCGTCGGCAGCGGCCGGTTCGACACCGGCTCGATACGGACCAGGCGACAGCCGAGATAATTCTCCGGGGCGGACAGGAAGGCGAGCCCTTGCAGGTAATCGGCGGCACGGTTCTCCCCGCTGCGCCGATCCTCCAGCTCCTTGCCCGGCAAGGGTGCCGGCAAGGGTGTGTTGGCCGGCATCACGCCGGTCAGAACTTCCGCCTGCCGCTGCTGCCCGATTTTGCCCCGTATCAGCGCGACAGCCTGTTCGCGCACCCGATCGTCGGACGCGTCCAGGGAGGCGAGAAATCCCTGGGCCTCGAGTACCTCGGCCACATTGTTGCGATCCGTCGCAACCAGGCACCGCCCATTGGCCGTTTCCACGGTAATATGAAAAATGCCGTCATCGTAGCGCTGCGCCACGAACGGGCTGTCATTGCCAGGCCCCTTCCATTGGCCGATGACCGTGCGGTGGCTGCCGGAAGCCGCGACCTGCCCCCGGATACGGAAGCTGAACGCATACCAGCTATCGGAGCCGTAAGGGAGCGCTCCACTCTTCGCGACCTGCAATTCGGCACGCTGGCAGCCGCCCGCCGGCATTTCCTCAAGCGGGCAATCATTGCCGCCGTCGGCATCCGTCGTGACGATCGAGATCGCGCCCGCGGTTCCGCCACTGCCGGGGAAGAGCGGCTGCACCTGCCGGGACGGATAGCCGCCGACGAACTTGCTGAAGCTCCACGACGTTGGGTCGGCGCTACCGCTGTCGAAACCGTCATGAAGATCGCCGGCCTGGCAGCCTCCGGCCAGACTCGACGAGATAAGCAAGCCGGCAACGAACCACCGCATGCGTCGCCCCCCAATCGCGCGAGCATCATGCAAAGGTGAGGCGGTGTCAAAACAAGGGACTGGAACTACGGTGGCGCTTTACTGATTTCGTCGCCTCATGCACTATATCGATCTTGCTGGTCATCGTGGAATTGGTGGTTACGGCGACGGTGCATTCATTCAGCTGTCTCTCAAGACATTTAGGTTGCCCCGCCCGATGAATGCACGATCACCCCAATCCGTAAACCCAACTGGAAGCCGAGACCGGCCCCGTCCCTCGCGAAAGAGGACCAAAACCTGCGTCACGTGAATTTCTTCAATAATTTCCGGCGGGAAAACTGGAGCGGCAAGCAACTCATTCGGCTTTGACTTATGGGTTTGTTATGTCTATCGTATCATTGCTAAATCAGTCTAGCGAACCGGCACGAAAGTATCCGCGGCTGCGCTTGCAATTCCGCGCTAGACCGCATACTTGCAAAATCCGAAGTATCACGATTCAGTCAGCTCACGGTGACGAATATGAGTGATGATACAGTAAGGGATGTGAACTTTATTTCCTTCGATTTTAATAAAATATGGGATAATTTCCCATATTTTACCAGCCTTCCGCCGGACGCTGCGGGTGTCATGGACGGAATACATGCGTATGCGCCGGGCGCAACGTCGTGCTGTATACAGTTAAGTTACGCATTAAATGCAGCAGGCATTAAAGTTCCGGAAAGAAGCTATCGCCGGCCAAATTTTCGCGGAAAAAGCGGAGATTATTATTTTGGAGCCCCGGATGAAGTAGATCTTTTTCTCGAGGGAGAGTTTTTCCCTGGAGAAAATATTAAAAACATGGCCGACCCGTCCTTGAGTAATATGAAGGCTTACTTGGCAGACAGATGGGGGATATTGGTTTTTTATGATACCAGAACCCATCTTGGGCCCAGGGCTCACAACGAGTTATGGAACATGAGCACTATAAAACAAAGTGCGAATAGCCCTGCGGGTATGAGTGAGGGGGGCATTTTCAGCAACAAAACAGTATTGTTCTGGGATTTCGCATAAACGAGGCTGGTCCCAATTACCAACTACGGTGATAGTTTACGTATTTTGCTGTCTCACATATGGGGTGCAGTCCAGCTCCGGCCTGTGTTCCCCACAGTGTTGCCGCCCCCATGGCGCCGTGCCATGTTACCGTGGCCGCGACATGCACCAGCCCGGGATCGGGCCAGGAGACAGTGATGCTTATGCAAAGAACCCACGCATTCGTCGCCGCGGCGATGCTGCTTGCCGGAGGAACGCAGGCTGCAAACGCAGCAGAGGCCGTGCCGGCCACGTTGCAGCCGCCCGCCGGCTACACACTGGCCTTCACCGCCAAGGCCAAGGGCCTGCAGGTCTATACCAGCGCGGCGGAAGCCGGCGCAGCGCCCAAATGGGTGCTCGAGGCTCCTGTGGCGGAGCTGGCGGCGAAACAAGGCGCCGTGCATCATTATGCCGGCCCCTCCTGGGAAGCCGCCGATGGCAGCAAGATCGTCCGCGACAAGGATACGCCGGTGGTGACGGTGCCGGCCAAGAAGGCCAGCGCCGATATTCCCTGGCTGCTCATCAAGGTGACGGCCGATCCGGCCGCCGGCGTGCTGAGCAATGTGGGTTATGTGCAGCGTATCACAACCCATGGCGGCGTCGCGCCCGCCGCGCCGCCCGTGCGAACCGGGACGAAAGTGGGCGTGCCCTACACCGCGACCTACGCGTTCTTCGCCAAGGCCAACTGAGCCATCACGGGAAGCGGGAGCGCCAATGACCGACAGACAGGCGCCACCCTGCCTCTTCCAGCGCAGTTGCCGACACCACGGTGAAGGTTACCTGATTTCATAGCCTCTCTTCATCAAACGTTCGTGGCGCGTTTGCGAAAAATGAAGACTATCAAGAACGAAGCTGTCCTCTTCCGGAAAGTCCTTCCTGATATCCTCGATCTTTTCCTTCAATCGGATGCAGCGAGCGATATCCAGCCCCCTCATTGCGCGTTTGAGGTTAGCGTCATTCCAGAAGTCATTGCTAAGCGGATTTCGGAATGTTGGCTTGCGATCGCCAACGCCTGAGTTGACCAATTGGGAGAACGCTTCGAATGTTTCATCGGATGCATGAACCGCCCATTTGATGGTCGTGATCCGGACATAAAGATCCAGGTCGTGCAGGCATTTTGCCAGGCCGGCTCCAATCGCTTCGTCATAGCATCCTGAGTTCGTTGCATACCCAACGAAGGCACGTCGGCAGTCGGAAAGAGGGTCATCTGCCAGCGGCATTACGGATGCTTTCAAGCCGTCGATCGCCTCACCGAGCTCACCAAGATAATATGCACCTCGGAGGCGGTCTCGAGAGCGCTCGGACTGGATGAGTTCCACAAGAAAGCTCAGGTCAAACCCCAGCCGCCATCTCTTGAGTAGGTCTTGCTCGGCTCTATATCTCAAATCTCCATCCAGATCGTTGCGTATGAGACTTTTGATAATGTCTTCGGTCGAGTATTCGGGCACATTTTCAGCCATGATATCACTTAGTGAAATTACTCTTTATCGTAATTCTAGTTAGCTTAACTCTCTCGCCTTGACGACAGAAAGCCGGTCCGCAACGCACTTGTCATGTCTCGTCAGCTGCATCGCCGCGACCCGGCGCCGTCAGCTTAGGAACGCCGCTTCAGCAGTTCCGCGAAGGTCGTGCGCTGCCGTGGCAGGACGAAAGGCACGGCCCCGCGCTTGTCCAGGCCGAAAGGATCACCCGCCACGCGCTCGACGACATGCCCCTGATAGAGGGCGATCCCCTCGCATTCCCAGTTGCCGCCATAGTTGAGCGTCAGCGGATTGTAGGTGTTGGCGCCGTATTGGAAGCAGATGTTGTCCTGGAAACCGGTGGTCGGATCGGCACCGACGAGACGCCAGCGGCCCTGCAGCACGATACCGTTGCCGGGATACCAGAGGGCGGTCCGGCCGTCCTTGCTCAGGAACTCGACCTGCGTGCCATGGGCGTCGAACGACATGTTGGTCGTGCCGCCCTGGAATTTCTTCTTGGTCTCCGCGCTCGGCGGCGTCGTGCTGTTGGCATTCGCTCCTATCAGGGGCGCACAGCCAGCAATCAAAGCCGACACCCCCAATACCAACATGAATTTCCGCAACATCGCCAGCCCCACGGTAAAGCACCAGCGAACACACCATGTTTTACTCGAAATTGAAACTATAGAGACAGCGCTCACCGTCTTTTATTTCGCGACATACCCGATTGACCCATATCACCCGTTTACCGGTGCTGCCCTCCCCCCATGTCGTGGAATGTGCAATGGCGAACTACGGCACGATTTACCCAGTATCGGTTTCGGTCCGCACTTGCCGGCCTATAGCGCCACCAGCGGCCAGAAGCTGATTTTTCTCGACCTGAGAAACGCCGATTCACCCTGCATCGGGTCCATGTCGGTGTAGGTGTTGCCCATCCGATCCTTGTTCCACAAATCGATGTGCCCGCCCCACATCGAGGTTTGCCCCTTGATGCTGAAATAATGCGTGAACAGGATGATGCCTTGTCGGCCTTCGACAAATTTGAACGCGGCAAGGCCGGGCATCGGTTCGGGCGAGAATGGGGGCTTTGCCTCCCAGACATAGGCCTTCCCCTTGGCCCAGGACCAGGTTGGGAAATCGTAGGGGTTCGAAAAATGATGCCGGTGATCGGCACCGGGAAGCTGGCATGACGATCCCCAACACCCCTTGAACGACACCCCGCTCAGATGCAGGGCCTCGCAGAGCCGGACGAAACACTGCATATTGCGCAGCGGAGCCTCGCCCTTGTTGCAGGGATAGTGCACGGCCCCGTTTGTCGGGCTCATCGGATGGTTGTTCCACATCTCCTGAAAGCTGCCGACATGCCGGCCGGGCGCAGCCGGCAAGACGAGCAGCTTCGGGTTCGCCTTGACGCTGATGGGCAGTGACGGAGCATAAGTGGCGCCCATCTTCCCTGCCTTGGAAACCCAATAGAAGGCATCCAGTTCGGTATCACCGGCGGACCTGCCGCAAATCTGGAAAAAGTACCGTCCGTGAGACTCGATCGGAACATTATCAGCCGCGACCTTCGCCATGTCGTAGACGTCGATATATTTCTTCTTGGTCACATCGCCCAGATGAACGCATTGCTGGCTGAAGGCGATGTCAGAGTTCCGTGCAATCACTCCCACTTCGACCATGGGCTGCAAATCGAACTTTTTCAGGCTGACGATCCGAGTTTCACCCACAGCCAGATCGACCCGATGCACTGGCTTGCCATGAATATCGACAAAATTGTCCATGGAAATTCTCCGCGAGCCTGATCTTCGAACAACCCTGTGCGTTGAATTCGCTGCCTCGGTAGTTTTCCCCCGCAGGAATTCAACTTTGCTAGAACCGCGAATTACGACGACGATTACGGACGGTTGAGACGACGGTGCATTTCATTTACGGCGGCCGCTGACCGGCTGAACCCGGGATGCGGCCCAAATCCCCTGCAATGCCGCCGGTCCAGCTCAGCTTTTGCATTGGTTGTCCTGCACCGCGACACTCCGCCTGTATTGGGTGATCAGGCGATGGAACACCTTCGGAGGGTCTTCATCCATTGCCCACAAGGACGGATCCGGCTGCGCCAGCACGGTGGTGCGAAGGACGGCGTCCCGCTGGTAATCCAACAAAAATTCCAGCTTGTCGCTCACCCGCATCGCATTGGGTCCGAAACCGCAGCTCTCATACAGGCTGTTTGCCGCGAGTATGGCGGTTGTATCCAGCAGGTCCGTTCGCTGCATCAAGGGGACAGCGCGCCCGCCCCGCGTGAATAGGGCATCCAGATACATGAAAGCTTCCGGGGAAAGCGAAGGTTTCGTTTTCAAGGCGTACAGGTACAAAGCCGCGAGATCGGTGCGTCGCAGCGGCAGGTCCCACTTGTCCCTCCCCTGCACCTCCTGTACGTCGCAGAGGACGCCGTCTCCCCAAGTGCGGCAATCCGTACCCGCGGTGTAGCCTTTCGATTGCAGCCATCCAAGGATCTGAGGGTGCACGACGTTCAGATCGGAAATACTCAAGGCAATCGTTCTTCTCTCGACTTCCGTATCGAACAGTTGCTTGGCCTGCTTGTCCTGGTCGTCTCTCCAGATTTTATATCCAGAGACACTGGATGACGCCAGAATAAGGAAAATAATTGCGCATTTGGCCCACAGAGGCGGCTTGTCCAGGATCGCTCCGATGAGACTAATGAGGAGGGTAAACAGCAACGCTGCATATTCCATTCCTACCTCCTCGTCTTCCTTTCCTGGGAATTACACAGGATTGAAGTATTTGAAATGACGGTCACGACTTGCCGATTTCGCCAGAAACTCGGGTCACGGGCCTGTCATGGCGCTGGTTTTGAGGATTGCAGAACCATACTGAAGGCCGAAGCCGTGACAGCCCCGTGAAAAGCCGCTCGGGAGCGCCAAAACAGTCATTGAAAACATCGCCCGGCGGTGCGTACCTTATCGGCGAACTATCCACGCCTGAAATACGCGACTTCGTAGCAGAAAACCTCGCTCTGCATCGCATCCGTACGCGTCTATTGTGACTATCGATTTCGGCAAGCATCCCTTTTTCTATCGTGAATTCTTGAATCCTTTTCACGCCGCGATGCAGTGCGAACCACGACAGTAAAACCGCGCGACCATACCTATCCGCCTGAGATCTGCTGGCTCGTTGGGAGGGGCTGCCATGGCTGATTGCATCGTGATTTCGAAGGCGTCGCTTTTTCCGGATCCCGACGATTCCTCCATTGCGCTCGTCAGCCTCGCCGCGGGCGACCGGGTTTCGCAGCTGCGGGAGCTTTCGAGCTGGGCCAAGGTCTCGTTCACCGATAAAGCGGTGCAGACCTATCTCGGCTGGCTTCACGCCGACATGCTGAAGATCGCGCAGGCGACGGCGTTCAAGCTCTATGACGAGCCCCTGGGCACGCCGAGGCCTGTAACGGGCAGCATCATCGAGGAACGCGCCCAGTTGCCGCCCTGGAAGAAGGTGCGGATCCGGCTGGAGGACGGCAGCGCCGCCGAAGGCTGGATCGATACCAACGACCTGCCGGCCGATGGCTCCGATGACGCCGACGAACAGCAGGCCGAGGGGCCCGGTTCCGATACCGGCGACGAGCTCAGCCTGGGGCCGAACGAGGTCTATCGCACACCCCTCCTCAAGGCCCATGGCATTACCGACATCGACGCGGCCGCACTCGCTGCCCTCATCGATGCCGAGGCGGCCAAACTGCCGAGCGGCCAGTGGAACGCCAACTCCAAGGCCGGCACCAGCAGCGCTGCCGGGCTCACGCAGTTCCTCGATAGCACCTGGACCTCGCATGCCACCAACAGGAAGACGCTGCTGAACCAGGTCTGCAAGGCCAAGGGCTTCGTCAGCGCCGCCAACGACATCGTGGCCGCGCGGAAGCAGGCCTTGCTCGACCTGCGCTTCGATCCGGAGCTGGCAATCGTGTCGGCGGCCGAATATGGCCTGTTCAATTTGAGCGCCCTGATCGCCGAAGGGCTTGTTGACGACCAGATCGGCGACGACGAGAAAGCCCGCTTCATCTATATCGCTCACCATGAAGGGCTCGGCGGCGCGCAGGCCTTCCTGAAGCAGACGCGGTCCTACACCTTCAGCGACCTGGTGACCCAGATCGGGCGCAGCAAGGCGCAGGCCTATGTCGATGCCGCCGGCGGCGACACCACGCGGGCCTACCGCGCCTGGCTGACCGACTATGTCGACGGCCATATCGTGCCCGCCAAGTTCCGGAAGAGCGGCACCGCCGCGGCGACGGGCGGCGGCACGACCTCGCTGTCGCAATTCGACGGCGCCACCATCCCGGTGGCCGAGCTCGGCGGCAAGACCGGGCTGGTCACGGCGATCCAATGGCGGCTCTCGGAACTGGGCTTCCTCGATCCGCCCGCCGATGGCAAGTTCGGCCCGGTCTCGCTCTGGGCCCTCAGCGAATTCTGCGACCTGAACGGTATCTCGCTCGGCGGCGGCTTCAGCAGCGCCATCGCCCGCCGGCTGCTCGAGCCGACGGCGCTCCTGCCCGAGATCGCCACGACCGGAACCTGGTTCGACAAGGTCATCGCCTATATGAAGGCGCAGAAGTACTTCATCTGCCGCCATCCCGACTGCCGGAACATCGCCTATCTCGAAGGATTGAACCCGGACGGCACGCTGAACGACGACAGGCACAATGTCTTCAACGACCTCCGGATCGTCTTCGCCATCGACAGGAACGGCCGCCCCGATTTCAAGGACGCGCTCTGGGAAGGCACCACCGAGCCGGGCGATTTCTGGACCGTTCGTCCGATGAACCCCGGCGGGGCGGCCAGGATCGCCTTCAACCAGTACAAGGCCTGGGTCGTCGGCACCCACCATGCCGGCTCGCCGTCGGCCCATGAGGCCCTCGTCCAGGCAGAGCCCCTCAGCGTCTTCAGGGACCTCAACAAGGACTTCCAGCGCACCGGCGATCGCCTCGACACCGGCCTTTTCGCCATCAACCAGCATTGGGGCTATGACGCGCCGCAGGGCGATCTCGGCCGCACCAGCGCCGGCTGCCTCGTCGGCCGCACCAAGAACGGCCACCGCCAGTTCATGGCGCTGATCAAGGCCGATCCGCGCTATGGCGTGAACCGCGGCTATAAATTCGTGTCCGCCATCATGCCGGGCGACAAGGTGCTGCAAGTCGGGTGAGAGCGGATTTGATCGGTGGGCCTAACCGATCATCCCGACACCACCCTTGCTTTGCCCTCAATCGATCGCATGCGCCCGATGCGCCACCGTGGTGGCAAAGGCGCGGGCGCTGGCGGCGTACCATTCGGGCGGGTGCTTGGCGGCCAGCCCGGCGACCGAATGCACGGTGTCGGCCAGCACACGCTTGCCCGCGGTGCTCTTCGCCACGCTGAACCTATAGGAATGCCCCTCCTCATGATGGGCGATCACCACCTCGGTGCGGGATTTCGAAACGATGTCGAAGATATGAGCTGACATGAGCGCTTTCCCAGGATGATTATGTGATTACGGTGACGGTTTACCCAAGTGAGGTTCCGGCTCGCACTGTTTGCCGGCATAGTAGCATATTCAGCAGGCTGTCACCGCAATGCCTTGGCCCGGTCTCAGGCCTGCGCGACCGTCTTTTCGATATACTTCCGGGTCTCGCTCGCCTCGTTGCGCAGCCATGCCGCGAAGCTCTGAAGTTGCGGCCGCTTGTCGATATCCTGGCGAAGCTTCAGCCGATAGGGATGTGGGGCAATCAGATGTTGCGACATCGCAAAAGGATTGACGACCAGCCCCTCTTCCAGGTCGCGCTGGACCAGGGACAGGCCACAGACAAGAAACCCCACGTTCTGACGCACCGCCTCCAGGGCCAATCGCATGTGTTGATAGCGCACGCCACGATCCGGACCACTCTCGCGATGTCCGAATGCCTGAAACCATTCCACCCATCCAGGCGGCCCCGATTCCTCCAGCTGCGCTTTCAGATGCAGGAGCGGCATGCCCTCCATCTGTATGCTCGGATCCCGGCCGGCGATGCGGCGCAGATTGTCCGGCCCCGAGAAGGGCAGAAAGACATCGCTGAACAAGGGCTCGTCGCGCCCATTGCCATAGCCGACGCGCACATCTGGCGCCCCGAGCCTGAGCGGCACATCGCCGGCTCCATTGATACAGAACAAGATGTTGGGATGGTCCTGCCGAAATGCGGGCAGGCGTGGCGCCAGCCAAAGCTCGGCCCAATCCGTGTCCGCCACGATCTGGATTTCGCTGACGCGTTGGAAATCCAGCGTTTCGGTCACACGCTCCAGCGCCGCGAACGCCACATGCAGATCACCCAGCGCATGGCTGAGTTCGGGGGTTGGCTGCAGTCCCGAGCGCCCCCGCATCAAGAGGTCGGCCCCTAGATAATCCTCCAGCGCCCGAATGCGCTGGCCCACCGCGGCCGGCGTGATGCCCAGGCGATCCGCCGCCGCCTTGAGCGAACCGGACCTGATCGCCAATTCGAGCGCCTGCAGCGACTTGAGATGCGTGATGGCGGGCATTGCTAAAGATTATCTTTAGACGACAAAAGAACAAGCCTTGTTACTAAAGATTTTCTTTATCAGGCAAAAGAAATTTGCGCTTCCCGTCTCCCTGGCAAAAGCGCATCGTTGCTGGGAAATAAGCCCAAACAGCGAGGAAACAGACATGAAACGCTATGTGATTGAACGCGACATTCCGGGCATAGGGTCGTTCTCGGTAACCGAACTCTGCGGTGCGGCCCGCGCCTCGAACCAGGCACTCGCGACGATCGGCCCCCGTGTCCAATGGCAGCATTCCTATGTTGCCGGCGAAAAGACCTTCTGCATCTACCTGGCCGAGAGCGAGGAAGAGATCAGAAGGCACAGTGAGCTCAGCGGCATTCCGTTCACGAAGATCACCGAGGTTTCACAGATCATTGATCCGTTGACCGCGAACAACTGAACGCCTCGCTTGGCAGGATTGAAGCAAGCGGCCCGCCGAAAAAGCCGCTTGCTTCGGCGCTGGTATTTTCGAAACCCGGCAAAACCGTCCCCGCCGCTCACCATGGCTTCCACCAGGGCTTCTTCACCTCACGGGGCTTGATGACGCCCTCGACCTTGGCGATCCGCTGCTGCGCATCGAAGGCAAGCCTGACCTCGGCGCCATCCGCCTCGCGCGTCGCGGATATCATCGCGGGCTCGGCTTTGACCGTGTACCCCTGCTGGCGCAGGAAGCTCTCCGCCATCGCGCGATGATCGACCTCGAAATTGCTGACGACCTGCATCAGCACCGTGTTCACCCGCTCGGCCGCCACCGGTGCGCGCATCGAGGCAGGCAGCTTCTCGAGCAGAAGGAAGAGTGCGCCGTCCTGATAGGGAGCCCGGTAGTAGCAGGATCTGTCTACCAGTGCCCCGCACAGCATGGCGAGCATGTGATCGGTGATGGTGCCGAGCCCGAATTTCGGTTCGACGAACTCCCTGATGCCGCGCCGATCGCCGATCTCCTTGATCCGCGTGCAGGCCTCGAGAACGGAGGCCGGCAGGCCGCTCTGGTGGTTGGCCCAGCCTCACAGCCAGCTATTGTCCTGCTCCGCGCTAGTCCCGAGAACCTGGATCGGAAAGGCGAGATCGCTGCCGAACGAGATCTTTCCCTGCCCGATGTCGACGTCCCACGAGCGGTCGCCGATCAGGTCACCGAGCGCCAATTGCCGGGCGAATGCCGAGCCGGCTTCCGCGGAAAACAGGTCGTTCAAGGTAGGGCCATGGTTACCGTCCCGGATTGCCGCGTGAATGCCCGACTGCCGATCGAGATGAATCGCGACACCGCATTTCTGCACCGGAGACACGACGAGGCAATGTCCAAGGGAACATTGCCGCCGCATCGTCCCGCCCTGAAGTTCGCCGCACCCGCCCCGCGGCGTTGAATCGCCGCCCGCTTTTCAGCTACCCTCGCCCGGCCACCGCGGAGACCGGCCATGCGCTCGCTGTTCCACCTTGCCTATCACGTCACCGATCTCAATGAGGCCCGCCACTTCTATGGTGACGCGCTCGGTTGCGAGGAAGGACGCAGCACCCAGAGTTGGGTGGATTTCGACTTTTTCGGCCACCAGATTTCGCTGCATCTGGGCACTCCCTTCGCCACCAGCCGGACCGGCAAGGTCGGCGATCATTTGGTGCCGATGCCGCATCTGGGCGTGATCCTGCCCCTCGATGCCTGGCTGGCCCTGGCCGCCCGGTTGGAGAAGGCCGGCATCGCCTTCGAGATCCCGCCGGTGATCCGCTTCCAGGGCGAACCCGGCGAGCAGCGCACCATGTTCTTCCGCGACCCGAGCGGAAATCCGATCGAGATCAAGGGCTTCAAGGATTTCGACGGCGTGTTCGCGCGATAGACTGGCCATACCAAATGCAACGGGCGCCCGATCCGGCGCCCGTCGTCACGCCTCACTGACCAAACGACCTACCAGACCGCCTGCACCTCCGGCGCCTTGCGTTTGAGATGCACTTGCTCGTCGACGTGGTCGACCCAGTCCAGCGGCACGAAATGATGCACGCCGTCGGGCGAGGTGTTCTTGGCGAGCCGGATCTGGTCGTCGCCGAGATCGTCGACCGTGCCGATATTCACGCCATCGGCGGTGATGACCTCCATGTTCTCGCGAATGTTACCCCCGCCCGGTTCGGGGGCGAGCAGCACGCCGTCCGGGGCCACGGCAGCGAAACCCGGCCAGCCGCTCTGGCGCCATGTCTCGGCCCGCGCCGGCAGGTCGATCGAACCGTATTCCTCCAGGATCATCCTGGCGGTTTCGATCTGGTGGCTTTCGGCCTCGACCGTGAGCAGCGTGCCGCCGCGGCTCATGCCCTCGGTGTAGAGATAGCGCCGTTCGTCTGGAAAGAAGAAGTGCTTGAGCATCGCCCAGAAGCCGCCTTCGTCACGCCGGTGATCGTAGGAGGCGCTGTCTTCCTCCCGGACATAGTCGGAATTCTCGTCTTTGGCGTTGAGCGTGATCTGGTCGCGGGCAAACCCGGCCGCCAGCAATTGCTCGAGCGCGGCTTGCGCGTCGGATCGATTGTCGTAGAAACCGGTGATGATCTCGGTCATGGCAGACTTCCTTTGCATCCGCCCGTGGAGTCCACGGGCCTAAAGCGTTTTGCGATGAGACGGAATCGCCCGGAATCGCAAAGACGCGTCGAAACAAGGAACCAGAGCAAACAAGCGTTCAGGCATGAACGCGCTTTGCTCTGGGGTGACAGGACGTTCCACTATGACAATGCCTGAGCAGCGCATGCGTTCCATAAAAAGCGCAAATCGGTGACGGCAAATGGTGGGTGGAGAGCCGGAATCCTCCACTTACGGTCCGGTTTTGGCCGACATCGTACTCCCGATGACGAGACTATCGCTGCAACATTCGGTGCATCACCGGTCGCTGCTGCAGCTGCAAAATGGCCGGGATCACACCCTCCCTACGCCCGCACCGCCTCCACGACGCCCACGGCCGACTCGGTCGGCACCACCCGCGTCAGACGGAACCCGGCCTTGGCGAGAAGCTGCCGGTATTCCTCTTCCGTGCGCTCCTGGCCGCCGGGCAGTGTCAGCATCACCATGTCGAGCAGCTTGCCGGGATGGGGAGCATCGCCGGCGGGCAGCACCATCTCGACGAGCAGGAGCCGCCCGTCGGGCTGCATGGCCTTGTGGACATGGGCAAGAATGGCCAGGCACTGCGCCTCGCTCCAGTCATGGATGACGTGGGAGAGCACATAGGCATCGCCTCCCACGGGCACCGTCTCGAAGAAATCGCCGGCCTCGATCGTCACGCGCGCCCTCACGCCGCGCGCCTCGAGCAGGGCCGGCGCCTCGGCCACCACATAGGGCCGGTCGAACAGGACGCCGCGTGGCC
Source organism: Labrys sp. HAY1-8F (assembly GCF_056754975.1). Classification (NCBI taxonomy): domain Bacteria; kingdom Pseudomonadati; phylum Pseudomonadota; class Alphaproteobacteria; order Hyphomicrobiales; family Xanthobacteraceae; genus Labrys; species Labrys sp. HAY1-8F. The sequence continues at coordinate 4,881,352 of NZ_JBPGWZ010000002.1, read as the reverse complement.
CCGCATGTTGGGCCAGGATCGCCGCGAGCAAATTGCCAGTGGCCCCGCCCACGTCGACCACGGTGCGGAAGGGCGAGAAATCATAGGCTGCGGCGACGGCCGCCGGCTCCTGGCCATGCACGCCGACCATCGTCTCGCTGAACAGGGAGGCTTCGTCCGGGTGCCGCCCGAGATAGTCGAAAACCGGCATGCCATGCACTTTCTCGAAGGCGGTCTTGCCGGTCTGCAGCGAATAGATGATCTCATCGAGGGGTCCAAAGAACCAGGAACTGCCGAAGGTCAGCACCGTGGCCCTGGCCGCGCCCGGCGCGCCGGTTTTGAGCGCCTCGCCCAGCTCCGTCAGAGCGAAGCGCTGGCCGGGATGTTCGCCGAGGACACCCAGGCTGGCAAGGCAGCGCATGAAGCGGTGCAGCGAGGGCGCGTGGAGGCCGAGCGGACTTGCCAATTCGTCGGCGCTGCGCGGGCCGGCGGCGAACTGATCGGCGAGGCCCAGTTTCGCCGCCGCCCAGACCATGCGCGCAACCCAGCTGCCCATCGCGATCTGGATCAGCTTGACATGCGGGGGAGGCTCCTGGACCGTCGGAGAAATCTGCTGGACTGAAGCTGGGCGCGTCTTGTCGTCCATGGCACCTCTCCGGAGCGGCTTGTAATGGACCAGATCTGCAACCTAAAATAGCATGACCATCGATGCCTCGCACGGGAATGATGAAGTTGAATCATACCGCCGCATGGCCGGCCTCCGCCGAGCGCGCCCGGCACGGAAGCGTCGCGGGCAACGCTTCAACCCAAGCACGTTCCCCTTGTTGGAGCCACGGGCACGATCAAGAGGAATGTGCACGATATCAAACGCTTGCAGAATTTCCCGGCGAGGCCCACGGATGGATCTCGCCGGGAAATTCTGCTTGGCCAAAGCCTTCCGTTACCTCGGGGTTCTCTACGGCAATCGCGGAGGACACCGTCTCTCTTCCGCCAGTCCGCCTGCTCCAAAGTGGGCTCGAAGCTCTGGCTACGAATAGCCCTAGCGCGATCCCCTTTTTAGCCAGGAAACGCCGAGGGCAAAACCGTTAGCGTACGAACAAACATTACTGAACCGCCCTTATGAAATATTATTTTCCGCAATACTACTTGGATGTACTCCCTCAATCCGGTTGACATTGCGAAAAGTGGGTATAGTCTCCCTGGTTAACAGCCCTAATACAGGGAAGAATGGAAGTCGGGGATGTCAATCGTCAGCGTCATTACCGCCTCAGGTAGAGACCAGTGCGACTTTCGACCTTGATGACCAGATAAAACTTGAAATCTAAGGGAGGTTTTCGGACCTCCCTTTTTTATTGCCGTAAGGTTATCTCAAGCGCATCGCACCGAAAACTGGGTGCGGATTTTCGGCAAGAACGACGCGGCAGCGATAATCTACGGAGTCCATCTCTTTGCGCCTCGAAATCCGTCGAAGAGCATCGTCCTTCCATGACAATGTTGACGCGGTGGTTTGGCTTGCAAGTCAGCCCGTGATGCGCCCCTTCCCCGCCATCAGCGTCACGCAGGTCGCCGTCAGCGCGACCATGGCGACATAGCCGATGGCGAGGGGGATCACTGTACCGTCGAACACCTGGCCGATCAGGATGCCGATGGCAGCGCCGGGCACCATCTGCAGGAAGCCCTGGGTCGAAGCCGCGGTGCCCGCCACCTCGCCGAGCGGCTCCATGGCCAGGGCGCCGAAATTCGACAGGATCATGCTGAAGACCAGGAACTGTACCGCGCTGAGCCCGAAGAACAGCCAGAGCGGCAGCGCCTGCAGCAAGGCGGCGACGAGGATGGCCAGGGCCGCCGCGCCGAACACCATGAGCGCGAGCCAGGACAGGAGCTGCATGCCGTAGCGGTTGACCAGTTGCGCATTCACCATGCCGCCCAGCGCCGAGCAGGCCGCGCCGCCCGCGAAGAACAGCGGAAACATCGCCTCGACACCGAAGACATCGCGATAGATCTGCTGGGAGGAATTGAGAAAGCCCATCAGCGCGCCGAACAACGCCGCCATGCCGATGATATAGGCGAGCGAGACCCGGTTGGCGAAGACGATGCCGAAGCCTTCGATCACAGCGCTGAAGCCGAGCGGGCGCTTGTGTTCGGGCCGCAGCGTCTCTGGCAGGCGCCACCACACCCAGGCGATGACGATCACCCCCCACCCGGCCATGAAGCCGAACAGGCCGCGCCAGTCCATCACCGTCATCAGGCCCTGGCCGAGCGAGGGCGCGAGGATGGGCGAGAGCATCAGCACGGTGAACACCAGCGACATGATCCTGGCCATCTGGTTGCCGGCGAAGACGTCGCGCACCAGCGCGGTAGAGATTACGGCGGAGGCTGCCGCGCCGCTACCCTGGATGAAGCGCAGGGCCACCAGGGCATTGAAGTTCGAGGTGAAGAAGGCGCACAAGGCCGCTACACAATAGATGGAGAGCCCGACCAACAGCGGTCCGCGCCGGCCAAACCGGTCGGAGAGCGGCCCGAACACGAGCTGCAGCAGGCCGAAGCCGAGCAGATAGGCTGGGATCACCAATTGCCGCCGGTTGGGATCGGGCTCGCCGAGGCTGGCGCCGATCTGCTGCAGGCCGGGCAGCATGATGTCGATCGCGAAGGCGTTGACGGCAACGAGGCTGGCCACCAGCACGATGAATTCCGTGCGCCCGAGCTTGCCCACCACGGGCTCGTGGCTTGTCGTGTCGGTCATGATGGGATTCCTATGAACTGCTTTCATAGGATGATTCCAGGGGGCGCCGATAGGGCTTGGCGGCGGACCGGCAGCGTCCATCGGCGCCTTTACAGCCCGGCCAGCCGCGCCCTGCCCGCTTCGCTGATCGCCACCTTGGTGCGCTGCGTCCGCGCCTGGCGTTCCACCACGTCGAGCCAGCGTCCTTCCTCGGTGAGGTCATGTGCGGCGCGGATCACCAAGGCGTGCTCCACCTCGAACAGTCGCGCGAAGCTGCTTGTATCGTCGGCGATGTCCAGGGTCACGGCGGCGAGGATGACGCCATCGAGAGGCGAAAGACGCGGGTCGAGCCGGCGGATTGCCTCGATCGTCGCCATCAAATCCTCTTCCTCTTGGCTCATGCGGCCACCATCACCCGGCGCCTCAGGGAAACCAGCACCGATTTGGAGGTCGGCGTGTCGCTTTCCTCGCCGGCGCTCGACAGCGGCACCAGCACGTTCGCCTCGGGGTAGTAGCCCGCAATGCAGCCGCGCGGAATGTCGTAGGAGACCAGCCGGAAATTCTCGGCGACACGAATGATGCCATCGTCATGCTCGCCGACCAGATCGATGATCTCGCCGGGCACGGCACCGATGGCGGTGATGTCGTCGGGATGGATGAAGATCACCCGGCGCTCGCCCTTGATGCCGCGATAGCGGTCATCATGGCCGTAGATCGTGGTGTTGTACTGGTCGTGCGAGCGGAAGGTCTGTAATACGAAGACGCCTTGGCGCCCGCGAGCCTGCTGGAAGGCTGTCGCCTCCGGCAATGGGACGGCAGCGAAATTGGCGCGGCCGGTCGGCGTATTCCACTCGCGCTCGGCGGCGGCATTGCGCAGATGGAAGCCACGCGGCTTACGCACCCGCGCATTGTAGTCCTCGAAGCCGGGAATGGTGCGGGCGATCCTGTCGCGGATCAAATCGTGATTGTCGGCAAGCGCTGCCCAATCGACCTTGTGCGAGCCGACGGTCGCGGCGGCGATGCCGGCGACGATCGCGACTTCCGAGCGCAGCTCCTTGGAGGCCGGCGGATTGATGCCACCCGAGCCGTGCACCATGCTCATCGAATCCTCGACCGTAACGATCTGGATCTTGCCCGCGCTGTTGCGGTCGACCTCTGTGCGGCCGAGGCAGGGCAATAGATAGGCGGCGCGCCCCGGCATCAGATGCGAATGGTTGAGCTTGGTGGCGATGTGGACGGTGAGGTCGCAGGCCCGGAGCGCCTTTCCCACCAGGGGCGAGTCCGGCGTGGCGCGGGCGAAATTGCCGCCGAGACCGATGAAAGCCTTGGCGCTGCCGTCGAGCATGGCGCCGATGGCGGCAAGCACGTTGTGGCCGTCGGCGCGCGGTGGCTCGAAGTCGAACTCGCGGGCGAGCGCGTCGAGAAAGGCGGCAGGTGGCTTCTCGTTGATGCCGACGGTGCGGTCCCCCTGCACATTGGAGTGCCCGCGCACCGGGCACAGCCCCGCGCCGGGACGGCCGACATGGCCGCGCAGCAGTAGGAAGTTGGTGATCTCCCGGATGGTCGCAACCGAATGGAGATGCTGCGTCACGCCCATGGCCCAGGTGCAGATCACCTTCTCGGCCGACAGGTAGATGTCGGCGGCCGTCTCGATCTCGACCTGCGTCAGGCCCGACTGGTCCTCGATCTCTTCCCAGCTCGTGGCCTCGATGGCGGCGCGGTAGGCGGCAAGGCCATGGGTGTGCTCGGCCAGGAAGGTTTCGTCCAACAGGGTCGGCCGGCCAGCGGCGCGCTCGGCATCATCGCGGGCGAAGACGGTCTTGGCCATGCCGCGGAAGGCAGCCATGTCCCCTCCGAGGCGCGGCTGGAAATAGTCGCTGGCGACGGGTTTGGAGCCGCCACGCAGCATTTCGAGCTTGTCCTGTGGGTCGGCGAAGCGTTCGAGGCCCCGCTCGCGCACCGGGTTGAATACCACTACGCGGGCCCCGCGCATCGCTGCGCGCCTGAGATCGCCGAGCATGCGGGGATGGTTGGTGCCAGGGTTCTGGCCGACGACGAAGATGGCATCCGCCTCCTCGAAATCCTCGAGCAACACCGTGCCTTTGCCGACGCCGATGGCCTGGCGCAAGGCGACGCCGCTGGCCTCGTGGCACATGTTTGAGCAGTCCGGGAAATTGTTGGTGCCGTAGAGCCGTACGAAGAGCTGGTAGAGGAAGGCCGCCTCGTTGCTGGCCCGGCCCGACGTATAGAACTCGGCCTGATCAGGATCGGTCAGCGCGTTGAGATGGGCACCGATCTCTTGGAAGGCCTCGTCCCAGGCGACCGCCTCGTAGCGGTCGCTGGCCTGGTCATAGCGCATCGGATGCGTCAGCCGGCCCTGGGCTTCCAGTTCGTAATCGCTCCAGCGGCTCAGCTCGGCGAGCGTGTGCTCCCGGAAGAACACCGGCGTGGTGCGCTTGTCGGTTGCCTCCCAGGCCACGGCCTTGACGCCGTTCTCGCAGAACTCGAAGGAGGAACCATGCTCGGGATCACCCCAGGCGCAGCCCGGGCAGTCAAAGCCATCGGGCTGGTTCGCCTTCAGCATGGTGCGCGCGCCCGTCAGCGGCGAACCACTCGCCAACAGATGCCGGCCGCAGCTCTTGAGCGCTCCCCAGCCACCGGCGGCCGCCTTGCGAAGTCCGGTCTTGGCTGTCTCGGTCTTCGTGGTCTCGTTCATGGAGGGCTCGCAACGATCTGAAAAACTGCCCTCGCGACATATGGACGATAGCCAGTTTTATCAAATCGAAATATTCTATCGTGCGATAGGATATTGCCCCCATTCAGTATTTATATGCAGTCTTGTTCATATTTATACGAATTACAAACTGCGTGACATGGGTCATTCCCAGTCATACTGCACAATAACATGTCGCTATAGACGCATCGGCGATGCGAAAACGCGCTTCGTGCCCATTTCAAAGGCATCAACTCTCATTCCCTAAAGCAGATCTGCATGTATTGCATGGCGCATCAGCGCCGGGCTCATACCGGGCAACTTCGCAGATTATTTCTGGGAATGAGGTCAAACCGTTGCGCGAAAACTGGCAAAGGGATGCGCCGCTTAAAGCGCGCCCCGTTCAAGGTGCTTGCAGGCCATCGAGCCGGAAGTGCGCTACCTTATCGTTGAGGTCGCGGAGCCCCTCACCTTACACAAATCCATTCACTTTCAAGTACCTTGCAAAGACCTTGAAAGGGATGCGCTTAAGGCGTAGCTGCCACCGGGGCCGTCGGCATTGGAGCGAGCTTGCGCAGATCCTCCGTCATGCCGGGCGCGAGCTCGCTATCGGCCTTGCCTTCGATGAGGTTGCGCTTGAGCAATTCCTGCTGCAGCACGACCCGGTATTCCCGCGGCCATTTGGCGAAATTGGCAAGGATGTCGTCGACGCTGCGCGGATCGCCGCCGACGGCGGCATCGCCCATCATGCGGGCGGCAGCGGCATAGTTCTGCGGCACGCCGAGCCCATCCAGATACATCAAGGCGAGTTGATAGGTGGCGTAGCTGTTATCGGCCTTCTGCGCCTTGCCGAACTCCTCCAGCGCATCCTTGACGTCCTGCCGCACGCCGTAGCCGGTCTTCAGCATCAAGGCGAGATGGATGCCGGTGTCTTCGGGACGCGACAGGCGGGCCTTGTCGAGCGCCGCCATGCCCTTGGCATAGTCCTTCGGCACGTTGAAGCCGAAGAGATACATGTAGCCGATCCAGACATTGGCGGCCTGGTCGCCGGACGCGGCGGCCTTGCTCAGTTCCCGTGTGACGCCAGCCTTGCCCCGCATGCGCTCGAAGGGCTCGACGAAGCCGCGCTTGAAGAAGAAGGAGCCGAGCGGCTGCTGCCAGGCCATGGTGAGGGAGATGGAGCTGTTGCCGTCCGGGTTGCTGGCTCCGCCGGCCCTGGCCTTGAACAGGCGGCCGGAGCTGATCCAGCCACCCTGGCTGCCGGCAATGCCGGCCCGCAAATTCATGGCGAGCGCCTTGTCGTTCTGGCCGGCATCGGCGAGCGCATCGCCGAGCTGATGCATGAAGCGCCGCTCGCGCGGATATTGCTTGAGTGCCGCCTCGCAGGCCGCGACGATCTCCTTGGGCGAGGCCGTGCGGGTGCGCCGCATCACGGTGTCGGGATCGAGCGGCGCCGCCCCGATGCGATCGCATTCGGTTTCAGGCGCGGGGATGCGCTCGCCGGCCGGCGGGGGCAGTGGATCGAGCTCGCTGACGCCCAGAAGCTGCTTGAGCCTCTCCTCCGCCTCGCCGGCATCGCGAGAGTCGCGGAAACGGTCCCGGAATTCCTCGATCACCTCAGGCATGTCGACATCCTTGACCACTTGCCAGATGCGCGGATCGCTCATGCGCAGCATCGCACCGCTAGCGGCCCCGCCATTCTGGAACAGCGAGGGCGGCACCACCTGCGGCGTGAACTTGGTCTGCTTGCGCGGCGGTGGCTCGACGGGAGGCGGTGGTTCGGCCGGCGGCACCATCGCCACCTGCCCGCCTTTCGCAGGCGCCAGGGTGATGACGTCGCCGCCCAGCGAACCATTGAAGAAGGGCGTCTGCTGGCGGTCGGTGGCGCTGAGCACGTCGTCGCGCACCTTGCCGAGGGCGAGGCGGATGTCGAGGCCGGGCCGGGTGAGATAGCGCGCCAGCGCCTGCGCATAGGGGCTGTTGATGCCGTTGCCATCCAGCGCCACGCTGCCCTCACGGGCGGCATAGGCGACGAGCACATTGTCACCCTCCGGCTCCACCCGTGCCAGCCCCTTGCCGACGGAGCGCGTGCCGCGCGTGCGCGACATCTTGGCGAGGAAGGGATTGTTGCGGCAGGCATCGAGGATCACCAGCTTGAGCTGGCCGGCTCCATCCGTCGCCTCGACCACGCGCGACAGCGCCAGCGTCTCGTCCTGGACGTCGCGATCGCTGGTCAGATGCGCATCGATCGGCACCAGATAGTTCTCGCCGCCGATCTCGATGCCGTGGCCGGAGAAATAGACCACCGCGATATCGGCATTCGACGCGCTCGCCTGGAAGCGCCGCAGCGCCGCGATCATGCCGGCACGGTCGGCGTCAACCACGGTATCGACCGCATCGAAGCCGGCCTTCTGGAGCGTCTCCTTCAACAGCCCGACATCGCGCCCGGGATTGGCGAGGCGCGCCACCTTGGCATAGTCGCTATTGCCGATCAGCAGCGCCACGCGCCGGCCGGCAAGGGCGACATCCGGCACGAAGGCCACCGCAAGGAAGAGCAACAGGGCAAGGCATCGTTTCATCGGACAATCGGACCGTTCTGGAGACTCCATGGCCGCCAAAGGGCGGCGCGCCTATCTCCGATGGAACAAGTGGGCCCCGATGTCCATGGGCGGGGTTGGGATTCGGAGGCAACAATGGCACTATCGACTTATAATCGCACAGCGACCACCGCCCGATACGGAGCTGTCCTTCTTTCCCCAACACGACGCCACTCCAACCTTCATTTCTGTGACCGGCCAAACCAGTCGGCAATGCGAGCGCCCAGACTCTGTGGGCTTTTCCGTTTGGCCCACATCCCCGGTGGCACCAGTGTTGGCGGTATGTTTGCGACATCGGTCGGAAGCCAACGGATAACTTGGCGCGGTGGATCAGAGAGACCTTCGTCGACATGGTGGCCTCGCCATCTGATGTCACCTGGCCCGTCCATCGTGTCCCCTTCCTCTATGACATCACCCTTGTCGATGATGTAGAGCGCTGCGTTCCTGAGGAAACGATCTACTTCTTGCGGAGAAAAGCGGTTCTTAGGGAAGACGGCCTCCTGATCCGGCCGGTCGAATTGCCAGCTGCCGACCATATCCATGGCCAGCCAATCCCCCGCGACGTCGAAGAGCCGGATGTTGCTCCACGCATCGATGGCAGGCAGGCCATTTCGGCGATTAAAATCCAACGTATCTTCAAACACCTCGGATGGGAGCACGACTTCGCCATTCGGATTGAAATAGCAAATGGCTCCCGGCAGTTGCAGGACGTGTCTGGCAAGCCCGGTCACGAAGACGAGTTCATCGACGCCATCATAGTGTTCGGGCCGCACTGGCGCATCGTTGGGCTCTCCAAAAACATAGCTCGCTCTGATACGAACGAAGCTGTCGTGAGCCCCTACCTTCGACGTAGCATCCGCCCAGCGCCATGATTGCTGGACCGCTCGGGCAAGTGCGTTCGGATAGGTGAAAGGACCGAAATGTCCCAGGCTCCATGCGCCGAATAGCATGGCATCGATTTTGGAATCACCCATGTGATCCGGCCACATTTGATTGACGACATCGACGTTTACCAGTCCATTGACGTCCGGACGGTAGGCAACTGTCAGACTCGGACCGCCAAATTGCCAGTGTTCGGAAGACTGATTTTCTCCGATGATGGTATAACTAGGCTGCAGAATTTTCCGAATTACATCGAGATTAACCGCCCCCTCGAACAAGATCACGACAGTTTGTGTGAAGAAGCCTTTTCCCATGGCCATTACTTTGTGAAAATCCGAAACAATTGCGGTTTAGGATAATTACTGAATAGAGAAGATCTGTGCAGGAAAGACTGGCGGAAGGACCACCGGACGATGTTCCCTAGTTTTGCTTCTATCGCATCGCCAGTTATCTGGCAGCCGGAATCCATGATTTGAGCCGGTTTCATGCTCCCGTTATGAAGTCGCCCTAAGCGAACGCCATCGCAAGCAAGGGCAAAATGGAGCTACCATGATCCAGCGTCGCAATTTCCTGATCAGCGGGCTGCTGACCACCGTGATGGCGGCGGCGATGCGGCCGGCGCGGGCGGCCGAAAGCGTCACCCTGCCGGCGCAGGACCCGAGCAAGCTTGCCACCGATGCCGGCTTCTGGTCCGGCGTTCGCGACCTCTATGACGTCGACCGTTCCACCGCCAATCTCGAAAACGGTTATTGGGGCATCATGGCCCGGCCGGTGCTGGAGACCTATGTCGAGAACATCCAGCGCGTGAACCGCCAGAACACGCTCTATGCCCGCAAGTCCTTCGATGCCGACTTTGCCGCTGTGCGTGACCGCGTCGCCACCGCGCTCGGCGTCTCACCCGAGGAGATCGCCATCACCCGTGGCGCCACCGAGGCACTGCAGACACTGATAGCCGGCTACAACAAGCTCCAGCCCGGCGACGCTGTGCTCTATGCCGACCTCGACTATGATTCCATGCAATATGCCATGGGCATGCTCGAGAGCCGCCGCGGCGTCACGGTCAAGACTTTCGCCATCCCAGAGCCGGCCACGCGCGAGGCCGTGCTGGAGACCTATCGCAAGGTGCTGGAGGAAACGCCCAAGGCGAAGCTCCTTTTGCTCACCCATCTGTCGCACCGCACCGGACTGGTGATGCCGGTGCGCGAGATCACGGCGATGGCGCGCGCCAAGGGCGTCGACGTCATCCTCGACGCCGCCCATAGCTGGGGCCAGTTGCCGCTCGACATGACCGATCTCGGCGTCGACTTCGCCGGCTTCAACCTGCACAAATGGATCGGCGCGCCGGTCGGGCTCGGCTTCCTCTATATCCGCAAGGGCCGCCTTGCCGATATCGACACCCATATGGGCGACAAGGACTGGCCGGCCGAGGACATCCGCTCGCGCATCCACACCGGCACGCTCAATTTCGCCGCCGCGCTCACCATCCCGGCGGCGCTCGACCTGCACCAGTCGATCGGCGTCGCGGCCAAACATGCCCGGGTCAGCCATCTGCGCAATTACTGGGTCGAGCGCGTCGCCGACATCGGCGCCATCGAGATCCTGACACCGAACGATCCGGCCCTGCATGCCGGCATCACCTCGTTCCGGATCAAGGGCAAGGTGAGCAAGGACGACAACACCGCCATCGTCACCCGGCTCAGGGACGAGTTCAAGGTGCTCACCGTGCGTCGGGCCGGTGTGGCCGCTGGCCAATGCATCCGTGTCTCCCCGGCCGTCTACACAACCGAGGCGGAACTCGACCGCCTCATCGCCGCCCTGACGGCCGTGACAGCGGCCTGAAGCAAAACGCTCCAGTCCGGCGCTCACCAGCGCATGCTGCGGTCGAGCCGGATATCATCCTGCACCGGCGAGACCGCCGCCTGGACGGCGGCGCGTTCCTCGTCGGTAAGATCGAGTATCTCAAGCCCGGCATCGAGCAGAATCGGCGTCGAGGTCGTCTGAGGCACAACTGCGAGCACCTGGCGCTCCTCGGTGCCGAGGAAGAACGGCGTCTCCTTCTTCTTCAAGACGCTGGTCGCCTTGCGGGTCTTGCCGTCGAGCGAATATTCATACTTGATCGTGTAGTTCAGCCAGGTCCGGGCCTGCGTCAGGACCTTGGCGACGACAGGTCTCATGACAACCGGTTCGGCCACCGCCCGCCTGAGTCTCGATGCCTTGAGCAGCATGGCAAGGCCCGCGATGCCAAGAGCGGCAAACCCACCGACAAATGCGAGGAAAGTGAGGACGCGATCGGTGATCTTCTCGACGCCCAGCTCCAGTGTCAGCAGCTGGGGATCCTCGCGCGAGCGCACAACCCCCGTTTCATAGTCTCCGGCATGCATGTCCACGAACATCATCTCGACCCTGCTCCTGGCGCCGTCGGGTGCCGTGATGGTGGCGGAGCAATCGGTGAAGATGAGCTTGCGGGTCTTGCACTCGCCATTCGAAATCCGCGCATCGTCGGCGATCTCGTAATTGCGGCTGATCTTGTAATCGCGCCACAGATCCTCGGCCTGCCACCAGCCAATGCCGCCCGCGAGGGCGAAGCCGACCAGAACGACGAAACACCCCGTGAGGCGGCTGATGCCGATACGGTTCGCCCGCAGAGGGCGGGTGGGAAATGCGTCGAGCACACTCATGGGGCCGCTTGATCCAGATTGACGATGTACTCGTGTTATCGCCGGGCAGCGGGCATGTCATCAGATCAGGCCGGATTTCTTCTTGAGAAATCACAGTCGAGTTTCGCTGGTTACACCGACGTGACCTTCGGCAAGCGGGGATCAACATCACAAGCAGTCCACAAAACGATTGCGTTCCCTCGCTACCGCCTCTGCACCCCCTTCATCCGCAGCTTACGATCCGGGCGCAGCGTAATGCGCAGCTTTGGCTTGGGTTCGGACGCATCGACGGGGTGTAGCGAAAAGCTCTTCAACAGCACGGCCAGGATCGCGACCGCCTCCAGCATGGCAAAGGCACTGCCGATGCAGGTACGCGGCCCGGCGCCGAACGGCATATAGGCATAGCGGTGGCGTCCTTTCGCCCGCTCCGGGGCGAAGCGATCGGGATCGAAGCGCTCCGGCTCCTCCCACAGGCTGGTATGGCGGTGCACCGCATAGATGGGCACATAGATCGCCGCTCCGGCGGGAATGACATGCTGGCCGAGCTTGAAGTCGGCCAATGCGACACGCGGAATGATCGCCGCCGGCGGATAGAGCCGCATCGCCTCCTGGAATACCTGGCGCGTATAGGCGAGGTTGGCAATGTGCTCCGGCAGCACCGCGCCGGCCTCCCCGGTTACGGCCTCGATTTCTGCCAGGACGCGTGCCTCGATATCCGGATGGGTGGCGAGGAGATGGAACGTCCAGGCGAGGCCGAGCGCCGTGGTTTCATGGCCAGCCATGACGAAGGTCAAGAGGTTGTCGACCACCTGCCCGTCGCTCATTCGGCGTCCGCTTTCAGGGTCGACGGCCGACAGCAGCAGGCCGAGCAGGTCCTGCCGCTGCTCGGACGACAGTCGGCGCTCGGCCACCACCCGCGACAGCGTCGTGCGCAAATAGCCCGCCGATCGCGTGATGCCGCCCCGCCCCGGATAGGGCAACCAGTCCGGCGCCCTGAGCAGGCCCATGGCGAAGGTCCAGCCCGATCCTTCCAGGTAGCGGGTGACGCTGCGTTCCACCGCCTCGGCATCGATCGCGCCCTGCCCGGACATCATGGTCTCGACGATGATATCGAAGGTGGTGTGCATCATCTCGTGCCCGATATCGAATTCAGCGCCGGGGCCCGTCTCGTGCCAGCGCATGCGCGTGCGCTCCGCGGCGGCGATCATGGTGGGCAGGAAGGCAAGCAGCTTCTCGTGCCGGAAGCCCTGCGCCACCGATTGGCGTTGCCATTTCCAGTGCTCGCCATCGGCTGTGAGCAGCCCCTGCCCGAGCGCCGGGCCGAGGCCGCGCCTTGTGTCCTCGCCCTTGCCGAGAGCGGCGCTGTTGGTGGTCAACGCCTCGTGGATCAGCACGGGATCGGTGAGGAAGATCCGCAGCTTGCCGCCGCTGCGCGTGATCACCAGCGGTTCCCTGAAGGCCTCGGGCGGGATGACCTTGAGTGGATTGGTGATCATGGCCGAGAACACCGCCAGCAGGGAACTGCGGCTGACAGCGACGCCTTCGCTCGCCTCGGAAATCACGGGATCGACTGCAATGTTCACGCCGGCCTCCATCGCCTGAATTGTACCCGTACCAGCAATCGATTTAAGGTAATGACCTTAGAGTTAGGCGACATTAAGGTGAGCACCTTAAATTAGGACGGAGACGCATGGCGACGGGGACGAAGGCAAGAAAGGCAGCAACCAGCAAGGGCGGAGAGACGCGTGGGCGTATCGTCTCGCTTGCTCTCGGCCTGTTCAACGAGAACGGGCCTGATCGTGTCACCACGGCGCAGATCGCCGCCGCCGCCGGCATCAACGAAGGCAATCTCTATTACCATTTCCGCACCAAGGAGACGCTGGTCGCGGCCGTGCTCGACCGCTTCGAGGCCGATGCCATGGCGTTGCTGGCGGAAGGAACCGAGGGTACGGCCGATCCGGCAACATCCTTCGGATTACTGGAGCGCTGGTTTGCCTTGATCTGGGAGTATCGCTTCCTGCTGCGCGACATGATCGGCCTGCTTGCGCTCTCACCCGAATTGCGGCTGCGCGTGCGTGCGCTCAGCGCGCATCTGCGTGGCGCCGTCGAAACACTGGCGCAAGTCCTGCGCGAACGAGGATTGCTGGTCCTCCCGGACGACCAGTTCCAGCCACTGCTCGCCAATCTGTGGATCGTAGCGACGTATTGGGCACTCTATCTCGACGTCCACGAGGGCATCGATGCCCTAACGCCGGAGCATCTGGCCTGGGGCCTCGGCCAGGTCCGCAGCCTGCTGCGCCCCTATCTCGCGCCCAGTCTGCAGGCGCTGCTGTAATAGGGTGGCCCGGGAGGCGAGCCACCCACAAACCCTCAAAAATGGTAGTTCACGCCGAGCCGCACCGTATGAAAGGCGGTGCTGATCTTGGTGTGGTAGAGCATGTAGTCATTGTAGGCAGGTGGCGTGGCATTCGGCCAATATTCATTGGCATGGGCCTTCTGATCGCCAAAATCGAGATACTGATATTCGAGCTTTGCGGTCCAGTTCGGCGCAAAGGCATATTCCATGCCGGCGCCGAGCACATAACCGGCCTTGGTCTCGCTCTTGGAGACATGGCCGGCGTAGTGGAACCCTCCGGAGCCGACACCGCCATCGATGAAATCGAACTGGCTCTTGATGCCGCCATAGGCAAGGCCACCCGTGACATAGAAAAGGAAATCGCCATAGGCGTAACCGAGACGTGGACGCAGCGTGCCGAACCATTGCGCCTTGGCGCGGTTGCGATAGCTGTAATAATAGCCGGGACTGTTGCCCCAGGGCGCCTTCCAGGGCTCGAACTGGCCACGGGCCGTGTCCTCGACGCCGCTGACGTCGATATCGGTCTCCAGGCCAACGACGAAGGCGCCCTATTGCAGATTATAGCCGAGCTGGCCACCCCCGAAGACCCCTGAAGGCGAGACTGTGCCCGCCTTGCTGCGCCATTGCACCTCGTTGTTGCGCGAGATGCGGGCGATATCGACATCCTGGCCCGCGCCAAAGCCGTAACCGGCATGCAGACCCGCATAGAAGCCCGTCCAGCTCGGCGCCTCCAAGGGAACCGCGGGCTCGACAACGGCCGGCGCCAGATCGGCCGCCCCCGCAGTCTCCACCGTCCCCAATGCCGCGACCAGCGCAGCCATCCCCACCCAAACACGCATTGCCTGCCCCACCGAGCTCATTCCTGACGCGTGGTGATAGCGGCGGATGGATGAAGACCGAATGTCAGAATTCTGAAGCTTTCGTGAACGCAATTTCAATAAAATTCAAGTAAAAATGCAACTCAAGATTGCGCTTAAATTCCTCGAATTCTTAATGAAAAGCGACAACAGATACCGCCGTCATTTTGAATCCTGAACCCCATTCAGCATTATCTCGTACAAAGGATCACCACCATCGAGGAAAAGTCGCCCCCCGGGCCTCAACGCAGCCGCGAGGCGAAGCCGCACCGTCTCGCCGGCCGCCGGATGTCGCCCATCGAGTGCACCAACTCGTATGGCAACAGCCAGATCATAGGGCATCTCACCGTCTTCCAGCATGAAGGCCTCGGCGGCGACCTCCCGGAAGCTGAGCCGCCCCGCCATGATCTCAACCCTGGAGCTTATGACGGCCTGCGCAATCGCACGGGCGGAGCGGTCGATCGCCAGCACATGGCCATCGCCGATGCGCGCCGCCATAGCCCGCGCCAGTGCACCCGGCCCGCAACCAATCTCCAACACGCGCAGGCCCGGTCGCAGCGGTAAGGCCTCGAGAATAAGGCGCAGCCGCTCAGAGAGCTTACTCGCCACCGTCGTCCTACGGCAGTGCCTTGACGAAATCGCTCCAGGCGCAGAAGCCGTCCTTGTCGGTGGGACACCCCTTGAGCTTCAATGTCACCCGGCGCGGTGGGTTCTTTGGCGTGAGCTTGGCGCCTTGGCGCAATTGCGCTTTGGTCTGATAGACATAGTCGAGCCGGAACAAGTCGCGATTGCCCTTGCCGTCGCGCCAGCGCTGGAACTGGATGACGCCGCCGATCGGCGTCTTCTCGTCCTGTCCCGGCAGCACATAGGGCTCGGCCTCGAGCGCGGCCAGGACGGAAGCGACATTGGAATCGTGTCCAAACAGCACCGTCACCGGCACGGCCTTGCCGGCCTCCGGCTTCACCAGGACACCGGCGATGTAGGCCAGCATCGGGCCGGCTACGTCGCGGGCCACGGCTGGCGTGGTGAACAGAGCCTCCTGGTAGCCATTCTTGATGGCGGCGAGCGAGCGCCATTGCGCTTCGTTGCGGATCCTCCCCCAGGCGACCTCGCCAGGTGGGAAGCCCTCATAATATTGCAGGGTGAAAGCATCGACCACGGCGTTGCCGAGCTTGAGCGGGCCCTTGGTGCCCGGTTCCTCGCCAGCCTTGGCGGTGAAGCTGTCGTCGCTCTTGGTCAGATCGCAGAGCTTGTCCTGCCTGCAGCTCTGCGAGGCCTTGAAGGCGAGGATGCCGTCGAGCAGCCGGTAGCCCGGCGCGAGCGGCGTAGTCTTGGCCTGCGCAACCATCGCCGTGACCGCCTGCTCGCGGAAGCCATCGCTGTCGGCACGGATGGACGGATTGAAGGTGGGATCCATCGTGCCCATCTTGTCCTGATGGTGCACGGCGACATCGCAGCCGGCAAAGGCGCCGGCGACGAAGAACTGTGCCGTCGCGACCGTGCGCTGCAGGCTGTTGGCATAGATGTGGACGCTGCCCGGCGCCGGACAGGCATCCTTGGCGATGAGGCCGTTCTCGGCCAGCCAGCCGCCGATGGAGCGGCCCATATAGGTTTCGAGAATACCGCCCTTGACCGTGAGATTGCCGCCAGGCACCTCCCATTCCGGCCATTTCCTCTCGGTGACCTTGGCGAGCGCACTGCCGCTGTTGGCCAGCGGCGCGCGCAGATTGTGCCGGCTGAGCATCAGCACCTGCTCGAGCTTGTAGCCTTCAGGTACCGGCTCGGCCAACGCCGGCGTCGCCAAAAAGGCGCAAGCCATCGCGGCCAGTAGAGCGACATGTCGTGCAATCATGGCGATTCATTCCCCCTTGCCGACCTCCATCAGTGGCACAGGCGGAGGAGATTGTCGCCTCGCCGCAAAGTGCCGTCTCCTATTTCACGGTCAGATCAACCTCATAGCTTTCGTAGCGACTGGTATATTCAAGCACATTTGGCGCGATGCGCCAGGAAACGCCGAAGCTGTCGCCCCCTGCATAGTTGCCGGCCGGCTGGTAGATGACCCAGGGCGCAGTGACGTTGGTTCCGGCGCAGACCCCGAACGATGCCGGCAATTTAACGCTGACCTTGGCGATCCTGGCCGCGCCGTGCTGGGGCTGACGTTCGATCCGCACATCATGCAGGGAGTATACGCCGCAGGTTTCCCGCGCCAGCCCGAACAAGGGCACCACCGGCATCGGCTTGCCATGGGCAACGGTCCGGACGATGGTACCAGCATCGGCCGGCACCGTGTCGGCAAGCAAGACCGCCGCCACACTTGCTGCGGTAAAACAGAAAACAGATGCATGTTTCATGAATGATACGCCCCTTTGACTGGGGCATCCGACCATAAAACCCAATATTGTCAAGCTAGAACGCTATAAATAACTCCGGAAACCATAGCGATATCTTGAATTTATTGGAAGACGAAAACAAAAGGTAGAAATATACCTTATAAACTAAAAACCAAAATACTTTCCCTTGGAGCACACAAAACAGACCGGCCACAGCAGCCACTCCAATGGTTTGAGAAGACTGTCTGCCTGTCTGTTCTAGAGGGGACAGAAGCTCTTCGAAGATCAAGGTAGTATGGCCCAATGACAAAGCCTGAATTCAGTGGGACGAAATAGGCGGCTATGAACCGACATCGCAGGAATACCCTCATCCTGATGCTGGCTGGAGCAATGGCTGTCATCGGCACAGCCGCGCCGGCCGCAATTCCCGACATGTCGCAGGCTGCCCTCACCGCCGAGGCCGATCTCATCCTCACGGGCCGCTTGGTGGCCGCCACCGCCGCCAAGAAGGTGCCGGAATGGGTGAAAAGACGCGATGACATTTCCTTTTTCGAAAGAGGCGCATTCGTCGACGAAGTCTTCACGCTGACGATCGAGGTCGGCACGGTGGAGAAGGGATCGCGCGCACTCACCGGCCAACGCATCGAGGCGCAGGGTTGGCGTGCCTATGGACGACCTTCGGGCTGGGCCGGACCGGGCGGCACCATCCGTGACCTCCCGGCTGACGGGACACGCATCAAGGTCTGGCTGAAGCAAGAAGAAGGCCGCTGGCAATTGCTGTCCCCATCCGGGCTGGCCCCAGCGCCCTGATATCCCAAGGCTCATCGATATCGATGGCTGTCGGAAACACCCACCGGCAAGCCGGGGGGTGTTGTCCTTCAGCGCAGGGTTACCCCGCGCGCTTTCGCCCAGCGCTTCAGCATCTGCTCCTCTTCCGGCCTGGCGAGCCGGTTGGCAAAACCCCGGATCTGAATGGCGACATGCTGACGATCGAGTTCGATGGTCAGCAGGCGCTCCACTGCTCCTGCCACACGGCGGCGCAGCGACCAGATCGAGGCATTGCCGGTGAGGCACTTATAGGCATAGCCCGAGACGCAGTGATGCATGGCGCGGCTCTCGGTTAGTAGATCGGCGCCGGTCTTGAGCTGCACCATCAGGATCTCTTCCCTGCGGTGCGGGGCTTCCTTGGTCGAAGGCTGCCAGGACCAATCGGCCAAAGCCGCTCCCTGCCAGCGCCCGCCATCCGACGACTTGCCATCGCCATTGGCGGCCGGTCGCCTTGCTTGCGCGGCATGGCGCTGCGCCATCCGCCGGATCTGGTCCAGTTGGGCCAGTTCACGATGCCACTCCCGCATCTGCCGCTGTAGCGAAGCGGGCGTACGGCCCTTCAGGCTGTAGCGCCGGTCCGCCCGGAAGCGGGCCGAGAGGAAATCGCAAAGATCGTCGATCTCCTCCAGCGGCAGCGGATGCACACAGAAGAAGCGTGCCGCCTCGCGCCAAAAGGCATGCACCTTCTGCGTGCGCTGGGTTGCAGCGATCTTCGAGCGGGCGATACGCAGCGCCACGCCGACATCGTCGGTGTAGGAACGGGCGATCGCCTGCCAGAGAGCCGCCTCGAAGGAGAGCTCCGCCGGCGGATTGAGAAAGGCATGTACCTCCTTGCGGGAGAGCCAGTCCTTGGCGCACTCCTTGTAGAGCGAGCCGCCCTGGGCAGCCACAAGATACCAGCGCTTGCGTTCCTTCAGCTCGGACGCCTCCAGGCCGGCAGGACCAGACCAGACGTGTTCGAGCGGAGCGGGCACCGGATAACGGGCGAAGAGATAGCGGGCCGCCGCCAGCCGCAGACGCGCGGGATCGCGCGTCTTCAACTGCGGTCGCCATTCTCCGGGATCGCGCAGCACGGCGCTGGACAGGCCAACCCGTACTGCTGCGATTGCCTCGCTCAGGGGAGAAAAGCACTGCGCCTGCGGCGCGCGGGCGCGCAGCGTGGCCTCATAGGCCGCGATACGTTCGCGCTCGGCATCCTGCCGGCGCTGAATCATGGAACGTGCCATGGTCGTTCAACCTGATGGACATATGGACAGCCGGACGCAATGCGGGCGCCGGCACGAAACGTGACGTTCCCTGTTGCGATCTCATGGCTGTTCTCCCTCGGGTCGAACGGTTGCGGGGCGCGCTCTCTAATCCCGACCGCTCATGGACGCAAGAGCCCATGTCGCCATCGGACCATTTCATGCCGTCCTGTGGCATTGCTGCATCGAGGGCAGCAGGCTTCGGGCCCGCTTGCTTCCCAAAGCGGCCTCATCTGCCTATACACGACCGCAGTGCTCGGTCCAGGCAAGGAGCCTACAATGACCCCTTCGCTTTCAAAGCCCCGTATGCGGCCTCAGGCTGGGACATTGGCCGCGACCTTGGTCCTTGGCCTCGTGCTGGGCCTGCCAAACACGACTTCAAGCAAAGCTGGCGACGTGACAGACAAGGCCTTGATGCTGTTCCGGGACGCCTGCCTTGCCACGGCGCCAGCCTTCGACAGGGCGATGGCAGCAGCCAAGAAACATGGCATCAAGCCGCAGATGGATCTTGGGGCCAGCCTGGTCGGCATGGCCCCTGACGGCTCCTTTTCCCTGCAGGTGCGCGGCAAGAAGGAATGTGCCGTCACGGCCGAGAAAAGTGCCGGCCCGGCTGTGGCCGAGCAATTTCGCAGCGTAGTCGCTGCCGCCGCGGGCGTACCCGCCGCCAGCCTGGCCAGCGACGGCCCGATCCAGATCACGATGCGGGGCCAGACCTATGTGGTCCGCCACGATCGCAAAGGCGGCGAGGCCTATGTCATCATGAGCACGGCGGGTTTGTGAGGAGACCGAGACACTATTGGTCCGAAGTCGAATGCAAAGACCTTTGTAATCTCCAGCACAATCGTTCTGCCTCGCATCCGAGGTCCCGGTACAATCGGCGGCATGGATAACGTTACGTTACCGTGCTATCGATGATGCCCTGCCGGAATTGTCTCATCATGCAGCGAAACCCCATGATCAAATACGGTATCGCAGCCTTGCTTGTGTTCGGCGCAACCGCCGTCCAGGCTCAGACCTGTTCTTCCAATTTCACCGTTTCCGGCGGACTCGCCCCGGCGATCTCGACATGGGATGTCTTTCCCGGCTTGAGCCCCGCCACGGCGATCGACAATCTGACGCGCACGGCGCATCTCAACAGTTACTGGGTCGGCATCAAGGTGAACCGTCGGCTCGGCCTCCTCACCGCACTCAATGATGGCGCCCGTAACGGACGGGTCCAGGAAGTCAAGATGGCCGCCCGCAAGCGCGGCAACGCCACGCGGGTCGACTACACCATGATCCTGAATCCGGGCCAGATACCAGGCCCCGACTTCCGCTCCGACGTCTGCCGTATCATCCGCTCCGCAGCCGGAGGCTGAGCGCCAGGCCGCTGCCAACCGTAGCGACATCAGGGCGTCTGGGCCTCGTAGACGAACAGGGTCGACTTGTCGTCATCCGGCATGAAATAGGCTCGCAGCCCGCCGTCCCTGGTTTCGATGAAGGCCGGATTCTGCGTCATCGGCAAGCCCGAGGGGGCCCAGAGTTCAACAGGCACCTGCCAGACCGGCCGGTTGTCCTTGAGATCGACCAGTTCGAGGCCTCCCAGGCGGAAGGGCTCCGCATTCGGCGCAACCTTGTAGGCGTTCAGGCCGGAGCAGAGCATGCGCGAACCGCCGGCATAATGGCAGTCCTGATAGTCGATATATTGAGCCGGGTTCATCACCCGCAGCGTCTCCGGGCGGGCATCGGCATTGGTGATCTTGCCGTCCGCGCCGAGCGGCCAGGCATAGAAGCGCCGCGATCCCCAGCTCACGCCATGCAGGGAGTTGCGCTGCGTGTCATGGACGATGCCACCGACATGATCCTTGAAGCGAAACACCTCGACGGCCTTCATGGTGGCGGGATCGACCTTGTAAATGATCGACTGGCTGTTGGGCCGATATTCGGCCACCGGCACCCAGATGAACTTGCCGTCGAAATCGATGCCGCCGGGGTGATAGATGCTGCCCTCCCCCAGCTTGAGGTCGGCCAGCAGCCTGCCATCCTTGGAGATGCGGAACAGATGCCCCTCGCCCTCGCCGGTATCGCGGTCATACCCCTCGCGCGGCGAGGGGTATTTGGTGGTCGGCTTGATGATGTTCACCGACGACACGAAGAAATCATCACCGATCTTGACCATGCCCTGCGGATGGAAAGTCGGGAAGGCGATGGGGATGGCCGCCACCTGTTTCCAGGCAGTCCCCCGCGTGAGCCTGGTCACGCGTTCGGCGAGCCCAAGCTCACCCGCCGTGACCACGCTCGGCAACAGCGTCAGCGCGGCGAGAACGGCGGCAATCTTGATTCGGATCATCACAATATCCTCCCTGGCGCCTGCCTTACCGCACGCCCCTAACGTTGATGTGACCGCTGCGCTGCTCAGTAGATCGTCTGGCGCAGACGTTCGGGATAGGCCTTGTCATAGGCCTCGCCGTCGAAATCACCCTTGGTAATCGTGCTCAGGATCTGGCCCATACTCGGCAGCTGCGACCGCGAGATCTGCGTCGAAGGATCCCACAGCTTCGAACGCACCAGCGCCTTCTGGCATTGGGTGTAGATCTCGTCCACCGTGACGATGATGACGCTGCGCGGTGCCTTGCCTTGCATGGCGAAGCTGGCGCACAGGTCCGCATCGGTCGAGATCACGGCACGGCCGACCACGCGCAGCGTCTCGCCGATGCCCGGGATCATGAAGAGGAGATGGACGCGCGGATCCTCGATGATGTTGCGCAGCGAATCCAGCCGATTATTGCCGCGCCTGTCCGGAATGATCAGCGTCTTGGCATCGGCGACGCGGACGAACCCGGCCGGATCCCCGCGTGGCGAGCAATCGACGCCGGACGGCCCCACCGAGGCCAGCATCATGAAGGGCGAAGCCTGGATGAAGGCATGATACTGGTCGGACACATGATCCAGCACCTTGATGCGGGCGGCCGGCTGCACCGGTTCGCTGTAGAGCGTCTCGAGCTCGGCGATGGTTGTGATCAGCGACATCAGGAACTTCCGTTCTTTCGACTGCGGCAGGCGCCGCAGCCCCTCGTTTCAATAGGTTCGCCAAAGACCCGGCGTGGCGAATTCCAGCATATGGCCGTCAGGATCACGGAAATAGACGCTGTCTCCCCCCGCCTGCCAATGGGTACGTCCTTCCACGGCGACGTCATGCACCGCGAGGCGCGCCTCCCAGTCCGCCAGTTCGTCGGCGCCGATGGCAAAGGCGACATGGATGCGCCCCACGGCATCATGGCCCGGTATGGTACCGACCGGCGATGTCATGTCCTGAGCGGAGGCTCCCCGCTTGAAGACGAGCAGGACGCTGGCACCGCCCACGTCATAGGCGTAGAGCCGCTCCATCTTCAGCAAGGGCGGGAGCTGCAGCACCGTCTCATAGAAGCGCGCGGCACGATCGAGATCGTCGACATAGATGGCGGTTTCGAGGATGCGGTCGAGCTTGGGCATGTGATTCTCCTGCGACAGCCGAAGAGGATCCGCGCCTCCGCCTCCCAGTTCGCATCATCGGCCCGGAAGGCAGACAATCAAGACAGCCAGCAATCTGTCAACCTCATGATCGCACTGAATGAGGGTGGCGTCACTTGACCGTGATCTCGATCTCCATTTGGTTGGGAACGAACCGCACATTGTCGGTATGCGAGGGGGCCATCCAGGTGACTGTCACGTGGTCGACACCCGTGAAGGCACCGGCGGACTTGTAGACGACGACAGGTGCCTTGGTCGTGGTACCGGCACACACACCGGTATCCTTGCCCAGTTTGGTCGTCACGGTCACAAGTTGCGCAACACCATGCGTCGGGCCCGATGCAATGCGAATATCCCTGACAGGAAAGACTTCGCAGGTACCGGCACCATAGGAGCCCATGGCCAACAGGGGATACGGCTTACCGCGGGGTACCGTTACTTGCCTGGAACCCGCATAGGCGAAAGACGGCATCGCGGCAACGCCGATGGCGATACCGCAAAGTAGTTTCTTTACTTTTGTCATGTGAAAAACTTTGAAATCCGAAGAATATTGGAGCAGGCAAGCCAACATATCGCCGACCATCCCGCAAATCTATACGCGATTCAATTTGGGATTCTCAATCGGGTCGCGCCATCAAAAAGATGAACCTTGCCGGGATCGACAGCAAACTGCATATGGTCGCTGATGGTGTGGTCCATGCCGAGCGCGACAACCAGAGGCTGCTCGCCGATGTCCCCGTGCACCAGGCGATGAGCTCCCAGCTCCTCGACATAACGCAGCTTCACGGGCAGGCTTCCCGGCGACGGTGTTGCGACCGGCTGCAGGTCCTCGGCTCGCAGGCCGACCAGGACCTCCCCCGGCACCGTACGCGGCAAGGCCAGCCGAGCTTCCCCGAGGATGAGCGTATTCCCCTCGCCGCGCCCCTTCAGGACGTTCATAGCAGGCGAACCGATAAAGCCGGCCACGAAGGTGGAAGCCGGATTGCGATAGATTTCCAGCGGGGCGCCGATCTGCTCGATCGCGCCGCCATTCAGCACCACCAGCACATCGGCCAGGGTCATCGCTTCGAGCTGGTCATGGGTGACATAGATCGAGGTCGTGCCGAGGCGCTGCTGCAGCTGCTTGATCTCACCACGCATCTGCACGCGCAGCTTGGCATCGAGGTTGGAGAGCGGTTCGTCGAACAGGAAGGCAGCGGGCTGGCGCACGATGGCACGGCCCATCGCCACACGCTGGCGCTGGCCGCCGGAAAGCTGGCGCGGCTTGCGCTTGAGCATGTCGTCGCTGAGTTCGAGAATGCGGGCGGCTTCCTTTACCCGCTGGCTGATCTCGCCCTCGGCAGTTCTGCGGTTGCGCAGGCCATAGGCCATATTGTCGAAGACCGACATATGCGGATAGAGCGCGTAATTCTGGAAGACCATGGCGATGTCCCGGTCCATCGGCTCGATCTCGTTGACCCGGCGTTCGCCGATATGGACGTCGCCCGACGAGATCCGCTCCAGCCCCGCCACCATGCGCAGCAAGGTCGACTTGCCGCAGCCGGACGGGCCGACCAGCACGCAAAAGCCGCCATCGGGCACGGTGAAGCTCACTCCCTTCACCGCTTCGAAGCCGTTGTCGTAGATCTTCTTGACGTTGTTCAGAACGACTTGCGCCATCGGTTACTCACTTCTCGGTCTCGACCAGGCCCTTGACGAAGAGCTTCTGCATGACGACGACCACCACTACCGGCGGCAGCATGGCGAGGATCGCGGTCGCCATGGCGATCTGCCATTCGGTCAGGGCGTCCTGGGTGGTGATCATCTTGCGGATGCCGATGACGATGGTCTGCATCGAATCCTGGGTGGTGATCAGCAGGGGCCACAAATACTGGTTCCAGCCATAGATGAACTGGATCACGAACATCGCCGCGATCGAGGTTGTTGACAGCGGCAGCACGGTATCCTTGAAGAATTTCAGCGGGCCGGCCCCATCGATCTTAGAGGCTTCCAGCAATTCGTCGGGAATGGTCATGAAGAACTGGCGGAACAGCAAGGTCGCCGTCGCCGAGGCGATCAGCGGCAAGGTCAGGCCGGCATAGGTATCGAGCAGGTGGAGATCGGAGACGATCTTGTAGGTCGGGTAGATGCGCACTTCCACCGGCAGCATCAGCGTGATGAAGATCAGCCAGAAGGCGAACATGCGGAAGCGGAAGCGGAAATAGACGATGGCGAAGGC
The DNA here is from genome assembly GCF_056754975.1 of Labrys sp. HAY1-8F. NCBI lineage: Bacteria > Pseudomonadati > Pseudomonadota > Alphaproteobacteria > Hyphomicrobiales > Xanthobacteraceae > Labrys > Labrys sp. HAY1-8F. The sequence goes on along the minus strand of NZ_JBPGWZ010000002.1, from coordinate 4,856,480 downwards.
CGAGATCAGCGAGATCACGATCTTGCCCACCGCGATCGCCACCGCCATGATCAGGCTGGTGGTCAGCATGGTGAGCACCGGCTCGCGCGTGGCGCCCTGCGTACCGTGGAACAGGGTCTGGGTATAGTTCTTGATCAGATCGGGGCCCGGCAGCATGCCCATCTGCCCATTGGCGATGGTGGTGGCATCATGGGTCGAGGCCACGAAGGCCAGCCAGACCGGAAAGGCCAGAACCAGCACGCCGAGGATCAGGATGGCATGCGGTAGAAGATTTCCGAAGCGGCGGTTCTCAACCATGCGCCGCTCCTCCGGATGGCATCGAGAAACGGGGCATCAATAGGTCACCTTCTTCTCGATGAAGCGGAACTGCAGGGTCGTCATCGCGATCACCAGGATCAGCAGGATCACCGACTGTGCCGCCGAGCCGCCGAGATCGCCGCCGAGCTGGCCGTCATTGAATACCTTGAACACCATGGTGGTGGTCGCCGCGGCCGGGCCACCATGCGTCACCGCGTCGATGATGCCGAACGTGTCGAAGAAGACGTAGACGATATTGATCACCAGAAGGAAGAAGGTCGTCGGCGAGAGCATCGGCAGGATGATGGTCCAGAAGCGGCGTGCCGGGCGTGCGCCGTCGATGGCGGCCGCCTCGATCAGCGATTTGGGGATCGACTGCAACCCCGCCAGGAAGAACAGGAAATTGTAGGAAATCTGCTTCCAGGTCGCCGCCAGCACGACCAGGATCATGGCGTGCTGGCCGTCGAGCAGCGGGTTCCAGGCCACGCCGATTTGGCCAAGGCCGCGCGCCACCAGGCCGAGCGAGGGCTGGAACATGAAGAGCCAGAGCACGCCGGCCACAGCCGGCGCTACCGCATAGGGCCAGACCAGCATGGTACGGTAGAAGGAGGCGCCCTTGATCTTCTTGTCGGCTTGCACAGCCAGGATCAGCGCGAGGCCGAGCGAGAGCACAGCGACCAGAATGGCGAAGACCATGGTGACGCCCACCGCCTGGTAATATTCCGGCTGGGCGAACAACAGCTGGTAGTTCTCGAACCAGACGAATTCCGAAACGGTCCCGAAAGTGTCCTCCAGGAAGAAGGACTGGCGGATCGCCTGCACCACCGGCCAGTAGAAGAAGATCAGCGTGATCGCCAATTGCGGCGCCAGCAAAAGCCAGGGAAGGGTCTTGCCGGAGAAGACGGAGCGTTTTTCCATGGGCGATCCTAATGGGCCGCATCGCTACTGCCGAAAACCGGCAGCCCCTTGTCGGCACGATGCTCTAATGCTCTCGACCTTTGTCATTGCCGGGCTTGACCCGGCAATCCAGCGCCCATGTCCAGGCGGTGGGGGTGTTGGACTGGATGCCCGGGTCAAGCCCGGGCATGACAAAGCTTGGCATCTTTTCGCTGAGGCTTTTACGCCCCTTACCGTCCGGCCGTACGGGCGAAGGTCTTCAGCATCGCATCGCCGCGACGGACGGCATCGTCCATGGCAGCCTGAGCCGATTTCTTGCCGGCCAGGGCCTGTTCGATCTCCTCGGCCCAGACATCGCGGATCTGGGCAAGATTGCCGAGGCGAAGCCCGCGCGAATTTTCCGTCGGCGCCTTGTTGGTCAGCTCCAGCACGGCGACTTCGCTGTTGGGATCCTTGGCGTAGAAGCCCTGTTTCTTGGAGAGCTCATAGGCGGCCGGGGTGATCGGCAGATAGCCGGTCTCCTGGGCCCACCAGGCCTGCACATCGGGCTTGGACAGGTAGGTCAGGAACTTGGCGACGCCCTTGTAGGCCTCGTCCGACTTGCCGCCCATCACCCATAGCGAGGCTCCGCCAATGATCGAATTCTGCGGAGCTCCCTGCACATCGGGATAATAAGGCATCGGCGCCACCGAATATTTGAACTTGGCGTTGGCCTTGACGTTGCCCAGGAAGGCCGACGAAGTCAGGAACAACGGGCATTCGCCCGACGTGAAGCGCCCCTCGCCCTGGTTGGTACGGCCGGAATAGTCGAAGGTCTTGTCCTTCTGGGCCTCGATCAGATTCTCCAGATGCTTGACCACCAGCGGATTGTTGATCTTCAACTCGGTATCGAAGCCATCGAGGCCGTTGGCCTTGGTCGAGAGCGGTACGTTGTGCCAGGCCGACAGTTCCTCGATGTTGGCCCAGGTTGTCCAGCCCGTCGAAATGCCGCAAGTGGCATAGCCGGCTGCCTTCAGCTTCTTGGCCGCCTCGAAGGCCTCAGGCCAGGTCTTGGGCGCGGCCGCGAGATTGGCCTTCTTCAAGGCATCCTCGTTGACCCACATCACCATGGTCGAGGAATTGAAGGGGAAGGACAGCATCTCGCCCTTGGCATTGGAATAATAGCCGGTCACGGCGGGCAGATAGGACTTCTGGTCGAAGGGTTCGTTTGCGTCCTTCATCAACTGGTAGACGGGCTTGATAGCGCCCTTGGCGGCCATCATGGTTGCCGTACCGACTTCGAAGACCTGCAGGATATCAGGCGCATTACCAGCCCGGAACGCGGCGATGCCGGCATTCATGGTATCGGCATAGGAGCCCTTATAGGCGGGAACGATGCGGTAGTCGCTCTGGCTGGCATTGAAATCATTGGCCAGCTTGACGATGCGATCATTATTGGCACCCGTCATCGCGTGCCACCATTGTATGTCGGTGGCTGCCAGGGCCCCGGTGGATACACCGGCAAACAGAACCGTGGCCGAAGCCAAAACGCTCAATTTCATGGATGATACTCCCTCACGGTGCGCCGCTTCTTGAAAAGGACGGCGTTGTTTACGGCCGGATGGTTAGCGCTTCCGTGACGGAACAATGAAGCAATTATGACAATGGAACAAGCTGGCCGCGCACGCGCCTGTCGATAGCGTGAACGGAACACCGTTTTCCGCCTTCGCAACGATCGCCAGCTTTCTGATCCACCGGCAAGTCGCTCGTTGCCGCCCGGCTGTTTCGAGGCTAAGCAACTGGACACCAGAGCGTCAGGCAGCTTCCTCCTGATCGAGCCACGGGCTTGGTCAGGAGGAAGCTGCAGGATTTCAAACGCTTGAAGAATTTCCCGATATTGCCCATTCGTAGGCAATATCGGGAAATTCTGCCCAGGGAGGCTCCATGCCGTCGATCGTCATCGCCCAAGGGGGCGGCCCCACCGCCGTGATCAACCAGACCCTCGCCGGCGCCGTCGTCGCCGCCCGCCGGCACGACCCGTCGCTGCGCATCCTAGGCGCCCGTCATGGCGTGCGGGGCCTGACGCGCGGCGATCTAGTCGATCTTACGGCGCTCTCCGAAACCGATCTCGAACGCCTGGCCCGCACGCCCAATTCGGGCCTCGGCTCGACACGCGACAAGCCCGATCCGGCCTATTGCCAGACCATCCTGCAGGCGCTGGAAAAGCTCGATGCCCGCGGCTTCATCTATATCGGCGGCAACGACACCGCCGGCACGCTCGACCTCCTGCGCCAGCAATCGACCGGCTCCTGCAGCTTCGTGCATGCCCCCAAGACGATCGACAACGACCTGATGGAGAATGACCATGTGCCGGGCTTCATCTCGGCGGCGGCCTTCGTCGCCAATGCCTTCGTCAGCATGGATCTCGATTTCCGGGCGATGCCGGGCATTTATGTCGCCATCGTCATGGGCCGCCATGCCGGCTTCCTCAGCGCCGCTGCGGCCGGCTGGCAGCAGGCGCCGGAGGAGGCCCCCCATCTGATCTACACGCCGGAAAAGTCCTTCTCGGTCGAGCAATTCCTCAACGACGTCGATGCCGTCTACACCCGCGTCGGCCGCTGCATCGTATCGATGTCGGAAGGCGTGCAGGACGAAACCGGGCGGCCGCTGGCCGAGGCTCTCGCCGCCGGCACGGTCGAGCGCGACGCCCATGGCAATGTGCAACTCACCGGTGGCGATCTCGGTATCGAGATCCAGAAGGCCCTCAAGCAGCGCTTTCCCAAGGCCCGCGCCCGGGTCGACACGCTGGGTTACCTGCCGCGCGGCTATCTCGGCATCATCGACGAGACCGATGCGAAAGAAGCCTTCGAGGCGGGCGCCTTTGCGGCGCAGAGTGCCTTCACGGGCTCCGGGTCGGTGGTGCTGCATTATGACGGCAAGCACACCGCGCCGCGCATCGTATCCCTAGACCAGGTTGCCGGGCGCACACGTCACATGCCCGACAGCTTCTTTACCGGATCCAATGCCATTTCCGAGGAAGGCCGGGCCTATTTCCGCCGCCTGCTGCCGCGACGGCCGGACATCTTCACGCCCTATGTATAAGGGAGATACGCCCTCCCCCCGATGGGTCTCCACCCTTACGCCTGCGGCCAGCGCTCCAGCGCTTCCCGGCCCGCAGGCGTCAGGCCGTAAATGCCTTTCTCGACCCGTTCGAACCAGCCATAGACATTGCCTTTCAGGATTCTCGGAGCATCGGGCACCGATTTGGTAAGGTCGCGCCGACGCTGCGGCGCCATGACCAGGGCAGCGGCGCAGGCAAGCGCCTGCTGGCGATAGGCCGTCATCTGAGGCGTGCGGGTGGAGCCTCCGAGGACGGGATCGCCCTGGCGCTTGCGATGCTCCCTCAGGAGACGGGAGCGGCGCTTGGGGTCGCGGCGCGGGAACGGCGCCTCGGGCGTAACGATGATCTGCACCTCGTCACGCTCGGACACGCCCAGCAGGCCGAAGCCAAGCCGCCGGCAGAGATTGCGGAAGCGGGAGTCGCTTTCCCGCCCCTTGCCCCGGGCGGAGAGACGGGCTGCCAGCCAGACCTCGTCGCAGGCCCCGGCCCGGTCGACGCCCTGCAGCACCAGTTCCAGGTTGAAGCTCTGCTTGAGTTCGCAGATCACAACCACCGGCGGGTCGCCCTCGCGCAGGGCAAGGACATCACAGCGGCCGATCTCGCCCTTTACCGCGAAATCAAGCGATTCCAGGAAGGTCTTGATGGGCAGATAAAGTGAGGTCTCCAAGGCCGTCCCTCACTGCAGTCCAACAGGATCGACAATGCCCGACTTGCAGCCCTGATCAGTCGGCGAGGCAGCGGCGATCAGATCGGTGAGCTTGGCACCATCCTTGACCTCGCCGCGCAGGCCGATGGTCATCTCCACGATGATTCGCCGGTTGCCGGCCCGCTTGCAGGCGAAACGCACCCGCTCGCCGGCACCCGCACCGAAGCCCTGGTCGAAGGCGCTACGGATCTCGCCGGTATCGATTTCCTTGCCGATATTGTCGGCGAAGAGCTTTTGCACCGGTGAGGCGTTGATCTCGCCGATCAAGGCCACCGAACGGCGGAAATAGGCGTCGGCCGATTTCTCGAAGAAGCAGGTGCCATGCTCGATCCATTCGTGGCGATCGAGGAAGGAGGCCGTGCCGGGCATGGCCTTCTCCAGGGCGGTACGCGTGGCTGGTTCGAGCTGAGGCGCCGGCAGATCCTCCCAGCGATGCGCCTTGTCGGCCTCGACATCGCGTTGCGCCACACCGCAATAGGCATTGCCGCGCGGCTGCGGCCAGAGGCCGTGCAGGGTGAAATGGCTTGCGTCATAGCGGTCGACGGTTTGCGTGCGACACTCGGTCTTTTCGGGCAGCCCCTCGCAGAAGGCGGCCTGCCAGCTGATGGCGAAGACATAGGAAGCCCCACCCGCCGACGTTACCGGACCGGTTTTGGCTGCGCCAGGCGCGATGGCACTGCCGTCCGCCGCTTTCACCTCACCGCAGGAGACCGGCACCCAGCGTTGCGCAGGCTGCGCATCCTCCACCTCGACGCGATAGAAGGTCGGCTGGGGCTTGTTGCCGGCAAGCAGCCTGTAGCTCTGCGCGGGCACGAGCTTGACGTTGCCGGGATTGGTCTGCTTGCGGATGGACTGGAGGGCCGCGCAGGCCTCTCGCGCCGTGAAAGTTCCCGTCATCGTTTCATCGGCCTTGGCCGGCGCGAAGGGAACCAGGATCGAAACGGCCAAGGCCGCAAGCCGGCTTTTGTGCATGCAATCCTCCAGAGCAGGACGCGCTTCGACGGAAACGACGTTTTGCCCGCACTTCCTGTTCGATGCGTCCTTACGATTCTGGCGATTACGCCCAACCACAAGACGCCTCAGGCTCTATCGCGAGCCACCTGTGGCCCGCCCCCCTCGCCGAGGAATAAAGCATAGGGCTGAACAGAAACCTACCGGGGTATGGCATGGCGCGTGGCTGCACGCGATTTAGGCATCGAATGCAGCACCGTCAGCCATGCTACCGCACTGCGGTAACCCCCTCTAAACCATGCGAAAATAGCATGACGGGCATACCGCTTTGCACGTGCGATTCTGCACAAATTTCACCACGATTCGCCTATATACACGCCAGCAAGTGAGCTACTCTTTTTTGGAACCACTCCCGTGACGACCGTCGCTTTCATCAATGCCATCACCACCCGCCTCGTCGCCTATCGCAACCGCCGTCGCCTCGCGACCGTGCGCCGCGAATTGAGCTACCGCGACCTGCTGGATCTGGGTATCTATCGCGGCCATATCGACCGCGTCGCCAGCGCCGAGAACGAGGCGATCTGACCTCGCTCCCCGGTTCGGGCTTGCATGCCTCCTATCGATAGTCCGATCGCGATCCTGGCCATCCCGGATCGCGATTTTGTTTTCAGGGACCGGGCTTCCATCTTGAACCATTTCTTTCCCGCGCCCTGGCCGCTTTCATTGCGTTGGCGTGATGAATATCATCACGAAGTTTTATAATTGACGATGCGTCTCGATATTCCCCGATTGATGACATTCGGCTAAAACGGTTTAGCGGGCGGCTCCCGCATCTCTTCCCATCGACCGCATAGCCCAGCGGAACCAGGCCCGATCGGCCTTGGCGTGCGCCAAGATGCCGATTTTTCGTGCCGCAACAAAGGGATAGCCTGCGTTTGCACCCCGCGTGCCACCGCGGGTCTAGCACTGACGTATGGACGCCAAAGCAGCCACCTTGCCCCCCTCAGGTGTTTTCAGCCCCGAGCGGACGGCCTATTCGATTCTCATGGCGATCAGCGTCTCGCATTGCCTCAACGACACCATCCAGTCGTTGATTCCCTCGATCTATCCGATGCTGCGCGACAACTATGCCCTCAGCTACACCCAGATCGGCTTGATCACGCTGGCCTTCCAGCTCACGGCGTCGCTGCTGCAGCCCTTCGTTGGCCTTTATACCGATCGCCGCCCCCTGCCCTATTCGCTCACCGTCGGCATGGGCCTCAGCCTCGTCGGCCTGGTGCTTCTGGCCTATGCCCAGAACTACACCACGGTCCTGATCGCCGCGATGCTGGTCGGCACCGGCTCATCCGTCTTCCATCCCGAATCTTCGCGGGTGGCGCGCATGGCCTCCGGTGGCAAGACGGGCCTCGCCCAGTCTGTCTTCCAGGTCGGCGGCAATCTCGGCACCTCGATCGGGCCGCTGCTGGCCGCCTTCATCGTGTTGCCCTATGGCCAGCATTCGATCGCCATCTTCTCGGTGATCGCCTTGCTCGCCATGTTCATCCTGTGGAATGTCGGCAATTGGTATGCTGCCTATCGGCGCCATACGGCGGGCACCAAGGCCAGGGCCGTGCCGGCAGTGGCCTCGCTGTCGCGCGGCCGTGTCATCGCCTCGCTGGTAGTCCTGCTGGCGCTGGTCTTCTCCAAATTCTTCTACATGGCCTCGCTATCGAGCTATTACACGCTCTATCTCGAGGATCGTTTCGGCCTGTCGCCTGAAGCGGTGCAGATGCAGCTCTTCATCTTCCTCTTCGCTGCAGCCGCCGGCACGTTGCTCGGCGGACCGATCGGCGACCGCATCGGGCGCAAATATGTGATCTGGGTCTCGATCCTGGGCGTACTGCCCTTCAGCCTGGCCCTGCCCTATGCCAACCTGACCTGGACCCCGGTTCTGGCGGTGATCATCGGCTTCATCCTGTCCTCGGCCTTCTCCGCCATCGTGGTGTTCGCGCAGGAGTTGGTGCCGGGCAAGACCGGCATGATCGCCGGGCTGTTCTTCGGCCTCGCCTTCGGCATGGGCGGCGTCGGTGCCGCAGCCCTCGGCGTTCTGGCCGATTGGACCAGCATCGAATTCGTCTACAAGGTCTGCTCCTTCCTGCCGATGATCGGGCTGTTGACCGTCTTCCTGCCCAATATCGAGCGCCCACAGCCGCAGCCCGTGGAAGCGGCCAAGGAAGTGTTTGAATAGGAAAGGCGGCTCGTCTTTTCATCCCCGACTTTCTCGATGCCGAACGGGGCTCGTTGGAGCAAAGCGTGTTCATGTGAGAACGCGCTTTGCTCCAAGTCTTTGTTTCCAAGCCAATCCAACGGATTGGCTGGAGCGTCCTTGCGAAACTTGCCGGGTCCCGTCAGATCGCAGAACGCCTTGGGCGGCTCCCGCCCCAATTTTGAACGACGAATGGAAACGACCAAATGGCTACGGTATTTCCGCCGACTGGTTCGCAGGCGAACCTCGGCGGTCACCAGAGCTGGAGCCGGGAGGCACTCGAAACCTTCATCCTGGCCTGGCCTCTCATTCTGACCAATCTGGTCGAGCTGGCGCTGACCACCACCAATCTCATCCTCGTGGGTGAATTGGGGTCGCAGGCGATTGCCGCCGTGACCCTGGCCAACAATCTGTTCTTCTTCTTTGCCATCATTGGATTGGGCGTGGTGACGGCGGTGGCGCCGATGGTGGCCAGCGCGCTCGGTGCCGGTGACGACAGCGGCCGCGATATCCGCCGCACCGTGCAGCAGGGATTGTGGACGTCGCTGATCGTCTCGATTCCGGGCCTTGCCTGCCTGATGAACAGCGAATGGATCATGCTGCATCTCGGCCAGAGCCCCGAGATCGCCAGGCAGGCCTCGCAATATCTCAACGGCCTCGCTTGGTCGCTGCCGGCCTTCGTGGGCTACATCGCCCTGCGTTCGGCGGCAGCCGCCATGGGCCAGCCGCGTGCTGCCTTGTGGAGCGCGCTTGTCGGCATCGTCATCAATGCCGTCCTGGCCTGGGGCCTCACTTTCGGCCATCTCGGCCTGCCGGCCCTCGGCGTGCCGGGCCCGGGCATTGCCACCACGATCGCGACCTGGATCTTCTTCCTGCTGCTTGCCGCCTTCCTGGCCTTCAGCCGGCCGTTCCGGCGCTTTCAACTGTTCCAGAACCTGTGGCGGCCAGACCGGGAGCGGCTCTGGCAGATCTTTCGGCTGGGTGTGCCCATCGCCGTCACGCTCGCCTTCGAGGTCACTGTCTTCAATGCCGCGGCCTTCCTGATGGGGCGCATCGGCGAGACGGACCTGGCGGCGCATGGCATCGCCATCCAGATCGCCTCGATCAGCTTCATGGTGCCGCTCGGCCTCGGCCAGGCGGCGACGGTGCGGGTCGGCCTCGCCTATGGCGCCGGCGACAAGCATGCCATCAGCCGGTCCGGTTGGACGGCCTATGTCCTCGGTGTCGGTTTCATGTGCGCGGCGGCGGCCTTCATGCTGATCGCACCGCATCTGCTGATCGGCCGGTTCATCGATCTTGCCGATCCCGTCAACACCGATGTGGTCTCCCGGGCCAGCCTGTTCCTGATCTTCGCCGGCCTGTTCCAGATCACCGACGGTGCCCAGGTGGTGGCCGCCGGCATGCTGCGCGGCCTGCACGACACCCTGATCCCGATGCTGCTTGCCGCTATCGGCTATTGGGTGGCGGGGCTGCCGCTCGGCATCCTGCTCGGCTTCCATTTCGGCTGGGGTGGCGCCGGCATCTGGGCCGGCCTGGTAAGCGGGCTGACCGCGGTGGCCGTGCTGATGACCATGCGCTGGCTGCGGCGGGATCGCCTCAAGCCGGCGACCTGAGCCACCGCCAGCTCGGTAGGGGGCCAAAATTTCTCTTTGTGGGAATTGGCTGCCTATTGCTGGGGCTGGAAGTAGTTCAACCTTTGCCGATAGGCCGCTTCGATGCAGCTGGCTGCGGCGCCGCAGCGATCGCGATTGGTGCGCCAGGCCGTTTGGTTCGCCGACAGGGCAACCTGATCGGCCTTCTGCAGGCTCCTGAAACGAGCCTTGAAGACATTGTCGAGGGCAAGGTCGAGCCGCGCCAGCGTATCGCTCTGGCAAATGGCACGCTCGCTCGGATTGAGACGTCCGCCGCAGGGGAAACTCGGCGACACGGAGGGCGTGCCTGCCGCCTTGTCAACCAGGCTCTTCAGAAAGGCGAGCCGCTGCCGATAGCTCACGCCGATACAGGCCGCGTCCCCGCCGCACTCGTCGCGCTGGGCGCGCCAGGCTGTCTGGTTGGCCTTCAGCTTGGCCTGCAAATCCTTCGGCAGGGCCGAATTGATCATGCCATAGGCCGATGACAGCGTCTGATCGAGGGTGGCAAGACTGCCATCCTGGCAGATGGCGTTTTCGGTGGGATTCAGGCGGCCGTTGCAAGGAAAGCTTGGCGCCACCGATGCGGGAATGGTTCGATCGGGGGCCGCAAAGTCGAGGGCCGCATTCTGTTGCGGCGCGGAGCCGGTTTGGGCGTCACCACCCGTCGTCGCGGCCGGGGCGATGTCGGCTGAGCCTTGCGTCGACTGATCGACCGGTGCCAGGGCAGTGGCGCCAATCGCCTTGACAGGCTGAGGCGTCTCCATCTTTCCGGACATGGCGAAGGAACCGATGATGGCCTCGTTCACCCAGGGAGTCTGGCTGCCCTGGGTCGACTGGTCGACATCGGCCCTGACCTGGCCGAACATCTGGCGGATGTCGAGGCCGGGCGTCTCCATATGGGCAAGCAGCGCGGTGGTGAAGGGCGAGTTGCGCCCGCTGCCATCCTGGGCCACCGAGCCCGGCGCCGTCGAAAAGGCGATCAGCGTGCCCTTGGCCGAGGAGGCGTCGAGATCGATGCGCGCCAGCCCGCGTGTACCAGCCCCCCGCGTCAGCTGGCGCGTCAGGGGATTGTCGCGGCACGAATCCAGGATCACGATCTTCACCTTCGGCGCCGCGCTGTCGACCAGTTCCAGAAGCTTGTCCAAGGACAGGGTCTGGGTATCCAGATCGAGCTCGTCCGAGATCTTGGCCGAGACCGGGACGAGGTAATTGCGCCCCTTCACCTGCACGCCATGGCCCGAATAGAACACCACCACGCTGTCGGCATGATCGGCATCGCGCAGGAACGCCCTGAGCCCGTCATTCATCGCAGCCAGGTCGCCGTCCTTGACCAGGGTCACCGCATAGCCGATCCGCCCCAGCGCCGCCGCCATGTCATTGGCGTCATTGGCCGGGTTCACCAGCGGCGTCACCGAGCGATAGGCACTGTTGCCGATCACCAAGGCCGCCTTCTGGGCCGCACCGGCCGGCAGCGTGCCTGCCAGAACGAGTGCGGCAAGAAAGAACAGGCGTATCAGGGCCATGATGAGGTCTCTGGGGGTCAGGATCGACAGGCGCGACATTATCTCCGCCAACGGGCGCAAATCAAACGTGACAGCGCCATCCGAACGTCTCAAAGATGGAAGCCGACAGGTTTTTCTATAGGGAAGCACCAAACTGCTCCCCTTTTCGACAGTCAGGTGCGTTGTGATCGAATATGTCCGCCGAATCCTCGATGCCCGCGTCTATGACGTTGCCCAGAGAACGCCGCTGGACCCCATGGTGCGGCTCAGCCAGCGCCTGAACGCGGAAGTCCTGCTCAAGCGCGAGGATCTGCAGCCGATCTTCTCCTTCAAGATCCGAGGCGCCTATAACCGAATCGCCCGGCTCTCGCCCGAAGCCAAGGCGGCCGGCGTCATCTGCGCTTCGGCCGGCAACCACGCCCAGGGCGTCGCGCTCTCGGCAACCAAGCTCGGCATCGCCTCTACCATCGTCATGCCGATCACCACGCCGCGCATCAAGGTCGACGCCGTGCGCTATTGGGGCGGCAAGGTCGTGCTCAAGGGCGACGTCTTCGACGAGGCCTATGCCCATGCCCGCGAACTCGAGCGCGAACAGGGCCTCACTTTCGTCCATCCCTATGACGATGGCGACGTCATCGCCGGCCAAGGCACCGTGGCCGTCGAGATCCTGCACCAGCATCCCGCCCCGATCGAAGCGGTCTTCGTGCCGATCGGGGGCGGCGGGCTGGCGGCCGGCATCGCTTCCTATGTCAAGTTCCTTCGTCCGGAAACGAAGGTTATCGGCGTCGAGCCGGTCGACGCCGCCTCGATGCAGGCGGCTATCGCGGCCGGCGAACGGGTGGTGCTGGACCGGGTCGGTCTGTTCGCCGACGGTGTCGCCGTGCGCCAGGCAGGCGAAGAAACCTTCCGGATCTGCCGCGAGCTGCTGGACGATGTCCTGGTCGCCGACACCGATGCCATGTGCGCCGCGATCAAGGACATCTTCGAGGATATGCGGGTGCTGTCCGAACCGGCCGGCGCCCTGTCGCTGGCAGGCCTGAAGGCCTATGCGCAGGCTAATCCGGAGAGGTCCGGCGCGCTCATCGCCGTCAACAGCGGCGCCAACCTCAATTTTGACCGCCTGCGCCATGTCGCCGAACGGGCGGAGGTGGGCGAGGCCCGCGAGATCCTGCTCGCGGTAACCATCCCAGAGGAGACGGGCAGCTATCGCCGCTTCATCGAGGTGCTGGGCAGCCGCATCGTCACCGAATTCAACTATCGCTACGCCGGCGGCAGCCAGGCCCATGTCTTCGTCGGCCTGAAGCTGGCGGATGCCAAGCGCCAGAAAAGCGAGATCATCGGCCAGCTCGAGCGGCTCGGCTATGGTGTCGTCGACATCAGCGCCGACGAAACCGCCAAGCTGCATGTGCGCTATATGGTCGGCGGACGCGCACCGGGCCTGACGGATGAATTGGTGCTGCGCTTCGAATTCCCCGAGCGGCCGGGTGCTCTGCTCCGGTTTCTCGACGGTGTCGGCTTCGACTGGAACATCACCCTGTTCCACTACCGCAACCACGGTGCGGATTACGGCCGGGTGTTGGTTGGAATCCAGGTTCCAGAGGCCGATCGGCCACGCCTTTTCGAGCGTCTGGGAGAGCTCGGCTACCCCTATGAAGACGAGAGCGCCAACGACGCCTACCGCCTCTTCCTGCACGGCTGAAAACGGCACTCGGAGACTGTCGACAACCTTAAGAAAAAATAAAGCAATAACAGGAAGTTAAGACGTTCACAGCCGGCTATCGAAGGGTATGCTTTTCTCCCATATCAGGGTTGCAGAAAGGCATACCATTCCGTGCATTTTGACACTGCTTCAACACCGAAAAGTCGTAAAGGTCTTACAAGTAGAGACGGTGCGTTAACCGCGCCGATTTACGATGAAAGTGGTGTTGGAGTTGGTACGATGCGTTTGGCGGGATTGTTTGCAGCCAAGGATGGATTTGAAGAAGGCGACATAGCCGGTGTGACGATCGACGTCGTCACCGGTCTGCTTGCCGGTCTCGCCCTTATCATCGGTGTCTGGCTGCTCGGCAGCGCGTTGAACGCCGATGCCGCTCATGTCGCTTCGGCGCTAGCGCGCTGAGGACGACAACGCCGAACCACCGCTTTTTGGCATCGCACGATGGTGACGGCCCCTGCAGGACCATCACCAATCGAACGGCGTGCCGAACGAAATAAAGCAATCCAGACTTGTCTCACAACAGATCTGGACGCTTCACGGTGCACGTGTCGATTTGAGCGGCCGCCTGTCTCGGCAGCGAAGACTATTTGCTCATCGAATTCTTGATCATGCCGACGATGACCTGCAGGATCGCGCCGCCGGCACCGCCGCCGATGACATTGGTGACGATCGAGCCGATGTCAAAATTCCCCGACTGCATGGACGCGGCGACAGACGGCCAGACAGCGGTGATGATTTGACCCAGCACACCGCCGCCGACCAGACCAGCGATGATGTTGCCGATATTGCCCATGTCGAATTGCGGCAGAGCCTTGCCGGAACCGGCGCCGCCAAGCGCGCCCGCTACCAGGTTGATAAGAATCTGTTCCATTGTCGACTTCCGCTTTCAGTGGCGGTTGGTTGCTGAAAAGATGACCGCCTGCGACAATTTGTACAGATTCTGGTTTCGTTTCAATTAATCCGTGAATCGAACTGCGCTTCGAAGCGCCTTACACAAAGTAAAATCTGTGTATTTCGTGTTTGCAACGTCACCCGGTCTCAGTGGAAGGTTCGCTGCATTGATCCGCGGGGTTCTATCCACCCTGAAGTGGCTTGAAGTCACGCCGCCAAATCGCGCCGGTGATATAGCGCAGAACAGGATTGCCCTCTTTGGCATCGGGCGTAGCCAACAGCGATATCAGGGCCACGCAGGCTTCCTTTCCCTGGTGGATCGTCACCGAGGGTTCCATGCTGGTCCGTTGAGCGCCCGTCTGGCCGTCCCTGTCGGCGGCATTCTTCCACTTGTCGGCGAAGGCCCTTGCCCCCTCCCTGGCGATACCGCAATCGCCATAGGGCAGTGCGATCACCACACCATTGCTGGCCGGCTCCTTTGTCTCGACATCGGCGATCATCCCCCCGAGGGACACGGGCGTGGGGGCCTTTTTTGCCCGCTCTGCCATCTTGTCCGCCAGTACTTTCTTGTCCGCGGTGGGTGACGTTGCCATCAGGTCCATCACATCGTCCCCTTGCATCCAAATCGCCGGGGTGAGAACAATTGCCTGCAGGATCGAACCCTGGGCAGCCACCTTCTCGATACCGTCAAGGGCCGACTCGATCGGCGCCAGGCCGGCGAGGCTGGTCTTGGCCGAAACAGCACCCGCCTCGGCCACCGCCCCGGGGTCGGGAGACTGCGCTACGCCATCGGCGAAGGGCACCAGCATCGAGGCCCGGCCCAGCGGGCCGAGGAAGGGATTGGTGGCGCTGCGTTTGGTGAAATCGAGCTTCATCGGCTCGCCATTACGCCATACCCCATTGGCCAGGCTGAAGCCGCGCTGTCCGAGCCCTTCCACGAAAGGCGCGGATACACCAGGCTCCGTGAAGCGCCAGAGGACGACTGCTCGTGGCGGAGTGCCATAATCGGTGAGGCTGGCAATCTCGTTGCGTTTCAGGCCGGTGTCATCGTGCCAGGACCCGTCCGTGCTCATGAGCAGGGACTTCAGCGTATCGGTGCCGCCGAAGCTCACCCGCAGCCCCATCGCGGTGAGATCCCCCGCATAGAGCGCGCGCAATTCCGACAAGCCGACAAAGCTGGCGGCAATGCCGCTGCGATCCATTGCAACCTTGGCAGGAACACGAGACAGCGCGCGCCGCAGCTCCGAATCGGCCGAGGCCGCTCCCGAGACACCGCATAGCAAGGTCGCCGCCGTTATAGCGCCCGCGAGCTTTCTCAATCCGTTCGGCATGAAAATCTCTCCTGTCCATCGCAACGGCGGCAATGGCACGCCGGGCGGGCTAAGTCTGTCGCCAGGGAAACTGCATTAGGACTTCTTCGTCGCCCAGCGTGCGGCGGCAGCATCGTCCTCATTCTTGGCGGCGACCCAGCCGGTACCGGAGGCTCGTTCTTCCTTCTTCCAGAAGGGCGCCCGCGTCTTGAGATAGTCCATCAGGAAGGAAGCGGCCTCGAAGGCGGCCTGGCGGTGCATCGAGGCCGTCACCACCAGGACGATGTTGTCGCCAGGCACCAGGCGGCCATGACGATGGATGATGGTGACGCCCTGCAGCGGCCAGCGCTCGCACGCCTCGGCCTCGATGCGCTCGAGCTCGGCCTGGGCCATCTCGGGATAGTGGTCCAGCGTCATGGCGCTGATGCGATCGTCTTCCGGTCCGGCCCGGCAGATTCCGATGAAATTGACCACGGCGCCGATATCCGTGCGTCCCCGCGTGAGCGCGGCGACCTCGGCCGCGACGTCGAAATCCTCACGCTGCAGACGAACGCTCACTCTTCCCGCTCCCGACGGCCCAAAGCGTTTTCCAGAAAAGTTGCTAGACTTTTCGATTAAGAAAACGCGTTAAAACAAAGAGTTAGACTAAAATAGCGATTCGAAGAAAAGTCATTTTGGTCTAACCACCCGTCATGGGCGGAAAGAAGGCGACTTCCCTCGCCCCGGCAAGCGGAGCCGCCGGCTTGACATGGCGCCGGTCGATTGCCGCCCGCACGATCTTGCGGTTCTCGAAGGCATGGGCATGGGCCTCGCTGCGCTCGGACAGAAACTGCATCAGATCGTCGACCGTCTTGACCTCGGCCGGCAAGTCGACTTCCTCTTCCGGCACGCCGATGCGTTCGCGCAGCCAGGCGAAATAGATCAGCTTCATCGCGCGTCCTCCAGCCTCATTACGCATCTTCGAGGAGATGCTGCACGCCGCTGCGGAAATAATCATACCCCGTATAGAGCGTGACCACAGCCGAAACCCAAAGCAGCACCAGGCCGATGATCGTGCAGCCGGGCAGAACCGCATCGCCGGCAGGACCAGCCAGCAGGAAGCCGATCGCCAGGAGCTGGACCGTGGTCTTCCATTTGGCGAGCCGCGTCACGGGCACGGAAACGCGCAATTCGGCCAGGAATTCCCTGAGGCCCGAAACCAGAATCTCACGGCACAGAATGACGATTGCAGCCCATACGGACAGGTTGCCGGTGCTCACGGTCCCCGTCGCCGCCAGCATGAGCAGGCAGGCGGACACCAAGAGTTTGTCGGCGATCGGATCGAGCATGCGCCCAAGCGAGGATTGCTGCCCCCAGGCCCTGGCGAGATAGCCATCGAAATAGTCCGTCACCGCCGCCAGGGCGAAGGCTCCGAAGGCAACCCAGCGCACCCAGATCACCTCCGGCCAGAACAGGCAGGCCACCACCACCGGCACCGCCGCAATCCGGCCATAGGTGAGGATATTCGGCAGGGAGAGCGGTGATGTTCGCTTGGTGGGCACAGGTGCTGTCATGGCTTGAAGGAACATGGCGCGGGCCGCGCCGTCAACCGGGATTAAGGGATGAGGCGAAAGTTCAGGAGGCCTTCTCGTGAAAGAAGTCATAGACTTTGCGGGCGGTCGCCTGATCGATGCCTGGACAGCCTTCGAGATCGGCCATCGAGGCGCGTTCGATCGCCTTGAGAGTGCCGAAATGCCGCAGCAATGCGCGTTTGCGCTGCGGGCCGATGCCGCCGATTTCCTGCAGGCCCCCCTCCTTCATGGATTTGGAGCGTTTCTGGCGATGGGCGCCGATGGCGAAGCGGTGGGCTTCGTCACGCAGACGCTGCACGAAATAGAGCACGGGATCGCGTGGGGCGAGCTTGAAGGGCGACTTGCCTTCAACGATGAAGGTCTCACGGCCGGCATCGCGATCGACCCCCTTGGCGACACCGACCAGCGCGACATCCTCGACGCCAAGATCGGCAAAGACCTCGCGGGCGACCTGCATCTGTCCGGCACCGCCGTCGATCAGGACGAGATCAGGCCAGGATGGCACAACGCCCTCTTCCGGTTCCGCCGCGTCCTCCCGAGGCGTCTCCTTGATCAGGCGGGAAAAGCGCCGCTGCAGCACTTCGCGCATCATGCCGTAGTCATCGCCCGGTGTGATCTCCGTCGATTTGATATTGAACTTGCGATAATGCGTCTTGGCAAAGCCCTCGCGCCCCGCCACGACCATGCCGCCGACGGCGTTGGTACCCATGATGTGAGAGTTGTCATAGACCTCGATGCGGCGTGGCGCCTCCTCGAGGCTAAAGGCTTCGGCAACGCCTTCCAGCAGCTTGAGCTGCGAGGAGGATTCGGCCAGACGCCGCCCGAGGGCCTCCCGGGCATTTGTAAGGGCGTGCTCGACGAGGTCGCGCTTCTCACCCCTCTTGGGCGTCGCGATCTCGATGCGATGGCCGGCACGCAGGGAAAGCGCCTGCTGGAGGATCTCGCCGCCCTCGACCTCATGCGAAAGCAGGACGAGCCTGGGGGCGGGCTTATCGTCATAGAACTGGCCGAGGAAGGCATCGAGCACTTCGGCCTCGCTCAGCGTGCGGTCGGCTTTGGGGAAATAGGCGCGATTGCCCCAGTTCTGGCCGGTGCGGAAGAAGAACACCTCGATGCAGAACTGGCCGGCCTGCTCGTGCACGGCAAAGACGTCCGCCTCCTCGATCGAGCGCGGATTGATGCCCTGGGTCGACTGAATGGCCGAAAGCGCCGCGAGCCTGTCGCGATAGCGGGCGGCACGCTCGAACTCCAAGGTCTCGGCGGCCTGTTCCATCTCACGGGCCATCGCCTCCTTGATGGCCTTGGACTTGCCGGTCAGGAAGGCGCGCGCCTCGCTCACCAGGCCGGCATAGTCCTCGATCGAGACCTCGCCGGTGCAAGGCGCGGAGCAGCGCTTGATCTGGTGCAGCAGGCAAGGGCGCGTACGGGTCGAGAACACCGAATCCGTGCAGGAGCGAATGAGAAAGGCGCGCTCCAGCGCATTCATGGTGCGGTTGACGGCCAGAACGCTGGCGAAGGGGCCGAAATAATCGCCCTTGCGCGTGCGCGCGCCGCGATGCTTGGTCAGTTGCGGCGCCGGATGGTCGCCCGTCAGCAGGATATAGGGAAAGGACTTGTCGTCGCGCAGCAGCACGTTGAAGCGCGGCTTCAGGCTCTTGATCAGATTGATCTCGAGCAGCAGGGCTTCGGTTTCCGTCTGGGTCGTGACGAATTCCATCGCCGCCGTCTCGGCGATCATGCGGGCGATGCGAGCGGTCGGCGCGATGCCGCGGGCGTAGCTCGCCACCCGCTTCTTGAGCGAATGCGCCTTGCCGACATAGAGCACCGTGCCCTCCGCATCGATCATGCGATAGACGCCCGGGGCATTGGGCAGCGTCTTCCAGAAGGCATGGATGACCGCGGTCCCCGCCCGCAGCGAGGACGGCACGGCTTTTTCGTCGAAGGCAAAGTCGACGGAGGAGGAGGCTTCCTCGGTTTCGGCAAGATCGGGCGAGTCGGTCATGGCTGATAAATAGGACGCGGGAGGCACGCTGACGAGAGGGCACGCAGATCACTGGTGAAATTGCCTCCAATCCCCGGCGCACCCGGGCTATTCCCGCTCGGACTACTCAGCCCATGCCAGATGCTGGCCGCCGTCGACGGCGATCATCTGGCCGCTGACGCTGCGGGCCCGGGCGAGGTAGAGCACGGCCTCCACGATATCCTCCACGGCGCTGCCGTGGCCGAGTGGCGTGCCGGCCGCCTCGGCGGCGAATTCCTCGGGTGTCTGAGAGGCGGCCTGCATGGTCGGGCCGGGACCGATGCCATTGACGCGGATATGCGGTGCCAGGGCCTGGGCCAGGGTCTGCGTGGCGACATGCAGCACGGATTTGCTGAGATAATAGGAAACATAATCAGGCCGGGGATGCAGCACGCGCTGGTCGATCAGGTTGACGATGGACGGGTCATAAGCGTGCGGATCGACCTGAGCCGCAAAAGCCTGGGCGAGAAAGATCGGGGCCTGGGCGTTGACGGCGAATTGCCGGTTCCAGATCTGTGCCTGGAGGCTGCCGATGCTGTCCGGTTCGAACATCGAGGCCGAATTCACCAACAGGTCGAGGGTGCCGATGCCAGCGCGCGCCTGCTCGACGATCGCGCTCACCTTGTCTCCCGCGGTCAGATCACCGACGACGATGCAGGTCCTGCGGCCCATGGCCGCTATTTGGGCCGCCACCCCCTCCGCTTCCGCGCGCGAGCGATTGCAATGGAGCGCGACATGATATCCGCCCTGCGCCAGACCAAGCGCGATGCTCCGACCGATACGCTTGGCAGCGCCCGTCACCAAAGCGCATTGCGCCCTAGGGCAAAGCGCGTTCATGACTGAACGCTCGTTTGGTCTAGCTCATTGGTTCGACGCGTCTTTGCGATTCTTGCCGATCCCGGCAAAACGAAAAACGCTTGTACTTTTTCCACCATTTTCTCCATTCCGTCGGTCGGCCTGTCTTCATACTGCGTTTACGATGCGGGCAGATTGCTGCCCAGCGTTAACGTCGAACAACCTCTGGGCATTGTTCAAGTGACGGGCTGGCCCGTGCTGGCACCGGAGCAAAATGCGTTCACGGCCGAACGCTTTTTTGCTCCGGCTCTTTAGTTTGACGCGTGTTTGCGATTCGTGGTGTCTCCATCAAGTCGCAAAACGCTTTGGCACCGGAACAGGCAACTCTGGGACACGATGCTGAAGGTCACTTTCCTCACTTGCGCGATCCTGGCCTGGCAGCCCCTCACCGGAGTGGCGCAGGCCGGCGAAACCGTGCCCGGGGCGCCCTCCGCACTTTCGCTGGTGTGGACCGGTCGCTTCATTGCCGTGACCAAGGCACCGGTGCTGGCGGGTGTCATCCCGCAGGCTGCCGTCAAGCCAGCGCGCCCGACGGCTGGACATGACGACATCGACATCGTCGGCTCCATCCCGATCGATTCCCTGGGCGAGAACAGCAAGAACCGTCCGCCCCTGCGCAATGCGCGCCCGACGAGCCTGTGCCTCCTGCCCGGCCTCACCTCGGGCCGAGGCGATGATCTGGCCTGCGGTGGCGTGCAATATAATCGCTGGTCAGCCCGGGCAACGGCGTTCAACTATGATTTGGGTTCGGTTCACTCCGATTTTGCCAATGCACCCACGCCTTATGCCGCTGGCTGGGAATGACAAACCATCCGAGCCGCGCCAGAAATCACAATATCAATTTCTTGTTAACTATAATAATCACAGAATTACGTTAAGGAAATTTACAGAACATACATCATGGTTAATAAATTATTTCAAATATAATTTAAATCGTTGCCATAATATTGCCTTGTTAAATCTACCTAATAAACCCATCAGGCAACCTTCTCTTAATAGTCTTCACGTAACACGGTCGCATGATTGTTCGATGGGTTGGGGATACCGGCGTCATCGCGTGTATGAGTTCCAGGAGTTCACGATGAAAAAGCTTCTTCTCGCCACAGCAGCGACGCTGATCACCGGGTCCGCCTTTGCGGCCGATATTCCGCAGTATCAGGAGCCCGCGCCGGCCTATCAGGCTCCGGCTTCCAACGTGACTTGGACGGGCTTCTATGCCGGTATCAATCTCGGCTACGGCTTTTCCGGTGACTTCGACGCCAATCGCGGCGTCCGCCTGAACGAGGCCAGCGGCTTCACCGGCGGTGTCCAGGCCGGCTACAACATGCAGTACGATCCGATCGTGGTCGGTCTCGAAGGTTCGCTGAACTATGCGGACATCACCGACAAATATGATGGCCATAAGGGTACCTACGGCTTCAACGGCTCGATCACGCCCCGCCTCGGCTATGCCATGGGCGACTTCCTGCCTTACATCAAGGCCGGTCTCGCCTTCGGCGATGTCGAGATCAACCGCTTTGGTGCCAAGGATTCGCAGTGGCAGGTCGGCTGGACCGCCGGCTTCGGTGCTGAATATCGCGTAACCCCAGAGGTTTCGGTCCGGGCTGAGTACAACTACACCAGCTATGGCAAGGATGACTTCGACATCCGCAGCGGTATCGTCAAGGCCGGTTATGGCGGCAGCGACATCAAGCTGGGCGTGAACTATCACTTCTGATCCGTTCGGAAGACAGCGCTCCGAAGAGGCCCGGCACAGCGCCGGGCCTTTTTCGTTCGGGCGCCGCTATCCAGCTTTGGCCAGGGATGTCCGGCCTTCCCAGATCATACTGCCCACCACGGCCAGGAGAACCACGCCACCGCCAGCCAAGGCCGCCATTCCCGGCGCTTCTCCGAAAGCAAGCCAGACCCAGAGGGGAGCGAGCGGCGTTTCCAGCGCGCCGATCAGCGCCGTCTGTGCAGCGGGAATGAATTTCGCACCTATGGTGAAGCAGACCAGGGCGAGCCCCATATTGCTCACGCCAAAGGCCACCAGCATGGCAACCTGCTGGCCATCGGCCGGCCAGCTCGACATCAGGGGCGCGCTGATCAGCGACGGCACCAGCGCCGACAGGCAGGCGGCCGGCACCAATGGTACGTCGGGAAAGCGCCGCCGCATCACCACGAAAGCGGCAACCAGCACCGTCATCGCAAGCGCCAGGGCATCGCCGATCAGGCTCCCCTGCCCGCCTCCGCCAACCACGGTCATTGCCACGCCGGCAACGGCCAACAGGCTGGCGACCAGCACGGCGGCGGAAACCCGCTCGCGCATCACCAGCCAGGCCAACCCGGCCGCCGCAAATGGCACCGTGGCATAGATGATCGAAACATGAGCCACGCTGGTAAGCCGTAGCGACGCGACGAAGCATGCCATGCCCAGGCTCGACAGCAGGCAGAAGCCCAGCCCAATCCATCCCATCGCCCTGAAGCTGCGCCAGGTATTACGCCCCTCTAGAGCCAGGATGAAGGCCAGGCTGGTGGCTGCGCCGAACAGGCCCCGCCAGAACAGCAAGGCAGCGATGTCGAGCGGCACCGCCCGAGTGAAATAGCCGGCCGTACTCCACAGGATGGCGGAGGCCGTCACCAGCACCACGCCGAAATGGCGCGGGGAGAATGCGGCCGGCACGCTTTCCTCGATGGACATCGCAATCTCCGATATGGCTGGATACCGATTGACAGATGCACATTGAAGCAGGACCTTGCTGACATGAATCTGTCAGCAGTCTCTGCGGAGACCGCGATTAACGGCTTGTCTCCCTGCGCCGCACCACACGCCTGTTCGAGATCATCCAGCTCCTGCGCGTTGCCAAGAAGCCGGTGACGGCCGAGGCGATCGCCGTGCAGCTCGAAGTCGCCAAGCGCACCATCTATCGCGATATCGCGTCGCTTCAGGCCCTGTCAGTGCCCATCTATGGCGAAGCCGGCATCGGCTATGTCATGCGCTCGGGCTATGACCTGCCGCCGCTGATGCTGTCGATCGAGGAAGTCGAAGCCCTGGTGGTTGCCCTTGGCCTGCTGGAACGCACCGACGACCGCGCGCTCAAGACGGCGGCGGGCTCGATCCGAGCCAAAATCGCCAGCGTCCTGCCGATTGCCAATCGCGAGCCCATCGACAAGACCCGTCTCTTCGTGCCGCAATGGATCCATCCCGAGCCGGTCAGCGTCGATCTTTCCGCCATTCGCCTGGCCATTCGCGACGAACGCAAATTGTTGCTGCATTATGCCGACGCTCAGGGGCGGGAAAGCCGACGCATCATTCGCCCGATCGCCATGGTCTATTATGTCGAGGTGATGCATGTCGTCGCCTGGTGCGAACTACGCCGGGACTTCCGCAGCTTCCGGGCCGACCGCATCCGCCGTTGCGAGGTCACGCAGGAACGCTTCGAAGGCGAAAGCGCGGCCTTGCGCGCGGCCTGGGAAGCACGCCAGCGTGAAGAGGCGCCGCAGCGCTAGCGCCCCAAGCTTTCAGACGAACCGCAACGACATGACCGGGCGGAGGCGACAACCACCGCTCAAGGCCAACGGCATTATGCCATGAGGCATTGACAATGACTCATGGTTCCGCCTCACGATTTTCGCCAAATCTTTGATTTGGTGTCGAAAATCGTGAGGTGCTCAAATCTCGGATGCATCGGCATCTTCGAGACCTGATATTATTCCGGGCGTGTCAGACCGAAGGCCGGGATTTCCGCCTCGAAGGCAGCCAGCCAGGCCTGCAGCTTGGGAAAATGCTGCCGCCAGGTTCCGGCGAAGCGCAAATCGAGATAGCCGAGCGCACAGGCCAGCGCGATGCTTCCCGCATCCAGCGCCGGATCGAAGGCCCCTGCCCGCGCCTCGAACGCGGCCAGGCCGCGCGAAACCTTGCCGGCCTGGATGTCGAGCCATTTGGCGCTGCGCTGGTCTTCGGGACGCATCCTCGCCTCATAGACCTGGAGCAATGAGGCATCCATGATGCCGTCCGCCAAGGCCTGACGCGTCAGCACCTCATAGCGCCCCGCCCCATGCGGCACGATGCGCCCACCCCCGGCGAGGTGGTCGAGATAATCGAGAATGACCCGGCTGTCGTAGAGAATGGTCCCGTCTTCCAGGATCAGTACCGGGATCTTGCCGAGCGGATTCTGCCCGCACAGGCTGTCCTGCGGGTCATTGGTATCCGCAGGAACCACGGTGATGCTATCGAGCAAGCCAAGATAGTGCGCGGCAATCTTGACTTTCCGCCCAAAGGGCGACGGGGGCGAGGAGCGCAATTGCATGGCGGAGCCGAGATCCAGTGCTGGAATCATGAGCGCTCCTGCGAGCGCTCGTCCATCCAATACTGCATTTCAGCCGCTAGTGCGGAAATAGCAGTCAGGCCTTCACCAGATTAACGGCCTTCGGTCCCTTGCCCTTCTTGTCGGGTTCGACATCGAAGGAGATCTTCTGGCCTTCCGACAATGTACCCAGACCGGAACTTTCGACTGCGGTGATGTGAACAAAGATGTCGCGTCCACCATCGTCAGGCGTTATGAAGCCATAGCCTTTTTGGGTGTTGAAGAACTTGACGGTGCCGCTCTGCGCCATCTTACGCTCCCAGTCCCGATCTGGCCGGATGACCAGATCCATTCCACACCAGTGCGAAATGAGTTTCATCCAAAGGACGTTTGTACGCAAGAGGCGATATGAACCCCACGGGCGATCGACCCTTGCCGCGCCGCACAAAATTTATCGATACTGGAAATCCATATGAGCGAAGACATCCCCTATAATCGCGCCGCGCCATTGCCGGGTGTCCTCGAGGAATTGTCGCCGGGTGTCCGCCGTATCGTGGCTCCCAATGGCGGAGCCTTCACCTTCACCGGCACCTGTTCCTATATCGTCGGACGCGGCAAGGTTGCCATCATCGATCCCGGCCCGGACGATCCCGGCCATGTCGCTGCCCTGCTGTCGGCAGTGCGCGGCGAGGAAGTGGTGGCGATTGCCGTCACGCACACGCACCGCGACCACTCGCCGGCCGTGCCGGCACTGGTATCGGCCACCGGCGCACCCACTCATGGCGCCGGCCCGCATCGCAGCGCCCGGCCCCTGCATGAAGGCGAGGTCAATCTGCTCGACGCCGCCGGCGACCTCGCCTTCCATCCCGACGTGGTTCTGGCCGAGGGCGATCGGTTCGGGCCACCGGACTGGCCGTTGACGGCGGTGGCGACCCCCGGTCACTGCGCCAACCATCTCGCATTTTCGCTGGAGGCGGACAAGGTGCTGTTGTCGGGCGACCATGTCATGGCCTGGTCCACCAGCATCGTCGCCCCGCCCGATGGCTCGATGGGCGACTACATGGCCTCGCTGGAGAAGCTCATCGGCAGGCCGGAGGCACGCTACTTTCCCGGTCATGGCGGGCCGGTCGAGCAGCCCCAGCGTTTCGTGCGCGCCATGATCCAGCACCGCCGCATGCGTGAGGCCTCGATCCTCCAGGCCCTGGGAGACGGCCCCACGCCGATCACGCCATTGACCGCCAGGGTCTATGCGGGACTGCCGGCCGGGCTACAGGGAGCGGCGACCCTCAACCTGTTCGCCCATCTCGAAGACCTGGTCCAGCGCGGCAAGGTCGTCACCGAAGGGGCTCCTTCCATGGCGGGCCATTACTGGCTGGCCTGATCCGGCGTCAGAGCTCGATCGCGCAATTCGGCCATGAAACTCTGCACATGCTTGGCGTTGGCACCGAAATCGTAGGAGCCGTAGCGAGCCGCCGAGCGCATGTCGATGCGCGTCTTGCCGCCCTCGCCCCGGATGCGCAGGGCGATATCATCGGTGGTACCCAGAAGCGTGGATGAGGCGATCGCCTCGATGCGATCGCTAAAGCGCCTTTGCGTGGCGGCCGATCCTGTGGGCGCGCCTCCGGCCGTGTCGGAGTCCGCGGAATCGCCATCCTCGCGGATGCTGTCCGGCAAGCGAATGCGCGCAGCCATCTCGCCAAAGCGCAGATCGCCCACGATCTGCCAGCGCCTCTCCCGCATCAGGCGAAGCGCAATTTTGCGGATATCATCCGGCGGGACATCGAGGAGAATCGATTGGATCTGCGGCAAGGCTTTGCGCTGATAGGCTGCAAGCCCCACCGCGTAGGCGGTCGAATTGGCATCGCCAGCGCGCGTGCGGGCGGCATGGGCCAAAGGCGGCGGATCGTCGGGATCGGTGCTGACATCGACGATGTCAGGCACGCTGAGAGCGAGACTGGCGGCAATCGCCGCAGGGCCCAGCAGCAGGATGGCGAGCAGGAAAGCGCTGAAGGCCCGGCCGAAGCCCCGCTCGCCCTTGCGCCAGATCACCTGGAAGGCGATCACGGCGCAGAGCAAGGCGGCGCAGGCCGCCAGCAGTCCCGCGCACAAGGCGGCAAAACCAGCCTTGAGCGGGGCGAGATGAAAGCGCATCAGAACCAGCGAAATCAGCACGACCTCGAAGGCAAAGACCGCCAAACTCTGCGCGACACGGGCCCAGCCGATCGGCGGAGGCGCCGGACGCCGCAGCATCAGGGCGCGCTCGCCAGCGACTGCAGGAGATTGGGCAGGTCCATCACGCTCTCGATGACATGATCGGCATGCGGCGCCAATTCCTCCCGCTGCGCGAAGCCGCTGAGTACGGCGATGGCTGTGCCTCCGGCTGCCTTGACGGCATGCAGGTCATGGGTGGAATCGCCGACCAGGGCGATTTCCCGAGGCGCGACCCCGAAAGCCCCGGCAAAGCCGAGCACCGGGCCCGGCTCCGGCTTGCGGCCATGGCCTGAATCATAGCCAAGTACGGCGTCGAGCCAGGGCATCAGGCCGAGCTTCTCGCAGTGGGCACGGGCGCCCGCTTCGGAGTCATTGGTGCAGATGCCCAGGAGGTAGCCCCGGCTCTTCAGGGTGGACAACAGCCAGGGCGGATCCCCGATCGGCGTGACGTGTTTCAGGCCTTCTTCGATGAAGATACGGTCCATCTGCTCAAAGAAGGCCGTATCGGCGACCTCCCCGAGCACCTCGGCCCAGGCGACGCCATAATCGGCCGAAGATTCAGCCACCAGCACCGAATGCGGCAGAATGCGGTGGCTCTCCAGGTCGTAATCGTTGATCTCGACCAGCTTCGCCATCTTCTCGGGGTCGCCACCACTCAGGCGCTGCATGGCAGCATAGGCGGCGGCGCTCCAGGTGAGGTGGAAGTCGACCAGGGTCCCGTCCTTGTCGAAGAGTATCGCGCGTATCGGCATGTCGAATCCCAGTCTACAGCCCTTTCTCGCCCTCCATAAGGAATTTGGTCGGCGTGGCATACCGAATTCACGCAGGAGCCAGAAATCGGCTATGATGCGTCAAACTCGTACCCGAACGTCGCATGCTCGACGCATGGGCCGAAATCGCCGCCTTCCAGAGATTTCGCAGCGCGAACATATTGCGGAATCTCCCGCCAAATCCCATGTTCCAGGCACACGTGGGCCTTGTGCCACGGTGGCAGGCTGCCCATGAGGGGGCCGGCGGGAGAGATTTTGAAACATGCGTGACCCCTATAGCGTCCTTGGCGTTTCCAAGACGGCAAGCTTGGCTGAGATCAAGAAGGCCTTCCGGAAGCTCGCCAAGCAGTACCACCCCGATCAGAACAAGGATGCCAAGGCCGCGGCGAAGTTCGCCGAGGTCAACAGCGCTTATGAAATCGTCGGTGACGAGAAGAAGCGGGCCCAGTTCGACCGTGGCGAGATCGACGCCGAGGGCAAGCCGCGCTTCCAGGGCTTCGAGGCCGCGGGCGGCTCCGGTGGTGGATTTGGGCGCGATACCGGCGGCTTCGAATTCAATTTTGGTGGCGGTCGGGGCGGTAGTAGTAGCAGCGCCGGCGGAGGTTTTGCCGGCGGTTTCGACGACATTCTCAGCGAGATGTTCGGCGGACGCGCCCAGCGCGGCGGCAGTTCGCGTGGTTCGGCGCCCCGCGGCGACGACATCCAGGTCACCGGCCAGATTCCCTTCACGGTCTGGGCGCTGGGCGGCAAGACACGGGTCGAGCTCGGGCCAGGCCGCATGGTGGACGCCTCCATTCCGGCCGGCATCGCTCCTGGCAAGACCATCCGCCTCAGGGGCCAGGGCGAGCCCAGTCCGTTCGGCGGCGAACCCGGCGATGCGCTGATCACGGTGGCCGTGGCGCCGCACGATACGTTCCGCGCCGATGGCAGGAACGTGCGTGTCGACGTCAACGTGACCGTCTATGAGGCAGCGCTCGGCGCCAAGGTGCGCGTACCGACGCTGGATGGCTCCGTCGATCTTACTTTGCCCGCCGGCACCACGGGGCTGCGCTCCTTCCGCCTCAAGGGCAAGGGCGTGCAGGCCAAGGACGGCCCCGGCGACCTCATCGTTCAGCCCAGGATCATCATGCCCGGCAAGATCGATCCCGAACTCGAGGCCGCTCTCGTGAAGCTGCGCGACAAGGGTTACGATATCGGGCGATGAATCAAGGAGCGGGTCTTCAGACCCGCCATCGGGCGGTACGTGTCCAGAGCGTTTTGCGATTAGACGGAATCACCTCAAATCGCAAAGACGCGCCAGAACAAAGAGTTAGAGCAATAAGCGTTCACGCCTGAACGCGTTTTGCTATAGGCGGGTCTGAAGGCCCGCCCCTTATTTCTCGAACGGCCAGGCCAGCGGCGTGCCGACCTGCCCCCGATGACGCAGGACATGGTCAGCGAGCACGCAGGCCATCATCGCCTCTCCCACCGGTACGGCCCGGATACCGACACAGGGGTCGTGACGCCCCTTGGTGATGATATCGGTGTCGCGGCCATAGCGATCCACCGTACGGCGCTCCTGCAGGATGGAGGAGGTCGGCTTCACCGCGAAGCGCACCACCACGGGCTGGCCGGTGGAGATGCCGCCGAGAATGCCGCCGGCATGATTGGACAGGAATAGCGGCCTTCCGTCATTGCCCATGCGCATCTCGTCGGCATTCGCCTCGCCTCCGAGTTCGGCTGCGGCGAAACCGTCCCCGATCTCCACGCCCTTGACTGCATTGATGCTCATCATCGCCGCGGCAAGATCCGAATCGAGCTTGCCGTAGATCGGGGCGCCGAGGCCAGGCTGCACCCCTTCGGCCACCACCTCGATCACGGCGCCGATCGAGGAGCCCGCCTTGCGCACGCCATCGAGATAGTCCTCGAAGAAGGCGGCCGCGACCGGATCCGGACAGAAGAACGGATTGGCGTTCACCGCCTCCCAGTCCCAGCGGCTGCGATCGATCTTGTGCGGCCCCATCTGCACGAGCGCCCCCCGAACGCTCACGCCCGGCAGGACCTGCCGGGCCACCGCCCCGGCCGCCACGCGGGCCGCCGTCTCGCGTGCCGAGGACCGCCCGCCGCCGCGATAGTCACGGATGCCATATTTGACGTCATAGGCATAATCCGCATGGCCGGGGCGATACTTGTCCTTGATCTCCCCATAATCCTTGGAGCGCTGATCGACATTCTCGATCATCAGGTGGATCGGGGTTCCCGTGGTCAGCAACAGCCCACTCGCTTCGTCGGCCATCACGCCCGAAAGGATACGCACGCTATCCGGCTCGCGGCGCTGGGTGGTGAAGCGGCTCTGCCCCGGCTTGCGGCGATCCAGGAAGCCCTGGATCATCGCCTCGCTGATCGGCAGGCGCGGCGGACAGCCATCGATCACGCAGCCCAGCGCCACGCCGTGACTCTCGCCATAGGTGGTGACGCGGAAGAGATGGCCGAAGCTGTTGAAGGACATGAGAACTCGCAGGGAACGGGTGATGGGCGCCTTCTACAGCATTCGTACCAAAACTCAATTTCGGCCGCTCGCCCAGCGCTAAACGTCTGCCCAGCTTTGGCTTGCCGCGGCTCCGATCGATCAGAATAGACAAGGCATTATTCGGGATCGAATTAGGATTCGATCAGGTAGCGCCGCCGAATTCTCAAACGAAGGTCAAAATTCGGCCATCTCGCGGTTCCATGTCTGAGTCGGTCTGGATATCGAAATCGCTATCAAGATCGAAATATACTGGAGGAAATACCATGAACCTACGTCGTTTTGGCCTGCTTCCGGCAATTGCATTGGCACTTTCCTTAGGCGTTGGCGCAGCCTCGGCGCAGACCACTCCTCAAGCTTCACCACCGGCAACGACCGCTCCGACCGAGCAGATGGCGCCCGCCACTGCGCCGACGACCCCGAAGGCCAAGAAACCCACGCTCGATGCCAGCAAGAAGGCGGCGATTTCCAAGGCGTGCTCCGATGCCGCCGACAAGCAGGGACTGAAAGGCAAACCCCGCAAGAAATTCCGCGAAAGCTGCAAGCACAAGGGCGGCCCGGCCACCTGACCCGAATCTGCTGCCGCCACGAGCGGCCTCTGCTCGACGAGGCTAACAAGCCTCGCCGGGCCTGACGACCACAAACCGCCGAAGCCGGTATCTGCTTCGGCGGCTCTGGCCAGCCCGCCTTTTCGGGAAATATCTTAGACGTAATTGCTCACGTGGGTCATTCCGGACGCGCTGCAGCACGTAGTGATGCGGCGCAGATCCGGGATCGTAAGCCAACCGAGGCTCATTCTCAGCGCGGTCCCCGGAACCAAACCGAGGTTTGGTCTGACTGCGAAGCAGCATTCCATGCTGCATCGCGCACGGGATGACTAGGGGGTGAGCAATTGCCCCTAGACCCATTCAGCCGATTTGTTGCGGAAGACCAAAAGCTTGCCCTGCCAGATCGGCTCCTCGGCGGCCTGACCGCTGGCTTTTCCCGCCAGCAGCACCATCAGCACGCGGGCAACGCCGCCATGGCTGACCACCACGAGATCCTGAGTCACAGTCTTGAGCCAGAGTGCGATGCGGTCATGCAGCATGGCGTAGCTCTCGCCGCGCGGCGGGACATAGGCCCATTTGTCGGCAGTCCGCGCCTTCACCATGTTGCGATCCACCGAGCGCAGTTCGGCCCAGGTCCGGCCTTCCCAATCGCCGAAGGTCAGTTCCTTGAGACGGTCATCGGTGGTGTAGCGCTGCGGTGGCAGGCCGATCGCCTTGCGTGCCAGTTCCGCCGTCTCGCGGGTGCGCCCGAGCGGGCTGACCAGCCAGGGCAGACCATCCGGCGCCGGCAGGACCTCGGCAAGCTTGTGGCCGGCCTCGGTGGCCTGCTTGCGTCCGACCTGGTTGAGGGGAATGTCCTGCTGGCCTTGCAGGCGCGCTTCGGCGTTCCAATCGGTCTCGCCGTGGCGCATGAAGTAAAGTGTGGGCGCCACGGGCTTACTCCTGCTTTGGACGCATGAATCAGACGGGAGGCCGTCCTGCCTCCCCAAGCAGAGCTTCCAGATGTCGCCCTCGAATGGGTAACACCGAGAAGCTCGCAAGTGTTTGAGAGCTTGCGGATTCTTCTTGATCGAGCACACGGCTCGATCAAGAAGAATCCGCTCGGACGGGCATCACGCCATCGGCGAACGCCCACCTCGTTTCGTGCTGTCCGGCCTGTCAGCAGTTGCTGGACCGGCGCTCCAAGGCCTGCCCTCGCTCTCAGTCCTTGCCGGCGAGCGTGATGTCGGGCGAGGTCGGATTCTTCATGCCGACCACATGGTAGCCGGCATCGACATGATGCACTTCGCCGGTAACGCCGCGCGACATGTCGGATAGCAGATATGCTCCTGCTTCGCCCACCTCCTCGATGGTGACGGTGCGGCGTAGCGGCGCGTTATATTCGTTCCACTTCAGGATGTAGCGGAAATCCCCGATGCCGGAAGCGGCCAAAGTCTTGATCGGACCGGCGGAGATGGCGTTCACCCGAATCGCCTTCTCGCCGAGATCGGCGGCGAGATAGCGCACGCTCGCCTCAAGAGCGGCCTTGGCCACGCCCATGACGTTATAGTGCGGCATCCACTTCTCGGCGCCATAATAGGTCAGCGTCAGGATCGAGCCGCCATCCGTCATCAGCTTCTCGGCGCGCTGGGCGACCGAGGTGAGCGAATAGCAGGAGATCAGCATCGTCTTGGTGAAGTTCTCTTCGGTCGTCTCGAGATAGCGGCCGTCGAGCTGGTCCTTGTCCGAAAAGGCGATGGCGTGAACGATGAAATCGAGCTTGCCCCATTTGGCAGCGACTTCGGCGAACACGGCATCGATGCTGGCCCCGTCGGTGACGTCGCAATGGCCGACGACCAGGGCCTCGAGTTCGGCAGCCAATGGCTCGACGCGCTTCTTCAGGGCATCCCCCTGATAGGTGAAGGCCAGCTCGGCGCCATGCTGCCTGCACGCCTTGGCGATGCCCCAGGCGATCGATCGATTATTCGCCACACCCATGATGAGGCCGCGCTTGCCGGCCATCAATCCACTTGCTGTCATTCCGCAACTGCCTATTCGAAAGGAACGGCATGAATAACGGAAGGCTGCGCAGGGGGGAAGGGGCGATAGGTCTATTTGTTGAGGAATAGACCGTCCCTGTTACGCCGAAAGCATCGGCAGCCGCCTTATCGTTCCCGGAATACCGCCTTCACACATGCTGGCCGCCATTGATGGCGATCTCGGCCCCGTTCACATAGGAGCTCTGATCCGTGCAGAGGAAGTAGATGGTCTTGGCCACTTCATCGGGTGTACCGAGGCGCCGCATCGGAATCTGAGCGACGATCTTTTCGGTACCGGGTGAAAGGATCGAGGTATCGATTTCGCCAGGCGCGATCGCATTGACCCTGATGCCGCGCGGCGCAAAGTCCGAGGCCATCTCGCGGGTCAAGGCAGCCAGGGCGGCCTTGGAGGTCGAATAGGCGGCACCGGCAAAGGGATGAACGCGTGCGCCGGCAATCGAGGTGACGTTCACCACCGAGCCCTTGACCTGCTCGAGCTCTTGGATCAGCCCGCGCGCCAGCATGATCGGCGCAAAGAAATTGACCTGGAACACCCATTGCCAATCCGAAAGCCCGGTCTCGATGCTGCTCAGGCGCGAGCCGCTCTTGCCCTTTGGCGAAATCGCCGCGTTGTTGACCAGCGCATGCAGGCCGGTGCCGTCGAGACGGCGCTTGATCTCCTCGATCGCTTCCTCGGTATTGGCCGGATCGGCGAGATCGACCTGGATGTGATCCTCCGGGCCTGCCTCCCAGGGACATTCCTCGGGAAAAGCGTGGCGGGAGCAGGTGATGACCCGCCAGCCTGCCGCTGAAAAGCGCTTGACGGTCGCATGCCCGATCCCCCGGGAGGCGCCGGTGAGAATCATCGCGCGCTGCGGATGCTGGGCGGAACTGCTTGCCATGACGGATACCGATCGAAAAAGAGGCGGCTCCAAGGAGCCATGCCAGAAGACATAGATATCACGACGCCCAAATGAAATAGGGTGGCGGATCGCCGCGACAGCCGAGCCGGGCCCAATTGCACCCCCAGAGGCCGTTGCTCCAAATGGGCGCGCGCCCCTCTCAGGGATAGAGCTGCTCGCGCCGCCAGCCGCCCTGGCTCTCGGCACGCCGGAAAACCAGGCGGTCATGCAATCGGAACGGCCTGTCGTGCCAGAATTCGATCTGCACCGGCAGGATGCGGAAACCGGTCCAATGGGGAGGACGCGGGATCTCGCCGATGGCGAATTTGGCCGTATAGGTCGCCACGGCCTTTTCAAGGGCGAAGCGCCCTTCGAGTGCCCGCGACTGCTGCGACGCCCAGGCGCCGATTCGGCTGCCACGCGGGCGCGTGACGAAGTAGGCGTCCGCCTCCGCATCGGTGACGCGGTCGACCGGCCCACGCACCCTCACCTGCCGGCGCAGGCTCTTCCAATGAAACAGCAAGGCGGCCTTGGGCGTGCCGCCCAATTCCGTGCCCTTGGCGCTCTGTGTGTTGGTATAGAAGACGAAACCCTTGTCATCGAGGCCCTTGAGCAACACCATGCGCACGTCCGGCAGGCCTTCCGGATCCACCGTGGCGAGCGCCATCGCGTTGGGGTCGTTCGGCTCGGATTTCTCCGCTTCCGCCAGCCATTGCGCGAACAACAAAAACGGTTCGGACGCGCCGAGGAAGCCAGCCGAGTCACCCGGCGTTAACTCGCCCGTGCCAGGATTACCTAACGTCATGGTCATTGGGGTGGCTCCACTGTGTTCAGCCTGTTCGTCTTCAAGGGCGGTTATAACGCCTACCGCGTCCGCGGCCCACTGTCAGTGCTGTTCGCCAGTGTCATTTTGACAGGCTGCGCCATTTCGACGCCCCTCGGCCCGATCTTCGGCTCGGCCGAGGACAAGACGACGACAGGTTCGATCCCCGAACAGGACATCCGCCTGAACGCCAGCATGACCGATGCCGACTGGCAGCAAGCCAAGGCTGCGCTGCAGGCGGGAATGGACCCCCAGAATCCGGGCGCCTCCATAGCGTGGTCCAGCATGACAACCGGCGTACATGGCCTGGTCACGCCGGTTGCCGATAGCTATGTCGAAAACAAGCTTACCTGCCGCAGCTTCGTCGCAGCCCAGGGCGGCCAGGGCCCGGCCCAATGGTATCAGGGCAAGAGCTGCCGCAAGAGCGGCACGGCCTGGTCCATCGTCAGCGTACAGCCCTGGGCCCTGCCGCACGTGTGAGAATTTTCGCGCGCCACCGGGCCTGGTTAATCGAACATTCAGGTGGCCCGGCGTATATTGCTGGTCATGCCGTGCGAAGTATCACGGGGCTTTCACGTTAACCATGATACTTTCGCCGCCAAATATTCACAGTCCGGCCTTCACCTCGCTTCAAAGCACCCTCAGGGTGACAACAAGTAGAGCGTGTCGTTGCGTATGGAGTTAATTATGACGACCTCCCCTCTTTCTACCGACCGACCAAGCGAAGCGCTCGCACCGCCGCAAGGCTCCCCGCGCGAGCAGCTCCAGCATCTCTATCGCGCCATCGGCATTTCGGCCGTCGCCGCGGCAGCGGCCCAGGTGGCACGCGTTGTCGCCAAGCCGGAGAAGCCCAAGCATGAGATGCCGGCTTGCCTGCGCGACGAAGACGACGACCTCGCCGCCTAAGGCAAAGCGCGTTTAGAGCCAAACCCTGCTTTGCTTTCGCTCTTTGGTTCGATGCGTCTTTGCGATTCTTGGCGTTACCGCTGAATCGCAAAACACTTTAGGCGAAAGCATCCCCCATTTGTCGATATGCGACACGACCGCAACGATAGAGGCGCGGCATATCGGTAACATTGAACTTATGAAAGCATCGCAGCCGCGCCGCAAAGCGCGGCTTTCTTTATGAGCTGCAGGCTTATTTACTTGTGACGTTCTTGCAACATGTTGCAGTAAAATGACGGCGATGTCGCAAATAAGATAATCATGTCGCCGCTCCGTCATAATTCCCACGCCTTCGCTGTCAATTATGAGCCAAGTTGTTGTCGTAACTGCGTAAATCTGTGCACGTACTTGTCGTGTACCTTGGTTGAGGACCAGATTATGGACATCGAGGGATCGCGTCTCCAGCAGCCCGCACAAGAGAAGCGGGAAAAGCTCGAGGATCGTTATGGCAAGATCGCCATCCCGGCTCTGGCCGCCGCCGTCGGGGCAGCCCGCAAGGAAAAGGATCAGCGCCAGATGAGCGCGGAGGCAGCCTATACGCGCCTCCAGCAAATGGCCCAGTCGTAAGACCCGGCTATACTTTCCTTTACGGCACTGGACCTGCCGCAATCGGCGGCAGGTTTGTCCGGATGCGACGCTTTGCCTGCCGAGGCAGGTGGCATTGGGACCCGTATCAACCGGCCCGCCAGGCAAGCATACGCCGAAGCCGGCGGCTGACGCCATTTTCGGCCGCGCTCATCCGGTGCTGAGCTTCGTCTCGGGTCCCTGAATGGCTTATGCAGCCGATCAGACTAGGCTCCAGCCGGATATCGGCCTTTGTCGAAGACGCCTCACGCCTGCCGATACCGGGCCCGGGAAGATCGGGCGCGAGCACGGCGTGAATCTGGTTGGCGCCGCAGTCCCGCCTTCATCCTCCTCCACTCGCCACGAATGACCGATCGCTGCCACGCAGCCGCCGCCAAACCAGCGGAAGTCAGAAGCCCATGGAAGATACTGAAGCGCCTCGCGCATAGTCCCCCATGCCGGGCTTTCATTCGCATATGAGCCGAAGCCCGATTGGCCAGATCCGAAAAGTCGGCAGGTTTCCGCCGAATGCCCGCGGCTCGTCCCGCCGACACGAAGCTGCCCCGGGGGCAGCAGGGCCAACAAAAAAGCCCCGGTGCGATCCGGGGCTCTTGTCGAAATTACCTTGGATGCGGCGCCGTGACGAGCACGCCGCCGAAATCCGCCTCAGCGCACGATCACCTTCGTACCGGCGGGAACGCGGTTATAGAGATCGATCACGTCGATGTTGCGCATCCGGATGCAGCCGGACGAGACGCTGCGGCCGATTTTCTCGGGTTCGTTGGTGCCGTGAATGCGATAGAGCGTGTCCTTGCCGCCCTGGAAGAGATAAAGCGCACGCGCCCCCAGCGGGTTGGTCCACCCCCCTTCGGTGCGCTTGACATGCGGCCAGCGCACCATCATCTCGGCCGGCGGATTCCAGGTCGGCCATTCGGCCTTGTGGTCGATGACGGCTTCACCCGTCCACCCGAAGGCCTCGCTGCCAAGGGCCACGCCATAGCGCATCGCCTTGCCGTCGGGCAGCGTATAATAGAGCAGATGCTGCTTGGTCTCGACAACCACTACGCCCGCCGGTTCGCCAGTGGGATTGTCGACCATGTAGCGGGCAAACATCTTGTCCACGTCGCCGGTGGGAATCATCGCCATGAACTGCGCGTCCCGCTCCGAGAGCACGGGATCGGCCGTCTTGGTGTATTGGCAAGCGCCCAGACTCAGCGACATGACCGCGAGCATGGCGAAATGGACCAGTTTCATAGTACCCCCGAATACGTCAGCGCGTAGCTAGTACCGCCATCATTATGGTTACTGTTCGGTTAAGTCCGGCGGTACCAGGCAGACGAGAGCCGGAAAACTCAACACATGGACAGTACAAAATTGAAACAGCCAGTGGGTGTCAATGCGGTGTGATTAAAAAACAAGAAGTGTTGCCGATATCATACGCTGCCACGCCAGACACCCGGGAGCCCCGGCGCCGGAGTGTTTTGCGATTTGGCCGCATCGCGAAGAGCCGTAAAGACACGTCGAAACAAAGGATTAGAGCAAGCGGGCGTCCACGCCTAAACGCGCTTTGCCCCGAGTGAGGTCCCCTCATTTACTGGAGGCAACTGGGGCAAGAGCAAATATTGGGCCTCCTGCCCTCGGCAAAGCCGCATCTTCTTCCCGGAGCGAGACCACGCGTAAAGTTCGTTCTCTGCGATAGGTCCATGCTGAAAGGAGCGGGCAAGCCTCCTGCAAGGCCTGCCCGCTCAAGTTACTGCTATGGAGAGTAGAGTGACGTCCACGGCAACCCGGTTTCCCGGTCGCTGCACCCCTGTGCCTTTCGGCACAGCCGGCCGCCGCAGCAGCGACTATTCGTCAATGAGCGGTCGACGGACGCGTCGGCGCCGAGAAGCTCAGCGCGCTGTCGATTCCGGCGATGATTCCGCGGGCCAGGTCGACATGACGGCCGACGCCGGCGGAAAGGGCATCCCGCATCTGCGAGTCGAGAGGAGAATTGTCGATGGCAACACCGAGGTTGGAGAGCGTCGCGCAAAGCTCGCCCAACAGACGCTGGTGCTGACGGATCGAAAGCATGTAGGCGCGATGCAGCTCGGTGATATCTGGCGCCGACATGTCGATGTCGTCATTCCAGGCCAGGCGTGCGTTTGAGGTCAACATCGATAGTCCCCGACGATTTTGCATGGGCTCGTGCTGATTTGCGGCCCCGCTGATGCAGCAATGGTTAATGGGAAACGGCCCCTTCGCGCTGTGCGTTTTCGCACATCGCTGCGGGGCGGTATCAGCATGCCGCCTATCCATCGACCGGAAGGGTCATTCGGGAAAGGCACCGGGGCGAGCACCCTCGACACTGAGTGAACCTCATCGCATCCCCGTCAAACTATGCGAAAGCGCACAGAGGTAATCGTCAACATAGACACATGCTGCAGCGCGCTTGAGTGTCACAACATTTGCTTATATTTGAAAGGGCAAGAAGAGAACCTGACCGCACAAATGTCCGATCGACCGTTTCATTGGAGTTTACTATGCGGAAAAGTCTTTATGCCCTTGTTCCAGGTCTCCTCGGCCTGGCTGGCGCCCTATTGCCTTTTGCAATGAGCGCAAGGGCAGAAGAGGGAGCACGCGTCATGCTCGTGCTCGACGCCTCGGGCTCCATGTGGGGCAAGGTTGGTGACATCACCAAGATCGAGGCCGCACGCCAAACCGTCGGTACCATCCTGAAAGGCTGGCCGGCGGACGATCACCTCGGCCTGATCGTCTATGGCCATCGTCGCAAGGGCGATTGCAAAGACATCGAAATGCTCAAATCGGTCGCCCCGGTCGACGAGCGGGCGTTCATGGCCATGGTCGGCGGCCTGTCGCCCAAGGGGCGCACGCCGATGACCGACGCCGTGCGAACCGCCGCCGAAGCGATGAAGGGGCAGGAAGGTCGGTCGACCATCATCCTGGTCTCCGACGGCGTGGAAACCTGCAACGCCGCCCCCTGCGAGGTGGCCGCAGCCCTGAAGAAGGCCGATATAGACCTCGTCGTCGACACCGTCGGCTTCGACATCAAGGATCCCGAAGCCAACCGCGAACTGCGCTGCATGGCGGAGGCGACGGGCGGCATCGCCCTGCAGGCCGAGGATGCCGGCGAACTCACCAAGGCCATCCAGCAGGCCGTGCACACCGCCCAAGGCAATCCGGCGCCTGCACCGGCCCCGCAACCCAAGGCTGAGCCGAAGGCGGAACCCAAACCGGACTGGAACCTGACGGGCTATGCCCGGCTGGCCGCCGGCGACGACCCGCTCACCGACGACGTGCGATGGGAACTCACCCGCCCCGCACCGGAAGGCACGACATCCGAAGTGGTGATGACGAGCTATAACGCCAACATCCACGAACAGGTTGAGCCGGGCGACTATATCCTCACGCTCACGGCGGGCGAGGCGAGCGTGAAGGCCCCCATTACCGTCAAGGCCAACGAGATGAACCGTGTCGACATGGCGTTGAACGCGGGCCGCATCGGACTGCGCGCCAAACGCACGGCGACCGAAACGGCAAAGGGCTCTGTGGTCTGGACCGTCAAACCTAAGGGCAGCAGCGCTGATCTGTTCACCGGCTATGACGCCGAGACCGGGGTCATCCTCCCGGCGGGCGAATACAGTGTCACGCTGAAGCTTGGCGCAGCCGTCCAGACCCGCGATATCGAAATCGCGCCCGGTGAAACGGTTCCTGTCGAGGTTATTGCCGGTGTCGGCAAGCTGAAGGGCAAGGTCACCTTTTCCCCGGGAGGCTCCGCCGTAAAGGATCCCCGTGTCGATATCTTGGTTGGCTCCGAAGCAGCCGAAGGCAAGTCCTCCTTGATCGGCGACTATGCCGCCGAGCCTGTTTTCGATCTGCCCGAAGGCACCTATCGCGTCCGTATCAAAGTCGATGGCGTGGATCGCGTCTTCCCGCTGACGATCAAGACCGGTGAGACGGTGACGGCTTCCTTCCCGCTCGACGCCGGCCTTGTCGCCATCACCGCGCCGGGCGCCGATTCGATCCGCATCACCGTCCCGCGGACCGGCATTTATGGTGATGACGCGGAGGAAATCACGCGGAACTACGATACGTCGATGAGCTACGTTCTACCCGCAGGCAAATACACGGCCAGCGCTTGGAAGGGCGACGTCAATGTCACCCAGGACATCGAGATCAAGGCCGGCGCACGCAATGAGGTGAAACTGGCCCTGCCTCAATGACCCTGCCTTCAGGGGGCGGCGGTTGCGACAGTATCTCGGCGCAATTGCCGCCCCTCTGCTTCGCGCCGGCGAGCGGTGGTGCGTTGCCGCGAGACCGTTGTTCTCAGCGGCGACCACCCCATTTCGTGATTTGACGGAAGCGCCTGAACTCGCAAGGACACCTCGAAAACCGCAATCGAAGCAAAAAGCCGTTCAGCTGCGAAAGCATGCAGCCTCAGGGAAACACCAAATATCGCCGCTTGGTGCCGCTTCGGGTGTCGGCCATCAGAAGATCGATGGTATCGACTTCACCTTCATGCCGAAGACCGGCTATCACCGTGGCGACGGTCAAATCCGGCCAGGCTCGCCGGACCGCCTGTCGAATCGCCTGCTCGACATCCAGTTCCATTCGGGTCGGATCGGGCATGCTCCAATCTTCGAAGACCAGGCCGAGTGTTCGCGCCAGCGTGATGCGAAGCTGATCGTCGCTTGGAAGATCGGACATGCGAAGGGCCCCCGGTGACCGCCTTCCGCATCATGCGCTGCTCCGATGGCAAATGAGAAGCGCCACGTCGCTCGAGGCCGTCACAAGCATGAGTTGGAGGCTCGTCCGGATCGAGACCGGCTGCCTTCGGCATCGCATAGCGCCTTAGGGCGAAGAGGCGCGAAGACGCTGCCATCTTCCGGAAATGATGACATCAGATCGGCTTTGCCGCCAGGGTCGCCACCCAATGATCGAGCCGTTCCTTCAAGGTCCGCTCGCGCACGAAAGCAACCTCTTCATCCTCGATCTGTTCGATGATCTCCAGGCTGAAGGTGCGCTCTCCGTGCCTGCTCCAGGCGGACTGCAAGCCCTGGTTCAGGCTGGCGCCCTGGCCCAGGGTGAACCAGAGCCTGTTGCGGATCTTCGAAAGGTCCGGCGCCCGGCCGACCCAGCAATCCCCCGTTTCCGTGCAGCGAAGGGCGTAGATGCCAGCCGCGACCTTGCGCTTCTTATAGGCGTCGACAACCGCCTTGCGATCTTCACGTTTCATGGACGGCCTCCTTGGACCAAAGCGGAATGGCGTTGCATTTGCACGCAGCCGTAAACCAGAACAGCACGCTACGCAATATTACCCGGGTATATTGACAAGGAAAATTTCACCCGGATATAATCCCGCCAGTTTCATCGCGGGCCTGTCCAATCGCAGACACCTGTTCGCCCAAGCCGGACGCCTCCTGGATGCCGAGGAAAATCCATGCCGCCTTATCTTTCTCCCACGCAGGAGGCCGGACGAGACTTCGTGACACGGGGTCTTGCCGGCCCGGTCGCCATGCTCAATCTCCTGCGTTTTCGCGAGGTCGCCGACTATTCGGCCTCGCCGGAACTCGCGCCCATCGCGCCGATCAGCGGCGAGGAAGCCTTTCGGCGCTATGTCGTCCACACCCTGCCCTTCCTGTCCCGAAGCGGCGGCGAGCTGCTGTTTCTCGGCGCCGGCGGAGCTTTCCTGATTGGCCCCGAAACGGAACGGTGGGACCAGGTCGCGCTCGTGCGGCAGGCCTCCGTACGGAGCTTCCTCGCCTTTGCCGACGATGAGGGCTACCTCGCCGGGCTCGGGCACCGCACCGCCGCCCTGGCCGATTCACGCTTGTTGCCGCTCACGCAACTGACGATTCCCGCCTGATTTCAGCCCCGCTTTCCTACATGCACCTGGTGGCCCGCCGCCCGGAATGCATCCGCTTGCCCGGTATCCGCCATGTCATCCTCTTCTCCCTCTCGCCCCCTGTGGCGCCTCTATCTCGGCATTCTCCTGCCGATGATGCTGACCAATGTCCTCCAGGCTGCCTCCGGCACGCTCGACGGCATCTGGATCGGCCAGCTTCTCGGTCTCCAAGCCATTGCCGCGGTATCGGCCTTCTTTCCGATCCTGTTCCTGGCGCTCTCGCTGGTGATCGGCCTGAGCAGCGGCGCCGCCGTGCTGATCGGCCAGGCCTGGGGCGCGGGCGATCGACCGCGCGTTCGCCGTATCGCCGCCACCGCCATCGTGATGGTGCTCGCCCTCAGCTTGCCGATAGCCATGTTCGGCCACTTCGCCATTCCCGGCCTGTTGCAGGCCCTCGGCACGCCTGCGGCGGTCCTGCCGGCGGCTGTCGACTATGCGCGCTTGATGACGGCCGGCTGCCCCGTCATCTTCCTGCTTTGGCTCGTCACCTCGATGAGCAGGGGCGTCGGCGACGCCGTCTCGCCGCTTTTCGTGCTCGTCATCGCGACAGCGCTGTCTCTTGCCGCCACGCCGGCCCTGATCGAAGGTTGGGCAGGACTGCCCCGTCTTGGCGTCACGAGCGCCGCCTTCTCCACCATCGGCGCCTATGCGCTGTCGCTGCTCTGGCTCGCCTGGCACTGGCGCCGCCGCCGGCATCCGCTCGCGCCGACGACGCCTCGAGCTCCAACCTTCGACGTCTTGCTCGCTTCGGCCATCCTGCGTATCGGCTTGCCGACAGCCTGCCAGATGATGAGCATGGCTGTGGCGGAACTGGTGCTGCTCGGCCTGGTGAACCGGCACGGAGTCGGCGCCACCGCCAGCTATGGCGCCATCAACCAGATCATGAGCTGGGTGCAATTTCCGGTGATGTCGCTGGGAATCACGGCGACGGTCCTGGCGTCACACAGTATCGGCGCAGGCCGGCTAGGCGTTGTCGGGCCTATCCTGGTGACCGGGCTGCGTCTGAACCTGGTTACGACAGGCGCCTTCGTGGTTGCCGCCTATATGCTTGCCCCGGTGGCCATCGGCCTGTTCATCACCGAAGCCGCCACGGCTCTTGTCGCCGTGGATCTCCTCCATATCGTGCTGTGGAGCGTGGTGCTCGCGGGCTGGTCAGCGGTGCTCAGCGGGGTCATGCGGGCGGATGGCACGGTCCTGGTGCCGACAGGCCTGTTCATGACCGCCATCGTCCTGGTCGAGGTGCCGCTGGCCTGCCTGCTGGATGCGAAAATAGGCTTGTCCGGCATCTGGATCGGCTACGCCGCCGGATTTGCGGCCAACCTGCTACTCCAGGCCGGCTTTTACGGCCTGGTCTGGTCGAAGAGGCCGGCGCGGCGGCTGACATGAGACAAAGGCCAGGGGTCAGGCCGAAAGACCTGCCCTGCCCTCCGGTCCGAAGCGCGCATTCAACAGATCACCGATTTGCCCGCGTGCGCGTTCCGCCTCCGGCAGCGGCAGCAGCATCCAGGCATGCACCATGCCGGCCTGCTCAAGGAGTTCAACGGGCTGTCCAGCCCGTTCCAGGCGCTGGGCCAATCTGTGGGCCTCGGGATTGAGCAGATCCGCGGTGCCGGTCATGACGGTGACCGGCGCCAGCCCCCGCATCTCGCCATAAAGCGGACTGATCCCGGGATCGTCCAGCGGCAGGTCGCCGGCGTAAAGACGCGCTGCCGCCCGGGCCGCCTCCGGCGTGATCACGGGATCATGCGGCACATGCGCCAGTGTCGCCGGATCATTCATGGTGAGGTCAAGCCAAGGTGAGAGTAGGACGATCTGGCCGGGCTGGGGGTGGCCGGCCGCGACCAGAGCCTGGGCCAGTGCAAGCGCGAGCCCGCCTCCGGCCGAATCGCCCATCACCACCATGCGCTCCGGGGCAAAATGGGCGCATAGATCCGTGTAATGCGCCAGCACACTTGCCAGCGCCTCCCGATGACCGTTTTCCGGAGCCAACGGGTAGAAAGGTACCGTGACACTGCAGCCAGTGCGGCGGATCAGGTCGTCGAGAAAGCGCCAATGCAGGAAGCTGATCGCGAACGAATAGGCGCCCCCATGCAGGTAGAGCAGATGGAAGGGCGCTTTGCCGCCGTCCCGCGGTCCGAGATGGAACACCCGGTCGCCATGCGCCACCTCCTGCCGGATCTCACAAAGATTTCGCAGGCGGGCGGAGGGCAGCGCAGGGCCGGTCCGGCGGCTCAGGCGGATCAGCGCCTGCAGAACCGGCGGCCTTGCCCAATCCTTCACCCTGAGCAGACGAAACAGGCCATGGAGCGAGCGCGAGGCGAGACTGGGTTCGGCGGTCTCCGGCAGCCCGCCGTCGGGCGGTGTCTCAGGAGCCTTCGTCTTAGGACCTGGCACCTTCACGCTTGAAAATCGACTCGACCCGGCTGGCCTGCCTGAGGAAGACGAAAATGGCATAGAAGGCCACGAGGCCGAACACGCATTGCAGGATGATCTCGACCGTGGGTCCGAGCTGGAAAAATCCCGCCAGCGCCCAGCCGGAGGCCCAGGCCGCACCGAGCAGTTCGGTGCCGATCAGAATGGCGGCCGAGCAAACGGTGATCAGGCTGGTCCAATTGATGGATTTTTCAGAGCTGGGCAAAATCGGCTCCCCGACGGCTTTCGTGAATGTCGTCCCATGCCTCTATACCATCACGCCGCGCTTTGCTACGCCCCTTGTGGAACGAAGCGCATGGATGGCGAAAACGCCTCTTTGCTCTAACTCCTTGTTTCGACGCGTCTTTGCGATTCTTGGTGATTCCACCGGAGCGCGAAACGCTGTAGATGACAAATCATCCATGTAAGTCTGCGCTTGGAAAGCTGCACTGCCCTATGGAAACGCCCGTCTTCGGTCATGCCGCCGTCGCCACGCCCCATCATCCGGCCAGCGAAACCGGCCAGCGCATCCTGATCCAGGGCGGCAACGCCATCGAGGCGATGATCGCCATGGCGGCCACCATCGCCGTGACCTATCCGCATATGAACGGCGCAGGCGGTGATGGTTTCTGGCTGATCGCCGACAAAGGCCGCCGCATCCGGGCGATCCAGGCCTGCGGCCCCGCCGGCAGCCGGGCCACCATCTCGGCCCTGCGTGATCTCGGCTATGATGAAGTGCCGTCTCGCGGCGCCCTTTCCAGCCTTACTGTTCCCGGCGCGATCGCCGGCTGGCAGGTTGCCGCCGACATGGCCAGGGCCTTCGGCGGCCGGCTGCCCATGGCCGTGCTGC
Organism: Labrys sp. HAY1-8F; assembly: GCF_056754975.1. Taxonomy (NCBI): domain Bacteria; kingdom Pseudomonadati; phylum Pseudomonadota; class Alphaproteobacteria; order Hyphomicrobiales; family Xanthobacteraceae; genus Labrys; species Labrys sp. HAY1-8F. Next base: position 4,812,047 of record NZ_JBPGWZ010000002.1, on the reverse strand, counting down.
TGGAAGATGCCATCCGCCATGCCCACGACGGCATCGCCGTATCGGCCTCGCAAGCCCGGGTCGAGCCCGCCGAGATCGACGAGCTCAAGACCGTGCCTGGCTTTGCCGCCCAGTTCATGCCGTCGGGTGAAGCCCCCAAAGCCGGGGACCTTCTCGTCCAGCCGGCGCTCGCGGGTTTGCTGGAACAGCTCGCCCATGCTGGGCTCGACGATTTCTATCGTGGCGATGCCGCCCGCGAAATCGCCGCCGATCTCGACCGCGCCGGTGCCCTCGTCACGCGGGAGGATTTCCGGCGCTATGAAGCTCGGCTACGCGAACCGCTGAGCCTGCCCCTGCAGGGCGTCACGCTCCATAGCCTGCCGCCGCCGACGCAGGGGCTTTCCACCCTCGTCATCCTCGGCCTTGCCGAGCGCCTCGGCCTCAAGCGGGCGGGCAGTTTCGAACATATCCATAGCTTGGTCGAGGCAGCCAAGCGAGCGGCGGCCATCCGAGACCGCGAAATTGCCGATCCCGTTTCGATGAGCGCCGATCCAGCCGCCTTCCTCACGCCCGCCTTCCTGGAGAACGAAGCCGCGGCGATTTCGATGGCGCGCGCCGCCCCTTCCCCACTGTCGGGTGCCAGGGGCGACACTGTCTGGATGGGCGCGATCGACAAGGATGGCCTTGCCGTCAGCACCATCCAGTCGATCTATTGGGATTATGGCTCGGGCCTGGTGCTGCCGAAGACCGGCTTGCTGATGCAGAACCGCGGCATGGCCTTTTCACTGGACGCCCGCTCGCCTCGCGCCCTGGCACCGGGGCGCCTGCCCTTTCACACCCTCGCCCCGGCCATGGCGCTGTTTTCGGATGGCCGGGTGATGCCCTTCGGTACCATGGGCGGCGATGCCCAGCCGCAGATCCTGGCGCAATTGTTCTCACGCTATCGCCTGGGCGAAAGCCTCGCCGCTTCCGTCGACGCCCCGCGTTTCATCCTCGCTCGCGATGAGAAAGAAAGAAGATCCGTGCTGCGGCTGGAAGACCGCTTCGACGAGAGCCTTCTCAACGCGCTCGACCGTGCTGGTCATCCCCTCGACATCGGCGAGGCCTATGCAGACAGCTTCGGCCATGCCGGTGCGCTCGTCCGCCACACCAGGGACGGACGCATCGAGGCCGTGCACGACCCACGCGCCGACGGTGGTGCCCTTGGGCTCTAGAGCGTTTTGCGATGGGACGGAGTCGCATCTAATCGCAAAGGCGCTCTAGCCAGCCCGTCGGATTGGCTGGAAACGAAGAGTTGGAGCAAACAAGCGCTCAATCATGGACGTGCTTTGCTCGGGAATGGTCATGGACGTTTGAGAATGGCGACACGTTACGCGATCTATTATGTGCCCGCTGCGGACACGGCGCTCTGGCGCTTCGGCAGCGAAGTCCTGGGTTACGATGCCTTCACGGGGCAGGACGTGCCCCAATGGCACCCTGCCGCTACAACCGCTTCCGCCTGGCATGAGATGACCGCCGATCCCCGGCTCTATGGCTTCCACGCCACCTTGAAAGCCCCTTTCCGCGTCGCCGACGGCTGGGACGAGGCAGCTCTTGCATCGGACTTCATCGCCTTCGCAAGGACCCAGCGGCCGGTCGATCTCGGTGCCTGGGTCATCAGGCCGATCCCTTCCTCGCGCGATGGCCGCGCCTTTCTCGCCATGGTCCCGGCAGAGCCGCCGGGTGAATTGGCCGAACTCGAGGGCGGCATCGTCAGGCATTTCGACAGGCTGCGCGCGCCGCTGACCCCCGCCGAAATCGCCCGCCGAAATCCAGACCGCCTGAGCGAGCGCCAGCGCGGCTATCTCCATGCCCATGGCTACCCCCATGTGCTGGAGGAATTCCGCTTCCATATGACACTGTCGGGGGCCATCGAGAACGCCCCGGCCATCGGCGAACACCTGGATCTCCGGGCAAAGGAGCTCGAGGTCGCCCCTCGACTGCGCATCGATCGCCTTGGCCTGTTCCGCCAAGAGGATGGCGGGCGTTTCCAGGTCATCGACATCGCCATGCTCTAAGCGGAGTTTTCCGGCGACGGAATCAGGCCGCGTCCGCCTTTTCGACGGCATGCGGCTTGCCATAAAGGCCGATATTGGCATCGCCCCACGCCTTCAGCGCCAGCAGGACCGGTTCCATGCTGCGGCCGAGCGGCGAGAGACTGTATTCCACCTTGGGCGGCACCTGCGCATAGACCTTGCGCTCGATCAGCGCATCTTCTTCCAGCTCGCGTAATTGGTTGGTCAGCATGCGCGGCGTGACATTCGCGATATGGCGGCGGATCTCGCTGAAGCGCAGCGTGCCCGAGAGCAGATGGAACAGGATGATCGATTTCCACTTGCCGTCGATCAGGGCGATGGCGGCCTCGACCGAACAGCCCGGCGTGCAATCGAAGCGGGAATGGCGCGCTTTGGCCATGACAGTATCCTTTTTGATACTATAGGCGTTTTTTGTGCATATTGACGATCATTGATCATAGGCACAGATTTCGCTCATATCAATCAGCGATGAGGAACAAGCCATGAAAGCGATCGGATACAGGACGGCGGGCGCCATCGACGCTGCGAAAGCGCTCGAGGACATCGAGTTGCCCCGCCCCAAGGCAACTGGCCACGACCTTCTGGTCGAGGTCGCGGCAATCTCCGTCAATCCGGTCGATACCAAGGTTCGGCGCAGGGCTTCGCCGGATGCGGGCGAATGGAAGGTCCTGGGCTGGGATGCCGTTGGCCGGGTGGTGGAGGTCGGCGAATCGGTAACCGCCTTCAAGCCCGGCGACGAGGTGTTCTATGCCGGCTCGATCACCCGGCCCGGCGCCAACAGCCAGTTCCATCTGGTCGACGAGCGCATCGTGGGCCACAAGCCGAAAGTTCTCTCGGATGCCGAAGCCGCAGCCCTGCCGCTGACAGCCATCACGGCCTGGGAGATGCTGTTCGACCGGCTCGACATTCGCCGTCCTGTGCCCGGAGCGGCCAATGCCATCGTGATCGTCGGCGGCGCCGGCGGGGTCGGCTCGATCGCCATCCAGCTCGCGCGCGCACTGACCGAGGTGACGGTCATCGCCACCGCCTCTCGCCCCGAAACGCAGGACTGGGTGCGTGAACTCGGAGCCCATCACGTCGTCGATCACGGCAAGCCGATCGCCGGACAGATCGCGGCACTCGGCATCGGCGCCCCCGCCTTCGTCTTTTCCACCACCGAGACCCACCGCCATCTCGGCGAGATCGTCGAACTGATCGCGCCCCAGGGCCGGTTCGGCCTCATCGACGATCCGGAGGGGCTCGATATCATGGGTTTCAAACGCAAGGCGGCCTCGATCCACTGGGAGTTGATGTTCACCCGTCCGATCTTTCAGACACCCGACATGGACGAGCAGGGAAAATTGCTGAACGAGGTCGCCGGATTGATCGACAAAGGCAAGATCCGCACGACGCTCAGCCAGGTGCTTAGACCGATCAATGCCGAGAATTTGAAACAGGCCCACGCCCTGATCGAAAGCGGACGCGCCAAGGGTAAGATCGTGCTGGAGGGCTTCTGAGAGCAGCGACCATTAAGTCAACTTAACGGCTCCAGAACCAGGATTTTGCTATGGAGCGCAGGCGCTCTCAAGCAAACGCCAAAGGCTGGGCATGAGCGGCGCCATCCTTCCGCCCCACTCGGCAGGTTACAACCGGCCGGGTGGTGAATCGCTACTGCTCCTGCCCGCTGCAATCCGGATCGTTCATGCGCTCGCTTCTTCTCGCCACTATGCTGTTTGGCTGCCTCATTGGGCGGGCTGCGGCCCATCCACATGTCTTCGTCGATTCAGCCAGCGAGATCGTTTACGACGACAAGGGGCGGGTAACCGGCGTCAAGCAGCACTGGACCTTCGACGAAGCCTTCTCCTCCTATGCCACGCAGGGACTGCAGCAAGGCAAGGACGGCAGCTACACGCGCGAGACCCTCGCCCCCTTGGCTCAGACCAATGTCGAGAACCTCAAGGATTTCGGCTATTTCACCTTTGCCAAACTCGGTGGCAAGGAGCTCCTGTTCAAGGATCCGACCGACCCTTATCTCGACTATGCCAACGGCGTCTTGACTCTGCATTTCTTCCTGCCCCTCTCCTCTCCGCAGACACAGGGGCAGAAGGCGCTGGCGATCCAGATCTACGATCCAACCTATTATGTCGCCTTCACCCTGCAGGACGAGAACCCGGCCAAGCTCGATGACCCCCCGCAGGGCTGTGCGCTCAACGTCATCAGGCCCAAGCCCCCCAGTGACGACCAGAAGGCCGCCGCCTTGCAGCTCGACGAGGCCTATTTCAGCGCGCTGGACCAGAACAAGGATTTCGGTGCCAAATTCGCCAACAACATCCAGGTGAACTGCCCGTGACAACGGGTATCGGCCGCTTTGCCAGGCAGATCGCACAGGCGGCGCCGGCCGTCCTGTTCCTGCTTCTGCTGGCGGCTGGCGAAGCGCTCGCCCAGAAGAGCACGCCCTTCGGCATCAGCCGGCCGGAACAATCGATCACCGGCCCCGCCAGTCCCTTCCTGGCCTGGATCCTCAGCGAAACCGCCCGCTACTATCAATTGCTCGTCGATGCTCTGAAGGAATCCAAGCAGAACGGCACCGCCAGCCTCGCGCTGATCACCCTCAGCTTCGGCTATGGCGTCTTCCATGCTGCCGGCCCCGGGCACGGCAAGGCGGTCATCTCCTCCTATCTGTTCGCCAATGACGAGGCGGTGAAGCGCGGCATCGCCCTCTCCTGCGCCTTCGCACTGGTGCAGGCGCTGTCCGCCATCGCCATGGTGTCGGTGCTGGCGGCCATCCTCAACGTCACCGCCCAGACCATGGATGCCTCCACCCTGATGCTGGAGCGGCTCTCCAACTTCATGGTGATGGCAGTCGGTGCCTGGCTGTTCTGGCGCAAGGGCCGCGCTCTGTGGGGCCTGATCGCCGCCCGTTTCGGCCTGCCCGGCGCCAGCATCCATGTCCACGACGCCAATTGCGGCCATCTTGCCTTGCCGACCGACAGCGACACCGCCAAACGCAACAATATGCGGGCGATCCTCGCCGCCGGCCTCAGGCCCTGCACGGGCGCCATCATCGTGCTGGTGTTCGCCTGGCGGCAGGGAATCTACGGCTCGGGCATCATCGCGACTTTCGCCATGGGCCTCGGCACTGCCGTCACCATCGCCGCCATCGCCACGGTCGCGGTGATGGCCAAGAGCCTTGCCGTCCGCTTTGCCGCCCCGCAAAGCTTTGCCGCCGCCATCACGGTGCGCACGCTCGAAATGGGTCTTGCCTTCATGGTGTTCGCACTCGGGCTCATCCTGCTTGCAGGCGTGATAAATTTACCCTCCGCATAGGCCTCGCGATCGCCAAAATACTTGGCCCCCCAAAAGCCGCGCAGTATGATGGCTGAGGGCGCACCGAAGCGTGCGCCCAGCTCGACTTTCCGGCTCAATCCGCAGGGAGAAGCGGCCAGCCGGAGGCGGCCGGAGGATCGACCGATGGGCCAGCAGATTGAAGCCGTCGTCCAGCGCCTGAGGCGCTTTGCCCGGGCGCTCAGCCATGATTCCGATGGGGCGGATGCCCTGGTCCTCGAGATCCTGTCCGCGCATGAGGGCAAGCGTCTCGATTATCCCCGCCTGCTCACGGCGTTGATTGCCCGCCGCCGCGACCTCGACGACCGAGAAAACCAGCTCAAGGCTCAACGCCCGCCGATGAAGGCTGCCTGCTCCAGCCATCCCGACATCCTTCGCGCTTTCGACCGCCTGCCCCTGGCCGACCGCGAGGTTCTGTCGCTGATCATCATCGAAGGGCTCGATTATGAGACGGCTGCCGCCGTGCTGGCGGTGCGCGAAGAAGCTTTCATCGCTCGCCTCACCCGAGCTCGCGAGGCTTTCTCGCGCCAGGTTGACGGCCAGCGCCACGCCGTGCTGCGGATCGTGAAATGACCGAGCCCACCCGTATTCCAGACCGGATCTTCAACGCCCTGGTCGATGGCCGGCTCTCCGCGCGGGTGGAGCGGGAAACGCGCGAGGCACTGGAATCCGATTCCCAGGGCAGCGAGCGCGCCGCGACCTGGCAGCGTCAGAGCGAGGCCTTGCATGCCGCCCTCGCGCCCATCGCGCGCGAGCCCTTGCCCCTTTCGATGATGCTGAAACTGCGTAACGACAAGCCTGTTGCCTGGCATCGCGACAGCACGCTTTGGACTTATATCGGCATTTTTGCGGCCGGTGTCGCCGTTGGCCTGGCGCTTGACCTGGCCATGCCGACCTTGAGGGCTCTGATCGGGATCTGATTTTCCTGCTTTTCAGTAATACTGAAATTCGACCAACATTTCGGTTGAAATTAAATTCCTCCGTGCCTACCTTGGCACCATGAAACTCGACGCTTGGCTCAAACAGACCACAACCCCCCGCAGCACCTTCGCCAGAACGGTGGGACTGTCGCCTGCGAGCATCACCGCCCTGTGCAATGACGAAACGGCGTGGATTTCCCGCGAGACCGCCGGACGCATTGCCGAAGCAACCGGCGGCAGCGTCACTCCCAATGACTTTCTGGGCCTCGCCCCGGTTCGTGAACACCTCAAGGAGACTGTCGTGTCCCATCAGAAGATTCAGGCCGCCCTCGAGGCTTTCGCCCGCGGCGAGATCGTGGTGGTGGTCGACGACGACGACCGCGAGAACGAGGGCGACCTGATCATCGCCGCCAGCCACCTCACCACCGAAAAGATGGCCTTCATCATCCGCCATTGCTGCGGCATCGTCTGCGCCCCCCTGACGCTGGAAGAGGCCAAGCGTCTGCGCCTCGACCCCATGGTGTCGCAGAACGACGCCCCGCTCGGCACGGCCTTCACCGTCACGGTCGACGTCAAGCATGGCCTGACCACCGGCATCTCGGCCGAGCAGCGCGCCAATACGGTGCGCGCGCTCGCCAACTCCAATATGGGCGCCAGCGATTTCGTCCGCCCGGGCCACATCTTTCCGCTGATTTCCAAGGAAGGTGGCGTGCTGATGCGCTCCGGCCATACCGAGGCGGCCACCGATCTGTGCAAGCTCGCCGGCCTGCCCCAGGTCGCTGCGATCTGCGAGCTCGCCAATGATGACGGCACGGTCAAGCGCGGACCCGAGGTCGTGGCCTTCGCCGAGACCCATGGCCTGCATATGGTCTCGATCGCCGACCTCATCGCCTTCCGCCAGGCCCGCGAAAAGCTGGTGGAGCGCGTAGCGACCTTTACCGTGGAAAGCGAGATCGGGCCGCTCACCGCCTATGCCTACACCACGCCCTATGACGAGGTGCAGCAATTGGCCTTCGTCTACGGCAAGATCGGCGATGGTGAGAATGTACCGACCCGCCTGCACCGCGCCGACGTGGTGACGGATGTGTTCGGCGGCGCCAAGATGCTCGGTGCCTCCCTCGCCAAGTTCAAGGAAGCTGGCCGGGGCGTAATCGTCTATCTGCGTGACGGCACCGCCGGCGTGCCCATGGTGACCCACGGCTCGGAACACGGTTCGGAAGCCCTGCGCAGCGAACAGTGGCGTGAGGTCGGGCTCGGCGCCCAGATCCTGCGCGACCTCGACGTCTCTTCGATCAGGCTGCTTTCGACCAAGCCACGCACCTATATCGGCCTCAGCGGCTTCGGCATCGAGATCAAGGGCACGGAGACGGTCTGAGGACCGTCACATCACACCTTCACACCGGCAGCGCAGTCGTCTTCTTGACGCTGCGCAAGGCCAGCGTGGACTGAACCCGCACCACGCCGGGAAGCTGGGTCAGGATCTCGGTGTGGATGCGCTCGAAATCGGCGGCATCGGCATAGGCCACCCGCACCATGTAATCGGCGGCACCGGCCAGCAGGCAGCACTCCGTCACCTCCGGATGGCACTGGATCGCAGCCTCGAAGGCATCGAGCGCGCCGCGCCCCTGCTGATCCAGCGTAACGAGCACGAAGGCGACTCCGGGCAAGCCGGCCTCCTTCTCATCCAGCAGCATGACATAGCGCGAGATCAGCCCGCGCTCCTCCAGAAGCTTGACCCGCCGCAGGCAGGCTGAAGGGGACAGATTGACCTTTTCGGCAAGGTCGACATTGGTGAGGCGGCCATCGGCCTGCAGCAGCCTGAGAATGGCGCGGTCGCGGATGTCGAGTGAGAGCTCGGATTTCGGCATAAATGGCGATCAATGGATCATTTTGTCGCATACTATGCGACAGAACCGCTCAAACGCCAGAGTTTTCAGCGAGAAATTGCGCGATTTCCACGCCATCATGCCGCTCTAGACTAGGTCCGACGACAAGGGCCGGCCTCATCACCATACAAGGCAAAAACAATGCTGATCGGCGTTCCCAAGGAAATCAAGGACAATGAATTTCGCGTCGGCCTGATCCCCTCTTCCGTTGCGGAACTGGTGCATCACGGCCACGAGGTCTGGGTGGAGACCAATGCCGGCGTCGGCGCCGGCCTCTCGGATGCCGACTATGTCAGTGCTGGTGCCGAAATCGTCGACAATCCCGACATCATCTTCGCCAAGGCGGACATGGTCGTCAAAGTGAAGGAACCACTGGCGATCGAGCGCAAAAAGCTGCGTCAGGGCCAGATCCTGTTCACCTATCTGCATCTGGCTCCCGATGCGGAGCAGACGCATGATCTCGTTGCCTCCGGCGCCGTCTGCATCGCCTATGAGACCGTGACGTCGGCCTCCGGCGCCCTGCCTCTGTTGACGCCGATGTCCGAAGTCGCCGGTCGCCTGGCGCCCCAGGTCGGCGCCCACAGCCTGGAGAAGGCCCAGGGTGGACGCGGCATCCTGCTTGGCGGCGTACCCGGCGTTCCGGCAGCCGAGGTCGTCATTCTCGGCGGCGGCGTCTCGGGCACGCATGCGGCAACCATCGCCGTAGGCATGGGTGCCAAGGTCACCGTGGTCGACCGCTCGGCCGAAGCCCTCAAGCGGCTTGCCGCCCAGTTCGGCACTTCGATCTCCACCGTATTCTCGACCCGCTCGGCCATCGAGGAACTGGTGAAGCGCGCCGATCTGCTGATCGGAACCGTGCTGGTTCCCGGCGCTGCCGCCCCCAAGCTTGTCAGCCGCGACATGGTGCGCAGCATGAAGCCCGGCGCCGTCATCGTCGACGTGGCGATCGACCAGGGCGGCTGCATCGAAACCTCGAAGGCGACCACGCATTCCCACCCGACCTATGTCGTCGACGGCGTGGTGCATTACTGCGTCGCAAACATGCCGGGCGCCGTGGCCCGCACCTCGACCTTCGCGCTCAACAACGTCACCCTGCCCTTCGCCGTGGCGCTAGCAGACAAGGGCTGGAAGCAGGCCCTGCGCGACGACGTGCATCTGCGCAACGGCCTCAACGTGGTGGATGGCAAGATCACCTGCCGCCCGGTGGCGGAAGCGCATGACCTGGCCTATGTCAGCGCCGAGAGCCTCGTCGGCGCTTGAGCGCGGTCCAGTACCGGGAGGCATTGAAAGGTGGCTCCCGGTGCGCGTCTTGGCTGCGCCGGCATCGAGCGGACTCGATCGAAATCGAAGGCATCGACGACGATACCATCGGTTTGGCGTTGTTCAGGCTAGAGCAAAAGCGCGTTTAGTCGGAAACGCTTGTTTGCTCTAGCTCTTTGCTTTGACGCGTCTTTGCGATTCTGGGTAACTGCGTCAAATCGCAAAACGCTTTAGCATCAGCGCGAGGACGCCGGTGTCGCCACACCGTCCCCCCTGAACGGCACCGGCACCGCCTTGATCTTGGTTGCCGTCAACAATCGGGCGGCGACGAAAACCAGGGCGGCCGGCACGATGAGGTCATCGGCGCGCCCCCCACTCAGCGAATTCGGGATGAGATTGTTCAGGAAAGCATAATAGAGAGCGGCGATGGCCAGCAACCCTGTCGCCATGAGCGGGTTACGTCTTTTGCCGAGCAACCTCGCCTTGCGCCTGTAATAACGCCTTGCCCGCATCGCGAAAGAAGGACGAACCATCGGCTTGCCGGTAGCAGGAAGCGGCGCTGCAACTTCGTTTGTTCCCGTAGCCAAGATACTCCCCGCCTGGGTTTTCATCATCCGGACATAGGGGTCATCCTGAATTTCAGGATAGGCGGCCACCATATCCATGATCATCGCGACCGTCTCCGGTTTGAGGTCCATGCCACGACCGGCCTTACCGACATTGATACGGCTGCCCTTGGATCTTGCTGCCTCCAGACCGGCAGCAATTTGCGCGGTACTTGCGGGAATGCTGGCAAAGGTCAGCATCTCGCCTATCGCCTTGTCCGGATCGGCAATGAAATCCTCATACATGAAGATCCGCGCGACCTTCGAACTGCGCCAGCCCATATAGAAATTGATGTACCAGGGGATCGCCAGCATCGCGATCATATGCTCGAGCTCGGCACGGTCCCGGCCAAGATGCTGTTTGTCGAGATAGAAGACAGGGCTGACCGGGCTTTCGCGATGGACGTGGTCCCGGATGCTGACCACGACATCGAAAAGGCTGCGGATCAGGACAATGATGGAGACGTCATAATCGCGGCACAGCTCTTCGGTCCAGGTGCTGTGCTTGATGTGGTGCTGGGCGACGTAGTCAAGCTCGGCGTTTTGGGCCAGGCAGATTTCACAAAGTTCCTGCTCGCGGCGTCCGTAACTTGGAATCAAATTGATTAAATTAAGACCGACCGCGTTTGCTATGGCGCTGGTTATGAATGTCGAAGCTGACTTAGGCATACAGGCCACAAGAACATGATGCGACATCGCGTCTCCTTCGCTCGAACAATCGATCCCGATGATTGGAGATTGTCTTGCTACTCAGTCACCCCCCAGTAACTACCCAGCGTCATGCAATAGGGAACATAATTTTTCTGTCGGTTCAACCTTAGGCTATTCTCATTTTTTCCACAGAGCCGCACCGGCCGTAGCGAACCGGCAGCAAGACAACGTCCCCGCTTGTCCAAAGTTCCAGGCTCGGTGAACCAATCTGCGCTCACGCAGCTTTCCCGCTGGCATGACAGCGCCGGGACACCCATCGTTTTGGAAACATTATAAAATTGGTCCTGAGCGGATCACGCCAGGCCCGATGCCATGAAAGCCGAGTGAAGACGTGAGGCCGCGTCAAAATCTGAAGCCGCTGAGGGCCCCGACGGCTCGGCCGTGCCCTATCCGATCAACAAGAATTTATCCCGAGACACCGTAACTTCGCTCTCCACTCCTGAAAAGTACGCTCCAACGAAGGAATGAAGCGGTGAAGCTCGGCGGAGGAATCGGCGCGCCGGAATAGCCGGAGACACAATCCGGTGCAGGGATGCCGCCGGGCCGGGCGTCGGATAGCGGCGCCTGGCGAGCCAACCGCACTGCTTACGACGCGGGCCATCCCCCTAGAGTAGAATGACCTCCTTCGAAGCGTTATTTTCTCTAACTCTTTGTTTCGGCGCGTTTTCTTAATCGAAAAGTCTATCAACTTTTCTGGAAAACGCTCTAGCGCTCGGCGGCGGCGCGGGCGAGCCTGTCGCGTATGGCCTCGCCCAATCCGTCACCGGGAATGGGAGCGATGGCAATGGCATGAATGTCGGCCCGGTCGAGCAGGCGCAGCATGCCGAAGAGATTGGCGGCGGCTTCGGTAAGGTCGCCGCTCGGACTGAGATTGGCAGAGACGCGGGCCTGCTCGCCACCACCCGGCCCGAACCCGAGCCAAGCTTCGTCGGGTTCGGCATTCTCGGCATCGAGCCTGACATGGGCCCGAGGCGCGTAATGGGACGCCAGCATGCCGGGGGCCACCGGTTCGTCACCTGCGCCCTCAGGTCCCTCGGCGAGGGCAAAGCCGAGCACGTCTTCGATCACGTCGCGTGACAAGCCGCCGGGCCGCAGCATCGCCACGCGATCGCCGAGGCAGGACAGGATAGTCGATTCGACACCGACCTTGGTGCCGCCGCCATCCACGATGGCATCGATGCGCCCGTCGAGATCGGCGGCGACATGGGCGGCGGTGGTGGCGCTGACATGACCAGAGCGATTGGCCGAGGGCGCAGCGACAGGCCGGCCGACAGCCTCGAGAACGGCATGGGCCACGGGATGATCGGGCACGCGCAAGGCGACGCTGTCGAGCCCTGCGGTGGCGATCTCGCTGACCGTGCAGGTCGGCGCCTTCGGCACGACCAGCGTCAGCGGCCCCGGCCAGAAGGCTCGGGCCAGTCGTTCGGCGGCTGGCGAGAAGACACCCTGGCCGCGAGCGAGTTCGAACGAAGCCACATGGGCAATCAGCGGGTTGAAGCGTGGACGGCCCTTCGCCTCGTAAATACCGGCGACTGCTCGGCCATTGGTGGCATCGGCGCCCAGGCCGTATACCGTTTCGGTGGGAAAGGAGACCAGCCCGCCCTCCGCCAGGATACGACCGGCCGTCGCGAGGGAAGACGGGTCGGCCCCAAGATGCAAAGTGTTTCGATATGTCATCAGGGCCGCCGTCCGCTCTTCTGTTGATCGATGCGTGATGCGCCATTGCCCGCAGCCACGCATTCCGTCAAGGTCGAAGGTGCGCAATGGAGTTCAAGAGCCAACAATGACCTATCAAGCGCCTGTCGCCGATATTGCCTTTTCTCTTCGTCATGTCGCTGATGTCGACGCTTTGCAGAGCGAGGGGCTGTTCCCCGATGCCACGCCGGATCTGGTCGACACTATCCTGGAGGAAGCAGGCCGTTTCGCGACCGATCGCATCGCCCCACTCAACCGCGAGGGCGACCGGGTCGGCGCCCGGCTCGAACAGCAGGGCGTCGTGACCGCCCCGGGCTGGCGAGAGGCCTATGCCGACTGGAGCGGCGGCGGCTGGAACAGCCTGGCGGGACCGGTGGAGTTCGGCGGTCAAGGCTTGCCTCTGCTGCTCAATGCCGCCTGCCTGGAGATGTGGAACTCGGCCTCGATGGCTTTCGGCATCGGACCGGTGCTCACCATGGGCGCGGTCGAGGCTCTCGCCACCCACGCCACGCCGGAGCTGCGTGAGACCTATCTCGCCAAGCTGGTCAGCGGCGAGTGGACGGGCACGATGAACCTGACAGAACCGCAGGCGGGCTCCGACCTCGCCGCCCTGCGCAGTCGCGCCGAACGACACGACGACGGCAGCTACCGCATCTTCGGGCAGAAGATCTTCATCACCTATGGCGATCACGACCTGACGCCCAATATTGTGCATCTGGTACTCGCCAGGCTGCCCGATGCGCCCGCGGGCACGCGCGGCATCTCGTTGTTCCTGGTGCCGAAATATCTCACCGACGCCGAGGGTAATCCGGGCCGCCGCAACGATGCCTTCTGCTCCAGTATCGAGCACAAGCTCGGCATTCACGGCTCGCCGACCTGCGTGATGGTGTTCGGTGACGAAGGCGGCGCCATCGGCTATCTCATCGGCGAGGAACACAAGGGCCTGGCCTGCATGTTCACCATGATGAACAATGCCCGCCTCGCCGTCGGCCTACAGGGGGTCGCCATCGCCGAACGCGCCTATCAGCACGCGCTCGCCTATGCGCGCGAGCGGCGCCAGGGCAAGAGCGCGCTCTGGCGGAATGGCGGCATGAGCCCGATCATCGAGCATCCCGACATCCGGCGCATGCTCCTGGAGATGCGGGCGAAGACCGTGGCTGCCCGCGGCATCTCCTACCTGCTCGCGGTGGCGATCGATCGTTCCCATCACGAGACCAATGTCGACAAGCGCAGACAAGCCTCCAACCGTGCCGCTTTGCTCACGCCCGTGGCCAAGGCCTTCTCCACCGATATCGGCAACGAAGTCGCCTCGCTCGGCGTCCAGATCCATGGCGGCATGGGCTATATCGAGGAGACGGGCGCCGCCCAGCATTTTCGCGATGCCCGCATCGCCGCGATCTATGAGGGAACCAACGGCATCCAGGCGATCGACCTCGTCACCCGCAAGCTGCCGCTCGAAAGCGGCGATGTGATCGGTGGCTTCATCGCCGAGTTGCGGGAGACCGTCGCGACCGTTGCGGCCAGCGAGCGCTTTGCGGCCCTCGCGCCGCTCCTGGGACGCTCCGTCGACGCGCTCGAGCGCGCCACGGCCTATATGCTGGCGCCCCGCGAGCGCCCCGAGGACATCCTGGCGGGGGCCACGCCCTATCTGCGCGTGTTCGCCATCGCCGCCGGCGGCGGCGTGGTGGCGAAGGAAGCGCTGGCCGCGGCTGCCATCGATCCTGGCGAGCCCGCCAATCGCCTGCGCATCGACACCGCGCATTTCTACGCCACGCAGATTTCGCCGCAGGCCGAGGGGCTCGCGGAAAGCGCGGTAAGCGGCTACGTTGCCGCCGGACTCGAAACCGTTCTCTGACAGGATCCCCTGAATGTCCCTTGCCAACAAAACCTTGTTCATCACTGGCGCCTCGCGTGGCATTGGGCTCGCCATCGCGCTGAGAGCAGCCAGGGATGGCGCCAACATCGTCATCGCGGCCAAGACGGAGACCCCCCATCCGAAGCTGGAAGGCACGATCTACACGGCTGCCGAGGCGATCGAGAAGGCGGGTGGCAAGGCCCTGCCCCTGGTGGTCGACGTGCGCGACGAGGATAGCGTCAAGGAAGCCCTCGCCAAGACGGCGGCCCAGTTCGGCGGTGTGGACATCGTGGTCAACAATGCCTCCGCCATTCAGATGAGCAAGACTGTTGACACCGAGATGAAGCGTTTCGATCTGATGCATCAGATCAACGCGCGCGGCACCTTCCTGGTCTCGAAGACGGCGCTGCCCTATCTCGAAAAGGCGCAGCAGCCGCATATCCTGATGCTGTCGCCGCCGCTCGACATGAAGGAAAAGTGGTTCGCTCCCCACACCGCCTATTCCATGGCGAAGTTCGGCATGAGCCTGGTGGTGCTCGGCCTCGCCGGCGAGACGCGCGGACGCATCGGTGTGAACGCCTTGTGGCCCCGCACCACCATCGCCACCGCCGCGATCAAGAACATTCTCGGCGGCGAAGCTCTGATGCGCCGCTCGCGCAAGCCCGATATCCTGGCCGATGCCGCTTATCGCATCTTCAACAAGCCGGTCAGCTTCTCCGGCAACTTCCTGATCGACGATACCTTTCTCTCCGGCGAGGGGGTCACCGATTTCGAGGCTTATCGCGCGGTTCCGGGCGAAACCCTGGCGCCCGACTTCTTCGTGCCCGACGATTCCGTGCCGCCCCCCGGCGTGGTTATCGGCGAGGCCATGCATTGAAATACAATAGGACAGCTCCGGCATGACGACGCTGTTGGTGACGCACCCGGCCTACGCCCGCCACGAGACGCCGCGGGGGCATCCCGAACGGGTCGACCGTATCCTGGCGGTAGAGGCGGTGCTGGCCAGTCCGATGTTCGACGCGCTGGACCGGATCCAGGCGCCGGAGGCTTCGATCGAAATGATCGAGGCCTGCCATCCGCGGACCTATGTCGAAACCTTACAGCGCCTGAGCCCGCATGACGATGAGGGGTTGGCGCAGCTCGACGGCGACACCTCGATGTCGTCGGGCAGTTTCGAAGCGGCCCTGCGCGGAGCCGGCGGCGCAGCGCTGGCGGTCGACCATGTCATGACCGGCAAGGCCCAGAACGCCTTCAGTGCCTCACGCCCGCCTGGCCATCATGCCGAACCGCAACGGGCGATGGGCTTTTGCCTCTTCAACAATGTCGCCATCGCTGCCCGCCACGCCCAGAAGGTGCATGGCGCCGAGCGGGTGGCGATCATGGATTTCGATGTGCATCACGGCAATGGCACCCAGGCGATCTTCTGGAACGATCCCAGCGTGCTCTATGCCTCCACCCATCAGATGCCGCTCTATCCGGGCACCGGCGCGCCCAGCGAAACCGGCGAGGCCGGGACCATCGTCAACGCGCCCCTCCGGCCCGGGCAAGGCGGCAGCGAGTTCCGCGAGGCCATGCAAAGCGTGATCCTGCCGCGCCTGCAGGAATTCGCGCCGGATCTGATCCTGATTTCGGCCGGATTCGATGCCCATGAGCGCGATCCGCTCGGCGGCCTCAATTTCGTCGAGGAGGATTATGCCTGGGCCACCTCCGTGTTGATCGACCTCGCTGCAAGGACGGCAGGCGGGCGTATCGTCTCCGTGCTCGAAGGCGGCTATGATCTCACCGCCCTCGCCCGCTCCAGCGCCGTGCATGTCGCCACGTTGATGCAGGCGTAGGGCCTGCCCTGATCCACCGGCTTCGGTCGGGCGCGCATTCCAACGCGGATGGGAGGGCCGAACCTGACGCCGATTCCCATCCTTGCCATGCGATCAGGCCGATATCTCGAACATCCGCCGATCCTTGCTTTGCACCGGCACTTCCGCTGCGCCTGGACCCACCGGATCGCCGATCATGCCACCACGGAGATCGCGGTCGTCCCCGATGGTTGCGTGGACCTGATCTGGCGTGAGGGCCGCCTCCTTGCGGTCGGCCCCGATATCGTCGCCGCCCGACCACGACTGGCGGCTTGCGAGACGATCATCGGCCTGCGCTTCCAGCCAGGGGTGGCAGCCGCCTGGCTCGGCCTGTCGATGGACGAGATCGTCGGTCTCGCCGTCGACATGTACGATGTCTGGGGGCGGCGCGCACAGCCGGTCATCGATTGCCTGCAGGCGGCGCCTCTTTCGCAGCAGAGCGCATTGCTGCAAGACCTGATGGTTCCCTTTGCTCGGCAGCATTCGGTTCAAGCGCCTGATGCGGCGCTGATCTTCCGGACTCTGCAACAATCGTCCAGGGAAGAAGGCGCCGCCTTACGACCGATCCTCAGCAAACTGGGGACCAGCGAGCGCACACTCCGGCGTCGGAGCCACCATCTCTTCGGTTATGGCCCCAAGACCCTGGGACGCATATTGCGCTTCCAGCATTTCGCTCGGTTGGCGGGCACATCTCGCCACGAGGGTCTCGCGGATCTTGCTGCCGCAGCTGGCTATGCCGACCAGGCCCATCTGAGCCGGGAGGTCCGGGCACTCTGCGGCATGAGCGCAAGCGAATTCCTGCGTCAGATGCAGGCGCCGCCGGCGGCCTGACCCAGACGGTCAATCATCGGCCGCACGAAGGTAAGGTCAGTCGCCGTCCTCGAAGAACTGCCACTTGCCCTGGGGGCTGATGCCGAGGCGATAGAAGGAATAGACCCCCTTGTCCTGCATGTCCTGGAAATCTCCGGCGGTAATCAGGCGGAACAGCTCGACCATCTGCGGGCCGGTCAGCTTGTTGAGGGGATAGCGCGCGAAATAGGGCCAGACATAGGCTTCCTGCGGCGTGCCGACGTCGACATGGACATAGCCTGCCTCGAGCACGTCATCCATGATGGCGAGAATTTCCCGGCCCTTCGGGTCGCCGGCCAGCAGCTTGAGCGTCGCGATCGGATCGTCGCTCTCGCCGCCGGGCAGGTCGGGATTGCCGCCATTGGCGGCAAAGATAGGGCGCAGCGATTCCAATTCGCCCGTCTTGATCGCCGTCAGCAGTTTCTGCCGCAATTCCTTCACCGGTGCCGGCAGGTCGGCGTCGCCATAGAAGACCTGAGGTGCCACCTGCCCACTGTCGCTGTCGTCGCTCGCCGGCGGCGTGACCGTCACGGTGGGGGCCTCTGTGGTCACGGGCGGAGACTTGCCCGGCGCATTCTTGGTCGCGTCGTTGGCCGCCTGTGACGGCACGGTGCCGAGCAGGACGACAGCGGAAACGGCAAGGACAATTCGGCGCATGGTCGGCATCAATCCGGGATCAGGCGAATCACGGCATTCGCTCGCAGCCAGCCTAACCACAGCCACGCGCGATTGCGAGCCTTCCCGGACGGCCCAGTCTGCCTGCATACAGCGGCTCACATTCTATTGATGGGTTCCCTTGACCGTGAACTCGCCATTGCGCACCCGCTCGGGCAGGCGCTCGGCAAAGCGCGCGACGGGTTCCTCGCCATAGGTCGCGACCAATTCCTTGAAGGCTGCAAAAAGAGCCGCATTGGCCACGCAATCGCCGTCGATGCCATCGAGAATGGCTTCTTCCCAGGCCTGCAGCAGATAGTCGAGCGCTGCCCGCCGGGCATCGTCTGCGGCGAATTGCTGTTTCAGATGGGTAACGCGATCATACATGACAAAATCCTGCCGCGGCGATGGCTGCGGGCGAGCCGGACCATAGCACGCCGGTGTCCCAGGAATAGACACTTCCCAATTAATCGTTAACGCCCGTAGCGCGCTTCCAGCGTCTTGATGATGGTGCTGCTCTCTTCCAGATAGAGGTCGATCACCTTGCCGGCTGCCTCGTTGCAGCTGCGGTAGCTCTCGCTGAAACTACGATAGCCGCGATTGAAGGCTCCCGCGAAGCGTGCCTTGGCGGCCTCGTCGAAACCCTGGGCTTCGGCCAGGGCATTCATCTTGTCCCGCCAGGCCCCCGCATCGGCAAAACCACACAGACCGCGCAGATAATGCAAGGCCCCCATCAACTCCGCGAGCCGCAGCAATTGCGGTTCATAGGGTGCGATCTGGGGAGTCGCCGGCACAGTTGACGGTTGCACCGGTTTGGGCGGCGGGGTCTGTGCCGAACCAGGAGAGAGGGCTCCCGCCAAAACCAGCAGGGCGGCAGGCAGAAGGCGGCGGCCGCTCACGGCATCCTCCTGGCCGCCGCTACGATATCGGCCAACCCGTCGGTCAGCGGCAGGCCGTCGAGAGTGAGAGGGTCGGCCCAGCGAAAGCTCAGGGTTTCCTCGCTGAGCCGCGGTTCACCCCACACCGAGCGCCCCACGAAGACCGCCACCACGAAATGGCGCTGCACGGCCCCCGCGTCGTCGCGGGCGATCACTTCGTGATGGCGGACGAAGCCGGTGATCTCGATCTCCAGCCCGGTCTCTTCGCGGACTTCCCGCCGTACCGCCGCTTCGAGGTTTTCACCCAACTCCACCACACCGCCCGGCAGCGAGAACAGGCCCCGGCCCGGCGCTCGCGCCCGCTCACCCAGCAATATTCTGCCATTGCGGAAGAGAGCGATGCTGGCTGCAAGAATCGGTCGGGCGGGATAGGATCGCGGTGCTTCCGTCATGGCGCCACTATTGGCGGCAGCGCCCTGCCCCGCAACCTCTTTCGAAATCATGACCGGCCGTTTCGCGCTCACCCATTCGCCACGACAGGTGCGAGACTGGTTCGGCTATGTCGAGGAACCGGATTTCCCGCCGCGCACCAATATTGCACCGAGCCAGCCCGTTGCCGTGGTGCATGCCGACTTTTCGGCACGGCATTTCACCTTGATGCGCTGGGGCTTCATTCCGGCCTTCATCAAGGACACGGCCGGCTATCCGCTGCTGATCAACATCCGCTCTGAGACGGTGCAGGAGAAGCCCTCTTTCCGCAACGCCTTTGCGCGGCGGCGTTGCCTGATACCGGCAGATGGCTTTTACCAATGGCAGAAACAGGGACGCACGAAACGACCCTATCTGCTGAACCGGCCCGACGGAGGCCTCATGGCCCTGGCGGCGATCTGGGAGACCTGGTCGGGCTGTGACGGCAGCGAGATCGACACGGTCGGCCTTCTCACCACCGATGCCAGCGGCATGCTCGCGGCAGTCGGCGAACGCAGTCCCGTGCTGATCGAGCCCGACGCCATGGCCTTCTGGCTCAATCCGCTGACAAAGCCTGGCGAAGCAGCCGTCCTGCTGCGGCCCCCCGCTGCCGACATGCTCGAACTGGCGCCAGTCGCACCGGATTTGAATCGCGGCCCCTGATCCCCCATGCAGTTCACTTAAGCGTCTTCGAGTTCGCATGACCGCTGTCATCCCAAAGCCGGAAATGGCGCGCGTTCAAATTCTTAGCGAAATCTTGTGAGAAAGGACGGTTTCCTGTTCGACGAGATTCGATCCCTGGAGGGAAAGACGATGATGAAGATCCTATCCGCAGCCCTCGCGCTTGCAGCCGCAGCGGCCCTTGCCGGTTGCAGTGCCGGTGTCAGCGTCGGCAGTGCGACCTACAGCGCCGATGAGCGGGGATCGACCTACTGCTCGCGCAGCGTCGGCGCCAACATCGAAGCGCCCGATGCCCGCGGCAGCGGCGTGCATCGCCAGCGCGGTTGCGTGACGCGACCGGCCGCCGCCGACGAGGACTGAACCTTGCCGCGTCATCCACGCTTCGGCTTAACGGTGGTCGAGGTCTTTTCCGGCTTGGGGGCGCTGGGGGTCAGCCAAGTCGTGATCTGATGAACCTTCTTGGCGGCCTCAGCCTGCGCAAGATAACTGATCTGCCCGGGCAGCCCCATCGGATAGGCAGCATCGCGCATTCGCTCATAGTCTCGCGTTTGCTCGCCGCATTGCTTCGCCCGCATGTCCGGGGGACTGCGCTTGGTGTCGTTGGTAAGGGCGGAGAGTGCTTTGCTGCCGGGCGAAAGCTCGCCGGCAAACGCCTGGGTTAAATACATTGCTGCCCGCTCGTTGCGTTCGCGCTCGGTCGTCGCACCCATCACGACCACCATGACCTGCCTCCCGCCCCTCTCGGCGAGAGCGACCACATTGTTGCCCGCCGCGCAGAGATAACCGGTTTTCAGGCCTCTGGCGCCGTCAAAGCGAGTGAGCAATTCGTTGTGCGATTCAACGGTCTTTCCATCGATGACGACAGCCGATGTCTCGAAGAAGTGCCGGTATTGCGGAAACTCCCTGTCAATGGCTATGCCCAGCAGCGCCATGTCGCGCGCCGTCGCCTTTTGCCGGCGATCGAACAATCCGTTCGGGTTGGTAAACCGGCTTCCCGTCATACCCAATCGCCTTGCGGCATCGTTCATCGCCTTGACGAACGCCTCTTCCGATCCGGCAACCGTCTCGGCAATCGCCATGGCGATATCGTTGGTCGAGCCGGATATCATGGCGAACAGAGCATCCTCCATCGTCATGGTGCTTCCGACGTGCAGGCTAGAGTCGAGGAATTTCTGGCTCATCGCATGGGTGGAAAGCACCACTGGCGTCTGCATCGAAACACGCCCGGCGCGAATGGCCTCAAAAGCGACGAAGGCCGTCATCAACTTGGTCGTCGAAGCTGGAAACCAGGGACGCCCTGCCTCTTCGGCATAGAGCACCTGTCCAGCCGCGACATCGACGACGAGAATGGGCGTCGCATCCGCGGCACGCGCAGGGCCGTGAAGCGCCAAAACGAGCGCCAAGCAGCCGAGACTCTTCCAAAACATTCTATCCATATCCCTTTCGACCGCCCAGGCGGCCCAATCAATCAATCGTTTCTATGACGTCCGCTTCCGACCTTTTTGCGACATTCACGACAACCGATCGGCGCTAGAGCGAACGGCCTGGCGGTCAGCCGCTCGCCCGCCCGGCAAGCACCACTGCCGTACGCAGCAGTTCGGCATTGTCGGCGGCTCTGGTCCCATCTGGCAGGTCGGCGCCATCCTCCAGGCCGATGCGGCGGTCGAGACCCAGGCGGACAGCTTCGTCATGCATCGACCACTGGGTCCGGTCGCTACCGTGCAACTGGATCGGCAGGCTGAGATTGGCGTGGTTGAGGACGGCGAGAATCTCGTGGGCGACATGCAGTCCCGCCGCCGTTTCCTGTTCCTCGATCTCGATGAGCACACGCAGGCAGCGCTCGGCGGAAGGCAGCGCCACCAGACGCAAGGCGTCGGCAACCGTGGCCAACCCCGCTTCGATGCCGATGCGGCGCTGGATCATCAGCGCCATGATCTCCGGCGCATCCTCCTCACTGAGATTGACGGAAACATAATCCGGCAGGGTCCGCCATTCGCGCATCGGTGCCTGGCGCGCCCGGCCAGTCGGCGGAATGGTCCACAGGGTCGAGATGCCGACCGGCACGCCCGGCACGCTCGCACGGATCGCTTCCAGGGCTGCGCCAACATCGGCCGGCTCCAGGCTCTGCTCGCCATCCTGCCCTCGGGGGTGGACATGCAGCTCCTCGGCACCGGCGCCGATGGCCGCCTTGGCATCGTACGCCAGTTCAGCCGGCGTGCAGGCCAGCGCCGGGTGGAAATCGCGGCTCCTGCTGCCGTTCAGGCAAGCTTGCAGCATCGTCCTCTCCCTGATCATATCTGCGCGGCGAGATCCCGCGCCCGCAGCGCCAAAGCCTCCGCATCCGCAATCCAGTCGGCCCGATCCGCCGCAGTGCTGGTGGCGACCACGCCATAGAGCGCACGCAGAACATGGTGCACGCCACAATAGCGCAAAATGCCCTCCCGCCACATGCGATCGAGCGGATCGCCGAAAACGGCCTGCTCTCGATCCGAAGGCGTATTGCCGGTGTTGAGCACCAGCGCGGCACAGGCCCGCAGGAGCCCCTGCGGCACGTCACCTCGATCGTCCCCCTTGGCGAAGGTATAGGCGGCACCGGGCGCGAAGACCCGGTCGATCCAGCCCTTCATGATCGCCGGCGGCGCGCCCCAGCAATTGGGATGGATGACCGCGAGGAGATCGCAGGACTGCAGCTCGGCGATATGGGCCTGCACCAGGGTATTCTCGCTCGGACGGCCGCGAGCCTCCTCGGTGGTCAGGAGTGGGTCGAAGCCCTCGGCGGCCAGGTCGTGATAGGCAACATCGCAGCCGGCTTCCCGCCAGGTCCTTCGCACGACCTCGGCCAATGCGTGGTTGAAACTCGCTGGCACGGGATGGCCGATGACGACCATCGCTCGCATGTCAGAGCACCTTGCCGGGATTCATGATGCCCTTGGGATCGAACGTCGCCTTGATGGCGCGCATCATCTCCAACTCCACCGGATCCTTGACCCCTGGCAGCAGCTTGCGCTTGGCCTGCCCGATACCGTGCTCGGCCGAAATGGAGCCGTGGAATTCGGCGACGATGGCATGAACGATCTCGTTGGTCTTTTCCCACTTGTCCAGGAAGGCCTGCTTGTCACCGCCCACGGGCTGGGAAACGTTGAAGTGGATATTGCCGTCGCCAAGATGGCCGAAAGGCAAGGGACGAGCGCCCGGGATGAAAGCCTCCACGGCGGCAATGGCCTTGTCGAGGAAAGCAGGCACGAGGCGGATCGGCACCGAGACGTCATGCTTGATCGAACCGCCCTCGAAGCGCTGGCTCTCCGACAGCAATTCGCGCAGACGCCAGAAATCGGCGGCCTGTTCGAGCGAGGCGGCGATCACGGCATCGCGGGCATAGCCGCGCTCATAGGCCGTCATCAGCATCGTCTCCAACGCCTCGTTCACGCCGCCCTCGGAGGAGTTCGAGACCTCCAGCAGCACATACCAGGGATAGCTGCCCTCGATGGGATCGCGGGCATCGGCAACATGGCGGATGACGAAATCGATGCCGATGCGCGGCATCAATTCGAAAGCCGTCACCGTGCCGCCGCCGTTTTCCCGCGCAACATGGAGAAGCGCCAGCGCCGCCGCCGGATTGTCGACACCGATGAAGGCCGTGCCGACGGAGCGGGGCTGGGGAAACAGTTTCAGCACCGCCGCGGTGACGATGCCGAGCGTGCCCTCGGCGCCGATGAAGAGGTTCTTCAGATCGTAGCCGGTGTTGTCCTTGCGCAAATGACGCATGCCGTGCCAGATCCGCCCTCCCGGCAGCACGACTTCCAGCCCCATCACCAGGTCGCGTGTGTTGCCATAGGCGATCACGCCGGTGCCGCCAGCATTGGTGCCGATATTGCCGCCGATGGTGCAGCTCCCCTCGGATGGCAGAGTGAGGGGGAAGAAACGCCCGGCCGCCTCCGCCGCCTCCTGCACGCGCTGCAGCGTCACGCCGGCCTCGACATCGATGGTGTTGCTGTCGGGATCGACGGCGCGAACCTTGTCCAGGCGCTTGAGCGAGACCAGCAGTTCGTTGCCTTCCGCACGCGGAACCTGGCCGCCGACCAGGCCGGTATTGCCGCCCTGCGGCACGATCGCGGTATCGGTCTCGTCGGCCAGCTTGAGGATCGCCGCAATCTCCTCCACCGTCCCGGGCAGCAGCACCAGCGGCGTCCTGCCGTGATAGCGGTCGCGCCATTCCTTCAGGAAGGGCTGCTGCGCATCCACATCAGCAATGGCGTAGCGCTCTCCAACCAGGGCGGCGAAGCGGGCGAGAAGTTCGGGAGAAAGCTGAGCGGACATGGAGGGTCATCCTGGCTGCGGCGTTTTGCGATTGGACGGAAGTGGCAAGAATCGCAAAACGCTCTAGCCAATCCGTTGGATTGGCTTGGAAACGAAGAGTCGGGGCAAAGCATGTTTACACGTGAATGCGCTTTGCTCTAGCGGACAAGATGATGGAGCGTATTGGCGACGATCGCGTCGGGCTCCGCATCGATTGAAACGATAATCGGCGTCTCGTCCGGCCCCGGCGGCTCCAGCGTGGCAAACTGGCTGGCGAGCAGGCTCGGCGGCATGAAATGGTTCTTGCGCTTGGCCAACCGCGCAGAGATCAATTCGGCGCTGCCTTCGAGAAAGACGAAGCGGACGTCCGCGTGCCCATCCCGCAGGGCATTGCGATAGCCGCGCTTGAGCGCCGAGCAGGCAACGACGCCGTGTTGCCCCGCCCCTCTCAACTCGGCGATCCAGGCCGCGATGGCCGCGAGCCAGGGCCATCGATCCTCGTCGGTCAAAGGGATGCCCGCATGCATCTTGGTGACATTGGCCGGCGGGTGGAAGGAATCGCCATCCCGGAACGTCCAGCCGAGCCGCGTCCCCAGGCGTTCACCGATGCTGCTCTTTCCGGAACCGGAAACGCCCATGACAACGAGAGCAGTAGGAAGGGGCGGCGATGAAGTCATGACATTTCCTAGAGCAGAATACAGTCTGGTTGAGGCGGTTCTCTCGATCAAATCGCCGGGTGCCAGGAACATTTTGCGATTCCTGGCGATTCCGTCCAATTGCAAAACGCTATTTTCGCTCGAACACGCCGACCAGTTCGACATGGCCGGAGTGGCGAAACTGGTCGACCGGCGTCACCTTGGTGAGCCGGTAGCCACCGGCAATCAAAAGCGCTGCGTCGCGGGCAAAGGTCGTCGGGTTGCAGGACACACCGACGATACGGCGCAACTTGGCAGCGGCAAGGCGTTTGGCCTGCGCTTCCGCACCGGCGCGCGGCGGATCGAACACCACGGCATCGAACGGCTTGAGCTCCTCGGCCAGCAGGGGTCGGTAGAAGAGATCACGTGCGGTCGCCCTGGTAGGCTTGAGGCCTTGGGCTCGCCTGGCCGCCCGGTCGAGCGCGCCGACCGCTGGCTTGTCCGAATCGAAGGCCTGCACATGCATGGCATCCGCCAACGCGAGCGCGAAGGTGCCACAGCCCGAGAAGAGGTCAGCGATACGCTTGGCACCGGAAAGGCCCTCACGCACCAGGCCCGTGAGGGCAAGGTCTGCCTCGGCCGTGGCCTGCAGGAAGGCTCCCGGCGGCGGTGAAACCTCCACCGTTCCGAAACGCACCACCGGAGCCCGGCGTTCGATCACCACGTCGCCGTGATTGGAAAGCCTGGCCAGGTCGAACTGCTGGGCAAGCTCGCCGAGCCTCAGCCGCATCTTGTCGTCGATGCGCCCGGCGCCGCGAATATCACAGTCGAGGCCGGTGACCGTGGCGGTCAGTACCAGATCGAGGGGCTTGCCAAGGCCGCGCATTTGCCTCTCCAGCGCACGCACCACCTCCAGGCCACGGTTCAGTTCCGGCACCAAAATCGGACAGACGTCGAGTTCGACGATGGCATGCGAACGCGCCTCGGCGAAGCCGACCAAACCCTTGCGGGCATGCAGGGTCGCCCGGCGGCGGCCGCGACCATGGGCATCGACGAGCGGCTCGACCGGTGTTTCGATGCCGGCCTGCCTCAGCGCCTCGACCACCAGGCCGCGCTTCCAGGTCTGATAGGCCTGGAGCGACCAGTGCTGGATGGCGCAGCCGCCGCAATGGCTGAAGTGGGGGCAGAAAGCCTCGATGCGATCCGGGCTCGGCTCCTGCAGGGCGATCAGCCGTCCCCGCTCACCGTTCACCTCGGCCAGAACCGTTTCACCCGGCAAGGCATAAGGCACGAAGACCGGGCCCGGCGCGATGCCGTCACCGCGATGCCCCAGCCTTTCGATCTTGAGTTCCAGTGATGTCTCAACGTGCTGATTCACGATCTCAACTTCATCATGCGGCGCCTGAACGAGATGAATCAAAACCTCAGTTCAGGCACGCAAGTCCCCTGATTCAATCTACGAGCTCGGCTATACTAACCCTATGGGCAGACAGCAGAAACTCCTTGTTACCGTCGCCACCTTCGATGGGGGACGGCACGATCCCGCGCAGTTGCCAGCCGAGCGAGGAGACGAGGCCGGCGATACGCTCGCAGACCTCGGCATGCACGGCCTCGTCCTTGACCACGCCCCCCTTGCCAATCCGCTCGCGACCCGCCTCGAATTGCGGCTTGACGAGCACGGCAAGATCCGCGCCCGGGCCGGCGAGCGCCAGCGCCGCCGGCAGCACCAGCGCCAGCGAGATGAAGCTGACATCGGCGACGACGACATCGACGGGGTCGGGCACGAGACTGCGATCGAGCCTGCGCGCATCCACCCCTTCCAGCGAAATCAACCTGTCATTTCCCCGCAAGCTGGCATGAAGCTGATCATGGCCGACATCGACGGCATAGACCCGGACCACGCCCCGCCGCAGCAGCACATCGCTGAAGCCGCCGGTGGAGGCGCCGATGTCGAGCGCGATGCGTCCCTCGACCGGCACCGAAAATATATCGAGCGCGTGTTCGAGCTTGAGCCCACCGCGCGACACGAAGGGGAAGGCCGCCTGCGCTTGGATGACGGCCTCTGGCGCCAAACCCTCTGAGGCCTTGCGCACAGGCTTGCCATCGGCGACCACAAGTCCCGCAGCGATCGCGGCCTGTGCCTTGGCACGGCTGTCGAAGTGACCGCGCTCAACCAGCAGCACGTCCGCGCGCTTGCGCATCAGGCACGCTTGGCCCCGGTTACGACATCGCGCCCGAGCACCGACAAAACCTTGGTCACGATACCGGCGGCATCGAGCCCGGCCTGCGCATACATCGCCTCTGGCTTGCCCTGATCGAGGAAGATGTCGGGCAGCACCAGCGAACGGAATTTCAGGCCGTTGTCGAAGGCGCCGGCTTCGGCCAGGCACTGGGCCACGAAGCTGCCGAAGCCCCCCACGGAACCTTCCTCGACCGTCAGCAGCACCTCGTGCTGGCGGGCGAGCCTGAGGACCAGTTCCTCGTCGAGCGGCTTGGCAAAGCGGGCGTCCGCGACGGTCGCCGACAGCCCGAGCGCGGCTAGGTCCTCGGCCGCCTTCAGGCACTCGGCCAGGCGCGTGCCGAAGGAGAGCAGGGCAATGTTGCTGCCTTCGCGCAGGACGCGTCCCTTACCGATCGGCAGGGGCACGCCGATTTCGGGCATCTCGACGCCGACTCCCTCCCCGCGCGGATAGCGGAAGGCGATCGGGCCATCGTCATAGGCTGCCGCGGTCGCCACCATATGCACCAGTTCGGCTTCGTCGGCGGCGGCCATCACTACCATGTTGGGCAGGCAGCCCAGGAAGGCAACGTCGAAGGAGCCGGCATGGGTGGCTCCATCCGCCCCGACGAGACCGGCGCGGTCGATCGGGAAGCGCACCGGCAGGTTCTGGATCGCCACGTCGTGGACGACCTGGTCGTAGCCGCGCTGCAGGAAGGTGGAGTAGATCGCGCAGAATGGTTTGTAGCCTTCACTGGCGAGACCTGCCGCGAAGGTTATCGCATGCTGCTCGGCAATGCCGACATCGTAAAGCCGTTGGGGAAAGGCCTGTTCGAACAGGTCCAGCCCCGTACCGGACGGCATGGCAGCGGTGATCGCTACCACCTTCTCGTCCTTGCGGGCCTCCTTGATGAGGCTCTCGGCAAAGATGCGGGTGTAGGATGGTGCATTGGCCTTGGCCTTCACCTGCGCTCCGGTGATGACATCGAACTTCACCACACCGTGATATTTGTCGGGCGCGTTCTCGGCCGGGCCGTAGCCCTTGCCCTTCTGGGTGACGACGTGGATGAGCACCGGTCCGTCGGCCTTGTCGCGCACATTCTTGAGCACCGGCAGGAGGTGGTCGAGATTATGTCCGTCGATCGGGCCGATATAGTAGAAGCCGAGCTCCTCGAACAGCGTGCCGCCGGTCCAGAAGCCGCGAGCATATTCCTCGGTGCGCTTGGCCTTGTCGTAGAAGAATTTCGGCAGCTTCTTGGCCAGCATCTTGCCGAAATCGCGCAAATTCTTGTAGGTCCCGCCAGAGACCAGCCGGGCCAGATAGGCCGACATCGCGCCCACGGGCGGGGCGATCGACATGTCGTTGTCGTTGAGGATGACGACGAGGCGCGAACCCAGCGCCCCGGCATTGTTCATCGCCTCATAGGCCATGCCGGCCGACATCGAGCCGTCACCGATCACGCAGATGACATTGTTGTCGCGGCCGTCGAGATCGCGCGCCGCCGCCATGCCGAGGCCCGCCGAAATCGAGGTCGAGGAATGCGCGGCCCCGAAGGGATCGTATTCGCTCTCGCTGCGCTTGGTGAAGCCGCTGAGCCCCCCGTCTGGCGCAGGGTACGGATACGGTCACGCCGCCCGGTGAGGATCTTGTGCGGATAGGCCTGATGGCCGACATCCCAGATCAGGCGATCACGCGGCGTGTCGAACACGGCGTGGATGGCGACCGTCAGCTCGACCACCCCGAGGCCCGCGCCCAGATGACCGCCGGTCACCGAGACGGCATCGATGGTCTCCCGGCGCAGTTCGTCCACCACCTGCTGGAGCTTGTCCTCGGGCAGGCGGCGCAGATCAGCCGGCAGATTGATGGTGTCGAGCAGCGGGGTTGCGGAAGTGTTTGCCAAATTTTTCACCCGAGAAGATTAGAGCAAAGCACGCATAAGTGGAAACATCATTTTGCTCTAACTCTTTGTTCCGACGCGTCTTTGCGAGTACGGCCCATTTCGGCGGATCGCAGGACGCCCTGAAGGCTGTTGCGTATCAGGCTTCCGGCAAGGGTTCGAGCCCGGCGGGCTTGCCCTCGGCGTCGAGCCGGATCTTGTCGACCTTGGCCTCTGCGACCTTCAGAAGCTTGTCGCAATGGGCCTTGAGCTGCTCGCCACGCCCGAACAGCGCGATCGATTCCTCCAGCGGCACATTGCCTCCCTCAAGGCTGCGCACGATTTGCTCAAGTTCGGCGAGCGCCTTCTCGAAGCTGAGCGTTGCGATATCGGACGGCTTGTCGGCCATTATCAACCTGTCAGATCTGCTATTTTCCCCTCTATAGCCCCTAACCTCGCCGCATTGAAAGAAAAAGCCATGCAAACGGCATGACCCAACCGTGCATAAGGCGCGGGAAAGCGACAGGTTGCGGCTCAGGCGCGCTTCCGGCAAAAGCGGCGCATGGATTTGCAGACCTTCCTTGCGCTCTCCGCCGGTTCCCTGTCCGCCGTGGCCATCGCCCAGGTGTTCGTTACCCAGGCCCATCGTTTTCCAGGCATCGCTCTCTACCTGGCGGGGCATGCGATCGTGATCGCCATCGCCATCGCGGGATACCAATTTCTGCCCGACTATTACGGTTTCCTGGCCGCCCTGGCCCTGCTGATGATCATTGCGCCAGGGCCCTTGCTGAATCGAGCCAATCGCGAATTGTTGGCCGGCCGCAACGAACGCGCCGCCCTGCTCGCCCGCCTGGCCAGCGTCATCCAGCCCACCGGGCAAATCCGCTTCACGGCCAATCTGTTCAAGGCCCTTTCCGAATCGACGCGCGAGGACCGGATCGACGCCCTTGAAGCACTGCGCCAGACCACCAAGCCGGACCAGGAGGTAATCCTCGACCTGCAGTTGCTGCGGCAGCGCCAGAACTGGCAGGGCATCGTCGACTATCTCGCCAGCAACCCCATGCCGCCAGGCGCAGACGCGGTCGCCTTCCCGATTCGGGCTCTGGGGGAAACTGGTCAGCTGGAGGCCATGGTGGCGACAGCCGCGCGCCATCGCGGCCTGCTGGGCTCCGGACAATTGTCGACCCTGATGCTCCTGGCCTTCTGCGGACGCGTTCAGGCCACGGATTCGATGCTGGCCTCGTTCCACGCCATGCCGGTCTCCGTGAAGGCCTTCTGGCAGGCGACCGCCCTCCAGGCGGCGGCGCGCGGCGAACTTGCCGAACCACTGCTGCGGGGCTTTGCTTCCGCATCGCTGACGCCGGCCCAACATGAAGCGATCGTCGCTCGCCTGGACAAGCCGGCGAGCGAGGCGGAGGGCCAGCTCTCGCCGCAGGCCGCCGCCTTCCTCGATGATTTGGAGGCGCATATCCGGCGCAACGCCCCCCTGCGCCGCACCGGCTGGCGCGCCGCTCCCGTGACCTATCTGCTGATCCTGGCCAATTGCGCCTTCTTCGGCATCGAACTGTGGAATGGCGACACCACCGACGCCGAAAATCTGTTCCGGCTTGGGGGGTTATGGCCCGATGCTGTGGTCAGGGATCATGAATGGTGGCGCCTGCTCAGCGCCATGTTCCTGCATGCCGGCCCCGAACATCTGATCAGCAACATGATCGGGCTTTTCCTTCTCGGCCGCATGGTGGAGGCCACGGTCGGAAGCCTGCGCATGGGCCTGATCTATGTGATCGGCGGCCTGGCTTCCATGGCCGGGGTGCTCGCTTTGGCCGTAGCTGGCGTAACCCAGTCCGAGGTTCTGGTCGGAGCCTCCGGCGCCATCTTTGCCTTGATCGGAGCCATCGCCCTGCGGCGCTTGTCGGACTTCCTGGCGACGCGCCACATCGCCGACCGGCACAATCTCAGCCTGATCGTCATCGTATTGCTGATCCAGGCGTCGATCGATCTTTCGCTGCCGCAGATCAGCTTCGCCGCCCATGGCCTCGGCTTCGTCGCCGGCATAGCACTGGCCTGGATATTCGGCACGGCGCATTCCAACAGGCGATGACGCCGAGCGCGTACATCGCGTCACGCCGTCCAGAAACGCGCGGCCTCGCCGCGCGAATGTTCGTCCAGCGAGCCTTCCCACATCACCCTCGCACCGCGCACGATGGTGCCAACAGGCCAGCCAGTGACCTCAACGCCGTCATAGGGCGTCCAGCCGCATTTGGAGGCAATCCACCCGTTGCGGATGGTCTCCTTGCGCTTGAGGTCGACGATGGTGAGGTCAGCGTCATAACCGACGGCGATGCGACCCTTGCCGGCCATGCCGAAGATGCGGCAGGGGCCGTGGCTGGTGAGGTCGACGAAACGCTCCAATGACAGCCGGCCTTGGTTCACATGGTCGAGCATCACCGGCACCAAGGTCTGCACACCGGTCATGCCCGAGGGAGAATCGGGATAGGGCTTGGCCTTTTCTTCCAGCGTATGCGGCGCGTGGTCGGAGCCGAGCACGTCGACGATGCCCTGGCGGATGCCGTGCCAGATGCCCTCGCGATGACCGGCATCACGAACCGGCGGGTTCATCTGCACCAGCGTACCCAGTTTCTCATAGGCCTCCGGGCCAGCCAGAGTGAGATGATGCGGCGTCGCCTCGCAGGTCACCAACCGCTTATGCGCGCCGAGGAAGGGTATCTCGTCCGCCGTCGAGATGTGCAGGACATGGATGGGGGCGCCCGTCTCCTCGGCAATGGCGACGAGGCGGCGCGTGCAGTTGAGGGCCGCCTCGACGTCGCGCCAGACCGGGTGGGACGAGGCGTCCGCCTGGATGCGCAAATCGCGCCGCTCGCGCAGGCGATACTCGTCCTCCGAATGGAAGGCGGCACGGCGGCGCGTACGCTTGAGGATCTCGCGGACGCCCTCATCGTCCTCGACCAAGAGCGAACCGGTGGAAGAGCCCATGAACACCTTGATGCCGGCTGCGCCCGGCAGGCGCTCCAGTTCCGCCACCTCTGGCGCGTTCTCGCGGGTGCCGCCAACCCAGAAGGCGAAATCGCAATGCATGCGATGCGTGCCGCGGCTGACCTTGTCGGCCAGGGCTTCGGGCGTAATGGTGAGCGGGTCGGTGTTCGGCATCTCGAACACTGCGGTGACGCCGCCCATCACCGCCGCCCGCGACCCCGATTCGAGGTCTTCCTTGTGCGTCGGTCCCGGCTCGCGAAAATGCACCTGGCTGTCGATCACACCCGGAAGGATGGTGAGCCCGGTGCAATCGATCACCTCGCCGGCACTGGCCTGCGACAGGTCTCCCAGCGCCGCGATGCGTCCATCCTTGACCCCCACATCGCCACCATGCCGCCCGTCCTGATTGACGATTTCGCCATTGCGGAAGATGCGGTCGAAGATCTGGGGCATGGCGCTCTCCTCGAGGACGAAACTGAAACCCTGCGCTTTTCCCCAGAGAGCGCCAGCTTTCAACCAACAATCCGCTGCCTCTTCACGCCGCGCACAGGGATTGCCATATAGGGGAGGCTGAAACGGGACTGCCTTGCCATGATCCATCTGCTCGACCGCGCCATACTCCGCCTCAGCGGCGAGGATGCTCGATCCTGGTTCGCCAATCTCGTCACCTGCGACATTGCCCATCTCGAACCCGGCCAGGGAAGATGGGGTGCCTTGCTGACGCCGCAGGGCAAGATCCTGTTCGATTTCCTGGCGACGATCGGGGAAGACGGGCTCTATCTCGATACCGACGCCGACGTGGCGCCCGATTTAGCCAAGAGGCTCAATTTCTATCGGCTGCGCGCCAAGGTGACGGTCGAGACTCTGTCGCCGGCCTGGGGTGTCTACGTTGCCCTGCCCTCCGAAGAGGTCAATATCGAGGGCCTGCCTATCGAGGGCGCCCTCGCCTTCCCCGACCCCCGCCGTCCCGAGCTTGGTCTGCGCATTTACGCGCCTGTCGCCGCCGGCGCGGATGATACCGCTACTGCCGCCTATCACGCCCGCCGCATCGAGCTCGGCATTCCCGAAGGCGGCAAGGATTTTCGCTTCGGCGATGCCTTCCCGCACGAAGTGCTGATGGACATGCTCGCCGGCGTCGACTTCAAGAAAGGCTGCTTCGTCGGCCAGGAAGTCGTCAGCCGCATGCAGCATCGCGGCACCGCGCGGACCCGCATCGTGCCTGTGATAGCCAGCGCCACCCTGCCGCCAGCCGGCACGGAAATCCGCATCGGCGACCGGCCTGCCGGCACCCTCGGCTCCTCGGCAGGTACGCGGGGGTTGGCCCTGCTCCGGCTCGATCGTGTGGAAGACGGGCTGGCTGCCGGCGAGATCCTGGCGGCGGAGGGAGTGGCTCTGGCGGTCGACAAGCCCTCCTGGTGGATTGGACCGAGCGAGATGCACAAGGCGATGGCCTGAGCTTCCTTTCCCGGCCTTCAACCGGCGTTGCGCCCTCGCGCGAATTGCAGAGTCGTCTCGGCAACGCGCCGGCCGAGATGGTGGGCAATGGCGCTGTATTCAGGCGTCGCGGCGCAGTCTTCCCCAACACCCCGCTCTGCTTGTCTTGCTCCCGCGATGATTCCGGGCAATCCTAGAGCAAAGCACGTTCATGACTGAACGCGCTTTGCTCCAGCTCCTTGTCTCGATGCGTCTTTGCGATTCTTGGTGACTCCGTCAAATCGCAAAACGCTTTGGGGAAGTAATTTCATACCCGCCCGAGCGCGGGACTCTTCATGAGTATGCCGGGCGTCATGGTTGCAATGGCATGCTGTCGCTCTAAAGCGCGAGGATGCCTCCGTGAACCAGCCCCACGCCTTCGATCCGACGGTCTTGAGCCATGTCCGCACGGTGATCAGCATCATCGTGGGCCTCAGCATGGGCCGGCTGCTCACCGGCCTTGCCCGCTTCGTCCAGCATCCGCGCCAGCACAAGATCTACAGCGTCCATCTGGCGTGGACCTTCTTCATGCTGCTTCACATCATCTCGTTCTGGTGGTGGGAATTCCATCTGGTCAACGTGCAGTGGACCTTCCCGCTTTATGGCTTCGTCGCCTTCTATGCGAGCGTGTTCTTCTTCATGTGCACGATGCTCTTTCCGGACACCATGTACGAGTACAAGGGCTTCGAGGACTATTTCATGTCCCGCCGGAAATGGTTTTTCGGCATCCTGATCGGCACCTTCTTCCTCGACATCATCGACACCCTCATCAAGGGCGGCGACTACGTCCAGTCGCTCGGCCCGGAATATTGGGTGCGCATCGCCTTCTTCGTCATCACCAGCGCGGCCGCCATTATTGTATCAAACCAGCGCTTTCAGCTCGCCTTCGCCATCGTCGCGCTGGTTGCCGAGATCGGCTGGGCCCTCGGCCTCTATGACACGCTGACCTGAGCCGGAGCACCGATCATCTCACCGGCGAGGATCTCGTAGGAGCGCTTGGTCTTCTCGTGGTCGAAGATCATGTTGGTGGCGATGATCTCGTCGGCGCCGGTACGGGCGACGAATTCCTCGATCCCCGCCTTGACGGTAGCGGGCGAGCCGACCACCGATATGTGACGCATATGCTGCAGCGTCGCACGGCCGACGGCATCGAGTGTCTCCTCGTAGTTTTCGACCGGCGGCTGGATCAGGCCCGGCCGCCCCGTGCGCAGGCTGACGAAGGCCTGCAGGCGTGAGCTCTGCAGGAACTGGGCTTCCTCGTCGGTGTCGGCGGCAACCACGTTCATGCCGAGCATGACATGGGGTTTGTCGAGATATTCGGAGGGCTCGAAGCGGCCGCGATAAATGGCGATCGCCCCTTCGAGATCAGCCGCCGCGAAATGCGAGGCGAACGCGAAGGGCAGGCCGAGCATGGCGGCAAGCTGCGCCCCGAACAGGCTGGAACCGAGGATCCAGACCGGCACCTCCAGCCCCGCCCCCGGAACGGCCTGCACGCGCTGATCCGGGCTCACCGGCTTGAAATAATTCATCAGCTCGATGACGTCGCGCGGAAAGGCGTCGATCTCGGCGTTGAGATTGCGGCGCAGCGCCTGCGCTGTAATCTGGTCGGTGCCGGGCGCCCGCCCGACGCCGAGATCGATGCGCCCGGGATGCAGGGCCGCCAGCGTGCCGAAGGCCTCGGCGACCATCAAGGGCGCATGGTTGGGCAGCATGATGCCGCCGGCCCCGAGACGGATGGTGGAGGTGCCGGATGCGACATGGGCCAGCGCCACCGCGGTGGCAGCGCTGGCAATGCCCGGCATGTTGTGATGCTCGGCCAGCCACAGCCTGTTATAGCCGAGCCGCTCGACATGGCGGGCAAGGTCCAGCGAATTGTGGAGGGCCTGCCCGGCATTGCTGCCGACGGCGATGGGCGAAAGGTCGAGGACTGAAATCGGGATCATGAAAAGGGCACGACAAAATTCGATGACGATCGAACTAATATAGGTGGCTTTGCCGCCCTGGCAAGGAAGGGCGCAGTTAACCTTCTCCCCTCGATCACGAAATGTTCTTGCCTCTTCCCGAGTCGGCTTTCGCCATGGCAAGAAGGCGGCATGGAACGCACAGTCATTCTGCACGACGACGGCAAGTACCGTTGTCCCTGGCCGGGGCTGGACCCCTTCTACATCGCCTATCACGACGAGGAATGGGGCGTGCCCGAATATGACGGCCGCGCTCTCTATGAAAAGCTCATCCTCGACGGTTTCCAGGCCGGCCTGTCCTGGATCACCATCCTGCGCAAGCGCGAGCATTTCCGCGAGGTGTTCGACGGCTTCGAGCCGGCCAAGATCGCGCTTTACGGTCCGGAGAAGGTGGCGGCCTTGATGGCCGATCCCGGCATCGTGCGCAATCGGTCCAAGGTGGAAGGCACCATCATCGGCGCCCGGCTCTGGCTGGAGATCGAGGAAAAACAGGGCTTCTCGCCCTATCTGTGGGACTTCCTCGACGGCCGTCCCCTGCAGAACACACCGCGCGCCCATGGCGACGTCCCGGCCGAGACGGCCCTGTCGCAAAAGATCTCCAAGGATCTGAAGGCGCGCGGCTTCAAATTCGTCGGGCCCACCATCGTCTATGCTTTCATGCAGGCTGTCGGCATGGTCAACGACCATCTCGTCGACTGCTTCCGCCATGCCGAATGCGCCGAGCTCGGCAAGGCGGGGCATCCGGGCTGACCATGGCACGCGTAAAGAAAGCCACTCCTCACCGGGCCTGGCAGCGCATGTTATCGGGCCGGCGACTCGATTTGCTCGACCCCTCCCCGCTCGATATCGAAATCGAGGATATCGCCCACGGCCTGGCCCGGGTCGCGCGCTGGAACGGCCAGACCAGCGGCAATGCCATCTTCTCGGTGGCCCAGCACAGCGTGCTTGTGCTCGACGTGCTCGATGCGATGGAGCCCTCCCAGCCCGACATGGTGAGGCTGATGGTGCTGCTGCACGATGCACCCGAATATGTCATCGGCGACATGATCTCACCCTTCAAGGCAGTGATCGGGGAGAGCTATAAGAGCGTGGAGGCCCGCCTGCTCGGTGCCATCCATATGCGCTTCGGCCTACCGGCCATCCCGCCTCCGGCGATCAAGGTGATGACCAAGAAAGCCGACATGGTGGCTGCCTTTCTCGAAGCAACCCAGCTTGCCGGCTTCGGCATTGAGGAATCCTGCCGCATCTTCGGCGATCCGCGCCCCCTGCCCCGGCCAATGGACCAGACCAGGCTGGAACCTCTGCCGGCGGAGCAGGCGCAGCGGGCCTTCCTCGACCGTTTTACCCAGATCTTCAGGTAAGCCACCATGCAAATCAATGTCTGCTCGCTCTCCCGTCTCGACGCCACGGTCACCGCCACCGGCGCCCGCCAGATCCTGACCTTGATCAATGCCGGCACCAAGGTGATCAGGCCTGTCGCGGTGGACGAGAAGCGCCATCTCTTTCTCAGCATGAACGACATCGTCGAGGTGGCGGAAGAAGGGCAGATCCTGCCCGGCGAGGACCACCTCTCGCAGCTTCTCGCCTTCGTCAGAGACTGGGACCAGGCGACGCCGCTGGTGGTGCATTGCTATGCCGGGGTCAGCCGCTCGACCGCCGCGGCCTTCACGGCGGCCTGCGCTCTCAACCCCACGCTCGACGAGCATGAGCTGGCGCAAACCATTCGCCGGCTGTCGCCGACCGCAACCCCCAACCGCCGCATCGTGGCCCTGGCGGACATGCGCCTTGGCCGCAACGGCCGCATGCTTGCCGCCATCGACGCCATCGGCCGCGGTGAGGACTGCTTCGAAGGCGTGCCCTTCGCCTTGCATTTGTAAGGCGTGTCGTCAGGAAAGTGCCGCGCGGCGACCCGCCAAAAAAAGCCCGGCGGGGAGCCGGGCCAGGAAAAGGTCAAACATCGCATCGCTGTCGAGGAACGGACAGCTCGATGGCCGCGACCATGGCAAAGATCGATGACGGGCCGATGACGCCGCATGTGCTGTCTCCGAGCTGGAAGTATACAAGTTTAAACTTAATCTGGCATACCACGTTTTCGGACACTGACGGGAGCCGTGGAGGGGCAGAGCCGGTCGGTGTGGCGCAGCCCCGCAGGCTTGGGCAGCGACGGATGGTATACCGGCAGCATGACAAAACTACTTGAACATGCGGTGAATCCCGCCCGCGCGCTCCCCCTGCGATGCAAGATGATGTGGCACGGCTGTGTGCGGAGCTTAACGGAATTGCGCGCGGCTGGCTGCGAAACGATTTTTAGCGAAACGGTCAGCTGCGCGCACGGGGGCGTCCGCAGTTCCGCCGCGTGCCGGCGCAACTCTTGGACGGCAAGGTTCGTCAAAGCCACTTCCGGCCTGAGGTGCTGCAAGACGCCATCGGAGCAAGGCTCGATGCCAGCCATTCACTGCGACTGCCGCGGTTCCTGCCCGGATCCGATTTTGGGCCCGAACAACAGGCGCTGATAGACGAGGCCGATGCCGATCAGGGCGACGCCGAGCCCCATGAAGGACAAGGCGCGCCAGATCCCCTCCAGCTCCGACATGTCGAACAGAAAGGCCTTGGCGACCGCCAGCATGATCACGATGGCCGAGCCCAGGCGGATGGCGCGCACCTTCGCCCAAATGCCGAGGGCAAGCAGCACCAGGCCATAGAGCAGCCAGGCGATGGTATAGCCCCAGTTCTCGGCCGAGGAGATCGACGCGAAGTCGGGCACGCCCTCGGCGAAGATCTTGCGCACTTCGAGGGTGACGTAGACGAAGCCGAGCACGAAGGCACAGATCCCGCACAGCAGGGCAAAGGGCGCATTCTCCATGCCCGGATTCTTGTGTTCCTCCTTACCGACGCCACGGTCATACCAGTGCCAGAACAGCGCCGCCGCCCCCGCGAGCAGCGCCGGCAGGGCATAGCCGGGCAGCAAGGTGTTGAAGAGGGCGCCGCCGCCGATCGCCTCGCCGCTGATCGCGGGATTGGCAGTGATCAATGGCCCCGTGACCGTCAGGCAAAGCGCGATGATGACGCTGATCGGCGCCGCGGCCCGGTAGACCGGGCTGGTGGTCGCCCCGGAACGATAGACCAGCGCCATCGAGGCGGCAAAGGCGAGTGCCGTATAAAGCCCTGCCTCGGCGAGGGACATGCCGGGATAGGCGGCCTCCTCCGCTCCGCGCAGGCCGAGGCGGATGGCGAAGACCACCGCTGCGCTGCCCAGCAGGATGGCGCCAAGATCGAGGATGGCGGCCGGAATATCTGTCTTGCGCCGGCGCAGGAGGACACCGCCATAATAGAAGGCCGCGGCGGGCACGGCATAGCGCAGCGCGATATCCTGCCAGTCCGGGAAGTGTTCCAGGCTGGCGCCGGCCAGGGTCCAGGCCCCGCCCATGCGCGCCAGCACCAGCAGGACGAAACCGGCCGCGCACCAGCGCAGGGCCGGCAGCGGCCGCAGGGTCGAGACCCAGGCCGCGCCGAGCGCAGACAGGCCAAAGGCCAGTGTGAGCGGGGAATCGGTGATCAGGAAGGTGAGCGTGAGTGCCACTGCCGAGGCGCTCGCGACGGCATGCAGGGAGGAACCGGCACCGGGCGTCTCATCCTCGCCCGCCTGCCTCTCCAATCGCAGGAAACGCTCGGTCGTCGCGGCGAAGAGCACGGCGAGCCCGGCTGCCACCGCGCCGAAAGGCAGGCTGGTGCGCAGGCTCTCGATACGCAGATAGGCGATAGCCAGTGCGAAGACCGGGGTTGCCGTCCCCGCCAGTGCCAGCGCCAGTGCCGGCAGTTGCGGCCTGGGGTGGCGCATCAGGCTGATCGTGGTAGCCAGCAGCAGCACGCCAGCCGGGATGATCGCGATCTGCAGATAGGCCTGCAGCGCGTCCGGCATCAGGAAGGGCAGATAGAGATGGCCCGGCACCACCACCAGTGGTTCGGCGGCGAGTTGCCCGCCAATCGGCCAGATCCACAGGCAGGCCAGACCGGCCAGGCCGGCGATCACGGCGGCCGGGGCCAGTGCATCGAAGGCGAGCGCGGCCGCCAGCGCCAGTGCCATCACGATCAGCAAGGTGGCGAGCGAGGCATGCCCGAACACATCGGCGCCGGCGAAAGAGACGGCCAGCACCGCGAGGCCCGCGACCGCGCCGAGGCCGATGGGATCGAAACGCTGATAGGTCTTGCCGTGATGGGGCTCGTAGATCAGCACCGCGCCGACCAGCGCCGACAAAGCGAGGATGTAGAACACCATGGCACCGGTGTCCTCGCCCATGATGCTGCCCAGCACGAAGCCATAGCAGAAGGCACCGATACCGGCGGCGATGGCGAGCCAGCGCCAGAGGCGAATACGCGCCAGCATGAAAGCGGCTGATGTCACCACTACGACATAGAGGGCGAGCGCCCAGGGATTGGGCTGGTTCGAGGACACCAGCAGGGGCGCGCCATAGGCGCCGACGAGGCCCAGGCCGGCGAGCCAGGGGCCATGCAGCGCCGCCGCATACATGGTGGCGACGCCGACCAGGCCAAGCAGCACGAAGGCTTGGGCCGGGCTGAGGAAATCATAGAGCGCATAAGCGGCATAGACGGTCGCGAAGAGGGCCACCGTGCCCGCGGCCGTGACCACGCCGGGAATATAGGCCGCCTGTCCTGCGGCTGGCGCCACCGGACGACGCCTCAAATATTCGCCGCCGCCGATCAGGGCCAGGGAGAAGACGAGGCCGGCCAGGACGCGCGCACCGGGGCCGAGAAGCTCCTCCTCGATGGCATAACGCACCATAAAAGCACCTCCGAGTGCCAGCGCCAGCCCGCCGACCCAGACGGCCCAGCGCGTGCCGAGCTTCTCCTCGAGGCTGACTTTGGGCTTGTCGGGCGCCGCGCGGCGCTGAGCCTGCCCGGAAACAGCCATCACCGGTTCCGGCCGGACTGGCGCCTGTGCCTGCCCGACTATCGGGGACGTCTCGACAGGCGAGGCAGCGGAAACCGGTGCAACCGTTGCCCGCACGAGCTCGGCGGCCTTTCTTTCCCCGGCCAGAGCTGGCGCCGGCGAGGCCGTCGCGCCGGTCCTGGCGACGTCGACCGGCACCGGGCGCTGGCCTGCCAGCAGACGAACCCTTTCCTCCAACTCCTGCACCCTGCGCCTGAGGCCGAGTGTCATCACGAAGCCGACGATCGCCAGCACCGGAAAGGCGAGCACCAGGAGGCCGATGAGGAGGAAGGCGCTATCTTCAGACATGCTCACCCATGACAGGTCATTGCAGCGCGGGCTCCGCGCGGTCCTCGAGCAAAGCGCGTTCAAGCGTGAACGCTGCTTCACTCCAGCTCATTGTTTCCAAGCCAATCCAACGGACTGGCTAGAGCGTCTTGCGATTCTGGCCGATCCGGACAAAGCGCAAAATGCTCTGGGCGACAAGTGCAGGCGGTTTGCCCGGCAATTGAAGCTGCGTTGATCATGGACAAGATCTTTACCGTCATCGCGAGTGACGCGTGCCAATCCTGTAGCAAGAATTGCCGCCTCAGCGACATTTGGATTGCTTCGCTACACTCGCATCGACGATGCGAAAATCACGCCATCCATAAACGCAACTATGGTGCCAGC
Organism: Labrys sp. HAY1-8F; assembly: GCF_056754975.1. Taxonomy (NCBI): domain Bacteria; kingdom Pseudomonadati; phylum Pseudomonadota; class Alphaproteobacteria; order Hyphomicrobiales; family Xanthobacteraceae; genus Labrys; species Labrys sp. HAY1-8F. The sequence continues at coordinate 4,771,280 of NZ_JBPGWZ010000002.1, read as the reverse complement.
CATACGCGTGAATCCGGATCTTGTGTATCCCGCCGGTTACAGCACCTGTGGACGCCTATCGTGGAAGCTTGCCGATCAGGCCCACCATTTGACGCGGTAGAAGATATGTTTGCCGATCTTGTCCTTCTCGCGCATGTCGCGCACCCAGCGCGGACGGACATAATTGGCATGATAATGCGTGGCGTTCCCGACTTCTGGGATCCAGTCCTTGGCGTTCATCACCCGCTCGGCGAGGACCAGGGCCTGCTCCCAGGGCTCCTTCTCGGTAACCTTGTCGGCGACGAGATCGCAGGCAAAGGAGAACTGACAGCCGCCATAGCGCTTGTTGCTGGCCCCCTGGTAGACTACGTCGCAGACATTCTTGGGATAGAAGGGCGAGCGCAGGCGGTTGATGATGACCTGGGCGACGGCCACCTGGCCCTCGCGGCTTTCGCCGCGGGCCTCGAAATAGATCGCCGTCGCCAGGCAGGTCTGTGCCTTGGTGAAGGCTGCCGGCGGCAGGTCGAGCGGGCGGGCCTTGCCGTCGTCCAACCCGGGCAGGCCGGCAATGCGCGATTTCTTCTGCGCATCGGTCAAACCCTCGTCGCTGCCGATTTCAGGCATGGTCTGGGCATCGTCCGGCGTCATCACCGGCTGCACGTTCGCCAAAGTCATGACAGGTTGGGTCAAGACTGGCTGGGCCACCACCGGCTGGAGGGCGCTCGGGTCGGCCATGGCGAGTTCGACCGGCCGCGCCTCGTCCGCTCGGGTCGTGCTGCTGGTCAGGCTCGCGAGGTCGGGGCGGCTCGCCGCCGGCGACATGCCACCAGCCGGGGCAAGCGAATGATCGAGAGGCACCGCGCCATCATGTCCGCCGAGATCGGCATCGGCGACCGAAAGCCGCTCGGCAAGCTTGGTGACCACGATGGCACTGAGCCGGGACGGCTGGAATTGCTGCAGCCCCTCGGCGGTCTCTGGCGGCTGGAGCCTGCGCGACTGCCGCGCCATCGGCCTGGCGCCGACTTTGGGCATCAGCACATGCGGATCGCCCGACGCCATATACGCAACATTCTCTCCGACACCCCGGTCTGGCCGCCGGTCACCTTTGGCGGTCCGGATCACCTCGGGCCAGATCGTCATGCCTTTCTTGGTGGCGTCCCGGATCGGTGCACTGGGCGGGCCGACATCATCGGGAAGCGGCATGAAATCGTTTCGGTTCGGCGTCAGCGTCAGGCTGGCAGGCATGGCCCGCAGCGTGAAGCCGTCACCGAAGGCGGTCTGCGGCGCCAAACCGATATCGGCTAGGCTGAGCTGCGGCATTGCGAACAGACCAGCCCGCATCACCGCGGCGCGCCGCACGCCCGGCGCGCCCTGCAGGGCGCCATGCATGGTAGCGGCAACGGCGGGGCTCGCCTGCACGGCGGTCGAGCGGCGGTACATCATCGTGCTGGTGGCGCCAGCGCAGAGCAGAAGGGCGATGATGACGGGCCGGCGCAGCAGCATGGACGAGGCTCACAGGTTCAACCAACACGGCGTTGCCGATGAGCTCATTGATGATGCATTAACCTTGATGGGGAGTTAACAGGGGCGCCCAGCCTGTTCCAACTCTGGAAGCTTTGCTCTATCCTTTCGCCATGATGTCCGCGTCCATGCCCCCCGAACAGATCGTCGCGCTGCTGCAATGGTATGCCGATATGGGCGTAGACGTGGCTGTTGGCGACGAACCGGTCGACCGCTTTGCCGAAAGCGCGCAAGCTGTTTTCTCCCCCTCCCCCGCTCGTTCCGCACCGGAGCCCGAGCCGGCGCGCAGAGCTCCTACCGCCACGGCGCAGCCCCGCATGGCGTCCCCGGCGCCGACCATGCTCACCACCTCCCCGGACGCGGTGGAACTGGCTGCGCGCGAGCAGGCGCGCAGCGCCCGCACGCTGGACGAATTGCGCGATCTTCTCGAGCGCTTCGACGGCTGCGCCCTCAAGGCCACGGCGAGCCGACTCGTCTTTGCCGACGGGGCTGCCGACGCCAAGGTGATGTTCGTGGGCGAAGCGCCCGGGCGCGACGAGGACATCCAGGGCAAACCTTTCGTCGGCCGCTCGGGCCAGTTGCTCGACCGCATGCTCACCGCCATCGGCCTTGACCGCACCAAGGCCTATATCGCCAATGTCGTGCCCTGGCGCCCGCCCGGCAATCGCGACCCGACCCCGCAGGAGACCACGATCTGCCGTCCCTTCATCGAACGCCAGATCGAACTGGTCGCGCCCAAGGTCCTGGTCTGCCTCGGCGCACGCAGTGCCCAGGCGCTGCTTGGCGTCACCGACGGTATCCTGAAACTGCGCGGGCGCTGGCTCGACCATGAGCTTTCAGGCCAGCGTATCCGGGCGATCGCTACGCTGCATCCGGCCTATCTCTTACGCCAGCCGGTGCAGAAGAGGCTGGCCTGGCGCGATTTCCGCGCGATCCGCACGGCACTCGAGCAGGACGCTTCCTGAGACAAACGCGTGCCCGGCCCTTTGCCGTCGTGGGAGAAACTTTGTGATCCCCGCTCCTTGCGCCGAACCGAACGGCGCATTTCGGGAAAACTGTATTTCCTTACGTAAGCACCGCCTAGAGCCCCTGTAACGGGCTTTGCGAAGACATATTTATTGGGTATGGCTTGCAGGAGCACAAATCACCATGCCGGCCCGACATCGGTGAACGGCCGGCATCCGGGGAGCAGGAGACAGGGCGATGAAACTCGACGATATGCGCGCATCCGACAATGTCGATGATCGTCGCGGCGAAAGCGGTAGTTTCGGCGGCGGTGGCGGCGGCGGAGGCTTTCCGGGCGGACGGGGCGGCATCGGCCTGGGCGGCCTGGTGATCGTCGCGGCTCTCTATTTCCTCGTCGGCCCCGAAGCGGCCTTCAACGCCCTGCAGGGCTTGAGCGGCGGTGGTGAGCCGCAGGTCCAGCAACAGCAGCAACCGCGCCCCTCCAGCCAGACGGGCGGCGCCGATGACGCTTCAGGCACGTTCGTGCGCAAGATCCTCGGCTCCACCGAGGACACCTGGACGAAATTGTTCCAGGAACAGGTCAAGGGCAAGGCCTACCAGCCGACCGAGCTTGTGCTGTTCAACGGCGTGACTCGCTCGGCCTGCGGCACGGCCCAGTCGGCCATGGGTCCGTTCTATTGCCCGAACGACAAGAAGGTCTATCTCGACACCGCCTTCTTCGATGAGATGCGCAACCGCTTCAATGCCTGTCCGGCCGGCCAGGGCGCCTGCGCCTTCGCCCAGGCCTATGTGATCGCGCATGAAGTCGGCCATCATGTGCAGGACGAACTCGGCCTGCTGCGGGAGGGCGGCGCGGGCGCCGGCGGCTCCTCGGTGCGCCAGGAACTGCAGGCCGATTGCCTGGCAGGCGTCTGGGCCAATCGCACGCAGCAGGATTTCAAGTTCATCGAGCAGGGCGACATCGAGGGCGCATTGCAGACGGCCCAGGCCATCGGCGACGACATGCTGCAGAAGAAGATGCAGGGCTATGTCGTGCCCGACAGCTTCACCCACGGCACGGCGGCGCAGCGCCAGCGCTGGTTCGTCACCGGCCTGAAGAGCGGCCAGATCCGCTCCTGCGACACCTCCGGCGCCATCTGAGGGGGAATACTTCGCTCCCTTGTCGTTGAGGTCGCGCGGCCCCCCCTCGCGTAAACTCATTCGATTTCAGGCGGCATGCAAAGATGCAAGGCATAAGACGAAGACCTGCCCCCCATCAGGCCGGCAGGCCTCCGAGTTCGGCCAGTTTGACCGGCCGTCCCCACTTCATGCTGGCAAGAGCCGCCGCACCGCACAGCATCGACATCGCCCCTGCCAGCGCGCCGGCGCGCTGGCCAAGCGGATCGGTCATGCCGGGGCGTAGCAGCATGTCGCGCAGGCGATCGTCGCCGCCGAAATGCCCGCCGCCGGCATGCGGCACGTGAATGCGTTCGACGCCGCCGAAATTGTGCATCAGCACGATCTCGTCATGGTCGGGCGTTTCGAAGGCCTGGCGCTCATATTGGCGAACCTCGATGCGCCCCTTGGTGCCGTTGAAGGCCAGGTGATAGCCCTCGATCGGCATGAAAGTGTTGAGGGAATAGGACACGATCACTTCGTTTTCGAAGCGCAGCATCGCCGTCATGGTGTCGGCGATGTCGATGTCCTCACGGTAGACGCAGCCATCGCGCACATAGCCGTCCTCGGCTGACGGATCCTCATAGAGCATGGTCAGCCAAGGATCCTTGCTCATGTCGAAATAGAAATCGCAATCCTGGGCATGGACGCAGGTCTGGCAGCGCTCGCCGCGGAACGGCCCGTTGCGGCCGTAATTGCGTTGCGTGCCGAAGGCCGAGACCTCGCGCGGCACCGATTCCAGATACCAGTTGAGCAGGTCGAAATGATGGGTGGCCTTGTGCACGAACAGGCTGCCCGAATGGGCTTCCTTGGCGTGCCAGCGGCGGAAATAATCGGCGCCATGCTGGGTGTCGAGATACCAATGGAAATCGACCGAGGTCACGGTCCCAACAGCCTCCTCGCGCAGCAACTGCTTGATGCGGGCGGCCGTGGGCGCGAAGCGATAGTTGAAGGTCACGTCGACAGGCCGGCCCGTGCGCGCCTCGGCTTCGAGGATGCGGCGACATTTTTCCGGCGTGGTGGTCATCGGCTTTTCGGTGATCACCCGGCAGCCCGCCTCTAGCGCCTTGACGATGATCTCGTCATGGGTGTCGTCACGGCTGCAGACGATGACGATCTCCGGCTTCACGCTCGCCAGCATCTGGTCGACATCGGTGTAGACGGGTGCGTTGGTGCCGATCGCAGTGCGCGCGGCCGTGGCCCGCATTTCGTTGATGTCGCAGATCGCCACGAATTCGGCCCGGTCGCGCCAGCCCTGGAGAAGTTCCTTGCCCCACATGCCGGCTCCGCGATGGCCTGTGCCGACCAGGGCCACCCGATGCCTCTCTGCGCTTTCCCCATCCTCATGTCTCGTCGCTTGCATCGTCATAGCGTTTCCTCATGCGGTTCTGGCTGTTGACGGCGCCCGGGAACGGGATCTTTCTCCGGGGCGCTTGGAGCATCTTCCAGAAAATTTGGTAGACTTTTCGGTTAAGAAAATGCGTTAAAACAACAACTTAGAGAAAAACGATTTATTGAAATCGCATTTCTCTCTAAACGAAATAGTCGGGATATTGCACCCGGAGCCGGTCGATGTCGGGAACGACGGCGCTCAGATGGGCTTTCATGGCCTTGCTGGCCACCTCGACATCACGGCGGGCAATGGCATCGCGGATGAAGCTATGCTCGGCGATGACCTGATGCATGCGGCCCGCCACCGGCAGGGTCAGCCGCCTTGCGCGATCCATCTGCACCTTGATCTGGCGCAGCAGGCGCGGAATGCTGGGATAGCCGGCGATCTGGGCGATGGCCTGGTGGAAAGCCTCGTCCGCCTCGTGAAAGGCGTCCTTGTCGCCGAGATCGGCCAGCAGGCGCTGGCGCGCCAGAATGGCGTCGATCGTGGCGATGTCGGCTTCCGTAGCGATCTCGATCAAGCGCCGCACCGCCGTGTCCTCCAGCGACTGGCGGATCACCACCGCCTCCGGAATGGCAGCCACCGGCACGCGCGACACGAAGGTTCCCGATTGCGCGAAGATATCGACCAGGCCGTCCTCGGCCAGGCGGATCAGGGCCTCGCGTACCGGTGTCTTGCTCACGCCGAAACGCTGGGTCAGCGCCTTTTCCTGCAGTGGCGTACCGGGAACCAGCCGCATGCCGAGGATTGCCTCACGCAGGTCATCGTAGATCAGGGTCGCGGTGGTGACGCGCGGACGCGTCGGACGAAGGCCGGATTGCGCCGCCTTGCCTCGTGCCGTCAGGATTTCCAGCGAATGGCTTGTATCGTGGCTTTCCATGGCCCCGGCCCGGTGTGGTCCTCGCAGAGCATTCTGTGATTTGACTGAACCCTTCAAATCACAAAGACGCGTCGGAACAAGGAGTTAGGGTAGAAGAGCGTCTCCACCAACCGCGCTTTGCTCCAGAGAGCCGCGATCATCAGATTTTGACACACTAGTATCTTAGTGTTAAAGCCAACGTCAAGAGGAGACGCCAACCAGAACAGGGCCGAGCCCCGCATGGCACTTCATCCCGACAGGCTTTTGCCGATCGAACCGGACGCCAGGGCTATTGCCCGCCGCCTCTACAGGCAGGTGGCAGGCCTGCCAATTCTCTCCCCGCACGGCCATACCGACCCCAATTGGTATGCCGAGGATGCTCCCTTCCCCGATCCCGCCACGCTGTTCGTCAAGCCGGACCACTACATCACACGCATGCTCTATTCGCAGGGCGTACGGCTGGACATGCTCGGCATTCCCAGCAGAGACGGGACGGCTGTCGAAACCGACGGGCGCAAGATCTGGCGGCTTTTTGCCGAACACTGGTATCTGTTCCGGGGTACGCCGAGCCGGTTGTGGTTCGAGCATTCGCTGGAAAGCGGCTTCGGCATTACCGAGCGCCTGACACCGGACAATGCCAACCGGCTCTATGACGAGATCGCCGCCGCACTCGAACGGCCGGAATTCCGCCCCCGCGCCCTCTATGACCGCTTCAACATCGAGGCGATCTCCACCACCGACGCGGCAACCGACGATCTGAAGTCCCATCAGGCCATCCGTGCCTCCGGCTGGAAGGGCCGTGTCCTGCCGGCCTATCGCCCCGACGCCGTCGTCGATGCCGATCGTGCCGATTTCCGGAACCAGGTTCGACATCTCCTCGATATGACCGGGCAGCCCGCGAACTGGGAAGGCTATCTGACGGCGCACCGCGAACGCCGTGCCTTCTTCAAATCGCTGGGGGCGACCTCGAGCGACCATGGACATCCCAGCGCCCGCACGGCCAATCTCGGCCGGGCAGAGGCGGAAGCGCTCTTCGCCCGCCTCATCGCCGAACCGGCAACGCCCGCCGATGCCGAGCTGTTCCGGGCGCAAATGCTGACCGAAATGGCGCGGATGAGCCTGGAGGACGGGCTCACCATGCAGATCCATCCGGGCTCCTACCGCAATCACAATCCGGCGCTGTTCACCCGCTTCGGTCCGGATGTCGGTGCCGACATTCCCAGGCAGACTAGCTATGTCGAGGCGCTGAAGCCCCTGCTCGACGCCGTCGGCAACGAGCCCGGTCTCACCGTCGTGCTGTTCACCTTGGACGAAACGGCCTTCAACCGGGAACTCGCGCCCCTCGCCGGCCATTATCCCGCGCTCCGGCTCGGCCCGCCCTGGTGGTTCCTCGATAGTCCGGAAGGCATGCGCCGCTTCCGCGAACTCGCGACGGAAACGGCCGGTTTCTACAACACGGTCGGCTTCAACGACGATACCAGGGCTTATCTGTCGATCCCGGCGCGCCACGACATGGCTCGCCGCGTCGATTGCGCCTGCCTCGCCCGCCTGGTGGCCGATCATCGCCTCGACGAGGACGAGGCCGCCGAGGTCGCCGTCGACCTCGCCTACAACCTCGCCAAGCGCGCCTACAAACTCTGACATCGTGTGCCATGGCGGCATGCAATGTCACGTAACGTCATATCGATATCGAAACCCGCGAGTACAAAGACAAGAACACAGAAAAACCGGCTTTCAAGCAGCCATACGGACCGGAAAAGGGGGAAGCCATGCGTGCCCATCTCGTCAGTCGTCGTGCAATGCTCGGAGCCGGCTGCGGATTTGCCGCTTCCGTCATCCTGGGTAGCCAGGCCCGGGCAGAGGACAAGCAGCTCAGGGTGTTCTGGTGGGGTTCGCAGGAGCGGGCCGACCGTACCAACAAGGCCGTGGATGCCTTCCGGACCGCAAATGCCGGCGTCGACACCAAGACCGAATTCACCGGATGGAGCGACTACTGGCCGCGTCTCGCCACCCGCGTCGCCGGGCGCAATGCGCCAGACCTGGTCCAGATGGACTATCGCTACATGTTCGAATATGCCCGCCGCGGGGCCATCATCCCGCTTGACCAATATCTGGGCAACCTTCTCGACATCGCCGATTTCGGCAAGGCCAATCTCGGTTCCTGCAGCGTCGACGGCAAGCTCTACGGCATCAATCTCGGGGTCAACTCTTCAGCCATGGCCTATGACCCCGCTGCCTGGCAGGAAGCGGGCGTGGAGCCGCCGAAATTCGGCACGAGCTGGGAGGAATTCGCCGGCAAATGCGAGGCTTTCGGCAAGGCCAACAAGCGCAAGAAATTCTACGCCACGGCCGATGCCAGCGGCGTCGAGCCGGCCTTCGAACTCTGGTTGCGGCAACGGGGCAAGGCCCTTTATGACGACAAGGGCGCACTCGCCTTCGATGCCAAGGACGCTGCCGACTGGTTCAAGCTCTGGGGCGCCCTGCGCGATTCCGGCGGCAGCGTCAGCGCCGACATCCAGGCCCTCGACAAGCTGACGCTGGAAACCTCGCCCCTCGCCCTCGGCTACTCGGCCACCAGCTTCCTGCACTCCAACCAGTTCATCGGCGCCCAGCAGCTCAGCAAGGCCAGGCTGTCGATCACGGCCTATCCCATCCTGACCGGGGGCAAACCCGGGCACTATCTCAAGCCCTCGCAGATGTGGTCGATCTCTTCGGACGCCAAGGCGCCGGAGCTCGCCGTCAAGCTGGCCAACTTCACCGTGCATGATCCCGCCGGCGTCAAGATCCTCGGCGTGGAGCGGGGCGTGCCCGCCTCCCCCGCCATGCGCGACCTTGCTGCCGCCTCGCTCGACGACGTCAGCAGGCAGATGGTCGATTATATCGGCAAGCTCGACCCCTATGTCGGGGCCCTGCCGCCCTCCCCGCCCAAGGGGGCTGGCGAGATCTCCTTCGTGCTGCAGCGCATCAGCCAGGAAGTCGCCTTCGGGTCGACGCCGGAACAAGGCGGCGAGCAGTTCATTACGGAAGCCGAGTCCATCCTGAAACGGGGCTGAGCGCCATGGCCGCGACGACACTGGCCCACCCCAGCGAGATCTCCGAAGGTCGGCTGCGGCAGGCCCTGCGCCGAAACGGTGCCGGCTATCTGTTCCTGGCGCCCTGGCTGATCGGCTTTCTCGGCCTCACCTTGGGGCCAGCCCTGGCCTCGCTCTATCTGTCCTTCACGGACTATGATCTGCTGCAGAGCCCGCAATTCGTCGGCACCGCCAATTATGTCCGCATCGCCACCGCCGATCCGAAATTCGCGGCGGCGATGAAGGTGACCTTCACCTATGTGCTACTGTCGGTGCCGCTCAAGCTGATCTTCGCCCTCGCTCTGGCCATGGCCTTCAATCGCGGCATAAGAGGGCTTCCGCTCTATCGCGCCATCTTCTACCTGCCCTCTTTGCTCGGCGCCTCCGTGGCGATCGCAGTGCTCTGGCGCCAGCTCTTCGCCGCCGACGGCCTGGTCAATTCCCTCCTCGCCCTCGCCGGCATCGACGGGCCGAGCTGGATCTCCAATCCGCGCTATTCGCTCTACACGCTGGTGGCGCTCTCGGTCTGGCAGTTCGGTTCGCCCATGATCATCTTCCTGGCGGGCCTGCGCCAGATTCCGCAGGACATGTACGAGGCCGCCAGCCTCGATGGCGCTTCCAAGGCCCGGCAATTCTTCAGGATCACCCTGCCGCTGCTCACCCCGGTGGTGTTCTTCAATTTCGTCATCCAGACCATCGAAGCCTTCAAGGCCTTCACGCCCGCCTTCATCATCTCCGAAGGCAATGGCGGCCCGATCAACTCGACCCTGTTCTACACGCTCTATCTCTACCAGGAGGCCTTCGGCTATTTCCGCATGGGCTATGCCTCGGCGCTGGCCTGGATCCTCGTGCTGATCATCGCCTTCTTCACCGCCTTCTCCTTCCTCACCGCGCGCTATTGGGTGCATTATGACGACTGACGCCGCCACCGTGCACGCGCCGGAGCGCTCAGTCCTGCGTTCGGCCCTGATCCACGCTGGCCTGATCGCCGCCTCCTTCGTGATGCTCTATCCGCTGCTCTGGATGCTGGCAGGCTCGGTGCGGCCGGCGGACGACATCTTCGGCGGCCAGACTTCGCTGATCCCCTCCCAGGTCTCGATCCGGGCCTATGAAACCGGCTGGTTCGGACTGCAGGTGAGCTTTGGAACCTTCTTCCTCAACTCGCTCGCCATCTCCGTGCTGGCGACGATCGGCAACGTCATGGCCGCCTCGCTGACGGCCTATGCCTTCGCGCGGCTGCAGTTCTTCGGCAAGAGCTTCTGGTTTGCATTGATGCTGGGCACGCTGATGCTGCCCTACCACGTCACCCTCATTCCTCAATATGTGCTGTTCCTGAACATCGGCTGGGTGAACACCTGGCTGCCGCTGGTGGTGCCCAAATTCCTCGCGGTCGATGCCTTCTTCATTTTCCTGATGGTGCAGTTCTTCCGCGGCCTGCCGCGCGAGCTCGACGAAGCCGCGATGATGGATGGCTGCAGCGCCTGGCGCATCTACTGGAAGATCGTGCTGCCGCTTTCCATGCCTGTCCTCGCCACCGCTGCGATCTTTTCCTTCATCTGGACCTGGGAGGACTTCTTCGGCCCGCTGATCTATCTGGGCGACATCCACACCTACACCGTGCAGCTTGGCCTGCGCTCGCTGGTCGATGCCAGCGGCACCTCCGACTGGGGCGCCCTGTTCGCCATGTCGGTGCTCTCCTTGATCCCGATCTTCCTGGTCTTCCTGTTCTTCCAGCGCCTTCTGATCGAAGGCATCGCCACCACCGGCATGAAACGCTGACATCCGGAGCAAAATGCGTTCAAGCCGAAACCTTCGTTCGCCTTAACCCACTGGGAACAGACGCATTTTTCGATTCTAGCGATTCAATCTGGAAGTAAAACGCCCGAGCGGACAATTGATATGAAACCTTTGAAATTCGCCGTCATCGGCATCAATCACGACCATATCCACGGCCAGATCAGGGCGCTCAGGCAGGCCGGTGCCGCCTGCACGGGCTTTCATGCCACCGAAGACGATCTCGCCGGCGCCTTTGCCGGGGCCTATCCCGAGATCCCGCGCGTCGCCGAGGCGGCGCGGCTCTATGAGGACCCTTCGATCGATGTGATCGTCAGCGCCGCCATCCCGGGCGATCGCGCCGACGTCGCCGTCACGGCCATGCGCCACGGCAAGGATGTGCTGTTGGACAAGCCGGGCATGACCAGCCTCGACCAGCTCGAGAGCGTGCGCCTGGTGCAGGCCGAGACCAGACGCATCCTCTCCATCCTCTATTCGGAACATTTCGAGGTGCCCGCCACCGTGAAGGCCGGCGAACTGGTGGCCTCGGGCGCCATCGGCGAGATCGTGACCATGGCCGGACTCGGCCCGCATCGCCTGCGCAAGCCGCAGCGACCGGGCTGGTTCTTCGAGCGCGAGCGCTATGGCGGCATCCTCGTCGATATCGGCGCCCACCAGTTCGAGCAGTTCCTGTTCTTCACCGGCGCCGAGGATGCCGATATCCTCTCCGCCTCTGTCGGCAACCGCGCCAATGCCGACAAGCCCGGCCTGCAGGATGTCGGCGATGTCCACCTTCGCACGCCGCAGGGTGTCACGGGCTATATCCGCGTCGACTGGTTCACGCCCGACGGCCTGCCGGTATGGGGCGACGGGCGGCTCTTCATCACCGGCACCCAAGGCACCATCGAGCTGCGAAAATATGTCGATGTCGCCGGCCGCGCCGGCGGAGACCATCTCTTCCTCACCGATCGGAAGGGTATGCAGCATATCGATTGTTCGGCGGTCGAGCTTCCCTTCGGCCGGCAGTTCATCACCGACGTCTTGGAGCGGACCGAGACGGCCATGCCGCAGGCCCGTTGCTTCAAGGCGATGGAACTCGCCCTCAAGGCCCAGCAGCGCGCCGAGGAGGCTGCGTGATGGGCGAGATCAAATCCGTCGCCGTCGTCGGGCTGAACATCGGGCGCGCGCATATCGCCGAGGCCTATGCGCCGCGCCCCGAACGCTGGCGCCTCGCCGCCGTCTGCGATCGCAACCAGGAACGCCTCGATGCGGTTGCCGATGAATTCTCGGCCGAAAGCCGCACGCTGCATTTCGACGAACTCCTCGCTCGCGACGATATCGACGTGATCGACATCGCCACACCGCCCGCAACCCATTTCGAGCTGGTCAGCCGGGCCCTGGCGGCGGGCAAGCACGTTGTCTGCGAAAAGCCTTTGGTGGGATCGCTGCACGAGGCTGATCTTCTGGCCAATGCCCAGGCCCAGAGCGGCCAGATCCTGATGCCGATCTTCCAGTACCGTTTCGGCGAGGGTGTGCAGAAGGCCAAGCGCATCATCGAGGCGGGGTTGGCCGGAAAGCCCTATCTTGGCACCGTGGAAACCCATTGGAAGCGCACACCCGATTATTATGCCGTCTATTGGCGCGGCAAATGGGACACAGAGCTCGGCGGGGTGCTGATGACCCATGCCATCCACCAGCATGACATGATGACCCATCTGATGGGACCGGTGCGGCGGCTGTTCGCGCGGGCGACGACGAGGGTCAACGCCATCGAGGTGGAGGATTGCGTCTCCTCCTCCTGGGAAATGGCCAATGGCGCGCTGGTGGCGGCCAGCGCCACTTTGGGCTCGCAGAACGAGATTTCGCGGCTGCGCCTGTGCTTCGAAAACGTCACTTTCGAGAGCGGCGGCGAGGCCTATTCGCCGGGTGACGACCCCTGGACGATCCTGCCAGCGAACGAGGCCGTGGCGGCTGATATCAAGGATCTCGTCGCCGACCTGCCCCCGGTCGGCCGCCGCTTCCTCGGCCAGATGGATGCCTTGCACGAGGCCCTGCACGGCCGTGCACCGGTCCCGGTCACGGTTGCCGATGCCCGCCGGGCGCTGGAACTGGCGACCGCCTTTTATCATTCCGCCCAGACCGGCAGCGACGTGGCCCTGCCGATCGGCCCCGATCATCCGAAATATCGCGGTTGGCGACCGTAAGGAGGACGACATGGCGACGAGCATCCGGCTCGACAAGGTGGTGAAGCGCTACGGCTCGCTGGACGTCATTCACGGCGTGGATCTTGTCATCGAACCGGGCGAGTTCACGGTGTTCGTCGGCCCGTCGGGCTGTGGCAAATCCACCCTTCTGCGCATGATCGCCGGTCTCGAGCCGATTTCGGGCGGCGACCTCACCATCGACGGGGAACGCATGAACAATGTCCCCGCCTCGCGCAGGGGCATCGCCATGGTGTTCCAGTCCTACGCCCTCTATCCGCACATGACGGTCTACAAGAACCTCGCTTTCGGGCTGGAGACCGCCGGCTACAAGCGGGCCGAGGTCGACCAACGGGTGCGCCATGCCGCCAGGATCCTCAAGATCGAGGACTATTTGCAGCGCCGCCCCAAGGCCCTGTCCGGTGGCCAGCGCCAGCGCGTCGCCATCGGGCGGGCGATCGTGCGCGAACCGCGCATCTTCCTGTTCGACGAACCCCTCTCCAATCTCGACGCGGAACTGCGGGTGCAGATGCGCGTGGAGATCGCCAAGCTGCACCAGGATCTCGGAAACACCATGATCTACGTGACCCACGACCAGGTCGAGGCGATGACCATGGCCGACAAGATCGTGGTGCTGCGCGACGGCGTGGTGATGCAGGTCGGCGCACCCCTCGATCTCTACAACGCGCCGGCCAACCAGTTCGTGGCCGGCTTCATCGGCTCGCCCAAGATGAATTTCCTGGCCGGCCGCCTGGCCGGAGCCGGCGATGCGATCGAAGTTGCAGGCCGAACCGTAAGCCTCGGTTCGCCTCTAGCGGGCGCCAGGACGACTGCCCCCGTCACCTTCGGCGTGCGCCCCGAGCATGTCCTGGTCGGCGGCGGGGCCGGCGAGTCGCTCGGCGACGTCAAAGTCCATCTGGTCGAGCATCTCGGCGGAGAGACCGTGCTCTACGCAACCACCTCAGGCGGGGAGAACCTGACCATTTCGGCCCCTGGGCAATTACGAGTCCGCCATGGCGAAGCCGTGCCCCTGCGCGCCGACCCCGCCCTCTGCCATGTCTTCAACCAAGAGGGTGCTTCCCTGCGACGGTGAGCCCAGCGGATCGCCGGAACGCCGATTTCGAAGGGTGGTGCGCCCGCGACAGATGGATGGGTCGGCAACGCTATCGGACGGTTGCGATCCCGGCCAGGATGAGGTCGATGCCGGCAAGGAACTGCTCCCGGTCGTCATGGCCGGGCAGCCGCGTCGCCAACCGATGCACGAAGGCATATTTGGCGGGGTCGAGCTGCCTCCACCGCGCTGCAACGGTGGTGAGGAACGTCGTCCGGTCCATTTCGCGCGGGGCGAGACGGGCATTCGCAGCGTTCTGCCCGGCGACGCCGAGAATGTAATTCACGAGCGCGGACCAGCAGTCGAACTCCGCCCGCTCGGGAACGCCGAGCGCCTGGAGATGGCTGCCGATGCCTTCGGAAATCTGGAGCATGGCGGCTTGCAATGGCTCACGGGAGAGTTGCGCACCCACCCAGGGGTGTGCGTCGATCGCATCGAACACACCGAGCGCCATGGCTCTGATGGCCTGCTGTGGCCTGTCTCCATCGACCACCTCGGTCATGGCGCGGGCAATGATGTCGTTGGTGGCAGCCGCGAGGAGCTCGTCCTTGTCGGCGACGTGCCAGTAGATCGCTCCGCTTCCCGTTGCCAGACGGGCGGCGAGTGCGCGGAATGTCAGGGCGCCTTGCCCCCGCTGTCCAGGATCTCGATAGCGGCTTCGACGATCCTCTCCTTCGAGAGCGTGTCCGCGCGCCGTCCGGTTCGCTGAATCTTGGTTGTCATACCCACCATCTTGACATAGTTGGAACATCGTTCCAACAAATGTCTATGGAACAGTGTTCCATAGACATTTGAAAGGAATAGAATGACGACACCAGTCACGATTATCGGCGCGGGCCTCGGCGGCCTCATCCTCGCACGCGTCCTCTCCCGGCACGGCATCCCGGCAACGGTCTACGAGGCCGAGCCCTCGGCCGGGGCGCGCACGCAGGGCGGACAGCTCGATATCCACGAATATAACGGGCAACGCGCGCTCGATGACGCCGGCCTCCTCGATGAATTCCACGCGATCATCCACCGGGGCGGCGCGGCGGCACGCATTCTCGACGGACACGGCAACTTATTGCTCGACGAGCCCGACGACGGCACCAGCGGACGTCCCGAGGTGCTTCGAGGCGACCTGCGACGAATTCTTGTCCAGTCCCTGCCCGAGAATACGATTCAGTGGGGAAAGAAGCTCGCCCACGTCGCGGATCTCGGCGATGGCTGGCACGAGTTGGCATTCACGGACGGGTCGACCGCGAGAACGGAACTTCTCGTGGGGGCGGATGGCGCCTGGTCGAAGGTCCGGCCCCTGCTGTCCGATGCGAAGCCCGATTATGTCGGCACCACATTGATCGAGACCTATCTACATGATGTCGACGAACGGCATTCCGCGTCTGCCGGAGCCGTCGGCCGCGGTGCGATGTACGCACTCGCCCCGGGAAAGGGCATCGTCGCGCATCGCGAGGCCGGAAATACCCTTCACACCTATGTCGAGTTGAACCGCTCCGCCGAATGGATCGCCGACATCGACTTTAGTGACGCCGCTGCCGCAACAGCCCGGATCGCGGCTGAATTCGAGGGCTGGGCGCCGGCGCTCACCGCGCTGATTACCGATGGCGACACTCCGCCGATCCCGCGCATGATCCATGCGCTTCCCGTCGGACACCGATGGGACCGCGTGCCCGGGGTGACGCTTCTCGGCGACGCGGCCCACCTGATGCCCCCCACCGGCGAGGGCGGGAACCTGGCGATGCTCGACGGCGCCGAACTCGCAAAAGCGATCGCCGCTCACCCCCACGACATCGAAGCGGCCCTCGCCATCCATGAAAATGCGATGTTCACGCGCAGCGCCCCCGAAGCCGCGGACGCGCATCTGATGCTGGAAATCTGCCTCGGCGACCGCGCTCCGTTCGGACTTATCGACTTCCTCACCGGCGCCCATCAGGGGAGACAGGAAGAAAGCGCCCTGTCCTGATCCGCGCCACCACCAGTGCCGGCATGACGGCCGACGCTCTCGCCGGATCATCGCGGGCAAAAGGCCGGCTCAAGCCGACAGGATCTGTCTCATAAGCCAACAGGCCCGACCCCGCCCGTAAAAGCACGCGCCCGCAGCGCATGGATTGCCAGGCGCGCGCCGGCCAGCAGCGCTTGGCGGGGCGCCAGCACGGCCTGCCGCCGCCTGCGGCTGCGCGACAGTTTGAGCAGGATCTCCCGCGCTCTTGCCCGCCAGCCATAATCGTCGACCGCGCCGCGAAACAGCATCGCGACCGGCCGGTCGCCCACTCTCTGCAATCGCTGCATCATCACGCCGGCTTCGCGAAACCAATCGCTCTCCAGCCGCACGCCGGGGGCCATCACCAACACCCAATCGCTGCGGGCAGCCTCGAGGCCGGTACGCTCGTCACCTTCGACGATGACGCAGCCGACGGCATCCGCGACCAGGCGCGTGCCCCGGGAAGATCCGCTCTCGGCAACCACCACCTCGCGCACGAAACCATCCGCCGCCGCCGGGACAAGGGCAGCCAGCGTTTCCGCCAGCAGCAATTCCTGGCCGTTCGTGGCGATGACGACACTGATCATGGCAGGCAGGGAGGTTGTTTCAGTCTCATTCTCCTCCTCGCATATCACGCGGCGCCCTTCGAAATCAGAGCCCGAAACAGCCGATCCTGCGCAAATTATCGGCAATTTCGTTTCGCTTGCAGCAATGTTCTCTTTTTGTTCTAATGGGAACAGAGGAATTTGATTCGCGGAGGCGGCCATGGGCGTGCCGATAAGCAAGGTCTCTCTTACCGATGCGGTGCCGGTGGGCACGACCGTGATCGACATCGATCGGCGACGGGGCCGCGGCGCCGGCTCCAACGCCAGCGGGCGTTTCGAAGGGCTTTCGCGCTTCATCGAGGATGACGGCTGGAACTCGATCGAGGAATTGCCGACTCTGCGCACCGAGATCCAGGACGAGCAGGCCCGCAAGATCATCACCTTCAACAACTCGCCGGACATCTCCTTCGACCGTTCGATCAACCCCTATCGCGGCTGCGAGCATGGCTGCGTCTATTGCTTCGCCAGGCCGACGCACGCGCATATGGGGCTCTCGCCGGGGCTCGACTTCGAGACCAAGCTGTTCGCCAAGCCGAATGCGGCGACCCTGCTGGAAAAAGAATTGTCGGCCAGGAATTATCAGCCACGCACCATCGCGATGGGCACCAACACCGACCCCTACCAGCCGATCGAGCGCCAGCGCGGCATCACCCGCTCCATTCTGGAGGTTCTTGATAGAACCAGCCACCCGGTCGGCATCGTCACCAAATCGGGCTTGATCACCCGCGACATCGACATTCTCGCACGCCTTGCGCGGCGCGGCCTGGTCAAGGTCGCCCTGTCGGTGACCACCCTCGACGCCAAGCTCTCCCGCTCGCTCGAGCCACGAGCGGCCACGCCGTCCTTGCGCCTGAAGGCCATGCGTCAGCTGGCCGATGCCGGCATTCCCGTGACGGTGATGGTGGCGCCGATCATCCCCAAGATCAACGATGCCGAGATCGAGCGCATCCTCGAAGCGGCCCGTGCGGCGGGCGCCCGCGAGGCGGGTTACGTCATGCTACGCCTGCCCCTTGAGATTTCGGGCCTGATGCGCGATTGGCTGGGCGAGCATCGCCCCGATGCCATGAACCATGTCTTCTCGCTGATGCGATCGAGCCGCGACGGCAAGGACTATGATTCGCGCTGGGGCCTGCGCATGTCGGGGACCGGACCCTATGCCTGGATGATCGGGCGGCGTTTCGAACTGGCTGCCGCCCGGCTGGGCCTCAACGCCAGGCGGTTGAAGCTGCGCACGGACCTGTTCACCCGCCCGGTGCGGATGGGTGAACAACTGGCGCTGTTCTGATCAGGCGAAAAGCAGATATTTTCGTTCTTCGGTCGTGTTGCCTGTCGCCCTTGCCGTTGCCCGGTTCTTACAGGGAGAGAGCAAGGGAGCAACGCCGCGGACCGTGAAGAAACGGTCTTCTTCCGCCCTAATATCCGAAGAACTGCCGGCAATCACCGCTTGCTGCCTTTGAACCAGGACGAGCGCGCCGGTTTGGCCGGCTCCGGTTTGGCCGGCGTGGATAAAAGCTCGCTGATCGTCGGGCCGGGCAGTTCGCTCACGGGCGTCAGGGTCGCCGAAGCCCAGAAGGAATTGCCGGCCAGGGCATGCTCGGCGAGCTTGCGATAGGTTGCCAGGCGGCGGTCGATCCGCTCGCCAATGTCGTAGGCGGCCAATTCGTCCGGTGTCGGATCGCGCCCGACCTCCTGCTTGAAAGCCACCAGCCAGTCGCGCTTGTTCTGCGTGGAGAGGGAAAAGGCCAGCAGGCCGACGACATCCTCCTCGTCATGCACCAGGCGATCGAACACATTGTCGGAGGGCAAGCCAGCCTTGATCGGAGCCGGCGCCGCTTCGCTCTGGGATTGATGGTCCTGAGAAGGTGTAGCAGCCTCGATATCGGTCACGTTCTTTTGCATTCCGCCCTGCCCCGCAACAAACGCTATCTGCCCAAACGCTGTCCATCGTTGTCGGCAACATACCGTGAAAAATTGTGGCTAAACTTGACATGGCAGAGGCACAAAGCAAGTCACGATTTGTATCGGTACAGCGTCAGCCCACCCTCTGCGCTGGACCTGCCGGCGGGAATCTTCTAACGCCAGTTCATGACAAAACATCTTCTCGCTGGCGTCGACGAGGCTGGCCGGGGACCGCTGGCGGGCCCGGTATCGGCTGCCGCCGTCATCCTCGATCCCGACAGGGTGCCGGTCGGCCTGGCCAATTCCAAGGTCATCACGGCCGCACGGCGCGAAGAGCTCTATCAGGAGATCATGGCCTCGGCGCTCTCGGTCTCGGTCGCCTTTTCGAGCCCAGCCTTGATCGACCGGCTCAACATCCGCGGCGCCACGCTCGACGCCATGCGGCGGGCCGTCAGGGGGCTGTCCCTGCGCCCCTCGTCGGTGGAGATCGACGGCAAGGACGTGCCGCACGGCCTGCAGCTTCCGGCCCGCCCCATCATCGACGGTGACGCGCTGGTGCCGACCATCTCCGCCGCCTCGATCATCGCCAAGGTCACCCGCGACCGCCTGATGATCAAGCTTTCGGCCACCTACCCGCTCTATGGCTTCGAGCGCCATATGGGCTACGGCACGCCCGAACATACCGCCGCCATCGACACGCATGGACCCTGCCCGCATCACCGCCTGTCCTTCGGAAGGCTGAAGGCATATCGGGTTTGAGAGGGCGGTGTTTTCTCCTTACGGCGCGACCACGCCCTTGCGGAAGATGAAACAGCCATAGAAGCGCCGTTCGCCGGTAGCGATCACGCAATAGGCCTTCTTGGCGTGTTCGTAGAATTCCATGCGCTCGACCGAGGTCATCGGCCAGGACTTGCCTTCCGCCTTGTCGATCGCGGCCTGCACTTCCTGCTGGACCGGCGGGACTTCGTCGGGCGAGCCGACGATCTCCATGCGGCGGGCCGAGTCGTCGACGAAGGTGTCGAGCGGCACGACCGACAGTACGGCCTCAACCGCACGGGCGGCCGTCACACCGTCGATGCGCAGGAGGTCCCCCAGCACCGTCTCGCGAGCGACCGAATCGGCCGGGAAATTGGTGTCGCAGATCACCAGCGTGTCGCCATGGCCCATCGCTCGGAGGGCATAGAGCACATCGGCATTCAGCAGCGGATCGATATTCTTGAGCATGGTAGTTTCCTATTTTGCGATCTGCGCAGGTCTGGTCTGCATGAGCTTGGCCTGCAGGATGACGACGATCAGCAAGAAGGCGCCGCGCACCACCGACTGCCAATAGGCTGAGAGCGAGATCCAGCCCATGCCATTCTCGAAATTGAGGATCGTGTAGATCAGGCCGAGCAGCAGGGCGCCGGCCAGCGTGCCGCCGATGGAGCCCTTGCCCCCTGTCAGCAGCGTGCCGCCCACCACCACCGAGGCGATGGCGATCAGCTCCCAGCCAATGCCTTCGATCGGTTGGCCGGCACCGAATTGCGAAGCCAGGATCACGCCCGCCATGCCGGCCGTCACGCCGGAGATCACATAGACCGCGAAGATGGTGCGGTTGACCGGCAAGCCCATCAGCCGGGAGGCTTCCGCGCCGCCGCCGACCGCCAGCACATGGCGCCCGAAAGAGGTGGAGTTCAGGGTAATGGCGCCCACGATATACGCCACCAGGGCGATCCAGGCCGGCGTCGGGAAGCTCAGGATGAAGCCGAGAATGTTCGCGGCGGTGCCGGCATTTTCGGCATCCACCCATTCAGGTCGCATGAAGCTGAGAAGATCGCCCTGCCCGAGCGCGGTGAAGGCCGTGTCATAGGAAGCCGAGACCGATTGGTTGTTGGCCAGCAACAGGGCCGTGCCTTGCGCCGCCAGCATGGTGGCGAGCGTGGCGATGAAAGGCAGGATCTTCAAACGGGTGATGATCAGGGCATTGATGATGCCGACGGCCGCTCCCGCCGCGAGCCCGCCGGCGGCGCCGGCGATGAGGCCATAGGAGCTGAGATAGGCGGAGACCACGCTGGCCAGCGCGGCGGTGGTGCCGACCGACAGGTCGATGCCGCCAGTCATGATCACGAAGCACATGCCGAGGGCGACCAGCGCAAACATCGAATTGTAGCGCAGCACGGTCTGGATGTTGTAGGTGCCGAGGAAGCCGTCATAGCGCCAGGCCCCGAAGGCCGCGAGCAGCACGAGGGCGAGCAGCACGCCGAGGGCCGGAGAGAACCGAAAGTTCGCCATCACGCCGTCCCCTGCCGCTGGAGCCAGACAGCGAGCACGATCAGCACTGCCTTGGCGATGAGAGCCGCCGCATCCGGCACTCCGTTGGCGAGCAAGGTATAGCGCACCAGCTGGATGATGAGTGCTCCGAGCAAGGTACCGACGATGGTAGCCCGGCCGCCGGAGAGCAGCGTCCCGCCAACCGCCACCGCCGCGATGGCATCGAGTTCCTTGCCCATGCCGATCAGATTGGCATCGGCTGCCGAGTTCATGGCGATCTCGATGAGGCCGGCGATACCGGCGCACAGGCCGCAGATGAAGTAGACCAGCACCTTGACGCGGGCCGCCGGCACGCCGGCGAGTCGGGCCGCCGCCTCATTGCCGCCGACCGCCAGGACCTGCCGACCGAACACGGTGCCCTTGAGCACATAGGCGGCCGCGATCACCAGAACCGCCATGATCCAGACCTGGAACGGCAATCCCAGCACCTTGCCGAGCGCGATCGCCTGGAATTCCGGGACCTTGAAGACCTGCAGGTCGCCATTGGTGGAGACTTGGGCGAGCCCCCTGCCCGCAATGAACAGGATCAGCGTCGCGATGATCGGCTGGATGTTGTAGCGGGTGATCAGCCAGCCATTGAAGAGGCCGAATACGCCCGCGACCAGCACCGGAATGACGATGCCGAAGGCGATCGCGACATAGAGGTTGGAAAAATCCACGATTTTGCCTGTGAAGATCATCGGCGACAGGGCACCGGCAATCGCCATCAGCGAACCGACCGACAGGTCGATGCCGCCGGTTGCGATCACCAGCGTCATGCCGATGCCGACGATCACGATGGTGCAGACCTGGGTGAGATTGACCAACAGGGTCTGGGTGGTGGCAAAATTGGGCGTGACGGCGAAATTGAAGCCGATCAGAAGCAGCAGCGCGATGATGACACCGTAGCGCTGCAGAAACGCAGGAACATCACGCATGGTTAGCCGTTCCCGTCTCGTCGGCTGCGGGGCTGGCGCCGTGGGCCATGGCGGCCATGATGCTGTCCTCATTGATGTTGGGGGCGCGCAGCTCCGCCACGCTCAAGCCGTCGCGCAGCACGAAGACGCGACTTGCCGCCTCGATGACCTCCTCCAGTTCGGAAGAAATCACCAGCACGCCGAGCCCCTCCGCGGAAAAGCGGCGGATCAGGTTGAGAATTTCCGCCTTGGCCTCGACATCGATGCCGCGCGTCGGCTCATCGAGAATGAGAAGCTTGGGATTCATGCACAGCCAGCGGGCGAGCAGCACCTTTTGCTGATTGCCGCCGGACAATTCGCGGATCTTCTGGTCCGGGCCCGAGCATTTGATGCCGATTTCCTTGATGAAACGCTCGACGATCCGCCTCTGCTCGGCAAGGTCGAAGCGGCCGCCTCGCGAAAGGGCCGGCATCAGCGCGAGGGTGAGATTGTCGGCGACCGACATGTCGGGGACGATGCCTTCGACCTTGCGGTCTTCCGAACAAAATCCCATTCCGGCCTTGATGGCTTCCGTTGGCGTGCGGAACTCCGTCTTGGCTCCATTGAAGGCGATCTCTCCCTTGGCGCGCCTGTCGGCGGCGAAGATGGCGCGGGCCGTCTCGGTACGGCCCGAACCCAGCAATCCGGCCAATCCGACGATCTCGCCCTTGTCGATCGAAAGGGAGGCATCGCTGACGCGCCGCCCGACGGCGAGCGAGCGCACGCCGAGCAGTTCCTCGCGAACAGCCGAGCCCTCTCCCCGTTCGGCGGCGGTGCCTTTTGCCATCACTTCCGCAAGGGCCCTGCCGAGCATGGAAGAGACAAGGGTCAGCTTGGGCATGTCCTGCATGGGCGAAACGGCGACCGTGCGCCCGTCGCGCATGATGGTGACGCGGTCGCAGACCGCATAAAGCTCGTCGAGCTTGTGGGTGACGAACAGCACCGAAACCCCGTCATCCTTGAGCTGCCGGATGGTGCGCAGCAGCACCGCCACCTCGGCCTCGTCGAGGGAGGAAGTCGGCTCGTCCATGATCACCAGGCGGGCCTTGAAGGACACCGCGCGGGCGATCGCCACCATCTGCTGGATGGCGGTAGGAAATTCGCCCAGCGGCTGGGTAACGTCGATATTGACGTCGAAACGGGCCAGGAGTTCGCGCGCACCAGCATTCATCGTCTTCCAATCGATGAACAGGCCGCCGCGCTTGGGCTCGCGACCGAGATAGATGTTCTCGGCGACAGAGCGATAGCCGATCAGGTTGAGTTCCTGGAAGATGGTGCTCACCCCCAGGCGCTGGGCCTGCTGCGGAGAGCTGGCCTGCCAGGGCGCCCCGCCGAAGGTGATGGTACCGCCATCATGCGAATGGGCACCGTTGAGGATCTTGATCATAGTCGACTTGCCGGCCCCGTTCTGGCCGACCAGCGCCATCACCTCGGCGGGCGCAATGTCGAGGGTCGCGCCATGCAGGACCTTGACGCCGCCAAAGCTCTTGGTGATGGCATCCATGGAGAGAAGCGGGGACGATGCTGCCATGCAGTCTCTAGCTCAAAATGGCGGCAAAACCCGCCTCTATCATTGGTGAACAATCGCCGCATAGGCTCGACCTCTCTCATGCCCGAGCCTGACCCGGGCATCCAGGCTCTCCGTCGTAAAGGAAAAGCTGGATTTCCAGGTCAAGTCCGACAATGACAAAAGTCAGCGTTCTATGACTGCCGGATCAATAGGATTCCGGCAAATAAGCAGCGATGTTTTCCTTGTTGAACAGCCGGTCGGTATTGACGAGACGCGGCGCCACAGCCTCGCCGGCAGCATATTTGACGATGGCGTCGAAGGCGGCCGGACCGAATTTCGGATTGCATTCGATCAGGACGAGGATCTTGCCATCCGACACGGCCTGTGCCGCATCGCGCGTGCCGTCGATCGAAGCCAGGATCAGGTCCTTGCCCGGTGTTTTGCCGGCAGCCTCCATCGCGGCGATGGCGCCCATGGTCATCTCGTCATTGTGCGAATAGAGGGCGGTCGCGTCGGGATGGGCCTGATAGAGCGTCTCGAACACCTGGCGCCCCTTGTCGCGGGCGAAGTCACCCGACTGGGAGGCGATGATCTTCATGTCGGGATAGGCCTTGATCGCCTTCTCGAAGCCCGTCTTGCGGTCATTCGCCGGCGAGGAACCGGTGGTTCCCTGCAATTCGATGATCTTGGCCTTGCCGTTCACCGCCTTGGCGAGATATTCACCCGCCATCTCGCCTTCCTTCACGAAGTCGGAGCCGATGAAGGCGATGTAGTCCTTGCCGCCCTTGGCAAGATTCGCATCGACACCGCGATCGATCAGGAAGAGCGGGATGCCGGCCTTCTTGGCTTCCATCACCGCCGGCACCAGAGGCTTTTCCTCGCGCGGCGACAGCAGGATGACGTCGACCTTCTGGGCGATCATCGAGCGGACGTCGGCGACCTGCTTGGCGGCCGAGCCGGCGGCATCGGTATAGACGAGCTGCCAGCCTCGCTTCTGGGCCTCGTCCTTCATGCTGGCAGTCTGAGCCAGGCGCCAGGGATTGTTGCTCTCCGTCTGCGCAAAGCCGACCTTGTATTTGTCCTTCTTCTTCAGCTTGGGCAGGTCAGCATAGGCCGGCACCAGCCCGAGGCCGGTGAACGCAGCACTGCCGGCCGCGATCTGCAGCAAGGAACGACGCGTGATCATGTTTCTCTCCCGTTTGGGCCCTTGTTCCGGCGGCCCGACCGGTGGCAGGACAGCTTCGGTGCCTTAGCCGGCGGCTAGAATGGTCGGACAATTTCAATCGCGTCAAGTCATCAATTTGAGCAGAACGCGGACAATCACAGCAAGCACGGTGAAGCGGCAGGCGTCCCGTTCCGGCACGAAATTTTTATCGGGACGGCAACGCGGAATTTACCAAACCAGCCCAGGATCCAACGTGTTGTCAGTAAGCGTTGCGTATGAGTACCCCATGAGTATCTCGCGTACCGGAGCCGCCCAAGCGCTTCGGATGAGCCCAGGGTTGAAGCGTGTAGAATCGCGTTCGTCTGCAACGGCGAGCGCGGTTCTACCGCTCGATACCATCATCGAGGGTGACTGCATTGCTGCGTTGCAGCGCTTGCCAGCCGCCAGCGTCGATCTCGTCTTTGCCGATCCCCCCTATAATCTTCAGTTGGGTGGCGATCTTCAGCGGCCCGACAATTCCATGGTCGACGCCGTCGACGACGACTGGGACAAGTTCGCATCCCTGCGCGACTATGACGATTTCACCCGGGCCTGGCTCGCCGCCGTCAAGCGCGTGATGAAGCCCGATGCCACGCTGTGGGTAATCGGCTCCTACCACAATATATTCCGGGTCGGCGCCAGCCTGCAGGATCTCGATTTCTGGATCCTCAATGACATCGTTTGGCGTAAATCGAATCCGATGCCGAATTTCCGCGGCAAGCGCTTCACCAATGCGCATGAGACCCTGATCTGGGCCTCGCGCGACCAGCGCTCGCGCTACACCTTCAATTACGAGGCGCTGAAGGCCGGCAACGAGGATGTGCAGATGCGCTCCGACTGGCTGATCCCGTTGTGCACCGGCTCCGAACGGCTCAAGGACGACGAGGGGCGCAAGGCCCATCCGACCCAGAAGCCGGAGGCGCTGCTGGCACGCATCCTGCTCGCCGCCTCCAAGCCCGGCGACGTCGTGCTGGACCCCTTCTTCGGCTCGGGCACCTCCGGCGCCGTCGCCAAGAAACTCGGCCGCCACTTCGTTGGCATCGAGCGCGATCAGGCCTATATCGCCCATGCACGCGAGCGCATCGCCCACGCCACGCTTGTCGACGATGCCGCCATGCTGGCACCGGCGGAAAAGCGTTCCGAACCCCGCATTCCCTTCGCCAACGTGATCGAACGCCAGCTCCTGCAGCCCGGCGCCATCCTGACCGACGCCAATCGTCGCCATCAGGCCCGCGTGCGGGTCGATGGATCGATCATGCTCGGCGATATCGTCGGCTCGATCCACAAGATCGGCGCCCTCGCCCAAGGCCTGCCCGCCTGCAATGGCTGGACCTATTGGCACTATGACGATGGTGGCAAGCCGGTGCTGATCGACGAGCTACGCGCCATCCTGCGCAAGGAACTGGCAGCGGCGGGGTAAAATTCCTTCTCCCCTTGCGGGAGAAGGCGGCGGCAGTCGGATGAGGGGTCGACGAAACCTCCCCATTGCCGGTGGCTGCCTGCAAGGCGTTTAGGATGGGTCGCGCGACCCCTCATCCGCCCGTTAGGGGCACCCAGTCCACTCCAAGTGGAGTGGACGATACCCACAAGGGGAGAAGGTAATTGCCCCTCACGCACTGATGGCCGGGCGCCGGCCGTTCCAGGGCATGGCCTGTTCGAGCTGTGCGGAAACCGCCAGCACGCTCGCCTCGTCGCCGTAACGCCCGACCAGTTGCACGCCGATCGGAATGTCGTCCGGCGTCGAGCCCAGCGGCAGCGAGATCGCGGGCAGGCCGGAAAGATTGAACGGGAAGGCAAAGACCGCATCCGTCCATTTGGCGTTGTACTGGTCGAGATCGGTCATCGACATGTCGTAATAGCCCATCGGGCGCGGCAGCTGCGTCAGGGTCGGCGTGATGAAGATGTCGTAGGGCCCAAGATCCTCGGCGATGGCGCGGCTGAGTTCGCGCAATTTCCAGACATCGCGGGCATGCTCGACGCCGCTGATCGAGCGGCCGCGCTCGATCACCGCCCAGGTCACCGGCTCGACGTCGTCCCGGGTGACGGGACGCCCGATCACGCCGGCCAGTCCGTCGAACATCGCGGCCGTCTCGACCGGAGACATATGGGTATAGGTCTTCCAGGCATCATTGCCATCGAGGGCCATGTCATGTTCCTCGACGAGATGGCCGAGGCCCTCCAGGGTCTTCACCGTGGCCAGCACCGCAGCCTTCACCTGGGGGTCGATCGGCGTGCCGTTGGCCGGCGTGACGGTGTAGCCGATGCGCAGCCGCGCAGGCGTACGCTTCGACAATTCAAGCCAGCTCTCCGCCGGCCTGGGCGGCGTGTAGGGATCACCCGGCAAGGCTCCGGCAACGGCGTCGAGATAAGCGGCTGTATCGCGCACGCTGCGCGAATGGCAGAGGAAATAGGCGCCGCCGTACCAGAAGTCCCCCGCCGGAGCGAGGGTGACGCGTCCGCGCGAGGGTTTCAGGCCGACGATGCCGCAGCAGGAGGCGGGAACACGGATGGAGCCCGCACCATCGCTCGCCTCGCCGATCGGCACCATGCGCGAGGCCACGGCCGCCGCCGTGCCGCCGCTCGACCCGCCGGCGGTGATGCCCTCCTTCCAGGGATTGATGGTGGCGCCGTAAAGCTTGGGCTCGGTCGAGATCGACCAGCCATTCTCGGGCGCATTCGACTTGCCGAGCAGCACAAGGCCGGCAGCCCGGATGCGCTGCACCGACACCGAATCGCTCTCGGCCACCAGATCTTTCAGATAACGCGATGAATTGGTAAGCGGTGCCCCCTTCCAGGAACTGGCGAGTTCCTTGGCGAGAAAGGGAACCCCGGCGAACGCGGCCTGGCGATCGACATCGGCTGCGGCGGCGCGGCCCATGTCGTAGAGGCGGTGGATGACTGCATTGAGCTTCGGATTGAGCTGTTCGATCACGGTGATGGCGGTCTCCACCACCTCGAGGGGCGTCACCTCGCCTTTCTGCACCAGCCCGGCCAAAGCGAGCGCATCGGATTCGACGTAGGTTTCCAGCAATGTCGTCATGACGAGTGTCCCTTGGTGATGAAATGAAAAGCTACGACGCGCGCAAAACGCGCACGTCGGATCGCTGGCGGAGCGACGAACGCCGTCAGCCGATTTCGATCGCCCGCTGTTCCCGGATGCTCTGCTCGGCCGCCAGCACGATGCGCAGGCTGTTCACTGCGGCCGCCATGGATTCAGTGAGATCGAGATCCTCGCGAATGGCCTTGAGGAAATAGGCCTGCTCGCGGTCGCACAATTCCTGATGGCCCGGCTCGTCCTCCATGCTGAAGATCTCGTCCGGCTTGGCAAAGTTCTTGTCGGCGTCGACCTTGGCGTAGTGGATCTTGATGGCATCGGTCTTGGTATGGCGATCGATGTCGGCGGAATCGGAGAGTTCTTCGCCCTGCTTGGCGCTCTCGGTCTGGCCGGCAACGATGGATACGGCCCCTTCAGGCCCGATGACGTCCTTCACGAAATAGGCGATCTCGCTCATCATCGGCCCCCAGCCCGCCTCGTACCAGCCGACGGAACCATCGTCGAAGGTGACGTGCAGATGGCCGTAATTCTGCTGGGCCGCCTCCTGCCAGAGCTTGGCGCCGATGCCGTGCACGCGCAGCGGTTTGGCGCCGGTGAGCTGGCACATCACATCGACATAATGCACGCCGCAATCGACGATCGGGATCAGCGAATCGATCAGGTTCTTGTGCCAATGCCAGGCCGGGCCGCTGCTCTGCTGGTTGAGATTGAGGCGCATCACCAACGGCTTGCCCAGGGTCCGGCCCATCTCGATGAACTTCACCCAGGAGGGGTGCACGCGCAGGATATAGCCCAGCACCAGCTTGCAATTTTTGGCACGGGCAGCGGCGACCACCTTCTCCGCGTCCTCGATCGTGGTAGCGATCGGCTTTTCCATGAAGACGTGGCAGCCTGCCTCGATCGCCTTCAGCGCATATTCGGCATGGGTGTTCGGCCAGCTGTTGATCGAGACGGCATCAGGCCTGGTTTCCCTGAGTGCGGTATCGAAGTCCTCGAACAGCGGGTAGCCGGCGAGTTCGGCCGGTACGGGCTTCGACTTGATCGAGCGGCTCATGATGCCGACGATCTCGAAACCATCATTGCGATGATAGGCGCTGGCATGGGAGGCCCCCATATTGCCGAGCCCCACCACGAGAATCCTAACCTTGTCGGACATGCGCCCTCCCCCAATACCAATCACATAGTCCGACGCGGACCGGGATCCGCGCCGGATTTCAAAGGTTTGCAAAGCGCCCCTCAGAGGGCTGATGCGGTTCACTTGAGCGTCTTGGAGCTTGCGCGACCTTTGTCATTGCCGGGCTTGACCCGGCAATCCAGCCCCAGACCGTTTGCGCGTGTGGCTCCTGGATAGCCGGGTCAAGCCCGGCTATGACAAATCGCAGCATTACCTCCTTAAGTGGACCCGCATTCCCCCTACAGGGCCCCGTTAAACAGATTCGCCTTGATCTTCTCGACATCGACCTTGGCAAAACCGTCCGACAGTTTGACGGCATCGGCATCGGCCTTGACCTTGGCCTTGTCGAAATCATTGGCCGGCTTGATGAGGTCGTTGGTGAGCACGTCCTCCGCCTTAACCGGCGCGGAGATCTGGCCGATCTTATGGATCTGGTCGAAGAAGGCCTGCCAGCTTGTCATGTCGTGCCAGCCCCAGCCGCCGCGTTTGTCCATGTCGCCACGGAAGACGTTGACCTGCTGCAGGATCGAGGTGGTGCCGAGCTCCGGGCCGAGATTGCTGGCGAGCGTCGGGAACTGCTCGAACACCGCCTCAACGGCCGCCCGCGGATTCTGGTAGCCAAACTCCAGGCCCATGGCCCAGCCGCGCAGATACTTCTCCAGGAAGGCCTTGCGATCGGGATCCTCGAGATCGGCGCTGCGCACCACGAAGGTATTGGCCGGGAATTTCGAATGCTGGACCCCGAGCCAGTAGTCGAAGCTGAGGCCCTTGGCGATCCATTCCGCCCTGAGCCCTTCCCAGGACAGGGCGGCGTCGCCCTGCCCGCCGGCCAGCGCCGTGCCCCAGGTCGGCCAGCCGGCCTCGACATATTTCACCTTCTTGACATCGACGCCCTGGGCGGCGAGCAGCGGATCGGTGATCGCCTGCCAAGCGGCTGAGCCGAGCAGGATGGTCTTGCCTTCCAGCGTCTTGAGATCCTTGGTGCCCTCGCCCTTGCGGAAAGCGAAACTGAAGGTGTCGCGCGCACCCATATGGAACACGGATTTGAGCTTCATGCCGTTCTGGATGGCGAAGGAGAACACGCCCGGGGACGGGAAACCCATATCGGCCTGGCCGACATCGACGAATTTCACCGTCGCCGTGCCGTCGGAAGGGCCGGGCTGCATGTCGGTGGCGAGATCGCCAAAGTAACCCGCCTTCTTCGCCGCCCAATAGGGATAGTCGTCGAGTACTTCCAGCGTGCCGCGCGGCGAGATCCAGGTGAATTTCTCATAGGCCGCGGCCCGCGCCGGTGTCAGCAGGCCGGAGGCGCCCAGGGCCGTCGCCGTCACCAGGCCGCCCGCCCCCACCTGCAGGAAATAGCGCCGGCTGATGCCCGGCCCTGCACTCTTTGGCCTCGTTGATACGGTCTCGTTCTTCGTCACAGCTTTCCTCCGGTTGGGCCCTGCCTGTTTCCGGCAGTTCGAATGGTGAGTGGTCTTTTCGTTCTATCGCTTTGCTATCGTTGGCTTTCCCGCTCAGGCTTCCCAGCTTGCCCACTTCTTGCCGATCAGGAAGAACAGCACATAGATCAGGATGCCGAGGATGGAGAGCACCAGCACCACCGCGAAGAATTGCGGCATCTGGATCATGGAGGAATATGTCGTCAGCCGGTTGCCGAGCCCGAAGCCGCCGCCGACCATTTCGGCTCCGACAGCCGTCAGCAGGCCGAAAATGGCACCGATCATCAGGCCGACCAGGATCATCGGCAAAGCCATCGGTGCCCGGATCTTCCAGAAGATCTGCAGCGTCGAGGCGCCATAGGACCGAGCGAGCGCGATCTTGGCATTGTCCACCCGCCGGAAGCCGGTTGCGGCGTTGATCATCACCATCGGGCCGGCGGCCAGCGCCACCGCGATGATCCTCGGCGTATAGCCGAAGCCGAAGCGCAGGATGAGCAGCGGCACCAAAGCCAGCATCGGCGTGGTGACCAGCAGGAGGATGTAGGGCGCGATGATCTTCTCGGCGAAGGGGAACTGGGTGATCACCGCAGCCAGGATCAGGCCGATGCAGGCACCGATGGCAAAGCCACCGCCCAGTTCCACCAGCGTGTAGCCGAGATGCGGCAGGATCAGCGGGAATTCGGTGAACAGCGCCGTGACGATCGCGCTCGGCGGCGGCATGATGTAGAGCGGCACCTTGAACAGCCTGAGCGCGAGCTCGGCGCCGCCGATCAGGATCACGGCGACCGCGACGATCACGGCGATCTCGAAGCCGGACTTGATGCCGGGCCCCGAGGAAAAGGCCGACAGATTGGTGAGGCTGACATCCCGGCCGTCGCCGGAGCTGGCTTTGGAAAATTGGGGAACGGCGTCACTCACGGCAATGTCCTCAGCTTGCGGCCATGGCGCTGCGCAGCGGCACCTGCGTCTGGCTGGCGCGGCCGCCCACGATGTCCAGCTTGATGGCGTTCTGAAGGTCGAAGACTTCCTTGGTGGCCATGATTTCCAGGGAGCGCGGACGCGCAAACGGTACCTGATATTCCCTCGCCACCCGGCCGGGCCTGGCGCTCATCACGATCACCCGGTCCGACAGGAAGATGGCCTCCTCGATGCTGTGGGTGATGAAGACGATGGTGGTCGGCCTATCGAGCCAGATCTCTTCCACCAACCCGTTCATCTCCTCGCGGGTGAAGCTGTCGAGAGCACCGAAAGGCTCGTCCATCAGCAAAACCGAGGGCTTGAGCGATAAAGCGCGTACGATGGACGCCCGCTGCTGCATGCCGCCGGAGAGCTCGCGCGGGAACTTGCCGCCGAAGCCGGCAAGGCCGACGCGCTGCAGGAGATGCTCGATCCAGGCCCGGTCGGGCCGAGTGCCCTTGATCTCGAAGGGAAAGGCGATGTTGGCATCAAGGTTGCGCCAGGGC
Source organism: Labrys sp. HAY1-8F (assembly GCF_056754975.1). NCBI lineage: Bacteria > Pseudomonadati > Pseudomonadota > Alphaproteobacteria > Hyphomicrobiales > Xanthobacteraceae > Labrys > Labrys sp. HAY1-8F. The sequence goes on along the minus strand of NZ_JBPGWZ010000002.1, from coordinate 4,739,676 downwards.
AGCAGGTTCGCTTCCTGGAAGACGAGGCCGATATCGGGATGCGGGCCGGTGAGGGCCTTGCCGTCCAGCCTGATTTCGCCGCTCGACAGGCGGTGAAGCCCCGACATCGACCACAGCAAAGTGGTCTTGCCGCAGCCCGAGGGCCCGACGATGGAGATGATCTGATTGGCCTGAATGTCGATGTTGCAGCGGTCCAGCGCAACGAGATCGCCCGAAGCCGTGTGATAGACCTTGCTTGCCTCCCGCACGGCAAGCTTCGGGTGTGATGCCAGCCCCGTTTTCATTCCATCCCTCGGAGAATGCGCCGTGGCCCTCAAGGGCCATCTCATCGCAGGCGGCACTGTGTAACTATCCTACTTTAGTGTCAAGCATATGGTAGGACCATTGCAAGACCAGTGAGCCGATATGCCTTCTATCTATCGGAATTATCTTGTGTTATTGCAACATGAAGGTTGTGTTACTTTCCTACATGGGCCGCTTGCCTGCCGTCGCCGGCGGGCTTTGAAGCTTAGGGAGAAACGCCTCATGAGCCAGGGCAGGATGCGGACCTCCCCGCGCAGCAAGGCAAGCGAGCCGGGCGGCGGCGTTGCCGAGCGCGTGACCCATATCCCCGATATCATTTCCCTGGTGAAGGACGGCTATCGCGACCTGCGTCCGGCGGAGCGGCGCGTGGCCGACGTGGTGCTTGACGATGTCGAGGCCGCCATTGCCGCCTCCAATGGTGAATTGGCCAGGCGCGCCGGGGTCAGCGAGCCCACCGTTACCCGATTCTGCCGCGCCATCGGTTGCGAGGGCGTCAGGGATTTCAAGCTGCGCCTAGCCCAGAGCCTGGTGGTCGGCGCGCTTTATCTCGGCAAGCCGGGCACCGATGCCGGCCACCAGGCCCCTGAGCTGCCCTACTGGAGTGCCGTGTTCGGCGAGGCCCATCGCGCCATCCAGGAGACCGAGCGCCAGCTCGATCCGGCCGAACTGCAGAAGGCGGCAGATCTCATCGCCGGCGCTCGCCAGATCGCCGTCTTCGGCCTCGGCGGCAGCGCCTCCGCCTTGGCCCAGGAGACCCAATATCGTCTGTTCCGCTATGGCGTCGCGGTATCAGCCCATTGCGACCCCTATGGCATGCGCATGACGGCCTCGACCCTGAAGCCGAGGGACGTGGCGATCGCGATCTCTGCAACCGGACGCACACGCGAGGTCATCGAAGCGGTCGAGATCGCCCGCCAGTACCGGGCCGCTGCCATCTGCGTCACCGCACCCGACACCGATCTCGCCCGCGCCTGCGACGTAAGGCTGACCGTGGCCGTGCCCGAATTCCCCGACACCCTCAAGCCCACGGCCCTGCGCTTTGCCTTCCTGACCCTGATCGACCTGATGGCCACCGCCACCGGCTATAAGCTCGGCGGTTCGGCCCGCGAGACGCTGCGCCGCATCAAATACAATGTGCAGATCCGCCGCGCCGGCAAGGAGATGGAGCCTCTGGGGGATTAGCGGTTGTTTGCGGAATGCACTCCGTCACCCCCCGGCGTATCACCACGGAGCTTGCTTGTGAGCAGAAGCGATCAGGAAAAGATTCGGGAGCCGAAGGCGGTTCACAGGCGCGCGCGCCCCTTGCCGCGGCGCGACCCATCAGAGGTGTTTTAGCCATTGGATGCCCGGCGAGCCGTCCTGCCAATCGCATCGACAACCATCTGATACAATGCGGGCGGCAGATCATGCCCCATGCCGTCGACCAGCATGAAATCCGCGTTCGGGATCGACGTGGCAGTGTCCCTGCCACAAGCGGGGAGGATGAGCGGATCATCAACCCCATGCACTACGAGGCTAGGCACGGTGATCGTTGCCAAGCGCGAACGACGATCGCCGGTCACGGCCATCGCGGCGATCTGTCGCCCGGTACCGCCGGGATCATAGACGCGCCGGACCTCTTCCAGAACGAGAGCGCGATGGGCTTTTTCATCAAACGGATAGCCCGTGCCGGCGATGCGGCGTCTGAAGGCGAGGCTGTGCGACAGAAATCCCGCTTGATCCGTGACGGGATCGGGTGCCGGGCGCATCATCATCGCCATGACGTCCGGGGCTGCCTGCGGAAGGCTCGGATTGCCGTTGCTCGACATGATCGAGGTGAGCGACAGCACTCGCCCGGGCTGCTCACTCGCCATGATCTGCGCAATCATCCCGCCCATCGACCGGCCGACGACATGCGCCCGGTCGATGGAGAGGGCATCGAGCAGGCCCGTTGCGTCCGCCGCCATGTCGTAAAGAGTATAGGGAACGTCCGGCCGCCGCCCCGCCGCGAGCATAGCCGCCAGCGCGCCAAAATCCGGCGGGACGCATTGACTGAAATGCGTCGAGTAGCCGGCGTCCCGGTTGTCGAAACGGATCACACGATAGCCCCGTGTCGCCAGCTCCTCGCAAAACGGAACCGTCCAGTGGATCATCTGCGTCCCGAGGCCGGCGATCAAAAGCATCGCTTCGCCGGCCTCGTCGCCGAAGCTGTCATAGGCCAGGTCGATGGCGTTGGCTTTCACACTGTTCATAGGCCGTATTCCGTCCGGATCTTCCTAGCTGCAACCAATGACCATCGAAGGCCGCGCTAGGTTTGGAGAGGGAGGGGTCGAGCGCGCAATCGGCACGACGAACTCCCACATCCATTTATTACCCGGATAAAACATCCGCGTCAATATTACCCGTGTAATATTGAACGACTGTCTGCGCGAAGATATCCTGACGTCTCCAGCGGCGTCCTGCCGCTACACGAGCGGCTGCATCTCGCCGATCATGGTCGGCACCAGTTCCGAGACGGTCGGATGGATGTGCACGGCGCGCTGGATGGTGGCATAGGGCGCCTTGGCATACATTGCATCGAGCAGGCCATGGACGACCTCGTCGCCGCCGACACCAAGGATGGCCGCGCCGAGGATGGCATGGCTTTCGGCATCGACGATCACCTTCATGAAGCCCTGCGTCTCGCCCTTCTCGACCGCCCGGCCGACCCGTGTCATCGGCCGCTTGCCGATCAGGGCCTTGCGCCCGGAGCGGCGCACCTCCTCCTCCGTCATGCCGATGCGTCCGAGCGGCGGATCGATATAGAGGGCATAGGCGGTGATCCGATCGCTCACCCGGCGCGGATCGGCATCGAACAGATTGGCGGCGGCGATCTCGTAGTCGTTGTAGGAGGTATGGGTGAAGGCGCCTTTGCCGTTGCAATCGCCGAGAGCCCAGATCCCCTCGACATTGGTGCGAAGCTCATCGTCGACGGTGACATAACCGTGCGCATCGGTGTGTACGCCCGCCTTGTCCAAGCCGAGATCGTCGGTATTGGGCACCCGGCCGACGGCAACCAGCACATGCGAGCCTGATATCCGCGCGGGACTTTGCCCCTCCCCCGCCACGGTGACGGCAACGCCGCCACCCTCACGGGCAAAGGACAAATTCGTCGCCTCCAGGCGAATATCGATGCCTTCCTTGGTCAGGATGTCGCGGATGGCGTCGGAAATATCGGGGTCTTCCCGCGAGGTCAGCCTTGGCCCGCGCTCGATCACCGTGACCTGCGAGGCGAAACGGCGATACATCTGCGCAAATTCCAGCGCGATATAGCTGCCGCCGATCACGATGAGATGCTCCGGCAGCGTATCGAGCTCCACGATCGAGGTGTTGGTGAGATAGTCGATGCCATCAAGCCCCGGCATGTCGGGCACCAAAGCGCGCCCACCGACATTGAGGAAGATCTTCGGCGCGCTCAGCCGCTCGCCATCGACCTCGATCTCATGGGAGCCGGTGAAGCGGGCATGGCCCCGGATCAGGCTGCAGCCCGGCATGCCGCCGAGCCAGCCCTCCAGCCCGATGCGCGCATTCATGGTAACCGCCTGCTTGCGAGTCCAGACCTTCTTCATGTCGACGCCGACATGACCATCCAGCACCACGCCATAATCGTCGGCACGGCGCGCGAGATGGGCGGCATAGGCGCTAGCCACCAGGGTCTTGGTCGGCATGCAGCCGGTGTTGACGCAGGTGCCGCCGACATGCTTGCGCTCGATGATGGCAACCCGCTGCCCCGCCGCACTGAACCGGCCAGCCAGGGACGGCCCGGCCTGGCCCGCGCCGATGATGATGGCGTCGAACTGTGTGCTCATAGCAATGCCCTGACGACCAGGAGCGCCCCGAGGACCGCAACCACGTCCTCGATCAAGGCGGCCGGCAGGTCCCGCCCGAAGGCGAGCGCCAGGCGGCGGCGGAACTCATGGCCGCCCAGCGTGCCGACGACAGCACCGGCTAGGCCGGCGACGAGGCCGGTCAGCCAGGATCCGGAGGCGAGGCCGATCGCCGCTCCGCTGAAGGCACCGCTGATGAGGCGGGCGCCGAACTGCATCGGCACCTTGCGGCTGGGCGTCGAGGGCAGCTGGTCGCCGACGAATTCCAACAGGGCCAGCACGGTGAAGACATAGGGCGTGACGGGATGGCCAAGAAAGGCCAGCGACGTGCCATCCAACGGCAGCCACCCCAGATAGGCGGCCCAACTCACGGCTGCAGGAGCGGTGAAGGTGCGCAGTCCCGCGACCACGCCGATCAGAAAAGCGCCAAACAACGACATGCAGCCCCCTTATGCCGATGAGCCCTCATGCTGGTGGTAGGATGGTATAAAGGCAATAGGGTTTTGGAGCGCCGACGTCGCGGCACCACACTGCACTGGCAGCCGACGCCGTTTGCTCAAGCATCTTCGAGCTGGCGCTACCTTTGTCACAGCCGCTACAGCTCCTCGAGCGCGTCACCGTAGGTTTCTATGTCGCGCAGGCGCCTGCGCCCGGCAGCGCCGGCCTTCTCGATGGCGCGGGTGGTGAGCAGATGGCACAGCGCCATCACCGACGTGTGGTTGAACAAAGGGCCGGGCGCCAAGGTCTGGCAGTAGAAATGCCACTGCGCAGAGGAACGCAGAGGCGCGCCCTCGTCGGTGATATAGAGCAGCTTGGCGCCCCGCTTTTCGATGGCCGCCAGGATGTCGTCCAGCCTGGCGATGCGGCGGCGCAAGGCGAAAACCACCACCATGTCGTCCGTGGCGATGCTCGCCAGATATTCGCCGAGCGTCTGGCCCGGGCCGGGAATGGCGACGATGTTGTCGATGACCTGCAGCATCTGCCATTGCAGATAGGCGGCAAAGGGCTGGCTGGAGCGAAAGCCCACGACCCAGGTCCTGCGTGCGCCCAGCATGGCCTCCACCACCGCATCGATCTGGGCTTCGCGGATCGACAGAAAGGTCTGTTCCAGATTGGCGATGGCCTGGCCGACATGGCTGGAAAGCGACTGGCCGGCGGCAGCGTCAGCCGCATTGGAAAGAAACAGCCGTGACCCGGTCTGCCTCTCCTGGCGCACGTGGCGGCGCGATTCCTCATAGGTCTCGTAGCCCAGGCGACGCACGAACCGCGTCACGGTGGCATTGGAGACATGAGCCAAGGCCGCCAGCTCCGATGCCGAATAGCTCGCCAGTTCGCCGGGAAAATCACACACGAATTCCCCGAGCCGGCGTTCGGCCGGCGGAAGCTCGTCGAGGACGTCCCGCACGCGGGTCAGGAATGATCTTTCGGAAGACTGCATGGCCGAGGCTGCTGAAATCTATTTTTCAGGACACTCCGAGCACTAGGAGATTTTGACCGTTTGTACAATCATATCACCTCAAATCCTCACAAATTGTGCTTTGAGCAAGAGACCAAAAATACCAATTGCAAAAATATTTTCTTTGAGTTTAATTGTGAAAAATAATTTCAAAAACATCATCCAGAGGATTTAATCGCCATGGCAGGGGAACAGATGATCCCATCCGGCGCATCGTCGCCGGTTCAAAAGCAGATGGAACAGGCACTGGGGACGATCGGCGTCACCACGGCGCACAAGCAAATTCTCGCGCTCATTCTGATCGGATGTCTGTTCGACGCCTTCGAGCAGAACACCATCGGGCTGGTCGCGCCGATGCTGAAGACGCAATGGAGCCTCACCGGCGCCGACATCGGTTTCCTGAACACCATCACCTTTGCAAGTGCGGCCGCGGGCCGCCTCCTCTCCGGCATCCTCGGTGATCGTTATGGCCGCCGCGTCATGCTGACCATCAATCTGCTGCTGTTCACGCTTGGGTCCGCGCTCTGTGCGCTTGCACCGAGTTTCGCGGTGCTTTGCATGGCGCGCGCCATCGTCGGCTTTGGCGTCGGCGGTGAAATCTCCACGGCCGTCACCATGCTCGCCGAGTTCTGCTCGCCGAAATTCCGCGGCACGGCGGCAGGCCTGGTCAATGTCGGCGCCGGCGGCTTCGGGAATTTCCTCACTCCGGCATTCGGACTTGTGATCTTCACCCTGTTCGCAGGCGAAGATGCCTGGCGCTGGCTCTTCGGGATGCTGGCGATCCCGGCCTTCCTCGTCGTGTTCTTCCGCCGCTACGTTCCGGAAACACCGCGCTTTCTCGCCTCTCAGGGCAAGATCGACGAAGCCAACAAGGTGCTTTCCATTCTTGCCTCCGGTTCGCTGCGGCCGAAGGAATTGCGGATCAAGGAATATCTGTCGAAACCCGAAGACGGCAGCGACCAGCCTGCGAAAAGCAGCTGGAGAGAGCTGTTCCGGGCGCCCTATCTCGGACGCACCATTCCGGTGGCGATCGCGATCCTGATGAGCTACGGGGCGCAGCTTTCCGTGCTCACCCTCATGCCGATGATCTTCATGTCGATGGGCCACACGCTCTCCGGCAGCCTGCTCTTCAGCATGATCATTCAGAGCGGCAGCGTGCTGGGGGCGATCACCGCCTCGATGTTCGGCTATTATTTCCCGCGCAAGAGGGTCCTGAGCATCGGTTCGGTCTGCGCCTGCGTGGCGGCGCTGGCCATCGTCTATCTGGGGACCAGTCTCTATCTGGTGCTGTTCTTCGGCGCACTCTTCCAGTTCTTCGTGCTGCTGCTCAACACCTCGATCTGGATCTATGCGCCCGAACTCTATCCGACCCGCATTCGCGGCTTCGGCGTGGCGTTGATCCTGGCAAGCGGCTCGGCCGCAGGCTCGATCGTGCCGACCGTGGCTGGCTACCTGTTCGACCATCTGGGCATGCTCGGCGTTTTCGGTCTCGCCGCCTCGATGTATGCGGTCTTCGCCTTCTGCATTCAGCTCGGGCCCGAAACCTATGGCCGCTCCATGGAAGACCTGACCCAGCCGGCCGAACCCGAAACCCCGACCGTCGATTTTACCAAAACCGCCAGAGAACAGGCCTGACAATGCAAGCATCGTCCCCCCATGTCCTATTGATCAATCCCAACAGTTCGGAAGCGACCACGGGGATGATGCTGGCCATTGCCCGTCGCAAGGCCGATGGGCGGCTTCGACTGGAAGCCGCCACGGCAACCCGCAGCCCCTCGATGATCGTCAACGAAACTCAGCTTGCCGCTTCGGCAAGCCAGGTCATCGAGATCGGCCGCGCGCAGGACACGGGCTGCATCGGCATCATCGTCAGTGCCTATGGCGATCCGGGTGTCGTCCATCTGCAGGAAAGCCTGCAAGTGCCGGTCATGGGCATTTGCGAGGCATCCATGATCGACGCCTCGCAGGGCGGGCGGAAATTCGGCGTCGCCACCGTCACGCCGGATCTCGCCGAAGCAATCGCCGCGCGTGCGGCAAGCCTGGGGCTTCAGCACCTCTATACCGGCATACGCTGCACGCCGGGTGACCCGGTCAAGCTGGCCGATAATGCAGAACGCCTGCGCAGCGAGTTGGCAACCGCGGTGAGGCTGTGCATCGAAGACGGAGCCAAAGCGGTCATCATCGGCGGTGGGCCGCTGGGCGAAGCGGCGGAATATCTGCGCACCCAGTTCGACATCCCCATCATCGCGCCCATCGGATCGGCGGTGGATCTGATGATCGCCGCGATCGAGAATGGCGGCAGGCCTCGGAACTGACCGGCAACAAGACGGCGTGCCGATCTTCTCGGGCTACAGCCGCTAGTTCCCCCGCGCCAGCGCCACGATCTTGCGCATCACCGTCGGCAGGGCTTCGCCATCGAGGTCATCAAGACGAACCCAGCGGCAATCGGCCGGCGCCTTGGTACTCAGCAGGGCATCGGCGGCATAGACGCTGACGGCAAGCTCGAAATGGGTGAAACCATGGCTCACTTCGCCCGTCAGCCTGCGCCATTTTGCCTTGAGCGGCGCGTGGTTGACCGCCGTGGCCGAATCGAAGTCTTCGCTCCACACGCTGGAGGGAATTTCCGTCATGCCGCCGAGCAGTCCCTTGTCGGGGCGCTTGCGCACCAGCACCCAGCCATCCGGCCTGACGATCCAGAAGGCCGCTCCCTTGCGCAGGGGGCGCTTGGGCTTGGGGGCCTTGCGCGGGAAGCTTTCCTGCGTCCCTTCCCGGCGTGCCCGGCAGAAGGGCAAATAGGGGCAGAGGCCGCAAGCCGGGCGTTTCGGGGTGCAGATCGTCGCCCCCAGATCCATCATGGCCTGCGCAAAATCGCCGGGCCTGTCGGCCGGCGTCATGCCGTCGACGATTTCAGCAATCCGAGGCTTGGCCTGCGGCAGCGGCGTCTCCAGCGCTTCGAGCCGGGTGACCACCCGCTCGACATTGCCGTCGACCACGGCCGCACGTCGGTCGAAGGCGATAGCGGCAACGGCCGCCGCCGTATAGGCCCCGATTCCCGGCAATTGCCTGAGGCCCTCGACCGTGTCGGGAAAGTGCCCGCCCAGCTTCCCGCTAACGAAACGGGCGCAGGCATGGAGATTGCGGGCGCGCGAATAATAGCCGAGCCCGGCCCAGGCCTTGAGGATATCCTCCTCGTCGCTTCCAGCCATGGCGTCGACCGTGGGCCAGCGTGCCAGAAAAGCCTGGAAATAAGGGCCGACGGTCTTCACCGTGGTCTGCTGCAGCATGATCTCGGAAAGCCAGACGCGATAAGGATCGGCCTTCTCGCCGGGAAGCGCACGCCAGGGCAGCCGCCTTCGATGCCTGTCATACCAGACGAGCAGGGCTTCTGCGTGCAGGGCTTGGGCATGCGAGCCTTCTGCGGACTTGACCTCGGGAGCGACACCATTAAGCATGGCTCCTCATTCCACAGATCGACCATGATCAACAAGCCCAAGTCTCAACCCAAAGCGCCTCAACCCAGAGCGTCTCCACAGCAGGCCCCTTTCAAGCGAAGGTCGGCCCGCCCCTTCGCGGATCTCGTCGGACCGGCCCTGGCCGACGCCCTCAAGGCGCGTGGCTTCGCCACGGCCGACATCATCGGCCATTGGCCGGATATTGTCGGCGCCCGGCTCTCGGCCCATTCGCTGCCCGTGAAGATCCAATGGCCGCCCCGCCCCAAAGGCGAAGCGTCCGATACCGCTCCTGCCGCCGCGACCCTGATCCTGCGGGTCGAGAGCGCCTTCGCGCTCGAGGTCGAGATGTCGGCCAGCCAGATAATCGAACGCATCAACGCCGTTTTCGGCTGGCGCTGTATCGGCAAGCTGCGCCTCAAGCAGGGGCCGGTGGACCATCCGGCGCCGCGGGAGAGGCCAAAAATTCCCGATTTGCCTCCCGAAGCCTCCCGTCAATTGGCTGACGATCTCAGCGGCATCGAGAATCCCGGCTTGCGCGAGGCCCTGGAACGGCTGGGGCGGCAGGTTCGCGGCACGCCTCGCCGTGCCAAACCGGTCACAGCTACGTGAAGGTGGCCGGTCTGCCTGTTGCCATAATTGCAAGGCTCAAGTACCGCACAGATAGAGTGCGCGAACGCGCAATGATTGAAGGACATGAGTCGCCGATGAGCCCGATGCTTTCCCGCCGTACCCTGATCGCAGCCCTTGCGGCGAGTCCGGCGCTTGCGGCCCTGCCCGCCCTCGCGGCCGACGACAAGGTCAGCCTCCTCGAGTTGGCTGTTCCAGGCCCCATCCCCGATATCGCGCTCGGCAAGCCGGATGCACCGGTGAAGGTCTATGAATATGCCTCGATGACCTGCCCCCATTGCGCCCGCTTCGCCAAGGACGTGTTCCCGGGGATCAAGGAAAAATATATCGACACCGGCAAGGTGCTGTGGACGATGCGCGAGTTCCCGCTCGACCCGCGCGCCACCGCTGCCTTCATGCTGGCGCGCTGCGTGGCCAAGGATGCGCCGCCGGAGAAATATTACACCATGCTCGACGTCCTGTTCTCGCAGCAGGAGAGCTGGGCGTTCGTCAATGACGCCAAGCAGGTGCTTCCCGCCCTGTTCGGCATTGCCAAGCAGTCCGGTTTTACACAGGAACAGTTCCAGGCCTGCTTGAAAGACCAGACGCTCTATGCTGGCGTAAATGCCGTGAAGGAGCGTGGTTCTTCGGCTTTCGGTATCGATGGCACGCCGACCTTCTTCATCAACGGTATCAGGAAAGGCGGCGAGATCACGGTCGACGAGTTCTCCAAGATCGTCGATCCGTTCCTCAAATCCTGAAAGCAGTCCCGGCCCCGCCGGACTGCGGGGTGATGGATGAAACTAACCAAGCTCAGGCTTCTCGGCTTCAAGTCGTTCGTCGAACCGACGGATTTCCTGATCGAACCCGGTCTGACCGGCGTGGTCGGGCCGAACGGGTGCGGCAAGTCGAACCTTGTCGAAGCCCTGCGCTGGGTGATGGGCGAGAGCAGCCACAAGAATCTGCGTGCCGCCGAGATGGACGACGTCATCTTCGGCGGCTCCGGCAACCGGCCGCCGCGCAACATGGCCGAGGTGATGCTGACGGTCGAGAACAAGGACCGCACCGCCCCGGCTGCCTTCAACGACGCCGACATTCTGGAAATCTCCCGCCGGATCGAGCGTGATCGCGGCTCCAATTACCGCATCAACGGCCGGGAGGTGCGCGCCCGCGACGTACAGCTCATCTTCGCCGACGCTTCCACCGGTGCACGCTCGCCCGCCATGGTGCGCCAGGGCCAGATCGCCGAGCTCATTGCCGCCAAGCCGCAGTCGCGCCGCCGTATCCTCGAAGAAGCCGCCGGCATCTCCGGCCTGCATACGCGCCGCCACGAAGCGGAATTGCGGCTGAAGGCGGCCGAAAGCAATCTGGAGCGGCTCGAGGACGTGCTGACCCAGATCGAGACCCAGCTCGACAGCCTGAAGCGCCAGTCCCGCCAGGCCTTCCGCTATCGCGGCCTTTCCAACGAGATCCGGCAGGCCGAGGCCCTCATCTTCCACATTGCCTTCGAGGAAGCGGGGCGGCTGGTGATCGAGGCCGAGAAGCGACTGGATCTCGATACCCGCACCGTAGCCGAGCGCACGCGGGCACAGGCCGAGACAGCCCGTCTTGCCGCCATCGCCGCCCATGAGATGCCGCCCTTGCGCGACGCCGAGCATGCCGCCGGCACCGCTTTGCATCGCCTGGTGCTGGCGCGCGAACAACTGGAGCAGGAAGAGCGGCGCGCCGGCGAGCGGCGCATCGAGCTCGACCACCGTATCAAGCAGGCCGGCGCCGACATCACCCGCGAAAAATCGCTGATATCGGATGCCGGCACCATGCTGCAGCGCCTGAGGGCCGAGGCATCCGTCTTGAAGGCCGAGCAGGACGGCAGTGGGGAACGTGCCGCCGAGGCCGCTGGCCTGCTGCGGGACGCCGAGGCCGCCCTGGCCGAGCAGGAGAAGGCGATGGGCGAGGCCCAGAGCGCCCTGGCCGAACTGCAGGCATCGCGCACCCAGGCCGAACGCAGCGAGCACGAGGCCGCGGAACGGGTCCTCCGCCTCGAACGCCAGCTCGCCGAGATCCGGCGCGAGAGCGAAACCCTGCGCGCCGGATCCAATGCCACGGCCGTCGCCGAAGCGTTGCAGCTTGAACTTGCCGCGCTGCAGGAGCGCCGTAGCCAGGCCGAACAGGCCGCCCTGGAAGCCGAGGCTGTTCATGCCGAGGCGCGCGAGGCCGAAGCCGCCACGCGAACGCCTCTCCAGGACGCCGAGCGTACGGCCAACCGCCTGGAAACCGAGGCGCGAACCCTGGCCAAGCTGGTGCTGACGCCGGCCGGCGCCAAATATCCCCCGATTGCCGATGCCCTCCAGGTCGCCAAGGGCTATGAGGTGGCGCTCGGCGCCGCCCTCGGCGAGGATATCGACGCGCCTGTCGATCTCGACGCGCCGGCGCACTGGTCGGGCGCCGCGGTCGCTGACGGCGACCCGGCTCTGCCCGCCGGAGCCGAGGCTCTGGCGAGCTTCGTCCAGGCTCCCGAAAACCTGGCGCGCCGCCTGGCCCAGATCGGCATCGTGGACAAGGCCGACGGCCACCGCCTCAAGGCCCTGCTCGCCCCCGGGCAGCGGCTGGTGAGCCGCGAAGGCGATCTTTGGCGCTGGGACGGCTTCGTGGCCGCCGCCGAGGCCCCCTCTCCCGCCGCCCGGCGCCTGGCCGAACGCAACCGTCTGGCCGAACTGGAAGAGCGCGCGCTCGAGGCGCGGGATGCCGTCGCTCCCCGTCGCCGCGAGGCCGAGATGGCGCAGACCGCCTCGCGCCAGGCCGCTGAGCGCGAGCGCACCACGCGCGACGCCTGGCGCAGCCTCAGCCGCGAGGCCGACCAGCTGCGCGAGCGTGCCGTCGCGGCCGAGCGCCAAGCAGCCCAACTCGCCAGCCGCCTCTCCGCCCTGGACGAAGCCGGCAACCGCCTCGGCAGCGATCTTGCCGAGGCGCGCGAGGCCTGCGAGCGGACAAGACAGACTTTGGCGGCACTGCCCGATGGCAGCGCCCTCAACGCCCAGCTGCAGGAATTGCGCCATGGTGTCGCGGAAGGCCGCGCCGAGGTGGCCGAGACGCGCGCCCAGGCCCAGACGCTGGCACGCGAGGACGAGTTGCGCTCGCGGCGTCTGGCCGCCATCGAGCAGGAAAGCCAGTCCTGGACAGACCGCCAGGAGAATGGCGCGGCCCAGATCGAGACGCTGACCAGCCGCCTGACCGAACTGGAAATCGAACGGGCCGAGTTCGACGATGCCCCGGTCGTCTTCGCGGCACGACGGCGGGGCCTGATCGCGGAAACCGAGACGGCGGAAGAAGTGCGCAAGATTGCCGCCGACCGCCTGGCCGAAGCCGAGACCCGTCTGGCCCAGACCGATCGCCAGGGCCGCGAGGCGCTGGTCGCCTTGAGCCAGGCGCGCGAGGAGCAGGTGCGCGCGGAAGAAAAGCTCGACGCCCTGCGTGCGCGTCGCGCCCAGATCGTGGCCGAGATCGCGGAAGCCCTGAACGTCGCGCCGACGGGCCTCCTGAAGCTCGCCAATCTTGCGCCGGACGCCCCGATCCCCGATCGGCGCGTGGTCGAGCGCACGCTGGAGGACGCCAAGCGCGAGCGCGAGCGCCTTGGCGCCGTCAACCTCAGGGCCGAGGACGAGCAGAAGGACGTGCAGACCCAGCTCGATGGCCTCGTCAGCGAACGGGACGATCTGGTCGAGGCCATCAAGCGCCTGCGCCAGGCGATTTCCGGCCTCAATCGCGAAGGGCGCGAGAGGCTGCTCGCCGCCTTCGACGTGGTCAACGGCCACTTCCAGCGCCTGTTCCAGACCCTGTTCGGCGGCGGCACGGCCGAGTTGCAGCTCACCGAGTCGGACGATCCCCTCGAAGCTGGCCTGGAAATGCTGGCCCGTCCGCCCGGCAAGAAGCCGCAGACCCTGTCCCTGCTCTCGGGCGGCGAGCAGGCCCTCACGGCGATGGCGCTGATCTTTGCGGTGTTTCTCACCAATCCGGCACCGATCTGCGTGCTCGACGAAGTCGATGCGCCGCTTGATGACGCCAATGTGGAGCGCTTCTGCGATCTTCTCGACGCGATGATTCGCGAAACCGAGACGCGTTTCGTCACCATCACCCACAACCCGATCACCATGTCGCGCCAGAATCGCCTGTTCGGCGTCACCATGGCCGAACGCGGCGTCAGCCAACTCGTCTCGGTCAATCTGAGCGAAGCCGAGAAGTTCCTGGAAGCGGTGTAGGCGTTCGGGATAGCAGGACTGCCGAGCGCCAAGGGCGCCTCGGTCGAGGCGGGACCGGGTGGGTCGATCTCCTGATCGACCATCTTAGAACAGCTGTACCTGAAAAAGGCGAAGAGGGTCGATCTGGAGATCGACCCTCCAGGCTCCGAATTGCTCTTGCCGAATCCATAAGCAAGTGCTTATGTGTTTTTCATGATGCAGACGAACCTCTTCCGGGCCCTCGCCGACCCCACCCGCCGCGCCGTGTTCGAACGGCTGGCGGGCGGCGAGATGAGCGTTTCACAGATCAAGGCCGGCTTCGAGATTTCCCAGCCGGCGATCTCGCAGCATCTGGCCGTGCTGCGCGAGGCGGGCCTGGTGGCCGAGCGGCGCGAGGGTCGCATGGTGCATTACCGTGCCGCCCCCCAGGCGCTCGCCCCGCTGGCCGACTGGGTCGACCGCTACGCGAGCTTCTGGCCTGGACGCATCGACCGGCTCAAGGCCGTGCTGAAGGAGATGGACCAATGACGATCCTGAGCGACGCGACGATCAAAGGCGCGGAGGACAAGACAGCGCCGGACGATCTTCACTTCGAAAGCCTGCTGGAAGCACCGCCCGCCAAGGTCTGGCGTGCCCTCACCATTCCCGATTACGTCGCCGCCTGGCTGACGCCGGCCGAGGACGGGACGGGTGCTCCCCGTTCACCGCGACGGGAGTCGAAAGAGCCCGAACTGGTCGATTGCCGCCTCCTTGCCGCCGAGGCCCCGCAAATACTGCGCTATGCCTGGAGCGAAAAGATGCAGGACCGCGTCCTCGACAGCGTCGTCACCTTCGAGCTCGCCCCCCATGGCGAAGGCTCCACGCTGCTGCGCATCACCCAGAGCAACTTCGTCCTGCGGCCCGTCGCCGCCAATCTCAACCAGCCGACCATGCTGCCAAAGGATTTTCCAGAAAAGTTGGCAGACTTTTCGATTAAGAAAATACGTCGAAACAAAGAGTTAGAGAAAAGTTGCGATCTAATCGGATCGCAACTGGCTCTCGCCGCCTGAGGAGCTCGTCATGAATTCCCTCGTCCCCATGGTGGTGGAGCAGTCCACCCGCGGCGAACGTGCCTTCGACATCTTCTCGCGCCTGCTGCGCGAGCGCATCATCTTCATCAACGGCCCTGTCGATGACGGCGTCTCCGCCCTGGTCTGCGCACAGCTCCTGTTCCTGGAGGCGGAGAATTCGAAGAAGGAGATCTCGCTCTACATCAACTCCCCGGGCGGATCGGTGACCAGCGGCTTTGCCATCTACGACACCATGCAGTTCATCAAGAGCCCGGTCTCGACG
This sequence comes from Labrys sp. HAY1-8F, assembly GCF_056754975.1. NCBI lineage: Bacteria > Pseudomonadati > Pseudomonadota > Alphaproteobacteria > Hyphomicrobiales > Xanthobacteraceae > Labrys > Labrys sp. HAY1-8F. The sequence continues at coordinate 4,724,447 of NZ_JBPGWZ010000002.1, read as the reverse complement.
CTGTGCATGGGATCGGCCTTCTCGCTCGGCTCCTTCATCCTGATGGCCGGCACGGCCGGGCGCCGCTTCGCCCTGCCCAATGCCTCGATCATGGTGCACCAGCCGTCGGGCGGCTATCAGGGCCAGGCCAGCGACATGCTCATCCACGCCAACAACATCATCAAGTCGAGAGCCCGTCTCAACGGTCTGTACGCCCAGCATTGCGGCCGGACCGTCAGAGAAGTCGAGGCCGCCATGGATCGCGACAATTTCATGTCCGCCGACGAAGCCCAGGCCTGGGGCCTTGTCGACCACGTCGCATCGGAGCGCCAGGAAGCGGCTTAGGAAACGTCGAAGAAATAAGTGAACTGCTTCCGGACTGTCATCCCCGGCGAGCAAAGCGAGGGAAGGAGATCCAGGGGCTGGAGATCGAGCCCTTCAACCCCTTGATCCCCTTCCCTTCGCCCTCTCTCGCTTCGCTCAAGAGCGGCTCAGCCGGGGATGACAGCGGCACGTATCTACCATGCGGATGAGGACGTCCGCGTTCCCAAGACGACCCGGCCATAGGTCAAAATGAGAACCGCTAGCGACAAAGCTCGCACAAGCCCCCAATGACGTTTGAATGAGCCGCATTGCGCTTGTCAGCTCCTGATTCTCGCCCCCGTTTTGCCACCGCAACCCATCTGTGGCGGCTCCGGGACGGCTTCAAGGCAGGCTTGTGCAGGCCTGCACGAGCAAATGTGACGCCGCAACCATGCCTTGTCCTGGAGCAAAGCGCGTTTGAGTGTAAGCGCATCTTTGCTCTCATTCTTTGGTTCAACGCGTCTTTGCAATTCTTGCCGATTCCGGCAAATCGCAAAACGCTTTGGCAGAAAAGCCGGCAGCCAACAGCCATTCTCCCCATTTTTTATTTATTCTCAAACACTTGGCATAATTCTGCCTCGCCTTGACACCGCAAGGGGGCCTGGGTATGGTCCCGCCGTTTTCAAGGGGGGCGTCCGGCTCAGTTTTGGCCGGCCAGGGAGCATGTTGCCGCAATGGCGAGCGACGAAGCGGACCAGGCCGGGAAATCCGGCAAAGACGAATCCCGCGAAAGTGAATTGAACGAACGCTTGCGCCGTCTCGACGAGCGCCTCGGCTCCATCAAAGCCGGGGAAGAAGCCGAAACGGCCAAGGCGCGCAAGCAGGAGGGCGATCCTTCTGCGATCGGCAAGGCCATGCGCCTCTCGTCCGAGTTCGTCGGCGGCATCATCGCCGGTGGCTTGCTGGGATGGGTCGTGGATCGGTTTGTCGGTACTTCGCCGTGGGGGCTCATCATCTTTTTGATGCTTGGCTTCGGGGCAGGTATCCGGAACTTGTTGCGCGCCTCGAATATGTTGGGCAAAACGCCCGGCAAACAGGAATGATCCGGCGCCTTGCGCCACAATTGAAGACAGGGCCTGCCAGGCGATGCATAGTCCGATTACGCAGTTCGAGATCAAGCCGCTCTTCCATATCGGCAGCATCGCGTTCACCAACTCGGCTCTCTTCATGTTCCTGGCGGTGATCCTCATCGCGCTGGTGATGATTGCCACGACCTCTGCCCGCGCCACCGTGCCGGGCCGCTGGCAGTCCCTCGCCGAGACCTTCTATGAATTCGTGGCCGGCACCGTGCGCTCCTCGGCCGGAAACGAGGGCATGCGTTTCATGCCGCTGGTGTTCTCTCTGTTCATGTTCGTGCTGTTCTGCAACGTGCTTGGCCTGATTCCCGGCTTCTTCACCGTCACCAGCCACATCATCGTCACCTTCGCGCTGGCGGCCCTGGTGATCGCCACGGTGATCCTCTATGGTTTCTACAAGAACGGCGCCCACTTCCTGAAGCTGTTCGTACCCTCCGGCGTTCCGGCCGTGCTGCTGCCGCTGCTGGTGGCGATCGAGATCATCTCCTTCGTCTCGCGTCCGATCAGCCTCTCCGTCCGTCTCTTCGCCAACATGCTGGCCGGGCACATCGCGCTGAAGATCTTCGCAGGCTTCATCGTCATGCTCGCCAGCGCCGGCGCGCTGACGGCGATCCTTTCGCCCCTGCCCCTGCTTCTCGTGATCGCCCTGGTGGCGCTCGAAGTGCTGGTTGCCGTGCTGCAAGCCTATGTCTTCGCTACGCTGACCTGCATCTACCTCAATGACGCCCTTCATCCCGGCCATTGATCCCGTCTAAATCCAACAAAACCTACACCAACAGGAGTTCTCCATGGATCCCGTCGCAGCTAAGTATATCGGCGCTGGTCTCGCTTGCATCGGCATGGCCGGCGCTGGTATCGGTCTCGGCAACCTGTTCGGCCAGTTCCTCTCGGGCGCCCTGCGCAACCCGTCGGCTGCCGACGGCCAGCGCGGCACTCTGCTCCTTGGCTTCGCTCTGACCGAAGCTCTCGGCATCTTCTCGCTGCTCGTCGCTCTGCTGCTCCTCTTCGCAGTCTGATCCGCGCCAGCCACGCCGAACGGGACGGCTTTCGCGGTTTTTTCTAGAAATCGCGGGGCCGTCTGTCGTTTCAGTGGCTAAAGCGTTTTGCGATCTGGCGGTCCCGCCAAGAATCGCAAAGACGTGTCGAACCAAAGCGCTAGGGCAAACAAGCGTTTCCGTCCAAACGCGCTTTGCTCTAGAACTGGCAGCAATTCCATCTGTTTGTGGCTCAATCTGTTTGTAGCTTGGCCTGCAAAAACGTGAGTTCACATCCGTTGAAGGTGTTTCATGGCTGAAAGTCACGCAGGAACCGAGGTTCCCGGCGATGCACATGGGGCCAAGGGCGCATTTCCGCCCTTTGACAGCTCGTCCTTTGCCTCACAGCTTGTGTGGCTGGTCATCGCTTTCGGGCTTCTCTACATCCTGATGTCGAAGATCGCGCTCCCGCGCATCGCCGGCATCCTCTCCGAGCGGTCAGCTAAGATCGCGGCGGACCTTGCGGCTGCGCAGAAGGCGAAGGCGGACAGCGATGAGGCCGTGGCCTCATACCAGACCTCCCTCATCAAGGCTCGCGCCAAAGCCCAAAACATCGCGGCCGAAACCCGAGCTGCCGTGACTGCCGAAACGGACACCACTCGCAAGTCGCTCGAGGCCGATCTCTCGGCCAAGCTGGCAGCGGCGGAAGCCAAGATCCAGGCGACCAAGCAGGCTGCCCTCGGCAACGTCAACGGCATCGCCGTCGACGCCACCACCGCCATCATCGAGCAATTGCTCGGCAAGGCCCCTGAGCCGCAGACGGTCCAGTCTGCCGTCAACACGGCCTTGGCTAACTAAGGGAGGCGGGCGTGATCGAATATTTCGCCGAGATGATCCATGAACTCTTCAACCCTGCCGGGCCCGAGTTCTACATCCTCATCGCCACGCTGATCTTCCTGGCCATCGCCTGGAAGCTCGGGGCCTTCGGCCAGATCGGCAAGGGCCTCGACGCCCGCGGCAATGCCGTGCGCGCCGAGCTCGAGCAGGCTCGCGCCTTGCGCGAGGAAGCCCAGAAGCTGCTGGCCGACTATCAGAAGAAGCAGAAGGAAGCGGAAGCCGAAGCTGCTGCGATGATCGAGGCCGCCAAGGCCGAGGCCGAGCGCTTCAAGGCCGAGCAGATCGCCAAGATCGAAGACTTCGTGGCGCGCCGCACCAAGCTTGCCGATCAGAAGATCGCCCAGGCCGAAACGTCGGCCGTCGCCGAGGTCAAGGCCGCCGCTGCCGATGCCGCCGTCAAGGCTGCCACCACGATCCTTGCCGACCAGCCGCCCGCCAGCACCGGCAATCTGATGTCGGCTGCCCTCAACGAGGTGCGCGCCAAGCTCAACTAAGCGGCCCGAACCGGACGCTGTTGAAAACCGCCCGAGCTCTCGGGCGGTTTTTTATTGTCCTGCTCGCGCCGCTGTCGCTTGGAAAGGCCGTGATCCGATGATAGGCCCGCTGCAGGGCCAGCGCGGGATCCCGCGGATTGCCGAGCCCCAGCCGCGGATGCCGAAAATCATGAAGCGATTTGGACGTCTGGTCTTGCGTCAACCTGCCGTGTCCGATCTCGAACGGCATTTCGAGATCCACGGCGATCCGGCGACCAATCTTTACAATCCGGCGGGTCCGACCCCGAATATCGCAGCCAGCGAGCGGGCACTTACACGCTGGATCGAGCATTGGCGTCGGCACGGCTTCGGGACATGGGCGGTGGCGGCCGCAGACAATCCCGAACACCTGATCGGCTTCGGCGGCGTCGGTTACCGAACCTATGGCAGCGAGGAACGCCTCAATCTCGGCTTTCGATTCGCCCCCGAAGCCTGGGGTCAGGGCCTGGCCACGGAACTCGGCCGTGCAGGCCTGGAACACGCCTTTGAGGACCTGGGCAGCGAGGCGGTCTTCGCGCTCGTCCGGCCGGCCAATCTCCCCTCGATCCGAACGCTCGAGAGACTGGCGATGCGCCGCGATGGCTTTCTCGACGATGTGCCGGGGCAAGCGCCGAGCCTCGTCTATGTCATGACGGCCGAGGATTTTCGGGCGACGGCGAACCGGTCCTGAAATCGCGTGGGTTTTGACCGCCGCTTCCGCGTCGAGATACCTTGAGGGGTGATACATCCCCTCGTCCGGCTCAATATCGTTCGCTAAAACACCATCGGAGTTTGCGCGAGCTATGTCCCCGGTCTTTACACTTGACCCGGCAATCCAGTCTCTTGCCCGCCTGTCTGTGGCGCTGGATAGCCGGGTCAAGCCCGGCTATGACAAATTGAAGCGCTCTGCCCTTCCTAAGTGAAACTCATCGCCCTCTGCCAGCCGCCCCTTCTCCCCCGAGGAGAGAAGGAGCTATACCTTGGTGGAGCCCTACAGGTCCGCCAGCGTCGCCTTCAATCGTTCGATCAGCAAGGCCGCATTCTCATGCGAGAACACCATGGGCGGGCGGATCTTCAGGCTGTGTCCCCGCAGGCCGGTGGCTGAGATCAGCACCTGGCGCTCGCGCAGGCCGTTGACGATGGCGGCGGCCGCTGCGGCGTCGGGGGCACCCTTGGCATCGACGATGTCGGCGCCGATGAACAGCCCTGCCCCGCGCACTTCGCCGATACGGCCATCATGCCTGCCGAGATCCTCGATGCCGCGCTTGAGCGCCGCGCCGACATCACGGGCATTGGCGATCAGGCCTTCGTTCTCGATAACGTCGAGCACGGCCATGCCCACCGCGCAGGAGACGGGATTGCCGCCGAAGGTGTTGAAATAGCGCACCTCGCGCCCGAAGGCTTCGAGATGCTCGGGCCTCGCCGCCATGGCCGCCATCGGATGGCCATCGCCCATCGGCTTGCCCATGGTAACGAGATCGGGAACGATGTCATGCCGGGCAAAGCCCCACATGCCGGCGCCGGTACGGCCGAAGCCGGGCTGGACTTCGTCGGCGATGAACAGGCCGCCGGCAGCGTGGATGGCCTCCACCGCCGGACGCAGGAAGCCGGGCGGGTCGGCGAAGACGCCGTCGCTGGAGAAGATGGTGTCGACCAGCAGCGCCGAAGGTCGGATGCCATGAACAGCCATATCGGCAATCGCCGCCTTCACGCCTTGCGCAAAGGCTTCGCCGGTCGTGTCGGCAGACGTGGGAGCAGGCACCACCCGCACCGTCTCGGCGATCGGCGCCCCCGCGCCGAGCGAGGGCGACATCTGGGCGAGCACATCCGTCACGCCATGATAGGCGTTCTGCGTGACGATGACGCCCGTACCGCCGGTCACAGCCTTGGCGACGCGCAAGGCCAGGTCGTTGGCCTCGCTGCCGGTGCAGGTGAACATGATGTTGGAGATCTCGGCCGGCATGGTCGCGACCAGCCGCTCGGCATAGTCGAGAATGCCGTCGGTGACGTAGCGCGTATGGGTATTGAGCACCCCGGCCTGGCGCGCCAGCGCCGCCACCACATGCGGGTGGCAATGACCGACGCTGGCGACATTGTTGTAGGCGTCGAGATAGGCCGTGTCGTCGGGCCCGTAAAGCCAGACGCCCTCGCCCCTGACCACATGCACCGGATGGGCATAGAACAGACGATAGGCAGGGCCGAGCACGCGCCGGCGGCGCTCGATCAGGGCTGCCTCATCGGCGGCAAAGCCGGCCGTGTTGCTGGGATCGAAGGCATTGACCATGGTCATGAGAGGCGATCCTTGCTCAGGTAAAGGTGGAATTCGTCCGCCGCCTGGTTTGACGAGAGCGAGCGCGCGGCAGCCAATCCCGCCCAGGCCCGGCCGGCATTGCGCAGGATGTAGTCGCGATTGCCGGGCTCCAGCGTGCAGCGCCAGGCCGTGATAATGGCCGTCAGCGTCATGCGGCCGCAGATGAGATCGAACAGGCAGCCGATCTCATCGTCCTGCAGGGGCTGGATGCGGTTGTAACCGGCGACGAACTGCTTGACCGGCTCCAGGAAGTCCACCCCTTCCCCGACATGATAGGAGGCCGATACGCCCACCTCGTTGACCAGCGGGGCTCGTACCATGTCGCCGAAATCGATGATGCCGGCGAGTTGGTCCAGCGCACCGTCATCTCCCGGTCCAACCAGGATGTTGGAGGGGTTGAAGTCGTTATGAATCACCTGGGTTCGAAGCCCGGCCGTCAGGGGCAATGTGTGGGCCTCGAGCCGGTCCAGCACGGCGGTGACGAGGGTGCGAGCCTCCTCGTCCTCGACATGTACGACCAGCGGCCGCAGGCTGGGGGCGTGGGTGAGGTCCCACAACAGGTCGGCCGGGCTGCCGGCATGCTCGAAACCGTCCAGGGCGCGGTCGAGCTGGGCAAGGCCGGCGCCGAGATTGCGGCGAAGCGCGGGGCCCCGTTCGAGCTTGGCCAGAGGCGTGCCGGGCAGATAGGTCAGCACGCGCACCAGGCGCGGCGGCTGCCCGGGCTCCTCAAGCCAGAAATAGGCTTCGCCGGCCTGCGTGCGCACGACCCGAGGCACCGGCAGGTCGACATCCCTTCGGGCGATATGCAGCAGGGCCTCCGTCTGGAAATCGGTCACCGCCACATCTTCGGCCGGGTTGACGATCTTCAGGAGAAACTCGCGTCCGTCGCCCGCCAGGAGCCGAAAATTGTTGTCGCGCTCGCCGATCAGCGGGAAGGCTTCGACGTCGAGGCCGTAATGATCACGGATGATGGCCTCCGCACGTGCCTTGGAAACAGGCGGGGCCGGCGTGGAAAGAACGGTCGATGTCTGTGGAGGCACCATGGCATCCCCCTCTCCCATCCCTCAGGCCTCGACGCAACCCCCGCATGGCGGGAGAGGCCGCGCAATGGTCGGTAAATCGACCAGGGTGCCTGCCTGTATGGCTGTTTTGGCCATCAGGCCTCGGTTCTCAGAATGGCGCGCGATCATCCTTCCCCGACTTCGGGGAAGGTGCCGATGCGAAGCAGCGGCGGAAGGGGGAGAGTGGCGCCCATCTGTCAAATATGATCGACTGCGCCACTCTCCCCCACCCGACCCGGCTTTGCCGGGCCACCCTCCCCGAAGTCGGGGAGGGATTGTCGCGCTCTACTCGGCCTCGTTAGATTGTGTCCTTGATAGCCTAATAGGTCGGCGGGGTGATCGCGCTGACGATCTCGCTGCGCCCGTCCGAGATGTTGCGAAAACGGTGCGGCAGCCGGCTGTCGAAATAATAGCCATCGCCGGCACGGAGCACCTCGACCTTGCCGTCGACGGTAATCTCGATGGCGCCGCTCAGCACCATGCCGCCTTCCTGCGCCGAATGGGCATAGGCCTCGCCTGAATCAGCGCCGGGCGCGTAGGTCTCGTGCAGCAGCAGCATGGACTTGTTGGGATAATCGAGGCCGATGACGCGATGGGAGATCGCCTCCGGCTGCCCGATCTCGGTCAGGTCGGCGGCCCGGTAGAAGGGGCTCTGCGGCAGCGCGGATTTGAGATCGATGAAGAAGCCCGGCAGCGTGGTGCCGAGCGCGTCGAGAACCGCTCTCAGCGTGTCGAGCGAGGGGCTGATCAGGTCCCGTTCGATCAGCGAGACCGAGGAGTGCGAGACACCCGAGCGCAGGGCGACCTCCCTGACGCTGAGCTTGCGCCGGTGGCGCAATTCGCGCAGCTTGTCTCCGATCTTCATCGTCCCTCCTTGGGCATGGCATCACGCAAGTGGTGAATATATTGAACGAGCCTGTCTGGGGCAATTGCGCCGGGCGCTTGCGGCGGCAAGTCTTTGGGCATCTCGCTTCCCAAGGCATTTTCCAAGAAGTTGATCGACTTCCTGATTCAGAAAATGCGCCAAAACAAAGAATTAGAGAAAAAGGCCACCAATGCTCGACGCCACCATCCAAGCTCGCATCACACGCATCAAGGCACCGGGACGCAGCGCCCTCACCGACAATGCGCCCGTGGAAGCCACCGTGAAGCAGGTCGTCGACGAGGTGCGCAAACGCGGCGATGCGGCGCTGCGCGACTATTCGCGCGAGTTCGACAAGGTCGATGTGGAGCGCTTCGAGGTGACCGCCGCCGAGCGCCAGGCGGCCGTGGATGCCCTCGACCCGCAGACCCGGGCCGATACCGAATTCGCCATCGAGCGGGTGCGCGCTTTTGCCGAGGCCCAGCGCGCCACGCTGCTGCCCTTGGAGATCGAGGCCCTGCCGGGCCTGCATCTTGGCCATCGCATCATCCCGATCGCCCGTGTCGGCGCCTATGTGCCCGGCGGGCGCTATCCGCTGCTGTCGGCGCCGGTGATGACCATCGTGCCCGCCAAGGTCGCCGGCTGCGACGAGGTGATCGCCTGCCTGCCGCCGGGCGCTCACCAGGCCATGATTGCCGGCTGCCACCTCTCCGGCGCCGACCGCATCTTCCGGGTCGGCGGCGCCCAAGCCATTGCCGCCATGGCCTATGGTACCGAGAGCATCCCGGCCGTCGACAAGATCTTCGGCCCCGGCAATGCCTTCGTCAACGAGGCCAAGCGCCAGGTCTTCGGCCTTGTTGGCATCGACCAGCTCGCCGGCCCCAGCGAGATTTTCGTGGTGGCCGACGAGACGGGAGACGCGGTCACTATCGCCGTCGACCTGCTTGCGCAGGCCGAGCACGACGTACGCACGCGCGTCGGCTTGATCACCACAGACAGGGCCCTGGCCGAAGCGACCCTGGCCGAGGTCGAGCGCCAGCTCGACAACCTGCCCACCGCCAATGTCGCCGGTCCGGCGTGGCGCGACTATGGCGAGATCGTGCTGTGCGAAGACGAAGGGGCCATGCTGGCCTATTCGGACTTTATCGCCGCCGAACATCTTGAGGTGCACACGCGCGATGCCCACGCCACCGCAGCCAGGCTGCGCAATTACGGCTCGCTGTTCATCGGCGTCTCGGCCAGCGTGGTCTATTCGGACAAGTGCTGCGGCACCAACCACACCTTGCCCACCATGGGCGCGGGGCGCTACACAGGAGGCCTGTGGGTCGGATCCTACCTCAAGACCTGCACCCATCAGTGGCTGGACGATCGCGGCGTCGCCGCAGTCGCCCCGCCGGCCATTCGGCAGAGCGCCAGCGAGGGGCTGGAAGGCCATCGCCGGGCGGCAGCCCTGCGCCTCGCTCCCAAGCAGCCGCTTGCGGAGATCGGCGTCTAATTTTTTCACCGGAAGCGGGCGCTGCCATTGCCATTGGCGGGCTCGCGGGTTCCGATGCGACAATTCCATGCGGCGGTGAGCCGCGTGCAACAGACGAAGCGGGTCCTTCCTCCGGGAAAGACACTGCGACGCAAACCAGAGACCGAACCAGTGGGGAAGACCGCAATGCGCTTCAAACACCTCCTTCTTGCCTCCGGCATCGCCTTGGGCACCGTCCTCGCCGGCGTCGCCAGCGCTTCGGCGCGCGACCTCACCGTCGTATCCTGGGGCGGGAACTACCAGGACGCCCAGCGCAAGATCTATTTCAAGCCCTTCTCCGAAAAGACCGGCAAGCCGGTGCTCGACGAGGCCTGGGACGGCGGCATCGGCGTACTGCAGGCCAAGGTCAAGGCAGGCACGCCCAATTGGGATGCCGTGCAGGTCGAGGCCGAGGAATTGGCGATCGGCTGTGCTGACGGCATCTACGAGCCGCTCGACTGGAACAAGCTCGGCGGCAAGGACAAGTTCATCGACAGTGCCGTCAGCGATTGCGGCGTGGGCGCCATCGTCTGGTCGACCCAGCTTGCCTATGACAGCGACAAGTTGAAGGAAGCCCCGAAATCCTGGGCCGATTTCTGGGACACCAAGAAGTTTCCGGGCAAGCGCGCCTTGCGACGCGGCCCCAAATACGCCCTCGAATTCGCGCTGATGGCCGATGGCGTCGCCCCCAAGGACGTCTACACGGTGCTGCGCACGCCCGAGGGCGTCGATCGTGCCTTCAAGAAGCTCGGCGAGATCAAGGGCGACATGGTCTGGTGGGAATCGGGCGCCCAGCCGCTTCAGCTCCTGAAGTCGGGCCAGGTGGTGATGACCTCGGCCTATAATGGCCGCATCACCGGCATCAACAAGACCGAAGGTACGCACTTCAAGGGCGTGTGGCCGGGCTCGATCTACGCCGTCGACAGCTGGGTCATCCTCAAGGGCAGCCCGAACAAGGATGCGGCGATGGACTTCATCGCCTTCGCCAGCCTGCCGGAGAACCAGTCCAAGCTGCCGCAGGATATCGCCTATGGCCTGCCAAGCAAGGCCGCGGCCGCCCAGGTGCCCGCCGATCTTGCCGTCGACCTGCCGACCTCGCCGGCCAACATGACGGATTCGGTCTCCATCGACACCGAATTCTGGAATGACAACATCGAGGATCTGACCAAGCGCTTCAACGCCTGGCTCGGGCAGTAGGCCCGTCCTTTCTCCGGCATGCGCCTGCTCTCGGGCACCAGCCTTTGTCGTTGCCGGGCTTGACCCGGCAATCCAGGACCGCTTTCAAGGTTGAGGCGAGGCACTGGATGCCCGGGTTGAGCCCGGGCATGACAAGGCTGCGTTAATGCCGGCTGGGTTGCGTCTCGATGTCCGTGTGGACATCGCTCATTCCAACTTCCCAAGGCCCGCGCCTGGAAGGAGCTTTTCGGATCCGATGGACTCGTTCATTCACTTCGACGGTGTCAGCAAATCCTTCGGCACGATGAAGGTCGTCGACAATCTCGACTTCCATGTCGGCCAGGGCGAATTCGTCAGCCTGCTCGGCCCCTCCGGGTCGGGCAAGACAACCCTCCTGATGATGCTGGCCGGCTTCGAGGCACCCAGCAGCGGCGCCTTGCTCGTCGACGGCACCCGCGTGGAGAACCTGCCCTCCTACAAGCGCAACATGGGCGTGGTCTTCCAGAACTACGCCCTGTTTCCGCATATGAGCATCGCCGAGAACGTCGCCTTTCCGCTCAAGATGCGCGGGATCGGCCGGGCGGAGCGTGACGCCCGGGTGACCAAGGCGCTCGACCTGGTTCGCCTCGGCCATCTCAAGGACCGCAAGCCCTCCCAACTCTCGGGCGGCCAGCAGCAGCGCATCGCGCTCTCGCGCGCCCTCGTCTACGAACCCAAGGTGGTGCTGATGGACGAGCCGCTCAGCGCACTCGACAAGCAGTTGCGCGAGCACATGCAGCTCGAGATCCGCGAGCTGCATCGCAAGCTCGGCCTCACCGTGATCTTCGTCACGCATGACCAGGGCGAGGCCCTGACCATGTCGGACCGGGTCGCCGTGCTCAATCTCGGCAAGATCGAGCAGCTCGACACGCCATCGGGCCTCTACGACCGTCCGCGCACGCGCTTCGTCGCCGAATTCATCGGCGAGACCAATTTGCTCGACGGTACCCTGAAATCCTGCTCGGACGGCCTGGCCACCGTCGAGCTCGCTTTGGGACCGACAGTCTCCTGTCGCACCGAGCTTTCGCCGAAGCCGAGTGCGCAGGTGCTGGTCTCCGTGCGGCCAGAAAGGCTGCATCTGAGCGATGCGCCGGCCCTGGCCAACAGCCTGCCCGTGCGCGTCGAGGATGACGTCTATCACGGCGACCATGTCCGGCTGCATCTGTCGAGCGGCGAACGCCGCCTCGTGGCCAAGGCCGACAGGCGCGAGGCGAGCCGGGCCATCGGTTCCGAGGTCCATGTCGGCTTCGCGCCCGACGACTGCACGCTGGTCCTGCCATGACGGCGGCGGCGCGGCTCAAGGCCGCTCTCCTGGTGCTTCCCCTCATCGCCTTTCTCGGCATCTTCTTCCTGTGGCCGCTCGGTATGATGATCGTCACCTCCGTGCAGGGGGGCACCGTGCGTCATGCCTTTCCGCTGACGGCGGAGGCGATCGCCGGCTGGAAGGGCGACGGCCTGCCGCCGGCCGAGGTCCAGGCCGCGCTCGCCAAGGATCTGCGTACGACGATCCCCCAGGAGCAGTTCGGCGATGCCGTGCGCGCGCTCAACAGCCAGCAGGCGGGCTTCCGCACCCTCCTGCCGAAGACCGCCACTGCCGTGCGCAACGCCCCCGAAAACAGCCCGCCTCCCCTCGCCGGCATCGATCCGCGCTGGGGGCAGCCTGCCTTCTGGCTGGCGCTGAAGCGCTCGATGCCGTCCTACACGGATGCGAACCTCCTGGCTGCGGTCGATCTCAAGCGCGCCGATGACGGCAGCATCGCCAATGTGCCTGCGGATATGGCCGTAAACCGCATGATCATGCTGCGCACCTTCATGATCGCCCTGCAGGTGACGCTGCTCTGCGTCGCCATCGGCTTGCCCTTCGCCATGCTGGCCGCAAGCCTCTCGGGCTGGAAGCGCAATCTCCTGCTGCTCTCCGTGCTGCTGCCGCTCTGGACCTCGCTCCTGGTGCGAACCGCCGCCTGGATGATCCTGCTGCAGGAGAACGGGCTGATCAACCAGACGCTGAAGGCCCTCGGCCTGATCGATGCCTCGCTGCCGCTGATCTACAACCGCACCGGCATCCTCATCGCCATGACGCATGTGCTGCTGCCCTTCATGGTGCTACCTGTTTATGCCAGCCTCGTCGCCATTCCGCGCAATCTGATGCCGGCCGCCGCTTCGCTCGGCGCCCCCCCGCTGCGGGCCTTCAGCCACGTTCTCCTGCCGCTGGCCATGCCGGGCGTGCTCTCCGGCTCGCTCCTCGTCTTCATGGTGGCGCTCGGCTACTACATCACCCCCGCTTTGGTCGGCGGCCCGAACGAGCAGATGATCTCCTCGGTAATCGCCTTCTATGCCACCGGCACCGCCAATTGGGGCATGGCCGGCGCGCTCGGCATCTTCCTGCTGGTGCCGACCACGGTGCTCTACCTCGTCTATGGACGGCTCTCGCGCACGCCAATGGTGCAGCCATGATGGGATTGGGCAAGAATTCCTTCAACGCCCTGCGCCTTGCCTTCGGCGCGCTGATCGTGGCGTTCCTGGTCGTCCCGCTGGCGGCGATCCTGCCACTGGCCTTCACTGACAGCGTGTTCCTGACTTACCCGATGACGGGCCCCTCGACACGCTGGTTCGATACGCTCGCCACCAGCGACGCCTGGCAGCGCTCGATCGTCAACTCCATGATCGTGGGTTCTGGCGCGACGGTGCTGTCCACCGTGGTCGGCACACTTGCCGCCCTCGGCCTCAGGCGCAATCTGGTGCCGTTCTCGGGCGTGCTGCGCTCGATCTTCCTGCTGCCCATGGTGGTGCCGGCGGTGGTGCTCGGCGTCGGCATGCAGATCCTCTATGCCCGGCTCGGCCTCGCTTCCTCCTATGCGGGCGTGATCATCGCCCATGCCGTTTTGTGCGTACCCTTCGTGCTGGTCAACGTCTCCGGTTCGCTCGCCAGTATCGATCCGGCACTGGAAAAGGCGGCGGCCAGCCTCGGCGCTTCGCCCGGCACCGTCTTCCGAGCCGTGACCTTCCCGCTCGCTCTGCCCGGCATCCTTACCGGCGCTGCCTTCGCCTTCGCCACCTCGCTCGACGAGGTGGTGATCACCCTGTTCGTCGCCGGCCCCAACCAGACCACGCTGGCACGGCAGATGTTCTCGTCGCTCAGGGAGAACATCAGCCCGGCCATTGCCGCGGCTGCCTTCCTGATCATCGTGATCACGCTGATCCTGGCCGTCGCCGTGAAGGGAGCCGCGATCCTGGCTTTGATCGGCAAGCGCAAGCAGGTCCTGCCGGCTGAGGAATGATACCAAGTTCGAGGAGATAGGCTCCTTCCGGGTGCGCGGGCGCCGCGACATGCAGGCATGTCGCTGCGACGTCCGCGCACCCGGAAGGACATCGCTCGACATATTCGGCACGCCATGAGGCACCCCCCTGCCCGGCGCGTGCGTCGTGTCACGCCGGCATAGCGGTGCTTGAGCAAAGATATCGGCAAGTCAGTCGCGTAGGAGCCTTTGCTCCACCATGGCGTTTTGTGATTCCTGGCGGCATCGCCAAGAATCGCAAAGACGCGAGGAAACAAAGAGTTAGAGCACAGCACGTTTCCGTCCCAACGCGCTTTGCTCTGGAAGCGTGAGAGTACCATGCCGAGTACCGCCACCGACATCCTGCCCAATCCGACGCGCCGCCAGGTCGCGGCCTTGCCGCTTCGCGAAAAGGACGGTCGCATCGAGGTCTGCCTGGTGACCACCCGCACCACCCATCGCTGGACGGTGCCGAAGGGCTGGCCCATCAAGGGCTGCAAGGATCATGTCGCCGCGCGCATCGAGGCCGAGCAGGAAGCGGGGCTGACCGGCAAGCCGCGCAAGAAGGCGCTCGGCTCCTTTATCTATTGGAAACGTCTCGCCGACCGCTTCGAACTGATCAAGGTGAACGTCTATCCCCTGCGCGTCACCGGCATGCTGCCGGCGTGGAAGGAACAGGCCGAGCGCCGCGTGCAATGGATGGGCCTCGGCGACGCCTCCATCATCGTGGACGATCCCGGTCTCGCCCGGCTGCTGTCCGGGCTGAGGCCGGCCATGGCACCGTAGGATGTCCCTCTTTTTGGATCGCAGGCATCCCATGAAATGATGAGCCGGCCTAACCGGCAAGCTGCTCCATGCAGACCTTTCGGACGCACTCCCTCAGCCAGCGATGCGCCGGGTCGGCATCGAGCCGCGGGTGCCAGAGCAGAGAAATCGTGATCTCCGGCAAGGCAAACGGCAGCGGGAAGCAGAACAGCCCGGCGCGCAGCCGACCGGTGGAACGCTCGGGCACGGTGGCGATCAGGTCGGTCGAGCGGGCCAGGGCCAGGGCTTCGGCAAAACCGCTGACGATCGTGGCAATGTTCGGCTTGAGGCCAAGCGCTTCGAACCTGCCGTCGACAGGCCCCCGATAGAGGGCTCGGCGAGAAATCAGAACATGGCTTCCGCCGGCATAGCGCTCAGGCGTGACCAGAGCCTCGCTCAGAGGATGCCCCATCCTGACGACACCGACGAAACGATCGCGGAACAGGGCCTGCGCCCGCACTTCCGGTCCCATCGAATCGCCGATCACGCCCGTCTCCAGATCCACGCTGCCGTCCCGCAGAGACGTGCTGTCCTTGTCGACTTTCGGCACGAACCGGAGCGTGACCCCCGGCGCCTGTTCGCGGACATGAGCAATGAGATCGGGTCCGAAATTCTCGACGAAGCCCTCCCGGTTGCGAAGGGTGAAGGTTCTCGTGAGCTTTTTCAGGTTGAGCGCTTCTACCGGACGAAGAACGCTTTCGACACTCTGGACGAGTTGGCCGACGCGTTCGCGCAGTTCCAGAGCCCGCGGCGTCGGCACGAGCCCGCGGCCGGCCCGAACCAACAGGGGATCACCGGTCGTCTCGCGCAAGCGGGCCAGGGCCCGGCTCATCGCCGAGGGGCTGAGCCTGAGGCGGCGGGCCGCTCGGGCGACACTGCCTTCCGTCAGCAGAACGTCGAGCGTGATGAGAAGATTGAAATCGGGAAGCGACATGGGTCGATCATAGCATCCAAAGTCAATTATGGCATGGCGTTTGATGCACGAATGAAGTGCAGATGATGCGCGTTCCGCCATGTCAGGCACAGGCCTATCTTTCGGTGGTTCCACCTTCGAACCGACGGAAGACGCGATCCATGCCGAAATCAGCCACCAGAGACGATGGACGAATGCATGAAAAGGCCACGCCCAAGTTCCACGGAGCGCTTGCCTGCCTTTCCCTCTGCATCCTGCTGTCGTCCCTGGGCACCAGCATCGCCAATGTCGCCCTGCCGACCTTGGCCACGGCCTTCTCGGCGTCATTCGAGCAGGTGCAGTGGATCGTGCTGGCCTATCTGCTGGCGATGACCACTTTGGTCGTCAGTGTCGGCCGATTGGGGGACATCGTCGGGCGGCGCATGCTGCTGTTGGCCGGGCTCACCCTGTTTACGCTGACTTCCGCTTCCTGCGCAGTGGCGCCCACATTCGGGCTGCTGGTCGCGGCTCGCGCCGCCCAGGGCCTCGGCGCAGCCATCATGGCGGCTCTCGGCATGGCTGTTATCGGCGAAGCCGTTCCCAGGGAAAGGACCGGCAGTGCCATGGGGCTGCTCGGTACGATGTCGGCCGTCGGCACCGCTCTGGGGCCATCGCTCGGAGGCCTCATGATTTCCGCCTTCGGCTGGCGGAGCATCTTCCTCCTCAATATTCCTTTGGGCCTCCTGGCCTTCTATCTTGCCCATCGATTCCTGCGCGAGGACGGCGGCAAATCCCGGGATGTCCGCAACAGCTTCGACAGCCTCGGCACGCTGCTGCTGGCCGCAACGCTCGCCGCCTACGCCCTGGCCATGACCACGGGACGCGGCACTCCCGGCTGGATCGGCACGAGTCTGCTGCTGGCAACCGTCATCAGCGGCGGCCTCTTCCTGCTGGCGGAGGCACGTGTCAGCTCACCCCTGATCCAAGTGGCGGCCTTCCGTAGCGAGGGGCTGAGCGTCAATTTGGCAACGAGCGCCCTGGTCGCGACGGTGATGATGACGACCTTCGTGGTCGGGCCGTTCTATCTCGTCCGTGTCTTCGCTCTCGACGAGGCTGACATCGGGGCGGTAATGGCGATCGGCCCGGTCCTTTCCATCCTGAGCGGCGTGTTTGCCGGACGCATCGTCGATCGCCTGGGTGCGCCTCGCCTGATCCTTATCGGCCTCACCGTGATGACAGTCGGAGCCATCGCCCTATCCATGATGGGCCCGACGTTCGGCGTCGCCGGCTATATTGCCGGCATCGTCATCCTGACGCCGGGCTACCAGCTTTTCCAGGCCGCGAACAACACCGCCGTCATGGCCGGTATCCCAGCGGACCGGCGAGGCGTGACATCAGGCCTCGTCAATTTGTCGCGCAATCTGGGCCTGATAACCGGGGCTTCGGCCATGGGAGCCATCTTCCGTTTTGCCGCGGGAACGGGCGACATCGCCAAAGCCCCTTCGGAGGCCGTCGCCTTCGGCATGCAGGCGACATTCGGCACCGCCGCCTTCCTGATCGTGGTTGCGATTATCCTGGCTGCGGGAACGCGCATTCTGGCGGGACGCGCCGCGCAGCCACAGGATGTCCCCTGAATTGTGGGGTGCAGGTGAAGCCCAAGCGCAAGTTTCACCCTCCCCTGGAGGTATCGGCACTTCCTCTTGGAAGTGCCGATACCTCCAGGGGAGGGTGATGAATTCGCGCCTCAGCCCTGCGGCGCCATCGCAGCGGGATCCATCCACACGATTTCCCAGACATTGCCGTCGGGATCCTCGACGCTGCGGCTGATCATGAAGCCATGGTCCTGCGCCGGGTTGGGATCGGCGCGCCCGCCCGCTGCCGTGGCGCGGGCCAGCGTCGCATCCACCCCATCGCGGGTGTCGACATTGAGGGCGATCAGGGCCTGGCTCCACTGGCGCGCATCACCGATCGGGCGCTTGGTGAACTGACCATAGCGCTCATGGGTGAGCAGCATCACGACGATCGCATCCGAAAGCACCACCGATTTGGTCTGCTCGTCGGAAAATTGCGGGTTCACCTCGCCGCCCAGGGCGACATAGAATGCAGTTGCGGCGGCAAGATCGCGCACCGGCAGATTCAAGAAAATCATCTTGGCCATCACTTCCTCCTTCACCGAATGGGCGAGTTGACTTATTATCTCGCTATGATGTTAGTAGACGAAAAGTATCTTAATGTCAAGATACTTTTCGTCAAGAGAACCTGCCGATGGACCGCGCCGATATTGCCGTCGAACAATGGGCTCGCGAGCGCCCCGACCTCCCCTCCTTGCCGATGGCGGTGTTCGGCCGCTTGTCCGATGCGTCAGAACGGGTGCTGCGCGACCATATGAACCCGCTCTTCGCCGCCGCGGGCCTGCAGCCCGGCGAGTTCGACGTGCTGGCTACGCTGAGGCGTTCGGGCGAGCCCTATATGCTTTCGCCGACCCGGCTCTACGAAGCGGCGATGATCTCCTCGGGCGGCATGACCAATCGCCTCGACAGGCTGGAACACGCCGGCCTGGTCGAGAGGCGCCCCGATCCCAATGACCGCCGCGGCAAGCTGATCGCCCTCACCGAGGCCGGCAAGGCCGTTATCGACGAGACTATCGCGCGCCATGTCGCCAATGAGGAGCGGCTGCTGTCGGTGCTGACGCGGGCCGAGCAGGAAACCCTCGATGGCTTGCTCCGAAAGCTGATCACCGCCCTTTGACGAGAGGCTCCGGCTGCTGCGCAGCCAGGCGCGCAGGCCTCAACCGGGCAGCCTCTGCATCAGCGGCTGCGGCTGCGCCGGCATCTCCGGCACCAGGTTGAGGCCGGCTTCATACTGGTGGAAGCCGTCGAAATCGCCCTTGCCGATCGGGCAACCGGCAAGGCGCAAGAGTGAATAGGCCATGCCGAGATGAAAGAAGAAGTTCGGCAAGGCATATTGAGTGACGAATTCGACGGCCTTGGCCTCGAACACCGCCTGGCCGGCCTTCTCCCGTACGAGCCTGGCTTCCCCGCCGGCAAAATCACGCCGCGAGACGTTTTTGAGCCGCGCGATGGTGTTTCCCAGCAAGAGGCGGATGTCCTCGATCGATTCGATCGGGCCGTCATCGAGCATGATCGGTTGCTGCAGCACCGGGTTGATGGCCCGGATGGAGAAGCCCAGCGCGATGCGAACCTGCCACTTCAAAGGGAACATGTTCGGCTGCAGGGCCAGGTTGAGGACCTCCGCCTGCTCAGTGCCCCGGAGCTGCAGATGCTCGGCCGTCTTGTCGAGGATCGCGTCGAGATTGGTGAGATAGCGCAGGAAAACCGGAACGGAAACGTCGAAAAGATCAGCCATGGGCTTGCTTCCCTGGACGGCCTCGGACCGCCCGCATAAATACGCTTGTCGAGTTCCGCATCCGGCCAAAGGGGCCGGCCGGCGCTCAGTGAGCGCGGCCGATACAGAACTCCACCACATCCGCCAGGGCCGATTTCATCGGACTGTCGGCGAACAGCGCCAGGGCATCCTTGGCCATGGCCCCATAATGACGGGCGCGCTCGATGGTATCTTCCAGCGTCTTGTGGCGGCGCATCAGGCCGATGGCGTGCTCGAGATCGGCTTCCGTGATCTCGCCGCGTTCCAGCGTGCGGCGCCAGAAATCGCGCTCGCCCTCATTGCCGCGTCGGAAGGCCAGCACCACCGGCAGGGTGATCTTGCCCTCGCGGAAATCGTCGCCGACATTCTTGCCGAGCTTGGTGTCCGAGCCGCCATAGTCGAGCGCATCGTCGACGAGCTGGAAGGCAATGCCGAGATTCATGCCGAAGGAACGGCAGGCGGCCTGCTCATCCTTGGGGCGCTCGGCCAGAACCGGGCCGACTTCGCAGGCGGCCGCGAAGAGCTCCGCCGTCTTGCCGCGAATCACCGCCAGATATTCGTCCTCGGTGGTCGCCGTATTCTTGGCGGCGGCAAGCTGGGCCACTTCACCCTCGGCGATCACCGTCGCAGCGGTCGAGAGGATGTCGAGTGCCTTGAGCGAGCCGACTTCTACCATCATCTTGAAAGCCTGGCCGAGCAGGAAATCGCCGACCAGCACGCTCGCCTCATTGCCCCACAGCATGCGCGCGGCCGGCTTGCCGCGCCGCATATCGCTCTCGTCGACGACATCGTCGTGCAAAAGCGTGGCCGTATGCATGAACTCCACGGAGGCGGCCAGCTTCACATGCCCCTCGCCCTGATAGCGGGCGAGCTGCGCTGTCGCTAGGGTCAGAATCGGGCGCAGTCGCTTGCCCCCGGAAGAGATCAGATGGTTGGCGACTTCAGGAATCATCGTCACCTCCGACCCCGTCCGCGACAGGATAGTGGCATTGACCCGCGCCATATCCGCCTTGGTCAGGTCGACGATCGGCTGGATCGATCCTTGCGACCCGGATTTGTCCTCGAATGCGACAACGACGCCCAATACATGCACTCCGTTTTGCCGGCACCATAGAAATGCGCGGCTCCCCATACAAGCTCGCAGTTGTCGCGCCAACAAGCACATTGCAATTGTTGCGATAATCGCAACCATTGCCGCATGGAAGAAATCGTTCGTACCAATGATCCCGTGCTGATCTCCTATATCGAGGCCCTGCTCACAGAGGCAGGCGTGGTCCATCTCGTGCTGGACACCCATATGAGCGTGCTGGAAGGCTCACTCGGCATGATCCCGCGCCGCATACTGGTCGACACGGATCAGAGCGTGCTGGCGCGCCAGCGGCTGACCGAGGCCGGCCTCGGCAAGGAGCTGCGCACGCCGTGACCACAACCGAGACCACCCTCTCGGCTTTTCTCGGCGGTCGGCTGCAGCTCTCACAGCCGGCCCGGGGCCATCGGGTCGGAACCGACGCCGCCTTGCTTTCGGCCTGTCTTTTGCCGGCTGCGGGAGAGATGGTCTACGACCTCGGTGCGGGGATCGGCGCCGCCGGCCTCGGCCTTGCCGTCCGCTGCCTGCAATGTCGCGTCACGTTGGTCGAGATCGATCCGGTCATCGCGGCATTGGCAGCCGGGAATGCGGCACGCAACGGCCTTGCCGAGCGGGTGGCCACGATCGAGGCCGACGTCACGCAAAGGCCGGCAAAGGGCCAGGCCTTGCAGCCCGGCACGGCCAACCATGTCATCATGAATCCGCCCTTCCATCTTCCCGGCACGATTCGCCCGGCACCCGATGGTTATCGCGCCGGTGCGCATGTGCATGGCGAGGCCGATGAGGAAGCCTGGATCCTCTGTGCCCTCGCCCTCCTGCGCGCCAAAGGCAGCCTCGCACTCATCCACCGCGCGGATGCCCTGCCCCGGCTGCTGGCCAGCCTCGACCGGCGCTTCGGCGACATCCGGGTCAAGCCCGTGCAGCCGAACGCCGGCGCGCCGGCCGTCCGCCTGCTCATCCGCGCCGTCAAGGGGTCGCGCGCGCCCTTCCTCCTGCTGCCGCCGCTGATCCTGCATGACGAGAACGGCGGCTTCACCGCAGAGGCGGAGGCCCTGCATCGCGGTGAAGCCTCGATCGACTGGCAGGCCTAGCCTGGAGGCTAGCCCGTCTCGTTCAAAAGCGAGAGGAAACGGGCGAACAGGCCGGCCTGGGAATGGATGCCGAGCTTGTGGTGGATGTTGCGGCGATGCACCTTCACTGTGCCCACTGAGATATGCAGAAGGCGGCTGATCGAATCCGACGAATGCCCCTG
The DNA here is from genome assembly GCF_056754975.1 of Labrys sp. HAY1-8F. Lineage (NCBI taxonomy): Bacteria > Pseudomonadati > Pseudomonadota > Alphaproteobacteria > Hyphomicrobiales > Xanthobacteraceae > Labrys > Labrys sp. HAY1-8F. Next base: position 4,702,990 of record NZ_JBPGWZ010000002.1, on the reverse strand, counting down.
CAGCACCAGATTGACGATTTCACCCTCCCGCGCCGTCAGCGACTGGCTGGCCCATAGGCGGGCGCGATCGAAATCGCTGCCCGGCAGCGGCAATGTCGCCATCCGGCTGCCGGTCTCGCCGAACTCCGGCAGGTCGCGCCAATGCTGGGCGCACAGCGCGAGGACGATCGGCGCCAGGTCGCGCAGGCCGCGCACCTCGGCGGTGCCGAACGGCCCTGACCCCGCCAGGCGCATCAGCGACAGCACCACCGAGGTCTGCTCGGGGAGCTGCACGAAAAAGCCCACCTCCTCGGCAAGGCCCGTCTGGCTGTAATAGGAGCGGAAATATTCGCTCGTATAGAAGCGGTCGGGCGCCAGCTCGCGCATGCGCCGGAAGCCTTCGCAGCCCCCGATCGCAGCCCGATGAAAGGGATCGAGCAGATAGGCGCCATCCTGATAGAGGGCGACGAAGATATGGCTCTCGGCCGGCGAAAAGGTCTCGTACAGCATCGGCGGCCGAGCCGAGCCGCGATAGGCGAACACCACGCTGTGGTCGAAACGCCCATGCAGGCCGAGCCAGGCCAGCAGGGCGCGCGCGAAGTCACCCGAGCCGGTGCGACCCGCGGTTCCTATCGCCTCCGCCAGCGCCGTGGATGCCGCCAGATTATGCCTGGTGCCGCCGATTTCTACCCCCTGTGCTGAACAAACATGCAGCATATACCCCCTGGTAGGTATATACGAGATGAAATCGGCTCTGCTAGCTTTCCTTTCGCAAAAGCCGAAAAGCAAGAATGAACCGGCCAGATCGAAACGGCTTGGCAGCGACCGAGGGGACAAGCGCGGATGAACGACAGGACCTCGCCCGATATCGAATTTCGCGCCGTCGCCAAGCGCTATGGTGAGGTCACCGCGGTGCATGGCATCGATCTTGCCATCCCCAACGGGGCCTTCGTCGCTTTGCTCGGCCCCTCGGGCTGCGGCAAGACCACCTGCCTGCGCATGATCGGTGGCTTCGAACAGCCAAGCAGCGGCCAGGTGATGATCCGTGGCCAGGACATGGCCGGCACGCCGCCCTATCGCCGCCCGGTCAACATGGTCTTCCAGCAATATGCCCTGTTTCCGCATCTGACCGTCGGCGACAACATCGCCTATGGCCTGCGCCAGGCGCGTCCGCGCCTGGCTGGTTCGGAGATCGCCCGGCGCGTCGACGAGGCCCTCGCCATGGTGCGCCTCTCCGGCTATGGCCGCCGGCGCATCCACGAGCTCTCCGGCGGCCAACAGCAGCGTGTTGCCCTGGCCCGGGCCCTGGTCAACAAGCCCGCCGTACTGCTGCTCGACGAACCGCTCGCCGCCCTCGACAAGAAGCTGCGCACCGAGATGCAGCTCGAACTGCAGAATCTGCAAAGGTCCCTCGGCATCACCTTCGTGCTCGTCACTCATGACCAGGAAGAGGCGCTCTCGATGAGCGATCTCGTCTGCGTGATGAACAAGGGCCGCATCGTCCAGACCGGGGCACCCAGCCAGATCTATGACGATCCGGCCGACCTCTTCGTTGCCGATTTCGTCGGAAAGTCCAATTTCCTCGACGGCAAGGTCGCCGAGGTCGACGGCAAGGCGGCCAGGATCGTGCTCGCCGACGGCACCATGCTCCAGGCGCGCAGCCATGCCCCGCTCCAGCTCGGCCAGGCCGCGCGCATCAGCATCCGTCCCGAAGCCATGCGCCTGGAGGCCGGCGGGGGGCCGAGCCTGCGGGGCACCGTGCACAACCGCATCTTTCTCGGTTCGACCGCCGAATATGCCATCGACGTCAAGGATGTCGGCACGGTGCTGGTCGCCGCCGACCATCTGGCCCATGGCCCCGGCCTCAAGGGGCCGGGCGACAGCGTCTCGATCGGCTTCGCACCGGGAGCGCCGTTGGCCTTCGCCGCCTGAACGACGATAGAGCAAAATGACTTTATCTTCGAATTGTCGTTTTCGCTCTAACTCTTTGTTTTAACGCATTTTCTTAATCGAGAAGTCGATCTAAAAGCCGCGCAAAGCGGCACCACCAGAGGGAAATGAGCCATGTCGAAATCCTATCGCGACGGCCTGCCGATCTCCGCCCAACACTTTGTCGATCAGCTCCTGCGCTACCGGAAGGGCTCGATCAGCCGCCGCCATTTCCTCGGCGCCACCGGCCTCGGTATGGCGATGGCCGTGCTCGGCCGGGAAAACGGCGTCTTGCCCGGTCCCGCCCATGCCGCCGGCGAACTCGGCGACAAGATGTCGATCGCCACTTGGCCCAATTATCACGACCCGCAGACCTTCGTGAACTTCACCAAGGCGACGGGCGTCGCCGTCGAGGTCAACGTCTTCGGTTCCAACGAGGAGATGCTGGCCAAGCTCCAGGCCGGCGCCACCGGCTGGAGCCTGTTCGTGCCGACCAACTACACCATCTCGACCTACAAAAAGCTCGGCCTCATCGACGCCATCGACCTTGCCAAGCTGCCGGCCTATAGCGCCCCCACCGAGGATGCCCGCTTCACCGCGGAGGGCACCATCGACGGCACGGTCTTTGCCGTGCCGAAGAACTGGGGCACCACCGGCTTTGCGGTGAACACCCAGAAGCTCGGCAAGCCGCTGGCAAGCTGGAAGGATTTCTGGGACACCGCCATGGCCGAGGGCTCCAATCGCACCATGGTGCATGACTACCAGCTCACCACCATCGGCAACGCCTTGAAATATTTCGGCTATTCCTTCAATTCGCTGAAGCAGGACGAGCTCGCCAAGGCCGAGGAACTGCTGATCAAGGCTAAGCCCCATCTCTATGCAGTGTCCTCCGACTATCAGCCGCCGATGCGCGCCAACGATGCCTGGATGACGATGTGCTGGACCAATGACGGAGCCCAGCTCAACCGCGACTTGCCCCACATCAAATATATCCTCGGCAAGGAAGGCGGCGAGATCTGGACCGACTTCTACGCCATTCCCAAGGACGCGCCCAACAAGCCGGCCGGCTACGCCCTGCTCAATTATCTGATGACGCCGGAAAATGCCGTGAAGGAGCACATCGCCAATGGCGCGCCCTGCACGGATTCGCGTGTCAACGCCCTGCTGCCCAAGGAATTCCTTGCCAATCCCATCCTCTATCCGGCCGCCGACCTGCTGAAGCCTCTGGAATTCGGGGCGGCGGCGACACTGACCGATCCGAACCGGGCCGAGCTGATGGCCCGTTTCAAATCGGCCTGAGCGCCCCCTGGTGATCGCTGGAGACAAGGCCGCTCCGTCATTCCCGGCCGAGCACAGCGAGGGGAAGGGAATCCAGGGGCAGCACGACGCCCCTGGCCCTGGATTCCCTTTCCGCCACCTGCGGCGGCGCCGTGAATGACAACATCCTCACACCGAGCGCATTTTGCCAACAATGCAGCTCGCCCTTCTACCGGAACAGAATTCGTGGCCTCCTCCCGCGCCCGCCGCACACTCGTGACGACCCTGCTGCTCGCCCCGGCGAGCGCCTGGCTCGTGGTCTTCCTGGTACTGCCCTTCATCGCCGTGCTCGTCTTCAGCGTCGGCGAGCGGGCGCCGGAGGGCGGCTACCAGGCCGCGTTCTCTTTTGCGCAATATGCCAATCTCGGCGCACGCTCCACTGCCTTCTGGAACACCGCGATCCTGGCGCCGGCCGGTGCCTTCGCCTGCCTGCTGGTGGCCTATCCCGTCGCCTATTACCTCGCCGTCAAAGCGCCGCCACGCTGGCGCCTGATCCTGTTGGCGCTGGTGGTCATCCCGTTCTGGACCAGCCTGCTGATGCGCAGCTATGCCTGGATGTACATCCTCGGCTCGCGCGGCATCCCGGCCTTGCTCGATCTCGTCGGCATTGCCGATATCCGGCTCCTCAACACGCCGGGCTCGGTGCTGGTCGGCATCGTCTACGGCTACCTGCCGCTGATGATCCTGCCGATCTACGTCAGCCTCGAGCGGCTCGACCGCCGCCTGCTCGAAGCCTCGGCCGACCTCGGCGCCAGGCCCGTCTCGACCTTCCTCGGCGTGACGCTGCCGTTGTCCCTGCCCGGAGTGATGACCGGCTTCAGCCTGGTGATGATCCTGCTGCTCGGCGAATATCTGATCCCGACCTTGCTCGGCGGCGGCAAGGTCTTCTTCATCGGCAATGCCCTGGTCGACCTCTTCCTGCAATCGCGCAACTGGCCGTTCGGCTCCGCCATCGCCGTAACGCTGGTGGTCGCCTCGGTCGTGGTGCTCATGATCGCCAACCGCATCACGGCACGCGTATCGGGCGCCCGGCAGGTGGACCTGATCTGATGAGAGCCTTCGTCGCCGCCGTCTTCGCCTTTCTCTATCTGCCGATCGGGCTCCTCGTCCTGTTCTCCTTCAACGCCGGCCGCAACGCCAGCGAGATCGTCGGCTTTTCGACGAAGTGGTACGGCACCGCCCTCGCCAATCCCTTCCTGATGGAAGCCCTGCGCAACAGCCTGATCGTCGCTTCCAGCAGTGCGCTGCTGGCGGCGGTGTTCGGCACGATGGCGGCCCTCGGCCTGTCGCGCGTCGGCACGCGAACCCGCCTCGTCTTCGATGCTCTTTTTGGCGCCGCCATCGTGGTGCCTGGCGTGGTCATCGGCATCGCCACGCTGGTGGCGCTGGTGCAGGTTTTCGCCTTCGCCAATCCACTGCTCGCGGCGGTCTGGCCGGGCGATGCCCCACCCAGACTCGGCCTCGGCTATGGCTCGATCATCGCCGCGCACGGCCTGTTCTCGATGGCGCTGGTCACCATGATCGTACGCGCGCGCCTCGGCAGCCTGAGCCGCGACCTGGTCGAGGCGTCGAGCGATCTTTACGCCACGCCCTTCACCACCTTCCGCTCCATCGTGCTGCCGCAGATCTTCCCGGCCATCCTGGCGGGATTCCTGCTGTCCTTCACTTTCTCTTTCGACGATTTCATCGTGGCCTTCTTCGTCGCGGGCCCGCAGACCACCCTGCCCATTTATGTGTTCGCCTCGATCCGCCGCGGCGTCACGCCCGAGATCAACGCCATCGCCACGCTGGTGCTGGTCGCCTCGGTGCTGATGGTGCTGCTCGCCCAGTTCCTGCTGCGCAAGCGCCAATAGCGCCCTGCTCCCCATCATCGAGTGAATGACCATGATCCTGGAAAGCCGCATCGCCGTCGTCACCGGTTCGGGCTCGGGTATCGGCCAGGCCGGTGCCCTTGCCATGGCGCGCGAAGGAGCCGTCGTGATCGTCGCCGACCGGGACGCCGCCGCCGGCGAGGCGACCGCCGACAGGATCCGCACGCAGGGAGGCCGTGCCGAGGCTGTAGCCACCGATGTGGCTGACGATGCGGCCGTCGAGCATCTCGTTCGCAGCACGCTCGATCGCCATGGCCGCATCGACATCCTGCACAATCATGCCGGCATCCAGATCGGCGGGCCGCTCACCGATGTCAGCCTCGATGGGTTCGACGCCTCCTGGCGCATCAATGTCCGCGCCCATTTCCTTGCGGCCCGGCTCGCCATGCCGGCGATGATCGCGGCTGGCGGTGGCGTCATCCTCAACACCGCCTCCAATTCCGGCATGTTCTACGACCGGGAGATGATCGCCTATGCCACCTCCAAGCACGCCGTGGTGGCGATGACCCGCCAGATGGCCCTCGACTATGCCCGGCACAAGGTGCGCGTGAACGCCCTCTGCCCCGGCTGGGTCGACACCCCCTTCAACGAGCCCTTCATCGCCCAGATGGGCGGCCGTGCCGCCATCGAAGCCTATGTCCGCGAGAAGATCCCGATGGGCCGCTGGGCCACGGCTGAGGAGATCGCCGAGGCCATCCTCTTCCTGGTCTCGGATCGCTCCGCCTTCATGACCGGGCAGGCCCTGGTCGTCGACGGTGGGGAAAGCATCGGCTGAGCCGCCACCGCAAGTTCACCGGTCAGCACCGCCGTTCCGCCGCACTGTCCTGCGCGAAGCCTGCACCACGGGCGGTATGGTCCTGCCTCGCGTTGACCAAAGTGAACGCTCCTGTTTTTCGAGCAAAACATCCCGTCAATATTCGACAGGAAATGTGCCGGTCGACATCTGCAAAAGCGCTTTGAAAAGGCTTGACTCACGCGGCCGGCTGGAGTGCAACTATGTCAATAACATGACAAATCCGTTGCAAATTTTTGGCAAGCGCCCTTTCAAACGCCGTTTGTCTGATAATTTGCCCCAGAGAAATCTCGCTTGTCTGCATCGCGCCGGATGCAACCGTTAGGTCAAATGAGGGGGGTCAACTTGAATAAGAATTTCATCTACGTGATGATCGGCCTTGTACTGGGCATCGCGATCGGTATCGCCTGCTTCTATTCCTTCCCCGACAAGAAAACGGCTGTCTCGGTCGCCGACTACATGTCCCTGGTCAGCGCCGTCTTCCTGCGCCTGATCAAGATGATTATCGGCCCCCTGGTTCTCACGACCCTGATCGTCGGGATCGGCCATATGGGCGATGCCGCGACGCTTGGGCGCGTCGGCGCCAAGACCATGGCCTGGTTCATATCGGCTTCGATCGTGTCGCTGCTGCTCGGCCTGCTGATGGCCAATCTCCTCCAACCCGGTCATGGCATCGTCATCGCCGATCAGGCCGCGAACACTGCCAATCTCTCCTCCGAATCCTTCAGCTTCAAGAACTTCGTCGAACACCTGGTGCCGACCTCGCTGTTCAAATCGCTGGCCGAGGGCGAGATTCTGCAGATCGTGGTGTTCTCGATGTTTGCCGGCGTCGCCATCATGGCCCTGGGCGAGCGCGGCAAGCCACTGATCCAGCTGGCAGACGATATCGCCCATATGATGCTCGTCATCACCGGCTATGTGATGAAAGTGGCCCCCTTCGCCGTATGCGCGGCCGTTGCTTCTGTCATCACCAAGTCCGGGCCGGGCGTTCTCCTCAACTTCGCCAAGTTCCTTGGGGGCTTCTACCTGACTCTGGCCATCTTGTGGGCACTCCTGCTCGGCGTCGGCTATTTCGTGCTCGGCGGACGTATGACCAGCCTTGTCAGCCGCATGCGCGAGCCCTTCCTCCTTGCCTTCTCCACCGCGAGTTCGGAGGCTTCCTATCCGAAGATCCTCGACCAGCTCGAGCGCTTCGGTGTCTCCAAGCGCATCGCCAGCTTCGTGCTGCCCTTGGGCTATTCGTTCAATCTGGACGGCACCATGGCCTACACGACCTTCGCGACATTGTTCATCGCGCAGGCCTATGGCATCGAACTCTCGATTGGTACCCAGTTGACCATCGCTGCCGTGCTGATGCTCACCTCCAAGGGCGTGGCCGGTGTACCGCGTGCCTCGCTGGTGGTGATCCTCGCCACGCTGCAGCAGTTCAAGATTCCGGAGGCCGGCCTGTTCCTGATCATCGGGATCGACCAATTCCTCGACATGGGCCGCAGTGCCACCAATGTGATCGGAAACTCGCTGGCGGCCTCTGCAGTCGCCAAGTTCGAAGGCGATCTCGGCCCGGAGAAGGACGACATCGGCGTGGCCGGTGCCACACCCGCAGGCGCTCACGCCTGAACGCCCGGCGGCGGCATCGGCTGCGATGCCGCCGCCCTCATCGAGCATCGTTTGTGCCGCCAATCGCCTCTTGCGTCGCGGCACGCCGCATGAGGGCGGCGCCGACCGGCGGCCGCCCGGATTTTCGGGAGAGATCCTTGAACAAACTCATTCCGCTCACGTTCGCTATCGTGATGGCGGCAATCGGCATCGCCAGGGCCGAAGACATGATCGGCGAGGACCTGTCGGCCGCGCCCAAGCAGCAATATTTTCCGCTCGAACTGTCCGGCACCCTTTTGAAGGCGAACAGCACTGGTGCCATCACCATCGGCTATCGCGACGCCTCCTTTCCCTTCTCCTTCAAGCGCCCGGACCAGGCCGGACCAGAGGGCTACGCCATCGAGTTGTGCAAGGGCGTGGTGGAGGAGATCTCGCGCGAACTGCACGACAAGCCGGTGCGCATCGACTACAAGCTCGTCACCTCCGATACGCGTATCGAGGCCGTGACATCAGGTGAGGCCGATCTCGAATGCGGCTCGACCACTGCCAATCTCGAGCGCCAGAAGAGCGTCTCCTTTTCGCCGATCACCTATGTGGCCGGCACCAAGCTCCTGGTCAAACGCGATTCCGGCATCCACACCTACAAGGACCTGCACGGCAAGACCCTGGTAGTGACAGCCGGCACCACCAATGAAGCCGCACTGAAGCAGCTCAACGACAAATACAAGCTTGGCATGATCATCGCCTCGGCTCCCGACCACCAGCAGTCTTACGACATGCTGGCGGCAGGCAAAGCCGATGCCTTCGCGACCGATGACGCCCTGCTCTATGGCTTTATCGCCCGCAATCACGCCCAGAAGTCATTGGCCGTCGTCGGGGATTTCATCACCTACGACGCCTATGGCATCATGTTCCGCCGGGAAGATCCGCTGATGGCCGAAGCCGTCAGGCGAGCCTTCGCGACCATGGCCGAACAGGGCAAGCTGGTCAGAACCTATCGCAGATGGTTCCTCCAGCCCACTCCCACGGGGGAGAACCTCAACCTGCCTATCTCCCTGCAGTTGACCGAAGCCTGGCGGGCACTCGGCATCGACGCGTTCTAAGACATCCGCTCTGCGCATGAAGAAACACCCCCGAACCAAGTTCGGGGGTGTTCATATTCACGCCCTCGAGCAAAGCGCGTTCAGACGGAGCATCGCTTTGCTCTCACTCTTTGGTCCGACGCATCCTTGTGATCCCTGGCGATGCCGCCAAGTCGCGAAACGCCTTGGACGAAACGTTCGTTAGCGCCAGCAGACGCGACGGTTCACCCAGCGCCACCCGTAATAGGTGTGCACACGCACGCGCTTCACCCGACAATAGCGGTGTGGACGCGGACGCCAATGCGGGCGGCCGTAGTACGGACGGCCATAATGCGGGCGACCGCGGTGATAGACCTTCTGTGCGGCATCCGGTGCCGGGGCCGACTGTTCGATGGCCTGGATCACGCCGGCATTGGCTGCCGGATGAACCACCGCGGCCTGGACCGACTGCACGGTCATGGCAGCGCCCCCCATGCCGAAAGCCAAGGCGGCCGCTAAAGCGAGTTTGCGAAACATTCGTTCCTCCTGCGATTCAGATCGGCGAAAGCTCGACCCAACCCCGACGGGCCAGCTTACTATGTTACTAACTGCTAGAACCGGGAAGGTTCCAGGGGAGTGGCGACTATCTCTCGCCCCTTCCCGCTTTCACTATCCCATCATCTGCTGAATGCCACTTGATCGACCCGTTCATCCTGCATTCAGCAGATGCCGCAGCCTATCGTCCCGCCGGGATTTCGTGCCTATATGCGGCAAAGGCGGTCATCACCTTCTCGTGAGGACCGCCGCTTCATGCTGCACAGGAAAAGGCGAAGCCGCGTTGACGACACCTGATATCCCGCAATCGGACAATCTGTTGAAGCGAAGTGTCGGCCGGATCCGGCGGTTGCTGCCCGAGAAGTGGAGCCACCCGGCTCCCGTGGTTGCCGTCCTTCCGCTCTCGGGCACCATTGGCACCGGCTCGCGTTTCAGCGCCAGCCTGAACATGACCAAGCTCGACAAGCTCATCGACAGCGCCTTCGCGGTAAAAGGCGCCAAGGCGGTCGCATTGGTGATCAATTCGCCCGGCGGCTCGCCGGCGCAGTCGCATCTGATCATGCGCCGCATCCGGGCCCTTGCCGCCGAGAAGAAGCTGCCGGTCTTCGCTTTCGTCGAGGATGTCGCCGCCTCCGGCGGCTATATGATCGCCTGCGCTGCCGACGAGATCATCGCCGACCCGGCCTCGATCCTCGGCTCCATCGGCGTGGTCTCCGCCTCGTTCGGCTTCGACAAGCTGATCGAGAAAATCGGGGTCGAGCGCCGTGTCCATACGGCCGGGCGCTCCAAGACGATGCTGGACCCCTTCCGCCCCGAAAGACCCGAAGATGTCGAAAGGCTGGCCACCCTGCAGCGCGACATCCACGATATGTTCATCGCCCTGGTGAAGGAGCGCCGAGCCGGCAAGCTCAAGGGCGAAGACGACCAGCTCTTTTCGGGCGAGTTCTGGCTCGCGCCGCAGGCGATCGAGTTCGGCCTTGCCGATGCGATTGGGGACATCCGGTCCGTGATGCGCGCGCGCTACGGCGAAAAGGTGCGCTTCAAGACCGTCTCGGAGTCACGCGGTCTGCTGGGCCGGCGCCTTGGTCTGGGCACCCATTTTTCGGCCGCCGAAAGCGAGCAATTAACCGAAGGCGTACTTGCCGCACTCGAAGGGCGTGCAATTCGTGCCCGTTTCGGTTTATAGTTACGAAATGATGAATGAAGAGGGCCTGCCATGCATCCTGTCGTTCTAGCAGTCGCCAGCCTCGTCGGGACCGTGGTGCTTGTTCGCCTGGTCAAGCGCGAATGGGAGCGAGTGAACAACGAACTCTACAAGCCCCAGCCCGTTCGGCAGGAAGCCATCAACCTGCGCCGCGACCCGCGCAGCGGCGTCTATCGCCCGGATTGAACCGGAGGACGGCAGACCTGGTGCTGCCTCCCGGCATGGCACATACCTATGTGCGGCCGCTCTTAACGCCAAGCCTATCAGACGCGTCGAAGCAGGTTCTTGCGAACCTGCTTCTTTGTTTTGGGACGCTCGATCAATCGAAATTGCGGATGACCCGGCAATGCTTGCGCATCGGCATCGTGCGGTCCTCGATGACGCTGCCGTCATCCAGCACCACCTGGCGCCAGACATTGGTGCAGCGCGTCTGATCGACGAATTTGGTCTGGATGCGAACCACGGGCGGGCGCGGCGGCGGATTGCAGGCGTGGGTGCGGCAGGGCGGCGGGTTCGCGATGATCAAGCGGGCCTCGGGCGAGATGCCACCACCGCCACCGCCACCGCCACCACCGGAAGGACCCGCGCTGGCGCCGCGACCGCCGCCGTTCCCACCGTTGCCGCCCGCACCGGGGCCGGTGGATGCGGCAAAGGAGGTGATGATGGAGCCGGCCACCGAGCCGAAGATCAAGGCTGCGATGAGACCGGTACGAAGAAGGGATTGCCTGGACATATTACTCTCCTGGGATTTGGTTGTACGGGATCGGTTGATGTGTCCCGTTGCATCCCTTGTCTCATGAGAGCTTCCCGGCAGCTGTGCGGACAGGCACAGGATCGCGCGCTGCACAAACAGGTTTCCCCAGTGTCGATCTTGCTCTAAGGGTCGGGCTGACGTCTGTACCGGCGGAAACACCCTCCCCGGCACGGCTTATTACTTTCGAGAACCGAGATGGCCGACGCTACCCCCGCTTATATGCGCCCCGAACGCTCGTTCCAGGGCCTGATCCTGACCCTCCAGCGCTACTGGGCCGATCATGGCTGTGTCGTGCTGCAGCCCTACGACATGGAAGTGGGTGCGGGTACCTTCCATCCGGCCACCACGCTGCGCTCGCTCGGCCCCAAGGCCTGGAATGCCGCCTATGTCCAGCCCTCGCGCCGCCCCAAGGACGGCCGCTATGGCGAAAACCCCAATCGCCTGCAGCATTACTACCAGTTCCAGGTCATCCTCAAGCCGTCGCCGCCGGATCTGCAGGACCTCTATCTCGGCTCGCTCGCCGCCATCGGCGTCGATCCCTTGCTGCACGACATCCGCTTCGTCGAGGACGACTGGGAAAGCCCCACCCTCGGTGCATCGGGTTTGGGCTGGGAATGCTGGTGCGACGGCATGGAAGTGTCGCAGTTCACCTATTTCCAAATCGTGGCTGGTCAAGAGTGTAGTCCCGTCTCCGGGGAACTGACCTACGGCCTCGAGCGCCTGGCCATGTATGTCCAGGGCGTCGAGAACGTCTACGACCTCAACTTCAACGGCCGCGACGGCGCCGAGAAGGTGACCTATGGCGACGTCTTCCTGCAAGCCGAGCAGGAATATTCGCGGCATAATTTCGAGCATGCCGACATCGAGATGCTCAAGCAGCACTTCGCCGATGCCGAAAAGGAGTGCAAGGCCCTGCTCGCGGCCGGCGACAAAGGCGAGCGGCATCAGCTCGCTTTGCCCGCCTATGACCAGTGCATCAAGGCGAGCCACCGCTTCAACCTGCTCGATGCCCGCGGCGCCATCTCGGTGACCGAGCGCCAGAGCTACATCCTGCGCGTGCGCGAGCTCGCCAAGGCCTGCGGCGAGGCCTGGGTCAGGACCGAGGCAGGTGGAGCCTAGCTCTCCCCAACTCTCCCTTGCCCGACACGTCCTCGCCTCCTTCATTCGACCTTCCGGGTCGCCCAACTTCGAAACCGATCCCATGCCCGACCTTCTGCTCGAACTCTTCTCCGAGGAAATCCCCGCCCGCATGCAGGCCAAGGCGGCTGAAGACCTCAAGAAAATGGTGACGGATGCGCTCGTCGAGCGCGGCGTCGTCTATGAGGGCGCCTCGGCCTATGCCACGCCGCGCCGCCTGGCGCTGACCGTGCACGGCCTGCCGATCCGCCAGCCCGATACACGCGAGGAACGCAAGGGTCCCCGGATCGGCGCCCCCGACGGGGCGATCCAGGGCTTCCTGAAGGCCGCCGGTCTCGCCTCGCTCGATCAGGCACGCATCGAGAGCGATCCGAAGAAGGGTGAGTTCTACGTCGCGGTGGTGGAGAAAGCCGGCCGCGCCGTGCCCGAACTCATCGCCGAGATCGTGCCGGAAGTCGTGCGTAGCTTTCCCTGGCCCAAATCGATGCGCTGGGGGTCGGGAAGCTTGCGCTGGGTGCGCCCGCTGCATTCCATCATCTGCACCTTCGGTCCCGAGACCGAGGACCCGGAGGTGGTGCGCTTCGAGATCGAGGGCGTCGCCGTCGGCGACACCACCAAGGGCCACCGCTTCATGGCGCCGGGCACCATCCAGATCAGGCGCTTCGAAGATTATGTCGCCAAGCTGGAGGCCGCCAAGGTGGTGCTCGATCCGGCCCGCCGGCGCGACATCATCCTCACCGACGCCCGCAACCTCGCTTTCGCCCAGGGGCTGGAACTGGTCGAGGACGATGCGGTGCTGCATGAAGCCGCCGGCCTGGTGGAATGGCCGGTGGTGCTGATGGGCTCCTTTGAGGAGAGCTTCCTCTCCGTGCCGGATGAAGCAATCCAGGCTACCATCCGCGCCAACCAGAAATGCTTCGTGGTGCGTGATCCCAAGACGGGGCGCCTGGCCAACCGCTTCATCCTGATCGCCAATATCGAGGCTGTCGATGGCGGCGAGGCCATCGTCGCCGGCAATGAGCGCGTCATCCGCGCGCGCCTGTCCGACGCCAAATTCTTCTGGGAGACCGACCAGAGGCCGCTGCCCGGCTATGAGGAAGAAGGCAAGCCGCTCGACCAGCGCCTCGCCAAGATCATCGCCTCGAACGTGGTGTTCCACGAGAAGCTCGGCACGCAGGGCCAGCGCATCGATCGCATCGCCGCCCTGGCCAAGGCGCTGGCGCCAGCCGTCGGCGCGGATCCAGCCAAGGCCGAACGCGCCTCAAAGCTGGCAAAAGCGGATCTCGCCACTGAAATGGTCGGGGAATTCCCCGAATTGCAGGGGTTGATGGGCCGCTATTATGCCACCGCCCAGGGCGAGGACGCCGCCATCGCCGCCGCGCTCGAGGATCACTACCGTCCCAAGGGCGCCGGCGACAGTGCGCCGACCGATCCGGTTGCGGTCGCCGTGGCGCTCGCCGACAAGCTCGACACGCTGGTCGGCTTCTGGACCATCGACGAGAAGCCGACCGGCAGCAAGGACCCTTATGCGCTGCGCCGGGCCGCTCTCGGCGTCATCCGCCTGGTCCTCGACAACGAGCTGCGCCTGCCTCTTCTGGCTGTCATCGCCCAGGCGCCCTTCGCCAAGAGCAATGACATCGCCGGCGATCTCCTGGCCTTCTTCGCCGATCGCCTGAAGGTGCAGTTGCGCGAACAGGGCGCACGCCACGACCTCGTCGACGCGGTGTTCGGCCTGGGCGGGCAGGACGATCTCCTGCTCATCGTCCGCCGGGTCGAGGCTCTTGGCCGCTTTCTCGGCAACGAGGACGGCAAGGCACTGCTGGCTGGCGCCAAGCGCGCCGCCAACATCCTGCGCATCGAGGAGAAGAAGGACGGCACCGGCGCCTATTCCGGCGGTGCGGACGCTTCTCTCCTCACCGAGCCGGAGGAGAAAGCCCTGCAGATGGCCTTGCAGACGGCCAAGCAGGCTGTCGCTGCCGCCATTGCCACCGAGGACTATGAAGGCGCCATGACGGCCCTCGCGCAGTTGCGCCGGCCCGTCGACGCCTTCTTCGACAAGATCCTGGTCAATGCCGAGGATGCCGCTCTGCGTCTCAACCGCCTGAAGCTGCTCGAGGAGATCCGGACCGCAACCCGCAGCGTCGCCGACTTCTCGCGCATCGAGGGCTGAAGCGTTTTACGATTTGGCGAAATCGCCAAGAATCGCAAAGACGCTCAAGCCAATCCGTAGGATTGGCTTGGAACCAAAGAGCGAGAGCAAACAAGCGTTTCCGGCTAAACGCGCTTTGCTCTCGTACCGGGCACCCACAAGCCGAATCGACCCGTCATTGCGAGCGCAGCGAAGCAATCCAGGGGCCATAGCCCACGATCTTGCGAAGACTGGATTGCTTCGCTGCGCTCGCAATGACGAATATGCTTGCTATGAAAACACGGACCGAATTGCCGCCAGCAAGTCGATCTTGCACCGTTGCTCACCGGTGCTAACAATAGAAAGCCTTCGCTGGATCCGCGTTTCTTGTCGCCAGGGGCGCCTGTATGACCGTTTCTGACTCCGCCCTACAGCGTCCATCCCCCAATTGGGATGATTATCGTTATGTCCGCGCCGTGGCGGAGACAAAATCCCTGGTGGGTGCGGCAATCGCGCTCGGGGTCAATCATTCCACCGTATTTCGCCGCATCAATGCCGTCGAGGAATTGCTCGGTGCACGCCTGTTCGAGCGAGGGCGCAGCGGCTACGCCCTCACCGCGGCCGGTGAGGAGATGGTGGCCCTCGCCGGCCGCATTGCCGACGACATCAGCGGCTTCGAGCGCCGCGTTGCGGGACGGGACGTCAAGCCGTCGGGGGAACTGCGCGTCACCACCAATGACAGCATCATGGCCCACCTGACGATGCCTGTTTTCACCAGTTTCCTGACCAGCTTTCCCGACATCCGCCTCGACGTCGTGGTCTCCAACCTGCCGCTGAACCTGTCCAAGCGGGACGCCGATGTGGCGATCCGTGCCACCTCCGCGCCGCCGGACACGCTGGTCGGCCGGCGGGTCTGCACTATTGCCTGGGCCATTTACGGCCCGGAGCGGCTGAAGGGAGCCGAACTCACCGACCTTTTCGCCGAGCGCTGGATCGCCACCGGCGAAGGGCTTTCCAACATTCCACCGGCGCGCTGGGTGGAACG
Organism: Labrys sp. HAY1-8F; assembly: GCF_056754975.1. Lineage (NCBI taxonomy): Bacteria > Pseudomonadati > Pseudomonadota > Alphaproteobacteria > Hyphomicrobiales > Xanthobacteraceae > Labrys > Labrys sp. HAY1-8F. The sequence continues at coordinate 4,687,621 of NZ_JBPGWZ010000002.1, read as the reverse complement.
CGAAGTGCCGAACGAGCGCATCATCATGCGCCTCAACACCATTGTCGGCGTCGCCGAGGCCCTGCGTTCGGGGTTCGGGGTCGGCCTGCTGCCCTGTTATATCGGCGATACCCTGCCGCTGCCGCGCCTGTCAGAGCCACTGCCGGGTGTCGGCGCCGGCCTATGGCTCCTGACCCATCCCGATCTCAAGCACTCGGCCAAGGTCCGCGCCTTCATGGACCATGGCTGGGAAGCGCTGACGAAGCTGAGGCCCGTGCTGGAGGGAACCGGGGAATCCTGAGCATCCGCCCCGGCTCGTTCGCCGCTTCACCCGTAAAGCCGGAGGGTTATTCGCTCTCCCGCTACACCGCCAGCCCTGCCCGCCTGCCTGCGCCCCGATAGGCCAGCATTGCCATCATCAAGGCCATGGCGGCCAGGATCGCGCCGATGCCCGGCAGAGAGCTGATCGGCACCCGTTCCACCGCGACGCCGCCCAGGGCCGTGCCGAGGCCGACGCCGATATGCATGGCGGAAAGATTGAGGCTCACCCCCGCTTCGGCGGTATCCGGCCCCATCGCGATCAGGAAGCTCTGCACCGCTGGCGAGATCATCCAGCTCAGGCAGGCCCAGACCATCATCACCGGAAAGAAGGACAGGCTCGTGCCGGCCGCGAGCGGGATCAGCATGAGCGCTGTGAGATAGCCCAGCGGCACCAGCACGATCGCCCGGCGCGGCGTGAGCTTGTCGGCGGTGAGGCCGCCGAGATAGCCACCCGACACACCGGCAACGCCGAAAGCGATGAAGGCCAGCACGATCCCGGTTCCGGCGATGCCGAGAACACCACCGAGATAGGGAGCCAGATAGGCAAACAGCACGAAATGGCCGGAGATCATCAGGATCGACACCAGCTGTGCGCAGACCAGGGGGCGCGATCGCAAATGGACGAGGTAATCGGGCGTGCCCTGCCGGCGGGCCCCGACATCGGGCAGCTTCAGGCGGCAGACGATCAGGACGACGACCGCCAGGGCGGCGAGCGCCAGGAACACGCTGCGCCAACCCGCCAGCGAGCAGACGAGCATGCCGATCGGCACACCGAGCACCAGTGAGCCGCTGACCCCCATGAAGATCACGCCGATCGCCCGGCCTTTCATGCTCTCGTCGACGAGTTCGGTGGCCAGCATGGTCGCCAGCAGGGCGATGGTGGCGCTCGCCGCCGCCATGCCGACGCGGGCGACGAACAACACGCCGTAGCCGGGGCTGGCTGCGGCGAGGAGGTTGCAAAGGACGAAGGCCGCGAGGGCCGCGACAAAGGCGGCCTTGCGCTCCAAACGCGCGGTCAACAGCAGGGCGGCAGGAGCTGCGAGCGCAAACGTGATCGAAAAGACTGCCGTGAGCTGGCCGGCAAGGCCGATGGAAACACCGAGCCCGCCGGCAATGTCGGGCAGGATGCCGATGACGATGTTCTCGGCGGTGCCGGTGACGAAAGTAGCGAGTACGAGGAGTAGGACGCGGCGATCCATCTGGTCTTCCCGATCATGAGACCTCACGTCCGGGATCGGGATGGTTCCGACGATCCGCCTGGTGAGGCCAAGGATGTCGGGTTTCGAGGCAGCGCTTCGGTTATCCCTTTAAAGCCCTGAATAGCAGGAAATCGGCACCATTGGAACAATCGTCCGGCTAGGCGGCATCAAGCTGCCGCCCGTCCAGCGCCGACATTGGCCAACCCGATCGCGCCGAGAATGATGCCGACACCGGCCCATTGCGAGGGCAGGAAGGCCTCGTGCAGCATCAGGCCGGCCATGACGACCGCCACCGGCAGCTCCACGGAGGAGAGCATCGCCGCAAGGCCGACGCCGGTGGCTGGAATACCCTTGTTGAACAGGAAGGGCGGCAGCACCGTGCCGAACAGGGCGATGACGAGGCCCCAGCCCCAGATGATGCTCGGATCGAACCGTACCGAGAGTTGCGGCAGCGCGATGAGCACCGCGACCACCGCGCCACCGAACACCATCAGGAAGCTCCGGCTGATCACGTCGACATGGACGGCCACGTGATTGGAGCACCAGATCACGGCCGTATAGCTCACGGCCGCCATCAGGCCAAAGGTGATGCCGAGGACACTCAGATGGTCTGTATCCCGGAGGAGATTGGTTGCCAGCACGGTGCCGAGCAGCACCAATGCGGATGATGCCAGCTTGATCGGCGACGGCCAGGACCGGGTCAGTACGGCATCGAGCGCCACGCCCATCCACACGCTCTGCATCAACAGCACGATCGCGGCCGAGACCGAGGTATAGGCAACCGACAGGTAATAGAATGAGCCGGTGAAGCCGATGCTGGCACCGCCGGCGATCAATTTGAGCCGATCGGACCAACGCACCGGCATTGCGCCTGATCTTGACGGCCGCATCTGGCTGGCCAGCTTGATCAGGCCGAGGGCGATGGCCCCGATGACGAACTGCGTGCCGATGACCTCGCCCGGCGAATAGCCCTGGCCGTAGGCGAGCTTCACGCAGGTCGATTGCAGCCCATAGCAGGAGGCCCCGATCAGCACGAGGACGATGCCCAGAATAAGATCCTTGCGCATGGCAGCCTTGGCATGAGGAAGAGGAACGCCCACTGAGGAGGCGCCCTGCAAACGGAGGGGCCCAGCCGGCCCGGTCCCCCTGCGGTTTGCTTAAGAAAGAAACGCAGCTTTTTGTCATGCCCGGGCCTCGACCCGGGCATCCAGCGGTTCGGCGCCTGAAGCTGGGTTGCCGGGTCAAGCCCGGCAATGACAAAGGTCGTGCAAGCTATACCGCATCGGACCTTTGCCGAACCGTCAGCCGATCTCCACCACGACCCGGCCGCGCACCTTGCCTTCCAGAATGTTGGCGGCGGTTTCGCGGACCTCGTCGAAGGGGATCGAACTCGTCATCGCATCGAGCTTGTCGCGGTCGAGTTCGTTGGCGAGGCGGCGCCAGGCCTCCTGGCGGACGACCTGGGGGCATTGCACCGAATCGATGCCGAGCAGCGAGACCCCGCGCAGGATGAAGGGCATCACGCTGGACGGCAGGTCGGCCCCGCCGGCAAGGCCGCAGGCGGCGACGGCGCCGCCATATTTGATCTGCGACAGCACATTGGCGAGGGTGAGCGAGCCGACCGTATCGACCGCGCCGGCAAAGCGCTCCTTCCCGAGGGGGCGCGCGGGCCCGGTCAGCTCGGCACGATCGATCACCTCGGCGGCACCGAGATTCTTGAGATAGTCGGCTTCTTCAGGCCGCCCGGTGGAGGCAATCACACTGTAGCCGGCCCGAGCCAGCAAAGCGACTGCCGTGGAACCCACGCCGCCGGCAGCCCCGGTCACCAGCACCGGCCCGCGCGAAGGCGTGATGGCATGAGCCTCCAGCGCCATCAGGCTGAGCATGGCGGTGTAGCCGGCGGTGCCAACAGCCATCGCCTGCGCATGGGTCATGCCATAGGGCACCCGTACCAGCCACTCACCCTTGACGCGGGCCCGCTCGGCATAACCGCCGAGATGGGTCTCGCCCACGCCCCAGCCATTGAGGATGACATGGTCGCCGGGATCCCAGTCCTTGCTGGAAGTGGCGATCACCTCGCCGGCGAAATCGACCCCCGGAATCATCGGAAAGCGCCGTACCACCGGTCCCTTGCCGGTAATGGCGAGGCCATCCTTGTAGTTGACGGTCGAGTGGGTGACGCGCACTGTGACATCGCCGTCCATGAGATCGCGCTCGTCGAACTCGGCGAAGTTGCAGGCATAGCCGCTATCGGGCTTGGTGACGACGAGAGCCTTGAAAGTCGACATGCACGCTCCTGCAATTGGTATACTGGCGTTTTCGAGGCCCGGGCCGGTTAAGGCAAGGGGAAAAATGGCCGCAGAGCCTTGCTGGGACCGCTGGCTTCCAGCCGGCTCCTGGAAACGCAACCCTGGTTGGAGAGGAAAGGCCGGCCGGAAGACAGCGGTCCCTGATACTGTCTCCCCGCCATCTTCAACGATTCGGCTCGATTAATCCGACATATCGCGCTCTAGACGTGCCCGTTCTTCAGACAAAAGCGGGATCACGCGCAATTATTACACTCTGACACATTTTGTTATCCGTCCAACCTATCGATTTAGACGTTTGAAGAATTGAATTTATCGGCCGGCTGTGGAAAGGCTCTGCGCCAAATACGTGCCGGCGCAATCGGCCAATCCGAAATCACTGAGGAAGTGCAATGACGAAGTGGGTGTATGGGTTCGGCGACGGCAAGGCCGAAGGCGAACAGAGCATGAAGAACCTGCTGGGCGGCAAGGGCGCCAACCTGGCGGAGATGTCGAATCTGGGCCTGCCGGTGCCGCCCGGCTTCACCGTCACCACCGAAGTCTGCACCTATTATTACGCCAATGACCGCAGCTACCCGCCGGAGCTGAAGGGCCAGGTCGAAACGGCCCTGGCCGAGATCGGCCGCATCACCGGCAAGGCCTTCGGCGATGCCGAGAATCCGCTGCTGGTCTCGGTGCGCTCGGGCGCGCGCGCCTCGATGCCGGGCATGATGGATACGGTGCTCAATCTCGGCCTCAACGACACCACGGTCGCTGCGGTGGCGGCGGCCTCCAACAATGAACGCTTCGCCTGGGATTCCTACCGGCGCTTCATCACCATGTTCTCGGACGTGGTGCTCGGCGTCGACCACGGCCATTTCGAGGAGATCCTCGACACCTATAAGGAGCGCAAGGGCTATGTGCTCGACACCGACCTCCAGGCCGCGGACTGGAAGATACTGGTCGGCCAATACAAGGCTCTGGTGCTCGAAGAGCTCGGCAAGCCCTTCCCCGAGGATCCGCAGGAACAGCTCTGGGGCGCTGTCGGCGCTGTCTTCGCTTCCTGGATGAACGCGCGCGCCATCACCTATCGCTCGCTGCACGCCATCCCCGCCGAATGGGGCACGGCCGTCAATGTGCAGGCCATGGTGTTCGGCAATCGCGGTGATACCTCAGCCACCGGCGTCGCCTTCACCCGCAACCCGTCCACCGGCGAACACGCACTCTATGGCGAGTTCCTGATCAACGCCCAGGGCGAGGACGTGGTGGCCGGCATCCGCACGCCGCAGCCGATCTCCAAGGCCGCCGCGCAGGCAGGCGCCTCGAACAAGCCCTCGATGGAAGAGGCGATGCCCGCTGCTTTCGCCGAATTCGTCGGCATCACCAAGGTGCTCGAGAAGCACTACCGCGACATGCAGGACATCGAGTTCACGGTCGAGGACAACAAGCTGTGGATGCTGCAGACGCGTTCCGGCAAGCGCACGGCCAAGGCCTCGCTGCGCATCGCGGTTGAAATGGCCAAGGAAGGCCTGATCACGCAGGAAGAGGCCGTCGGCCGCATCGACCCGGGCGCCCTCGACCAGCTTCTCCACCCCACCATCGACCCCAAGGCCGAACGCATCGAGATCGCGCGCGGCCTGCCAGCCTCCCCTGGCGCGGCCTCCGGCGAGATCGTCTTCACCTCCGACGAGGCCGAAGCCGGCAAGGCAGCCGGCAAGACCGTCATCCTGGTGCGCCAGGAAACCAGCCCGGAGGACATCAAGGGCATGCTGGCCGCTTCCGGCATCCTCACCCGTCTCGGTGGCATGACTTCGCACGCCGCCGTGGTGGCCCGCGGCTGGGGCAAGCCCTGCGTCTCCGGCGCGGGCAGCATCCGCGTCGACACCGCCACCGGCACGCTGGTGGCTGGTGGCAAGACCTACAAGAAGGGCGACGTCATCACCATTGACGGCTCGACGGGACAGGTGCTGGCCGGCAAGATCGCCATGGTACAGCCCGAGCTCTCCGGCGAGTTCGCCGAGCTGATGATCTGGGCCGACGGTGTCAGGCGCATGAAGGTACGCACCAATGCCGAAACCCCGGCCGATGCCCGCCAGGCGCGCAGCTTCGGGGCCGAGGGCATTGGCCTGTGCCGCACCGAGCACATGTTCTTCGACGAGGGCCGCATCGTCTCCATGCGCGAGATGATCCTGGCCGACGACGAGAAGGGCCGGCGCGCCGCCCTCGCCAAGCTCCTGCCGATGCAGCGCGAGGATTTCCGCCAGCTCTTCGAGATCATGTCGGGCCTGCCGGTCACCATCCGTCTGCTCGACCCGCCGCTGCACGAGTTCCTGCCGCATTCGGAAGACGAGGTCGCCGAAGTCGCGGCCGCGATGGGAGCCTCGGCCGCCAAGCTCAGGGCCCGCGCCCAGGAACTGCACGAGTTCAACCCGATGCTCGGCTTCCGCGGCTGCCGCCTGGCGATCGCCTTCCCGGAAATCGCCGAGATGCAGGCGCGTGCCATCTTCGAGGCGGCGGTCGAAGCTGCCGCCTCGACCGGCCAGCCGGTGACGCCTGAGATCATGGTGCCGCTGGTGGCGACCCGGGCCGAACTCGACCTCGTCAAGGCGCGCATCGATGCCATGGCGCAGGCGGTGGAAAAGGAGAAGGGCGTCAAGCTGGTCTATCAGGTCGGCACCATGATCGAGCTGCCGCGCGCGGCCATCCGTGCTGGCGAGATCGCCGAAAGCGCCGAATTCTTCTCCTTCGGCACCAACGACCTGACGCAGACCACGATTGGCATCTCGCGCGACGACGCGGCCTCCTTCCTCGGCACCTATGTGCAGAAGGGCATCTTCGCCATCGATCCCTTCGTCTCGATCGACCAGGAGGGTGTCGGCGCGCTGGTGGAGATCGGCGTCGAACGTGGCCGCAAGCAGCGGCCCAATCTCAAGCTCGGCATCTGCGGCGAGCATGGCGGCGACCCGGCCTCGATCGCCTTTTGCGAGCGCACCGGGCTCGACTATGTCTCCTGCTCGCCCTTCCGCGTGCCGATCGCCAGACTGGCGGCCGCACAGGCCGCGCTCGAGGCCAGGAAATAGACGGGAAACGTGCCGGATCCCGTCTCGGCCCGTCCTGATGCCGGTCGCTATGCCCTGTCGCTGCGCAAGACGGGATTGGGCGACCGGCTCGTCTGCCTCTGCGCAGCCTGGCGTTTCGCGCGTCTGAGCGCGCGCACGCTGGTGGTCGACTGGCGCCACGCCCGCTATGCGCCGGGCGCCGGCAACCTTTTTACCCACTGCTTTGAAGCCGGGCCCACGCTTGCCGGCGTGCCGCTGCTCACCGGCGACGAGCTCGATACCGCCGATCTGCCCCGGCCGGCCTATCCGCCTGCCTGGGAACAGCCGGGCATGCTGGCCATGCCCTGGCTGATGCCGACCGATTCCTATCCCGAGGAACGGGACAAGGCGGTGGCCGCGATCCTGGTCGGCGAGGATTTTCCAGCCGCGACGGTCGCCTTCCATGCTTGCCTGTCGAGCGAGCATTTCCCCTTCGCCGACGCGCATGCCTGTCTCGCAGCCCTGCGTCCCCTGCCCGCCATCGCCGCAGCGGTCGAGGATTTCCGGCGAACCCAGCTTCCACAAGCGCCGGTGATCGGCCTGCACATGCGCCATGGCAATGGCGGCGACATCATGGGGCACGCGCCTTCCTGGCATTCCTTCGACGCCGCCCTCCAGCGCTGCCGGCGGGCCGTCGAGGCCGCTCGCGCCAGGCTCGGCCACGAGGCCCCGGTACTGCTCTGCACCGACAGCGTCGAGGTGGAGACCGCTTTCAGGGCCCAGGTACCCGGCGTGATCTGCCGTCCCAAGACCTATCGCCCGCCCGCCGCTGGGGAACTGCACGCGCCCGGCGCCGCCGCGGCAGGCTTCGAGGACGCCCTGGTGGAAATGCTGCTGCTGGCCCGCTGCGATGCCCTGATCCGCTACCCCGCCGGAAGCTTCTTTTCCTTCTACGCGGCGATCACCCAGGCGAGGCCAGGCGCCGCCCCGGCGACGGTCGGAGCCTTGCAGCAGCCCTTCGATCGGGCGGATCCGCTGTCTCCCGCCCTCCTCGTCTGAGCGAGCGCTGCCGTCAGTTTGCCGGCGGTGCCGTGACCAAGCCCTGGCCGATATCGACCTCGGGGACATCCGCGGGGAACACGTTCCGGCGGGCGCTGGCGAGAATACGGGCGCCGACGCTGGCGGCACTGGCGCTGATGCCCTTCTGCTCGAGCGCCTGCCACCACAAGGCGGCCACGCCCGAGACATGCGGGCAGGCCATGCTGGTGCCGCTGATGGTATGAAGGCCGCCGCCAGGCCAGGCCGAGGTGATGTCGACCCCGGGTGCCGCCACTGTCGCCAGCATGTTGGAAAAGGGCGCCACCTTGTAGGTGTCGGCGTCCCGCCCGATCGCAGCCACCGCGATCACGCCATCGGCCGCGGCCGGCAGGGATGCGGCGATGCGATAGGGCGTCACGGCCGCCCGCTTGCTCTCATTGCCCGCCGCCGCCACCACCAGCGGCGAGGTGCCGAGGGCGCCATGGGCCTTGAGCATGGCCATGAGGGTGTCGAGCATGCGCAGATTGCTGCGATAGCCGACCAGTGCCATCGAGGTGGCCGGTTCGATGTCCCAGCCCTCCGAGGTCAAGTTTTTCACCAGGCCCGGGAAATCGAAGCCGAGCGACATGGAGACGATGTCGGCCTTCTCGCTCAGAGCCCATTGCAGGGCTTCGAAGATCATGCCGGAATCGCCCTTGCCATCATTGCGGAGCACCTTGCCGATCAGGGCCTTGCCGACACCGCGCGCAATGCCGATACGCTGGCCGCCGACGTCGCGGCCAAAAATGGTGCCGGCGCAGTGGGTGCCATGACCCTTGACGTCGCCATTGCCGCTGCCGGTGAAATCCTTCTCGACCAGTGTCACGCCGGCAAAGGCCGGATGGGCCGCATCGATGCCGGTATCGAGCACGGCAACCGTGACCCCGGCGCCGGTAAAGGGGCTGGCATCGGCGCCGACAGCCGCGATCCCCCAATCCGCGCCGGCCACTGCCGGTGCGGGGCTGTCGAGAGGCTCGATCAGCGCCGTCGGCATGTTCTCGGCATAGGAGGTATCGGGATCGGCATCCAGCTCGGGCAGTGCATGGTCGGGCAGGTTCTCGACCGTGATTTCCGGCGGCTTGGGCTGGAGCCTCTCAAGCCCCATCCGACCGGGCGCGTCCGCCTTGGGTCGACGCAGAATGACATAGGATCTCATGACTTCCCCCTGCCTGCCGTCGTGCCGAACGTTCCGGCTCTTCTCATGCAACAGCGGGCGTTATCACGCCGTGATAACGCCCGACGGGCCTGTGGGCTGTTTTTCGGGATGCTTTGCCCCTGCCGGTCGCGTCGATATAAGGACATGATGGCCGGCTCATCGTCGGCGCGACAAAGGGGGCCCTAGCATGTCGGGACTGGCACGAATTCTTGCGATCATTGCCGTCATCGTGGTTGTCGTCGGGCTGGTGGTCAGCGGCGGCATCAACACCATTCCCACCGACGAGGAAAAGGCCAAGGCCGCCTGGAGCGAAGTGCAGAACCAGTATCAGCGCCGCGCCGATCTGGTGCCCAACCTGGTCGAAACCGTGAAGGGCTATGCCAAGCAGGAAGAAAAGGTGCTGACCGAAGTGGTCGAGGCCCGCGCCAAGGCGACGAGCGTGAAGATCGATGCCAGCACGATCACCGATCCCGACAAGTTCAAGCAGTTCCAGGAGGCTCAGCAGGGCCTGTCCGGTGCTCTCGGCCGCCTGATCGCCTTGCGGGAAGCCTATCCGGACCTGAAATCGAACCAGAACTTCCTGTCGCTGCAATCGCAGCTCGAAGGCACCGAGAACCGCATCGCCGTGGCGCGCAAGGACTATATCGAGGCGGTCCGGGTCTTCAACACCGACCTGCGCACCTTCCCGCAGAGCATCTACAAGGCGATCTTCTACAGCGGCACCAAGCCGATGGAGACCTTCAGCGCCGCACCGGAAAACCAGGCGGCTCCCAAGGTGAACTTCAACTGAGGCCGCAATCGGCATGAATGGACGCGCATCCCTGGGTGTGCCGGTCTTCTCATCTCCATCGCGAGATGGAGGCGGACCGGCATGTCCCGTCTTTGCTGCCGGTCCCGCTCCATCTCGCGATGGAGATGGGAAGACCAGCACACCGTTCTTTGCTGCGCTCGCCCTTCTGCTTCTCTTCCTCGTCTCTCCGGCTCTCGCCCTCGACTTTCCCGCGCTGACGGATCGTGTGGTCGACCAGGCGGGCATCATTCCCGCCGGCGAGCGCGCCAGCCTCGAACAGTCCCTGAAAGCGCTGGAGGACAAATCGAGCGACCAACTCGTCGTCGTCACCCTCAAGAGCCTGGAAGGCCTGGAAATCGCCGATTACGGCTATCAGCTCGGCCGTCATTGGGGCATCGGCCAGGGCAAGCTCAACAATGGCGTGCTGCTCATCGTCGCCCCCACTGAACGCAAGGTACGCATCGAGGTCGGCTATGGGCTGGAAGGCACGCTGACCGACGCGCTCTCCAGCGTGGTCATCCAGCAGGCCATCCTGCCCCAATTCAAGGCCGGCGACATGCCCGCCGGCATCACGGCCGGTGTCGCCGCCATCGAGGACGTGCTGCTCAACAATGAGAGCGAATGGAAGCAGCGGGCCAAGGATGGTGCCCGCAGCGACGACGGCTTCGACCCGCAAACCGTCTTCGTGATTCTCTTCGTCCTGTTCTTTATCTTCGTGATCGCCTCCGGCTGGATCGATACCTTCCGCGGTGGCCCCCGTGGACCGGGCGCCAGGCGGCGCGGCTCCGGCCCCATCTTCATCCCGACCTCGTCGGGCTGGGGCGGCGGTTCGAGCTGGGGCGGTGGGGGAGGATCGTCCGGCGGCGGCTTTTCGGGCGGCGGCGGCTCCTTCGGCGGCGGCGGTTCGAGTGGGAGCTGGTGAGATGACCCGGGTGCTGACCCAAGACGATCACCGGCGCATTGCGGCGGCCATCACCGCGGCGGAAGCGAACACGTCCGGCGAGATCTACTGCGTCGTCAGCCATGCCGTGGCGAGCTATCGCTGGATTCCGGTGACCCTGGGCGCGGTGGCGGTGCTCCTTACTCCGGTCCTGATCGGTCTGCTGGCACCCGGGTTGCTGCACGCCTCGCCGTTCGGAGCGGACTGGAGCAGCGGCAATTTCAGCCAGGTCGACATGGTTTCCGGCCTCAGGAAGGGCTTGCTCACTCTCAGCCTGATCCAGATCGCCGTCTTCACGGTGGTGACGGCCTTGAGCTGGCCGCGGCGCGTGCGGCTCTGGTTTGCGCCGTCGCCCATGCGCCGCCACAAGGTGATGCTGACGGCCCACAGCCAATTCCTGGCCCAGGGCCTGCAGCAGACCGCCGACCGCACCGGCCTCCTCATCTTCATCGCCATGGCCGAGCGGCAGGCCGCACTGATCGCCGACGAGGGCATCAATGCCAAGGTCGAGCAACAGGTCTGGGACGATACGGTCACCGACTTGACCAAGGCTGCCGCGACCGGGCGTCTCGCCGACGGCCTGATTGCCGCTATCGGCCAATGCGGGGGCCTGCTGGCACAGCATTTCCCGCCCGAGAGCCAGCCGCGGAACCAATTGCCGAACCGCGTGGTGGAACTTTAGGGCTCATACCAGGTCGGATTGAAGCCGACTCTTCCTGGGATCACAGGCATTTCTGCCTGCTCTTGGAAGCGATTCGGCGGATGAATGGGAAGAGCTGTCAAGGATGCCCACGAGCGCTGACTTAAATCCGGCGAGCGCCAATTTCTTATCCTCCCCTGGAGGGATCGGCCATTCCTCTTGGAATGGCCTGGGGTCGGCCTGGAAGGCCGGGGTGGGGTGAAATTGCGCAATTTTTCGTTGATATGACTGCTTTTTCTGCCAAGAAATCACCCCACCCCGACACTGTGTGACGACCCTCCCCCTCCAGGGGAGGGTAAGAACCTGCGCCTTTGTCCGCAAAGTTAGCGCCTATGGGCAAGGATGCCTGCGATCCCAGAAAATAGCTCTTCGAAGGCCCGGTATTACCCGCCGGTCAGCGCCTCGTCGAAGCGGCGCCAACTGTCGGTGAGGTCGAGTACGGCTCGGCTGGCTCGGGCCTCGTCCATCTTGATGGCGGTCAGGCCCGCCGCGAGCGCGTCCACCACCGAGACCGGCAGCGGAGCGCCTTCGATCAGATGCTTGCCAATATCGGCGGCCATCTGCTCGTCCGCGCCGTAATGGGCCGAAAGCTCCGTCATCTCGTAGGTCTTGTCGACCAGCTTTTCCGAAGTGCGGGCGTCGTGCACCCGGAAGTAATTGCGCACGAAGTCCCCTTCCGCCATGCCCTTCGAACCGATCACGCAGAAGCGCCGGAACTGGTCGGGAACGTTGATATTGGTGTGAAAGTTGAGCGCGACGCCGTTCTCGAATTCGACGATCGCCACCTGGAAGTCGATGATGTCGGCATCGGAGTCGAACACCTTGTCCGTACTCAGCCAGCCGCTCGGCTTGCGATGATAGACTTCGAGATCGTTGATGCCCTGGGCATTCGGGGCATTGCCCGGCAGGAAGGTGCGGCGGCCGCCAAAACTTGCCACCCGCACCGGGCGAGAGCCGACCAGGCCCTGGTAGAGGTCGATGTCGTGGCAGCATTTTTCCAGCATGAAGCCGCCGGAATAATGCTGGTAGCGCCGCCAGTCCCGCATGAAGAAGGCGCCGTGATAGGGCGCCAGATGCTCGGACGCCTCGATCGAGACGATGTCGCCCAGCACGCCCTCGTCCCGCATGCGGGTGAGATCGCGATAGAGCGAGGCATAGCGCAGCACCAGGCCGACCATCACGCTGTCGGTGCCGTGGATGCGCAAGAGTTCGAGCAGCTTGAAGGTGTCCTCCTGCGAGGTCACCACCGGCTTTTCGGCGAAGACCTTCACGCCATGCTCAAGCCCAACCTGGATATGGCCGAGATGCATCGCATTGGGGGAGCCGACCATCAAAAGGTCGAGCTTTTCGGCGGTGAGCAAGGCCTCGGGGCTGTCATGAACCCGCCCCGCCTCGATGCCATGCTCCTTCATGTAGCCCAGGCCCGCCGGTGCCGGGTCGACATAGCCCACCACGGTGAAGCCCGGCACCATCAGGCTGAAGATGCGGGCGAGATAGCCCATGCGATAGCCGAGCCCGATAATGCCGACCTTCATCCTACCTTGCTCCATCACTGTTCAGACAATTCCTACAAATCTTCCACGACCGATTGAACAGACCATTGGTGGCATGAACAGGTCTCCCACAGCCTGGAGGGGTCTCACTTGACCGCCCCGGCCGTGAGGCCCTGAATGAAATTACGCTGGAAGATCAGGTAGACCAGGATGATGGGCGCGACGATGATCACTGCGCCTGCCGTCAGGGTCGGGATGTCGACGATGTACTTACCCTGGAAGAACAGCATGCCGATCGGCAGCGTCCGCACTTCGTCATTGTTGACCAGGATCAGCGGGATCAGAAATTCGTTCCAGGTCCAGATGAACAGGAAGAGCGCGAGCGTCGACATCGCCGGCTTCATCAAGGGCAGGATGACGTAGCGCAGCACCTGCAGCCGCGTGGCGCCGTCGATCACGGCGGCATCGACGAGTTCGGACGGCAATTGCCGCATGGTGCTCGCCATGAACAGGGTGGCGAAGGGGATCGACATGCCGATCTGCGGCAGGATCAGAGCCCAATAGCTATTGAGCAGGCCGAGCCAGTGGAACTCGTAGAACAGCGGAATGATGAAGGCCTCGGTCGGCACCATCATGCCGATCGTCAGCATCACGAAGAGCGTGCGCTTGAGCGGCAGGGACAGGAAGGCGAAGGCAAAACCCGAGAGAATGCCGAGCATGACGGAAATGCCGACCACCGGCACCACCACCAGTACCGAATTGAAGAAATAGGTGCCGAAATGCCCGTCCACCCAGGCTCGGACGAAGTTCTCGAAATGCGGCTGCTGGGGCAGGACGAAAGCGCCGGCCAGAAGGTCCTTCTGGCTTTTGAGCGAGGTCAGAAGCAGCAGCGCAAAGGGCGAGACGGTCAGCAGGGCGAACAGCCAGAGCAAGGCCCGCAACGGCAGCAGGGACGGGGCGCGGCGCGCAGAGGCGGCCATCAACGGTCCCCTCCCCGCTCCGGCATGAAGCGATGGATCACGGCATTCACCGCAAAGATCAGGATCGCCCCAATCACCGCCACCGCCGAGGCATAGCCGTAGCGTCCGAGATCGAAACCGAGCTGATACATGTAGAGATTAGGCACCAGCGTCGCGTTGGCGGGGCCGCCCCGCGTCATGGTGAAAACGAGATCAAAACTCTTGATCGAGGCAATGACCGTCAGGAGCAGCACGATGCGCATTTCCGGCAATAGCGAGGGCACGCTGATGTGGCGGAAGGACTGGATCGGCGAGGCACCATCGACCCTGGCGGCATCGTAGAGCGAGGGGTCGATGCGGGAGAGCCCTGCCATGAAGATGGCCATGCAGAACCCGGCATAGTACCAGGTGGCGACGAAGCCCACGGCCGGCAGGGCGAAGACGAAGCTGCCGAGCCAGGGCAGAGCGAGCGATTTGAGGCCGATCGCCTTCAAGGCCTGGTTGAGCGGCCCGAAAGCGGGGTTGTAGAGCCAGCGCCAGATGATGCCGAGCACGGCGGTGGGCATCACATAGGGCATGAAATAGAGCGTGCGGAGGGCCAGTTGTTCGCCGCTGCGGATCGAGGTGACGATGGCCGCCATCACCAGGCCCAGCAGCAGCGGCAAGGCCACGTAGAAGACCAACAACAGGAGATTATTCTTCAGCGCGATGGTGAACAGCGGGTCGGAAAACAGCGCTATGTAATTTTCCAGGCCGACGAAACGCGGCGCACTGATGCCGTCCCAGGCCGTGAAGCCAAGCACGATGGAGCTGAGGATCGGCACCAGGACGAAGGCGCCATAGATCAGCAGCGACGGCACGACATAAAGAAGATTGCGGTATTTGGAGGCGTCGAGCATGGACGCGGTTGGCCTTCCTGAAGCACTTGTCGCAGATGCTTGCTGGAGCTTCGGCAGCTCGTATGGCCGCCCAAACTCCAGCAGCAACGATCCCTTCCCGAGAAGCGGGAAAGACGGGTGCTCCCTGCCTTATTTCTTCAGGCTCGCAATATAGCCCTGATAGTCCTTGTCGACCGCAGCGACGAAGGCTTCGGGCGTATCCTCCTTGGCGATCACCCGGGTCAGGCCATCGGAGAGGGTCTTAAGCATGGTGGGGCTGGCCCAGTCGGGATAGTGACCGAGCGCGTTGGCGGCGTTGACCGTGTTCCACACCTTGATGGTCTCGCCAAGCAAGGCCGGGATCTGCACCTTGTCGGGTTTCTCCAGTGCCGCAACCGGCAGGTAACCCGCCGCCGCCCAGGCTGCCGCGGCATCGTCGGACAGGAGATAGTTGATATAGTCGCCGGCCAGATCCTGCGTCGCCTTGTCCTTGGCAAGCGCGGTAATGGCCCAGGCAAGTTCCACTCCGCCCACTACCAGCGGGTCCTTCACGCCGGCGGCCGGTGGCAGCGCCATGAAGTGAATGTCGGGATTGGCCTGCATGTCGCCCAGGCGCCAGGTGCCAGTGACCTGGAAGGCACCCTGCCCGCCCACGAAGAGCTGCACGGCATCGTCATCGGCAATGCCCTGATAGCCATCGTTGAAGGCACCGCCATTGGCCCAATCCTGGATCTGCTTGGCGGCGGTAATATAGCTGGGCGTATTCCAGCTGCCGCCCCGGCCATAGACGAGATCGTCGAGCCCCTTGCGATCGGCGGCACCGATCATGGCCTGCGACAAGGCGGCATACATATGGAGTGCCATGTGCCCCTTGGTCAGGCCCATGGTGAAGGGCACTGCACCCTTGGCCTTCAGTGTCTCGACGTCCTTGGCCAGTTCATCAAGGGTTGCCGGCGGCTTGTCGATGCCGGCTTCCTTCAGCACCTTGGCGTTGTAGTAAAGGCCGACCAGTTCGCCGAGGGCGGAGATGCCGTAGGTCGGCCCGGTGCCGAACTCACCCTTGTCGGACCAGCGATCGCGCGCGAGTACGCCATCGGACTGCTTCTTGTCCCAGCCATATTTGGCGATATAGGCGTCGACAGGCAGCAGGAGCTTCTGCTTCACCATCGCTCCCATTTCCTGGGCGCCCTGATTGGCCTTGGTCACCGCAGGCCCCTCGCCCGTGGAAAGCGTCAGCTTCAGGGTCATGGCGAGATCATCGAAGGTTCGGGCCGTGCGCGCGATTTTCACGCCCGGATGCGCCGCCTCGAACTTGGCGTTGATGTCAGTGATGACCTTGGCCTGCGAAGGCAGCGCATTGTCGTCCCAGACGGTCAGCGTCTGTGCTCCCGCGCCATGGAGGGTACTTCCCCACCACAGGGTGGCGACTGCCAGGCAAGGCAAAAGCCGACGCAATAGAGTATCGGTTCTCAAAGAAGACGTCCCAGTCCGTAACATCGGTGGTCCCTCTCTGCGTTGCGCTATATTGGGCTCTGGTCACCGGTCCGACTTGGATGTGCGAACGGCCGCGCCCTTTCTTCGTTGGCGCTACCATCACGGGGAAGCAGGCGGTTGGCAAGTTGCAATTGTTCATTGGTAAGACGATAGTGCTGAAATGGCTGGTGTTTCAGCATCGGCCAGGTTTCGGGGAGACGACGTACAGGCGGGCTCCGCTTGAAACGGCAGTCCCCCATGATCGGCAGGGCTGGTGAGGGTTTCCTCCCGGCTCTTCCTTCCTCGCGTTCTGCACGGAGCCCCTTCTTGGCCGACACTGCCGTCATCCGTCCCGCCACCGAGGCCGACCGCCCTGCCCTCTACGAGATCTGCCTGCGGACGGCCGACAATGGTTCGGACGCCAGCCATCTCTATTCCGAGCCGCGCCTGCCCGGCTTCATCTGGGCCGTGCCCTACCAGGTCCTGGCACCCGACTTCGCCTTTGTGCTCGATGCAGGGAGCGGAGCCGTGGGCTATGTCGTGGCCGCGCCCGATACCGATGCCTTCGCCGGCCGGCTGGATAGCGAGTGGTGGCCGCGGGTGCGCCCGCAGGTCGCCGGCATCACGCCCAGCAAGGCCAGTGACGAACGGGTGCTGTCGCTGATCCGCCGCCCAGAGCGCAAGGATCCAGCCATGCTCGCCGACTATCCGGCCCATCTCCATATCAATCTGCTGCCGCCGTTCCAAAGCAGCGGCTGGGGCCGCCGCCTGGTCGAGACCGAACTCGCGGCTCTCAGGGCCAAGGGCGTGCCGGGCCTGCATCTGGGCGTCAGCGCCGGCAACGCCAAGGTGCTCGGCTTCTACGAGAAGCTGGGCTTTCGGGAAATCGCGCGGCCGGCAAGCATCTATATGGGCATGAAACTGTAGGAACGCTTCGAGCCGCCTCTCGAGTCACTTAGCGGAAAATCCCTGCAAGACCTTACGATTGCGTCCTTTTTTGCACTCGCGAGATCAGGTACCGCCCATGCGTGTTGCGTCGGGCTGCGGCAAGCTTATTCTTCGATCGACCAATCCATTTATCTTTGAGCGGACAGGCGATGCGCAAGGTCGATCCGAAGAAATACGAGGCCAAGCGCCGCCAGATCCTCGATGCGGCGATCGCCTGCTTTTCCCGCAAGGGCTTCCACCAGACCTCGACGGCCGAGATCTGCGCCGAGGCCGGCATGAGTCCGGGCAACCTCTTCCACTATTTCGCGAACAAGAAGGCCATCATCGCCGCCATCGTCGAGGAGGAGGGACGGCAGACCAAGGTTCATTTCGATCGGATTCAGCGGGCGCAGGACCTGTTCGCGGAACTGCTTGAATTCATGGGCCTGATTCTCGAACTCGGCAGCAACAAGACCTATCTCAGGCTGCAGCTCGAAATCGCTGCCGAAGCCCTGCGCGATGCCGAGATCGGCGCCCTGGTCGCCGCCAATGACCAGGCGTTGCAGGATTCGCTCAGGATGCTCCTGCGCAATGCGGCGGTCCGCGGACAGGTCGATCCAACCCTGGCGCCGGCCGATGGCGCCCGCTGGATCGCCGCCCTGATCGACGGCATCTTCAATCGCTTCGCGGTGGATCCGGGCTTCGAGCTTCACCGCCAGCGGGACGTGCTGCAACTGCTGCTCACGCGCTTCCTGCGCCCGGGCGTCGTGACCTGACGATATCGGTCTGAGCAGCCACCTTGAAAAATCCGCAATTGGCGCCAATTATTAGATCGACTAGTCTATTAATTAATATGTACCATTGGTCAGCCAGCCATGAGCCGCTCCACCACCCCCGCCCGTCTCGCCAATGTCGACGCCCTGCGCGGCTTCGCCCTCTTCGGCATCCTCGTCGTCAACATCACCGCCTTCGCCTCGGTCTATTACGGGCGCGGCATCACCGATCCAGCCTTCACCAGCCTGACCGGACGCCTGGTGGAAGGCCTGGTCTCCTTCGTCTTCGAGACCAAGTTCTACCTGCTGTTCTCCTTCCTGTTCGGCTACAGCTTCACGCTGCAGATGCGCTCGGCCGAGCGCGCCGGGGAACCGCTGGTGCCGCGAATGCTGCGCCGCCAGATCGGCCTGTGGCTGATCGGCCTCACCCATGCCGTGTTGCTGTTCCATGGCGACATCCTCACCACCTATGCCGTGCTCGGCGTCATCCTGCTGATGCTGCGGCGTAGCAGCGATCGGGGTGCCCTGCGCCTCGCTGCCTGGCTGATTGCGGCGACCGGCCTGGTCTGGGCGGCGCTCGGCGGGCTGCAACTGCTGGCGGGCGAGGCCGTCGATCCCCTTGCCGTTCATGCCGAGGCGGCAGCGGCCCTCGCCGCCTATGCCGGCACGCCCGGCACCGTGATCGGCGCCCATCTGCAGGAACTCAGCGGAATCTGGGTCCTGCTGGGCCTGATCCAGGCGCCCTCGGCCCTCGCCATGTTCCTGTGCGGCCTCGTCGCCGGCCGGCGGCGGCTGTTCGAGCAGGACGAGGAGGCCCGTCCCCTGCTCCGCCGGCTGCTGCGCCATGCGTTGCTGATCGGCCTGCCGGGCAGCGCCTTCTACACCTGCACCTCGATGGCCCTGCCCGGCACCGGCTGGGAAGTTCTGGGCCTGGCGGCCGGCATCCTGACCGGCCCCTTTCTCGCCGGCGGCTATATCGCGGCAGCCATGCTGCTGTTCCGCACCACGGTCGGCATGCGCCTCGCGGCCGTCCTCGCGCCTGCCGGACGGATGGCCCTGTCGAACTATCTCGGCCAGTCGCTCGCCTGCTCGCTGATCTTCACCGCCTATGGCCTCGGCCTGGTCGGCCAGCTACCGGCCCTGGGCGTGCTGGCGATCGCCGCCGTGCTCTATCTCTTCCAGCTTGCCTTCAGCGCCTGGTGGCTGCGCCACCACGCCTATGGCCCGCTGGAATGGCTGCTGAGGGCGCTCACCATCGCCGCGCTGCCGAACTGGCGGGCCGTGCCGGCGAGAAGCGCATAGCTGACGTAGCGTCTTTCCGGCTTCCCATCAGGCCTCTTCCGTTTTACCAACGTGAGGGCTGCGCTGGGTGGCAGTTCAATTCGGGAAGACATCATGCCGGCACCGCATTCCGACGCTCTCGTTCTCTTCGGCGCCACGGGCGATCTTGCCTATAAGCAGATCTTCCCCGCCCTCTATGCCATGGTCCGGCGCGGCGCTCTCAATGTGCCGGTGATCGGGGTCGCCTTCGATCCGTGGGACGTGGAGAAGCTGCGCGCTCGGGCCCGCGAGAGCTCGGTGAAGGCCTATGGCGATGCCTTCGACGAAAGCGTGTTCGCCAGGTTCTCCAAGCTCCTCGGCTATGTCAGCGGCGATTATCGCAGTCCCGAGACCTTCGCCAAGTTGAAGGCGGCCCTGGGCCAGGCGACCCGCCCCCTGCATTATCTGGCGATCCCGCCGAGCCTGTTCGAAACGGTGGCGCAGGGCCTGCAGGAATCGGGCTGCGCCGCCAATGCCAGGCTGATGGTGGAAAAGCCCTTCGGGCATGACGAGGCCTCCGCCAAGGAGCTCAACGCCGTCTTGCATCGCTTCTTCGACGAGAGCGCGATCTTCCGCATCGACCACTATGTCGGCAAGGAAGCCATCCAGAACCTGCTCTATTTCCGCTTCGCCAATGCCTTCCTCGAACCGGTCTGGAACCGCAATTTCGTCGAGAGCATCCAGATCACCATGGCCGAGAATTTCGGCGTGCAGGGCCGCGGCAAGTTCTACGACGAGGTCGGCACGATCAGGGACGTGATCCAGAACCATCTCGTCAACGTGCTGATCCTGCTCGCCATGGAGCCGCCGGCCGGCCGGCTCGAGGACGATCTGATCGAGGAGAAGGTCAAGATCTTCAAGGCGATCCGCACGCTGACGCCGCAGGACGTGGTGCGCGGCCAGTTCGTCGGCTATCACGACGAGCCCGGCGTAGCGCCTGCTTCCACCGTCGAGACTTTCGCGGCGGTGAGGATGTTTGTCGACAGCTGGCGCTGGGCCGACGTACCCTTCTATATCCGTGCCGGCAAGAACCTACCGGTGCGCTGCACCGAGGTGGTGGTCAGGTTCAGGAAGCCGCCGCACGACGTGTTCGCCGAACGGCTGCAGGGGCCTTCCAACGAGCTCCGGTTCCGCATCAATCCGCAGATCACCATCGGGCTCGGCTCGCGCATCAAGGCGCCCGGCGAGAACCTGGTGGGCGAGCCGGTCGAACTCGTGGCCGTCGATGACGGCACCGGCGACCTCGCGCCCTATGAGCGGCTGATCGGCGATGCCATGGAAGGCGACAACGCCCTGTTCACCCGGCAGGATGCCGCCGAAATCGCCTGGCGCATCTTCGACCCCGTCATCGGCAACGTCGTGCCCGTGACCCCCTACCAGCCCGGCAGCTGGGGACCCGCGACCATGGCCGGCTTCGAGCCACCCTTCGGCTGGGTCGACCCGGCGGTGTGAGGGCAGGCATTTTCTGGAATCGCAGGGATGCCTGCGATCCCAGAAAGCCTCAATTGCACTTCACGTCATAGTCCGACACCGAGGGGTAGTCGTTGTCGCCGGCCGTGGTGACCGACAGGGTACCCGCCGCGCCGCGATAATTGTAGCTGCAATAGCCAAGGCCGGTGCCCGAGCAGCTCTCCGCCTCTACCACGCCGAGCTTGACGAGATCGGCGACGCGGCTGTCCGTACGATCCTGCTCGCTCGAAGGCACGGGTTCCCAGCCATTCGCCTTCAGCGCGGCACGCGCCTTGTCGATCGGCATGTTGTTGATGTTAGGCACCTTGGCGCGGCCGTTGCAGACGCCGTCACTGGCCGCCACGGGATTGAACTCGAACTTGTAGTCGTCGATCGAGCGGATGTCGCCGAGCGGCGTGGCGAGAAAATCGCCGTCGAGGACCCGGACACTGCCCCCTTCTAGGGCCTGGATGCTGCCCAGCGTCTCCTTGGTCCCCTTTTCGGCATAGAGCAGGGCAACCAGTTTGCTGCCGTCGAAAACGCCGACATTGCCGTCGTTGGTAAGACAGGTGCCGCTGGTTCCAGGCTCGAAGCCGCCGACGAAGCTGACGGCGCGCAGGGACGTCCCCAGCTTGGCCTCACCCGTCACCGCCCAGCCACGCTCGGCCACGAGGCGGCCGGCCTCGGAGGTCGGCTTGACGGTCAGATGTTCGCATTGGCCCAGCCCTTCGACGGGCCCCGGCGCGCGCGGCAGGGTGGTCAGGAGACGGAACGCCACGCCCTTGACCTCGCTGCTGGTGGAAGGCGGCTCGTCCCCCATGCCCATCGCAGCGGCCAAGGCCGGAGCCGCCGAAGCACCCAGCATCAACGCGCCTGCCAAAGATGCAGCAAGGAAAGTCCGGCCTCTCCCGGTGTTCGCTACAGCCCGCCGTCCATCCGTCATTGTCGTCTCCACTACCGCCGATTCATGAGATCAGCGCAGGCGCCAAGATATCGGCACGCAGCGACAAGACAATCACCATGGTGCGAAGTTTCAAGCTCGGCTGGGGATAGGGGTTTCGCCGGGAACAGGACTGCATCGCGACCCTGCCGAGGAAGGCAGGCGTTTCCTCCCCCAGCTTCGTCTAGGGCATAGACATATCTCGCGGTTTCAGAACAGGGCGCGAGAATCCTCCCCCGACTTCGGGGAAGGTGCCGGTGCGCAGCACCGGCGGATGGGGGAGCGTGGCACCACGGAGCCGAAAAAGGCGGGATCGCGCACTCTACCCCACCCGACCCGGCTTCGCCGGCCCACCCTCCCCGAAGTCGGGGAGGGATATTTGAGTCTTACTCGTCTCGGTAGAGAAGTTTGGATGCCCTAGATGAAGCTGGGGGAAGCAAAACGGGCCTCTTTCTGCTGCGCCCTACCCGATCGTCATCAGGCTGGCATTACCACCCGCGGCCGTAGTGTTGATGGAGGTGGAAACCTCTTCCAGCAGCCAGTTGAGGCAATAGGCGTCCGCCTTTGCCGCCAGTTCCTGCGAGGTGGCCGCCTGCACCAGGACGAGCGGGCCCGGCAGACCGGCAATGGCCTTGCTCGCCTCCTGGATCTCCCCCGCGTTTCCCTCGACCAGGGCGCCGGAAAACGGGCCTGATTTCTTCCAGTCCTTGCTCCAGCTCACCCGCGCCGCCACGCTGGCCGGCAGGGTCTTGAGCACGGACTGCAGGCCGGAGGTCGTGTCGACGACCACGCTGTTGCCGGTGGCGAGCGCCGCCGTGAGCTGCCGGTGCAGGCCGATCTCGGTCTGCGGTACCAGTAGGATCTGGCCGCGCGGATGCAGGGCATAGAGATTGCGCTCGCCGACGGGGCCGGTGAGCTCGATCTCCAGGCCGAGGGCGGAGTCGCCGCCGATTTCGCGCGCGTCCTGGGCCAGATTGTTCATGCCGCGCTGTCCCAGCCATTTGGCGAAGTCGGTCAGCACCGGATCGGTATGAACGGAGCTATGCCGCGGGGGGATCGGCGGGGTGTCGACCAGGCGCCCGAGATAGAGCGGACCGCCCGCTTTGGGGCCGGTGCCCGACAGGCCGCGCCCGCCGAAGGGCTGCACCCCGACGACCGCGCCGATGGTGTTGCGGTTGATATAGACATTGCCGACCTTCACCAGGCTGGTGACATGGGCGATGGTCTCGTCGAGGCGGGTGTGCAGGCCGAAGGTCAGGCCATAGCCGGTTGCATTGATCGCATCGATCAGGCGTTCCAGGTCGTCGCGCTTGTAGCGCACCACATGCAGTACCGGCCCGAAGACCTCGCGCTGCAGATCGGCCAGCTCGTTGATCTCGATGATCGTCGGCGCCACGAAGGTGCCGCCCTGCGTCTGCTCGCCGAGTTCCACCTGCTCGACCTTGCGGCCGCGGCCGCGCATGGCCTCGACATGCCCCTCGATGGTGGCCTTGGCTTCGGCTGATATCACCGGGCCGATATCGACCTTCAGGCTGTCGGTCGAACCGATACGCAGCTCCTTCAACGCGCCCTTGAGCATGGCGAGGGTGCGGTCGGCGACATCCTCCTGCAGGCAGAGCACGCGCAGGGCCGAGCAGCGCTGTCCCGCGCTGTCAAAGGCGGAGGCGATCACGTCTGCGACCACCTGTTCGGCCAAGGCCGAGGAATCGACGATCATGGCGTTCTGGCCACCGGTTTCGGCGATCAGCGGGATCGGCTTGCCATTGGATCCAAGGCGCGTAGCGAGCTGGGCCTGGATCAGGCGTGCCACCTCGGTCGAACCGGTAAACATCACGCCCGCGGTCTGTGGCGCGGCCACCAGCCCGGCGCCGACGCGGCCATCTCCCGGCAAAAGTTGCAGGGCGTCGGCCGGGACACCGGCCTCGTGCAGGATGCGCACGGCCTGGGCCGCGATCAGCGGCGTTTCCTCCGCCGGCTTGGCGAGCACGGCATTACCCGCCACCAAAGCCGCGGCGACCTGGCCGGAGAAGATCGCCAGTGGGAAGTTCCACGGACTGATGCAGACGACCGGACCGAGCGCCTTATGGGCGACGCCAAGCGTAAGGCGGGCCTGGTCGGCGTAATAGCGCAGGAAGTCGATGGCCTCGCGCACCTCGGCGATGGCGTTCGGCATGGACTTGCCCGCCTCGCGCATGATCAGGCCAAGCAGCACCGGCATCTCGCTCTGCATGATGTCGGCGGCGCGCGCCAGGCAGGTTGCGCGCTCGCTCGGCGTCCAGCGGGACCAGCCCTGCATCGCCTTTTGCGCGTTCGCCATCGCCGTCGCGACATCGGCCTCGGTGGCCTCCGTCACCTGGCCGACGACATCGTTGTGGTCGCCGGGATTGAGCACGGGCCGGCTCTCTCCAGCACTGGCGGCACCGGCGAGCTGCGGCACGGACGTCCAGGCCCGGCCGGCGCTTTCCTTGAGGATAGCGCTGATCTGGGCGAGCGTCGTCTCGTTGGAAAGGTCGAGCCCGGCGGAATTGGCGCGCTCGTCATAGAGTTCGGAGGGCAGGGAAATCTGGTCGTGGCGCGCGCCCACTACCGCCATCGACCTGATCACCTCGGCCGGATCGGCGATCAGTTCATCGACCGAAACATTGCTATCGCCGATGCGGTTGACAAAGGAGGAATTCGCGCCGTTCTCGAGCAGGCGGCGCACGAGATAGGCGAGCAGCGTCTCATGCGTGCCGACGGGCGCATAGATACGGGCCGGCCGGCGCAGCTTGTGTGCCCCGACCACCTCGTCATAGAGCGGCTCGCCCATGCCGTGCAGGCATTGGAACTCATACTGGCCAGTTTTGAAGTCGGCACCGGCGAGATTGTAGATGGTGGCGAGCGACTGGGCGTTGTGCGTGGCAAATTGCGGGAAGACGGCGTCGGTGGCTTCGAGCAGCTTGCGCGCGCAGGCGATGTAGGAAACGTCGGTGTGCACCTTGCGGGTGAAGACCGGGAAGTCGGAGAGGCCGTCGACCTGCGCCCGCTTGATCTCGGCATCCCAATAGGCGCCCTTGACCAGGCGCACCATGATTCGGTGCCCGGTGCGGCGCGCCAGATCGATGATGAAATCGAGCACGAAGGGGCAACGCTTGCCATAGGCCTGCACCACGAAGCCGATGCCGTCCCAGCCCTTGAGATCGGGGTCCTCGCACAGGCTCTCGAGCAGATCGAGCGAGAGTTCCAGCCTGTCGGCCTCCTCGGCGTCGATGTTGAGGCCGATGTCATACTGCTTGGCGATCGCCGCCAGCGCCTTCACCTTGGGCAGCAATTCCGCCATCACCCGTTCGGCCTGGGCGCGCACATAGCGCGGATGCAGCGCCGAAAGCTTGATGGAAATGCCTGGCCCCTCATAGATGCCGCGGCCGGCCGAGGCGCGGCCGATGGCATGGATGGCGGTCTCGTAGTCCTTGTAATAGCGTGTCGCGTCCGCGGCGGTGGTCGCCGCCTCGCCCAGCATGTCGTAGGAATAGCGAAAGCCCCTCTCCTCCAGCGGCCGGGCGCGCTTGAGGGCTTCCTCGATGGTCTCGCCGGTGACGAACTGCTCGCCCATCATGCGCATAGCCATGTCGACGCCGCGACGGATCACCGGCTCGCCGCAACGGGCGATCAGCCGGGTCAGTGCGGCCGAAAGACCACGGTCGTTGACCGTATTCGACAATTTGCCCGTGACGACCAGGCCCCAGGTCGCGGCATTGACGAAAAGCGAGCGCCCGCCGCCGATATGGGAGCGCCAGTCGCCATCAGAGATCTTGTCGCGGATCAGGGCATCTCGCGTAGCCATGTCGGGGATGCGCAGCAGGGCCTCGGCAAGGCACATCAGCGCGACGCCTTCCTGGCTGGAGAGCGAATATTCATGCACCAGCGCCTCGACGCCGCCGCCCCGGCGCTTGGAACGCAACGCCTCGATCAGCTTGCGGCCCGTGGCGCTGATCGCCTCCCGGGTTCCGACGGGCAGGCTGGCCTGTTCCAGCAGCGCCGCCACGCATTCCTCCTCGGAGCGGCGATAAGCCGCCGTGATGGCCTGGCGCAGCGGCGTCTGCGGCCGGATCGGCGGCGCAAAATCGGCGAAGGGCATGGCGGCTGACTGAGGATTTTGGCTGAGTGCGGCAGATGTCGTCATGGCGGTCTCGCTCTTGAAAACGTCAGGTGCCATTGGCCCGGATCGGCGATGATACCTCAAGCAAAACGCTTTGGCGTTTCGACGATCAGATAGCACAGCCCGATGTTGCTTTTTCACCAACGATATGTGCATCCATAGGCATTAAATCTTTTGTTCTCGAATTATGCAGGATTTTTGAATGTCAAAATCGACAGAAACAGGAAATCTGGATAGTTACGACCGCAAGATCATCGATGCGCTGGTCGAGAACGGCCGCATCTCCATTACCGAACTGTCTGAAAAGATTGGGCTTTCCAAGACGCCGTGCCATCAGCGCCTGAAGCGGTTGATCGACGAGGGTTATATCCGCGGCTTCCGCGCCATCCTCGACTCCGGCAAGATGGGCCTGGACCATATCGCCTACACCGAGGTGAAGCTTTCGGACACGCGCGAGGCCGCGCTGAAGGCCTTCAACGCGGCGGTGTTCAAGATCCCGGAAGTCGAGGAATGCCACATGATCGCAAGTTCCTACGACTATCTCCTCAAAGTGCGCACTGCCAATATCCGCCGCTACCGCCAAGTGCTGGGCGAGCGCATATCGAGCCTGCCCCATGTCGCCAACACCTCGACCTTCGTGGTGATGGAATCGGTCAAGGACACCGATCTGATACCGTGAGGAAGCCGTTGGCATGCACCGTTTCAGGCTCCCCTACGTCACCCAGGGCTTCCACAATCTGCCCATCACGCACCCGCACCTGATCCGCGCCACCACGACCAGCCTGGAGCGGCCTTTGGCTCAGTCAGACGCATCGTCCGGACTCTCCAGGGCCATCGCCGTGCGCTTGACAGTGGCGGCTATCCGTTCCGACAGGTCGGGATCGGATACGGCGCGCGCCAGCGTAACGCCACCACTGAGCATGGCTAGCAGCAGGATCGCCCGATCCTCCGCGGATCCCGGGAAATCAGCGCGTGGCACTCTCCCGGACAAGCCGCCGGCAACCTCCTCGATCAGCCGGCGCAGCTCGGCCGTATAGACGCGGCGCGTTTCGTCATCCGCGCGCATGACATCGGGCGACAGGCTCGGCAATGCACAGCTCTCGCCCAGGCCGCAGGTGCGTTTGTAGCCGAGATAATAGCCGATGAAGCTCTTCAGCCACCCGCGTGGCTGCTCCGCTCTCAAGGCTGCAATCCCCTGCCGCAGCTCTTCCAGCCCTGTCAGCACGGCCGTGCGAAAGGCTTCGCTCTTGGATTTGAAATGTCCGTAGAAGGCGCCGTTGGTCACGCCGGCCGCCTTGGTCAGCGCATCGATGCCGGCGCCGCCATACCCTTCCTTCCGAAAGATCTGTCCTGCCGCCGCGATCACCCGCTCGCGGGTTTCCCGTTTATGCTCGGCATTATAGCGCATGATATCACCCATTGAGAGCGAACACTCTTTATTGCTTGCAAAGAGAGTGTTCGGTCTATAACCATAGAGAGCAATCGATATATATGATGTCAGCCATTGCTCGAACAAGGAGCTTTCGATGCCGATCACGCTCACCCTGCCAGACGGCCTGCTGTCCCCGCAGGCGCAGGCCGAAGCCTTTGCCGCCTTGACGAACGCGCTTCTCGAAGTCTCCGGCCTCACCGGCAACAGCTTCATGACGGCCAATATCGTCGGCACGATCAACGTGCTTGCGCGGGACCACGTGTTCGCCGCGGGAAAACCGGCACCCGCCGCCTTCATCGAACTCAAGCTGCCGGAGATCGCCCTGGCTTCACCCGAGGCGAAAACAGCCTTCATCGAAAAAGCGACGGATATCCTGGAACATGCAGCCGAAGGCTGGCTGAAACGCGAGCACATCTGGATCAACATCGTCTACGCGCCCGAATGGGCGTGGGGCATCGCCGGCCGCGGTCTCGGCAACAACGACCTCGTCGATGCCATTCAGGCTGCTTCACCAAGCCATTGATTTCGAAGGTCCGGCACCTCGGTGGGGATGAACCATGCAGCTTGCCAATTACCTGTTCTTCACCCGGCATTGCGAGGAAGCGCTCGCCTTCTACGCCCAATGCGGATTGGGGCGGGCCTCGATCCTGCTGCGTCATGGCGACCTCGGCATCCCTCTTGCCGACGAGGCAATGCGGGGAAAAGTGATGCATGCCCGTTTCGAGGGCCCGGGCCTCCTGTTCTTTGCCTCGGACAATCAGGACGCGGAGCCGATGCGCGGCTCCGCCCACATGCTGATCATGCGTGACCGCGGCACGACCGCCAGGATCTTCGCCAGCCTAGCCGATGGCGGCACGGTCACGACGCCGCTCGCGGTACAGCCCTGGGGAAGCTTTTTTGGCAAGCTGACCGATCGCTTCGGCGTGCAGTGGATGCTCGATTGTGCGGACGGTGGGCATGACAGTCCTGCAACCGGACGCGCGATCGACGGCTGATCATCGCCGACCGGGAGCCTCGGCCAAAGGCTTCACGCAACATCCTGCCGCTCCTTGCGAAATTCGCTCGGCGTCGTCGTGAAGCGCTGGCGGAAGCGCCGGCTGAAATGGGCCGAATCCGAGAAGCCGCACTCGATGGCGATCTTGGCGAAGGACTTGTTGGACGTCTCGACCATATGCCGGGCGAGCGACAGCCGCATCTCCATGAAGGCCGCACGCGGCGAGGTGGCGAGCGCGCTCTCGAAATGGCGTTCGAGGCGGCGCTTGGTAATTCCCAGATGCCGGGCGATCTGGCCGACGGAGAGCGGCGCATCCAGGGTTTGCTGCACCAGCAGCAGCGCCTTCCTGACGAAAGGGTCGGAGGTGTTGAAATCGAGCGTCGGGCTCGGCTGCGGTGCCTCGCCGACCTCCGCCCCGTTGATCATCATGATGTGCAGGCTCTTGGTCGCGGCGGCCTTGCCCAGATGCCGCTCGACCAGAAAGGCCGCCAGATGGGCCGCACTGGCACCGCCCGGACAGGTAAGTCGATCACGATCGACGATGAAGATCTGGTCGGACACCGGCTGAAGACCGTCGAACTGCTCCAGGAAATCGGTGTGGTGGAACCAGCTCACGCAGCAGCGATAGCCGTCCATCAGCCCGGCATGGTGCAAGATGAAGGCGCCCGTGCACACGCCGACGAGCGGCACCTTCGCCGCGGCGGCCCGCTGGAGATAGCGCGAATAAGCGGGGCTGAGTTTGGGGATCTCGTCGATCAACCCGCCCACCACCACGATATAGTCGAACTTGCCGGGTTCCCCGAGCCTCTCGGTGGGGGCAATCACCACGCCGCTGCTGGAGGCGATCGGGCTCATGGTGTCGGACAGCACGCTCCATTCGAAACGGATCGGCCGGCTGCGATCGCCTTCATCGGCCGCCAGCCGCAGCACGTCGACGAAATTGGCGAAGGCATTCAGGGTGAAGTGCCGCGCCAGGATGAAGCCGACGGACAGCCGCGGCGCCCGCTTCTCGGGCCTGACCGGCTTCCTTGTCCCCGCTTCGCTCACGCCTGGGCCCCCCATGTCGGGACGTCGCACATATAACATCCGATCGACGCACCCATTCTATTCGCGCCGACAAGGGCCGGCAAGATACCGGGATCGGGCTGCCTCCAGCCGATGTCGCAATTCTGGTGCGCCAGTCATACAAGTCATGGCGAGGAAAGCGTTCATGCTCTAAGAAGCGATCGGGGATATCCGATTGGGATGGAGGGGACAGTCCATCGACAGCAGGTATTTCCATGAATATGGTAGAAACATACCGACACTTCTTGCGCCGTAGACTGCGCCCCACGCGCCTTTCTTCGATTGTATTCCTTTGCCTGGCCGCCACGCCGGCCCTGGCACAGTATCAGCCTCGGGAAACCTTTGCCCCGCGTCCGATGACGCAGGCCGTCAACGCCTATCGCTCGGCCGATGGCCTGCCCGGTCCTCAATATTGGCAGAACAAGGCCGATTATCAGATTCATGCGACCCTTCAGCCCGACCAGCCGGCCGTCAGCGGTGATGAAGTCATCACCTATACCAACAACAGCCCCGACCGGCTGACCGAGCTCTGGCTGCAGCTCGACCAGAACATCTACAAGGCCGACAGCCGCAGCGGCTACGCCAACGGCAAGGCGCGCGACGGCACGACGGAGGGTTTCGTCCTCGACAGCGTCGCGATCGGCGGCGGCAAGGCAGCTCCGGTTCCCTATACCATCAGCGACACGCGCATGCGCATCGCCCTGCCGACGCCCCTGGCGCCCAAGGGTGGGCAGGTCAAGCTCCATATCCGCTATCACTTCACCATTCCCGGCGAGTGGGGCGGGCGCATGGGCTGGGGCAAGGCCAAGGCCGGGCCCGTCTACGAGATTGCCCAATGGTATCCGCGCATGGCCGTTTACGACGACATCCGCGGCTGGGATACGCTGCCCTATCTGGCCCAGGAGTTTTATCTCGACTATGGCAATTTCGACTATTGGGTGACGGCACCGAGCGCCATGCTGGTTGTGGGTTCCGGCGAATTGGCGAACCCGCAGGAGGTGCTGACCGCAGAGCAGCAAAGCAGGCTGCAAAAGGCCCGCGCCAGCGACAAGACCGTGACGATCCGTAGCGTCCAGGAGATCGATGATCCCAAGTCGCGCCCGAAGAAGGACGGCACGCTGACCTGGCACTATCGCATGAAGAACAGCCGCGACGTGGTTTTCGCAGCCTCGGCCGCCTTTGCCTGGGACGCCGCACGCATCAACCTGCCGTCCGGCAAATCGGCGCTCGCCATGTCCTTCTACCCGGCTGAAAGCCAGGGCAGCGAGCGCTGGGGCCGCTCGACCGAATATCTCAAGGATGCCGTCGAGCGCTTTTCGACCCGCTGGTATCCCTATCCCTGGCCGGTCGCGATCAATATCGCCGGCCCGGACGATCTTGCCGGCATGGAATATCCCGGCCTGCTCTTCGATGGCATCGGAGACAAGACCAAGGACCTGTTCTGGGTCACCGCCCATGAGATCGGCCACACCTGGTTTCCGATGGTCGTCGGCTTCGACGAGCGGCGCGATGCCTGGATGGACGAGGGCTTCAACACCTTCATCGACGTCTATGAATCGGACGACTTCAACCATGGCGAATATGCGCCCAAGCGCGACGTCGAATATGCGCCGGGCGGCGGCAATCCGGTCGACGAGATCATCCCGGTGCTGAAGGACCGCGCGGCACCGCCGATCCTCTCGCGCGCCGATACCGTGATCGAGAAATACCGCCATCCGGTGACCTATTTCAAATCGGCGCTCGGCCTCGTCCTGCTGCGCGAACAGATCCTGGGACCGGAGCGCTTCGACGCGGCCTTCCGCCAGTTCATCGCCGCCTGGGCCTTCAGGCATCCCAAGCCGGACGATTTCTTCCGGGCGATGGAAAGCAGCACCGGCGAGGACCTGTCCTGGTGGTGGCGCGGCTGGTACGACCACAATTGGACGCTGGACCTCGCCATCGACAAGATCGCGCCGGCGACCGACGACAAGGACAAGGACAACAAGGCCAAGGAGCCGAAGGGCACGGCCATCACCGTCAGCAGCCATGACAAGCTCGTCATGCCGGTGACCTTGCGGGTCGACTTCGCCGACGGCAGCCATCGCGACTATCGCCTGCCCGCCGAAAGCTGGATCAGGCAGGGCGCGACAACCATTGTCGTCGAGCCCGGCAAGAAGGTGGTGCAGGCGACCCTCGATCCCGACCACAAGCTCCCCGACCAGAACCGCGACAACGACAAGCTGAGTGCCGACGCAAAATAGCCTGCCCGGTTTGCCGTGCCGGTGAAACGGCACGGCAATGCCCGGAGCATTTCACTCTCAAATCGCGCCACCAATAAACGCAAGGAGCATTGGGCGACCGAGAATATGCTCACTCCTGTCGTTGAGGGGCTGCACCACGGCGAGCAATTGCGAATGACGGTACCGCCCGTTGATGCTCCGGCAGCTTCACCATTTGCAGTTCGTCGGCGCTGCCATCCCAGCATCACTCCGCCAGCTGGAAGGCCTCGAACCGCCCCAGCGCCTCTTCGATCGCCGGCTTGTGGGCTGCTGCATCACCCACCCAGTTCCATTGCTGGATCAGCACCTTGCCGGCGGCGCGGTCCGTCTTGAGATCGATGGCCGCCACCACCTCTTCGCCCACCAGCACCGGCAGGGCGAAATAGCCGAAAACGCGTTTCTCCTTCGGCACATAGGCCTCGAAACGGTGATCATAGTCGAAGAAGAGTTTCAGCCGCTTGCGCTGGATCACCAGGGGGTCGAAGGGCGAGAGGATATGCACGAGCTCGGCCGGTGGCGCCTCGGCAACGGCGTCGAGAGTCGCAGGGCTGGCCCAATGCTCGGTCTTGCCCGCCCCTTCGACCTCGACGGCGACGAGTTCCTTGCGCCGCACCCGGGTTTCGAGGCGCTCGCGCACCGCGCCCTTGCGGCCAGCATCGAGATGACAGATCGAATCGAGGCTGATCAGCCCCTGCGAACGCAATGCCCTGTCGATGATGTAGTCGAGCCGCTGGCGCTCGGTGGCGGGCTTGGGCCTGAGGCCCTGCTGCTCGGCCCAGCCGAAATGGCGCTCCATCAGTTCATAGGTCTTCACCATGCCGATGCGGGCGCTGATGGTCAGCACGCCGGTATAGAAGGCCAGCTGCAGCGCTTTCTTGGAGGGCTTGCGGCTCGCCCAGGGATGGGTCTTCTCCACCAGCACGTCGTCGTCGATGTCACGGATGGTGAGCGGCCCATTCTTGCGGATCAGGGTCAGGACCTTGCGCAGATCTGATTTCGCCACGTTCTCGAACCAGCCATTGGGCTTGTCGAGATAGGCTTTCATGGCAGGCAGGAAATAGCGCAGGTCCGCCGTGGGAATATAGGAAAGCGCATGCGTCCAATATTCGAACACGGATTTGTCGGCGCTCTGTGCCTGGATGAGATGGTCGCGGCGATAGTCGGGAATGCGCGTCCACAAGATGTGATGGTGACTGCGCTCGATCACGTTGATGGTGTCGATCTGCACATAGCCCAGATGCGCGGTCGCCGCAGGGGTCGCCTGGGGGCCGTCGCCGAAGGGGGAGAGGCTGTCGAGGCGCTGAGCCCGGAGCCAGATGCGCCGAGCCTGCGTCTTGTCGAGGGAAGGCGGTTTACGGGGCATGCAATCTCGCCAGGATACGGGGCGGCTGGGAGCACGCTCTCAGCCCTCATGCCCTGCAAGATAGGTCTTCCCAGCCGAGTCGCCAGCCCCGCGCCACCATTTTGTTCACGGAATGTTTACGGTCCAGCGGGTTGTCAGGGCACGTAGAGAATCTTGACCTCGCCCGGTCCGGCCGGCCTGGCGATGATGGCCGGCACCTCCTCCAGCCTGACCTCGCGCGAGATCAGCTCGTCGAGATTGAGCGCCCCGGCAGCCACCAGTTCGGCCGCGCGCCGATGCGTGAAGGGGTTGATGAAGGAGCCGAACACCTTCAGCTCGCGGAACAGGATGTCGAAGGGCTCGACCGCCACCTTCTCGCCCTGTGCCATCACGCCGAGGATCACCACGGTGCCGCCGGGGCGGGCGAGCTGGAAGGACTGCTCAACCGTCTCGGCCACGCCGGCGCACTCGATCACCATGTCGGCACCGCCGGGCAGCAGGCCGTCGGGACCGGTGACGTTGGCGATGAAATCGCCCTGCGTGGGATCGATGCTGGCGGTGGCGCCCACGCGCTCGGCCAGCTCGCGCTTGGCGGCCTGGCGGGTGGAGAGCACCACGCGTGACGCGCCGGCGAGCCTGGCCAGTTGCACCGTGATCAGCCCGATCACGCCGCCGCCGAGCACGATCACCGAAGAGCCGGCCTGGATGTCGGCAATGTCGATGCCGTGCAGGCAGCAGGCGATCGGCTCGCAGAAGGCGCCATGGCTGGCCTTCAGGGACAATGGCAGTTCATGGGCCTGCTGCTGCGGCACGATCACATATTCGGCCAGGCCGCCGTCGCGGTGAATGCCGATGGCGGTGAGATTGCGACACAGATTGATCCGCCCGTTCTGGCAGTGCACGCAGCGCCCGCACACGATGTTGGGATCACCCGTCACCCGCATGCCGGGGCGAAAGCCCTGCACGCCCGGGCCGACCTCCTCGACGATGCCGCAGAATTCGTGGCCCAGCGTCACTGGCGGCTTGGAGGGAAATTCGCCCTTGAGGAGATGGCGGTCCGTGCCGCAAATGCCGGAGGCCTCGACCCGCACCAGGAGATCCCCAGGCCCCGGCTTGGGCCTTTCCATATCCTTCAGAAAAAGCTCTCCCACTGCGTCGAGCCGCACCGCCTTCATCGTTGCCTCCACCTGCTGTCTTGATTGTTCATACAATTCTAGGCCGGATTCGTGTCTGCGGGATAGTGCCGGCGCATGTCATTTCCTTGGAGCGCGGACATCACGGCGACATGCTTGCATGTCGCGACATTTCTTAATGTCGCTGAGATGTCCGCGCTCCGTATAAGATGGCCGCCATGCCCGACACACCTCCTGATTCTCAGCCCTCCAACGCCCCCGAATGGTCCGTCTCCGAACTCTCCGGCGCTCTTAAGCGCACGGTGGAAGATGCCTTTGGCTATGTGCGCGTGCGCGGCGAGATCTCGGGCTATCGCGGCCCGGTCGCTTCGGGCCATGCCTATTTCGCCCTCAAGGACGAAGGCGCCAAGATCGATGCGGTGATCTGGAAGGGCAATCTCGCCCGTCTGCGCCAGCGTCCCGAGGAAGGCATGGAGGTGATCGCCCACGGAAGGCTGACCACCTTCCCAGGCAAGTCCTCCTACCAGATCATCATCGACCGGCTCGAACCAGCAGGCCTCGGCGCGCTCATGGCGCTTCTGGAGGAGCGCCGCCGGAAGCTTGCCGCCGAAGGCCTGTTCGACGAGGGGCGCAAGCGGGCTTTGCCCTTCCTGCCACGCGTGATCGGCGTGGTCACCTCGCCGACCGGCGCCGTGATCCGCGACATCCTGCATCGCATCACCGATCGTTTTCCGCGCCGGGTCATCGTCTGGCCAGTGCGGGTGCAGGGCGAGACATCCGCCGCCGAGATCGCCAATGCCATCGCCGGCTTCGATGCCCTGCCCGCCGGCGGCCCCATCCCGCGCCCGGACGTGCTGATCGTCGCGCGCGGCGGCGGCAGCCTTGAGGATCTGTGGTCGTTCAACGAGGAAATCGTGGTGCGTGCCGCCGCGGCGTGTTCGATCCCGTTGATCTCGGCGGTCGGCCACGAGACCGACTGGACGCTGATCGACCATGTCGCCGACCGGCGCGCGCCGACGCCGACCGGTGCCGCCGAAATGGCCGTCCCGGTCAGGGCCGACCTCTTCGCCAATCTGCACGATCTCGGTGCCCGGCTCACCGGCCATGCCCTGCGCATGATCGAGCGCCGGCGCCAGGATCTGCGCAATCTCGGCAGGGCCCTGCCCAGTGGCGAGGCGCTGCTGGCGACGCCGCGCCAGAAACTCGACCTTGCCGCCGGCCGCCTGGTGCACGCACTCACGCTCAACACCCGCCGTCACCACCAGCGCTACGACGCCCTGACCCGCCGGCTGCTGACACAGAGCCCGGCCAACCGGCTCGACCGCAGCCGCGATCGCTTTCATGCCGTCGCCGAACGCCTGGAGGCTTCGGCGCGCATCGCTCTCTCCCGCAAGCGCGAGACCTTTACCGGCCGTGCGGCACAGCTCACGCCACTGCTGCTGTCCCGCCGCAGCGAAGCCGGGCGCGAGCGCCTGCAGACCCTCGCCGGCCGCCTGCTGCAGGCCGCAGCCGCGCGCACATCGGCCCAGCGCGAAAGGCTCGGCCGCTTCGCCGTGCTGCTGGAGGCCTATTCCTACCAGGGCGTACTGCAGCGCGGTTTTGCGCTGGTACGCGACGAGGAAGGCCGACCCATACGCAATGTTGCCTCCGCGCAAGCTGCCTCGAGCCTTGACCTGCAATTTGCCGACGGCCATGTCATCGTGAGCAACGGTGCGACATCGCCAACCTCAAATCCGGCGAAAGCCAAGGCAAAGGGCGGAGCGGCCCGCACGCAACCGAGCCTGTTCGACGATTAGAATTGGCTCTGTTATAGTTTCGAGAAATTCTGCAAACGCATAGGCCAGCGCCTCCATGAACCGTCACGAAAGCCGCATGACTCTGCCCGGCGAAGCACAGGTCCAGTACCTCGATTCCGATTTCCGCATCCTCAAGCCGGGTAATTACGTGCGTTGCGCCGTTACCGGCACCCACATCCCGATCGACGAATTGCGCTATTGGAACGTCGACCGCCAGGAAGCCTATGCCAGCCGCGAGGCCGTGCTGGAGCGGCTGAAGAGCCTCGGCGAGATCTGAGAATCCGGGTGCGCGGACAACAGCCACATTGAACCTCGTTCAATGTGGCGGCGACGTCCGCTCTTCCTCATTTGCAGACGCTCCGCTTCCAAGAGCGGACAGGATGTCCGCGCTCCGAGCGCCCTCACCCCGCCAGGCGGAAGCGCTTCACCAGGAAATCGTGCATCGCTTCCTCGTCGTCGAAGCAAAGCCGGATCGGCACGATCTCGCTGATCGAGGCCAGGCCAGTGCGCGCCGGGCCTCCGGCCAGGCGGGTCATGTCCTTGCTCGTCGTCACCGGAACGAGCTTTGCGGCCTGGGCCCGCGCCGCGATCCTGGCCGCCTCCTCCTCGCTGAAGGCATGATGATCGGCGAAGACTTCGGTCGCGGCGATGATCGCCCCCATATCCGCCAGGGTCTTGAAGAACTTCTCGGGACGGCCGATGCCGGCAAAGGCGAGCACCCGCTTGCCGCGCAGAGACGGGGCTTGTGGATCGAGGCCGATGCGGGCCCGGAAGACGGCGACGCTCGAGCCGCGGGCGAAATCATAGACGGCCGTTCCGGCATCGCCTGGCCCGATCACCACCACCGCCGAAGCGAAGCCGATCTGGTCATGGATATCGGCCCGCAGCGGCCCGGCAGGAAAGGAAAGCCCGTTGCCGATGCCCGTCTCGCCATCGACGGCGATGATCGAGCAATCCTTGTCGAGGGACGGATTCTGGAAGCCGTCATCCATGATGATGATGCTGGCGCCCTGCTCTATGGCGAGCGCCGCCCCGGCCGGCCGGTCGACGGACTTCACCGTCAGGGCCTTGCGGGCCAGCAGCAGGGCCTCGTCGCCCACCTTGTCGGCGGCATCATCAGGCCTCACCACCAGCGGCCCCTTCTCACTGCCGCCATAGCCGCGGGTCAGGAAGGCTGGGCGCTGGCCGGCCTCGATCAGGATATCGGCGACCGCCAGCGCCAGCGGAGTCTTGCCCGCCCCACCAAGCGTGAAATTGCCGATGCAGACGACAGGGACGCCCACTCGGCTGCCTGGCTGGCGCATGCGCGCGATGACCTTGCCACCATAGAAACGAGCCAGCGGCGTGAGCAGGCCGGCCAGCCAGCCGCGCGGCCGGTACCAGAAGGCTGGCGCCTTCAAGCTGAAGAGCCGCCGCAGGCTCATGTTCGCCTCGCTCCGAGCGGCAGCAGGGCGGCAAGCGTACGATCCAGCGCTCCGGTCAGCGCTGCGATCGCCCTGGCGCCACCGGCGGCGAGTTGTTCGACCTCTGCCGGTTCGGCCAGCAGCCTTGCAACGGCGTCGGACATTTCAGCCGCGCTGTGCACGACCACGGCACCGCCCATGCCGTCGAGCGCGCCATAGGCTTCGACGAAGTTCTGGATATGGGGTCCGTGCAGCACGGCCGCGCCAAGCTTGACCGGCTCGATGGGGTTCTGCCCGCCCTTGCCGAGCAGCG
Source organism: Labrys sp. HAY1-8F (assembly GCF_056754975.1). NCBI lineage: Bacteria > Pseudomonadati > Pseudomonadota > Alphaproteobacteria > Hyphomicrobiales > Xanthobacteraceae > Labrys > Labrys sp. HAY1-8F. The sequence goes on along the minus strand of NZ_JBPGWZ010000002.1, from coordinate 4,650,050 downwards.
ACTTGCCCATGAAGACGATGCGGGCAAGGCGATAGAACACGCCCATTTCGCCGACCGTGTCGGCAACATAAACATCATGCTGTGGTTCGAGAGCGCCCCCCCGCGAGCGCAGGGCGACAGTCAGGCCCTTTTCCCGCAATGCGGCAGCGATCGCCTCTCCGCGCTCGGGATGGCGCGGCACGATCAGTGTCAGCAGGCCCGCAAAACGATCCCTCCAGGTCGCATGCACCTCGCCGGCCAGTGCCTCCTCACCCTCATGCGTCACTGCTGCGAGCCAGAGCGGGCGGCTGTTGACGGCCCGTCGCAGCCCCTCCAGCACGCCCGGATCAGCGGGCGGGAGCGGAGCATCGAATTTCAGATTGCCGGTGACGACGACGCGCGGCGCCCCGAGCGAGGCAAAGCGCCGGCCGTCATCCTCGCTCTGGGCGGCGATGAGGTCGAAACTCCCCAGCAGGGCGGCACTGGTACGCGGCACGCGGCACCAGCGCGCGAAGGAGCGCGGCGACATCCGCCCATTGACCAGCGCCAGGGGAATGCCCGCCGCCTTGATTTCGACGATCATCCCCGGCCAGAGTTCCGATTCCAGGAAACAGACGATATCAGGCCGCCAATGATCGAGGAAACGGCTGACATAGGCAGGGATATCGAGAGGCACGAACTGATGAATCGCACCGGCCGGCAGCCGTTCGGCCATCAGGGCTGCCGAGGTGACGGTGCCGGTCGTCATCAGGATGCGATAGCCCTCCGCCGCCAGGCGCGCAGCCAGGGGCAACAGGGTTATGGCTTCACCGACACTGGCGCCATGCAGCCAGGCAAGGCGCCCCTCGGGGCGGGGCCGGCCGGCAATACCGAGGCGTTCGGACCGGCGCGAAGCGTCCTCCTTGCCGCGGCGCTGACGCTTGTCCAGCAGCAGGCCGGCGAACGGGCGAAAGCAACTGGTCGCCAGCCGGTAGGCCTTGAGGCTGAGGGGAAGTACCGCGCTCACGTGCCCGCCTTCACGAATTTTCGGCCAACCATGGCATAGGCGGTGCGATGCGCCGCATCGAGGGCGTGCTCCACCTCCAGGCGCTTCGCCTCCATCAGCGCCTTGTCGGCGTCCTCGGGCACATGCACGAGATCGCCGACCACGAAGGCGCCCCGCGAAAATGGCATGTTGATCACGGCCTTGTCCCAGGTGGAGAGCTGGATCATGTTCGAGGTCGCCACGGCAACCGGCACGATCGGCCGTCCCGACAGCCGCGCGAGCGTGACGATACCGAGCCCGGCTATGCCGCCGGTGCGCGGCACGTCCGCCGTCACCCCCACCGACTGGCCGTCCTTCAGGGTGGCCACCAGTTCGCGCAGGGCCGCTGGGCCGCCCTTGTGGTGCTGGCGCTGAGGCCTGCCGCCCGAGCCGCGTACCAGGCCGAGGCCGAGACGCGTCACTGCGACAGCATTGATCTCGCCGTCGCCATGGCGCGAGATCAGGATGCGGAACTCATGTCCCTCGCGGCGCATGAAGGGCACCAGGAAATGCTGCCCGTGCCACATCGCCACGATATAGGGATATTGATCGCGAATGGGCCCGTAGAGATCGGCCGGACTGTCGGCAAAGCGGCTGGTGCCGTGCACGAGCTTCAGCCACGCGGCGAGACCTTCGCCGATGGCCTTCTGGACGAAGCGGGATCGGCCGATATCCTTGATCATGCAGGATTATCAGCGTTTCGTCGTGTCGGTGGCGGGATCGAGCAGGCGATGCAGATGCACGATGAAATAGCGCATCTGGGCATTGTCGACGCTCGCCTGGGCCTTGGCCTTCCACGCCGCCTGGGCACTGGCGTAATTGGGGTAGATGCCGACGATGTCGAGGCCCTGAAGGTCCTTGAACTCAACGCCCTCGATCGAGCTCAGCTCGCCGCCGAAAACCAGATGCAGCAATTGTTTCTGAGGTTCGCTCATCCCATACTCCTATAGCGTTTTCCAAAAAAAGTTGACAGACTTTTCGATCAAGAAAACGCGCTAAAACAAAGAGTTAGAGAAAAATGACGATTCGAAGAGAAGTCATTTTGCTCTAAAATTCAATTCATGCCCTCGAACAGGGCAACCAAAGCGCCCTGGCGCTCGCGCCCGGCCATGACGAGCGGCCGGTGCACGGGGTCGGGGCGGTTATAGACGATGTCCCTGCCAGCCACGGTGGTAAGAAGCCCGCCGGCTTCGCTGAGAATGATGTCGGCAGCCGCGATATCCCAATCATGGGAGGAGCCCGACGCGAAAGCGCCATCGACGCTTCCCTCCGCCACCATGGCGATGCGCAGGGCCAGCGAGGACATCGACGAGGCCCGCTCGACCCGCGGCAGGGCACGCTGCGCCAGATCGAACATCGGCTTGGGTCCGGCCAGCGTGCGGATTGCAGCAAGGGCACCCTGGCTGGCCTTCAGGGCGACGCCGTTCTTGAAGGCGCCCAGACCGCGCCCGCCTGTATAGAGATCGCCATTGCTCGGGCGATAGAGCACGCCCGCCAGCGGATGCCCGTCCTCGACCAGCGCGGCCGAGATCACCCATTCGCCATTGCCGGCGATGAAGCCACGCGTGCCGTCGATGGGATCGATCACCCAGACCTGTCGCTTGTCCAGGCGTTCGGCCGTGTCGACAGCCTCTTCGGAGAGCCAGCCGATCGCGCTGGAAACATCGCGCAAGCGCTTGGCCAGATGCGCATCGATGGCAAGGTCCGCCTCGGTGACGGGCGACTTGTCGGCCTTGTCGAAGATGCGGGCGCCGTCGCGCGCAAAGCCGAGCCCGATGTCTCCTGCTTCCCTGACAGCCTCGATCAGCAGAGGCAACGCCTCGCCCGCACCCAACGCCCGGGCCATACGCCCTGCCCCATCCTTCTCGATCATGGCTCGGATTTAGGCGAGCAGACCGGCGCGTGCAAGCAAGAACCATGGGTTCGAAGCGGTTGGCAGGGCAAGGCGCTTACTGGCTTCGCCGCGGAACGTGATAAATCACGGCCTTGTATTTCCTGTCGCGCCGCTCCGCCGCCGGGATTCCGCCCAGGCCCTCGGCAATGCGCCGGCTCGCCAGATTGGCCTCTGCGACGGGATATTGGAAATATTGTATGGCCGGATCCCTGGACGCCCAGGCGGCAACTGCAGCGACGGCCTCGCGGCCATAGCCGCGTCCATGTTCGTCTTCCCGGATCCAGATGCCGAGTTCGGGCGTCTTGCTTCCGGCCCGATGCAGCCCTGCCAGACCGAGAAACAATCCGTCCCGCCGCCGGACGACGAAAATATAATCGCTGCCGACCTCGGCCAAGGTTCCCCAGTTGCGCCAGATCGAGGCAAAGGCCTCGCGTGACGGTGAAGGCTCCCATGCCATGAAGCGCGTCAGGCTCGGCGTGATGCAGGCAAAGATCTCGTCTGCGTCATCAGGCTCGAAGGACCTGAGCAGAAGGCGCTCGCCGAACAGGGCGATGGGCGGTGGATCAAGCGACACATTGTTCTCCGCTCACGCAATTGCAGCCTGCCGACCGGGGCATCCCCGCCAACTGGGGCGGGAATCATGCCATCGCCGTGCGGCCCCAAATTTGAGACCGCCCGGCGATGCGGGCAATCGAGAACGGCGATAATGTGCCTGTGGCAGGATTCGTCAAAGAAGGCAGCCTTGATTACCTGACGCGTAATTGAGACGCCCCCTTCTCCCGGCCATGCTGAGCGGGCCTGAAGCAATCAGGCTTGCCAAAAGGAACACGTCGATGACCGATCCCGCCACCATCGCCCGCATCTATATCGCCACCTGGAACGAGACCGATCCCGCCCGCCGGCGTGCCTTGCTCGATGCTTCCTGGACGCAGGACGCCCTCTATGTCGACCCGCTGATGCGTGGCCAGGGTCATGACCAGATCGACGGATTGATCACGGCCGTGCAGCAGCGCTTCCCGGAGTTTCGCTTTTCCCTGATCGGCGAAGCGGATGGTCATGGCGATCATGTCCGTTTCTCCTGGCAGCTCGGTCCGGCGGGTGCCGATGGGCCGATCAAGGGCACCGACTTCGCCCGGCTCGACAAGGGACGGCTGCACGAAGTCAGCGGTTTCCTCGATCAGGTTCCGGCGGCCGCATGAGCGCCCGCGGCAACATCCAGGCCGTCCGCCGCCCGGGCGCCTCGCCACAGGCGAGGGCCGCCCGGGGGGTCGGCGACCATCTGCGCGCCTGGCGCCAGCATCGCCGCATGAGCCAGCTCGACTTCGCGCTGGAAGCTGAGATCTCGCAACGCCATCTCAGCTTCATGGAAAGCGGGCGTTCAAAGCCAAGCAGGGAAATGGTGCTGCATCTGGCTGAAAGGCTCGAAGTACCGCTGCGCCAGCGTAATGCCCTGCTGCTCGCGGCCGGCTATGCGCCTGTCTTTCAGGAGCGCGGGCTGGACGACCCGGCCCTCGCCCCGGCCCGCGAGGCAATCGAGCTGGTGATCGGGGGGCACGAACCTTACCCCGCCCTTGCGGTCGACCGCCATTGGACGCTGGTCGCCGCCAACAAGGCAATCGCGCCCCTGCTGGTCGGGGTTTCCGACAAGAGCCTGCTGGAGCCCCCGGTCAATGTCCTGCGCCTCGGCCTGCACCCGGGCGGCCTGGCCCCCCACACCGCCAACCTGCCCGAATGGCGCGATCATCTGCTCGAGCGCCTGCGCCAGCAGATCGCCGTCAGCGGCGACGAGATCCTGGCCGAGCTCCTCGATGAGCTTTCAGCCTATCCGGTACCAGCCTCGCGCGGCAAGCCCCGCGCCGATCTCGGCGGCATCGTCGTGCCTTTCGAGCTCAGGACACCGCAGGGCCTGATGTGCTTCTTCTCCACCACCACCGTGTTCGGCACACCCGTCGACATCACCCTGTCGGAACTGGCGCTGGAATGTTTCTATCCGGCCAATGCCGAGACAGCGGAGATCCTCAAGCGGACAGTGCTGTGAGAGGGGCACTTCCGGGATGGCCGGCCTCCCTGCCTGCCTCTCAGGGCACTTCGATTATTGGATAAGAAGAGCAGGCAATCGCGACATGCAAGCATGTCGCTGAGATGCCTGCGATCCCACACGAACACCTTTTGATACCAGGTCGGATGAAGTTTGACCTGTCATTCCCGGCCGAGCGCAGCGAGGGGAAGGGAATCCAGGCGCGGCAGGGCTCGACTTTTGGCCTCTGGATTCCCTTCCCGCCGCCTTCAGCGGCGCCGTCGCCCCGACTTGCATCGCAAGTCGGGGCTGAGAATGACAGAACTATAGGTTGCACATACGAGTCAGACTTTATGCAACCTAAAGCGTTTTGCGATTCGACGGAGCCACCAAGAACCGCAAAGACGCATCGAAACAATGAGTTAGAGCGAACAAGCGTTCAGTCATGAACGCGCTTTGCTCTAGTGTAAAAGCACCGCATAGGAACGGGCGGATCCCTACCCTCGTCCACCCGGAAGCTGGAGGTCGCCTTCTCCCGGGAGGACGAGGCCGAAACCCGCCCGTCATTCCCCTCGTAGCAGGGGGAAATGCGTGATGATCAGGCCGCCTTGCTCTCGGCCGGCGCATCCAGCGTCTGCAGGACCTCGAAGCCTTCGAAGACAGGGTGGCCGAGCGTCAGCGCCGGGCCCTTGCCGGCATTGCGGTGCGACAGACGGAAGGCCTCGGACTGGGTCCAGGCCTCGAAATCAGCCTTGGAACGCCAGACCACATGCGAGGAATACAGCACATGGTCCTCCCGCTCCGGACCGCGCAGCAAATGGAAGGAGACGAAGCCCGGCAGCTTGTCGATATGCACTTCACGATCGCGCCAGACGGTCTCGAAGTCCGCGGTGGACTCCTTCTTCACCTGGAAGCGGTTCATAGCGATGAACATGGGATTTTCCTTTCGTTGAACTTACTTGGCTCGTGTGTAGTTGATCGGCAGAATCGTGTTGAAGCGCCCGCCAGGCGGCGGCGGCGGCGATAGGCTGCGAATGACTGCGACAGCAGCCGCGTCCAGGTCCGGCTCCCCGGTACTCTTCACGAGCCGAACGTTTCCAATGGTGCCCTGGCCGGTCACGACAAAGCCAACCTTGGCTTCACCGGTAGCCCCCCGCGCCTGGGCACTTGCAGGATAGCGCTTTCGGGCACGCGCCTGCGCGACCAGGATCGCGCCATAGGCCTGCTTGGTCGCCCCGCTTGTCGTGGCATTGCTGCTGGCACCGATATCCGAGATGGCTCCTTCGCCTCCTCGCTGGATCTTGGCCTTCGTCGTCTTATCGTCCAGCTTGGCCAATGTCCTTTGATTCGGCTGCGGTTTGACCACCGGTTCCGATTTCTTGCGAACATTCTTCCCTGGCTTGAGCTTTTCGGCCTTCAGAGGCTTCGGCTTTTCTGGCTCAGGCAGGAGGGGAACGATCTTAGCGGGCTCCGTCGCAGGAACAATGACGGGCGCACTGGTAACGACATCCGGACTGGTCGTCGTGACGATTTCCGGGGCGAGCGTTGCCAATTGCCGCGGCATAGGCACAGTGGGCGTGTCGACCGGATCCTGCGAGGGGGTCTGTTTCGGCGGAACGACATCGGGTTGAGGCGGGGGAGCCACCATCTCGGCCATCACGGCATCGGGTGGCACGACCTCGGCTGTATCTTCGGGCGCCGTCTCGCCTTGCTCGTTGAGCGTCGCAACTTCCTTGGCAACCTCGGTGCTGTCATTGCTGATCATGTCGCTCGACGGTGCCGGCATCAGCGATGCCTCGATCGGACGATCGAGACGCGTTTCCACGCCGTCATGCGGCACCATTACCCAGGCACCGGCGAAGACAGTCAGATGCAGGAGTGCTGCTCCCGCGATCATGCCGACGCGCCAGTCCCTGAAGATGTCGATCGATGTCATGGCTGCACGATCACGGCCGCGGGGCCGCGTTGTCGGCCTTGCCGATGAAGGCGAGCTGGCTGACGCCGTTGCGGCTGAGATTGGCCATCAGATCCAGCACCTTCTCATAAGGCACGCTGGCGTCGGCACGGATATGGGCCATCACCTTGGGATCGGCGGCGAGACGGGCGCGGATATCGGCGTCGAAAGCCTCGCCGCTGCGGGCGTCCTGCCCGATATAGAGCGAGCCGTCCGCCTTGATGGAAACCACCAACGGCTCCTTGGTGGGTGACATCGCCGCCACGCCGCTCGCCTTGGGCAGATCGACCTTGACGCCGGCCGCCAGCATGGGCGCCGTCACCATGAAGACGATGAGCAGCACCAGCATCACGTCGACGAAGGGCGTCACATTGATGTCGGAGACGGCCTTGGGCGCCCAAGACCCATAGCCAGACCCTTCGCCGCCTTCGGGCTCCTGGAGGGAGAAGCTCATTCCGCCGCCTCCCTGAAGCCGGCAACCTTGATGGGCGTGCCGCGGCGGGTCGCCATGGCCTCCGCCTCGCGGCGCAGGATCTGTTCGAACAGCCGGCCGAGGCCGGCCATGCCCTGCGACAGGCGGTTATAGGCGATCAGCGCGGGAATGGCCGCCACCAGGCCGAGTGCCGTGGTGAACAGAGCCTCGGCAATGCCGGGCGCCACTGTCGCCAGCGAGGTGTCATTGGCGCCGGCAATGGCGGAGAAGGAATTCATCACGCCCCACACCGTGCCGAACAGGCCGATAAACGGCGTCACGGCGGCAATGGTCGCGAGGATCGACAGGCCGGCATCGCTGGCGCCGACCAGCCCGCCAGCGGCCTCGCGCATCGCCCGCTCGATGCGCCCCCGATACTCGCCGCCGGTCTCGCCGGGGACGGCGAGTTGCGCCGACTGCTCCCCCTGCCCGTGAAGGCTCTGGGCCAAAGTCGGCGCGGCGCCAAGGCCCTTGGCTGTCGCGGCTCGGAGAAGCCGGCGCAGCCTCCCCTGTCGCCTTACCGTCTCGAAGCTCAGCCCCCAGGACAGCACCGAGGAGATCACGAGGATCAGCATGACGGCCTTCACCACCGGATCGGCGTTGAGCAGCATATTCACGAAGGAAAAATGCGTGGCGGTTTCGGTCATGGCACTCTCGCTCTCACTCTTTGTTTCGACGCCTGCTTGAATCAGGCCTCAATTGAAGAATTTGGCCTCACTTGAAGAATTTGGGTCCGGCCTTCGAACTGACGCTGACCGCCTCGAGACAGGAAGCTTCCCCCGCCTTGGCATTGACAAACTGGCAGGTCGGCACGTCGTTGAGCAGGATGCTGCCGATACCGTCGCAGGCGAGTCCCGCGACGTCGAAGGCCTTCACGATGGTCTTGTTGGCAGGGATCGGGGCAAGATCGACGGCCAGACGCTTGGCGACAACGCCGTCCGCGCCGAACATCACCAGATCGGCGCGCAGGCTCTGCGCCGCTTCCGCTCGCCCGTTCACCAGCACCATGGTCAGCCGGCAATTGCCATTCTGGGTCTCGAGCTTGTTGAGATCGATCGACACATCGGCAGCCAGGGCCGGCAGGGGCGCCATGACGGGCACCAGCACGGCGAGAACGGCGGCGAGGCGGGACGGTTTCATCATGCGGCTTGATCCTGTGGAACGGCGTGCATGATGCTGGGGCCGCCATCCTGGATGGCCGTGCCCACGCGCACCTTGAAGACACGCTCGATGAGGGAAGGTGTAAGGGTTTGCGCCCTGGCGCCCTGCGCCGCAATGCGGCCGCGATCGAGCACCAGCGCGTCGTCGCCATAGATCGAGGCCAGCGTCAGATCATGCAGGGTGACCACCACGGTCGCGCCCTGTTTCGCCAATTGCCGGGCCTGGCCGAGCAGGCGGTGCTGATGCTCGGGATCGAGGCTGGAGACCGGCTCGTCCAGAATGACGAGATGCGGCTCGCCCGCCATGCTGCGGTCGAAGATCTGGGCCGCGGCCTTGGCGAAGGCCACGCGCTGGCGCTCGCCGCCCGAGAGCATGGTGACGGGGCGGCGGGCCAGGGAAGCGAGATCGGCGCTGGCAAGCGCGGCCGCGATCGCGGCCTTGTCCCGCGCGGCGCGCGGCGTGCCGGCATGGCAGAGCCGGCCCAGGGCGACGATGTCCTCGACGCTGTAGGCAAAGGGGCAATCGAAATGCTGCGCCATATAGGCGCGCTGGGCCGCCATCGCCTGCGGGCGCAGGCCGGCGAGCGGGCGGCCATCGAAGTCGATCCCGCCGCCGGCCGGGCTCATGGCACCGCCGATTGCCGCCAGCAATGTCGTCTTGCCGGCACCATTCGGTCCCATCACGATGAGAACACGGCCTGATATGGCTGAGAACGAGATCTCGTGCAGCACCGGGCGGCCGCTGCGTTCGACCGTGAGGTTACGGACCAGAAGATTGCCGAACTGGAGATTGCCATCTTGGAGGCTCATGCGCGCTGGGCCTTTTTCAGAATGGCGATGAAGATCGGCCCGCCGATCAGGCTGGTGACCAAGCCGATCGGCAACTCGGCCGGCGTGATCGCGACCCGGGCCACCGTATCGGCAGCCACCACCAGAGCGGCCCCGAGCAGAGCCGAAGCCGGCAGCACGAAACGGTAGCGCTGCCCGCCCAGCAGGCGCACGCAATGGGGCGCGATCAGGCCGACAAAGCCGACCAGACCGGTAAAGGCGACGGCCGCGCCGATCGCAAGGGCGGTCGCTGCGATCACGGTGCGCTTGAGATGGACGGTGTCGACGCCGGAGAGGAAGGCTTCGCTTTCGCCGAGCGTGAAGGCGTCGAGCCCGCGCGCCTGCCGAGCCAGCAACACCGTCGCCATCGCGAGTGCCACGCCCGTAGCCATGACGGCGACCCAATTGGCGCCCGAGAGCGAGCCCATCATCCAGAACTGGATCGACCGGAGCTGGGTATCGTCGGCGATAGTGATGAACAGGCCGATCACCGCCATCGCCAGGGCGTTGATGCCGATGCCGGCCAGCAGGAGATTGGCGATGCTGACATGGCCGTCACGGTCGCGCGCAATGCGGTAGGTGAGCACTGTGGTCAGCCCGCAGGCCGCAGCCGCGGCGGCGGGCAGCGCATAGCTGCCGAGACCACCCGTACCGCCGACATGTTCCAGCAAGACGATGCCGGCGACCACGGCGAGGATGCCACCCGAAGCAGCCCCCGTCAGGCCGGGATCGGCCAGCGGGTTGCGAAAAAGCGCCTGCATGCCGGCACCGGACATCGCAAGGCCCGCTCCGACCAGCATGCCCAGGAGCACGCGTGGCAGACGGATATTGACCAGGATGCCCGAATAGAGGTCCCAGCTGCCAGTCGCGGCCGAGAACCAGGTCGAGACCGGGATACGCACGCCGCCGAAGCTGAGGCCCATGGCCAGGGCCGCTGCCAGCAGCAGCGCAAGGCCAGCCTGAACCAGTGCCTCGCGCCGGCGTGGCGAGAGAGCTTGGGAAAGGCTTCGCGGCGTGGCTTGCACCAGACTCATCACCCTACCCCGAGAAGCGGTCCGGATGCAGGCGGCGCGCCAGCGACTGGATCTGCGTGGCGGCCGACGGCCCGAAACTGAACAGCGTGGAAAGATCGGTCTCGACCAGCCGGTCGGGCCTGCCTGCAAAGGCCGAGGTCAGTCCCAACTGCTCGAGAAAGACCGCCGCGCCGCCGGTGTTGGAGACGACAGCGCTATCCGCCAGGATGAAATCGGGCGGCGTGGCGGCGAGCACCTCGCGCGACACCGGCTTGAACAAGGGGAAGTCTCCGAACGCATTGGCGCCGCCGGCCAGGGCATAGGTGGCATCGACCAGCCCCATCTTGCCGCCCGCCATCGGCGTGCCGCCGTCGATGGAACGGATGAAGCCGATCTTGGGATGGCTGGTGATGCCGTCGAGACGCTTGGAGACATCGGCCATGGTTGAAATCACCGTGCCCGCCAGAGCCTCTGCTTCCTTCTCGCGCCCGAGCAAGCCGCCGACATGCTTGATCTTGGCGGCCATGCCCTCCCCGTTCAAGGGGAAGGAAACGATCTCGATGCGCAATCCGGTGCTGCGCAGTTGCTCCACCGCGGTCGGCGGTCCCAAATCGCGATTGGCGATCAGGAGGTCCGGCTTGAGGGAGAGGATGCCTTCCACCGAGATCTGTCTGAGATAGCCGATGGACGGCAGTTTGATCACCTCAGGCGGCGCCTTGGAGGTGGTATCGACGCCCTGGATGACCGAGACGCCGGCAAGCTTGGCCACGATCTCGGTGACATCAGCGCCGGCGCAGACCACGCGCTGGGTGCCTTCGGCGCGAGCTATGCCCGGCAGGGCCAGTAAGGCGAGCGCGCCGGCCAAGACGCCCCCTGCCAGGACATCACGACGGCTGAGTTCGGAAGTTCTCATCACCGCCTCCTCACTTGCCCGCGAGCTTGACGGTAAGCGCGAACTTCGCCGCCAGTCCGGTGGAGTAATCGGAATTGAGGAACGCCTTGTAGCGGCGATCGAAGATGTTATCGACCGCCAGGCTGGCGCTGACATTATCGCTGTATTTGTAGCTGGCGAAGACGTCGACCAAGCCATAGCCGCCGCTGGGTTCGGTCACCCTGCGGGAGGTCGCACCGACCAGGGTGACCCGCGAACCGACGGTCAGGCGATCATCCCAGAAACGCAGGCCGACGGTACCGCTGACCTTGTTGGGCGCCACCGAGTTCAGCGGCTGGTCGGTCACCCGGTTCTTGCCGTTGGTGTGCGATCCGGCGATCGACACGAAACCGGCACCCCAGTCATAGGCAGCCTCGAGTTCGACACCCATCAGGCGCGCCTTGGCAATGTTCTGATATTGCTGGGTGGGGAAGCAGATCAGCGGGTTCGGATTGGGGACGTTGCAGACAAACGGGGGAATGCCCGGGAAGCCCGGCACATAGGGAGCACCGGCGACGATATCGATATAGTCGTCGACATTGTTGACGAAGCCGTTCAGCTTGGCACGAAACGTATCGCCCTCCCGGAAGACATTGTCATACTTGGTATTCACGCCGATCTCGAAGGTGTGGCCGACTTCGGGCCGCAGGTTCGGGTTGGGCTTGATGGGGAAGGACGGGATGGGATGAATACCGTCCATGAGCGTTTCGCTGATCGACGGCGAACGGTAGCCCTCCGCATAGGTACCGTAGAGTTCGATACCCTTGATCGGCGTCACGCCGATGGTGATCTTGGGCGACAGATGACTGCCGTCGGATTCGTACTTGCCGCCTTCGAGCTGGTAGTGATCGTAGCGCAGGCCTCCAACCACTCGGAGCCAATCGCCGTAGCGGACCTCGTCCTGGACATAGGCGCCGAGAAGGCGCCTCGTGCCCGACGGCGTGAAGGCGGTGACGAAGCCGCCGGCTCCGTCCCGCGTCTCGACCCGATCGAAGGCGGCGTCGACGCCATAGGTCAAGGCATGGTCGAAGGCTCCCGTCGAGAAGCGCGACGTATTATAGACGTCGAAGCCGAACGTCCCGACCTTGTCGGAGAGCTTGTCTCCCGGCTGCACGCCCAGGCTGGCATAGGTACCGGGAACGATGATCGTCTTCTCGTTCTCGGTTTCCGAATAATAGACCTTGGCGTTGAAATTGATCAGCGGGTTGTCGGGGCTTTCGAACTTGTAGCCGGCCGTGAAGGTCGAGGTGACAACATCATTGCGCCAGCGTGAATTGCCACGGCTGGTATTGTTGTTGTCGAAGTCGAACTTCTGGCTCATCGCGCTCAGGCTGACGGTCTGGCCGTCGCCCGGATGATAGTTGAACTTCAGCAGACCGCCGAAATTGTTCTTGCCGGTATAGGTGACGCGATCGTTGTTGCCGTCACGATAATCGCCGGCACCGCGATAGATGAACTGGCCATAGATGTCGGCGACCGTGCCGAAGCGCATGCCTGCCGAGGTCGAGGTGAAGGCGCCCAGACCATTGGAGGAAACGCCGACCTTCTGCTCCACGCCCCAATTCTGGTCAGGCGTCAGGATGGAATCGATGCCGCGGGTGGTGAAGGAGGCCACGCCGCCGATGGCACCCGAACCGTAGAGATTGGAGATCGGGCCGCGCACGATGTCGATATTGTTGATGAATTCAGGCTCGAGATAGAAGCTGCCCTGCGCATTGTGACCGGTGATCTGGTAGTCCTGCCGCGCACCGTCGACCAATACGTTGACGCGGCCGAAATCCTGCATGCCGCGAATGTTGATCGACTGCATGGGATCGTTCGAACTCACCTGCGTGGCGACGCCCGGCACCGTCTTCAGCAGATCCGAAACCGAAGCGGGCTGGGCCCGGTCGATCTCCGCCTGGGTGATCTGGCTGACACCGCCCAGCGTGTCGATCAGCTTCTCCGAGGTCTTGGTCGCCGTCACCGTCACGGTATCGAGCACCACCGGCTCGTCGGCTGCGGCGGCCTGGCCGGCGGGAGCCTGCTGCGCGCGCGCCAACGTCACGCTTCCCGCCAGCAAGGCAAGAGCGGCTACCGTCGCAAGGCTGCGACTGCGCATGTAATTCGACCTGACCATCTCGGCTCCGCAACGTATAATTATTCAAAACTGCGCTGCAGATAATTTATCTTGTAGAAGCAGGCGCCGTTTCATACAGTTTTCAGCGATTTGCGGCAGCAAATGGGGTGTGTCAAGGGATTAATGCCTGATTATATTGATATAATCTGCGCAGTTTTGCTTAGTTCTAAACTGCAGTAACAAGCTTAGGTCCCAGTTTTGAATTTCTCTATTTTGCGCCGATCAGAACCGAGGGAAAGAAGGGAAATGAGCGAGTTAAAACAACGGTGGCAGGCTCTCCGGGAAAGTCAGTCCGGATTGCGCATTCGCGATGCCGCGGCGCAATTGGGGGTTTCGGAAGCCGCCCTGCTGGAGACCCGGATCGACGAAGGCGTGAGGCGCCTGGCCGTCCGGGTCGACGCGCTCTGCGCCGCCCTGCCGCATCTGGGTACCGTAATGTCACTCATCCGCAATGAGTCGGCCGTGCACGAAAAGGATGTCGCCTTTCCCGCCGGAGCCGAGTCGGATGGCGAAATTCGCTTCGCCGGCGAGGGATTCGGCCTTACCTTGATACCATCTTCGGTTGCACACGCCTTTTATGTGGAGGATGCCAACCCCAAGGGACCGTTGCGCAGCATCCAATTGTTCGATGCGGCGGGCGGTGCACTCTGGAAGATCTATGCCCGTGACAAGGCCGATCACGCCGCTTTCGAGCGACTGCTAGCCGAACTCGCCTGGCCGGGCGGCGTTCAACCCATTCCCTTCTCCCGCCCCGCCTCAGCATCGACGGACGCCGCTCCGGCCGGCAACCCGACCGACCTGCAGGCTGTGCTGGAGGCCGCCGCCGCCGAGGCCATTCCGGTCAGGCTGGAAGTCGCCAATCACGGTGTCAGGCAAAGCCATCGTGGGCCGCTGGCAAGGATCGTCAGGATGGGCCCCTGGCTCAACGTGCTCGATCCCGGCTTCGACTGGCACCTCAACGAGAAGCCTTTGTCAGGCGGCAGCATCGAGCTCGGCGACAGGCCGATCCTCGTGTTGCACCTCGCTTCGGGCGGCGAGGCGGCGCGGCTGCAGGCCGATGACGGCGCCACGGCCGATCAGCAGGCAGCCTGGCGCGACATCCTGGAGAAGGCGGTGGCGTCATGAACCAGGCCGTGACCGCGCGCCTCACCGGTGCGATCCCCACTCTCGCCTCGCTCAGCTTCGAGGAAACCACGCAGTTCTACCAGAGGCTCGGCTTCGAGGTCCTGCACAGCGACATCTCCTTCCTGCTCCTGCATCGCGACGGCGTGCGTCTCAGCTTCTGGCTGACGGGCAACCGCCGGGTGCCGCAGGCCACAAGCTGCTGGCTCGAGGTCACCGGCATCGCGGCCCTCTACGAGCATTTCAACGCGCTCAACATCGTGCACCGCAAAGGCCATCTCGAGGCCAAGCCCTGGGGAACGCATGAGTTCTCGATCACCGATTGCCATGGCAATCTGATCCGCTTCGCCGAGCAGTTGCAGGACCATTGAGGCTTCACAAGTCGCCCCCTGGCTTCGGTCCGGACCTTGTTCCGGCCAGAGCCAGGGGTTTCGCTCACAACGTCACCACGACCTTGCCGAACTGCTGGTTGCTCTCCAGGAAGCGATGCGCCTCGACGATCTCGTCAAAGGCGAATGTCCTGGCGATCACGGGACGGAGCGCGCCCTCCCGTACCCCGGCGAGAATGAAAGCCTTGGCGGCTTCGAGGCGCGCGGGGTCACCCGTGATCTCATGGACGAGATAACCGCGCAGCGTCAGGCTCTTGCTCAGCACCGTGAACAGCGGAAAGGGGGTCGGCTCGCTGCTCAATCCGCCATATTCGATCAAGATGCCGCCACGCGCCATGGCCGCCGTGAGGGGCAGGAAGAGCGGGCCGCCGATCGGATCGAACACCACGCGCACCCCTTGCGGACCGGCGATCGCCCCTAGCCGCGCTTCGAGGTCTTCCTCCTCGGCAGCGATGACGTCGCCTGCGCCATGATCCAGCAAGGCCTGCCTCTTGGCGGAAGTCCGGGTGATCGCGACCGGCTTGGCGCCGACACGATTGGCGATCTGGATCGCCGCCAGCCCCACACTGCTCGAAGCCGCCGTGATGGCCACGAAGTCCCCCGCCCGGATCCCGGCAATGTCGACCAGAGCGCCATAGGCGGTGAGATAAGGCATCCAGAGCGCTGCGGCATCGGCCCAGCCCAGTGACGGCGGATGCTTGACCACGAGTTCGGCGGGAAAGCTCGCCAACTCGCCATAGGCAGGCCAGCGCACCATCGATTGCGGCGGGACGATGCTGACGGCGTCGCCGAGAGAGAAACCGTCGACGCCGGCACCGATGCCTTCGACCACGCCGGCGGCTTCCAAGCCGAGCCCCGACGGCAGGACCGGCGTCTCGATATAGCTGCCTCTGCGCAGCAAGGCTTCCGCCCGGTTTAGCCCCAGCGCCTTGACCTGGATGCGGATCTCGCCCCGGCCCGGTGCGGGAAGCGCGATCTCCTCGATGCGCAGCACCTCCGGGCCGCCATGGCTATGGAAGCGAACGATGCGAGCCATTTGGTAGAACTCCTAATCAATGGAACCGAATATGGTATGCACCTCCTCATTTCCGGGATAAATGCTGTGTCAGGAAGAGCAGAAGAAACCACTGGTTTTGAATAATGGATCGCCTCGCGAGCATGGCCGTCTTCGTCAGGGCCGTCGATCTCGGTTCGTTCGCGGCGGCGGCCGCCGCGCTCGACTTGTCCGGGCCGATGGTGGGCAAGCATGTCCGCTTCCTGGAAGAGCGCCTCGGCGTCCGCCTGCTCAACCGGACCACCCGCCGCCAGAGCCTGACGGAGTTCGGACGTGCCTATTACGAGCGTTGCCGCATCGTGCTCGCCGAAGCCGAGGCCGCGGACGCCCTTGCCGCCGACCAATTGTCCGAACCGCGAGGCACGCTGCGGGTCGCCATGCCTGCTCTGTTCGGCCGCCACTGTATCATGCCGGTCCTGCTGGAGTTGGCGCGGCGGCATCCCGCCCTCGCATTCGATCTTTCGCTCGGCGACCCCATCATCGATCTTGCCGAGAATGGCTGTGATCTGGCGATCCGCACCGGCACCCTGGACGACAGGGCCGGCATCATCGCGCGCCGCGTCGCGCGCCAGCGCATGATCCTATGCGCCGCCCCGTCCCATCTCGCCGATCATGGTACGCCCATGCAGGTCGAGGACCTCGCCGGTCATGCCTGCGTCATCTATCGCCGCTCGGGCCGGATCCGTCCCTGGCTTTTCCCGACAGCGCAGGGACAGCCGCGGGAATTCATGCCGAACGGCCGGTTGCGGCTGGACGATCTCGCCGCCATAGCCGATGCGGCGGCGGCCGGCATGGGGCTGGCCTGGCTCCCTTCCTGGCTGGTCCGCGAACGTATTCAGGCCGGCGCCCTGGTCAAGCTCCTGCCGGACCGGCCCGATTTTCTCTATGACGCCTATGCGCTATGGCTGGAAACGCCGCATCTGCCGCTGAAGGTGCGCGTGACGGTCGATGCCCTGGCTGCAGCCCTGCCGGCGATGATGGCCTGACAGCCGGCCTAGAGCCAGTTCCAGAGGCAATCCGCGATCAGACCGGCAAACAGGATGGCGCCGGCGTCGCGGTTGGAGCGGAACAGGATCAGGCTCAGCGCGCCGTCGCGATGATCGAAGCGCATGACCTGCCGGGCGAGATGCACGGCAAAGCCGGCAAGACCGAGATAGGACAGGGGGCCGGCGCCATTGGTGGCCAGCGCCAGCCCGATCAGCACCACGGCACCGGCGTAGAACGCACCGACCGCACCGCGCGCCTTGTCGCCGAACAGCAGCGCCGTCGAGCGCACGCCGACGATCGCATCGTCCTCCTTGTCCTGGCAGGCATAGATAGTGTCATAGGCGATCACCCACAGCACCGATCCAGCGAACAGCAGCAGCGCCGGCAGGGCCAGCCCTGCCGCGACGCCGGCCCAGCCCATCAGCGCGCCCCAGGAAAAGGCAAGGCCAAGAACGGCCTGCGGCCAGGAGGTGATCCGCTTCATGAAAGGGTAGACGGCCACCACCGCCAGCGAGGAAATCCCCAGCAGGACGGCGAAAAGGTTGAACTGCAGCAAAATGACAAGACCGATCAGGCCCTGCGCCCCCAGCCAGACCGCGGCGGCAAGGACGGTGACCTGCCCAGACGGGATCGGCCGCGAGCGCGTGCGCTCGACCTTGTCGTCGATGTCCCGGTCCGCGAGATCGTTGAGCGTGCAGCCGGCGCCGCGCATGACGAAGGCGCCGATCAGGAACAGCGCCAGATGCCAGACTGTCTGGCCGGCCGCGCCATGGTGAAGGGCAACGAGGGCCGCCGACCACCAGCACGGCCACATCAAGAGCCAGCCGCCGATCGGGCGATCGGCGCGCGACAGGCGCAGAAAAGGTCGCCAGGCAGCCGGCGCGTGGCGATCGACCCAATTGCCGGTGGGTGCGTCGGCCACCTTGTTCGCCAGCCCGGTCAGACCAGCCTCGGCGGGACGCGGCACCATGCCGGCAATCTCCCTTTACTGCAGGCGCAGATTGACGGGTGGCTTGGGCGCTGCAGGCCCACCCCCGCCGCGA
Source organism: Labrys sp. HAY1-8F (assembly GCF_056754975.1). Lineage (NCBI taxonomy): Bacteria > Pseudomonadati > Pseudomonadota > Alphaproteobacteria > Hyphomicrobiales > Xanthobacteraceae > Labrys > Labrys sp. HAY1-8F. The sequence goes on along the minus strand of NZ_JBPGWZ010000002.1, from coordinate 4,632,064 downwards.
CCAGGCTGCGGCGCGGCCTGCTGGCGCGGCGGATGGGCGCAGATCTTCGCCTTGGTTTTCTGAGTCTGGGCCAGGTCTGCCGAGATTTGCCTGACATTCTCGTCCGTGATCGAGCAGAACTCCTTGTTGGACTGCATGTAGTCCAGCATCTTCTTGTCGTTCTCGATGTAGGAGGAGAGACTGCCGCAGAACTCGTTGAATGTCTTCTTGGCCTGTTCGAAGGTCTTGGGCCGCCCGCGCTTGTTGATCGCCTGCAAAGCCAGTGCGATCTTCCCACGGCGATCGATCATCGGCTGCAGGTCTTTGTTGCAGAACTGGTTGCCGATCGGAGCCGACTCCTGCGCTGCGACCGGTGCTGCGGCCAGCAAGGTGCCGGCGACGAGGGAAATCGAAACGAGACGCAACATGAGGACATCCGCAAGATTGGTGGTGACACTCTCGATACAGAGGAACTATTGATCTCGCAAGTTCGGGGCAGCTTGATGGCGTGTCCACCCCCTGTTTTTCTGCAAGCAGGTTCTTACCGACCCAGCACGTGGCTCGGTCGGTAAGAACCTGCAAGATCTCAAACATTTGCAGAGTATCTCGATATTGCCCCCTGGTGGGCGACCTCGAAATACTCTGCTTAGAACAAAGACCCGGTACATGGCCGCCTATGATTTTCTTTCCGTCCGGCTTTTCGTCGATGCGCCGCTCGGCGAAGGACAGCCGGTCGCGCTCGACAAGACGCAACAAAACTATTTGGGCAATGTCCTGCGCCTGAAGTCGGGTGCGCGCATCCTGGTCTTCAACGGCACGGACGGCGAATTTGCCGCCGCGGTCGCGCATGAAGGCAAGCGCATCGGCCTGGAGGTGGAGGAGCAGACCCGGCCCCAGACCCCGATACCGACACTGCGCTGGCTGTTCGCCCCCCTCAAGCACGCCCGGCTCGACTACATGGTGCAGAAGGCGGTGGAGATGGGCGTCGGCACCATCCAACCCGTGATCACCCGCCGCACCCAGGTTTCCAGGGTCAATCTCGAGCGCATGCGGGCGAATGCCATCGAGGCGGCCGAACAATGCGGCGTGATTTCCGTGCCTGAGATCAAGCCGGAACAGAACCTGATGCGTCTTGCCGAAGACTGGAACCCCGACGTGCATCTGATCTTCTGCGACGAGAGCGCTGCGATCGCCAGCCCGCTCGAGGCGCTCGCTGCCGTTCCCAGGGGGCCGCTTGCCGTGCTGATCGGCCCGGAAGGCGGTTTCGACGATGTCGAGCGCAGCGCCATCGGCCGCATTCCCAGCCATACCCGCCTTTCACTCGGTCCCCGCATCCTGCGGGCCGACACGGCGGCGGTGGCAGCCCTCGCCTTGGTGCAGGCTGTCCGCGGAGATTGGCGCTGAGGCGAGCTCTCCTGTGGAGCGCGGACTTCCAGTCCGCGCTCCAGTGCCCCTTCTCACTTTTGACGCGATCTTGTATCGGCGCCTGATTGTTTTCCCGGATGGCACTGTCTATGGTCCGGGCCGTTTTGTAAGGTTCTCCCCGCATGGCCCGCGACGTAATCGATTCAACCCCCATTGGCTCGCGCGACGAACTCGTCGCCTGGATCGAAAAGGGCGTCAAACCGCCGTCCCAATTCCGGATCGGCACGGAGCACGAGAAGTTCCCCTTCCGGGCCGGCACGCACCAGCCCGTTCCCTATGAAGGTCCCAACGGCATCCGCGCCTTGCTCGAGGGCATGCAGGCGATGCTCGGCTGGGAGCCGATCATGGAAGGCGAGCATATCATCGGCATGCTCGACATCACCGGCGGCGGCGCCATTTCGCTCGAACCCGGCGGCCAGTTCGAACTCTCCGGTGCGCCCGTGCCCTCGATCCATCAGACCTGTTCGGAAATCCACGCCCATCTCGCCCAGGTGCGCGAGATCGGCGGCCCGCTCGGCATCCGCTTCCTGGGCCTTGGCATGTCGCCGGTATGGACGCGGGAGCAAACGCCGCGCATGCCCAAGCGCCGCTACGAGATCATGACGAACTACATGCCCAAGGTCGGCGTGATGGGCCTCGACATGATGTACCGGACCTCGACGGTGCAGGTGAACCTCGACTTCTCCTCCGAAGCCGACATGGTGAAGAAGCTGCGCGTCTCGCTCGCCTTGCAGCCGATCGCCACCGCCATCTTCGCCAATTCGCCCTTTCTGCACGGCAAGCCCAACGGCTTCCTGTCGCTACGCTCGGAAGTCTGGCGCCACACCGATCTCGACCGCACGGGCATGCTGCCCTTCGCCTTCGAGGATGGCATGGGCTTCGAGCGTTATGTCGACTATGCCCTCGACGTGCCGCTCTATTTCGTCAAGCGCGGCGACGTCTATCACGATGTGGCCGGCTCTTCCTTCCGCGATCTCCTGGCCGGCACCCTGCCGCAATTGCCGGGCGAGCGCGCCACCATGTCGGACTGGGCCAACCATCTCGGCACGCTATTTCCGGAAGTGCGGCTGAAGCGCTATCTGGAAATGCGCGGCGCCGATGCCGGGCCGACCGGCAAGCTCGCGGCCTTGTCGGCCTTCTGGGTCGGCCTGCTCTATTCCAACGAGACGCTCGACGCGACCTGGGACCTGGTGAAGGACTGGAACGAGGCCGAACGCCAGGCCCTGCGCGATTCCGTCAGCCGGCAGGCCCTGAAGACTCCCTTCCGCCGTGAGAGCGTCCGCGACATCGCCCTCAGGACCCTCGCCATCGCGCGCCAGGGACTCAAGGCCCGCAACATCGAGGATTGGGAAGGCCGCAACGAGGAGCATTTCCTCGACGGCCTGGACGATGTCGTCGAAAGCGGCGTCACCGCCGCCGATGAGATGCTGGCCCGTTTCCATGGCGAATGGGGCGGCAAGATCGATCCGGTCTTCGACGAAAAGGCCTATTGAACCAGCCGGGCAAAGCCCGTTCGATCAAAACGCTCTGGCGCTTCGAAATAACGGGTGCTGCTTGGCCCAGCACCCATTCGTCAGGCAGCTATTGCAGCCCGGCCTTCGGCAAGGGCCGGGCCGCCGGAGGTGTTGGGCCGCCGCCATAGAATTTCGATGCCGGATTGGCCTGCAGGAAATCATACACCACCATCCCGATCGGCCGTTTCGGGCGCTCCGCCCCTGGCTGTTGCCACGGCACGACCTGCCGCAAGGCCGCGAGAGCTTCGGAAGGTGCCTTGCCGAAATTGCGGGATGGATTCTGGATCTTTCGGATTTCCATCCAATAGCTCGCCGTGAGCAGGTCATGCGCGAGCAATTCGAAGGACAGGTCGACGGCCTTGCGGGCGCGCTCGGTCTTGATCCTGGTCTGCGCCTGGAGGTCTTCGACCGTCGAGACGATGGCCTGCCCGGCCGGCGTGACGGGCGTACCCATCTCCGAAAGTTCCTGCCACAGGTCGGTCGGCAGATATCCGCCGAACGTTGGCGTGTTCCTGCGTGTTTCGGCGTTCAGGATATCGGCCGGCTTGACCACCGTGAAGAACGGGTTCTTGAACCGTTCGATCCGTTGGGAGACCGCAGCGCCCATATTCGTCAGGGCAATGGTGAACGCTTCGACCTGATTGGCAAGGGGATAGGGGTCCCAGTTCGCGTTGGAGAAGATGTAGCCCTGCTTGCCGCCACTGAGAGGCCCACCCTTGACATGGTATTTCATGAATTGAGGTGTGCTCAGTTCCCAGGAACTTTCGGGCGTGAGCCCCGGCATGGTGGCCGGATTGTGGTCCGATGAATTGATGGAAAGGCTGACGGAATCCCTGAGTTCCGCCCAGGCATGCCAGGCCGATCCCTGTCGCTGGCTCGAGGCCCGCATGCTTTCCGGATCCTGAATGATGCGCGCGGGATCGTCATCGAACAGATAGCTGCCCCTGATCATGTCCATGATGCGGGCGGCGTCCCAGGTCAGCCAGTCATAGGGACGCATCGCTTGGACCGGAGCCGAAATCGGCGTCACGCTGGAATTCATGCCCAGCAGGTCCATTGCGTAAGTGAGATCTGCCCATTCCAAGAGCCTCCGGGAGTCTTCGAGCAGCAGAACCGCTTGCGCCTGCGCATAGGCATTGGTGCTGATCAACGCCGCCTCGTCCGCGGCAAAAGGTTCGAGGGGCTTGATGCCGGCCTGGGCGAGAGCCTGGGAGGCGGGCATTCTGACGCCGCGATAATAGGCGTCCCCTTCCCCGACCATCGCGGCCCCGATATTGCCCATCGTGTTCAGATCCCCCTCGCCGAGCGTGCCGCGCGACTGCACGACGGGAGTGACCCGCTTGTTCAGCATGTCGACGAGAATTTGCGTCAGAGGCGGACTGGCCGCCTCGTATGACATCGTATTGGCGCGAATGGCCATGATGGCCCGCACGAGAGCCTCTTCCCGGATCTCCGGCCCATAGCCATCCCTGACACCGTCCTTGAAGCGCGCGAGCTGCTGATCCTTCAAGAGCCTGGTGTTTTCCGGGGTCGTCGGATCGCCCGAGAATATCACCGTCTCACGCTGATCTCCCGCACCACGATTGAACCAATAGATCGTGACGTTCTCGGCAGCGCCCTGCAGCAAAAGGCCATAGGCATCGGCCGAACGTTGACGCGCTTCGGGGCTGAGCTCGACCTTAACGCCATTGCGTGCGATCTCGACAACCTGCCGGTAGGTGAGATCGCGTCCCGTCAGCGTGACCGTCTTTTCGACTTCGGTCTCGGTGATCGGCTGATATTTGTTGGTGTCTTCAAACGCTATCGCGTGCGGCACCGAGGAAAATAGGAAAGCAACGACCGCGGCAGTCAGAAATAGACGAATTGGATACCTGGTACGCCTCGACATACGCATTTCTCCTATCGGTTAGCGGAAAGCTCCCAATACAACGCTTCACTAATTAGAAAAAAATATTCATATAAGTAAAAATCCCTGCAGCTCCTTGTCAATCGGGCCAGTGGAAAATTCGGATCGCCCAGCCGCCACTGCCGGTATCGAAGCCTGTTGGGCAGGCCCGTCGTTCCGGCCCGGTTGAAGCGTCCGCGTCCCGCAACCATCAATCGGCGCGATGACTTCCATTCGCGAGCTTGATTGGACCGATCCGGCAAATCCCCCGATAATCGAGGCCATGAGCAGTACGACTTTGAATGCAGGGCCGGGCGGGGCAGCACCGCTCGGAGCCATTGATCTCGGCCTCTATGCCGGGGTGGTCTTCGTGTGGGGAACCTCGTGGATCGCACTGCACATGCAACTTGGCGTGGTCGCGCCGGAAGTCTCGCTGCTGTGGCGCTTCCTGCTCGCCGCGGTGATGATGCTGGGCTGGGTCATGCTGTCGGGTGGCCCACTATCCTTCGCCTGGAAGGACCATCTCGGCTTCGCCGGGCTCGGCCTGCTGCTCTTCTCCAGCAATTTCCTGTGCTTCTACTATGGCGGCCTGTCGACGCCATCCGGCCTGCTCGCCGTGGTCTTTTCGCTGACCTCGGTGTTCAACATCGTGCTGAGCGCCCTCATATTCGGCCAGAAGCCTAGCCTGCGCTCGGTCATCGCCGCCTTGATGGGTTTTGCCGGCGTCGGCTTGATGTTCGCGCCGCAACTCGCCGGCGACCATCTTTCGAGCGCGGCCCTCACCGGCCTCGTTCTGTGCGTGGTCGGCACCCTCAGCTTTTGCTTCGGCAACATGCTGACCCTTAGCCTGAAGAAACGCGCCATTTCCCTGACCTCGGCGACCGCCTGGGGCATGGTCTACGGTTCGCTTTTCTTGTTTGTCTTCAGCATCGCACGCGGTCAGGCTTTCATCATCGAGCCCAATCTGCATTATCTCGGCGCCCTGCTCTGGTCGGCCCTGCTCTCCTCGGTCGCCGCCTTTGCCGCCTATCTCACTTTGCTGTCGCGCATCGGCGCCAGCCGGGCCGGCTATTCCACCGTGCTGTTCCCGGTGGTCGCGCTGGCCATTTCGACGATCTTCGAAGGCTATGTCTGGACCACGCTCGCCATATCAGGCCTCGCGGTCGTGCTCGCCGGCAATCTGCTGATGCTGACCGGTCGGCGCTGATCATGCCCCTGGAAGCGCGGACGTCCCTACGACACTCGAGAGAGTGTCGGAGGATCCGCAGCTTGGAACCACGACGCTTGCAGCAAGAAAAAGCGGACGAGGACGTCCGCGCTCGCGGAAATGGACCCTTCTCTCCTGGCTTATGACTGATTCTGGTCATAAGGTTGCCGGCCGGCAAAAACAGATATGGCAGCGAGGAGCCGCGGTGAAGGATAGCGTCAGGTCGGGACAGGAAACAGGCTCGGCGGCGGGAGCCGGCGCGATCCTCTGGCTGATCGCCTCCGGAAAGGCGCGATCGCGTTCTGCCCTGATCGAAGCCTCCGGCCTGTCGCGCTCCACCGTGACCGAACGCCTCGCCGCCCTGTTCGCCGCCGGGCTGATCGAGGAAGCACCCGATGCGATGCCGAGCGGCGGCCGGCCCGCGCGCCTCATCCGACTGAACACCGCCTTCGGCGTGACGCTTTGCGCCGATATCGGCGAGAGCCATGTGCGCCTGGCCGTCACCGATCTCGAACCACGGATCCTGGCGGAAGCGGTGGGAAACATCGATATTCGCCGCGGCCCAGTGCCGGTTCTTGGCTGGATCGTCGAGCAGTTCCGAGCGCTGCTTGCTGAGATCGGGCGCGACAGCGGGGACGTACTCGGCATCGGTCTCGGCCTGCCGGCGCCGGTCGACCACGAAGGCGGCCGCGTCGTTGGCCCTTCCGTGATGACGGGGTGGGACGATTTCGAAATCCGCACCTGGATGCGCCGCCAATTCGACGCCCCGGTCGCGATCGAGAACGACGTCAATCTGATGACCTTGGCGGAATATCGTCGTTTCTGGCCCGGTGTCGGCCAATTCCTCTACATCAAGGCGGGAACCGGCATCGGCAGCGGCATCATCACCGATGGCCGTCTCTATCGCGGCGCCCAGGGCGCGGCCGGCGACATCGGCCATATTCAGCTCACCCACGCCCCCGCTCCGCTCTGCCGCTGCGGCAAACTCGGCTGCGTCGAGGCACGGGCCGCCGGCTGGGCCATCGCCCGCGATCTGCGGAGCCACGGTATCGAGGCCTCGGCCGCCCGCGACATCATCGCGCTGACCCAGGCGGGCGAGCCGGAAGCCGTGCGGCTGGTGCGCGAAGCCGGACGCGTGCTCGGCGAGGTGACCTCCGACGTGGTCAGCGTGCTCAATCCCAGTGTGATCGTGATCGGTGGCACGCTCGCACTGGCCGGCGAGGACCTGATGTCGGGCATTCGCGAGCTGGTCTATCAGCGCTCGCTGCCGCTGGCCACGCGCAACCTCACCATCGCGCCGGCCCAGTCCGATCTGCCCACCGGATTGCTGCTCGGGGCCGCCTTGCTCGTCATCGAAATGCAGACGCGCCTCGAAACGATCGAGCGCACCATCCTTCGGCATCAGCGCCCGCGCGCAGCCTGAAACTGCGCGACGACTTTTGAACAGACAAGAAGGGTCACCCCTCCCTTTGCGTCAATGTAAATTCATCAGAAATTAGACAAACAAAATCCCCGCCCTGAAGATTTTCATCTTCGAGGTATAGTCTTCCACCATGCTCTCGATGCTGAAGAATTCATTGCGTTAAATACCGTGACAATACCGTGATTCCGGATTGATCATCCGGGATTTGCAAGTCGACAAACCTGCGCTTCCTACCCATCATTGCTGCCACAAGGGGGATGCAATGACTGGAATTGTCGATCGCTTGCTGATCCTGCTGGCACGGGGAACGAGCCGCTTTCGCATCTGGTACCGCTGGCCCTTCCCTGTGAGCGTTGCCATCATGCTCGGCAGCCGGGGAATCTTGAGACAGAACAACCTCTTCGATACCGAGACGGCACCCGCGCGGCCCGACCCGGCGGATGGCTTCGACATTCTCCAGTTCCGCACGGCCGACGGCAGCTACAACGATCTCGCCCAGCCCTGGATGGGGCGGGCCAAGACACGCTTCGGCCGAAACGTCGCATTGAACAAGACCTATGGCGAGGTGGCGCCAACCTTGTACGAGCCCAATCCGCGGCTGGTCAGTTCCAGACTGCTGGCGCGCCAGGCCTTCGTTCCCGTACCGCATCTGAACGTATTGGCGGCGGCCTGGATCCAGTTCATGGTGCATGACTGGCTGAGCCACGGCACCAATCTGAAGGAAAATCCCCATCGCTTCGACGTCCCGGAGGGGGATGACTGGCCGGCCAGGACGATGGAGGTGCTGCGGACCCCGACGGATCTGACGGAGGCGGACCAGCCTGGACGGCCGGCCGCCTACACCAACACCGAGAGCCATTGGTGGGACGCCTCGCAGATCTATGGCTCCAGCCTCGCGCTGCAGATCCGCATCCGCAGCGATCCCGCGACCGGCGCGATCCGTGCCGACGGCAAGATCCATCTCGACGAACGCGGCCATCTGCCGGTCGACACCGAAGCCAAACAAGCGGGATCGGAACTGTCCGGCGTCAACGGCAATTGGTGGGTCGGCCTCTCCGTGCTGCATACGCTGTTCGCCCGCGAGCACAACGCCATCGTCGACCGCCTGCGCATCGACCATCCCGACAAATCCGGCGAATGGCTGTTCCAGAAGGCCCGTCTGGTCAACGCCGCCTTGCTTGCCAAGATCCACACGGCCGAGTGGACCCCGGCCCTGATGAACTCCCCGTCCGGCCGTTTTGCCATGCGCGGTAATTATTTCGGCCTGCTCGGCGAGACCTACAAGAACAGCTTCGGCCGTATCAGCGACGGGGAGATCCTGTCGGGCATCCCCGGTTCCCCCAAGAACCATCACGGTGCGCCCTATGCCATGACGGAGGAGTTCGCTGCCTGCTACCGCCTGCATTCGCTGATGCCGGACAGCTTTTCCTTCCGCCGTCACGAAGATGACGACGCCCTGTTCGAGCGCGGCCTCACCGACGTCTTCGCGGGCAAGACCCGCACCGTCTACCAAGAAGCCGGCTTTCTCAACGTCGTCTATTCGCTCGGCACCTCTCACCCCGGCGCCCTGGTGCTGCATAATTTCCCCAACACGCTGAGAAGGCTCGACAAGAGGGTGGAGGAGAACATCTTCGCCGACCTCGCCGCCATCGACATTCTGCGTGACCGCGAGCGCGGCGTGCCGCGCTATTGCGAGTTCCGGCGCCAGATCGGCGCGCCGGTACCACGCAATTTCGAGGAACTCACCAATGACACGACCTGGCGCTCGGAGCTTGCCGAAGTCTACCGCACGGTCGAACAGGTCGACCTCCTGGTCGGCACCCTGGTCGAGAGCAATGCCCATAATGGTTCGCCGCCCGGCTTCGGCTTTTCAGACACGGCCTTCCGCATCTTCATCCTGATGGCCTCGCGCCGCCTCAAGAGCGACCGCTTCTTCACCGAGGATTTTCGTCCCGAGATCTATACGCCGGCCGGCTTCCGCTGGGTCCAGGAGAACTCGCTCCTCACCGTGCTGCAGCGCCATGCCCCGGAACTCGCGCCGGCCTTCACCGCGACGCGCAACGTCTTCTTCCCCTGGACCAAGGCGAGCAGGTGAGATGACCCGCCGCATCCATATCCCCTTGCTGATTGATCTTCTCGAGGTCGACGATGCCGCCACCATCGGTGCGATCGACCGGGATCCCCGTCTCGACCGTGCCTATGACAAGGCCGGCCCCTTGTTCAACCGGATGCTGGCCGGGCGGCTGACCCGGGTGTTCAGCATCGACGGGACCCTTCTGCCCACCATGCGCGGCCGCGACGACGCCGGACGGCGCGCCGCCCAGGCTGCCCTGGCCGACAGGCTGCGGCATGTCCTCCTGCCCGATCTCGCCGGTGACCATGCCCTGATCGCCTATGTGCGCGGCGACGTAACGCGCGACAGAGCGGGACCGGCCCTGCAGGCCCTGATCGCGCAGCAATTCGTTCCTGGCTTCACCCTGGACGATGCGGCGGCACAACGCCTCTGGGAAGCCGCGATCCGCTTCGATGCCACCGCGCGAACAGTCAATCCGCTGCGTTGGCTGCAGCAGGCCCTGTTCGGCACCCTGCATGCCGACAGGGACATCCTGGCTGCCGCGGTCGGACGCAATCCGGAGGCCATCCACGCCATCGGCATCGCCGTGCACAACATCATGGCGAGCCTCGACCGCCTGCGCGCCCTCCATGACGATAGCGCCAGCCGCCATGCTCTCGACGGCAAGGCGGCGGCGATGGCTTGCCTGGCGGCGCCTGATTCCGTGCTGCGCCAGGCCAAGGGCGTCGCCGACGTCCCGGGTGGCTCCCTGACGCATGGGACCCTGGTGCGCTTCAAACTCGCTCATGCGGCCGCGCGCACGCTCGACCCCGCCACCGCCTTTCAGTCGGCCTCCTGGAGCGCCTGCCCCGCCTCCGGCTTCGTGTTCAGGCTGCTGGAGCAGATCTGGACGCGAGCGCGCCGCTAGAGCCCTTGCGCAGGAAAACATCGCCATGACCCAGGATCCGATCTTCACGCCGCTTCATTTCCGCAGCCTCACGGTGAAGAACCGCATCTTCCGCTCCAGCATTTCCGGGCGCTGGGACAATGAGGACGGCTCGCCCACCCAGACGCGTCTCAACTGGGAGAGCAAATTCGCCAGGGGCGGCATCGGCGCCATCATCACCTCCTTCGTGCCGGTGGCGATCGAGGGACGGATCGCAGCCAACTACGCCACCAATCATCGCGATGCCTTTATCCCGCTCTGGGCCCGCATCGCCGAAGCAGTCCACGTCCATGACTGCCGCTTCATCATGCAGCTCAGCCATTCGGGCCGGCAGATGGACGTACCCGGTGTCACCAACCAGCATCGCCCGGTGGCAAGCCCCACCAATGCGCGCGAGACGCTGCACGGCTTCCCGACCCAGGCGATGACCGCAGGCGAGATCGCCATCCTGGTCGAGAAGTTCGGGAGAGCCGCCTGGCGGGCTCGGGAGGCAGGCTGCGACGGCGTCGAGTTGCATGCGGCCAACGGCTACCTCTTCACCCAGTTCCTCTCCTCCGGCATCAACGACCGCGCCGACCACTATGGCGGTTCGCTGCCCAACCGGGCGCGTTTCCTCCTGGAGGTCATCCGCTCGATCCGCAGCCATGTCGGCCGGGATTTCCATCTGCAGGTCAAGCTCTCCGCGGTCGATCGCAACAACGTCATTCCCTGGGAAAAGAAGGGCAACACCATCGACGAGGCCATCGAGGTGGCGCGCTACTGCCAGACGGCGGGGGTCGATGCCATCCACGTCTCCACCGGCTCGCTGTTTCCCCACCCGCTCAACCCGCCGGGCGACCTTTCGCTGGAGACCCTGGCCGTCGTCTATGACGCCATGATCGCTTCCGGCCTGTACGGCCTGCGCAATTTCCTGCTGTTCCGCTACCCGGCTTTGCGCCCGATCTTCCGCTGGCTGTGGTTCCGCATGAAGAAGGGCCATGGCATCGAAGGCATCAGCCTGGAGGAGGCGCGCCAATTCAAGCAGGCCCTTGCCATCCCGGTGCTGGTCACCGGCGGCTTCCAGACGGCCTCGGTGGTCAGGCAGGCTCTGACCTCGGGCCAGTGCGACGGCGTGGCGATCGCCCGTTCCCTGATCGCCAACAACGATCTGCCGCAGCAATGGCAGGCGGGGCACGACCGCCCCGCCAATCCCTGCACCTATTGCAACAAATGCCTGGTCAATGCGGCCAAGAACCCGCTGGGTTGCTACGAGGAACAGCGCTTTCCCGACCGCGACGCCATGCTGGCCGCCCTCTACTCGATCTACGCGACGAAGCCCAATCTGGTCATTCCCGGCATGGAGCCGTCCAGTTCGAGCCTTGCTCCCGCACCGGCCAACGCCGCCCGAACCACGAGAAAGCGCAACACCCCTCACCCCGTTTCATGAGCCGATCGGAGGTTGCTGCCCGAACACGGCCAAGGAAAAGCGCGATGCCGCAACCCTATTTCGTCACCGAAGTCGAGCGCCAATTGGCGCAGCGCCGCCGGAAATGGCAGCCGGTGCGGCTCGTGCTCATCGCTGCCCTGGTGACGGTGTTCTATCTCGCTTTGACGGCCGCCATTCTCCTCACCCGCAACGACACGCCTGTTTATGGCGAGGCGATGGAGCATTTCAAATATGGCTCGATCGGCTCGGAGACGGAAAGCGGCATCCCCTACCGGGTCTGGCAAGCTCTGCCCAGGATGTTCCCGGATGCCTTCGAAAAGCGCGACGACTACAGCGCCTTCGGCTTCCTCTATGAAAAGGACGCCCTGGGGCGCCAGCGGGACCTGCCCATCGGGGTCTCGCGGAGGACGGTACGCGGCGTCGACATGGTCTGGCTCAACTGTGCCGTCTGCCACACCGGCACCTACCGCATAAGCGCTGATGCCCCCCGCATCATCGTGCCGGCGATGCCGTCCAACAATTTGCAGTTCGAGCGGTTCGTAAGCTTCGTCCTCTCGACCGCAGCCGACGAGCGCATGGCTCCGGACACGCTGATTCCCGCGGCCGAAGCTGCCGGCCATCGCTTCGGCGCAGTCGAGAAGATCGCCTGGCGCTATCTCGTGCTGCCCAGCCTGCGCGAGGGCCTGATCGCGCGGCATGCAAGGCTCGAATCGCTGCTGGCCCACCAGCCCGACTGGGGCCCCGGCCGGGTCGACACCTTCAATCCCTACAAGGTGGTGCAGATGAAGATCCCCGCCGCGACACTGACGCCGGCCGAGGTGATCGGCGCCGCCGACTTCCCGGCGGTCTTTGAACAAGGGCCGCGTGAGGGCATGCATCTGCATTGGGACGGCAACAACACCTCGCTGGCCGAACGCAACCTTTCGGCCGCGCTCGGCGCCGGCGTCACCCCCGAGACGGTCGACCATGCCGCCATCAAGCGCGTTGCCGACTGGCTGCTCACGCTCAAGCCGCCGCCCTCCCCCAACCAGCCTGAGGCCGGAGCCGTTGCGCGGGGCCGCTCCACCTACAAGGCTGCCTGCAGTTCCTGCCACGGCGAGCAGGATCCTGCAGGCTACCAGTTCCGGGGCGACGCGATCGGCAAGGTCGATCCGATCGCCAGCCTCGGCACCGACAGGGCCCGCCTTGACAGCTACACGCCGGCCTTCCGGCAAAGGCAGCTCACCGAACTGTTCGCCGGCACGCCCTATGCCTTCAGATCCTTCGAAAAGACAGACGGCTATGCCAATCTGCCGCTCGACGGCCTGTGGCTGCGCGGGCCCTACCTGCACAACGGTGCCGTACCCACGCTGAAGGACCTGCTGGCGCCGCCCGCCCAGCGTCCGGCTGCTTATCTACGCGGCAGTGACGTGGTCGATCCCGTCAATGGCGGCTTTCTCTCGCCGCCCTGCGATCCCAAGGCCCCGACACCGGCGTCCGGCTTCTGCTTCGATACCGCCAAGCCTGGCAACGGCAAGGATGGCCATCTCTACGGCACGGATCTGCCCGCATCCGTCAAATCGGACCTGCTTGCCTATCTGCTCACCTTCTGACCGTGAGAACCCCACCATGACCGATCAGAACTCTCACCCTCGGATGGACCATGGCGCAGGCCGCCAGGGCCCTGCGCAGCTACCGGCTCATCCTCGGCTTCAACATGGCCGTGCATGTGCTGATCGGGCTCGCCTGCATTCTCTGCCCCGGCTGGGTTTCGCAGATGGCGGGCCTGCCGGAAGCCATTCCGGTGGGCTGGGAACGCGGCTGGGGCGCGACGCTCCTGCTCGTCACCGCCTTGTATGTCCCCGGCTGGTACAGGCCGCTGATTGCCCGGATGCCCAATCTGATCGGCATCGCGGGCCGCCTGTGGATGGCGCTGATCTGGCTCCTCTGCGGCGGCGGCTTCCTGTGGTTCGCACTGTTCGACGGCTTCTTCGCCGTGGTGCTCGCCTTGCTCTACCGGCGCCTGCTGACCAGCCAGCTGATGACGCGTCCCTGATGCCGGATCCGGACTCCACGAGCGGTGCCGACGCTCCCCTTTAAGTTCGAGGCCGCCAGGGCCATATCACAGGCGGGAATGCGGCCCCGGCCCGCCATGCTCGGGATTGCTCCGCCATGGCGTTTTGATGATTCAGGGGCATCGCGGATCGCAAAACGCGGCGGAACCAAGAGCCAGAGCAAGGAAGCGCTTACGCCTCGACCTGCTCGGCTCCGGGAGTATCGCCATGAACCCCATCACCCTGTTCGCCACGAGTGTCCTCGCCCTGGCTGGCGCCGGCTCGGCCTATATCGGACAATACTGGCTCGCCGGCCTCCTGTTCCTGCTCGCCCTCATCGTCGCCGCCTCCCTAAAAATGGCCAACACCTGGCAGAAATTCGTGGTGCTGCGCGCCGGCAATCTGCAAGGCGTCTACGGCCCCGGCCTGTTCCTGATCATTCCGGTCATCGACAATGTCGTCGCCGTGATCGACGAGCGCATCCAGACTACCGCCTTCAATGCCGAGCAGGCCCTGACGCGCGACACCGTGCCCGTCAATGTCGACGCTATCATCTTCTGGCATGTGCATGATGCCCAGAAGGCAGCGCTGGCGATCACCCATTACCGCGAGGCGATCGATCGCGTGGCGCAGACCTCGTTGCGCGAAATGATCGGCGCCGCGATGCTGTCCTCCCTGCTGTCCGATCGCAAGGCGGCCGATGAGCGCCTGCGCGCCGTCATCGGCGGCAAGACCGCCGAATGGGGCGTCACCGTGATGTCAGTGGAGATCCGCGACGTCGCAATCCCAGTGGCCCTGCAGGATGCGATGTCGCGCCAGGCCCAGGCCGAGCGGGAAAGAGAGGCCCGCGTCATTCTCGGCTCGGCGGAAGCCGAAGTCGCCAGCAAGTTCGTGGAAGCGGCCGAAACCTATGCCAACCATCCGGCCGCCCTGCAGCTCAGGGCCATGAACATCATTTACGAGACGACCAAGGAACGGGGCGCGACCATCCTGATCCCGACGTCCATGGTGGACAGCCTCAATCCCGCCTCGGCCCTGGTCCTGGCGAACCAGGGTTCGCCGAGCCCGCTGAAGAGCGTGGCTTGAGCAGGATCGGGTCAGGCGGCGGACTCGCCGCCCTTCGGTCCCCAGAAAATCACCCAGGTCTCAAAGTCTTCGCTGAAACTCTCGAAGCGATGCTCGAGGCCGGCCTCGACGAAGATCACATCGCCCGGCGCGAAGGCTTGCAGCTCGCCGGCCTTGGAGAAGGTGCCATTGCCGGCAATCACGATATAGAGCTCGTCCTGTCCGTGCGGCGTCTGCAGATCACGGCCGACGGGCTTGTAGAGCTCCACCGTCATCGAGCCGTGCGCCATGCCCGTGAAGAACGGTTTGCCGTCGCCGCCCAGATTGTCGCGGAAATAGGAAAGGGGCTTGAGCCAGTCCATCGCCCTATTCCGCCGCTTCGTTCTGCGCCAGATTGTCGAGGCTCTGGATGATCAGGTTTGCGAGCGCATCGGCCAGCGAGGTCTGCTCGCGCCAGTTGCGCACTAGGCCGATCTTGCAGGACGGCAGCGGGGGGAAGCCGTCGGTGGGGCCGAGGACGCGCATGCCGGGCTTCAGCGCGCTTTCCGGCAGCACGGAGACCGCAAGGCCGGCAAGGACCATGGCGCCGACCGCGGTGGAATTCCAACTCGAATAGAGCACGCGATAGCTGCGATTGATGGTTTCGAGCTTTTCCTGTGCCGCCTGCCGCCAGCCGCAGCTCGCTCGGCCGAGCGCAAGCGGCAGCGGCGTCTCGGTATGGACCTGATGGCGGCTCGAGGTCACCCAGAGCAGGCGTTCGTGCCGCACGAATTCGGCCGCACCCTTGTGCTCGACATGGGTGATGATGGCAAGGTCGAGATCATTGGCGTTGATGCGATCGATCAGCATCGGTGTCGGCTCGCAGACGATCGTCACCTCGACCCGGGGATTGGCCTGCGAGAACCGCGCCATGATCTCCGGCAGATAGCGATCGGCGTAATCGTCGGGAATGCCGATGCGGACGCGCCCGGTCAGTTCGTTCTGAGAGAAGGCGCAGACCGCATCCATGTTGAGCTTGACGATGCGCCGGGCATAGTCGAGCAGCTTGTCGCCGTCTTCCGTCAGCTTGGAGGCTCGCCCGTCACGCTCGAAGATCGGCTTGCCGATGCGTTCCTCCAGCCTCTTCATCTGCATGGAGACGGCCGATTGCGTCTTGAAGACGATGTCGGCGGCTCGGGTGAAGCTGCCCGTTTCGGCAATGGCGATGAAGGTCCTGAGCTGATCGATATCCAACAGCACGGCCATGGCACCCTCCCCTCGAATAAAGCGCGTTCCGCCCTACATCGCCTGAGGTGCGTGCCTCGCTGAGCCATCAGGGGTACGATAACAATCGCTTATGCTGAACATTAGAAACATTCGTTGGATTGATCAATGCCAATGTTTCATAGTGTTACCGTTCAGTATTGGTGATGAGTTGAGCGGTCCATCCGGGAGCGCAGCATCACCGGCCGCCCGATGGAGAATCCGATGAACAGCGTTGTCGTCAACAGCCAGTCTTCCTCTCTCGTCTCGACCCTCGTCGAGATGGTGCGCGCTGTGTTCGGCAAGGTAACCCGTCTCGCCGTCGCGCTTCACAATCGCCGAGAAATCAATCAGTTGGCCACTGCGGATGCGGCGATGTTGCGCGATCTCGGCCTGACGCCGACCGATGTCGAAGGTGCCCTTTCGCAGCCGCTCTGGCGCGACCCGTCGGCTCAGCTCGTCGCTGCGCAAATGGATTGGCGCAGCTCAGTCAAAGCCGCCAAGCATGACAATTTGGTCGGTCTGCACGTCTGATGCATGACCGGCACGACTTCTGGCCGCTTCCCCTGCGGCAGAACGCCCCGGAAGCGTGACTTCCGCACCTCAGCCCGCTTCGCCTGAAGCGGGCTTTTTCATGTCACATCCGCTACTTCTTGCCGAACCAGGTTTCGAGCAGCGACTGCATCGCCTCGGCCTGCGCCTTCTGGATCTGGCTGCCCGCTTCGAGCATCTGATCCATCACCGCCGTCGCATCGTTCTTGGGAGCAGGTGCCGACATCGGCGCCAGGAACGGCGCCCACAAGACCGATAGGGCGCTGTTATCGAACCAGGGCGCCGGTTTGGCCTGAGGGGGCTGGAAGGCCCGCATCATCGCATCGAACATCTCGCCCAGCGGATGGCTGGGTGCCGGCGGCACGGCCGCCCGCGCCAGGCCGCTGACCAGGATGGAGGCCAGCGACGGCAGCATGGCTGAGATCACTGGGGCGGCGACACCGCTCTGCAATGCGGCAAGCTGGGATAGCGCCTTGGTCATCTCGGACGTGCCGAACAGGGCGGCCATCACGCGCTGGCCCTGCTGAGTCGCCTGCTGGGTGAAGGCCAGCGCGGCGTCCTGGAAGCTGTCGACCTGCGGCACCCCCGACAGGCCGAAGAAATCCGGCGGTTCGGACGCCGTCTTCGCCTTCTCCACCTCTCGCTTCAGACCGAGCGAAAAAGCCGGCATCAGCGCCTCGGCGGCCGCCAGGGCCTGATTCTGGCTGAGCTCGAAATGGCGGGCCAGATTGTCGATCGCCTGCCCGTTCTGTGCGGTGTTCAATAGATCGAAGAGTGTGTTCATGCCGCTTCCCATTCCACCGCCGTTGCGGCTCTCAGACCTGTTCGGGAATCTTGAGCCACCGCAGCGAGCGATAGGCCCACCATACACCAAACACGCCGAAGATCACCGCGCCAAGCCCCTGCCCGGCCAACGCCCCTTCCGCTCCCCAATATTTTGCGCCGAGCATGGCAAAGGGAATGGTTCCCAGCGTGGCCTTGCCCCAGTTGGACAAGGTCGCGGCAAGAGGAAAGCCGAGATTGTTGAAGGAAGCGTTGGCAACGAAGAGCAGCCCGTGAAAAACCCACGATCCCGCCGCGAACAGGCAGAAGAAGGTGATGAGCTGGGCGGCCTGCGGATCGACGATGTTGAACAGGCGGATCACCAATTGGTGGGCGGCCGCCAGCACCGCCCATACCAGCAGGGCATAGAGGGTGGTGAAGGTGAAGGCATCGGTCAGGGCACGGCGCACCCGGTCGAGCCGCCCGGCACCGTAATTCTGCCCGAGAATCGGCCCGACGACGCCGGAGAGCGAGAAGATGCCGCCGAAGCAGAAGGCGATCAGGCGCCCCATCACGGCATTGCCTGCCACGGCGCCGTCACCGAAGGGAGCCAGCACGGCCGTCATGTAGCCATTCGCCACGGGGGTGGCGAGATTGGCGAGCATGGCCGGACCGGCGATCGCCATGATCGGCCTGGTATCGGCGAGCGCCCCGCGCAATGACAACTGGCCGACCAGATCGTGGATGCGGGAGGCGCCATACCAGCCGACCCAGACGGTAACCAGCCGCGAGATCACGATCACGATCGCCGCCCCTTCGACACCGAGGCCGAACCAGAGGATGAAGATTGGATCGAGGATCGCCGCAGCGATAGCTCCCGACAGGGTGACATACATCGCCCGCTTGGCGTCGCCGACCGAACGCAGCACGCCGGAGAGCGCCATGCCGCTGCCCATGAGCACGCCGCTCGGCACGCTGATCTGGAGGAAGATGGTGGCAAGCTCCAGGGTGCGGCCAGTTGCCCCCAATTGTGCGAGCAACCAGGGAATCAGCGGAAAGGCGATCGCAGCCACGCCGGCATTGATCAGGATCATCCAGACCAGGATGGAAGCACCGTAACGCCGCGCCAGTTCGCGATTATGGGCTCCCAATGCGCGCGAGCACAGAGCGCCCGCCGAGATCATCACGCCGATGCAGATCGAGGTCGCCAGAAACAGCACCGCCGCGCCATAGCCGACCGCCGCCGTCGCCGCAGTATCGCCGAGATGGGCGATGTACCAAAGGTTGATGAGGTCGACGGCGAACACCGACATCAGCCCGATCGAGCCCGTCGTGGTCATCACCACGACATGACGCATGATCGAGCCGGTCACGAACTTTGCCGTCGGTGACAGGGAGGCCGGCTGCGCCGGCGCCTCGGCGGGCGAGGCGTCGTCGTCGGCTTGAGGATGGCGCATTTTCAGTCCAGTTCGAACGGACAGGCTGCCCGAAGCGGCTCGCAGCGGCGGGTCGGCCCTGCCCTTTGCCCGTGGCCGGGCGGTCAGGGCTTCGATATAGGCCGATATCCCACGGTGGGAAACCCCAATCCTTTCGCCCCTTCTCTCGCCCCTCGCCACAAGCAACTCGGCGCGGTAGCCTATTTTCGAGCGGAACGCGGACGGTTGGACATCCGTTTCGATCGGCCACATTCTGTAGGGACTTCAAATCTTTGCGGGCCTCGCCAGGCTCACGCCTTTTAGGGGCGAAGCTGACGAATCCTGCCTGGCTGGGAAGCCACGCCATGATTGCGCAAGAACCGATTGCCGACCTGCCGACCCATCAGGTGACCAACCAGGTCCCGCCTCTGCTCGACTACAATCTGTTCGAGAGCGATCCCGGCCTGCAGGCCGCTTTGGAGCGCGAAGGCGCTGGCTGGGCCCGGGACGCCGCAAGCGCCTTCGGGGCGTCGATCGGAAGCGCCGATGCCATCGCCCTCGGCGAGGCGGCCGGCCGGCATACACCCGAACTGCATAGTTTCGACCGCTTCGGCCAGCGTATCGATCATGTCGAGTTTCATCCTGCCTATCATGCGCTGATGGCCTGTGGGCTAGAGGCCGGCATCCACTCTTTGCCTGCCTCCGGGCAGGCCGGAGGCTTCGTCGCCCATGCCGCATTCGAATATATGCTGACGCAGATCGAACCCGGCGTGTGCTGTCCGATCACCATGACCGGCGCCAGCCTGGCCGTGCTACGCCAGGCTCCCGATCTTTATGCCGAATGGGGACCTCGCATCCTGGCGAACGTTTATGATCCCTTGTCCCGGCCGGCGGGTGACAAGGCGGCCGCGACCATCGGTATGGCGATGACGGAAAAGCAGGGCGGCTCTGACGTCAGGGCCAATACCACGCTCGCCAGGCCTCTCGACCAGGATCTCTACGAACTCACCGGGCACAAATGGTTCTGTTCGGCTCCGATGTCGGATGGTTTCCTCACTTTGGCCCAGGCTCCCGGTGGGTTGAGCTGCTTCTTCACGCCGCGCTGGCGGCCGGATGGCCGGCGCAACGCCATCTTCATCCAGCGTCTCAAGGACAAGCTCGGCAACCGCTCCAACGCCTCGGCCGAGATCGAATATGCCGGGGCCCTGGCCTGGCGTATCGGCGAGGAGGACCGCGGCGTCGCCACCATCATGGCCATGGTCAACCAGACCCGGCTCGATGCTGCCCTGGTCTGCGCCGGCATGATGCGCCAATGCGCGGTCCAAGCGGTGCATCACGCCGCCCATCGCCGAGCCTTCGGCAAGCTCCTGATCGACCAGCCCTTGATGCAGCCGGTTCTCGCCGACCTCACGATCGAGGCGGAAGCCGCCACCATGCTGGTGATGCGCGTCGCCCGCGCCTTCGACGGGGATAGCCCGGAAGAGAGCGCATTCGCCCGCATCGGCGCCGCTATTGCCAAGTTCTGGGTGACCAAGCGCCTGCCCAATCTGAGCTACGAGGCGCTGGAATGTCTCGGGGGCAACGGTTTTGTCGAGGAAGGCCCGCTCGCCCGCTTCTATCGCGAGGCCCCGGTCAATGCGATCTGGGAGGGCTCCGGCAACGTCAACGCGCTCGACGTACTGCGCGCACTCGGCCGTGAGCCCGCGACCGCCGAGGCCCTGCGCGTTGAACTGGAAGCCGCGCGCGGGTTGGATCGGCGCTACGATGCTTTCATCACAGCCATCGAGGCAGGAATGCGGGCGGATGGCATGCAGGAAGTGCTGGCCCGTCGCCTGGTCGAAGACCTGGCCCTGGCGCTGGAGGCCTCATTGCTGCTCCGCCACGGCCCCCCAGCGATGGCTGAGGCTTTCGTGGCGGGCCGTCTCAATGGTGGCATGCGCGGCTGCTACGGAGCCCTGCCCGCCGGCTTGAGCCTGCAGCCGATTCTGGATCGGGCGAGGATCTGAGTCATGCCAAAGCCCACGGCGGTCCCAGCCTTGGCGGCAGCTCGACGTCACTTCAGCTTGTCGAAACCTTCGCCGAAGCCCTTCAGGGTGAGGGGAATGCCGATTCCCTCTTCCGGGGTCTGGAAGATGATGAAGGTGGCTTCCTTGCCGGTGCGCAGCATGCCGATCTGGGAATCGTCGAGCACCACGTCGGCCAGGCAGCCCGTCGGCAGGCAGCGCACGAAGGCGGCGCGGCCGACATCCTTGCCGTCGATCTTAAGGCCGAGGCCGGAAGGCAGCAACACGCCGAGCGGCGCGATCACCCGCAGCAGCCGGCTCTTCTGGTCAGCCGTGCGCAGCACCAGCACCGACAAGGCCACGTTCGGGCGATCGGACGCCGTGACCGCCTGCACCAGGGCGCATTGCTCCTGCTGGGCGCCTGGCGGGGTATCGCAGCGCACCTGCCAATTGTCGTGCGTGGAGCGCAGCACGCCGAGCTGATCGGTCTGCTGCGCCACGGCGGGACCGCCGAGCACGACAGCTGCGAGCAGGCCCGCCAGGGAGAGGCCGGCGGCGCGGCGCGCCGTAGCCGCAAGACCTCGAGCCGCAAGACCTCGGGCCGCAAGAGCATGGTCCAGCATATGTGCCAACAAGTTACATCCTCGCCGAATCAGGGCCCGCGGGCCCGGTTTGGATTTCAGCCGCGACGGGTAGCAGACGGGTCCTGCCTGTCAAGCGTAGCGCCGCGACGGCGTCAGACCCAGGTTGACCGCACATCATGGCGCTTTCGCGCCCAATTGCCGCACAAACCGGGGCTGTCGAACCATTGCGATGCGCTGTGGATTATGGTTTTTGAGTGACCGTGTGCTTTACATGAGTTCCAATCCGTGAAATCTGCGCGCCAGATAGTTTTGCGCGATTGGCGCTCCCGACCGGTAACGAGCCAGGTGACGTACTACGTGCCGTATCGGCTGCGTCGTATCGGCGGGGAATTGGAGAGAAGGCGGATGGCTTTCCAGGCTAGGAAGAAAATGG
This sequence comes from Labrys sp. HAY1-8F, assembly GCF_056754975.1. Lineage (NCBI taxonomy): Bacteria > Pseudomonadati > Pseudomonadota > Alphaproteobacteria > Hyphomicrobiales > Xanthobacteraceae > Labrys > Labrys sp. HAY1-8F. The sequence continues at coordinate 4,610,117 of NZ_JBPGWZ010000002.1, read as the reverse complement.
GCGGGGTGGCACTGTCATCGCTGCTGTGGGGCCTCATGATCGGCACGGCCTTCGCCGAAGAGCCAGCCAAGGGCGGCCTCGGCGAGCCGCAGCCCTGGCAGATGGGCCTGCAGGAACCCGCCACGCCGGTCATGGAATATATCAACTGGTTCCATACCTATGTGATGTGGTTCATCGTTCCCATCACCCTCTTCGTGATGGTCCTGCTGCTCTATGTGATCGTCCGCTTCAACAAGAAGGCCAATCCGGTCCCCTCCAAGGTCACGCACAACACCATCCTCGAAGTGGCGTGGACGGTGCTGCCGATTCTGGTGCTGGTGTGTATCGCCCTGCCTTCGTTCAAGCTCCTCTATATGGAGGAAGTGATTCCGAAGGCCGACCTGACCATCAAGGCGACCGGCAGTCAGTGGTACTGGGATTACGAATATCCCGACAATGGCGACATTTCCTTCTCGTCCACCATGGTGCGCGACTTGCCGATGACCGACCCGCTGCGCCTGCTCAAGGTCGACAACGAGGTCGTCGTGCCCGTCAACAAGACGGTGGTGGTCCAGGTCACTTCCAACGACGTCATCCACTCCTTCTCGGTGAACTCCTTCGGCATCAAGGTCGACGCCATTCCCGGCCGACTGAACCAGACCTGGTTCAAGGCAACGCGCGAAGGCATGTATTATGGCCAGTGCTCGCGCCTGTGCGGCCGCGACCATGCCTTCATGCCGATCGCCTTCCGCGTGGTGAGCGACGAGGAATTCCAGAAGTGGGTGGCCAGCAAGAAGACTGCAATGAACGGCGCCGCCCCGGACAAGGTCGCAGCCGCGACCTCCGTCGTAGTACAGTAACGGCCTGACGGCTCGACTAAAGGATTGAATGTGATGGCCACTGCTCAGAACGCATCGGCGCATGATGATCATGCCCATGACGCGCATGATCATCCGACCGGCTGGCGCCGCTATGTCTATTCGACCAACCACAAGGACATCGGGACGCTCTACCTGATCTTCGCGCTGGTCGCGGGCGTCATTGGCGGCCTCCTGTCGGTGGCGATGCGCGCGGAACTGATGTATCCGGGCCAGCAATTCTTCACCAACCCCTACACGTTCAATGCGTTCGTGACCGCGCATGGCCTGATCATGATCTTCTTCATGGTCATGCCCGCGATGATCGGCGGTTTCGGCAACTGGTTCGTGCCGCTGATGATCGGCGCGCCGGACATGGCCTTCCCGCGCATGAACAACATTTCCTTCTGGCTGCTGATCCCGGCCTTCGGCTTGCTGCTCATCTCGATGTTCGTGCCCGGCGGCCCCGGTGCCGACGACCTCGGCGTGGGCACGGGCTGGACGGCCTACCCGCCGATGTCCTCGCTCAAGGGCACGCCCGGACCGGCGATGGACTTCGCCATCCTGTCGCTGCATCTGGCCGGCGCGTCCTCGATCCTGGGCGCCATCAACTTCATCACCACCATCTTCAACATGCGCGCACCGGGCATGACGCTGCACAAGATGCCGCTGTTCGCCTGGGGCGTGCTGATCACCGCCTTCCTGCTGCTGCTGTCGCTGCCGGTCCTCGCCGGCGCCATCACCATGCTGCTGACGGACCGTAATTTCGGCACCGCCTTCTTCGATCCGGCCAATGGCGGCGACCCGATCCTGTGGATGCATCTGTTCTGGTTCTTCGGTCATCCCGAAGTCTACATCATGATCCTTCCCGGCTTCGGCATCGTCAGCCACATCATCTCGACCTTCTCGCGCAAGCCGATCTTCGGCTATCTCGGCATGGCCTACGCCATGGTCGCCATCGGTGTCGTCGGCTTCGTGGTGTGGGCTCACCACATGTATACCGTCGGTCTCGACGTCGACACGCAGGCCTATTTCGTGTTCGCCACCATGGTGATCGCAGTGCCGACCGGCGTGAAGATCTTCTCCTGGATCGCCACGATGTGGGGCGGCTCGATCGACTTCAAGACCCCGATGGTATGGGCGACGGGCTTCATCTTCCTGTTCACCGTCGGCGGCGTCACCGGCGTGATGCTGGCCAATGCCGGCGTCGACCGCTCGCTGCACAACACCTATTACGTGGTGGCGCATTTCCACTATGTGCTGTCGCTGGGCGCCGTCTTCTCCATCTTCGCCGGCTGGTATTACTGGTTCCCGAAGATGTTCGGCTACATCATCCCCGACTGGATGGGCCAGGTGCATTTCTGGATCGCCTTCGTCGGCGCCAACACGCTGTTCATGCCGCAGCACTTCCTCGGCCTGGCCGGCATGCCCCGCCACCTCGTCGACTACAACCCGGCCTTTGCCGGCTGGAACTGGGTCTCCTCTCTCGGCGCTTTCATTTTCTTCATCGGCGTGATCTGGTTCCTGGCCATCAATTTCTACGCAGTCTTCGTGCGTAAGGAGCAGGCCGCCGGCAATCCGTGGGGCGAAGGCGCCACCACCCTGGAATGGACGCTGTCCTCACCGCCTCCGTTCCACCAGTTCGAGACGCTGCCCCGCATCCGCTGAGCCCCTCGAACTATGAGCTTTCGTGAGGGCGGCCGCTTCGACGGCCGCCCTCACGCCTCCACCGGATTTCCGTTGCTTCCTCGAGCCTTCTGCGAAAGTTCGAGCAAGCAACCGGCCTCAGAGCCTTCCACTGAAGCCGGCACGACGAAAAGGAACGTTCATTGACCGATATCGGCATGCCCATCCAAGGCGAGGCTGACGATGCTGTCCCCGTGATCAGCATCGCGTCGGTTGGCGATTTCCTGGCCTTGCTCAAGCCGCGCGTGATGTCGCTGGTGGTCTTCACCGCCCTCACCGGCATGGTGGTAGCCCCGGCCCATATCCATCCGGTCGTCGGGCTTGCGGCCCTGATCGCTATAGCCGTCGGCGCAGGCGCCTCAGGCGCCCTCAACATGTGGTACGACGCCGACATCGATGCGGTGATGTCGCGCACCCGCAACCGGCCCGTACCATCAGGCCGAGTCAGTCCCGGCGAAGCGCTTGCCTTCGGCATCATCCTGTCCGGCCTGTCGGTGCTGGCGCTCGCCGTCTTCACCAATTTCCTCGCCGCCGGCCTGCTGGCCTTCACCATCTTCTTCTACGTCGTCGTCTACACGATGTGGCTGAAGCGCTGGACGGTGCAGAACATCGTCATCGGCGGCGCCGCAGGTGCCCTTCCCCCTGTCGTGGCCTATGCGGCCGTGACAGGCACCGTCACGGTGGAAAGCCTCGTGCTCTTCGCCCTGATCTTCATGTGGACGCCACCGCACTTCTGGGCGCTGGCCCTGTTCAAGTCGGGCGACTACGAGAAGGCCGGCGTGCCGATGCTTCCCGTGGTGGCCGGAGCCCGCGAGACCCGGCGCCAGATCCTGATCTACACAGTGCTGCTCGCCCCGATCGGCATGCTTCCCTGGCTGCTCGGCTATGCGCATTGGAGCTACGGCGTGGTCGCGGGGCTGGGCGGTCTCGGCATGCTGTGGCTGGCCGTCGACATCTGGCGCAAGCCCGACGACATGGGACCGGCCAAGCGCATGTTCGGCTATTCCATCCTCTATCTGTTCGTGCTGTTCGCCTGTCTGCTCGGCGAGGCCCTGGTGATGAGGATACTGGCATGATGGCGCATCATCTGTGGTTCGTCGGACCGGCGCTGATCATCCTGCTGCTGATCATCCTGTTCCGTCCCCTCGCCTTTCAGCGCCCACCACGGGACAGTTGGGTGGGGCAGTTGCCGCCTGACCAGGCCCGCAAACTGCATTGGCGCTCCATCGCGATCGCCGCCGCCCTGATCGCCTTCGTCCTGCTCGTTTATGCCGTGAGCTTCGTCAAAGGCCCCGGTGTTCTGGACAAGGGCTTCTAGGATGACCGGAATGCCCGACACCCCTCCTCCCCGCCCCAAGGTCAGCAATGGCGTGATTGCGGTGTCCTGCATCGCCTTCGTGGCATCGATGGTGGGCGCGGCCTATGCCTCGGTGCCGCTCTATACGCTGTTCTGCCAGGTCACCGGCTTCGGGGGCACCACGCGCGTAGCCGAAACCGCGCCGAGCCAGGTCCTCGACCGCACGTTCGAGGTGCGCTTCGATTCGAACATCAATCCGGCCCTGCCCTGGAAGTTCGAGCCCGAGCAGCGCTCCGTGACGGTCAAGGCCGGCGAGGTGAAGACGGTCTATTACAAGATCACCAACCTTTCCTCGGAAACCACCTATGCCGCGGCGGCCTACAATGTGACGCCGCAGGAAACAGGTGCCTATTTCTCCAAGATCCAGTGCTTCTGCTTCACCAACCAGAAGCTGGGTCCGGGTGAGAGCCAGGAATTGCCGGTGGTCTTCTTCGTCGATCCCGCCATCGACAAGGCCGACTATCTCGCCGGTGTGCACACCATCACGCTTTCCTATACCTACTATCCGGCCAAGCCTCCCGTGACACCGGTCGCGGCGGCCGAACCGAAAACCGACAATTCGAGCAAACCGCAGTTATAAGTTCCCGGGCGACCGGCATCTGGAGAAAACCATGGCTCAAACCAAGAACCATGATTACCACCTCGTCAATCCGAGCCCGTGGCCGTTCGTCGGCGCGATGGCGGCTTTCGTTCTGGCGATCGGCCTGATCACCTGGATGCATAAATATTCCTATGGCCCGCTGGTGTTCGGCGTCGGCCTGATCGGCGTGCTCTACACCATGCTGATGTGGTGGTGGGACGTCATCAAGGAAGCGTCCGAGGGCGATCACACCCCGGTCGTGCAGTTGCACCATCGCTATGGCATGATGCTGTTCATCGCCTCGGAAGTGATGTTCTTCGTCGCCTGGTTCTGGGCCTATTTCGACGTCGCCCTCTTCCCGGGGGACGCGGCTGAGGTCGCCCGCACAGCCCTGACGGGAGGCGTCTGGCCGCCGAAGGGCATCGAGACCCTCGATCCCTGGCACCTGCCGCTGCTCAACACGCTGATCCTGCTGACCTCGGGCACCACGGTGACCTGGGCGCACCATGCCTTGCTCGAAGGCGACCAGAAGGGCCTGAAGAACGGCCTGATCCTGACGGTGGTCCTTGGCGTGATCTTCACGCTGTGCCAGGCCTATGAGTACGCCCACGCCCCGTTCTCCTTCTCGGGCCACATCTACGGCTCGACCTTCTTCATGGCGACGGGCTTCCATGGTTTCCATGTGATCGTCGGCACCATCTTCCTGGCGGTCTGCCTGCTGCGCGCCAATCTCGGCCAGTTCACCCAACGCCATCACCTGGGCTTCGAATTTGCCGCCTGGTACTGGCATTTCGTCGACGTGGTCTGGCTGTTCCTCTTCGCCTGCATCTATATCTGGGGCTATGGTCCCGGCGGCGTGCACGGCTGAGCTGCCTTCACATAGCGTTTTGCGATTTTACGGTGTCACCAAGAATCGCAAAGACGCGTCCGAACAAAGAGTTAGAGCAAAACGCGTTCACACTTGAACGCATTTTGCTCTAGGATCAAAGGGGCGGCCGGGGTCACCCGGCCGTTTCCTTTTGGGGCTCCCACGATGCCGCAAGATCACCATTACGCGCCGCTTTCGCCCTTCCAGACAGGCTCGCGCGGCAAATGCCCCCGCTGCGGGCAGGGCAGGCTCTTCGATGGCTTCATCAGCCTCAAGCCTGGTTGTAGCGCCTGCGGCCTGGACTACAGCTTCGCCGATTCGGGCGATGGGCCGGCCGTGTTGGTGATCCTGGTGGCCGGCTTCATCCTGCTGGGCGCGGCACTTTATGTCGAATTCACCTTCTCGCCGCCGGTCTGGGTGCACATCGTGCTCTGGCTGCCGCTCTCGCTCATCGTTTGCCTGGGCCTGCTGCGCTGGATGAAAGGCGTGCTGGTCGCCCTGCAATACACCAACAAGGCGGCGGAGGGCCGGCTGGAAGAATGACGACGTCCGCAGTTTCCTCACACCCGCGCTCGCTCATCGCGCTGACCCTCTCGATGCTGGTGATGTGCGCCTTCCTGATAGGGCTCGGGGTCTGGCAACTCGAACGCCTGCAGTGGAAGCAGGGCCTGTTGCGGGAAATCGCCGAGCGCACCACCGCCGCCCCCGTTTCTCCGCCGCCCGAAGCCGATTGGCCCGGCCTGACGCGGGACGGTCTCGAATACAAGCATTGGCAGGTCGCGGGAACTTTCGACCATGCCAAGGAGATTCGGTCCTTCACCAACCTGCCGGACGCCAAGGGGCGGTTTCGCGGCGTCGGCTATTGGGTGCTGACGCCTCTCCTGCGCCCGGACGGCTCCACCATCCTGGTCAATCGCGGCTTCGTGCCCGAGGACGCCAAGGATCCCGCCGGCCGCCAGGCCGGACAGATTGTAGGTCCCGTCACCATCACAGGCCTGGCCCGCTGGACCGAGGACCGCAATCTGTTCACGCCGTCTGACGACCCCGGCAAGGGCAACTGGTTCACCCGCGACATCGCCGGCATCGCCAAGGCCGAGGGCCTGACCCGCGTCGCGCCTTTCTTCATCGATGCCGATGCCAGCGGGCCCGGCGGGCTGCCCCAGGGCGGGGAGACCATCCTCACCTTCCCCAACAACCATCTGCAATATGCGCTGACCTGGTTCGGCCTCGCTCTCGGCCTGGTCGGGGTCTACATCGCCTTCGTCCTGCGCCTGAAGCGACGGCCGGGGCGATAGTGGCGGCGCACAGCATTTTGCGATTGGACGGAATCACCAAGAATCGCAAAGACGCGTCGAACCAAGCGCGAGAGCAAACAAGCGCTCATATTTGGAGCGTTTTGCTCTAGCAGGCCAGGAGGCGGCGATACGCGCCTTGCCCGTCAGGCCCGAGCGGATTACAGGATGAAGACTTGTGTCGAAGACGGCGCTTCACTGCCATAGGAGCGTCGCCGACACCGAAAGGATAGAACCGTGCACTATGTTTCCACACGGGGCGAAGCTCCCGTCCTCGGCTTTTGCGACGCTCTCCTCGCCGGCCTTGCCCGCGATGGCGGGCTCTATGTGCCGCAGCATTGGCCGGTTCTCTCCCATGCCAGGATCGCCTCCTTCGCGGGCAAACCCTACTGGCAGGTGGCTGAGGCCGTGATCGCGCCTTTCGCCGGCGATGAGATCGAGCCGGCGGCATTGCGCCGGATGATCCAGGATGCCTATGCCGGCTTCGACCATCCTGCCACCGTGCCCCTGGTGCAGATCGGCGACAATCTGTTCGTGCAGGAGCTGTTCCACGGCCCCACCCTGGCCTTCAAGGACGTGGCGATGCAATTGCTCGCCCGCCTGATGGATCACGCCCTGAAGGCCCGCAACAAGCGCGCCACCATCGTCGGCGCCACCTCGGGCGACACCGGCAGTGCCGCCATCGAGGCCTTCCGCGGCCTCGACCAGGTCGACATCGTCATCCTCTATCCGCATGGCCGCGTTTCGGAGGTGCAGCGCCGCCAGATGACCACGATCGACGCGCCCAACGTGCACGCCGTCGCCCTGGAAGGCAATTTCGACGATTGCCAGGCGCAGTTGAAGGCGATGTTCAACCATCTCGAATTCCGCGACGAGATTGGCCTGACCGGCGTCAATTCCATCAACTGGGCCCGCATCGTGGCCCAGATCGTCTATTATTTCACCGCGGCGGTGGCGCTGGGCGCGCCCCATCGCAAGGTTTCCTTCTCGGTGCCGACAGGCAATTTCGGCGACATCTTCGCCGGCTATGTCGCCAAGCGCATGGGCCTGCCGATCGAGCGGTTGCTGATCGCCACCAATGTCAACGACATCCTCGCGCGCACCATCGCCACCGGCGTCTACGAGGCCCGCGGCGTAAAGGAGACCTCCTCCCCCTCGATGGACATCCAGGTTTCCTCCAATTTCGAGCGCCTGCTCTTCGACGCCTATCGGCGCGACGCCAGCCAGGTGCGCCGCCTGATGGGCAATCTTTCTCAATCCGGCGCCTTCGAGATCGATGAGGGTGCCTATGAGGCCATCCGTGCGGAATTCGACGCCGAGCGCGCGGACGAGAGGGAAGTCGCCAAGGCCATCGGCATGATCTGGCGTACCGCCGGCTATCTCCTGGACCCGCACACCGCCGTCGGCGTGATGGCCGCCTGGAAAGCGGAGCCGGATCGCAGCGTGCCCATGGTCGTACTCGGCACCGCCCATCCCGCCAAGTTTCCCACTGCCGTCAAGGATGCCTCCGGCATCGAGCCCAAGCTGCCCGACGCCCTGGCGGATCTCTATGAGCGGCCCGAGCGCTTCACGGTCCTGCCCAACGATCTTGGGGTGCTGGAAGCCTTCGTTCGCAAGCATTCCCGCGCAGCCCAGGGCGCAGCCGCATGAGCGTGCAGGTTACCCGCCTCCCGTCCGGCCTGACCGTCATCACCGATGCGATGGCCGAGCTCGAGACCGCCTCGCTTGGCGTGTTCGCCGGCGCCGGTGCCCGTTCGGAAGGCGAGAAGGAGCATGGCCTCGCCCATCTGCTCGAGCACATGGCCTTCAAGGGGACTCGCACCCGCGACGCCAAGCGCATCGCCGAGGAGATCGAAAGCGCCGGCGGCGAACTCAACGCCGCTACGTCGGGCGAACAGACCGCCTATTATGCCCGGGTCCTGAAGGAGGACGTCGGCCTCGGTTTCGACATCCTGGCCGACATTCTCACCCAGTCCGTCTTCGACGCCGACGAATTGGCACGAGAGAAGAACGTCATCCTGCAGGAGATCAGTGCCGTCGAGGATACGCCGGACGATCTGGTCTTCGACATGTTCAACCAGGCGGCCTTTCCGGACCAACCCCTCGGCCGTCCGATCCTCGGCACGCCCGAGACGGTAATGTCGTTCGACCGCAAGGCGATCCAGAGCTATCTCGACACCCATTACCGAGCCGGCCGCATGGTGGTATCAGCCGCCGGCGCGGTCGACCATGAGCGCATCGTCGAGGAGGCAACCCGCCTTTTCGCAGGCCTGCCCGAGGGCAGCGGTCCGGAGCCGGTGCCAGCCGTCTATCGGGGTGGCGAAGATGTCGTCGAGACCGATCACGAGCAGGCCAATGTGCTGATCGGCTTTGCCGGCCGGTCCTACCGGGACGCCTTGAGCCCGGCGCTGGGCATCTTCACCAACCTGGTCGGGGGCGGCATGTCCTCTCGCCTGTTCCAGGAGGTCCGTGAAAAACGGGGCCTGTGCTATTCGGTCTATGCCTTCCAGTGGGGCTATGCGGATACCGGGATTTTCGGCATTTCCGCGGGCGCCGGCGCCGGTGAACTCAAGGATCTCGTGCCCGTGATCCTGGATACGGTGGCCGCTGCCGCCTCCGCGCCCACCGAGGCTGAGATCGCCCGCGCCAAGGCGCAGATGAAAGCGGGCCTCTTGATGGCGCTCGAATCCTCGGCCATGCGGGCCGAACAGATGGCCCGCCATATGCTGATCTGGGGGCGCCCTCTGCCGCCGGCCGAACTGATTGCCAGGATCGATGCTGTTACGGCAGAGGACGTGCGCAAGGCGGGCGAAGCCGTACTGGCATCGTCGCCGACCCTGACAGCCCTCGGACCGGTCAGGAAACTGCCCCGTCTCGATAAGATCCGTGCCCATCTGGCCTGACGAGCAAAGAATGTCCTTCCTCCGCCCCTTCTCCTTCGCCGACGTACTGCCGCCGGTTCGGGGCGAGAAGGTGGAGCTGCGGGCCCCGGAAATGCGCGACTTCGAGGCCTGGGCCGCCCTGCGCGGCGCAAGCCGGGAATTCCTGCGCCCCTGGGAACCGACCTGGCCGCCCAATGACCTGACGCGCCCGGCCTTTCGAGCCCGGATCAAGCGCTATGGCCAGGACGCGAGGGCGGATGCCGCCTATCCCTTTTTCATTTTCCGTTCGAGCGACGGCGCGCTGGTCGGCGGCCTCACGCTCGGCCAGATTCGCCGCGGCGTGGCGCAAACCGGTTCGCTCGGCTACTGGATGGGTGAGGCCCATGCCGGCCAGGGCCTGATGAGCGACGCCGTGCGCGCTTTGCTACCCTATGCCTTCGGCACGCTGCGCCTGCGCCGTGTCGAAGCCGCCTGCTTGCCGGAGAATGCCCCTTCGATCCGGTTGCTGGAGCGCGTCGGCTTCATCCGCGAGGGCTATGCCCGCTCCTATCTGTGCATCGCCGGCGCCTGGCGCGACCATCTGCTCTACGCCATCCTGTCGGGTGACGAGATCCGGTAACGTCTTTCCCGGAGAGCGGACATCCCAGCGACATGCCTTCATGTCGCGATGTCCGCTTTTCCTTTTGCGACCGTCGCGTTTTCAAAGAGCGGACAGTATGTCCGCGCTCCCAGGAAGATTCGACCCCAAGGCGATCTGGTATAATTTCAGGGCATCACCGCGCGGAGAGCAACATGATCACGGGATCTCGGACTGTCATCACCCGAGCTGAGGAGCGGCCGCGGGAAGCCTGGGACGATCCTGCCAAAGGAAGCGTGGCCTGGCACACTTTGTTCAGCGCGGATATCACGCCGACGGACAGCCTCAGCGCAGGGATCGCCATCCTGCCGCCCGGCGGCAGCAATCCGCCGCACCGCCATGTCGAAGCGGAGGTCTATCTCATCCTGGAAGGCAGCGGCGTGCTCACGGTCGATGGCACAGAAAGCCTCGTCGGCAAGGGAGCGGCGATCTTCATTCCCGGCAATGCCTGGCATTCGCTGCGCAATGAGCTCGATACCGAACTCCGGCTCTTCTATGTCTTCCCGACCGGGCGCTTTTCGGACGTGGTCTACGACTTTCCCGATTGAACCCGGATATCGTCGCCATGATGTCCGCGCCCAGGAAAATGGCCCGGTTTCCCGGGCCATTTCATTCAAAACCTTGTCAGCCCAGCAAGGCCTTCAATTCCGCCCTCAGCTCGTCGCCCAGCCCCTCGCGCTCGAGCGCATAGGCGACATTGGCGGTCAGGAAGCCGATCTTCATGCCGGTGTCGTAGATGCGGCCTTTGAACACCGACCCGTAGAACTTCTGCCCCTGGGCCAGCTTCAGCATGGAATCGGTGAGCTGGATTTCGCCGCCCGCGCCACGCTCCTGCTTTTCCAGGAGATCGAAGATCTCCGGCTGCAGGATGTAGCGGCCGGAGACCGCCAGGTTGGACGGCGCCGTGCCCTTCTTCGGCTTTTCCACCATCTGGGTGATCTCGAAGGCGTTGCCGCCGACGCTGTCGCCCTTGCCGACGATGCCGTACTGATGGGTCTGATCCTCCGGCGCCTCGAACACAGCGATGTGGTTGCCGCCGACCTTGTCATAGGCCTCCACCATCTCGGCAAGGCATCCCTTGCCCTTGCCGTGATGCAGCATGTCGGGCAGCAGCAGGGCGAAGGGCTCGCGCCCGACGATCTCGCGGGCACACCAGACGGCGTGGCCGAGGCCGAGCGGCGCCTGCTGGCGCGTGAAGCTGGTCTGGCCCGCCCCCGGCAGCGAACGCTGCAATTCTTCATAGGCCTCCATCTTGCCGCGCTCCTTGAGCGTGGCGTCGAGTTCGAAGGCAATGTCGAAATGATCCTCGATCACACCCTTGTTGCGGCCGGTCACGAAAATGAAGTGCTCGATGCCGGCTTCGCGGGCTTCATCCACCACATGCTGGATGACGGGTTTGTCCACCACGGTGAGCATCTCCTTGGGCACCGACTTCGTGGCAGGCAGAAAGCGCGTGCCGAGGCCGGCGACGGGAAATACAGCTTTGCGAATGCGCGTCATTGGAAACCTTTGATACATGCCCTTGGGGAAGGTTGATTGTTCTTATTGCCCCCTCGGATGAAGGAACGGTTTAAGAGACCCTACTCAGAGTCTGGCCTTGCAGCAATCTCGCCCTTGCCTGCCCCAAGCGTCAAAAATGAGGTGGATTCGAAATCGCCCCCAACTTCCCACCGATTTCTGCCCGTTGGAGCCCGGATGTGACGAGGGGCATGGAGATCGCATTCACCATCCAGATCATTCCGCCAACAGGAATCCGACCGGTGCAGCTTGCCCAATTTCACATTGCTGGCTACTGCTTCTCGACACAATTGAGTGGCAGGTGGGCAGGCCCTTCGAAGAGAGATGAACCAGGACCCGCGCAAGGGGGCGTCGGGAAGCCTGGCTGGAGATCGTATGTTGCAGTTCATTCGCGTCGTCGCAGCCTCTGTGGTCATGATGCTCGTCATGGCAATGGTCGGCGGCGTTGCGCATGCCCTGGAGCCGGTTGACGTCAACGGTGAGGTCGATGCCATCGACCTGTTGCCCGCTGTCGAAAACTATTCCAGCCAGGGTGACCGCATCCAGATCCAGACCGCGCCGGGCGCCGATGGCATCGTGCGCCGTATCGAAGTGCGCTCGAAGCAGCCGGGAACCAATCCGCATTGGATCGTGTTCGCCCTCGCCAACACCACCGACGAGCAGATCGACCGCATCGTGGTGGCGCCGCATTTCCGCCTGGTCGGCTCCGGGCTGGTCTGGCCGGATCTCGGCGCCTCGCGCATCGCGGAAATCACGCCCAGCCAGGGCTTCCAGCCCGAACGGCAGGAGGATGACGACGCCGACGTCTTCCGGGTTACACTGGATCCGGGCTCACGTGTGACCTTCGTGGCCGAGTTGCGTACCACCAAGCTGCCCCAGCTCTTCTTGTGGGATCCCGATGCCTATAAGGACAAGGTCAACTCGCTCACCCTCTACAAGGGCATCGTGCTCGGCATTGCCGGCCTGCTCGCCTTGTTCCTCACCATTGCCTTCGTGGTGAAGGGCACGGCGATGTTCCCCGCCGCCGCCGCGCTGGCCTGGGCGGTGCTGGCCTATCTCGCCATCGATTTCGGCTTCCTGCACAAATTCCTCGCCATCCCGCCGGATGGAGACAGGGTGTGGCGCGCGGGCGCCGAGGCGGTATTCTCGGCAACGCTCCTCGTTTTCCTGTTCGCCTATCTCAATCTGAACCGCTGGCATGTGCGCTATTCCGTAGTCTCGGCGCTCTGGCTGGTCGCGCTCGCCACCCTCGTCGGCCTGGCGGTGATCAACGCGCCCGTCGCCGCCGGCATCGCCCGCATCTCCATCGCCACTCTCGCCGTCGTCGGCCTCTTGATCATCCTGCTGCTGGCCTTCTACGGCTATGACCGGGCCGTGATGCTGATACCCACCTGGACCTTGCTGCTGGGCTGGGTGGCGGCGGCGGGATTGACCATCATGGGCCATCTCACCAACGACCTGGTGCAGCCGGCCCTCACCGGCGGCCTCGTGCTGGTGGTGATGCTGATTGGCTTCACGGTGATGCAGCACGCTTTCGCCGGCAGTGCCTTTGCACCCGGGCTGATGACCGATACCGAACGCAAGGCCCTCGCCCTCACCGGCTCGGGCGACGTGGTCTGGGACTGGGACGTGCCGGCCGATCGCATCTATGTCAGCCCGGAGGCGGACCAGTTGCTCGGCGTCGCCCCCGGCGCCCTCGACGGACCGGCCAGCGAATGGCTCGAGCTCGTCCACATCTTCGATCGCGATCGCTTCCGCACCGCCCTCGACGCGGTGATCGACCAGCGCCGCGGCCGCGTCAGCCTGGATTTCCGCATCCGCGCCGCCGACGGCCACTATATGTGGCTCAACCTCAAGGCCCGGCCCGTGGTGGGCTCGGACGGCGAAGTGGTGCGCTGCGTCGGCACCGTCTCCGACGTCACCGAGCAGAAGACGGCCGAGGAGCGCCTGTTGCACGACGCCGTGCGCGACAACCTGACCGGCCTGCCCAACCGCGAGCTCTTCACCGACCGGCTGGAAGCAGCATTGGTCCAGGCCAGGCAGGACGGTACCACCAAGCCGACCGTGCTGATCCTCGACCTCGACCGCTACAAGCAGGTCAATGACGCCGTCGGCCATTCGGTCGGCGATTCGATCCTGCTGACGGTGTCGCGTCGGCTTTCACGCCTGATGAAGCCCCGCGACAGCGTCTGCCGCATCTTCGGCGATCAGTTCGGCGTGCTTCTCATGTCGGAACCCGACCCGGAACGCATCTCGGCCTTCGCCGAGTCGATCCGCCGTTCGCTGCGCGCGCCCATCGCCGTGGCCGACCGCGAAATCTTCCTCACCGCCTCGATCGGCGTAGCGATGTTTGATCCCCAGGCCCCGGTGAAGGCGGACGAGCTGATCAAGGATGCCGAGATCGCCATGTACAACGCCAAGAAGATCGGCGGCGATCGCATCGAGATCTTCCGGGCAGCCATGCGGGTCGAACGGCCGGATCGCTCTTCCCTCGAAGCCGATCTCCGGCGGGCGATCGAACGCGACGAGCTGAAAGTGCTGTTCCAGCCGGTAGTGCGCCTGCAGGATCGCACCATTGCCGGCTTCGAGGCGATCGTGCGCTGGGAGCATCCCAAGCTCGGCCGCCTGCCGCCGGGGGAATTCAACGCCATGGCCGAAGAGACGGGGCTGATCGTCGATGTCGGCCTGTTCGTGCTCGACCGCACCGCTCGCCAGCTGTCGATCTGGCAGCGCCTCGTCGAGGTCGAGCCGCCGCTGTTCGGCATGGTCAACATCTCCAGCCGGCAATTGCTGCGCCAGGACCTCGTCCAGGACATCAAGGCGGTGATGGCGCGGGCAGGCATCGAGCGCGGCTCGCTCAAGCTCGAGGTCTCCGAGAGCCTGGTGATGGAAAATCCCGAATATGGTGCACAGATCCTGGCCCAGCTCAGCGATCTTGGCGTCGGCCTCGCCATGGATGGCTTCGGCACCGGCTATTCCAGCCTGTCCTATCTGCAACGCTTTCCCTTCGACATGCTCAAGATCGATCCGAGCTTCGTGAAGGAAGGCGAGCGCGGTCGCCCGGTGATCCTGCGCTCGATCATCGCCATGGCGGGCGACCTCGGCATGGAGATCATCGCCGATGGTGCCGAGGCCGACAACGACGCGGAGGAGCTCGGCGAGCTCGGCTGCCAGTTCGCCCAGGGCGAAGCCTTCGGCGATCCCGTCACGGCGGAAGAAGCCCGCAGGCTGATCGCCGGCCCGATACGACTGAGAGCGTAATCCGGAGCGCGGACGTCGCAGCCCCGTGACTTCATGGGGCGATGTCCGCTCTGGAATCTCGCCGGTTCCGCCAAATCCGCAATCGGTGGCCTCCTTGGCGTGTCTCAGAACTCGCCCCTCTTGCTTTATGTTGAGCGGGCCGCACTCGAATGAGGCCAATCCTCGGCCTGGGCACACAATCCGGCTGTGACTGCGTTGGTCTCAATGTAGTGAAGCGCACGTTCAAAATGGCTCTCGTCCCTGATCCGACGATCAAAATATTCGGGAAACCAGAGCATGCCGTGTCGTCCCAGCGTGCGATTGATCCGAAGTGCCGTGAAGGATTTCCAGGAATGAACGATGGCGGATAGCGCGTGCGGCACGATAGAGCCAATATCCGGACGGGTCAGCAAAGCCTCCCCATGCCCCTTATCCAGCGCCTCCTCGTAGCGCCGGCGCTGCTCGATTGAATCAGGTCCGCACTCGGATGCTTTCAGATCCTGCGCCCAGCGATTCAGCAGTTCGGCAGGCAGGGAATCCGCAAGGCGGAAGCTAATGCTTTGCGGGTGCTCACCAGCCTCCCAATGCGGGAGATACCCTCGGGAATGCCACTCTACTTCGGGCCGCAACGGATGTTTCTTCTCCGCCAGGGAGCTTCCCTGGAGGCATCTTGCACCGGTTGAGGATCAAGCGCGGACATCGCCCCATGAAGTCATGGGGCGATGTCCGCGCTCCAAGATCAGGCGTGGCCGGACCGCATCTACGCGTGGCCGGCATCCCGCGAAAACAGGCCGGGCTCGATGCCGAGCTTGCGCAGCGCCCGCGTATATTTGGTCGCGACCTGATCGTCGAACAGCAGCCCGGGATCGGCATCGCAATGCAGCCAGCCATTGGCCTGGATTTCGCGCTCGAGCTGCCCGGCGCCCCAGCCGGCATAGCCCAGCGCCAGCAAGGCCTGTTCCGGCCCCTCGCCGATGGCGATGCTGCGCAGGATGTCGAGCGTCGCGGTCAGGCAGATATTGTCCTCGATCGGCATGGTCGAATTGTCGATGAAGACGTCGTTGGTGTGGAGCACGAATCCCCGCCCGGACTCGACCGGCCCGCCATTGACGATACGGATCGGCGCGCCCCTCGGCGCCCGCATGTCCGAGACGCCGTCGATGACGCCGAGTTGCTTGAGCAGGTCCGGAAAGCGAATGTTCTTGGCCGGCTGGTTGACCACGATGCCCATGGCACCATCGGACGAATGCGCACAGATGTAGATCACCGTGCGGGCGAAGCGCTCATCCTGCATGGACGGCGTGGCCACGAGCATTTTACCGTCGAGGAAACCGCCGGATGAATCGCTGCCGAATGGAATGTAGCCTGTCATGGACATGATCGTGCCGTATCGTATCGGCTTTGTTAAGGCATAAATTTGGCCAACCTGGGCGAAGCGCCAAAGGCGAGCCTCACAAGAGTGTCACGCCTTCGTGCATGGCGCTATTGACCATTCGTAGTTATCCGTCTGCCGATAATCTCTCCTTGGAGCCGCAAGCTATCCGAATGTTCAGCCGTCTTGCCCTTCCTGCTCTCGCCTGGCTTCTCGCCGGGCTCGGCCAGCCAGCCCTTGCCGGCCAATCGGATCCGAACCAGTCCGATCCGGAAGCCGTGATCCGGCTGCTGCCGGGACAAGCCCATCCGGAGGGCCTGGCGGGCCTTGAAATCCAGCTCGCGCCCGGTTGGAAGACCTATTGGCGCAATCCGGGCGATGCCGGAATTCCCCCGACTTTCGACTGGTCCAGATCGGAAAATCTCCGCGAGGTGACGGTGCTCTGGCCGGCGCCGAGCCGCTACGACCAGGAGGGCGCATCGTCGGCCGTCTATCACGATGAGGTCGTGCTGCCTCTCAAGGTCAGCGCGATCGATCCGACCAAGCCCGTCAAGCTGGCACTCGGCCTCGACTATGCCGCCTGCAAGACGATCTGCGTCCCCGCCAAGGGCAATGCCGACATCACCCTTTCGCCCGGCACGCCTGCGGAAGGGGGAGGCAGCGCCGAGATCGCGCAAGCCTTGAAGAAAGTACCGGTATCACAGGAGATCGGCGCGGCCGCTCCCCTCGCCGTGAAACAGATCCGCCTCGACACCTCGACCAACCCGGCGCGCCTGACCATCGACGTAACGGCTCCCTCCTCCTCCGCTTTGTTCGTGGAAGGGCCGATGAAGTGGTACCTGCCCATGCCGGAGCCGGCTGATGATGCCGACAAGGCCAATCCCCAGCGCTTCGTGCTGCCGCTCGAGGGCCTGCCGAAAGGCGCGACCATCGCCGGAAACGAACTGCGCTTCACGCTCTCGACTGGCGAGGCAGGCATCGAAAGCCTATATCGGTTGCCGTAGACTCTCGTCATCGCAATGGAGATATCAGTGACGATCAAGCCCGGCGACAAACTCCCCGATGTGACCTTCCGTGCGGTGACGCAGGACATGCCAGAGCCCAAGAGCACCGCCGACATCTTCGGCGGCAAGAAGGTGGTGCTGTTCGCCGTTCCCGGCGCCTTCACCCCCACCTGCCACCGCAATCATCTGCCGGGCTATCTGGAGCATTACGATGCCTTCAAGGCCAAGGGCATCGATACGGTGGCGGTGACCGCGGTCAACGACGCCTTCGTCATGCAGGCCTGGGCCAAGGCCACGGGTGGCCTCGGCAAGATCGAATTCCTCGCCGACGGCAGCGGCGACTTCGCCAAGGCGACCGGCATGGAACTCGACCGGGTCGCGGCAGGCTTGGGCGTGCGCTCGCAGCGCTATGCCATGCTGGTCGATGACGGCGTGGTGAAGGTGCTCAACCTCGATGATGGCGGCAAGCTCGACATTTCCGGCGCCGACACGCTGCTCGGGGCGATCTGATCGCTCGGTGTGCCTTCGGACCGGCATAGAAACACCATGCCTTCGGAAAGAGGCCGGCCCCCCTCCATCTCTCGATGGAGCTGAGAAGGCCGGCCCACCGCCCCTCACGACAAAGCCGCCGCCCTATCCCGCTTTTCCTGCTGATAGGGCGCCATGCCCTCACGCGCGAGCTGGTCGGCCTCTTCGTTGAGGGGGTGGCCGGCATGGCCCTTCACCCAATGGAATTCGACCTCGTGGCGCTCCAGTGCCGCATCGAGGCGGCGCCAGAGATCCTCGTTCTTCACCGGCTTCTTGTCGGCAGTGCGCCAGCCATTTCGCTTCCAGCCATGGATCCAGCCGGTAATGCCGTTCTTGACATATTGGCTGTCCGTATGGAGGTCGACCGCGCAGCCGCGTGTCAAGGCTTCCAGGCCCTCGATCGCCGCCTGCAGCTCCATGCGGTTGTTGGTGGTCTCCAGGGCACCGCCGCACAAGGTCTTGCGGTGCTCACCGAACATCAGGATGGCACCCCAGCCGCCAGGGCCTGGATTGCCCGAGCAGGCGCCATCGGTATAGAGCGTCACCTTCTTGGTCGTCATGGCTCGAACCCGTATTCGGCCGGGCTGGCGATGCGCTGGTGGAAACGCAGCTTCTTCCAATATTCCAGCGGATCCTTCGGCTTCACCAGGGCACCGGGCGGCACGTTGAGCCAATCGACAAGGCGCGTCAGCATGAAGCGCAGAGCCGAGCCGCGGGCCAGCACGGGCATGGCTGCCACCTCGGCATCGGAAAGCGGCCTGATGGCACGATAGCCGGCCAGGAGCGCCCTGCCCTTGGTGGCGTTGTAGGCATGATCCGGCTCGAAGCACCAGGCATTCAGGCAGATCGCAACGTCATAGGCTAGACTATCGGTGCAGGCGAAATAGAAGTCGATCAGGCCCGAAAGCCGCCCGTTCAGGAAGAAGACATTGTCGGGGAAGAGGTCGGCATGGATGACGCCCGTCGGCAAACCCTGCGGCCAATGGGCCCTATGAAAGGCGAGTTCCTCGGCAATGGCTGCATCGAGCCCCGGCTGCACGCTGTCGGCCCGACCGTCCGCCTGCTGGTAGAGGGCCTCCCAGCCGGCAAGAGACAAAGCGTTGGGGCGCTCCATCGGGAAGCCGAGCGTGGCGTTGTGCATGGCGGCGAGCGCACGGCCGACGGCGCCGCAATGCTCTACATTCGGCTTCTTGATCCAGACGCCTTCCAGGAAGCTGATCAGGGCGGCGGGCCGCCCGGCCAGCTCGCCCAGCACCTTGCCGTTCCGTCGCCGGATCGGCGTCGGGCAGGTCACGCCACTTTCGGAAAGGTGCTCCATCAAGGCCATGAAGAAGGGCAGGTCGTCCCGCTTCACCCGCTTTTCATAGAGGGTGAGAATATAGACGCCCTTCTCGGTCCGCAGGATGTAGTTGGTGTTCTCGACGCCCTCGGCGATGCCCTTGCAGGCCAGCACGCCGCCAATGTCGTACTCGGCGACGAAGCAGGCGAGATCCTCGTCATTGACTTCAGTGTAAACGGCCATCAGCGAGCAACATCTTCTGCAATTTTACGCACGTCGTTCTCCCTCAAATCCCTAGGCAGCGGGAAGAACACGCTCTCATCGGCGGTCGAGACGGTCTCGACGGTGATGGCGTAGCGCTCCGCAAAGGCATCGAGGATCTCCTCGACCAGGATTTCCGGCGCAGAGGCGCCGGCCGCGACGCCGAGGGATTTAAGGGTACCGAACCGGCTCCAGTCGATATCCGAGGCGCGCTGCACCAGCTCCGAGATGAGGCAGCCGGAGCGCTCCGCCACTTCGCGCAGGCGCTGCGAATTGGAGGAGTTCGGCGCGCCCACCACGATGAAGCCTTCCACCCGCGGCGCCACCGCCTTGACCGCCTCCTGGCGGTTGGTGGTGGCGTAGCAGATGTCTTCCTTGTGCGGGCCGACGATCGAGGGGAAACGGGTCTTCAACGCCGCGACGATGTCGCGGGTGTCGTCGACCGACAGGGTGGTCTGCGTCACATAGGCGAGGGCGTCCGGATTGGCCGGCGTGAAGGCGGCGACATCGGCGACCGTCTCGACCAGGCTGACGGCCCCCTCCGGCAGTTGCCCCATCGTGCCGATGACTTCGGGATGGCCGCGATGCCCGACCAGCACGATCTCGCGGCCGCGCTTGTGATGGATCTCGGCCTCGCGATGCACCTTGGTCACCAGCGGGCAGGTCGCGTCGATGGCAAACAGATTGCGATCAGCGGCGGCGGCTGGCACCGACTTGGCGACGCCATGGGCCGAGAAGATCACCGGCGCGCGCGTCTCGGGCACCTCGTCGAGTTCCTCAACGAAGATGGCGCCTTTCGACTTGAGATTCTCGACCACATATTTGTTATGCACGATCTCATGTCGCACATAGACCGGCGGGCCATAGATCTTCAAGGCTTGCTCGACGGCGTCGATCGCCCGCACCACCCCGGCGCAGAAACCGCGGGGAGAGCAGAGCAGAATGGTGAGGGCGGGTTTTTCAGCTATCATCTCGGCCCGGATATGGGGCCGCGTCGCAAGGCCCGTCAAGCGCTTTGGCGACATAGCTGCCGCTATCCCCGACCTGCCGGTTTGCCCGGCAGCCCGAGGCGGTCCGCCATGCGGATGAGATCGGCCAGCGTATCGGCCTGCATCTTGCGCATCACCTGGCCGCGATGGATCTTCACGGTAATCTCGCTCAATTCCAGTTCCGCGGCCGTCTGTTTGTTGAGAAGCCCCTGCACCACCAGCGCCATCACCTCCTGCTGGCGCTGCGACAGGGTAGCATAACGCTTGCGCAGGTCTGCCACCAAACCCGTTTCGAAACTCTCCGCACGGCTTTTCTCCAGGCATGCTGTCACAGCGTCGAGAAGATCCTGCTCGCGGAAAGGCTTGAGCAGGAATTCCATGGCACCGGCCTTGATGGCGCGGACCGACATCGGCACGTCGCCATGGCCGGTCAGGAAGACGATCGGGATCGCATCCCCTGCCCCGGCCAGTTCGGTTTGAAAGTCAAGCCCACTTTGTCCGGGCATGCGCACATCGAGCACCAGGCAGGCAGGCCCCTTCGAGCGCGGTTGCTGCATGAACTCGCGGGGTGAGGCAAAGCAGCGGACACGATAGCCGACCGATCTCAGCAGGCTGTCCAGCCCATCCCGGACCATGGGATCGTCATCCACCACATAGACGGTCGCGATTTCTTCCGACATGGGTCTAATCCTTGCGTCCACGTGCCAACGGCAAAGTGAAGCGAAAGACGCTTCCGCGCGGTGCGGCAGCCTTGGCTTCGATACTGCCGCCATGTGCCTCGATGATGGAACGACTGATGGCCAGTCCTATCCCCATACCGTCTTCCTTGGTGGTAAAAAAGGGGTCGAAGACGTGCTCCATCGCCTGCGGCGACAGGCCAGACCCGGTATCGGTGACACCAATGGTGACCTCCCTGTCGTCCGAGGAGGTGTTGATCGTTATCTCCCGATCTCCCTGCCTCGTTTCCACCGTCGCCTCGATGGCATTGGTGATGAAATTGAGCAGGACTTGCTGCAACTGGACCCGATCGCCCATGACGGGCAACGGACCCTGCAGCAGCTCGGTCCGCAGCGGGATGGCATTCGCGCGCAGCTTGCCCCGCATCAGCGCCAAGGTCTCGTCGATCACGTCGACCATGTCGACAGGCTCGCGCGAGGGAGGGGCCCGGCGCACCAGGCGACGGACCCGTTCCACCACCTCGCCTGCCCGTTCGGCGGCTTCCACGATCCGCTTGAGGGCATGCTGGGCCTCGGCCTGGTTGGGCGGCGATGCCGAGAGCCAGCGCAGCGCAGCATTACTGCTGGCACCGATTGCCGCCAGGGGCTGGCTCACCTCATGGGCAATGGAAGCCGTGAGTTCACCCAGCATGGTGATGCGCGAGATACGGGCAAGATCGGCTTCCGCCCGGCGCACCGCCAGATCGGCGAGTTCGATCCGGATGGCGAGATAGGTGGTTGCGCCGATGGCCAGCAGGCTGAGACCGCTATTGGCGATGCCGGCCTCGGTATCGCCCCTCACCGTCATGAAGAAGCTGAGCACGGTGAGGATGCTGCAGACCAGCCCGACGATCAGCACTGTCCGTGGCCGCCCTGTCCATACCGAGATCAGCACCACGGCGACATGCAGCACGGCAACGGCGATCTCCAGATCGGTGACGGTATCGGCGACGAAAATGAACAGGGCCAACCCTGCCATGGCGAGCCATAGCAGGGGCGTGTCGACCATCGATTCCAGGCGTTCGCGTCTCACCAGCAGCGCTCCTCGGAGAAATCGCACTTTCCTGCCAGATATTGCCGCCGCCATCCGCACGAAGCGCATGACCAGGATGATCAGGCGCGATGGCGGGAATGCCGCCTCAGATGTCGGCGCAACAGCACGATACCCATCTTGTTGAAGCCTCCGGCAATCCGAAGCAAGCCTCGTGTCTCCGATGGCAACAGCTTGCGGCGGAGGAAAAGCCGGCGCGTGAGCCGGGAGAGTCCGTCCGCTCCCGACAGGAGCAGGCCGATGGCCAGCAAAGATGCCCTGTTTTCGACCCGACCGCCTGCCTCCTGCAGCGCGATGAGGGCCCGCGCGAGTTCTTCATTGTCCCGGAGCATGTTTCACCTGCCTTCACCATGAAGGATGGCAAGGCTCCCGCCGGCGCCGGTGGCGGGAGCACGACCACGATATCGACGATGATCAAGCCGTCGAGGCGTTCAACTGGGATTCTCCAGCGTGAAGAGATCAGCCGCCTCGTCATAGGCGAAATATTCGGCATAACGGGCAAGGCTGATCACGGCCTGCACGGTGCCGGCCGCATAGTCCTCGGACATGTGATCCTCCAACTCGTCGCGGAAGCGGCGGGCCGGCGCCTGATGGCTCGGCCTTTCGTCGAGGATGCGGCGAATATGGGCCGCCAGCGGCACATAGGTCGCCAATTGCTGTGCAAACTGCCGTTTGCGCTCGTCCACCTCGCTTTCGGCGAAGCGCTTGCCGGCCGCGGTGAGGCGGATGTCGCCGCCCTCCAGCTCGGCGAAACGCAGCAGCTGCAGGGTTTCAGCGACCGGGAAGAGTTCGTCGATCTCCAGATGCAAGCCCGCGGCCAAAGGCGGCAGGTCCGCCTTGCCGTGATAGGGGGCCGCCGCCACCGCCTCGATCAGGCCGGCGAGTTCGTTGGAGGAGACCTTGGGAAGCACCATGGCGATGCCGGTGCCGGGGAAGAGGCCATCCCGCGTCGGAGCCGAACCCGGGCGAGCCGTCATGCGCGCATAGATATCCTCCACCAAGGCGCGAAAGGCCGGGTCGAGCCGGTTACGCGGCTGGGGCAGATCGACCCGGACCTCGCCGATCACCCGGCCCGGATTGGAGCCGAAGATCAGGATGCGATCGCACATCAGCACCGCCTCCTCGATGTTGTGGGTGACCATCAGGATGGCTTCGATCGGCATGCGGCCTTCGCACCACAGATCGAGCAGATCCGTGCGCAGGGTCTCGGCGGTGAGCACGTCGAGTGCCGAGAAGGGCTCGTCCATCAAGAGCAGCTTGGGGTGCACCACGAGGGCACGGGCAAGGCCGACACGCTGGCGCATGCCACCCGAAAGCTCCTTGGGATAGGCATTCTCATAACCATCGAGCCCGATCAGGTCGATCGCGGCCAGGGCTCGCTTGCGGCGCTCGGCCGGCAGGACGCCCTGTGCCTCGAGCCCCAACTCGACATTCTGCTGCACGGTGAGCCAGGGAAACAAGGCAAAGCTCTGGAAAACCAGCGCAATGCCGCTGCGTGTGCCGCTGACGGGCTCGCCCTGGAAAGAGACTTGCCCCTCGCTGGGCCGGAGCAACCCGGCGATGGCGCGCAGCAGCGTCGACTTGCCGGAGCCGGAACGGCCAAGCAGGCCGACGATTTCGCCGGCCTGCAGCATGAGGTCGACCCTGTCGAGCACGACCAGCGGGCTCGACCCGCCCTTGTCATAGGTCTGACGCACGCCGAGGACGGAGACCAGCGGGGTATCCTTGATGGTGACGGGAGCATTCATTGTGACGGGAGCATTCATGGCGATATCTCCGGAAGATCAGTCGAGGCGCAGGCGGCGTTCCGCGAAGACGTAGAGCGGACGCCACAGCAGGCGGTTGAACAAGGTGACGAAGAGCGACATCACGGCGATGCCGAGCACGACACGCGGAAAGTCTCCCGCCTCGGTCGCCCTGGCGATGTAGGAGCCGAGGCCATAGGCCTCGAGCTTGGTATTTCCCCAGCTCACGAGTTCGGCGACGATGCTGGCGTTCCAGGAGCCACCCGAAGCCGTGAGGGCGCCGGTCACGTAATAGGGAAAGATCCCGGGCAGGATCACCCGGCGCCACCAGGTCCAGGACCGGATCTGGTAGACCGAAGCCGCCTCCCTGAGGTCGGTCGGAAAGGCGCTTGCGCCGGCGATGATGTTGAACAGGATGTACCACTGGGTTCCCAGCACCATCAGGGGCGACAGCCAGATGTCGGGACTTGCCCCGGTCGCGACGATGGCGATGACGGCGAAGGGAAACAGCACGTTCGCCGGGAAGGCGGCCAGAAACTGGGCCAAAGGCTGAACCCGCTCGGCCAGAGCCGGGCGCAGGCCGATCAGCACGCCGATCGGCACCCAGATCAGGCTTGCCACCGCGATGAGGACGATGACGCGCAACAGCGTCGCGAGGCCGCCGCCCAGCGCTTCGAGCACATCGCTCCAGGACAGGCTCTGGCGCATATAGGCGATCGCCACCCAGATCCCCCAAGCCGTGACGGCCAGCACCAGGCCAAGCCAGAGGCGATCGATCAAAGGCGAGGTCGCCCGTCCGGACCGAAAGGATGCCTTGTCCGATCGTCCGATGCGCACCAGCATCAGGCGCTGCCAGATCCAGGCCAGCGGCGCGATCTGGCGCTTCACCAGCCTGGTATGGCGGATGAGGTCGTAGACCCAGGACCGCGGCCTTTGCTGGCTGGCCGTCTGCTCGACCCGGAACTTGTCGGCCCAGGCGACCACCGGCCGGGACAGCAATTGATCGTAGAGCATGATCAGGATGCCCATGGTCGCCACGGCCCAGCCGACTGCGACGAAGTTCTTCTGGTCGATGGCGAGCGCCAGGAAAGAGCCGATGCCGGGAAGCTGCACGGTCGTATTGCCCACTGTGATCGCCTCGGAGGCGACCACGAAGAACCAGCCGCCGGACATCGACATCATGGTGTTCCAGATCAGCCCCGGCGCCGCGAACGGCGCCTCCAGGCGCCAGAAACGCTGCCAGCCGGACAGCCTGAAGCCACGGCTCACCTCGTCCAGGTCTCCAGGCACCGTGCGCAGGGACTGGTAGAAGGAAAAGGCCATGTTCCAGGCCTGGCTGGTGAAGATCGCGAAGATCGAGGCACACTCCGCCCCGAGCTGGCTGCCGGGAAACAGGCCCATGAAGAAGGTGACGGTGAAGGTCAGGAAACCCAGCACCGGAACCGACTGCAGGATGTCGAGGGCCGGGATGATGATCAGCTCGGCCCGCCGGCTCTTGGCCGCCAGCGTAGCCACCACGAAGGTGAAGACCAGCGAGGCGATGATGGCGGCGAACATGCGCAAGGTGGTGCGCAGCGCGTATTCCGGCAGGCGGGCCGGATCGAGCGAGACCGGGGCCCCCGAGAGGGCATCGAGCGGCGTCCGCATCGCGGCAGCGCCATGCAGCACCAGAGCGATGAGCGCGATCACCAGCCCGCAGGCGATCAGATCGTAGAGATTGGGCAGGAGGCGCCCACGGGCGAATGCCGCGACTGAGCGCTGACCGGAACGGTCATGGGGTAGGAAAACCATGGCGAACCTCGTTGGAGGGCAAGGTCGGAAAAGGCGGGATGTCGGCAGGCAGGCGGGCGCTGAACGCAGGGGGTCCTCCCGAGACAAGCTCAGTGCGTGCCGGCCATCCCGGCGCATTTCGAACAAAGGGATTGGGAGGCATCCGTCTCTTCATCGGCACCGGACGGGCTCCAGCGGCATTCGAGCCGCCCCGTATCCGGATTCAGATGCCAGGATGCCAGGAGACCGCTACGGATCGCGCCAGGGCGCTTTTCCATCCGACCGGATCGGAAAGACGCATCCAATTCCTTGAATGATGCGCCAGGTGCAACCGCACGGGCCTTGGCCTGGAAGGCAAGGATGACGGCGCCGCGAACATGCGGCGTGGCGGCCGAGATACGGCCGCGGAACGGAATGACGTTGTTCATGTTTCACCTCGTCGGGCCGCCTTTGGCCAGACCCGCGAGGCAAGCCGGCGCGGACTAGAGCAAAACGCTTTAGAGCCGGCCGGTCATCGCCCGGCGCGCGAGACCGCCGGCGTTCCAGATCGATGGCGCACCCCTCCGGCGACGGCCTAGGACCGAAGCCGGACGGCTACTGCGATCGTTGTCCATGTGCTTCCACAGCTGATTTTTCGATGGATATTCAAGGTGTCGGGCACCGCGAATACAGAGCCCTTCTGTCATTGCCCCAAAGCAGGGTCAACCGTGCCTTGGTGTGTGAGAACCATACCTTGGTATGGGCTTATGGACGCGTACGAACGCCGGGCGGCATCGTTCGACGTACAGCGTGTATAATAGCCGCATCCACGGTAAATAAGGCGCGACCCGCCTTCTCCACGCAGTGGGGAAGGCGGCCCGGCGAAGCCGGGTCGGATGGGGTGTGGCGTGCCGCGCAGTATTCTTCCAAGATTGGCACGACAGTCGTGCCAATCTTTTGAGTTCCGTGCGCTGCCCGCTACACCCCATTCGTCATTTCTGCGAAATGAACAGCCACATCTTCGTTTCGAAGATGTGGCGGACTTCCCCACTGCGTGGAGAAGGCGGGTCGCGCCTTGTTCTGCCCTATCTCAGACCGTTGCGAGCTACAAATCCCGGCCACGACGTACGATCCGGAAGCATCGCTTCGGCGGCATCACCCCTGCCCGCGCTTTTCGAAATCCTCGACCTTGATTGCGCCGGTCATGATGGCCACCACGTCGGCCATCGAGTGGGTCTTGGGGCTTACCACGGCGGCCCGGCGGCCCAGGCGCATGATGTGGATGCGGTCGGCCAACTCGAAGACGTTGGGCATGTTGTGGCTGATCAGCACGACGGGCAGGCCGCGATCACGGATAGTGCGGATCAGTTCCAGCACCTGGCCGGTCTCGCGCACGCCGAGCGCCGCCGTCGGCTCGTCCATGATCGCCAGCTTCTTGGCGAACAAAGCGGCGCGGGCCACCGCCACACCCTGGCGCTGCCCCCCCGACAGGGCCTCCACGGCATTATGGATCGAAGGCAACCGGAACTTCAGTTCCGCCATGGCCTTGCGCGCTTCCTCGCGCATGCGTGTCTTGTCGAGGCGACGGAACACGGAGCCGAGCACGCCGGGCATGCGCAGCTCGCGCCCGAGGAAGAGATTTGAGGAGATATCGAGGGCCGGGGCCACAGCCAGGTCCTGGTAGACGGTCTCGATGCCACGATGGCGGGCATCGAGCGGCCCCTTGAAATGCACTGTCTGGCCGTCGAGCAGGATCTCGCCGCTGTCGGGCCGCAGCGCTCCGGTCAGCGCCTTGATCAAGGAACTCTTGCCGGCGCCGTTGTCGCCGACAACGGCAAGGATCTCGCCCCTGCGCAGCTCGAAATCCACCCCGTCAAGCGCCGTGACATGGCCATAGCGCTTGATGATGTTGCGGGCCTCGAGAATGACCTCTGAAGAAGAAGGTGCCGTCATATCAGCGCCTCCCGCGCGAGAGCTGGTCGAAGGCCACCGCCACGATCACCAGCACACCCGTGATCAGGTCCTGCCAGAGCGGATCGATGCCGGCGAGCGTCAGGCCGTTGCGCAGCACGCCGACGATCAGCGCGCCGATCAGCGTGCCGATGATGCCGCCGCGGCCACCGAACAGCGAAGTACCGCCGATCACCACGGCGGTGATCGAATCGAGATTGGCCGTCTGCAGCGAATTCGGATCGGCATTGGGAATGCGGCCGAGCGCCAGCCAGGCGGCGATGCCATAGAGCAGGCCGGCGAGCACATAGACCGAAAGCAGGTGCCGGCGGACCGGGATGCCGACCAGCCGTGCCGCTTCGGCATTGTTGCCGATGGCATAGACGTGGCGGCCCCATTTGGTCTGGTTCAGGAGATACCAGACCAGGGCATAAAGCAGCAGCATGGCGATGACGCCATAGGTGACCACGAAGCCGCCGATCACCTCGCCATTGCCCGTCCAGCTCAGGAATTCATCGTCGACCGGAAAGGCACCGCCGGCCGAGATCAGGCGAAGCGCAGCCGTGATGATGCCGAGCGTGCCGAGCGTGACGATGAAGGGAGGCAGCTTCAGGCCGCTGATCAGGCCGCCAGCGACGGTGCCCGACAGGGTGCAGAGCAGGATTGCCACGCCCATGGACAGGACGGGATCATAGCCGAGCGCCGCCATCTTGCCTGCGATGATGGTGCCGAGCACGCAGATCGCGCCCACGGCGAGGTCGATGCCCGCCGTCAGGATGATCAGGGTCTGGCCGATCGCCAGCGTGCCGACCACCACGGTCTGCTGCAGGATCAGCGATATGTTCTGCAGGGCCAGAAAGCGCTCGTTGATGCTGGCGAAGATGACGCAGAACAGCGCCAGTACCAGGAAGGGTCCAGCCGAAGGCACCGCGAAGATACGCGCCAGGAGGCTGCGCTTCTCTTCGGGCGCGGGAACCGTGGTCGTGCTCATACAATCCTCGACGATACGGATGGCGGTACGCATCCCCTGGCCAAGCCGAATAATGCGCGAGTATCCTTCCCCGGTTTCGGGGAAGGTAGACCGGCAGAGCCGGGCCGGATAGGGGAGAGTAGCGCAACCTGACAGATTATTGCCCTGTCACGCCACCCTCCCCCTTCCGTCATTTCTTCGAAATGCCACCTTCCCCGAAAAGCCGGGGAAGGAAAGCCTGCGCTCTATTCCGAGTACGCAGGGTATGCGGGTATACCGGTTCCAACAAAGTGAGATACCAGTGCGGCTTATTCGCCGCCCCAGCAGTTCTTGAGGCCCCAGGCGGTGTCCTTGGAATCGAGGCCCGACATCGGCTTGTCGGTGATCAGTTCCGAACCGGTGTTGATGAAGCCGCTCGGCTTCTTGCCGGTCTTGGCGTATTCGGCGACGGCATCGACGCCGGCGACCGCCATCTTGTAGGGGAACTGCATCACGGTCGCGGCGACCTTGCCGGACTTGACGTCCTTCACGCCCTGGCAGCTGCCGTCGATCGAGGTCAGCATCACGCCCTTGGCCTTGCCGAAGGATTTCAGCGCCGCATAGCCGCCGGCCGCCGCCGGCTCATTGATGGTGTAAACGACGTTGATGTCGCCATTCTTGGACAGGAGGTTCTCCATACCGGTCTGGCCCTTGTCCTGCGCGCCATTGGTGATAGCGGAGCCGGCGATGACCGGGTCGCCCTCCTTGATGCCGAAGCCCTGCAGATAGCCGTTGTGGCGGAAGGTATCGACTGTGCCGCCCGGCGTGCCGTCGAGCATGGCGAGCACCGGCTTCTTGTCGCCCAGGGCCTTCTTGGCATAGGTTCCCTGCTTCACGCCGGCCTCGAAATTGTCGGTGGCGTAGGTGGCGTCGACCGCATCGGCAGGATCGGTCGCCGTGTCGAGCGCGATCACCAGGACGCCGGAGTCGCGGGCCTTCTTGATGATGCCGAGCATGCCGGTCGAGTTGTTGGGCGTCACCAGGATGCCCTTGGCGCCCGCCGAGATGAGATCCTCGATCGCTGCGACCTGGCCTTCGTTGTCGCCGTCGAACTTGCCGAAGCGGGCGATCAGCTTGATGCCCTTCTTCTTGGCTTCGGCCTCGGCGGCCTGGCGCAGTTTGACGAAATAGGGGTTGACCTCGGTCTTGGTGACCAGGCCGACGATCACCTCCCCTGCCGCCTGGGCCTTGTCGGCCACGGCGAGGGACGAAAACACGGCAAAGCCGAGGGCGGCCGTGGTGGCGAGAGCAGTGGATGCGAAGATGCGGCTCAAGCGGAGCGCTGACATGAAATCCTCCCAGATTTATGAATGGAGCTTAGCGCTCTCTTCTCGACGATGGCCTTTCCATCGTAGGCTGCGGATTAATGCATCATCGCTGAATGAATGCAAATATATTTTGCCTGTTTTCAGGCATAACATTCCGTGCGTCTTCCGGGCTATCGCGGATTGCCGATCCGGTTGAGCGCATGCATCACGCTACGCAAGGATGTATCGCCTGCCAGCGCGGCATAGTTGCGATAGAGATCGGCATAGACGGATGCCGCCTCGCTCCCCGGCCGATAGATCTTGAATTCGCGCGCGCCGAACCGCGCCGCGCCTTCCGGATAGTCGGCGACCACGCCGGCCGCGACCGCGCCATGGATGGCAGCGCCCACCGCTGTGGGATTGTCGATCTCCGGCACCTCGACCTCCTGCGCGAGGACATCGGCCATGATCTGCACCAGCAGGGGGTTGTTGCGGGCCAGGCCACTCGACAGGATGAGACGGTCGATGTGAAAGCCTCCGGCAACGAAGAGGTCCCGGATGCTGCGCGCGCCATAGGCCAGGGATTCCAGCAGGGCCCGATAGATGCCGGCAGCCGTCGTGCCCGTGGTCAGACCGACGAGCAAACCGCTCAAGCCTGAATCGGCTAGGGGCACGCGGTTGCCGCTCCACCAGTCGAGCGCCAGGAGGTGATTGGAGCTCGGCACCAGGCCGGCTGCCTCGGCATTGTAGAGCCGGAAATTCTCCGCCGTCTCAGCAGCGCGCGGAAAAGTTTTAACGAACCAGGCGAGCGTATCGCCGAAACCAGCCTGCCCCGATTCGTAGCACCACAGGTCCCGCACCGATCCGTCGAAGGCCACGCCCTCGATCCCCTGTGGCAAGGGCCGGAACTGCCGCCCCAGCATTAGATAGACGGCGGAGGTACCAAGCGCCCCGACGAGGCAGCCATCGCTGACGCCGCCGACGGCCGGCAGGACGACGTGGGAATCGATCACCGCCACGGCGATCGCCGCCTGCCGGCGAATGCCGGTGCGTTCGCGCCAGGCCGGCGACAAGCCCCCCGCCGAGGTACCGACCCGCCGGGGCTGCGTCAGGCGATCGGCGAGATCGGGAACGATGCCGTCGGGATAGCCCGTCCCTTCGGCATATTGCGCCTTGTAGGCGGCAAAGCCGAGGCTGCGTGTTTCCGCGCCCGTCAATTGCCAGACGAGCCAGTCACCCGCCTCGATGAAGCGTTCCGTCTCGTGCCATAGCCGCGGCGCCTCCTGCGCCAATTGCGCCGCTTTTGCCAGCAGCCATTCGGCCGAGAGTTTCCCGCCGAAATTGTCGAGGAAGGCCCCTCCCCGAGCATTGATGGCCTCGGCCTGCGCCTGGGCTGCCCCATGCTTCCACAGCTTCACATAGGCATGCGGCTCTCGCGGATGGATGCGGGAGAGCGGCACGCCCTCGGCCGTAACGGGCAACGGCGAACTGGCGGTGAAGCCGAGGCCGATGCCTTCGATCTGCCTGTCTCGGCCGAGAGCCGAGAGGATCGCCTGGGCCGTCTCGACATAGTCGTCCGCGTTCTGGAGCGCCCAGAGCGACGGCAGGGCCGGACCATCCGGCAGGCGGGTCATCACGCCATGCCGATAGGGCAGCGCATGGCTGGCGACCTGCTCGCCGCTATCGGCATCGACAAGCACGCCACGCGCCGATTCCGTGCCATAGTCGAGGCCGATCAGATAGCGACGTGTCATGGCTGGGCCTTTCCTGCAAGAGCGGTTTGCGATCTGGCGGGACCGCCAAGAATCGTAAAGACGCGTCGAACCGAAGAGTCCAGAGCAAGCAAGCGTTCACACTTGAACGCGTTTTGCTCTGGTACAGGCCCAGCTTAGGCGTCGGCCCCAGCAAAGCAACACTTTTGTATACTTTCAAGCAAAAGCGTTGCTTTGAGATCCCTATGCCGGGACGGGAGCCAGCGCCTTGCGGACGGCGGGGGCGACCACGGTACCGAACAGCTCGATCGATTTCATCATCTTGGCATGGGGAATGCTGCCCATCGAGAACTTGATCAGGAAGCGCTGGTGCCGGAACAATTCGTGTTCGGCCAAGATCTTGTCGATGACCTGCTGGGGATCGCCGACGAAATCCGAACCGCGAGGCGCGCGCGAGGCCTCGAATTGCGCCCGGCTCAGCGGCGGCCAGCCGCGTTCACGGCCAATGCGGCCCATGACGTCGGCATAGTAGGGAAAGATCTCGTCCGCTGCCTTGTCGCCGTCCTCGCCGATATAGCCATGCGAATTGATGCTGACCGGAAGCTTGGCCGGATCGTGCCCGGCCCGGTGCGCCGCCTCGCGATAGAGATCGACCAGCGGCTTGAAGCGTGCCGGCTCCCCGCCGATGATGGCGAGTGCCATCGGCAGGCCGAGCGTGCCGGCGCGGATCACCGATTGGGGATTGCCGCCGACACCGACCCAGATCGGCAGAGGCTGCTGGACCGGCCGCGGATAGACGCTCTGGCGGTCGAGCGGCGCGCGATGCTCGCCCTGCCAGCTCACCGTGGTCTGTTCGCGCAATTTCAGCAGCAGTTCCAGCTTTTCCGTGAACAGGCTGTCATAGTCCTTGAGGTCGTAGCCAAAGAGCGGGAAGGACTCGATGAAGGAGCCCCGCCCCGCCAGGATTTCGGCCCGCCCGCCCGACAGAAGGTCCACGGTCGAGAATTCCTGGAACACCCGCACCGGATCGTCCGAACTCAGCACGGTAACGGCGCTGGTGAGGCGGATGCGCTTGGTGCGCATAGCCGCCGCCGCCAGTAGCACCGCGGGGGTGGAAGCGGCAAAATCCGGACGGTGATGCTCACCAATGCCGAAAACATCGAGACCGAGCTCGTCGGCAAGCTCGACCTCCTCCATCAGATTGGCGATGCGCTCCCCGGCGCCGATGACGGTGCCGGTGGCGGGATCCGCGGTGGTTTCCGCGAAGGTGTACAGGCCGAGTTCCATATGTATCGCGCCTCACCAGGAACGAAGCGTCCCGGGTTTTCCAGGTTGAAATTTTCTGGTTACAAAACGTAACTGAGGCTAAATATGGTACAGGCATGTAAGGCACAAGGAGGCACATTCATGGCCGTAGGTGACATGGGTGTAACCGGCATGAACGAGGACAAGGGCAGCCTCACCGAGAGCTGCCGGCCGGTCACCGAGATCCTGTCGCGCATCGGTGACAAATGGAGCATCCTGATCGTGATGGCGCTGAGCCAGGGGCCTTTGCGTTTCAGCGAGATCAAGCGTCGGATCGACGGCATCTCCCAGCGCATGCTGACGCTCACACTGCGGGGCCTGGAGCGCGACGGCCTCATCAGCCGCAGAGTGACGCCCAGCATTCCGCCGCGCGTCGACTATGAGCTCACCGAACTCGGCCATTCCCTGCGCATGCCGGTGAATGCACTCGGCCAATGGGCCTTCGCCAACCGCGCCGCCATTTTGGAGGCGCGTGCGATGTTCGACCGGACCTGTCCAGTCCAGCGGGCAACCACACTGGATGAGCAGCGCGCGCCGGCGGCTATTCGGCCGGCGCCACAGCGAGCTTGACGGTCTGCGCCTTCACGCCGCTGATCTGCAGGGAGACCGGCCCCGGCTGCAGGTTGAAGCGCACGCTCTTGCGCAGGCCTGTGCAGGCCTTCTGGCCCGTCGCGGCCGAATATTTCACCGTTGCCCCGGCCTGCACGACGTCGATCCAGCCCTCTTCCGAGAGCGTGACCTGATAGAGGCCGGCCTTTTCGATCGGCGGCAGGGTCAGCAAGGCCCCATAGGTATCGGTTGCCGGCTTGCGGCCGGACGTCACGGGAAATTTCAGATCCGACACCGGGCTGAGCTGGAGGTCGGCGGCACCGTCGACCTTGGCCAGCGTTGCGCCCGAAGCCAAGGTTGGCGGTGAGGCCTGGAACCAGCCCTGTTCCCGCGTAAGCGACCATTTGAACGGCTTGCAGGCCGCCGTCTCGGCCAGGACAGGCCCGGTTTGCAGGGCAATCAGCGCCATGAGGGCCAGGCCGGCGCGGCTGAAGGTGGGCATTGCGCAATCTCTCCGAAGGGAAGGAATGCGCAATCATACCTTGGCGCGTGCCAGAAACAAGAACAATTCACGAACAAACTGCGGCTATGCTTCGAGGGCCGTTTCTTTTCAGAAACGACTTATCAGGCCCTGCCGGGCACGAAAGCCAAAGCCAGCCCATTGATGCAATAGCGCAGCCCTGTCGGCTTCGGACCATCGTCGAAGACATGGCCGAGATGCCCCTCGCAACGGGTGCAGGCGACCGCGGCCCTGACCATGCCGAGACTGGTGTCCCGGCTGGTGCGTACCGACCGGCCGATCGGAGCCCAGAAGCTCGGCCAGCCGGTACCGCTGTCATATTTGGTCCGGGACGAGAACAGGGCCGCGCCGCAGCCCGCGCAGGCGAAGCGCCCTGCCCGCTGCTCATGCAGCAACGAACTGGTGAAGGCCGGTTCGGTACCGGCCTCTCGCAGAATGGCGAAACGGGATGGCGTCAACCGCCGGCGCCATTCCGCCTCGCTGAGCGTGAGGCGAGCAGGCCCCGCCGCAGCCGACTGCGCGAAGGCGGAGCTTGCGCTTCCCAGCAGCGCCAAGCGCAGAAAATCACGGCGTGTCGGCATGGGCAAGTCTCCTCGCAGGATGGTCGTCAGACCCCTCCCCCATCCTACGACAACCGCACCTGCCTTGTTACCACTCCTGGCTCCGCTCCGACGTGGCCACCCTCATCACTGGCGATTATAGGCAATTCTCTTCGAAATTGCCGGCGTTGAGTTCGCTGCCATTGAGCGTGAGCCTGGAACCCGCGGGCTGGGTGAGCGAGCCATTGACATAGGAACCGAAACTCGAGACCAGGCAATTGCGGGGCGTGCCGGAAACCGCCACGTCACCACGGATGTCGATCGCCGGGCCCATGAAATAGAGCCCCGCCGTGCCGGCCTTGTCGACGCGCATATTCTCGAAGCTGACATTCTTTACCGGACCGCCCAGGAAATCCCAGTCGCTGCCATAGATGAAGGCACCGTAGGTGCCGGCATTCGAGATCGAGACGTTCTTGAAATGGATGTCGGAGACCGGGTTGAGGAAGATGCCGGCATTGCGGGTGCCGTCGACCGTCAGGCCATCCACGCGCACATTGGTGGTCCTGGCCGCCTCTGGCAGGGTCGAGGCCGTAACCAGCATCAGTCCATTGATGCCGCCCTTCAGGTTCATGTCCCTGATGGTGACATCCGAAGTGCCCTGCAGCACCACCAGATCCATGTCCAGGCCCTGCTGGGAATTGTCGACACCGACCTTGTTCATCGTCACCCCCTTGGCGGCGACCAGCAGCACGCCTTCGCGCCGCGAGCGGCTGATGGCGACATTGTCGATGCTGATGTTCTCTGCCGCATGGGTGATGACCACAGGCCAGTCGCTGTCGTCGATACGGCTGCCGACGAAGATGCCGTAGGTCACGCTGTCGATCGCCGTGTTGCGGATGGTGAGATCCCGGCTGCCGAGAGCACTGATGGCCGCATGGGGCGCGCGGTTGGGGTTACCGACAGCGAATTCGCATTCGCTGTTGTTGTCGCAGATATAGAGGTCATGAATCCTGGCCCCATCGATAAGGGCGCCGGTGACGTTGTCGAGCCGAATGCCGTCGGCCGCCGTGCGGTTGATATCGACGTCACGGATCGTCAGATTGCTGGCGCCATTGCCGGCAATGCCGGCCAGCCCGCCCGAGATCGCCAAGCTGGCGACTTCGCTGCCGCTGGCCATGGTGACGACATTGGCCAGTGGGCTGCTACCCGTCAGCCGGGCCGTAGGCCCCTGGTTGCGGAACACGGTTTCTTGTCGGCTGGAGGCGCCGCGCACGGCGATCCCACCGCCCCCGCCGAGCAGATGCTGTCCCTGACCCAGTTGCAGCGACTGGTCGAGGGCAATCTCGCCATTGGCGAGCACCAGTGCGTTGTCGCCGCCCGCGGCAAGCCTGTCGTTGATCACCGCGGCACGACCGCTCCCGGAGGTAATCTTGACGACCTTGCCGACGGCCTGGCCGCTGGCGACATATTCGGCCCGCTCGATCGGGCCGGAAGCGCCGGCATAGGTGCGCACCAGGCTGGCGCGCTCGACGCGCTGGAACATGGCGTCGAAGGCGCCGTCTCCGCCACGCGCGCTGCCGCCCAGCGGCACGCGCAGCCGGGCCGTCAGGCCGAACTTGGTGCGGTCCCCCCTGTCGTAGGAGACGGAGGCGCCGAGCGCGAAGGTCGCCCCGGGAAGGCCCGGCACCTTGGCGAAGGTGATTTCCGTCCGGGCCTTAACCCCGGGGGTATCGTCGACGCGATTGCGGCCGTCATACCAATAGGCGCCGCCGAACACCTTCACCTGCGCTGCCATCTCCTCCAGGAAATCGGGCACACGGAAACCGACTTCCGCATCGCCGCCTGCCCGGGCAAACTCGCGGCCGGCCTGGAAACGCAGCTCGTCCCCGGAGACGAAGGCGCGGCTCAGGCCGGGCAGATAGGTCTCCCGGCTCCCGGGCAGGTAGACATTGGCGCGCCCCTCATAGGCGGGGCCGATCGCCTCGACGCCGAAGGACCACTGATTGAAGCGATTGCCATAGTCGCTCTTGAAGAGATCGAAATAGCCATAGGTGCCGATCACCCAGTCCTGCCCGAAGCGACGGCGGTAGCCCAGGCCGAGGGAGGCCTGCCGGGCCGAGCCCTTGGCGAGCCTGCCGCTGGCATCGAAAAAGATGCCATTCCGATCATCGATGAGAAACGGCAGGAAGACGCCGATGCCTCCATAGCCCTTGTTCTGGATGAGGCCGCCCTCGATCTCGACCAGGGGTTGCTGCATCTGCGCGAAGGCATGGCTGGAGAGAGCGGTGCTGGCGAGGAGAACCGCGGCGAACAAGCTCGAAGATTTCATGATGAAAGACAAGATTCCAATTAACGAGCCGCTGATAGGCCTGAAAATTGCTAAAATCCAGTACTATATAGAAATAATTATCTAGAATGCTCAATTCCAATAAAATATATACTTAAGATCAAAGAAAATATGTGCAGAATTTAAATATTATAAACAGAAAGAAGCCTTCGAACGAGAAGTTTCCCTCAGTGGCTACAACTTCTCCTGGATGACGCCTGGAGGCCTAGGGCTGAAATCCGGTATCGTCACTCCGCCTGAGAAAGATCAGCACGATGCCCCCCGAGCTTGGTGCATCCCGGGCTAAAGCGCACCTGGGTGCAGGCCTTGATTGACCATGTAGCCCCGGAAATGTCAGCTTGCCGGGAGCCAGCTGGCACATGGAGGATTTCCCATGGTGAGAAAATTCCTGCTTTCAGCCCTTTGCTTGACCGGATTATGCGTGCCCGCGGCGGCCCAGACCCTGCCGAACAGCGGCGACTATTATCGCGCCGCCTGCCGCAGTCTGGCGGCCAATACCGCGCCGACGCCAAATGAACTCGTACTTCCCTCCTTGGACTGCGCCATCGAGATCGAGGATCTTGCCTCGATGGGGCGCCTGCTGACCTCGGATAAGCGCATCTGCAAGCCGGTCGACGTCTCTGTTGCACAGACGGCAGCCGTCGTCTCCGCCTTCCTCGATGCCCATCCAGACCGGCTCAAGGAACCCTTCGTGGTCCTTGCCACCACGGCCCTGCAGGAGAAGTGGCCCTGCTCCTGACGCTTGCGGCGTCGGGATGGCGCGCTGCTGGATGACATCTGCAATGGCATCGGTGGCATTCTGCTCCACCCGATCCAGCGCCTCGTTTTGAGGCGTCTCCTTTGCGAAAGGCAGAACTGCCTTTCCGGAGGGTGCCCTGGGCGGCCAGTTTCGAGCCATATCATGGATCGACGGCGATCTCGCTCTTTGCTGCAGACTTGACGAATTCATAACTCCTCAGCTATGGATTTAATCCATAGCTGAGGAGTTATTGATTTTGACGCCGCTCTCCCCCGACCTCCTGTTCAGAACGCTCGCCGATCCGACCCGGCGGGCGATCTTCGAACGCTTGTGCCGCAAGGGAGAGCAGACGGTCGGAGCCCTCACGGCCCATGCCCGGGTCTCGCAGCCGGCCGTCTCGAAGCATCTTGCGATGCTGAAGCAAGCCGGGCTGGTCCGCGACCGCCACGAAGGCCGGCAGACCCATTATTGCGCGCAACTCGGTGCCCTCAGCCCCCTCATCGACTGGGCAAGCCAGATGACGCAATTCTGGGAAGCCCGGTTCGACGATCTCGAAGATTTGCTGAACAGGATGGACCAATGACCAACAGCGCGAGCGAAACCCGTACCGTCGTCGTCGAGCGCGAGATTCCGCATCCGCCCGAAAAGCTTTGGCGCGCCCTCACCCAACCCCACCTGATCGAGGAGTGGTTGATGAAGAACGACTTCGACGCGGTTGTCGGTCATCGCTTCAATCTGCGCGGCGAATGGGGCGGCGTACTCGACTGCGAAGTCCTCACCGTCGAGCCGCATCGGAGCCTGTCCTATAGCTGGAATTTCAGCCATGACGATGCCGCCTACGATCTGAAAAGCGTGGTGACCTTCACGCTCACGCCCACCGGCGCGGGCACGCATCTGCGCATGGAGCAGGCGGGCTTCCGGCCCTCCCAGCGCCAGGCCTATGGCGGCGCCAAGACCGGTTGGCAGCAGTTCCTCGCCAATCTGGAGCGGGTCCTGGCGCGGTCGGAATAAGCCTTGGCCCCTATACCATCGCGGGTTACCCGCTCGATATCGACAAAGGGAGGCTTCCTTGAACATCAATGCCTGGATTCGACGGACCCATCGCTGGCTGTCCATTGTCTTCACATTGACCGTGATCGCCAATTTCGTTGCCATGGCGTTAGGCGAACCGCCTGCCTTCGTGGTCTATGCGCCCCTGCTGCCGCTCTTCCTGCTGCTGTTCAGCGGCCTCTATATGTTCGTGCTGCCCTATGTCGCTGGAGCAAAGCGCGTTCATGACTGAGCGGCTTTTGCGCGGCGGGTGATGGGGCGACGTCAGCCCCCAGCCTGCCTCTGTGCGGCCTCCAGGATGGCGACGGCCCGCTCGGCCATCCCGGCAGGAACGAAGACGTGATCGTGATGATAGGCGGCCACCATATTGCAGGGGATCCCGGCGTCAGCCAGGGCGGAGGCGACCGCGGCCGTCAATCCGACACCATCGAGCGCCGAGAAAACCTCCAGCTCGATGCGTTTCATCGCCATGGCGGTGTCGAAGCCGAGGGTGGCGGCTTCTTCCACCAGCAAGATCAAAGTGACGCCTTCCTCTTCCCGGAAGAATGACAGAGCCTGCCTGGCAGCCGCCTCGATCACGGCCGGCGATGTCGTGGTGCAGAAGACAAAGTCCCCTTCCTTGAGGCGTGGGGTCATGCCGGCAATCATGGCCCCGGTATCACGAACACTGTGTGGCATGCGGCCTCCCTGAATTGCCGGTCCGCCTCGGCGAAATCGCGACGCGGGTCTCCCGTCCCCGATACTACAGCCAAAGATTTGATTGCCGGGTTTTTTGCGAGCCTTGCCGATCGAATGAATGGCCAGGCTCGCAGGAACGGTTGGGAAAGCGCCGAAATCAGCAAGAGAGCTGAAGGCTAGGCCGTGCCGGCGCGGGTCGGCCGATCCATCACGCGGCGCCCCATCAGGCTGGCGACGAGATCGACCATCAGCAGAGCCGTGCGGCCACGATCGTCGAGGAAAGGATTGAGCTCGACGAGATCGAGGCTGGCGACCAAGCCGCTGTCATGCAGCATCTCCATGATCAGATGTGCCTCACGGAAAGTCGCACCACCCGGCACCGTGGTGCCCACGCCCGGCGCGATGCCGGGATCGAGGAAATCGACG
Source organism: Labrys sp. HAY1-8F (assembly GCF_056754975.1). Taxonomy (NCBI): domain Bacteria; kingdom Pseudomonadati; phylum Pseudomonadota; class Alphaproteobacteria; order Hyphomicrobiales; family Xanthobacteraceae; genus Labrys; species Labrys sp. HAY1-8F. The sequence continues at coordinate 4,570,456 of NZ_JBPGWZ010000002.1, read as the reverse complement.
TCGAGGCTGACATGCAGCACCCCGTTCGCCTCGGCCACGCGGCGCAGGAAGGCCTGCAGCAGCGGGCCGACGCCATGCTCGTCGATGGCTCGCATGTCATGCACGGTGACGCCGGCAGCGGCGAGCGCCGTCCGTTCGGCCGGATCGACGCTGCGGATGCCCATCATGCAGATGTGGTCGGGCTTCACCGGTGCAGCAAGCGGGGGAAAATAGCCTTCGAAGCCAGGCTGGCCGGTGGCATAGGCAACCGGGCAGCCGTGGAGATTGCCGCTCACCGTCGAGTCCAGCGTGTGAAAATCGGGATGGGCGTCGAGCCACAGCACGAAGAAGGGCCGTCCCGTCTCGGCTGCCCGGCGGCTGAAGCCCGCCAGCGTGCCGGCGGCCATGCCGTGATCGCCACCGATGACGATCGGCAGGCCTTCGGCCCCGAGGCGATAGGCCGCTTCGGTGAGAGCCTCGGTCCACGCCACCACTTCGGGCAGGTGCTTGATGGCGGGATTGGCGTGGCGGATCGCACGCTGGGGAGTGGGAGTGAGATTGCCGCGATCCTCGACGCTGTGGCCGAGTTCCTGCAGGGCACCGGCCAGGCCGGCGGCCCGAAAGGCGCTCGGGCCCATGTCGCAGCCGAGCCGCCCCGTGCCTTCCTGCAGTGGCGCACCCAGCAAGATACAATGTTTCGAAGTCATGAGAGCCTCTTGAAAATCGGCGGCAGTCTATCGCCCAGGCTTGGCGGTATGAACGATGCAAATTGGCAAAAGGCTCAATATACCTTATCGAATTGGCATAAACTCCTGATCATTTCGGCAGGCTCATGGACGACATCGACCGCCAGCTCCTCACCTTGCTGCGCCATAACGGCCGGCGCAGCATTTCCGACCTCGCCGGCGAACTTGGCCTGTCGCGCGCCACGGTGCGGGCGCGGATCGAGCGCATGGAAGCCCAGGGCGACATCATCGGCTATACGGTGATCCTCAAGGCCGACGCGATCGCCATGCCGGTGCGCGGCATCGTGATGATCGAAGTCGAAGGGCGGGCAGCCGACCGGGTCATCGACATCCTCGGCGGCTTTCCGGAAATCAGTGCCGTGCATACCACCAATGGCCGCTGGGACATCGTGGTGGAGTTCGCCACCCTCAATCTCAGCGACCTTGACGCCGTGCTGCGTCGCGTGCGCCTGATCCAGGGCGTCACCGCCTCCGAGACCCACCTGCTGCTCGCCACGCCGCGCAGCACGCAGGCACGGCTGTAGAGACGTCTTCGGCAGGACTGCCGCCTCCGCACACGCTCACGCCAACGATACTTTCATCCGGCCCGCTGCTGTGCTTGACTGGGGTGCCACAGGCCTTGCCGGTGGATATCCCGGCGATATCTACCGCGGATCGCAGTCCCATGGAGACCCAGCACAAGCTTTCGGAGTGATGGAATGAGCGCAGTCAGCATCCGACCTGCCCATCTCGACGATGCCAGAGCCATGGCCGACCTGCATGTCGCGGTCTGGCGCCACACCTATCATGCCCTCGCGCCCTCCAAGGCCTTCGTCGTGCTCGACGAAGAGCATCGCTTCGCCAGTTGGCACAAGCGGCTGACCTCGGCCGCTACAGACCAGATCGTGCTGCTGGCCGAGAGCGGAGCCGGACTGGTCGGCTTTGCCGCGGCGGGCCCCCCCTCGCAGGCGATCTTCGACGGACGCAGCGAGATCAAGCACCTCTATGTCGATCCGCTGCACAAGCGCCAGGGCATCGGGCGAACCCTGCTCGAAGCCATCGCGGCACGGCTGGTCGAACAGGGACGCCGAAGCGCCGCCATCGGCGTCGTCGCCGGCAATCAGCCGGCGATCGCCTTCTACGAGGCGCAGGGCGGCAGGCAAGCTGGATCCTATACCGACCCCGGCCCGCTCTGGCGCTCGCATAACCTCGTCTATGCCTGGGACGATCTAGAGGCGCTCGTCAGGCGGCAACCTGTGTCTTCGGCTCCTTGATCCGGTACCAGGCCACGTAGAGGGCCGGCAGGAACAGGAGCGTCAGCACGGTTGCCACCAGGATGCCGCCGATCATGGCATAGGCCATCGGTCCCCAGAACACTTCGCGGGCGATCGGGATCATGCCCAGACTCGCAGCCGCGGCCGTCAGCATGATCGGGCGCATGCGGTGGACGGTTGCGTCCACCACCGCCGTCCAGCGATCCATGCCCTCTTCCTCGTGATCCTCGATCTGTTTCACCAGGATCACCGAATTGCGGATGATGATGCCGATCAGCGAGAGAATGCCGAGGATGGCAACGAAGCCCATCGGCTGGTTGAAGGGCAGCAGGCCGAGCACCACGCCGATCAGGCCGAGCGGCGCCACGCTGACCACCAGGAACAGTTTCTGGAAGCTCTGGAGCTGGATCATCAGGATGGTCATCATGGTCAGAAGCATGATCGGCACGATGGCGATGATCGGTCCCTGGCCCTTGGCGGATTCCTCCACCGCGCCGCCGACCTCGAGCTTGTAGTGGTCGGGAAGCTGGGCCTTGAACTGCGCCAGCTTCGGCGCCAGCCGCTCGACCACGGTCGCTGGCTGGACATTGCCTTCCAGCGCTGCCCGTACCGTGATGGTGGGCAGGCGCGAGCGCCGCCAGACGATGGGCTGCTCCATGCCGTAGCCGATATTCGCCACCGCCCGCAGTGGCACCACCGTGCCGCCGGAAAGCGGGATCTGCAGGTTCTCCAGCGTCTCCACCGAATTGCGCTGGTCCGCCGTCGCCCGGCCGACCACGTTGATCAGATAGATGTGGTCGCGCACCTGGGTGAAGGCGGCCCCCGCCAGCGTGCCGTTGAGGATGGAGGCGATGTCCTGCGAGGTGACGCCGAGCAGCCGGGCCTTGTTCTGGTCGACCTCGACCTTGAGCACGCGCGCCGGCTCGTTCCAATCGAAGGTGATGGTGCCGAGATTGGGATCGGTCGCGATCAGGCCGGCCAGCTTGATCGCCTGCTCGCGCACCTTCTGGATATCGGCGCCGCTGACGCGATATTGCACCGGGCGCCCGACCGGCGGGCCGAGTTCGAGCGGATGCACGAGAATGTCGATGCCGACGAACTTGTCGCGCGCCAGCACCTCCAGCTTCTTCTGCACCCGATCTCGCGCCTCGATATCCTTGGTGACCACGACGGCCTGGCCGAAGAAGGGATTGGAGAGCTGCTGGTCGAGCGGCAGATAGAAGCGCACGGCGCCCTGGCCGATATAGGAACTCCAGCGCACCACGTCGCCATCGCCGGCCAGAGCCTTCTCGAAGCGGTCCATCTGCGCCTTGGTTTCGCCGATGGCACTGTTCTGAGGCAGTGTCATGTCGACCAGGAGTTCAGGCCGGTCGGATGAGGGGAAGAACTGCTGCTGCACATGGCCCATGGCCACGACAGAGGCGCCAAGCAGGCCGAGGCAGATTGCAATGGTGACCCAGCGCCATCGCATGGCCGCGAGCAACGCGCTCTTGAAAGCGGCGGCGAAGCGGCCCGGCTTCTCGTCGTGCTTCTTCATGGTGGCCGGCAGCACCGTCACGCCCACCAGCGGCGCAAACAGCACGGCGACGATCCAGGACACCAGCAACGCAACCGCGATCACCACGAACAAAGTGAAGGTATATTGACCGGCCGAGCTCGAATTGAGCCCGATCGGGATGAAGCCGGCCACCGTCACCAGCGTGCCGGTCAGCATCGGAAAGGCGGTCGAGGTATAGGCGAAGGTCGCAGCCTTGAGGAGGTTGTCACCCGCCTCCAGCCGGCTGATCATCATCTCGACCGTGATCATGGCATCGTCGACCAGAAGGCCGAGGGCGATGATCAGCGCGCCCAGCGAAATGCGCTGCAGGGAGATGCCCGTATATTCCATCACCAGGAAGACGATGGCCAGGACCAGGGGAATTGAAATCGCAACCACCAACCCGGCACGCAGGCCGAGGCTGACGAAGCTGACCGCCATCACGATGATCACGGCTTCGAGCAACGCCCGGGTAAAGCCGGAGATCGCCTCCTCGACCACCGCCGGCTGGTTGGAGACCAGATGCACGCCGACGCCGACCGGCAGGGTCGCGGTAACCTCGGCCATGGCTTCCTTCAGGTCCTCGCCGAACTGGAGGAGGTTGCCGTTGGGCGCCATGGCGATGGCCAGGCCAATGGCGGGCTTGCCATCGAAGCGAAACAGCGAGCTCGGCGGATCGACATAGCCGCGTGTGATGTTGGCGACGTCGCTCAGGCGGAAGAAGCGGTCATTGACGCGCAAATTGATGGCACTGAGGTCCTGTTCCGACTTGAAGCCGCCATCGACGCGCACGCTGACGCGGTCCTGGCCGGCCTGGATCACACCGGCGGCCGATACGGAGTTCTGCGCCTGCAGGGAGGCGATCACCGCCTGGCGGTCGAGCCCGAGACTGGCAAGACGCGCGGTGTCGAAGTCGAGATATACAACCTCGTCCTGCGCGCCGAGAATCTGGGTCTTGCCGGCATTGGGCACCGCGAGCGCACGGTCGCGGACCTGCTCCACATAGTCGCGCAGTTGCCGGAAATCGATCCCGTCGGCGGTGAAGGCATAGACATTGCCGTAGACGTCGCCGAACTCATCGTTGAAATAGGGTCCCTGCACACCGCTCGGCAGGGTGTACCAGATATCGTTCACATGCTTGCGTATCTGGTAGAAGGCATCGCTCAGCGCCCGGCCATTGGTGGTGTCCTTCAGGTTGACCATGATGGTGGCCGTACCGGGCCGGGTATAGCTCTTGGTGTAATCGAGCGCGCCGATCTGCTGGAGTTCCTTCTCGACCCGGTCGGTAACCTGGTTGAGGGTCTCCTCCAGCGTCGCCCCAGGCCAATTCACCTGGACGACCATGGTCTTGATGTCGAAGGAAGGATCCTCCTCGCGGCCGAGCCGGACATAGGAGAGGGCCCCGGCGATCACCGAGGCGATCATCAGATACCAGATGAAGGAGCGATGCTTGAGCGCCCAGTCGGACAGGTTGAATCCGCTCATTTATGCCCCTCTGGGTTCTGGCTACGCTTGAGATCGATGGCCTGGCCGGCCTGCAGAGTGCCGACGCCGGCCTCCACCACAATGTCGCCGTTCTCCAGGCCATCGACGACGGCATAGCCCGCCTTGCGGGAGACCAGCTTCACCGGCCGGGCCGTGACCACGGCCTTGACCGGATCGACGATCCAGACCGATGGCTTGTCGGCAGGGCCAGCCAGAGCCGAAACCGGAACGGCGATGTAGGGAGCGACCTTTCGCGTGGCCGAGACCGAGATGGTGGAGCCGAGGCGGAAGGCATTGGGTGGATCCTGCAGCGCCAGGCGAGCCCGGCGGGTGCGTGTCACCGCGTCCGAAGCGGGGGCGAGCTGGCGCAGCGTGGCGGTCGTCCGGATGCTTGGCTCGCCCGCAAGGACGACGTCGAAGCTGGCATAGGCCTTGAGTTCGTCCGACAGATAATCCGGTACATCGACCACGGCCTCGCGCACATCGGGCCGGGCCAGGGTGACGATGATGTCGCCGGCCGACACCACCTTGCCGACATCCGAATTCACGGCGGTGATCACCCCCTCATAAGGAGCCACCAGTTCGGCATAGCCGAGGACATTCTGGGACTGCCGCAGCGAGGCCTCGGCCTGGGACACCTTGGCTGCGGCGGTCTCGCGGGCTGCCACCGCCGTGTCGACCTGGGCCCGGGAAGCCGTTTCGGTGACCACGAGGGCACGGCTGCGGTTCTCTGTCAGCACGGCATTGGCGAGCTGTGCCTTGGCGTTGGCAAGGTCGGCCTGGGCCGATTGCACGGCTAGCCGCAGCAAGGTGGCGTCGACGGCCGCCAGCCTGGCGCCCTGCTTGACCCTGTCGCCGACATTCACTTCGCGCGCGATGATGCGCCCGCCGACCTGAAAGCCGAGATTGGTCTGGAAACGGGCATCGACACTGCCGACGAAAGGCCCGAAACTCGCCGTATCGACGCTGCGGGCCGTCAATGTCAGCACCGGCCTGGCAGGCTCCTGGGACAAAGCCACGGCCACGGGAAATGCGCCGATGAGCAGCGCGGATATGGCAGCGCCGAGTGTGGTTGGCCTCATTGCCCTTGCTCCAAGACTGTTTCCACGCTCTGGACGGTTTTCTCGATCTGGACAGTCTCGACAATCTGGCCGGGGCGCAGCAACTGGCCGCCCTGCACGACGACGGCCTCGCCATCCTCGAGCCCGCCCGACAGCACGACGTCATGGGTGGTGTAGCGGTCGAGCGTGACTGCGCGCGGCTGCGCCTGATGTTGATCGGCTGTCACGGTCCACACCGCCGGCTTGCCCTGCCATTCGAACAGCGCCGAAGCCGGCAGCACGAAACGCCGCTGCGGGGCAAGGCTCGCCTCACCGCGCACTGCCGTGCCCAGCGACATGCCGGGTGGCGTCTCCTTGAGGCCGATCTTCACCCGGATCGTGCCCTTGCGGGCATCGACGATGGGCGAGACCTCCCGGACATGGCCGGTGGTTTTCACACGAGGGTCCGCCACCAGCGTGATGCCGACTTCGGGCGAACCCGGCGGCTTGTCGATCAAGGCTTCATAGACGTCGAAAACCGCGTCTCGCGGCCCGTCCTGCGCAATGCTGACCACGGTCTGGCCGGCCTGCACCACCTGCCCCGTCTCGGCGTTGCGTGCCGTCACCGTGCCGGCGACACCCGCGCGAAGACCGGCGTAGCCGAGCTGCTCCTTGGCCTGTTCGACCTGGGCCGTCGCGGCCGAAACCGACGCCTGTGCCACACTCAGATTCTCCTGCGCCGCATCGAGGGAACTTTGCGAGGTGGCATTGCTGGTGATCAGTGTCTTCTGACGCTGATAGGCTGCCTGGCTCTGCTGCAGTTGCGCTTGCGCCGAGGCAAGGGCGGCGTTGGCGGTGTCGAGGGCGATGCGTTGTTCCTGCCCGTCGACGCGAGCCAGTACCTGGTCCGGCGTGACATGATCGCCGACATCCACCAGCCGCTCGATGATGCGCCCGCTCACGCGGAAGGAGATATCGCTCTGCACCTGGGCCTCGACATCGCCGGTCAGGCTGACGCTCGGCCGGTAATCCGTGGCCCGGGCCGTGACGATGCCGACGCGCGCCGGCGGCCCTCCGCCCCAGGCGATGGCAGGCGAGAGCATCGCGACCAGGCCTCCGAAAAGAAGGGCACGGCGCAATTGCATGGGATTGCCGAGGTTTGAGATCATCGTCGCCCTCGCTGTTTCATGCGAATGTCGTTCGATTGGGTCGTTTCGGCGGGAAGGCCCGAGCCCTTGCAGTCCACGCATCGCCCTTGCCGCTCCGCAGCGTCCGGAGCAAACCGTGTTCAAACGAAAACACCGTCCTGCTCCATCTTCTTGTTTCGACGCGACTCTGCGATTCAAGGCGATTCCGCCAAATCGCAAAACGCTTTAGGAAGATCACTCAGCCAGCAGCGGGACTCCCCGCTTGCACGGCGTTCCCATATCAATTAAAAACAAAACCGTCCAGACGGTTTTTATTATATCGAGATCGTTCCAGGAATTATGCCCCAGACTCCTCCCCCGCCCCAAACTCTTCGCGCGCGCAAGTTGCAGCGGCGCAGCATGGAAACCATCGGGCAGATCCTGACCGCTACCGTCGGCGTGATCGAGCGCGTCGGCGTTCACAACCTCACCATCGATCTGGTGGCGGCGGAAGCCGGAGTCAGCAAGGGCGGTGTGCTGCACCACTTCCCGACCAAGACGGCCCTGATCGTCGCCGCTATCAGCCAGGACATGGAAACGCTGATGATGGAAATCGACGAAACCGCGGGCTCGACCGTGAATTTCGCCTCGGCCTTGGCTCAGTTCGCCCGCCGCATCGCTCTGGAGGAAGGCGGCGTGTCGCCGGCGTTCCTGGTGACCGCCGCCGAAATCCCGGAAGCGGCCTCCGTGCTTGCCACCATGTTCAGCACATTGGTCGAGAGGGCAAACAAGGACGGCAAGGCCGGGAGCATCGACTCAACCCTGGTGCTGTTCGCGTCCTACGGCATTCTCATCAGCCTGGGCATGAAGTCCTTCCAGCCGAGCGCGGAGCAATTGGCCACCCTGTTCGAGAAGCTGGACAGTTTCGCCGCCAAGGCCTGATGTCGCGGCCAGGTCCTTTTACTCGGAACCTTGCTCACTCTCGTCCGGAAAAAGGCGCGGTGCGGAGCTCTTGATGAAATCGATGAACGCCCGCAGCGGCGCAGGAACCAGACGGCGCCCGGGATAGTACAGGAAGGGGCCGGAGAAGCGCTCCCACCAGGGTTCGAGGACGGGTTCGAGGGCCCCGCTGTGGAAATGGGGGCGCAACCAATCCTCAAACAGATAGATGATACCGGTGCCCGCAATTGCGGCATCGACGGCCAGATCCGTCGCCGTGCCGACGCTCACCAACAGCGGCCCCGTCGTATCGACGGTCACGACCTCGCCATCGCGCTCGAATTCCCAGGCCGGCATCGCCCCGGATGAAAATCGGCCATGCAGGCAGGCGTGATGAAGCAGATCGCGCGGGTGCTCTGGCCGCCCCCGTCGATCGAGATAAACAGGCGCAGCCGCGGCGGCAAAGCGCTGCACACGCGGCCCGATGGGCACGGCTATCATGTCCTGCTCAAGCCGCTCGTCGTAGCGGATGCCGGCATCGCAGCCGGCCGCCAGCACGTCGACGAAGCTGTCCTCGGCCATCACCTCCAGGCGGATATCGGGAAAAGCGGCCAGGAAATCAGGCACGATCGCCGGCAGCACCAGCCGAACCGCGCTGACGGGCACATTGAGCCGGAGCGTCCCAGCCGGCTTGTCGCGAAAACCGTTGACGACGTCCAGCGCCGCCTCCATCTCGGTCATGACCGGGCCGAGCCGTTCGAGCAGGCGCTCGCCGGCCTCGGTAGCCGCGACACTGCGCGTCGTGCGGTTCAGCAGCCTGACACCGAGCCTCGTCTCCAGCCGGCTCACCGCCTCGCTCAAACCAGACGGACTGGCACCGCTCGCACGGGCACCGTCGCGGAATCCCCCAGCACGCGCGACGGTCATGAAAGCATGGAGATCGTTGAGGTCGACTTTCACTGTTCGTAACTCCGAACAACCTGTCCCAATTATGACTGATTGTCGCGCAAGTTGACAGCCCCTAGCTACGCAGGACGAACAGGAGATCGGCTATGACCACAATCGAGCAGTCCGGTAGTTTCACCCTCGGCGACCGTCATGTGAGGCGGCTCGGCTATGGCGCCATGCAGCTTGCAGGGCCGGGCGTGTTCGGCCCGCCCCGGGATCACGATGCGGCATTGGCCGTGTTGCGCGAGGCCATCGCATCCGGCGTGAACCATATCGACACCAGCGACTTCTACGGCCCGCACATTACCAACCGGCTGATCCGCGAGGCCCTGCATCCCTATGCGGACGATCTCGTCATCGTCACCAAGGTGGGCGCGCGGCGCGGGGAGGACGCTTCATGGATTCCTGCCTTCTCGCGGGAGGCCCTCACCCAGGCTGTGCATGACAATCTTCACAATCTCGGGCTCGATGTCCTCGATGTCGTCAATCTGCGCGTCATGTTCGACGTTCACGGGCCGGCCGAGGGCTCGATCGAGGCACCGCTCAGCGTCCTGGCCGAGCTTCGGCAACAGGGCCTGATCCGGCATGTCGGACTGAGCAACGTCACCGCAACGCAGATCGCGGAAGGACGCCGCATCTGCCCGATCGTCTGCGTGCAGAACCACTATAACCTCGCCCACCGGGCCGATGATATCCTGATTGACGATCTCGCCCAAGAAGGTACCGCCTATGTGCCCTATTTCCCGCTCGGCGGGTTCACGCCGCTGCAATCCTCGACGCTGTCGGAGGTTGCCCAGCGCCTCGAAGCTTCACCGCTGCAGGTCGCGCTGGCCTGGCTCTATCGCCGCGCGCCCAACATTCTGCTGATCCCGGGCACCTCCTCCGTGGCGCATCTGCAAGCCAACCTCGCCGCGGCAAAGCTCGATCTGCCGGAAGACGAGGTCGCCGCGCTCGATCGCATTGCGGCCGGGCATTCCTGAGGGAAGCAAGTGAGCCGCCTGGAATGATCCGTTCCCCATCTCGCTCTTTCGCGAGATGGGGGTGCGCCTCGCCCTAGTGGAACAGCTTCAGCGCATTGGAGAAGGTGATCCACACACCCCACAGGATGGGAATGCCGACGGCGAGCCAGGCCAGGACGGCTGGCCCGTTCAATCCGCCCCGCCCGATGCCCGAGGATTTCCCCTCTTGCGTCTGGCCGCGCTTTTGCAGGGCCGCAACCTCGGCATCGCTCATGAACCAGCGGGAAGCCACCGGCTTGATCATGAGGTTGACGACGAAGCCGACGGCCAGCATGCCGGCAAGGATATACATGGTGCGGTCATAGACCTGCGCGCGCGGTACACCCGCGGCGATTTGGGCATCGCGAATGTAATTGATCACCACCGGACCAACGATCCCCGCCGTCGACCAGGCCGTCAGCAGCCGGCCGTGGATGGCACCGACGAACTGGGTGCCGAACATGTCGGCGAGATAGGCCGGCACCGTCGCAAAGCCGCCGCCATACATCGAGACGATCACGCAGAAGAAGGCGACGAACACCGCCAGCAGCCCGGCATGGGCGGCCCAGGGCGCCGAGGCATAGAGCACGATGCCGAGGCCGAAGAAGGTGGCATAAGTGAGCTTGCGCCCGAGCTTGTCGGAAAGCGAGGCCCAGAAGAAGCGTCCGAAGATGTTGAACAGCGACAGCAGGCCGACGAAGCTCGCGGCGATGGTGGCGACCAACTTGGCCTGCCCGGCATCGAGTGTCGCAAAACCGATCTCCGGCTTGTCGATCAGGGAACCGGCGAAGATCTCCTGCAGCATGGGCGAGGCCATGCCGAGCACGCCGATGCCGGCCGAGACGTTGAGGCAGAGCGCGGCCCAGATCAGCCAGAATTGCGGGGTCTTGTGGGCATTGGACAAATGGACATGGCCCGAGGTGATCATGGCCTTGGTGCTTTCGGGCGGCGTCCATCCTTCCGGTTGCCAACCCGCCGGCGGCACGCGATAGCCGAAGGCCCCCGCCATCATGAAGACGAAATAAACAACCGCCAGCGTCACGAAAGTCTGCCAGACGCCGACACTATCGGCGCTCTTGAAATGGTTCATCAGGATGTCGGCCAAGGGCGAGCCGATCATCGCACCACCGCCGAAGCCCATGATGGCCATGCCGGTCGCCATGCCACGCCGGTCGGGGAACCATTTGACCAGCGTGGAGACGGGCGAGATGTAGCCCAGCCCCAGGCCGATGCCGCCGATCACGCCCGAACCCAGCCAGATCAGCCAGAGTTGGTGGATGTAGACGCCTATGGCCGAGATAAGCAGCCCGCCGCACCAGCACAGCGCCGCCACGACGCCGGCCTTGCGCGGCCCGGCCCGCTCCAGCCAGCCGCCCCAGATCGCCGCAGCCGAGCCGAGCAGCACGAAGAAGAGCGTATAGGTCAGGGTCAGGTCGGAGACGCGCCAGTCACAACTCGTGGTGAACAGGGCCCGCCCAAGACCGACGAGAGCGCCCCAGAAGCCCGGATCGACCGCGCAGGCTACCGGCTTGGTTATGCCAAGCGCCTGTCCTAGAGGCAACCAGAACACGCTGAAGCCATAGGCCATGCCGATGCACAAATGGATGGCCAGTGCCGCAGGTGGCACGAGCCAGCGATTGAACCCCGGCCGTGCAACGATGCGCTCTCGATCCAAAAGCCCAGGAGACAGACCGCCGCTCCCGGCGGAAACACTGCTGTTCATTGGTGCTTCCTCATTATTTTATTCTTAAATTCGTGGACGACGAGCCACTTCAGCACGCAAACTTCCACGAAACTGAGGAACACGCAATGACAGGACTGGTGAATTACTGAGCGAGAAACCCTCCATCCACCGGAAGCGTGTGGCCGGTCACCATGGCGGCACCGGGACTGGCGAGGAAGAGGATCGCCGGGGAGACCTCATGCGGTTCGGCGATGCGGCGCAGCGGCGTCATCGCTTCGATGCGCTGCATCAGTTCTGGCTGGGCCAGCAGGGGGGCGATGAAAGGCGTGCGCACATAGGTGGGAGCAACCGCGTTCACCCGGATGCGGTGCGGAGCCCATTCCACCGCCAGGGCACGGGTGAGATTGACGATGGCGCCCTTGGTGGTCTGGTAGGAGATGTTCGGGTAGATGCCGCCCCCCGACAAGGCCATGATCGAAGCCGTGTTGATGACGGCCCCGCCCCGCCCGGCCGCGATCATGTGGCGGGCCGCGGTGCGCGCGCACAGGAAGACGCCCGTCATGTTGACGGCCACCACCTTGTTCCATGCCTCCAGGCTGAGATCCACCGCGGCATCGCGGATGGCGAGGCCGGCATTGTTGACGAGAATGTCGATGCGGCCGTGGCGGGCGACGATCTCGGCGAAACGCGCCGCCACCTCGGCTTCGTCGGTCACATCCATGACGAGGGCCTCGGCAGGCCGGCTTCCCTCGACGCTGGCAAGCACGTCGTCTCCCACTGGCGCCCGATCGAGAATGACGACCTCAGCGCCCGCCGCGGCCAGGGCCTGCGCCGCCGCCAGGCCGATGCCGCTGCCGCCACCGGTCACCGCAGCAACCTTGCCCTCCAGGCCGAAGAAGCCGGAAAGGCTGACCGCGCCAGTTCCCCGCTGCTCTTGTTGTTCGTGCACGCCCATGATCGGTTTCCTCACTTGGCGCCTTCCTGGGAAGGGCGCCTGCGCAGTGCTACGACAGCGGCATGGACCGCCCCGGAGCCTGCTTGTTCTTGAAGCTGTGGCCGTCCTCGAGGCGGAACCGGGGTTCCGACTCAAAAGTCCGACATAATTATCTCTGGCATCAAACCGGATCGCGCGGAAGGCCGGAAATGCGAGAGCACCGTGCCACGGCCCAGCGCCCGCGTTCTGGCTGAAAACGATGCGACAACAAAATCTTACAGCACCGAACCTGATGCATGAATCGAGGCTGACGTCGCCTGTTGGCGCAGATGCTCCGTACACGCCTCCACGAAGGCCCTCAGCTTGGGTTGGCTGCGGCTCGTCCTGGGAAAATAGATGAACAGGCTGTCGCCCGCCGGCGAAAACTCTTCCAGGACCGGCTCGAGCAGCCCCTGTTCCAACTCCCGGGCCGATTGCAGGGTCGAGCCGTAGAGCAGCCCCATGCCCTGCACCGCCAGCGCACGCAGCAGGCCGGGATCATTGGAGACGATGGTGCCGGGCGGATCGATGCTGAGCGCCTGGCCGTCGCGCTCGAATTCCCAGCGATAGATATCGCCGACATCCGGACGTCGATATCGCAGGCATTCATGTCGGGCGATGTCCTCCAGCATCTGCGGCCGCCCCTGCTGGGCAAGATAGCCCGGAGCCGCCATCACCACCCAGCGGAAGATCGGCGTGACACGCACGGCGATCATGTCCCTGTCGATGAATTCACCGACACGAATGCCGGCGTCGAAACCGCCTTCCACCAATTCGGCATGGGTCGAATCCACGGTCACATCCACCCGCATCTCCGGCCAGCGCCGATGGAACTGCGGCAGGACGGGTTCGAGCACATGCACGAGCGCCATGCGATGCACGAGCAGGCGCAGCGTGCCCGAGGGTTTCAGCCGCGACTGCACGAGTTCGTCGAGCGTCCCGACGATGGTTTCGGCTGCCGGGCCGAGTTGGGAAAGCAGCCGCTCGCCATCCTCGGTCAGGGCGATGCTGCGCGTGGTCCGATGCAAAAGCGGCAGGCCGAGCCGTCGCTCCAGCGCCTGCAGAGCCTGGCTCACCGCACCTGGGGTAACCCCCAACTCGATCGCCGCGGCCCGAAAGCTGCCCCGGCGCACGATGGCGAGGAATTCGGAGAGGCCGTCGAACGGGTCACTGCGTGCCATATCCGAACCGTACAATCAAAACCGTCATGTCAAATCATGCGCTCTCGCCTCGAGGCGTTCGCATGGCTCGACAAGGGCTGAAGAGAATTCCGCCTCATGGCAAATCGCCTCACGAGGAGCCCTCCTGCATGTCGGCCCGCAATTGCGCCAGGGCACGGCGCAGCCCATGGAGTTGATCCGTAAGATGCAAGATGACGTCGATGCCCTCGTCATTGGCTCCGATATCGTCCTTCAAATCCCGGATCAGGCGGGCGCGTGCGAGATCGATCTCGGTGAATTGCACGCCGGCATCGGTCTGCCGAGGGATGAGCCAGCGCTGCTCAAGCCACAATTCCAGCGTCTGCACCTGGAGGCCGGAACTTGTCAGAAATTCGTGCTTGTTCATGCTCATGATGCTCCATCCTCACGCGGATCGAAGTCCTTCCCCCTGGCCCAGTTCGAAACGAAGGCTTCGAGTTCTGGGTCCGGTGGCTTCGGCAGAACCACCTTCAGCTTGACGAACTGGTCGCCCTGACCGCCGCCACGGCGGGGAGCGCCCTTTCCTTTCAGGCGCAGGGTCGTGCCGGTATTCGAGCCTTTCGGCACCGACATCGTCACGTCCCCCGTGGGGGTGGGAACCCGCACCCGTCCTCCCAGCACAGCTTCCGACAGCGAGATCGGCAGTTCGAGCGTGATGTCGTCGCCCTCGCGCGTGAAACGTCGATCCGGCAGGACTTCCACTTCGATCAAGGCATCGCCAAAACTGCCCGCTCCCGCGCCCGGCATGCCCTTGCCCTTCAGGCGAAGGGTCTGTCCATCCACCAGGCCCGCTGGAATCTTAACGTCGAGTGTGCCGCCCTCGGGCAGTGTCAGGCGCTTGTTCGCGCCCGTCACCGAATCGGCGAACTCGATCGACATCCGATAATGCATATCGTGGCCACGCCGGTTTGCACGGGCCCGCTGCCCCCGCCTCAGGAGCTCGGCAAAGGCATCCTCTTCGTCCATGAAATCGGCAAAACCGGAGGCGTCCGCATAGGGGTGATCCTGGTCCGATCCTGCGTATTCCCGGTAGAAATGCTGCGGCGGCCGTTCCGCCCCGCTCGCATCGATCTCGCCATTGTCGAAACGCTTGCGCTTGTCTGCATCGCTGAGCAGATCGTACGCACCCGTGACTTCCTTGAATTTGTCTTCCGCGCTCTTGTCTCCGGGGTTGAGATCGGGATGCAGCTTTTTTGCAAGCTGGCGAAAGGCGCTCTGGATCTCGGCGGGAGACGCCGTCGAGGCAACACCGAGAACCTCGTAAGGATTTCTCACAATCGGCTCCGACGCGATTCGAATGGCGAGGAAACAGCGTTCGCGGATGCTAATGCCTTTTGCGATGAGACGGAATGAAGAACCGCCTCAGAATTGACGGCACGGGCTTCGCAAAGCGCTCCGCGTATCCCTCCATCATTGTATAGCACGGCTATATAGCGTGTGGAGCAGTCGCCGGCTTTTGATACCGGCCGCCATGGCCTAACCTCCTTGAGGACGCGAGACGAGATCCCGCGCCTTTCCATGCCGCATGGACGGCAGGATCCCTTCATTTCACGGACATCATCTCATGCGCTACAAGACACTTGGCGGCACTGGCCTGCACGTCTCTGAACTTTGCCTGGGCACCATGACTTTCGGCGGCGGCAATGAATTCTGGAACGCGATCGGCCAGCTCGACCAGACGGTCGCCGACGGCATCGTCGCCCGCGCCCTCGACGCCGGCATCAATTTCATCGACACCGCTGACGTCTATTCCGGCGGCCTGTCGGAGGAGATCACCGGACGGGCCATCGTCAATTCCGGCCACAAGCGTTCGGACGTCGTGCTGGCGACCAAGGCCTTCGGCGTGGTCGGCACCGGCCCGAACGACCGCGGCGCCTCGCGCGGCCACATCATGGATGCGGTCAAGGCGAGCCTGAAGCGGCTCGGCACCGACTATATCGACCTCTACCAGATCCACGGCCTCGACCGCATAACCCCGATCGAGGAAACCATGCGTGCCCTCGATGATCTCGTGCGCCAGGGTCACATACGCTATGTCGGCGTCTCCAACTGGTCGGCCTGGACGATCATGAAGGCCCTCGGCCTCGCGGACCGGCATGGCTGGACCAGGCCCTCGACCTTGCAGGCCTATTACACCATTGCCGGCCGCGACCTCGAACGCGAGATCGTCCCGCTGCTGGAAGCCGAAAAGCTCGGCCTGATGGTGTGGAGCCCGCTTGCCGGCGGCCTACTCTCCGGCAAATATGACCGCGACGGCAATGGTCCCGAAGGCTCGCGTCGCGCCAGCTTCGACTTCCCGCCCGTCGACAAGGAGCGCGCCTTCGCCTCCATCGACGTGATGCGCGAGATCGCCGCGACGCATGGCGTCTCCGTCGCCCGCATCGCCCTGGCCTTCGTGCTGCATCAGCGCTTCGTGATGTCGGTGATCATCGGCGCCAAGACCATCGAGCAGCTCGACGACAATCTGGCTGCCACCGACGTGGTGCTGAGCGAGGAGGAACTCGCTCGCCTCGACAAGGTGAGTGCCCTGCCGCGTGAATATCCCGGCTGGATGATCGAACGCCAGAGCGCCACCCGCCTGCCGACGCCCCAGGGTTGAGCATCGGGCCGAAGGGGATGGCCATCGCCTGCCTCTTCGGCCAGGATGGCGCGGCATTTCATCGGAGACAGCCGCTTGGGTACCGTCAGGACCGCCTATTTCATCACCCATGCGGAAGTCGAGATCGATCCCTCCATTCCCGTGCCGCAATGGCGTCTCTCAACGAAGGGACGAGCCCGGCACGAGGCCTTCAACCGGCACGGCTTCGTGGCTGGAATCAGCGCCGTCTATGCCAGCGACGAGCGTAAGGCTCGCGATGGCGGCGAGATCCTGGCGAGCCCTCTCGGCCTGGAGCTGCAGATCGAGCCGGCCCTGCACGAGAACGACCGATCGGCCACCGGCTTCCTGCCGCCTCACGAATTCGAGGCAACCGCCGACGCCTTCTTTGCCAATCCCGAGCAGAGCATTCGCGGCTGGGAGCGGGCCATCGACGCCCAGGCCCGCATCATCGCAGCCGTCGAGGCCATCCTGGACAAGGATGGCGGCAGCGGGGACATCGCCCTCGTCGCCCATGGCGGGGTCGGCGCCCTCCTGCTTTGCCATCTTCTGTGCGTGCCGATCGACCGCCGTTACGACCAGGCGCCGGGCGGAGGCAATTACTTCGCCCTCGACGTGACGAGCCGCCGCCTGCTGCATGGCTGGCGCCGCATCGAGCCGTAGAGTTATCCGCTTCCACGCACAATCGTTCAAGATCGCCGTCCAGCGCGAAGATACCATTCCACGATTGGAAATTTCGGAACGAGAAACGCGTCGTCATGCCAGTCGGCTTCATCGGTCTCGGCGTCATGGGGGAGCCCATGGCGCTCAATCTTGCACGGTCGGGAACACCGCCGGTGGTCTGGAACCGCTCCCCGGACAAATGTGCCAGCCTGCAGGCGGCGGGGGCCGAGGTTGCCGGCAACCCCGGTGAGCTCTTCGCCAAGGCCGGCATCGTGATCCTGATGCTGGCGAACACGGGCGCGATCGATGCGGTGCTCGGCCGGGACACCAGCGATTTCGAAGACCGGGTCGCCGGTCACATCATCGTGCAGATGGGCACGATCTCACCGGAGGATTCGCGCCGGCTCGACCAGGATATCCGCGCCGCCGGCGGCCACTATGTTGAAGCCGCGGTTTCCGGCTCCCGCAAGCCTGCCGAAGCCGGGCAGCTCGTGGCCATGCTGGCGGGCGACGCCGAGGCACTCGCCCAGATCCGCCCCCTGATCGACAGGATGTGCCATCAGGCCTTCGATTGCGGGGCCGTTCCCGGCGCATTGACGATGAAGCTCGCCGTCAACCTGTTCCTGATCACCATGGTGACCGGCCTGGCCGAGGCCGCCCATTTCGCGGAGCGGCACGGCCTCGACATGCAGCAATTCCAGGCCATCCTCGATGCCGGCCCGATGGCGAGCCCGGTCTCCCGTATCAAGCTGGCGAAACTGGTCGAGGGCGATTTTGCGGTGCAGGCCTCGATCGCCGATGTCTTGAAGAATAACCGCCTGGTCTCGGAGGCCGCCCGCCGCGCCGGGCTCGCCTCGCCCCTCCTCGATGTCTGCCACGCCCTCTATGGCGAAACACAGGATCTCGGCCACGGCTCGCTCGACATGGCGGCGGTGATCCGTGCCATCGAGGCGCGGACAGCGCATTGAACAAGGCGAAAACCCTGCCGCCGCGCTGCCATTGACACAGGAGTGCTATTTCGGCGCGGGGTGACTGCCGCCTGATGTGTGATCCGACGGCTTACCAGCACCACCCGGCGACGGCATGTCGCCACCACCCGAGGGCGACACGTCACCGCCACCAAACGTATTGCGCGGCCCGACCACGGCGCCCCAGGCCTCGCCGACGCGCAGGCGGCTCCAGGGTGCAGGCTTGGCTGGCGCAGCCTGCATACCGGTGAGCTCGGTGCCGAAACCAGGGGTAAGCCGCACCGTTCCCCCCTTGGTGGCGACGTCGACGACACCATTCTCGACATAGACGCCGAACTTGCCCCAGCTCGGCCCGGCGAAGAACCGGGTGCCGCGAGCGGCGATCAGCCCGAAAGGCGTGGTAACGCTGAGTTCGCCCGAGGGCCGGTCATGCGGGCGGTCGAACAGAATGGCACCCCGCTCGAGCACCAGCCTGCCGCCACGGTCGACCAGGAACTTGTCGATACGCACTCTCGTGCGGGCGCCGAGCAGCAAGCGGGTGGCCTCACCCAGTTGCGCCGACAGTCGCGCGCTCTCGCCGGTCGCCAGGAGATCGTTGAGATAGACGGGATCGCCGACGGCAAGCAGACGTGTCTGGCCGCGGGCCTGCGCTGTGCTTTCGCCGCTGGCGCCCAGAATCGAGCCAGCCTCCACGGCCGCCCGAGCCAGGACTCTCTCCGGCCGCAGCCCGGCAAGCAGCAGGCCAGCCAGGAGGGAACGGCGATGGATCGGCATGATGAGCTTTCCAAACGAGGGGTGGCGGATCACGGGAAAACCGGACCCGACACCGCCAAGCCGACGGTATCCCTCCTGTCGGGACGATCCGTTTCAAGGAATGTCCGCAGATGGCGGTACCGCTCTATTCTTGATGTGTACGCTTCTTCCGGCACCGGCCGCAAAGTAAGATCCTCGAACTCCTTGCTCGCGGCCAGTCATTCATCCTAGCTGAAACCCTTTCGTCTACAAGCCCCTCGCACTCATACAGAAGCCTTAGGCTTCTACAGCAAGGAAGGACGATAAGATCAGGCCCGCACCTCGGCGACCCCCATCATTCCCAGTTGCTCATGTTCCAGGATATGGCAGTGATACATGCGCAGGCCCGGCTGGTCCTGTCGCACCAGCAGACGCACTGTTTGGCCCCTCGCGACATTGATCGTATCCTTCCAGGCGCGATAGGGCGCCTTGCTCACCCGGCCGTCCCGCTCGGTCTCCACCAGTTGGAACTGCGTGCCGTGAAGATGGAAGGGGTGATCCATGTCGGCGAGATTGGCGATCTCCCACAATTCGGTCTGCCCCGCTTTGGTGACGACATCGACACGGCCCATGTCGAAGGCGGCGCCGTTGATGAGAAAGCCCATCTTCATGCCCCCCTCCCCCATCGACATGGTTTCGGTGAACTCGAGGCGGCGCGTGGCGACGGGCAGGCCGAGATCGGCAATGCGGCGAAGCCTGGCGGGCAGAGGCGGGGCCGGCTCGGCCCGTTCCTGCGTGACTTCGATGGTCATCAGCTCAGCAGCGGTATCGGGACGTCCGGGGCCCATCCAGCCGCGATCGACATCCTCGGTCCGCAGCACCACCCGTCCCGGCTGCTCGAAGGCGACGATGACCTCCGCCCTCTCGGCGGGAACCAGGTCGATGGCGCGAAGGCCGGTCACCGGCGCTTCCAGCAGGCCGCCATCGCTGCCGATCAGCGTTATCGCCGCCGTGCCGAAGGTGAGGCGCAGGAAGCGCGCATTGGTGGCATTGAACAGGCGGAAACGGCGCCGGCTGCCGGCCGGCAGCGTCAGGACGGGCTTCTTCTGGCCGTTGACCAGGACATGGTCGCCGACCCGCCCGTTCATCAGGTCCGCCATGGTGTTGGCCGGGATCGAACCGTCCGCCGCCAGCCTCAGATCGGTGAAGAACAGCGGCGTGTCGCCATAGGCGGCCGGGATCGGATCCTGGCGGGGCTTGATGATAAAGGCCCCTGCGAGACCGAGATAGACCTGCTCGGCCGTACGGCCGTGGGGGTGGGGATGATACCAATAGCTGCCGGCGCTGCCTTCCGGCAGTTCGAAGGCGTAGAGCCGATCGGCGCCGGATACCACTGGGTCCATGGGATTGCCGTCCTGCTCCACTGGCACCGGCATGCCGTGCCAGTGGATGGTGGTCTCCTCGCCGGGCAGGCGATTGGCAAAGCGGATGGCGACCTTGTCGCCCTCGGTCACTTCGATCAGGGGACCGGGCGTCTCGCCTTCATAGGCGAGGATAGGTGTGTCGATCCCCTCGGCAAAACGGACGATGGCGGGCTTGGCCGTGAGTTCAGCCTCGAAACGGCCCGGTTCGCTGGCCTGGTTGGCGAGACGAGGCAGGTCGCGTAGCGGGGCTCCTTCAGGCAGCGTGGGCAAAGGCCCCGGAGCCGCCATCTTTCCGTCCCCATGCGACATGCCCGGCATGTCCATGCCATGCTTGGAATGGTCCTGCATCTGCGCCGCGGCCGGGCCTGAAATCACCAGGGCCGCAACGCCCGAGAGCAGAAATTCACGTCTGTCCATAGTTCCAATCCTTATTCAGAGCTGGCGTGCGCGCAGGCGGAGCGCATTGGTGATGACGCTGACGGAGGAGAGCGCCATGGCGGCCGCGGCGATGATGGGCGACAGCAGGATGCCGAAGAAGGGGTAGAGCACCCCGGCGGCAACCGGTACGCCGGCTGCGTTGTAGACGAAGGCGAGGAAGAGATTCTGGCGGATATTGGTCATGGTGGCCTGCGACAGCCGCCTTGCCCGCACGATGCCCATGAGATCGCCCTTGACCAGGGTGACGCCGGCACTTTCGATCGCGACATCCGTGCCCGCGCCCATGGCGATGCCGACATCGGCCGCTGCCAAGGCCGGCGCATCGTTGACGCCGTCACCGGCCATGGCCACCACCTTGCCCTCGCGCTTGAAGGCCTCGACCAGCGCGCTCTTGCGTTCGGGCAGGACCTCGGCCTCGACGGCATCGATGCCGAGCCGGCGGGCGATGGCTTCGGCGGTAACGCGGTTGTCCCCGGTGACCATCACGACATGGATGCCCTCCTCACGCAGGGCGGCCAGGGCAGCCGGCGTGGTTTCCTTGACCGGATCGGCAATGGCGAGCAGGCCGGCGAGACGCCCGTCGACAGCGGCGAAGATTACCGTCGCACCGTCGTGGCGCAGCCGGTCGGCTTCCGCCGCCAGGGCGACCGCAACGCCCTCCTGCGCCATGAAGGCCGCATTGCCGAGAAGAACCAGCCGGCCTTCGACCGTCCCCCTCGCACCCTTGCCCGTGGGTGAATCGAAATCCACAACCGCGGACAAGGCGAGGCCCTTCGCCTCCGCCGCCGCGACCACGGCCCGGGCGAGGGGATGTTCGGAGGCGCGCTCCACGCTGGCCGCCAGCCGCAGCAGCTCGTCCTCGCCAAAGCCTTCGGCGGGCCAGATAGCGGTAAGGGTTGGGTGCCCTTCGGTGAGCGTACCCGTCTTGTCGACCACCAGGGTGTCGACCTTTTCCAACCGCTCCAGCGCTTCGGCGTTCCGGATCAGCACACCGAGACCGGCTCCCTTGCCGACGCCGACCATGATCGACATCGGCGTCGCCAATCCCAGGGCACAGGGACAGGCGATGATCAGCACCGTGACCGCCGCGACCAAGCCATAGGCGAAGCGAGGCTCGGGGCCGAACACGGCCCAGGCGGCAAAGGCCGCCGCCGCGACCAGGATGACCAGGGGTACGAACCAGCCGGCCACCTGGTCGGCCAGGCGCTGGATCGGAGCACGCGAACGCTGCGCCTGCGACACCATCTGCACGATCTGGGCCAGCATGGTGTCGCCCTCGACCTCGTCGGCGCGGATGACCAAAGCGCCGGTCTGGTTGAGCGTACCGCCGATGACGCTGTCGCCAACGGCCTTGCTCACCGGCATGGATTCGCCGGTCACCAAGGCCTCGTCGAGCGAGGAGCGACCCTCCAGCACACTGCCGTCCACCGGCACCTTCTCGCCGGGACGGATACGCAGATTGTCGCCGACCGCCACCTTGTCGAGCGTGATCTCCTCTTCCGAGCCATCCGGCCGGATGAGCGTCGCCGTCTTCGGCGCGAGGTTGAGCAAAGCCCGGATCGCCCCCGAGGTATGTTCGCGGGCCCTGAGTTCGAGCACCTGGCCGAGCAGCACGAGCACGGTGATCACCGCGGCCGCCTCGAAATAGACGGCCACGCTGCCATCGTCGCCACGGAAGGCTTCGGGGAACAGGCCGGGCGCCAGCACCGCCACCAGGCTGTAGACCCAGGCAATGCCGGTGCCCATGGCGATCAGGGTGAACATGTTGAGGTTGCGGCGCAGGATGGACTGCCAGCCGCGCACGAAGAAGGGCCAGCCGCCCCACAGCACCACGATACTGGCCAAGACGAGCTGGATCCAGGCCGATCCGGCCGGCGGCACCAGATGATGCAGCGCGGGGACGAGATGAGAGCCCATCTCCAGGACGAAGACGGGCAAGGCCAGCACCAGGCTCACCCAGAAGCGCCGCGTCATATCCGTGAGTTCGGGATTGGGGCCGGCTTCGGCCGTGACTTGGAGAGGCTCGAGCGCCATGCCGCAGATCGGGCAGGATCCAGGTCCTTGCTGCCGGATCTCAGGATGCATCGGACAGGTATAGATCGTGCCCGCCGGCGCGGTCGGCTTGGGTTTGCGCTCGCCAAGATAGCGTCCCGGCTCCGCCTCGAATTTCGACTTGCAGCCGGCCGAACAGAAATAATAGGGACGCTCCTCATGCTGGAGCGAATGCCTGGCGGTTGCCGGATCGACCTCCATGCCGCAGACCGGATCCTTCACGCCGGCATGAGCGTGGTGGTGATCGTGATGATGGTGATGGTCGTTCATCAGCCCGTCCCATGCTTCTCAGTCGATTCCCGCTGGTCTCCCAGCTTTCTGAGACTGGGCGTAAGGCTTGACATCATGGGAAGGTCAAGCCTCTTGCGAGGCAAGGCGGGCAATTTATTTGGCTTGGGAAAGAAACCCCTGCGATCAGCCTACCGCACGTACATGCACAGGCTGCAATTCGTCGAGGTCGCTCACGCCCAGCATGGCCATGTTGCGCGCAATTTCCGCCTGGAGGAGGCCGAAGGCGTGACGAATGCCGCCCTCGCTCCCCACGGCGGCGGCGAACAGGAAAGGACGCCCGACGAAGACGAAGTCGGCCCCGAGTGCCAAGGCCTTCAGGACATCCGTGCCACGGCGGAAGCCGCCATCGATCAACACGGCCATCTCGCCAGCCGCCGAAACGGCCTCGGCCAGGACCGTCATGGGGGCGATGGCCGTATCGAGCTGGCGCCCGCCATGATTGGAGATCCAGACGCCATCAACCCCTTTGTCACGCGCGATGGCAACGTCTTCGGGTGCGAGGATGCCCTTCACCACCAGCTTGCCACGCCACAATTGCCGGATGAGATCGAGATGGCTCCAGTCGAGGCCGTCGCGTGCGCCGATGTCGCGCACGGCGTTGCGGGACAGCAGGGTCGGGCCGCGAAAGGCGTCCATGTTCTCGAAGCGCGGCATGCCGTCGGCCAGGGTGCGGGCGAAGGTTCCCAGCGACCAGGACGGATGGGTAATGCCATCCCAGAACAATCTCAGGCTCGGCTTCAGGGGCGTCGAGAAGCCCGTGCGGGCGTTGTTCTCGCGATTGGCGGCGACCGGCACGTCGGCTGTGAGCACGAGCGTCTCAAAGCCCGCGGCGGCCACGCGCGCCACCATGCGGCTGATGCGTTCGGGCTCGCCCGGCAGATAGGTCTGGAACCAGCGCGCCCGACCCTCCTCGGCCAACCGCTCCAACGGGATCAGCGAGGTGGCGCTGGCCACCATCAGGGCGTTCTCGGCAGCCGCGGCCTTGGCGAGGGCCAAGTCGCCCTCGAAAGTCGCCAGGCCCGACAGCCCCATGGGCGCAATGCCGACCGGAAGGGCATAGGCCTGGCCGAACAGGGAATGGCGCGTCGAACGCGCCCTGGTATCGACGAGCACGCGTGGCACCAGCCCGAGGGCGGCCAGCGCCCGGCTGTTGCCGGCATGCGCGGCGTTCGTCTCGGCGGCACCGGCATAATAGCCATAGATCTGGCGCGGCAGATGCCGGCGGGCTGCCGGTTCGAAATCCGCAAGCGCGAGGAAGCGCCGTAGTGACGGCGGTACGTTGGTTTCGATGCGTCGGGCGGTGACCACCGTTCGGGAATTCGAATTGTCCGGCACTCTTCCTGCTCTTCTCCAGCCTACCCCATTTCCGCATCGTTAGCCCCTTATCCCTTGGCGCAAGCAGGGGCGTCTCGTCAATCAAGGTCGAGGATCAGATCGTCCAATGAATCAAGTATACCGTACAGTGAGTGTACAGGCCGGTCATTCGGGTGAATCGTCCCCGCCATCTATTGAGCTCCCTCGAGAAACGGGATGAAGCGGCGGCGTCGGGAACGCGATCGCCCTCTCCCGAGGAGATGGAAATGGCCCTGTCCGATCCGATCAAAGCCAGGCCCGTATTCAGTCGCCAGACACTGCTGATCCTGTCCGCTGCCGTCATCCTGAGCGCGGCCATGGGCATCCGGCAGACCTTCGGGCTTTTCGTCGAGCCTTTCTCGATGGACCGGGGCCTTCCCGTCACCCTGATCGCCTTTGCCATCGCCATCCACAACCTAGTCTGGGGCGCGGCGCAGCCTTTTGCCGGCGCTGCGGCCGACCGCTACGGCTCGGCACCGGTCGTGGCATTCGGCGCCGCCATGTTCGCCTTGGGCCTCGGCATTGCCGCCATGGCACCCTCAGGGATCATGCTCATCCTCGGTCTCGGCGTCCTGGTCGGCATCGGCATCAGTTGCACGGCCTTCGGTGTCGTTCTGACCGCGGTCGGCCGCAGGACCTCGCCCGAAAAGCGCAGCATGGCCATGGGCATCGCCAGCGCCGGCGGCTCGTTCGGCCAGGTCGCGATGGTGCCCCTGGCGCAGATCGTCTCGGAGCATTCGGGCCTGTCCACCGCCCTCATCGTCTTGGCGCTGGTCATGCTGGCCGCGGCGCCTTTCGGCCTGTTTCTGGATGGCCGGCCAAGGCTGGCCGCGGTCAAAAAGGAAGAGGCAGCCCTGCCGCTGAAAGCCGCGCTGGAACAGGCTCTCGGCCATCGCGGCTATTGCCTTCTCACCCTCGGCTTCTTCACCTGTGGCTTCCAGCTCGCCTTCATCGCCACCCATCTGCCGGGTTATCTTTCGCTCTGCCACATGCCCGCCGGTACCAGCGCGAAGGCCCTCGCTTTGATCGGCCTGTTCAACATGGCGGGAAGCTGGGCCTGCGGCTGGCTCGGTGGCCGCTATCGGCAGCAACATGTGCTCGGCTGGCTCTATCTGATCCGGGGTGTCACCATCGCCGCCTTCTTCCTGGCGCCGAAGTCGGACATATCAGTCGCCCTGTTCGCGGCCGTGATGGGCCTGACCTGGCTCGGCACGGTTCCCCTCACCAGCGGTCTCGTCGCCAAGGTCTTCGGCGTACGCCATCTCGGCACCTTGTTCGGCATCTGCTTTCTCAGCCACCAGATCGGCTCGTTTCTCGGCGCCTGGCTCGGTGGCCTGACTTTCGACCTCACCGGTTCCTACACGCTGGTGTGGTGGGCGACCGCCCTTGCCAGTCTGATGGCAGCGGCGCTGCATTTCCCGATCAACGACACGCCGCAGACGGCGATGGCCTCGGGACGGGCGTGAGGCGGCCCGGGAGGTTTCCTCAATCCCGCGCGAAATTGGCCCGCTCGGCCCGCACGCGGGCCGTGATGTGGTCGGCGACAGCGGCGACGCGGCGGGTGTTGTGCGTGTCGGGGTGGGAAACCAGCCAATAGCTGCGGGTGAAGCGCGTGCCCGGCAGCAGACGCTTCAGCTCGGGATATTGCCGGGCGGCATAATCGTGCAGGATACCGATGCCGTGGCCGGCCCGCACAGCCTCCATCTGGGCGACCACGCTGCCGCATTCGAAACGCCGGCGCATCAGCCTGCCCAGCGTCTCGGCATAGTCCAGCGCCCGGCTGTAGACAAGGTCGTCGACATGGGTGACGAAGAGGTGGCCAGCCAAATCCTCTTCGCAGGTGATGGGGGCGGTCTCTTCGAGATAGCGCCTGGAAGCATAGACGCTGAGCGTATAGTCGGTCAGCTTCTTGACCATCAGCCGCCCCTGCACCGGGCGGTCCAGCGTCACCACGATATCGGCCTCGCGCCGTGACAGCGAAAAGGTTCGCGGCAGCGGCACCAATTGCACCACCAGTTCCGGGTGGCGGGCGGCCAAGGCGCCCAGTTCATGTGACAGGAAGTAATTGCCGAGCCCGTCCGGCGCGCCGACACGCACCGTGCCGCTGATCTCCGCCGTGGTGCCGGAAACCAGGGAACCGACGCGCAGGAATTCGGATTCGGCCTTCTCCGCCGCGACCAGTAGGGCCTCTCCGGCCGGTGTCAGCGTACAGCCCTGGGTCTGGCGCTCGACCAGCCGCGCCCCGAACGTCTCCTCGAGCGCCGTAAGCTGGCGGCCGACAGTGGCATGGTTGAGCCCGAGTTGCCGCGCTGCGCCGAGCAATTGGCCGCTGCGCGCCACCGCCAGGAAGATGCGGACGTGATCCCAGTTCATGACGGGCTCCTGTTCCGGATGCACGGGCATCCTGCCCGTTCTTCCGATCCTGCGAGCTCGACGTTTCCAAAAACGGGCAGGATGTCCGTGCACCCGGGAAGATCATTCGCCAATCACTTTAATTTCTGCACATCGGAAGTGCAATCCTTCTCATTGCTGTGCGAACGGATCAACTGCATAGATCGCGCCGAAAGCCGCCCGATCGACGGACGGAGCGACAGGAGGAAGAGGATGACGCGCGAGATCTCCCATTTCATCAGCGGCAAGCTGGTCGCCGGCCGCAGCGGCCGCAAGGCCGCGGTCTACAATCCCGCCACCGGCGAGGCTGCGGCCGAAGTCGCCCTCGCTTCGGTTGCCGAAGTGCGCGAGGCCTCCGCCGCCGCCAAGGCCGCCGCCCCCGGCTGGGCCGCTACCACGCCGCTGCGCCGCGCCCGCATCCTCAACAAGTTCCTGCACATCCTGGAAGAACGCACCGACGAGCTCGCCGCCGCGATCACGGCCGAGCATGGCAAGGTGCTCTCCGATGCCAAGGGCGAGATCCAGCGCGGCATGGAAGTGGTGGAGTTTGCCACCTCCGCGCCCCAGCTCCTCAAGGGCGAAGTGACGGAAAATGTCGGCACGCGCGTCGACAGCCATTCCCTGCGCCAGCCGCTCGGCGTCGTTGCCGGCATCACGCCGTTCAACTTCCCCGCCATGGTGCCGATGTGGATGTTCCCGGTGGCGCTGGCCTGCGGCAACTGCTTCATCCTCAAGCCTTCCGAGCGCGACCCGTCCGCTTCGCTCCTCCTGGCGCAATGGCTCAAGGAGGCCGGCCTGCCGGACGGCGTCTTCAATGTGGTCCAGGGCGACAAGGAAGCCGTCGACGCCATCCTCGCCGATCCCGACATCTCGGCCGTCAGCTTCGTCGGCTCTACACCGATCGCCCGCTACATCTATGAAACCGCCTCGCACAACGGCAAGCGCTGCCAGGCACTGGGCGGTGCCAAGAACCACATGATCGTCATGCCCGATGCCGATATGGACCAGGCCGTCGACGCCCTGATGGGCGCGGCCTATGGCTCGGCCGGCGAGCGCTGCATGGCGATCTCGGTTGCGGTGCCGATCGGCGAAGCCACCGCCGAGGCGCTGCTCGCCAAGCTCGAACCCCGCGTGCGCGCCCTCAAGATCGGTCCCGGCACCGATCCGGAAGCCGAAATGGGTCCGCTCGTCACCAAGCAGCATCTCGACAAGGTGCGCGGCTATATCGACACCGGCGTCGCCGAAGGCGCCAAGCTGGTGGTGGACGGGCGTGGCTTCGCCATGCAGGGCTACGAGAACGGCTATTATCTCGGCGGTACCCTGTTCGATGGCGTCACCACCGACATGACGATCTACAAGGAAGAGATCTTCGGCCCGGTGCTCGCAGTGGCCCGCGCACCCGACTATGCCACCGCTGCCCGCATGATCAACGAGCATGAATTCGGCAACGGCACCGCGATCTTCACCCGCGACGGCGACGCCGCCCGCGAATTCGCCCATCAGATCCAGGTGGGCATGGTCGGCATCAACGTGCCGATCCCGGTGCCGATGGCGTTCCACTCCTTCGGCGGCTGGAAGTCCTCGCTGTTCGGTGACCATCACATGCACGGCGCCGAGGGCGTGCGCTTCTACACCAAGCTCAAGACCATCACGAGCCGCTGGCCCACCGGTATCCGCGCCGGCGCCGACTTCGTGATGCCGACGATGAAGTAAGCGACCCATCGAACGAAGAACGCCGCCGGAGAGAGATCCCGGCGGCGTTTTCATTCCATGCGGCTCCGACATGGATCTATATCGTCAATTGACAAATAGAACAAATTAAGAACTTTTCTGCATGATGATTCGGAGCTAGGTTGCTCTGGAAATCAGGATCGGAGTTTGAGACGTGAAAATCGCAGGACTGTTCGCTGGTATTGGTGGCCTCGAACAAGGCCTTGCGAAAGCAGGACATGAGAGCTGCTTTCTTTGTGAAATCTGGGAGCCCGCGAGAGCCGTTCTAGCCGACAAAATGCCTGACGTTCCTTGTGAACGTGACGTTAGCGATCTCATAAGCCTTCCTGCGGATATCGATCTCCTAGTTGGTGGATTCCCATGCCAGGATCTCAGCCAAGCAGGACGGACCAAAGGTATTTCCGGTACTCGATCGAGCTTGGTTGGTCATATCTTTCGTCTCATAGATCGACAGCCTGTACCGTGGGTCGTGTTGGAGAATGTGTCATTCATGCTTCAACTCGACAAAGGCAACGCCATGCGATTTCTGGTCGAGGCATTCGAGGAAAGAGGATATCGCTGGGCTTATCGAGTGGTAAACAGCCTCGCCTTTCTTCCGCAACGCAGAGAGCGGGTGTTGTTCGTTGCGACGACGACAGATGTAGATCCCGCGTCGGTGCTTCTTACCGATGAGGCCGAACCCATTTTGGCGGAGACCAATCTGGAGAAACGTGCGCATGGTTTTTATTGGACGGAGGGCGTTCGCGGCCTTGGATGGGCTGCCGACGCCATCCCTACGCTCAAGAATGGCTCGACAGTAGGTATTGCTTCCCCGCCGGCAATACTTTTGCCTTCAGGAAGTATTCTCACTCCCGACATTCGTGACGCCGAGAGACTTCAAGGGTTTCCAGAGGATTGGACCAAGGCTGCAGAGAGAGTTTCTCGAGCATCGTTGCGTTGGTCTCTTGTCGGCAACGCAGTCTCTGTTCCTGTTGCCGAGTGGTTAGGCGCCCGTCTCATTGAACCTGGCACTTACGACACCGACAGAGATGGGGACCTTCCAGCAAATGGCCGATGGCCAAAAGCAGCTAGATTTGATGGCCAACATCGGCATTCAGTGGCCATTGGAGCCTATCCTCATTGGCAGGCTCGACTGCCTTTGACCGAGTTCCTTCGCCACCCTGGGAAACCATTGTCCGCTCGAGCTACGCGTGGCTTCCTTTCGAGAACAGAGCGTGCGACTTTGCGCTTCGCGGAAGGCTTCCAAGATCGATTGCGAAATCATTTAGACAGAATGGAGCTCTCGTCGAAAATGGACGACCACGACCTTCTTGTTGCTGCCGAATGATCACATTCAACGCACGTCCTGAAACGTCCGCTCGAATGGCGAGAATTAGGCAAAAAGATACAAAAGCTGAGAATCTTGTTGCTATTTCCCTGCGCAATCTGGGCCTGCATTTTCGGAAAAATGTAAAGCGGTTGCCTGGCAGTCCCGATTTCGCCAACGCCTCCAAACGCTGGGCCGTATTCGTCAATGGTTGCTTCTGGCATCATCACAATCACACTGGTTGCCGCAAAGCTACAGTACCAAAGTCGAATACCGAGTTCTGGGCAGAGAAATTCCGCGCCAATCGTAAGCGCGACGCCTCAGCCATTCGGCGACTTCGAAGCAGCGGTTACAAAATTGCCGTTATTTGGGAATGTCAATCTGAATGCACTCAAGAGAAGCTAAGCAAGATCCTTGAACCGCGTAGCATAAAGACTCGATAGGCGCGCTATCATCGTCTCGTAGTGATGGATGTCACCCTTCTGGGGTGCGGGAGGCTCTTCCATGAGATTGACAGGCGAGCCATCGTTCGACATGTCGACCACGACGATAGAAAGTGCGTCATATCCCGTATCTCCGGGCTTTGAACGTCTCGGCAGTTGCTTGATTTTATCGACGGCAAGCTGAGCATCACGTGGTTGTTTGTGCTGGCTCCAGTCTGGATCGCTCACGCGGTTCTTCTTGTTCAAATCGGGACTAAGATACCGGTCTGCGACGTTCACCATCGCAAATCCTACGGCGATCGCCTGATCATTCCCTCCATGAACAGTGAGGTGGGAGGAGTTGAGCTCGTCATAAAGCCGGGGAAGAGCACGTTGATGAGCCGTCATGCACGCTTTGGCCTCAAGCGCCATAATTACCGAACCGACAGGAGCTCTCTGCAGAGGGGGTAAACCATCGAGTAACGCCCGCTCGCCATCGCTCAGGACGATGTCATAGTTTTTTGCCAAGCCTACAAGCTTTTCGCCAGTTGGTATCCCGCCAGGCGTGCATAGAACCAAATCGAGATTCTTCTTACGATCGTGTACGAAATCTCGCATT
The DNA here is from genome assembly GCF_056754975.1 of Labrys sp. HAY1-8F. Taxonomy (NCBI): domain Bacteria; kingdom Pseudomonadati; phylum Pseudomonadota; class Alphaproteobacteria; order Hyphomicrobiales; family Xanthobacteraceae; genus Labrys; species Labrys sp. HAY1-8F. The sequence goes on along the minus strand of NZ_JBPGWZ010000002.1, from coordinate 4,539,562 downwards.
TCGTGATTGATCCCGAAGCAAATAACGCCTGCTTCCACGTGCCTACGCAACAGAGGCGTTGTAGTGAGAAGGTCAAAAATAACGCCCCAACAGGCAACCTTAGAATGATGGTCGCTGCGAGAATGATACTGCCACGGATTTCCATATCGATCCTTTCGCAAACTGGTCGATAAGGTTCGTACTAAAATCTCCGGCCCATACATTCGCATGCTCGAACTTTCAGGAGCTCTAAGAAGTAGACATCGGCATTTACCGATTTGATCTAACTTGGATGGTTTGCAACCGCACTCCTAGTGAAGTCAATGGGGGTCAACCACGATTGCTTCGAATTAAATCGAGCCTTTCAAGATATGATCTATTGCACGAGATCAATGTCTGCCAGTACGGAAACGCCGCCGGAAATGCTCCAGCGGCGCTCTTCTTGGGGTGGACAGAAATTATCCTCTCATCCCATCAGGGACGATGCACGGTCTTCACCTCGAGGAAGTCCTCCAGGCCGAAGATGCCGCCTTCGCGGCCATTGCCGGACTGCTTGTAGCCGCCGAACGGGCTGCCATAGCGATGCGGCCCGCCATTGATGTGCACCATGCCGGCGCGCAGCCTGGCCGCCACCCGCTCGGCCCGCTTGTCGTCACCCGTCTGCAGATAGGCGGCAAGGCCGTAATTGGTATCGTTGGCCAGCTCGATCGCCTGCTCCTCGGTGTCGAAGGGGATGATCGACAGTACCGGGCCGAAGATCTCCTCGCGGGCGATGCGCATGTTCGGATCGACATTGGCGAAGATGGTCGGCTTGACGAAATAGCCCTTTTCATAGCCTTCCGGCTTGCCGGGACCGCCGATCAGCACCCGCGCGCCTTCGGCGACGCCGGCTTCGATCAGAGCCTGTACGCGGCCGAACTGGATATCGCTGACCAGCGGGCCGATATGCTCGCCTTCCTGCTTGGGATCGCCGACGGCCTGCGTCCTGCCGGTGCGCTCGGCGATCTCGACGACCTTATCGTAGACCGAGCGCTGCACCAGCATGCGCGTCGGGGCATCGCAGGACTGGCCGGAGTTGTTGAAGCATTCCAGCACACTGCCGGCAACGCGATCCTCGAGGTCGGCATCCTCGAAGATGATGTTGGGCGACTTGCCGCCGAGCTCGAGCGTGACGCGCTTGACGGTCTCGGCCGCATCCTTGCTGACGGCGATGCCGGCGCGGGTCGAGCCGGTGAAGGACATCATGTCGATATCCTTGTGCTTGGAGAGGGCAGCGCCGACCGAGGGGCCGTCGCCGTTCACAAGGTTGAACACGCCGGCGGGGAAGCCGGCTTCCTCGACCATTTCGGCATAGAGCAGCGCATTGAGGGGGGTGAACTCGCTCGGCTTGAGCACGCAGGTGCTGCCGGTGGCGAGCGCGGGCACCACCTTGAGCGCGATCTGGTTGATCGGCCAGTTCCAGGGGGTGATCAGGCCGCAGACGCCAATCGGCTCCCGCAGCACCACGTCGCCATTGGGCAGGGTGTCACGGGCCTTGAGATGACGCAGCGCGTCGATGAAGCCCTGCAAATGGCCCACGCCCACATCGGCCTGCTGGGCCCGGCTCATCGAAATCGGCGCGCCGAGTTCGAGCGTGATGGTCTGCGCCATCTCCTCATAGCGGCGCTTGTAGACTTCGAGCAGCTTTTCCAGGAGCGCCAGGCGTTCCTCGACGCTGGTGCGCGAATAGGTGGCGAAGGCTTTCTTGGCGGCGGCGACAGCCTTGTCGACATCGGCGGGCGTGCCCATGGAGATCACGGCGACCGCCTGCTCGGTGGCCGGATCCAGCACCTGCAGATCGTTGGGAACGACGGGATCGACCCATTTGCCGTCGATGTAGAATTTGCGCTTGTCGAGCATCTCTCACTCCCTCATTGCGGAGGCTGTCGCCGGCCTCTCGTGATTTCGTCAGACTTACACTGCTCTGCGCCGCCAATCCACGGGGACGGCCATCTTGTCGCAGGCGTGGGCCTACCCTCCCCTTCCAGGGGAGGGTAGAAAATCGCCCCCGGTCACAGGCCGAATTTGTCCCTCAAGCCGTACCACCAGGCGCCGAGCACGGTCAGCGGCACCCGGAAGGTCTTGCCACCCGGGAAGGGGTAGTAGGGCAGGCTGCTCCAGACATCGAAACGCTCGGCCTGGCCGGCCACCGCCTCGCCCAGGATCTTGCCGAGCAGATGGGTGGTGGTCACGCCATGGCCACTGTCGCCATGCGAGAAATAGATCGACGGCGACAGGCGCCCGACATGAGGGATACGCGTCAGGGTCAGCGCGAAATTGCCGCTCCAGGCATAGTCGAAGCGGATATTGGCAAGCTGCGGGAAGGTCCTGGCAAGGCTCGGCCGGATCTTGGCTTCGATGCTGGCCGGATCGCCGCCGCCATAGACGATGCCGCCGCCGAAAAGCAGGCGGTTGTCGGCGGTGCGGCGGTAATAGTCGAGGATGTAGTTCATGTCCTCAACGCAATAATTGGCCGGCAGCAAATCACGGATCACCGCCTCGTCCAGCGGCTCGGTGGCGACGACCTGGCTGGAGACCGGCATCATCTTGCCGCCGATCTCGGGCAGGAGATTGCCGATATAGGCATTGCCGCAGACGAGGAGATAGGTGCAGGTCACCGCTCCATGCCGAGTGCGCACCACCGGCCTGGCCCCCTGCTCGACCGAGACGACCGGCGAGTGCTCGAAAATGCGTCCGCCATGCCGCTCGACCGCAGCCGCCTCGCCCAGCACCAGGCTGAGCGGGTGGATGTGACCGCCCTTGTGGTCGACCAGGCCGCCGACATAGCGATCCGATTTTACGATGGCCGGCAGGCCAGCTCGGTCGATCCGCTCAAGGCCGCCATGGCCATGGCTCTCCCAGATGCGCTGCTGATCGTCGAGTTCGCGCAACTGCTTGTCGGTGAAGGCGGCGAAGAAGCCGCCCGGCACCAGGTCGCAATCGATGTCGTAGGAAGCGATGCGGCCACGGATGATATCGGCGCCCTCCCCGGCCATGGCGCCGAGCGCCTTGGCCGCCTGGTGGCCATATCGCTTTTCGATCACGTCGAGGTCACGGCTATAGCCGTTGACGATCTGGCCGCCATTGCGCCCGGACGCGCCGAAGCCGATGCGGACGGCTTCCAGCACCACCACGCTGTAGCCTCGCTCGGCCAGTTCCAGCGCCGCGGAAATGCCGGTGAAGCCGGCGCCGATGACGCAGATATCGGCGCTCAGATGCTCATTCAGCCTGGGGCGCTCGAAGGCGCCCTTGGCCGTCGCAGCATAGTAGGATGGCGCATGGCCAGCGTTGGACGACGGGGGCTGCGCAGCGGTGAACTCGACGGTGGACATGGCAGGCATACCTCAACAGACCGGTCGCCGCGCAGTCAGGCCAAACCAGGGGTTTAGCCTGGGGCCGCAGCCGGGATCTCGGTGGAACGGATGGCGGTCAGACGATTTCGAGATAGGCGGCGAATTCGTAGTCAGTGACCTGTTCGGTGAAGCCGGCGATCTCCTGGCGCTTGCAGGCGATCAGCATGGAGCGCAGCACGGGGTCGAAAATCTCGGCGGCGATCTCGCCTGCCTCGAAGGCATCGACCGCCTGTCCCCATTCCGAGGGGATCTTGGCCGAGGCACTCGGCAGATGGGCGCGCCCGACGATGGGCTCGGGCGGGGTCCATTGCTTGCGGATGCCGATCAGGGCAGCGCCAAGTATGGCGGCGACCACCAGATAGGGATTGGCATCAGCCCCGGCGACCCGGTGTTCGATGCGCCGCGCCGCCGGGCTGCCGCCGGGGATGCGGACCGCGGCGGTGCGGTTCTCATAGCCCCAGGCGATCGTGGTCGGGGCGTGGGTATCGGGCCGCAGGCGGCGATAGGAATTGAAATGCGGCGCGAACAATAGCGTGGTCTCGGCCATACCGCGCAGCAAGCCGGCGACTGCATGCCGCAGGATCGGCGAGCCTTCCTTGCTGCCGTCGTCGAAGACGTTGCGCCCCTCGGCGTCGAGGAGGCTGAAATGCACATGCATGCCGTTGCCCGAGCGCATGCCATAGGGCTTGGCCATGAAGGTCGCAGCCAGACCATGCTTGCGGGCAACGCCCTTGACGATGCGCTTGAAGAACACGGCGTCGTCGGCCGCCTTCAAGGGATCGTCGCTGTGCAAGAGGTTGATCTCGAACTGGCCGATGCCGTTCTCGGCAACAGCGGCGTCCGCCGCCACGTTCTGGCGCGCACATTCAGCATAGACGTCGGAAATGAACTCGCCGAAATCGTTGAGCTCGTCGATGGAGAGAATGGCGTCCGAATCGAGCCGCTTGCCGGTGTAGGGCGAGATCGGCGGCACTGCGCTGTCCGGCTCCGGATCGATCAGATAGAATTCCATCTCCGTCGCCACCACGGGACGCAGGCCGAGCTTCTGGTATTCGCGCACCACGGCAGCGAGGGCCTGGCGCGGATCGGCGAGAAAAGGCTCGCCATTCTCCAGGAAGAGCCAGAGCGGCACCATGGCGCTCGGCCGTGACGTCCAGTTCACCGGCAGGATGCCGCGTCCGGTCGCCCCGCAGATGCCATCCATGTCGCCGCTGGCGAATACCTGCTCACTGCCGATGATATCCTCGCCCCAGACGTCGACGCCGACGATTGACAGGGGCATGCGGATACCCCCGCCCAGCACCTTCTCGGCCTGCCTGACCGGCACGCGCTTGCCACGCATGATGCCGTTGAGATCGCAGACCACGGCCTGAATGCTCTCGATCGGACTGTCCTCCTTGAGCAGGTCTGCCAAGGTGTCCCGATCGATGCTTTCGGACGTCATCATGCGCACTCCATTTTGTGATCACATTATTAGGTATGTGACATCATATCTGACTGGAAGCAAGCCCGACTTCGCGATAAGCAGATGCTGGTTTGATGAGGAGGCGAGGTTATTGAAGAAGCTGGCACTGCCGCCATTGGTCCGGGCCGATGGCATGACGACGCATGATTATGTCTTCCTGCGCCTCAGGCAGGCCATCATGGTGGGGGCTTTCCGGCCTGGAACCTCGCTGACCATACGCGGTCTCGCCGCCGCGCTCGAAAGCAGCTCCACGCCCGTGCGGGAGGCGCTCAGGCAACTCACCTCGATCGGCGCCCTGAAACTGCTCGAGAACCGCCGGATCCAGGTGCCCGCCGTCACGCCGGACCTCTTCGAGGAGCTGATCTCCCTGCGCGTCGTGCTGGAACAGCATGCGGCACGGCGGGCCGTTGCGCATATCACCGAACGGCAGATCGGCCAGCTGGTCGAGATGGATCTCGCCATCGACCAGGCCATCCACAGGCAGGACAAGGTCGGCGCCCTGCTCGCCAACCAGCAATTTCACCGCACCATCTACGCGATCAGCCCGGACCGCATCATCCTGCCGATGATCGAGAGCGTCTGGCTGCAGCTCGGCCCGGTCCAGGGCGTCGCCATGGAGCATGTCGCCGAACTCTATGTAATCGACCGGCACCAGGAAATCATCCAGGCCTTGCGTCAGCGCAACGAGGAGGGGCTGGCTGCAGCCATCGGCGCCGACATTCGCGAAGGCATCGGCGGCTTCACCTCCTCGGCGATCGCCTCCCTGCTCGATGTCGCGGCGGCCTGAGGCATTCAACCCTCAGGCCGCCGCCCTGCTCGTTCCGCCCGCTGGGCGCTGGCATCGGCCGGAATCGCCTCCGGCTTGCGTCGGCCAAAGAGCTTCATCACCACCCCATAGAACACCGGCACGAAGAACACCGCCAGCAGCGTGGCCGAGACCATGCCGCCGAACACACCGGTGCCGATGGCGTGCTGGGTCTCGGCGCTGGCGCCGCGCGCCAGCATCAGCGGCACCACGCCGAGCGCGAAGGCGAGCGAGGTCATCAGGATCGGCCGCAGCCTGAGGCGCGCGGCTTCGGTGACGGCCTCGTGCAGGGGCCGGCCTGCCGCGCGCAGCGACTGAGCGAACTCGACGATCAGGATGGCATTCTTGGCCGAGAGGCCGATGATGGTGACGAGACCGACCTTGAAGAACACGTCGTTCTCCAGGCCGCGCAGCAGCACCGCGGCGACGGCACCAAGAATGCCGAGCGGCACCACCAGCATGACCGAGAACGGCACGGACCAGCTTTCGTAGAGCGCGGCCAGGACCAGGAACACCACCAGCATCGACAACCCGAGCAGGGCCGGCGCTTGCGCGCCCGAGAGCTGTTCCTGGAGGGACTCGCCGGTCAAGGCGATGGCGAAGCCGGCGGGCAATTTCGCCGCAAGCCGTTCCATCTCGGCCATGGCATCGCCGGAAGAAACACCGGGAGCCGCCGAGCCGGCGATGCGCGCGGCCTGGAAGCTGTTATAGCGCACCAATTGCAGCGGGCTCGTCTGCCAGACCGGCGTGACTACCTCCGACAGGGCAACCATGCCGCCGGCATTGTTGCGCAGGCGCAGCTTGAGCACATCGTCGATGCGCATGCGCGCCGGCGCATCGGCCTGCACGATCACCTGCTGCAGCCGGCCGAGATTGGGGAAGTCGTTGACGTAGGACGAGCCGATGGCGACAGACAGCGCATCGTTGATCGCGGTGAAGGGCACGCCCAGCGCCTCCGCCTTCTGGCGATCGATCTTCAGCCGCATGCTCGGGCCGTTGGGCAGGCCTTCGGCATAGACGCCGGTCACCAGGCTGCTCCTGGAAGCAAGCTCGATCAGCTGGCTCTGTGCCGCCATCAACGCGGCATAGCCCCTGTTCGCCCTGTCCTGCAGGCGCAGCGTGAAACCGGATGTCGTGCCCAATTCGTCGATGGCCGGCGGCTTGAGGCTCATCACGGTGCCCTCGCGGATATCGGCCATGGCTTGCGTGGCGCCGGCAATGGCGTCGTCGACGCTGGTGCTGCGCTCGCTCCAATCCTTCAGCGTGGTGAAGGCGATCGCCGTATTCGGCCCGGCACCGGCAAAGCCATAGCCCATGACGGCAATGGAGCTGGAGACATCGGGGCGCGCGACGACATGTCGGTCGAACTGCTTGACGATGGCAAGCGTGCGCTCGGCGGTGGCATCGGAGGGCAGCGAGAAGGAAGTGATGAAATTGCCCTGGTCTTCCTGGGGCAGGAAGGAGGACGGCAATTGCCCATAGGCATAGACCAGCCCGCCGATCAGGACGAGATAAACAACCATCACCCGGCCCGTCCGCCGGATCAGCCCGCCGACCCAGCCCGCATAGCCCGCCGTCAGGCGGTCGAAGCTGCGATTGAACCAGCCGAAGAACCCTCCCAAGATGCCACTTTGGGCATGATGCCCGGAGGCGACCGGCTTGAGCAGCGTGGCGCACAGGGCCGGTGTCAGCGTCAACGCCAGCAAGGCCGAGAACAGGATGGACACCGCCATCGACATGGTGAACTGGCGGTAGATTGCACCGACCGATCCGCCGGCCAGGCCCATCGGGATGAACACCGCCGCCAGCACCAGCGTGATGCCGACGATGGCGCCGGTGATCTCCTTCATCGCCTTTTCGGTCGCCTGCTTCGGGGGCAGTCCTTCGCTCGCCATGATGCGCTCGACATTCTCGACTACGACGATGGCATCGTCGACGATGATGCCGATGGCCAGCACCATGCCGAACATGGTGAGCACGTTGATCGAATATCCCGCGCCCCACATCACGGCGAAGGTGCCGAGCAGCGCGATGGGCGCCACGATGGCGGGGATCAGCGTATAGCGGACCTTCTGCAGGAAGAGGAACATCACCGCGAAGACCAGGACCATCGCTTCCAGCAGCGTAGCCACCACCTTCTCGATCGACACCTTCACGAAGGGAGCGGTGTCGTAGGGGATGGAATAGCTCATGCCCTTCGGCATGGTGGTGGCGAGTTCGGCGAGGCGCGCGCGCACGCCGTCGGCGGTCGCGACTGCATTGGCGCCGGGCGAAAGCTGGATGGCGACCGCCGTCGACGGCTTGCCATTTTCGCGAATGGAATAGCTCAGGCTTTGCGCGCCGATCTCCACGCGCGCGACATCGCCCAGCACCAGCTTGGAGCCGTCGGCGCGGGCCCGCAACACGATGGCGGCGAATTCCTGCGGGGTCTGCAACTGTCCCTGCACCGTCAGGGGAATGGAGACCATCTGGCCCGGTACCGTCGGCTCCGCGCCCACCCGCCCCGGCGCGATCTGCGCATTCTGGGCCTGGATGGCGCTGGTGACGTCCGAGAGCGACAGTGAATAGGAGATCAGCAGAGCCGGATCGACCCAGATCCGCATCGCCTTCTCCGAGCTGAAGGACTGCACCCGGCCGACGCCGGACACGCGCTTGAGCTCTTCGGCGATGTTGCGTGTCATGTAGTCGCCGAGCGTCAGCTCGTCATAGCGCCCGTCCTTGGCATTCAGGCCGACGATCATCAGGAAGCCCGAGGAAGCGGCCTCCACCGACAATCCCGTCTGGCGCACGGCCTGGGGCAGGCGCGCTTCGATCGCCTTGAGCCGGTTCTGGATGTCGACCTGCGCCATCTGCGGGTCGGTGCCGGGCTTGAAGGTGACCGTGATATCCGCCGATCCCGAGGTGTCGGTCGAGGATTCGAAATAAAGGATGTCCTTCACCCCCGACAATTCACGCTCGATCAGGCTGACGACACCGTCTTCGATCGTCTGCGGCGAAGCCCCGACATAGCTGGCGGCAATGCTGACGCTGGGCGGCGCGATCGGCGGAAAACGCGAAATCGGCAGCTGCGGGAGGGCAATCAAGCCCAACAGGGTGATGAAGATGGCGATGACCCAGGCAAACACCGGGCGATTGATGAAAAACTGGGCCATGTCGGGTCTCGCCGGTTCTCAGCGTAGCAGGGGTTGCGATGGTTTGGCGGCCAGCGCCTCGTCCTCGAAAGGCACCGTTCTCACCGCTTCGCCGTCCTGGGCGCGCTCCTGGCCCTGCACGACATAGATCTCGCCCGCCCTCAGCCCGGAGGCGACGATGACGCGGCCTCCGACGGCGTCGCCGAGCCGGATGGCGCGGCGCTCCGGCTTGCCCTCGGTGAGCACCACGAGCTGGGACTGCCCGGCGGCGTCTCGGGCCACGGCCTGCTCGGGTACCAGCAGGACGTCCTTGCGGATGCCGCGCGGCAAGCGGGCCCGCACATACATGCCCGGCAGCAGCGCGCGGCCGGGATTGTCGACCTCGACGCGCACCATGAGATTGCCGGTACCCGGATCGACGCTGATGTCGGAGAACAGTGCTCGTCCGGAAACCGGGTAGCGCCGGCCGTCGGCGGCGAAAAGGTCGACCGGCAGTTTCGAGGCATCGTCGAGCAGCCCGTCGCGCGCCGCCTGCCTGACCGCCTCGATGCTGACGGCTGGCTGGAGGATGTCGACATAGACCCTGTCGATCTGCTGGATCGTAGTCAGGGCATTGGTATCGTTCGCACTGACCAGAGCTCCCTCGCTGACCAGGCTCCGCCCCGTCTGCCCGCCGATCGGCGCCCGTACCGTGGTGAAGGCGAGATCGAGCTTGCGCCGCTGTAGCGTCGCCTTGGCTTCGGCAACGCCGGCCTGTGCCTGTGCCAGACTGGAGACGGCCTCGTCAAAGGCGTCAGCACTGATCGCCTTGACCTTGACCAACCTCTCGGCCCGCTCATGCGCCTTGCGGGCCCGTTCCAGCATGGCTTCGGCGCGCAGCAGCGCGGCAGCCGCCATGTCGACATCGGCCTGGAATGGCGCAGCGGCGATCTGATAGAGCGCCTGGCCTTGAACGACTTCGGATCCCTGCTCGAACAGGCGGCGCTCGACGATGCCGCCGACCTGCGGCCGGATATCGGCCGTGCGAAAAGCGGAAACCCGCCCCGGCAACTCGTCGAAGAGCGTCACCGTCTCGGATGTCGCCTGCGACACCGAGACGAGCGCAGCCTTGGTTTCCGCCGCATCGGTTCCTTCAGCCATGGATGTTCCACCGGCCGTCCAGACGAACAGCAGGGCGAGGAGGATGAGAAGCAGACACAGACGTGAGATCTTGATCATGGCTTTCGGCTTGCTGGCGATCCGAAGATGGATCACGAGGCGCCGGCTATCGCGTGCCTTGGTTGGGGAACTGTCGAGACTTGATGGAGATCGTATGGAGGCGGCGTCGCAAGCATCGACTGCCGGGCCGCCTCGTGGCACAAACCGCACGACATTGCCGAGAAGCATGTCCCATGACTCTCGGTTCCCGTCTGCGATTTTCGCCAATCCCTGACTTGGTATCGAGAACCATCAGGCGATCGAAACGCGAATACGCCGGCATTTTCGAGTTTTACAATGTTACGTGCCGACGGAGACCCGACATGAGCGCCCTCATCCTGATCGCCGAGGACGAGGCCGAAATTGCCACTATCCTGGAGGCCTATCTGGAGCGGGAAGGCTTCCGCACGGTCCGGGCCGCAGACGGGCGCATCGCGCTCGACCTGCACCAGGCACTCAAGCCGGATCTGGTGCTGCTCGACGTGATGATGCCGCGCGTCGACGGCTGGGAAGCATTGTCGGAACTGCGCCATCGCGGCGACACGCCGGTGATCATGATCACGGCGCTCGAACAGGATATCGACCGCCTGCAGGCGCTGCGCATCGGGGCCGACGACTATGTGGTCAAGCCTTTCAATCCGGCCGAAGTCGTCGCGCGCGCCAAGGCTGTGCTGCGCCGTTCGAGTTCGGCCAAGACCAGCGGCATCCTAAGGATCGACACTCTGGAACTCGATCTCGACGCCTATCTCGCCCGCGTCAACGGACGTGAGGACAGCGAGGTGCTCAACCTGACCCTCACCGAATTCCGGCTGTTGGCCCATATGGCGCGCTCGCCGCTGCGTGTCTTCACCCGCAGCGAACTGGTCGATGCCTGCCTGCCCGGCAGCGATGCGCTGGACCGCACCGTCGACAGCCATGTCAGCAATCTCAGGCGCAAGCTCGAATGCGCCGGCGTCGCCGGGATGCTCGTCAATGTCCGTGGCGTCGGCTACAGGCTGGGCAGCACGCGATGATCCGCTTCCGGGGCCTCAGCCGGCAGATCACCCTGTCGATGATCTATGTGTCGCTGATCGCGGCGCTGGTGCTGATCGTCGGCTCTTACATCTTCTATGCCTTGCTCGTCGCCTTCTTCCCGGACCTGGCCGAAAATGACAGCCTGATTCCGACCGGGCCGGACCTGCTGGCCATCGCGATCATGGTGTTCTTTGCCCTGGTCGCGGCGATCATCGCGGCCTTTCGGCTGGCCGGACGCATCCTGGCGCCCCTTAATTCGGTGGCGGCGAGTGCCCGGCGCATCGCCGACGGCGATCTTTCGGCCCGCGCCGTGGCGGGCGACCGCTCGCTCGGCGAGACCGCGCATCTGGCGGATGATTTCAACGAGATGGCCAGCCGCCTGCAGAAAATGGCCGCCGACGTCACCGCCTGGAACGCCGCGATCGCGCATGAGCTGCGCACGCCGCTCACCATCCTGCGCGGTCGTATCCAAGGCTTGGCGGATGGGGTGTTCCAGCCCTCGCCAGCGCTGTATCGAACTCTGCTGACACAGGTTGAGGGCTTGTCGCGTCTGGTGGATGATCTGCGCGTCGCCACGCTGGTCGACAGCGGCAGGTTCGACCTGCGTTTCGAGCTCGTCCGCCTGGCAGGCGAGGTCGAACGCGCCGTGGACGTGATGCGGCCGGCCATCGAAGCCGGCGGCTTTCATGCCGAGGTGACACTGGAAGACGTGCGGGTCTGGTGCGACGGTACGCGCGTGCGCCAGGCCCTCCTCGCCTTGATCGACAATGCGCTGCGTTATGCCAAGCCGGGGCGCATCCTCATCAGCATGGCAAAGGCGACGGCCACGATCACCATCCGGGTGGAGGATGAGGGCCAGGGCCTGCCGCCCGATTTCGTCGCGCAGGCCTTCGAGCCATTCTCCCGCGCTGAATTCTCACGATCGCGCGCCAAGGGCGGGTCCGGGCTGGGGCTGACCGTGGTGCGGGCCATCGCCGTCGCCCATGGCGGCACTGCAACCTATCAGCCTGCTGCGTCCGGAGGAGCTGCCTTCGAGATCACCCTGCCGATTGGCCCGCGCGATCGTGCCAGCACCGCCGCCGAGCCTCCTCGATAACACCGGGCGGGACGACGGAGAGTCTCGTATTCAGAGCTTGTGAGCACCTGATCTATTAAAAAACACAGACCTTGTCATGCCCGGGCCTGCCCCGGGCATCCAGCGCCTCCGGATCCGCCCGCTGAAAGAGCGGTGGATTGCCGGGTCGAGCCCGGCAATGACAAAAGTCGAGACCGCGCGGGGCGTAACGCCCGACAAATACCGCGAAAGCGCCTTGCCTCTCACGTCCAGAAGCCCTGGTGGGGCACCGCGGCCTCCTCCTCCAGTGCGGGGCCGACCACTTCGATCCGCCGTTGTCCCCGCGCGAAAATCTCGCGGCAGGGCAGCGAGAAGGTCGGATTTTCGGGATGGGCGCCGGTGAGTTCGAGCAGGCGGCGCTCGGAGAGGGCATAGACCACCCGCCCGATGCCCGTCCAATAGACGGCTCCCGCGCACATGCAGCAGGGTTCGGCGCTGGTGTAGAGCGTCGAGGCGGCAAGGTCTTCCGGCGTCCTTGCCTTGGCTGCCGCCGCAGCGGCCACCAATTCGGCGTGCTGGGTCGGATCGCCCTCGGGCGGCATCGAATTGTTGCCGGCCGAGGAGACGACATTGCCGTCCCGGTCGACCACCAGCGCGGCAAAGGGATGGCGGCCGCGTCGCCTGGACTCGTCCGACAGCGCGATCGACTGCCGCAGGAAGGCCAGATCCAGTGCGGACAGACCGTTCACTTGTGTATCGTCGCTGGCGCTCACGTCGCCCTCCCCCATCATGCTCCGGTCGGCGTCACGATATCGCGCTTCGCCGGCCGGAGGGAAGCAGGAGGCAAAGGCTCAGATTGCGGTGAAGCCGTTGTCCACGAACAGGTGGGCACCGTTGACGAAGCTCGACTCGTCGCTGGCCAGATAGAGCGCGGCCCGCGCGACATCCTCGGGCTCACCGATCCGCCCCTGCTGAGCCGCGATGGCAGCGTCGGAGACGTCGACCCCATGCGCCTGCAATTCGGCAACCTCGCGCAGGCCGTGCGGCGTGCGGATGAAGCCCGGGCAGACGGCGTTGCAGCGGATGTTGCGGTCCCGGAACTCCACCGCAATGGCCCGGGCGAACATGTGGCAGGCACCCTTGGTGGTGTCGTAGAGCACTTCCATCGGCGTTGCCGCCACCGCCGAGATCGAGGAGGTACAGACGATCGCCCCGCCACCATTGTCGATCATCTGCGGCAGTACCGCCCGCGTCATCAGGAACATCGAGCGGACATTGACCGCATGCAGCCAGTCCCACTCGGTGAGCGAGATCTCGAGGAAGGGTTTGATCAGGATGGTGCCGGCATGGTTGAACAAAGTGGTCACGGGTCCGAAGCGCTCCTGCACTACCTTGACCGCTGCCTCGACCTCGGCCTCCTCCGAGACATCGGCGATGAAGGCGGCCGCCTCTCCTCCGGCCGCACGGATGGCGGCCGCCGTCTCCTCCGCCGCGACGGCATTGCGGTCGATGATGGCGACCTTGGCGCCCTCGGCCGCGAACAGCTTGGAAGCCGCCCCGCCCATGCCCGTCGCCCCGCCCGAAATGATGGCGGTCTTGCCTGCTAGCCTTCCGGCCATGATGTCCTCGCTTGTATTTAGACTATTCGATCCATAATCGGCCGGCTATCCGGCCGATATCCGTTCGCCCACGCCGGCGCCTCAAGGCTCGCCGAGCGGGCGGCCGCGCGTGCCGCCGGACACCGCGAACTCCTCTTCCGGCGATAGCACCAGGCGATGGCGGCGGTAGAAACCAAAATAGCCGAGCCCGATGAGGTACCAGGCCGCCGCCGCGATCGCCGCCCAGCGATAGAGCGGATCGAAGAACTGGTAGCCGAGCGTGAGGATGCAGATGCCGATGGTGGCGTAGGCCCCGAAGGCGCCGAAGGGGCTGCGGAACGGCCTGGCGATGTCGGGATAGAGCCTGCGCAGGCGCAGGAAGGCGATGCTTTGCAGGATGTAGGACACCATGCCGGCAAACACGATCATGCTGACCAGGAAGCCGGCCATGAAGGCGACATTGTCCTTGCCGCCCAGGAACCAGATCGCCAGCAGCACGATGAGGGCAAAGCCCGCGCCGGTGGCCAGCGCGATGTTCGGCGTCTTGGTGCGGGGATTGGTCACCGACAGGACGGTCGGCAAATAGCCGGCGCGCGACAGCGAATAGATGTTGCGGCCCGAGGCAAAGCTGCCGGCAAAGAAGCTCGCGGCAAGCCCCAGCACCGCCACGCCCGCCAGCAGCTTGGCCCAGCCGTCGCCGAAGATGGTGCGGAAGCCATCGAGCAGCGGCTCGCCCGACGAGCCCATGGCATGGGCGCCCGGCGGAATGGAGGCGCTGAAGAACAGCACGCCGAGGGCGAGCGCGATCAGCGTCAGGATCGACAGGATCAGAGCGCGCGGCATGTCGCGCGTGGGGTTCTTGGCTTCCTCGGCGGTGAGCGGCAATTGCTCGACCGCCAGGAACATGTAGACGCCGAAGGGCAGCGACAACATGATGCCGGTGAGGCCGAAGGGCAGCCAGGGGCCGTTACCGTCAGCGACAAGCTTGCCCTCGGCGCCGATGTTGAGCGCATGCCTGACGAAGTCGACATGCGGGATGGCCACGGCGAAGAAGAACAGCAGGACCAGCACCGCCGCGACGGTGATCCAGACCACCACGCGCATGGACAGCTCCAGGCCGCGGACGGACAGGCCGAGCATCACCATGTAGCCGGCGACCCACCACAGCGGCAACCAGCTGTCGGGCGTACCGAAAATGGCGGCGAGATAGGAGGCCATGAAGAACATGTTGGCGCCGGGCGCCAGCACGAATTCGATGTTCTCGGCCAGGCCCGTGGTGAAGCCGCCCCAGGGCCCGAGCGCGGTGCGCGCGAAGGAATAGGCGCCGCCCGTATGCGGCAGTGCCGCGCTCATCTCGCTGATCGAGGAGCACAGACAGACATACATGAAGCCGATGATCAGGGCACCGAACAGCATCCCGCCGAAGCCGCCCTGGGACAGGCCGATGTTCCAGCCCGAATACTCACCGGCGACGACGGCGCCGACTCCCATCATCCACAGCGTGAACAGCCCGGCATGGCGCTTGAGCTGGCGTTGTTCGAAATAGGCCTCGTCGACACTCTGATAGGTCACGCCGCCGGCTGGGCGGCTGGTCGTCTCGATCGTCATGGAAGTCCCCTCTTGCCGAGGAGCTTGTAAAATTCTCCTCTTTGCGACATCCCGATGATCCGCGAAGCAGCGTTGCGATAAATATCCCTAAAGAGATAGAGGCCATCGCCGGCTGGAACAGGCATATGGGCAAGGCAGGAAACGAGGGATGAAGGAACGGCCATGAACAGCCGCGAACAATCGGCCGCCGATGGCTGGCATCGGGCCACGCCGGACCTGGTCGCCCTGCTGGGTTCACCGCAATTCGCGCCCGCCCTCGATGCGGCCCTTCGGCACCTGGCCCCCTTCGATTTGAGCTGCATCTTCGCATACCCGCTCGAAGACAGGCCGACACTGCTCCATGACGGTCTGAAGGCGGTGTCGTCGTCCCAGATCATGGCCAATTATCTCGCCGGCACCTATCTGCTCGACGCCGTCTACACCGCCTGCGTGCACACCATGCCATCAGGCCTCTATCGCCTGCATGATCTCGCCCCGGACGATTTCTTCGAGGGCGAATATTTCAATTCGCCCGATGTCCATCCCTGCATCTCGATGGAAAGCGGCTCCCTCACCGAGGAGATCGTCTTCCTGCACGCCCTTAGGCCGGATCTCTATCTCGCTTATTCGCTCTTGCGCCAGAACGGTTCATCCCCGTTCGCAGCCGCCGAAATGGCGGATTTCGCCCGGGCAGCGCCGATGGTGCTCGCTCTCCTGGGCCGCCAGTGGCAGGCCCTTGCGGAGGGAAGGGGCCCTGGGGTCGCACCCGCCCCACGCGAACATGCCATCGAACAGGCCTTTCTTAGTTTCGCGCCGACCCTGCTGACACCACGCGAGCAGACCATCGTCAGCCTGGTGCTGCGCGGCCATTCCAGCCTCTCGATCGGCAGCCTGCTCGATATCGCGGAGGGTACCGTCAAGATCCATCGCAAGAACATCTATGCCAAGCTCGGCATCTCCAGCCAAACGGAGCTGTTCAACCAGTTCATCCGCCACCTCCTGGTGGAGAAATAGGGCGCTACGGTATCGAGCGCGAAGATGCGGTGCGCCGATCGAGCGATAGCGTTGCGTCATTCGCTTTTTGAATGATCGCCATGGGGACATTTAATTTCCAAATAGCCGGATGGGAAGTTATCGGTCTGCACTGGTAGGAGGCCGGCCGTGTGCAGACCCTTGTCGAGACGCAATGTCCTGATCATCCTGGCGGGAGGTAGTTTCATGTCCATCGCATCGCAAGGCGCCTCGGCGAATGCCGCGCCATCCCCGCTCATTTCTTCAGCCGAGCAGGGTGACCTGCCCGCAGTGAAGGCCGCCATGGCCGCCGGCGCTTCGCTGGAGAAGCGGGACGGCAACCGCCGCACGGCCCTGCTGGCTGCCGTCCAGGGCAATCACATCGCCGTTGCCCGCCATCTCATTGAGGCCGGCGCCGACGTCAATGCCAAGGACGCCATCGAGGATAGTCCCTATCTGTTGGCGGGCGCACGCGGCTATCTCGACATTCTGCGGCTGACACTCGCGCATGGCGCCGATCTCAAAAGCACCAATCGCTATGGCGGCACGGCCCTGATCCCGGCCTCCGAACGGGGGCATGTCGAGACGGTGCGCACCCTGATCACCGCGGGCGTCGACGTCGATCACGTCAACAGGCTCGGCTGGACCGCTTTGCTGGAAGCCATCATCCTGAGCGACGGCGGGCCGCGCCATGTCGAGATCGTCAAGCTTCTGATCGAAGCGGGTGCGAAAACCGATCTGGCCGACAAGGACGGCGTCACGCCGCTGCAACATGCACGCCAGCGCCGCTATCGCGAAATCACCGGCCTGCTCGAAGCCGCCGGCGCGCGTTGATCGGGACAGCGGCTGACTGATCATGCCCGAAACAAATCCGCAATCTTCCACCCAATCCTCGCCCCAAACCTCTCCCCTGGTGTTGCTGTCCCTGGTGGTGCTGATCGGGCTCAATCTGCGTCCCTTCCTGACCGGCCCCGGCCCCCTGATCGCCCAAATCGAGGCCGATACGGGCCTGGGCTATGGCGGCATCGCCATGCTCACGCTGCTGCCTATGCTGCTGATGGGTCTCGGCGCTTTCCTGGTGCCCGGGCTGCAGGCCAGGATCGGCACCAGGCGGGGCATGCTGTGGGCGCTTGTCCTTCTCCTGCTGGGATCGTTGCTCCGGCTCTGGTCTCCGGGTGGGCTCTCCCTGATCTTGACGGCAGCCTTGTGCGGCGCCGGCGTGGCCTTCATCCAGGCGGCCTTCCCGGGCATCATCAAGCAGGGCTTCCCGCACAAGGTCGCCGCCGTGACCGGCCTTTACTCGGCCATGATCATGGGGGGCGGCGCGGTAGGCGCCCAGCTGACGCCGATCCTCGCCCATGGCGGCCAGGATTGGCGGCTTGCACTGGCCTGGCTGGCGCTGCCGACGCCAGCAGCCCTGCTCCTGGCCTGGCGGGTGCTGGCGGATGGCAAGACAGCCCGCCCCGACAAGGCCTTGGTCTCGCGCCTGCTGGGTCGTCCGCGCAGCTGGCAGTTGATGGCCTGCTTCGGCCTGGTCAATGGCGGCTATTCCTCCATGGTCGCCTGGCTCGCCCCCTATATGCAGGGGCGAGGCTGGGGCGTGGCGCAAAGCGGCAGCCTGGTCGCCATCATGGCCGTGGCGCAGGCCGTGGCCGCCCTGATCCTGCCGATCCTGGCCTCGCGCAGCCACGATCGCCGACCCTGGCTGTATCTCACGCTCGCCATGCAGGCGGCCGGTTTCTGCGGCCTTGCCTTCCTGTCCGATACCGCGCCGGTGCTATGGATCGTGCTGGGCGGCGCCGGCCTCGGCGGTTGTTTCTCCCTGTCGCTGGTAACGGCGCTCGACCATCTGCCGCGCCCCGAGGAGGCCGGCGCCCTTGCGGCGCTCATGCAGGGCGGAGGCTTCCTCATCGCCGGGCTCGCCCCCCTCGCCATGGCCCTGCTGCAGGCCTGGACCGGCAGCTTCGTCCAAGGCTGGGAGATGCATCTCATCTGGGTAGCGATCGCAGCGCTCATCGCCATGCGTTTCGACCCCGCGCATTACGATGCCGCCATGGGCGTGGTTACAACGCACGCGGTCGCCACCGATCGCGCGTTGACGCCAGCGGGCGACTGACGCCGTCCTTCGCTCTGCTCAGCCGACGGGCAAGCCTAGACGCACGGCATAGGCGGCCAGTTCGGCCACATTGTGCAGGTCGAGCTTGCGCATCAGATTTTCCCGATGCTTGCGAGCGGTGAGATATTGAATGCCGAGCCGCCCGGCAACTTCGCGTGCGGTAAGGCCTTGTGCCGCCAGAAGCAGGATCTGGCGTTCGCGCTGGGTGAGCGGAACCGGCGATACGATGCCGCCGGCCGCCGGCGGCTTCACCCGTCCCGCGCCATCGCCCAAGGCAAAGCGCAGGGAAGCAGCCAGATAGGTACCGCCCTCCGCGACGGCCTGCAGAGCGTCGGCAAGCTCCATGGGATCACCATCCTTGGTGAGATAGCCGCAAGCCCCGGCATCGAAGGCCGCCCTCACCGTTCGCGGCTCGACATTGGCCGTCAGCACCAGCACCTTCAGGCGTGCAGCCAGGCGCTGCACCTCTGTGATGACCTGGATGCCGGAAACGCCGGGCATGCCCAGATCGAGGACGAGGAGATCCGCCTGCGTCTCGCGGACCAGCGCCAGCAAGGCTTCCGCCGAGGCCGCTTCGCCGACCACCGCCACCTTGTCGAGCGTGGCGAGCAGTCCCTTCACGCCCTCCCGGACGATGGCATGGTCATCGGCCAACAGAACCCTGAGCGCCCGCTCCATCACGCCATCCTTGCTTTGGCGCAAGCCCATATTGCCATCGAACCGCTCCAGTACAGAAAGTCATCGGCGGCACCGAATTATTAACTCAAAACCTCGAAGTCCAAAAACTCTTGGCTTCAAATCATCGATCCCAGGCCGCATCCGGGATTTGTTCAAGAATCATGAAAGTAATATGGCAGACCATAACATAAGCAAAGCCAGCGCCAAGATTGCCGGATCGAGCTATACCGCCTCGGTTTCCGAAATGGCCCGGCAGATCGCGCTCCGCAGAAGATCGGGCGCCAGGGGCTTATGCAGGACCTCGTGCCCGCTCCCGGCAAGCTCGCGCAATCGTTGCGGCGTGGTGTCGCCAGTGACGATCAGCGCCGGGACCGTATAGCCCAGATGCGCGATCAACTGCTCGATCGCCTGGCTGCCGGTCACGCCGCCGCCCAGGCGATAATCGGCGATGATCAGGCCGACCCGGCCCGGCCGGATAGCGTCGGCATGGTGGCGGCAAAGCTCCGCCACATTGGCGCCGCCGTGAACGCGATACCCCCAGGCCGCCAGCAGCGTGGTGATGCCGTCGAGCACGCCGGCATCGTCGTCCAGCACCATGATCGCCTGTCCGCCGCCCGGCTCCTGGCCTTCCATAGCGGCGCTGTTCATTTCGGCTGCAGGCGACGGGATGCGCGGCACGGTGATCGAAAAGGTGGAGCCTCTGCCCGGTGCGGAGCGCAGGCCCACCGGATGCTGAAGCAGTTCCGCCAGGCGCCTGACGATGGCAAGGCCGAGACCCAGTCCTTGATGCCGGCTGCGCTCGGGATTGTCGATCTGGGTGAATTCCTCGAAGACCAGTCCCTGTTGATCGGCGGGAATGCCCGGGCCGTCGTCGGCGACCACGATCTCCAGGGTCTTTCCGCGCCGCCGAGCCCCGACAACCACCCGGCCTGCCGGCGCATAGCGCAGCGCATTGGACAGGAAATTGTCGAGGATGCGCTTAAGCTGTACCGGATCGCTGTGCACCCAGGCGCTGCAGGTGACGATGCGCAGGTCGATGCCCCGCTCTCGTGCCTGGCCGGCATATTCCTCACGCAGGCTGGAAAGGAGCTGGGAGAGTGACAGGGACTGGGGCTCGACCGGCACGAGGCCGGCATCGAGGCGGGAAACGTCGATGAGCCCATGCAGCAGTCCGCCAAGCGCTGAGATCCCCAAGCGCAGCTTGTCGGCGAGAAGCCTCGCCTCTTCCGCGCGCACATCGCCCTTCCCAGCCATTGATGACAGCGTCGCGGTGAACAGGCCGAGTGCATGGATGGGCTGGCGCAGATCATGGCTGGCCGCGGCCAGGAAGCGGGTCTTGGCCCGGTCGGCTGCGGTGGCGCGGTCACGCTCGCGCTCCAGCCCGGCGACCAGGGCGACATTCTCGAAGCGCAGCGCCACCGTCTCGCGCAGCGAGAGATAGGTGATGCGGCTGTAATAGAGATAGACGACGATCAGGCAGGTCAGGAAAGTGAGATAGACCGAATAGATCGTACCTTCCATGCCGAGGCAGCGCAGAGCGAAAGGCAAGGTCATCGCAATCAGCAAGCCGGCATAGGCCGGCGGATAGGCCGACAGCGAAGGCACTGCCCCGCCCGCCATGCCGACGATCACGATGCAGACGAAGGCGATGAGATGCGGTTCGGCCGGCACGAAGCCGATCCAGCCGACCACGCCCCACAATAGGCTCGACACCACCGACAAGAGGGTGAAATAACGGGCCCAAGCCAACGGCACCCTGCCCTTGCCCTGGCTGCGAAAATAGAGGTGCGACAAGTAAAGTCGCCCGCCGGTCAGCACGTAGATCGAGGCGACCCAGGCCAGGAGCTGGCCGCCCGGCACCACGTGGCGAAGGACATAGGCGACCGGCCAGGGAATGATCAGATTGGCGAACATCACCGCGCGGGACTGGCGGTAGAGCAGATCGATCAGGGCGGCTTGCAGGCGCTCGTCCTTGCGCCTGTCGCCTTGCGAGTGGGTCACGGTCCCGGCTCCGGGGGATAGGATGGCGGGCGTCTCGCCCATGGGCCCATCAATGCGGCCAGGAAAGCGTCGTCGCAAGATGAAAGCTCCGCCGCGAGATGGATGCCGAGTATTTGATCACGCGACAAGCAATCGGTCATTCCTTGCCCTCCCGCGACACCGTCAATTGTAATGCGCCACCAAGGCGACGCTGAGGGCTATCAGGATCGAGCCGGACACTTTGGGCACCAGCCGTCCCACCGAACTGGCCGCCAGCGTGGCGAGGCTGAGCGAGGCAAGGCCGACTGCCGCGAGATCGGCAATCGAAAAGGCGCAATTGACGACGAGCCCCAATACGAGAAACTGCAGCCAGACCGGGGTCGCGGCAGCCGGGTCGACGAATTGCGGCAGGAAGGTCAGGAAGAACAGGGCGGTCTTGGGATTGAGGACTTCGACGACGATGCTGTCGCGCAGGACATTGGGTTGGGGCCGCGCCGTCGCTTCGCAGACGGCGGTCCGGCTCAAAAATATGGTGAGGCCGAGCCAGGCAAGATAGGCCGCTCCGGCGAGGCGGATCGCGACGAAGAGCGCCGGCGCGTGTTCGAGCAGCGCCGCCAGCCCGATGGCCGCCGCCGCGATATGGGCATAGCAGCCGAGATGGACGCCGAGGGCGGCCATCAGGCCGGCGCGCCGGCCATGGGCGAGCGTCTGCGCGGTCATATAGAGGATCGCCGGTCCCGGCATGCAGGCAAAGGCCAGGGTGGCGAGGGCAAAGGGGATCCAAGGCTCCAGAATGGGCATGGCGGTTCCTCAACGATGGGTATGACCGGGCGCGGAGACGCAAGCGGGTCCGAACGGCCTGCGAGGCAGGGGCGCAGCTTCGCGCCGTTCGCCTGAGAGAACTATGCCTGACCGGCACCGAAACACATACGACAGCTGTCGTATTTCGTTGGGACGAGCCTCGGCACGTCACGGCAGTATCACGCCGTACGGCACCCGGCGAAGACGCGTGGGCATCAGTCCCCGATCATCGCTCCGACCAGTGCCTCGCCTTGGTTTTCGGCCAAAGTCGGCCGTCGCCCTGCGGTCGGTAGCCGCCGTGTCACGATTCAAATATCTATATTGTCTATAAATTTAATATAATTCCATTGACGGCAAAGCATCCGCCCGTCTATGCCTAGTGCCGTGGCCGATGGGGCCACGGCATCTGGCCCAAGCCCCCGCTGCACTCCTCTCCAGCAACCGTCCTGCGACGGCTTGCTTCCTATGCAGGCCGGCATGATCAGACTGACGGGCATATCGAAACATTATGGCGTGGCCGGCCGCGCCGTGCCCGCCCTGGACGGCATCGACCTCGAAGTTCACGCAGGCGAAATCCTGGGCATCATCGGCTCCTCGGGCGCCGGCAAGTCCACTCTGGTACGTCTGATCAACCTGCTGGAGCGTCCAACCAGCGGCGAGATCTTCATCGGCGAACGGCGGACGACCGCCCTGGCGGGCCGGGATCTGCGCGATCTGCGCCGCCGGATCGGCATGGTCTTCCAGCATTTCAACCTGCTCAATGCCCGCACCGTCGCCGCCAATGTCGCCTTCCCGCTGCAGCTCGCCGGCGGTTTCGACCGCAAGGCAATCAAGGCGCGCGTGGATGCGTTGCTCGAACGCGTGGGCCTTGCCGCCCATGCCGACAAATATCCGCGCCAGCTCTCGGGCGGGCAGAAGCAGCGCGTCGGCATCGCCCGCGCCCTTGCCTGCTCGCCGCAGATCCTGCTTTGCGACGAAGCCACCAGTGCACTCGACCCGCAGACCACCCGTTCGGTGCTCGACCTCCTGCAGGAGATCAACCGCGAACTTGGCCTCACCATCGTGCTGATCACCCACGAGATGGACGTGATCCGCCAGAGCTGCGACCGCGTCGCCGTGATCGACGCGGGCCGGATCGTCGAGGAAGGCCCCGTCTCCCGTGTCTTCCTGCATCCGAGCCACCCGGCCACGCTACGCCTTGTCCGTGAGGCCGAGCATGATGGCGGCGATACCGATCCCGGCCTGACCGGCGGCAGCACAGGCCCGCTTTTCCGGCTCACCTTCCTCGGCGAGACCGCGCATCGGCCGATCCTCGGCCGCATCGCGGCCGAGACGGGCGTCGACTACGCCATCCTCGGTGGGCGTGTCGGCCGCATCCGCCAGACGCCCTATGCCCAGCTCACGGTCGCCCTCGTCGGCGGCAACAGCGCCGCTGCCATCGGCCGCCTGACGGCAGCGGGCGTCGACGTCGAGCGGTTGAACGGTGAAGGCGTCGAGGCCTCTGCCGGGGAGGCGCTCCATGCTGTCGCTTGAAGCGATCGACTGGGCCGACATCTGGGCCGCACTGCTCGATACCCTGTCGATGCTGGGAGGCGCGCTTGGCTTCACCATCCTGGTCGGCCTGCCGCTCGGCGTGCTGCTCTTCCTCACCGGGCGACGCCAATTGCTGCAGCAGCCGTTTGCCTATGGCGTGCTCTCCTTCGTGCTCAACATCGTGCGTTCGGTGCCCTTTATCATCCTGCTGGTGGTGCTGATGCCGGTCACCGTGCTGATCTCGGGCACCTCGTTGGGTGTGCGCGGCGTCATCCCGCCTTTGGTAATCGGCACCATCCCCTTCTTCGCGCGATTGGTGGAGACCGCCCTGCGCGAAGTCGACCGAGGCGTCATCGAAGCCTCGCAGGCGATGGGCGCTTCCCATAGCCAGATCGTGTTGCGCGCCTTGCTGCCCGAAGCACTTCCCGGCCTGATCGCCGCCGTGACCGTCACCGCCATCGTCCTGATCGAGTACACGGCGATGTCGGGCGCCATCGGCGGCGGCGGCATCGGCGATCTCGCCATCCGCTACGGCTATCAGCGCTTCCAGACCGAGATCATGGTCGTCACCGTCCTGATCCTGGTGCTGCTCGTCCAGGCCATCCAGGCCAGCGGCAACCGGCTGGTCGCCCATTTCTCCCGCAAATGACCCCTTCGGAAGGACCTCCCATGCGCATCTTCAAAGCGCTGCCCGTCATCGCCTCCCTGCTCGCTCTCGGCTTCACCTCGGCGCGGGCGCAGGAAACACTCACCGTCGGCGCCACCGCCGTGCCGCACGCCGAGATCCTGGAATTCGTCAAGCCGATCGTGGCGAAGGAAGGTCTCGACCTCAAGATCAAGGTCTTCTCCGACTATATCCAGCCCAATGCCCAGTTGGTCTCGGGCCAGCTCGACGCCAATTACTACCAGTACCGGCCCTTCCTGAACGACTACAACAAGCAGCGCGGCACCGACCTGGTGCCGATCGTGCCGGTTCATGTCGAGCCCTTCGTGGCTTACTCCAGCAAGATCACCGCCATCGACCAACTCAAGGACGGCGCGACGGTGGCCATCCCCAACGATCCCGTCAATGGCGGCCGGGGCCTGTTGTTGCTGCAGAAGGTCGGCCTCCTGAAGCTGAAGGGCAAGCCGGAGCTGGAGACGCCTGAGGATCCGCTGCCCACCCTCAAGGACATCACGGACAACCCCAAGCATCTCAAGATCGTCGAGCTTGAGTCGGCCATGCTGCCGAGGGCGCTGTCGCAGGTCGATCTCGGCGCGCTGAACGGCAATTACGTGCTGGAGGCCAAGCTCGACGTCAACAAGTCGCTCTATATCGACCGTGGCCAGGACGGCCGCAACATCTGGGGCGAATATCTGGTGACCCGTCCGGCCGACAAGGACAAGCCGGCCATCAAGATCCTGGCCAAGGCCCTCAACAGCGACGCCACGCGCGACTTCATCAAGACCCGCTATCAGGGCCAGATCTTCCCGGCCTTCTGAACGCGCACGCAGGAATTCCTCTCCGGTTTCGGGGAGGGTGGCCTCGCGCAGCGAGGCCGGGTGGGGGAGAGTGGCGCAACTAGCATAGCTTATGCCGCTCGCCCCCTTCCGTCGCTGCTAGGCAGCGACACCTTCCCCGAAGCCGGGGAAGGATTGATCGTGCCTCAATCCAACAAACTCGCGCCAATCGGATTGTCGTCCCCTTCCCCTCCCGGAGCCCCCCGTGACCGCATCCTCCACCTCCCCTGCCCGTCCCGCCACGCCGGCTCACGTCATCGCCGACGATGCCGAGGCCATTGCGGTTGCCGAAAGCCTCGCGCCCGGTTTTGCCGCGGGAGCGGCGGAACGCGATCGCGAGCGTCGCCATCCGGTGGCCGAGCTCGACCGCCTGTCCCAGAGCGGGCTCGGTGGCATCACCATTCCCAGGATCCATGGCGGCGCCGGGGTTTCGCAGGTCACCGTGGCCCGGGTCTTCGCCATCCTGGCGGCGGCCGATCCCTCGCTCGCGCAGATCCCGCAGAACCAGTTCGAGATCCTCGACGTCATCGAAGGATCCGGCAGCGAGGCGCAGAAGCGAGACCTCTTCGCCCTGGTGCTATCAGGCCATCGCCTCGGCAATGCCTTCTCCGAATTCCAGGGCAAGAATGTCGAGAGCTTCGAGACGCGCCTCAGCCGTGAGGGCGACAATTTCCGGGTCAACGGCCGCAAATTCTATTCGACCGGTGCCCTCTTCGCCCATCTCGTGCCCATCGTCGCTCTCGACGAGGACGGGCGGATCGTAGTGGCCGTTGCCGACCGCGACGCCGAAGGCCTTTCGGTGATCGACGACTGGTCTGCCTTCGGCCAGCGTACCACCGCCAGTGGCACGGTGACGCTCGACAATGTCGCCATTCCAGCCGAGCGCGTCCTGCAGGCCCATCTGGTCTATGAGCGTCCGAGCGCGGCCGGTCCGCGCAGCCAGCTGATCCATGCGGCTATTGATGCCGGCATCGCGCGCGGGGCTCTCGCCACCACCATCGACTTCGTGCGCGAGCAGGCCCGTCCCTGGATCGACAGCGGTCGCGACACCGCCCGCGAGGATCCCTATGTCATCGGCGAAATCGGCAATCTGCGTATTCGCCTGCACGCGGCCGAGGAATTGCTCTGGCGGGCCGGGCGGCAGCTCGATGCAACCCTGGCCGATACCAGCGAGCACTCGATCGCCCTTGCCAAGGTGGCCGTGGCGGAAGCCAAGGTGCTCACCACGGAGATCGCCATCCTCGCCGCCAACAAGCTGTTCGAACTCGCCGGCACGCGCTCGACCCTGGCCCGGCACGGGCTTGACCGCTATTGGCGCGACGCCCGCACCCATACGCTGCACGATCCGGTGCGCTGGAAATACAACGCCGTCGGCCAGTTCTACCTCAACGGCGTGCAGCCGCCGCTGCATTCCTGGATCTGAACGCCCCGTCAGGTCACCCAGCCGAGCGCCCGGATCAGCAACGCCGACACATAAAGACCGGCGCCGAAGGCGAGATGGGCAGCCAGACTGCGCAGACGGGCAATGCCGGGGTTCGGCGTCTTGCGGGCCGCGATACCTGCCCCCAGCCCAGGTTGCAGGATGAAGAAGGGCGCCACCAGGCTGACGACGCCGAACACCAGCGCCGGCAGCGGCGTGGGATGCCGGAGCCAATCCGGCCCGACCACGGTCAGAAGCAGGCCGGCAAACACGACTCCGATGGCATAATGGGCAAGCCAGCCGATGGCTTTTTCGCCAGGAATCGCATCCGTCCGGCCGATGCCGGCATGGACGAGGCGACCCCGCGGCAGATGCCCGATCCAGCGCCCGACCATGGCATAATCGAGAGAGGCTATGGCGAATCCATGCTTGAGCAGCAGCGCCCACAGATCCATCACAATGGTGGCGCCGATGCCCACCAGCAGCATCGACACCAGCAATTCACCTACCCCGCTCACCATCGCAGCATTCCTTTCCGGCCCCACTCGTCTTCGCGGCGGGCAGAAGATAATAAATCATTCAATAAATTGATTGATTATTAGAGATCATCTAGTCTTCCGTCAATGAGCGACTCAGATCCCCAGATGCAGATCCTCGGCGAATTCGCCGAGCTTGCCCGCACCCTCGGCAATGCCCATCGCCTCATCCTGCTCGAGCACATCGCCCAGGGTGAACGGCCGGTGGAACGCCTGGCCGAGCTGGCCAATCTCTCCATCGCCAATGCCTCCCAGCATTTGCAGCAGCTGCGCCGTTCGGGCTTCGTGCAGACGCGACGGGAGGGCAAGCATGTACTCTACCGGCTCGGCAATGGTCCGATCCAGCCCTTGCTCGCCGCCCTCAGGGCCTATGCCGAGTACAACCGCGCCGAGATCCGCGCCCTGATCGCCGACAGCTTCGAGCGGCGCGACAAGCTGCAGGCGATCTCGCGGGAGGAACTGGCTACGTGCCTGCGCGAAGGCGTCGTCGTGCTTCTCGATGTCCGCCCCGAGGATGAATATGCGCTCGGCCATCTGCCGGGCGCCATCAACATCCCGGCCGAGCAGCTCGAGCAGCGCCTGGGCGAGCTCCCGGCGGACCAGGAGATCGTCGCTTATTGCCGGGGCCCCTATTGCGTGTTGTCCTTCGACGCCACCGCAATGCTGCGCGCGCACGGCATGCGGGTGCGCCGCCTCGACGGCGGCTATCCGGCCTGGAGCGCGGTGGGCCTGGAGACGAAGGCAGCCACCACAGCCGCTTGACCAGATTCAGGCCGCCAATTGGCGCTCGATCAGGCTGACATAATTGCTCTTCGGCCCGAGCCCGACCATCTGGTCGACCGGACGGCCGTCCTTGAAGACGATCACCGTCGGGATGCTGCGAATCCCCAAGGCGCCGGCGATCTCGGGTTCGGCATCGATCTCGACCTCACCGAAGGCGGCCTTGGTGGCGAGCGTCTGCGCCAGATCCTGATAGAGCGGCTCCATCATCCGACACGGGCCGCACCAGGGCGCCCAGAAGCGGATGACGCTCACACCGGGCTTCTTGATGACTTCCGCCTCGAAATTGCTTTTGGTCAAGGTGGTGATCGACATTGCATACTCCATGATGAAAAGGATTGGCGGACTGGCCATGGCGGGCCGATCCCGAAATCGCGGACGGCCTTCAGCAGCTTTCGAACTGGAAGCCTTCGCCATAAAGGGCGGCCTGGCGTGCCCGTTCTTCAGTCGCCTTGCGCCGGCATGCGGCCATGTCCTCGAAGCTGGCCGCATCGTCTTGCCACGCGCTGGCCGGGGCTTGGCCCCGCGTGGCGCGCCGCCCGAGCAGCCGGCCCTGCCGGAAAACCGCCAGCGTGTTGGGCCGCAGGCAGGCCCAGGCCCGCGCGTCCTCTGATGGATAGCTGGCGATCAGCCGCATCGGCCGCTCGCCTTCGATCTCCAGCACGTGCAGGCTGGTATGGGCATGCACGAATAGATGCTCGCCATCGGCGAGCAGGAAATTGAAGGTGCCATGCGCGTTTATGGCGGAGACGGTATCGGCGAAGCGATCCAGCATTGTGTCGAGCTCATCGCCACCCCCGCTCCAGCCGCTCAGCGTCTCGAGCAGCAGGACGAACGCGCGTTCGGAATCGCTGTCGCCGAGCGCACGGAACCTTGACGTCACAGGCTCGCCGATGCCCGGCAGCGAGCCGGCATGGGCGAAGACCCAGGAGCGTCCGGCCAATTCCCGGTCAAAGGGGCGAAGCTGGCTGAAGCCGGGCTGGCTCTCGTCGACCCCCTTCTCGCCAAATTGCCCCACCATGCTGGTGGCGGTGAAGGTTCTCTCCCTGAGTATTCGCAGCATGGCGTTGTGATTGACCGGCCCGGCTTCCTTGTAGATGCGCGCGGCACGGCCATCATGGAAGGCGATGCCCCAGCCCTGCCGGTCCGGACAGAGCCCTTCCTCGGCTGCTCCGAGCAGTGACAAGGCCACGGCAAGGTCCTCGGCATGACTCGCATTCACGCCAATCAATTGTGGCATCGGCACCTCCAATCCGAAAATGGATAGATGAAACTATCATTCAATATAACTATTGAATGATAGTTTCAGGAAGGCACCCCGTCAACTCTCTATCGGGAGAGTCCCGCAGCCCGCAAAGCGCGGATGCGCACGCCGCCACGCGCAGGACGGATTTCAGTTTGGACAGACCAGGCCGGCCATCGACACCGACCCGCGAGGAGACGCCCGAGCAGCATGCCGGGCGCCACCTTCCCTCACCGGCTCAGGCGTTCGGCATGCCAGGCGAGATGGTCGTCCATGAAGGTGGAGATAAAATTGTAGGAGTGGTCGTAGCCCTCCTGCATGCGCAGGGTCAGCGTA
Source organism: Labrys sp. HAY1-8F (assembly GCF_056754975.1). Lineage (NCBI taxonomy): Bacteria > Pseudomonadati > Pseudomonadota > Alphaproteobacteria > Hyphomicrobiales > Xanthobacteraceae > Labrys > Labrys sp. HAY1-8F. The sequence continues at coordinate 4,510,406 of NZ_JBPGWZ010000002.1, read as the reverse complement.
ATACCAGCCTTGGCGCAGGCCTCTTCCAGGAGCCAGGGCCGCAGTCCTTCCTTGAGGAAGCCGTCCGCCGTGCCCTGGTCGACCAGGAAGGCGTCGAAGCGATGGCCGTCGGTGATCAGGGCCGTGGCGTCATAGGAACGCCAGGCAGATTCATCGGTGCCGAGATATTTCTCCAGGGCTGGCCTGGACCAGCCTGCGGTGCTTGGCTGCACGATCGGCGCGAAGGCCGAACAGCTCTTGTAGTGCTGCGGGTTCTTGAGCGCGATGGTCAGCGCGCCATGGCCACCCATCGAATGGCCGAAGATCGACTGGCGCGCCATGTCGGCCGGGAAATGCTCGCCGATCAGGGCCGGCAGTTCCTGGGTAAGATAGGAATACATCCGGTAGTTGCGGACATAAGGCTCTTGCGTGGCGTCGAGATAGAAGCCGGCACCAAAGCCGAACTGCCAATTGTCCTTCTCGTCCGGCACGCCTTCGCCGCGCGGGCTGGTGTCGGGGCAGACCACGATCAGGCCGAGTTCGGCGGCGAGGCGGCGATATTCGCCCTTGTCCATCACGTTCTGATGCGTGCAGGTCAGGCCTGACAGATACCAAAGCACGGGGCAAGCACGCTCCGCGGCCTGGGGCGGCACGAAGACCGCGAAGGTCATCTCGCAATCGCAGCTCGACGAGGCATGGGAATAGACGCCCTGGGTCCCGCCATGCGATCGCGAGGTTGAGATGGTTTTCATCGGCTAGGCCTTTCGCTCAGAATCGAGCCGACCATAGCCACCTCAGCCCTCCCCCGTCGAGTTTCGAGCCGGTTGCAGCCCCGCGCTAAATGCCGCGGCATCTTTCGGCAACCTTTCCAACGCTCTCTCATCAGCAATAAAAACGTTTTTATTTTTATTGAAAACGTTTTTATTCGCTGTTATCAGAATCCTGCAATCGTCAGACCCGGAGGGGAGGATGGCCGGAAAAACCTCGCAACCGTCGCGCCCCGCACCGCCCACCATCAAGACGCTGGCGGACAGGACAGGCTATTCCATCGCCACCATCTCCAAGGCCCTGCGTGGCCATGCCGTGGTTGCCCCGGAGACGCGGGAGGCAATCTTTAAGGCTGCCCAGGAGATCGGTTACCAGGCCAATACGCGCGGCATGGCGCTGCGCACCGGCAAGACCTACCAGGCCGCCGTGTTGATGCCGGTGACGGCCGCCCCCGACTATGAGTGGGACGGCGTCGAATATACCCAGATCCTCAGCGGCATCAGCCAGGCCCTCGACGGCAGCGACTACAACATCTCTGTGCATGTCATCCGCGACGCGGCCGATGGCTGCGAGGTTGCTCGCCGCATCGTCGAGCAGGGCCTCGCCGACGGCCTGATCTTCTCGGGGATTCTCGCCGACGACCCGCGCGTCGATTTCCTGGTGGCCCGGGACTTCCCCTTCGTCTCGCTCGGGCGCTGCCGTGGGGAGCTCGATTATGCCTACGTCGATATCGACAATGAGTGGGCCGCCCATGCCGCTACCGCCAGGCTGATCGCCGGCGGCCATCGGCGCATCGCCCTGGTCAATCCGCGGCGGCGCCTGTCTTACGCCATGGACAGGATCGATGGCTTCACCCGTGCCTTCGCCGAGGCGGGCCTCTCCGCATCCACAGATCTGATCGTCGAAGGCGACCTTTCGACGGCATTCGGCCGCAAGGCCGCGATCGAGCTGCTCGGCCGCGCCGACCCGCCGACCGCCTTCGTCTGCGTCAACGAATCCACCACGCTCGGCGTGCTCTCGGGCCTGTCCGGCCTCGGGCGCGAGATCGGCACCGATGTCGATGTCATCGCCTATGACGACATCAATGTCAGTGCCTATTTCAACCCGCCGGTCACCACCTTCTACCAGCCCATCGAGATCTGCGGGCGGTTGCTCGGCCAATACCTGCTGCAGCGCATGGCCGGCACCGGGCCCGAGGCGCTGAAACAGGTGTTCAGGCCCGAGCTGGTGGTCCGGCAACCCGACGATCTCGGCAGCCGCAAGAGCTGACGCATAGAACCAACAAAACCAATGGAGGAGGAAACCATGAAAAAACTGAACGCGATCACGGCCGCCTTGCTGTTGTCGGTCTTCGCCGGCAGCGCGCAGGCTGCCGATCTCGGCGGCAAACTCCTGAAGGTCGGCTCCGACACCACTTCGCCGCCGATGGAAAGCGTCGACCCCGCCACCAACCAGATCGTCGGCTTCGACGTCGACGTGGTCAACGCGATCTGCGTCAAGATCAACTGCAAGGCCGAATTCGTGACCACCGGCTGGGATGGCATCTTCGCCGCCCTCGACCAGGGCAGCTTCGACCTCGTCGCCTCGGGCGTGTCGATCACCGACGAACGCAAAAAGGCGATGGATTTCTCCGATCCCTATATCGTCAACAGCCAAGCGATCCTGGTGCGCGTGGCAGACCAGGACATCTCGCTCGATGGCTTCAAGGGCAAGGCCAAGAAGCTCTCAGCCCAGGCCAACACCACCGACGCCCAGGTCGCCGAGAAGATCGTCGGCAAGGACAATGTCGTGGCCTATGACAGTTTCAGCGCTTCCGTCATCGCCCTGAAAAACAAGGATGTCGACGGCGTCGTCATCAACGGCGCCAATGGCCCGGCCTACGACCGCGAATTCGCCGGAGACCTCGTGGTCGGCATCAAGGGCCTGGAATCCGACCCTCTCGGCCTCGTTTTCCGCAAGGGCGACGACAATGTCGCGGCCTTCAACGAAGGCATCAAGCAGATCAAGGCCGACGGTACGCTCGACAAGCTGATCGCCAAATATTGGGGCGCCAAATAAAGCGCCCGCCCCTCCCCTGGAGGGGTCGGCCATTCCCCCTGGAATGGCCTGGGGTCGACGCGCAGCGTCGGGTTGGGCTGAGCTCTCCGCAAGACTGAGCCGCTTTTACCATTACACCCCAAGCATCTTCACCCCACCCCGGCCCTTCAGGCCGACCCTCCCCCTCCAGGGGAGGGTCGTGTCGGCTCACATCGAAACCGCGATCGCCCCGTTGGGGGAGGACCGAATGAACACTCTCAGACGCATCCGCCCCAGCAATCTGATCATTCTGACGGCCCTGCCCTTCATCATCTATCTTTTCTCGACATCGCGCGACTATCAGCGCTCGCTGCGGGCGATCCTCGGCGTCGAGAACGGCTCTTCCGCCTTCGTGCCCGGCTTCGCCGCCCTGGCCGTCGCCTTTTCGGCCGGGCTCGCCGTGCTGTTCTTCTCACGCGCCCATGCCTACAGGCCGCGCCTCGCCCTCATCGCCGCCGGCCTCACCCTCGCGGCCGCGCTGGCGATCGCGCTGGGCGGTTTCACGCATCCCTATCTCGCCTCGGCCCTGGCCAATGCCGTCGACCCCTTCACCTCGGCTCTGGTGGTGAAGGGCGTCACGCCGCGGCAGCTCACCCCGGACGCCGATATGATGCTGGGCCATGCCGAAGCCTGGCTGCTGCCTGCCTATCTCGGCCTGACCCTGCTGGGCCTCGGCCTCTTCTTCGCCGGCGGGCGCCCGAACGCGGAGCGTGAAACGCAAGTGCGGCGTGCCGGGCGCTGGATCCTCGGCCTTGTCAATGGCGTCGGCGCCGTCGGCCTGTTCTTCTTTGCGCATGTCGCCTTCGCGGCCGGCGTCGCCACCACCATCCGCGCCGCCGTCGCCGCCTATCTCCTGGCTGCCCTGCTCGGCCTCGTCTGGGTCGGCCTCCTACAATTGCGCTACAGCGAGCGCGCCAGCCTGATCTTCGTCGCCCTCACCCTGGCGCTTGCCGTGGCTGCGGGCTGGTTCCTGATGCAGCCGCGCGACAGCTACGTCCTGGCCGGTACGCTCGAAGGCAAGGTGGCGGTCGTCGGCAATACGCCCTCCAGCCTGATCGCCTCGGTACGCGAGGGTGACTTTCCCGGTGGGCCTAACGCGCCGGTGCCGGTGCGCAGCTTCGCCGGCTCGCCCGAGGCTCTTGCCGCCATCGCCAGGAAACAGGACGTCTCGGCTGCCCTCGTCCCGGCCTCCGCCCGGCCCGGCGACCTGCCGGTGCTCTGGCAGACCGAACTCCTGAACGATCGCGACCGCTCAGCCGGCATCACTTTCGCGGTGCTCGCCATCATTCTCGGCCTGCTCACCTTCGGCGGCCATCTCAATTTCCGCCACCCGCTCGCCATCGGCTCGGAGTTCATCGTCGACATCATCCGCGGCATCCCGATGCTGGTGATCGTGCTCTATATCGGCCTGCCACTCAGCGGCGCGCTCAAGGACGCCACCCAGGGCGCTCTCGATCCGCCCAACCTGCTGCGCGGCATCGTCGCCATGGCCTTCGCCTATTCGGCCTACCTCGCCGAAATCTTCCGCTCCGGCATCAATGCCATCCCGATGGGGCAGATCGAGGCGGCCCGCAGCATCGGCCTGTCACGCTGGAAGACAGCGCGGCTGGTGGTGCTGCCGCAGGCCTTCCGCATCATCATTCCCCCGCTCGGCAACGAGTTGATCGCCATCCTCAAGGACACCTCGCTGCTCTCCATCCTGTCGATCCGCGACATCACCCAGCGCATGCGCGAGTTCCAGTCGGCGAGCTTCCTGCCCTTCGCACCCTACAACTCCGCCGCCATCTTCTACATCGTCCTGACCCTCGCCGCGGCGAGCCTGGTCAACACCATCGAGAGAAAATATGACGTCAAGCATCGCTAACGACCGGCAAGCCCTGGAAACGCGCGCCCGCAGCCTGGTCTTCCCCAAGGGCTTCGTCTTCGGCGCCGCCACGGCCGCCTACCAGATCGAGGGCGCCCACGACCTCGACGGCAAGAGCGAGAGCATCTGGGACCGCTTCTGCCGCAAGCCCGGCGTGATCGTCGATGCCAGCAGCGGCGAGGTAGCCTGCGACCACTATCATCTGTGGCGCGAGGACATTGCGGTGATGAAGCAACTCGGCCTCGACGCCTATCGCTTTTCCGTGGCCTGGACGCGCATCCTGCCCGAGGGGACGGGCACGCCGAACACCGAGGGGGTCGCCTTCTACGACCGGCTGATCGACGGCTTGCTGGAAGCCGGTATCGAGCCCTATCTCACCCTCTATCACTGGGACCTGCCCCAGCTCCTGCAGGACCGCGGCGGCTGGTACAATCGCGAGACCTCCGAACATTTCGCCGCCTATGCCTCGGTGGTGGCGCGCGCCTTCGGCGACCGCGTCAAGCATTGGACCACCTTGAACGAACCCTGGACCTTCTGCTGGTCTGGCCATGCCACTGGCGAGGACGCGCCGGGCCTTCATGACGGCGCCAAGGGCGGCGTCGCCGCCAGCCATCACGCTTTGCTCGGCCATGGCCTCGCCGTGCCGGCCGTGCGCGCAGAAGCGCCCGAAGCCTCCGTCGGCATCGTCTTCGACCTCAACGTGGTCGAGCCGGCCAGCGCCGATCCGCGCGATGCCGCCGCCGCCCGGCGTTTCGACGGCGCCCAGAACCGCTGGTTCCTCGACGCCGTCTTCAAGGGCAGCTATCCCGAGGACATGCTGGCGCTCTACGGCCCGATGCTGCCGGAAATCCGGCCCGGCGACAACGCCGTCATCGCCGCCCCGGTCGACTATCTCGGCGTCAACATCTACCGCCGCTCGGTGATCGCCGAGGGCAGCGAGCTGACGCCGCTCAACTACAGGCGCATCCAGCCCGAAGGCGTCTATTCCGCCGTCGACTACGAGATCTGGCCGCGTTGCATCTACGACGTCCTCCACCACGTCCATGCCAACTACCGGCCCAGGCGTATCTTCATTTCCGAGAACGGCGTGGCCACGGCCCCCGAGACCGTGACCGCCGACGGCCGCATCTGGGACGACCAGCGCGCGCTCTATTATGTCGACCATCTCGCCGAGGTCGCCAGGGCCGCGGCAGAGGGCGTGCCGGTGCAGGGCTATTTCGCCTGGACACTGATGGACAATTTCGAGTGGGCCTATGGCTACACCACGCCCTTCGGCATCACCCATGTCGATCTTGCAACCCAGGAGCGGAGGATCAAATATTCGGGTGAGGTCTATGCCCAGATCGCGGATCAGGCCCGGAGCGTCGTCCAGCCGGCGCAGAGCGCCCAACTTGGCTGACGGCGACCTGATTCATATGCGGCAAGATGTCGGGATAGAGCGCGGGTATCCTTCCCCGACTTCGGGGAAGTCCGGAATATCTTCGAAGACGAAGATGTTCCTGACATCGATGCGGTGCAGCGACGGAAGGGGGCGGGCCGGAAAAAGTATGGTCGCGCCACCCTACCCCACCCGGCCCGGCTTGGCCGGTCCACCCTCCCCGAAACCGGGGAGGGACTCCCGCGCTCCACTCGGCATGATCAAGATGCGTGAATTCGACAGCACACCAGAACGAACCCCTACGCCCGGCACGGTGCTGATTACCGGCGCGTCGCGTGGCCTTGGGTTGGCCTTGGCCCGGCACTATGCCGGCGCGGGCTGGCGGGTGATTGCCTGCACCCGCGCCGACACGCCGCCCCCTGACGAAAATGGCCTCGAATGGCGCCGGCTCGATGTCGCCAGCCCGGCCTCGATAGCCGAGCTTGCCGCCAGCCTCGCCGGCACCCCGCTCGACCTCATGATCAACAATGCCGGCATCCGCGGCGACGTCGATGGCCTCGCCACGCTCGACGCCGACGATTTCATCGAGGTGATGCGTGTCAATGCCCTCGCGCCCCTGTTGGTGGCGCGGGCGCTCCTGCCGAACCTGCGGGCGGGAGGCGGCCGGATCATCGCCAATATTTCGAGCCGCGCCGGATCCATCGCCGAAGGCATGATCGGCGATGATGACGGCGACTATGCCTATCGCTGCTCCAAGGCAGCGCTCAACATGGCGACGGCCAAGCTGGCCCACGACCTCAAGCCCGATTGCATCACCGTACTTGCCCTCCATCCCGGCTGGGTACGAACCGATATGGGCGGCATCGAAGCCGAAATTCCGGTATCGGACAGCGCGGCAGCCCTGCAGGGCCTGATCGACCGGGCCACATTGGCCGACAGTGGCAGTTTCCAGGCCTTCGATGGACGGCCGATCGCCTGGTGAGACACGCAGTGCGACAACGCATCGGATGAACGATATGGCCGCGGCGTCGCTGAACGTGTAATCACAGGCATGGCGACGAAGAACGGGCCGGGAAGCGACGCCCGATCGCTGCCGTCGCGAGGCAGCCGCCTGGCCGGCCGGACGATCACGCCGCTGGGAAGCCGATGGAAGTCTTCAACTATCCTGCCTGGAACCTGATTTCCTTCGAGCGCGGCTCCGCCATCCCCCTCTACCAGCAGCTTTTCGCCCAATTGCGTGGATTGATCGCCGACGGACGGATCCCCCGCGGCGCACGCCTGCCGCCGAGCCGCATGCTGTCGGACGAACTCGCCATCTCCCGCAGCACGGTGGTGTTGGCCTATGAGAAACTGGCGACGGAAGGTTATCTGCAGAAGCGCGTCGGTTCCGGCACTTTCGTGGAACAGGTCTTTCCGGAAGATCACGTGCTGCGTCCGGCGATCATCCAGCCCGCCGGCAAGCGCCGCCCCGCTCGTCCTTCGGTACACGCCGAAGCATTGCTCGCCTTGGACGTTCCACCGGAGCGCATCGAGAGATTCGGCCTCAGCCCCGGCATCCCCGCCCTCAACGAACTCCCCTACGAGGTCTTCGCGCGCCTTGCCGGGCAGCATTGGCGTGCCCATGCCGCCTCGCATACGGGCTACGACTATACCCGAGCAACACTGCCGCTCGGCCGGCAGATCGCCGCCTATCTCGAGGAGACGCGCGGCATCCTCTGCCACCCCGAACAGGTCATCATCCTCTCCAGCACGGTGCAGACGGCTGCCATGGCTGCCCATGTGCTGATGAACCAGGGCGAGCGCGTCCTGCTGGAGGACCCCTGCCATGTCACCCAACTGGCAACACTGACGGCCTGTGGCCTCAGAGTTGAGCCCGTCCCCGTCGACGACCAGGGCTTCGACATCACCGCCATCATCAGATCCAGCCTGCCGGCTCGGCTTGCCATCGTCTCATCGGTCGAGCAGTTCCCCTTCGGCTGCACCATGTCCGCGCCGCGCCGACAGGCCCTGCTTGATTGGGCCGTGGCGGAGGATGGCTGGATCCTGGAGGATGATTTCAACAGCGAGATACGCTGGTCGGGTGCGCCGGTTGCTCCACTCTATGCCGGCAATTCCGGTCGTGTGATCTATACCAGCTCCTTCAACCGCGTGCTGGCGCCCGGGCTGAGGCTCGCCTATCTGGTGGCCCCGCCGGAGTTGATCGAGGCCTTCAAGCTGGCCCAGCGCATCTTTTCCTTCTACGCGCCGCTGCCCGACCAGGCTCTTGTCACCGAATTCATGAGTTCGGGCCATTTTGCCTCGCATCTGCGGCGCATGCGGGCGATCTACCGCGAAAGAGCGGGGACACTGGCGGACTGCCTGCGAGACCGGCTCGGCAGCGATTTCATCGTTCCCGACGTCAGGGCCGGGCTCCACCTCACCATCCGGTCGCATCAGCCATTCGACGACCGCGCCGTCTCGAAGAGGCTGCTCGATCACGAAATGGACTGCCCGCCCCTCTCGCGCTACTGCCGCAGCGCGCTGAAGCGGTACGGCTTCGTGCTCGGCTTCGGCAACAATCCGGTCAAACGCATCCGCCGCTACGCCGAAATCCTGGCCCGCACCATCGAAGAGCTTGGCTGACGCCTCGTTCCCGCGGCGGAATTGGACTGTATCGCCACTCGAAATTGGCTCTTGGGTACGACCGGCAAGTCGCCCAATCTCGTGCAAACACCACCGCGCTATAGCGTTTTTGCGATTTAACGGCGTCACCAAGAATCGCAAAGACGCGTCCAACCAAAGAGTTAGAGCAAACAAGCGTTCACACTTGAACGCGTTTTGCTCTGGAGCACGGGACATTCCATGGGGAATCAAGAACAAGTCGTGCTTCGCGCGACGGGTATTCGCAAGAGTTTCGGCACTCTTGAGGTGCTGAGCGGCGTCGATCTCACCGCCCGCACGCATGACGTCATCAGCATGATAGGCGCTTCCGGCTCGGGCAAGAGCACCTTCCTGCGCTGCATGAACCTCCTGGAGATTCCAAGCGCCGGCTCCATCGCCGTGGAGGGCGAGGAGATCACGCTCGACCGGCGCGGCGATCGCACCAAGCTGAACGCCAGGCAGATCAATCGCCTGCGCAGCCGCATGGGCATGGTGTTCCAGAATTTCAATCTCTGGAGCCAGCTCACCGTGCTGGACAACGTCACCATCGCGCCGATCAAGGTGCTCGGCCTGTCACGGCGCGAGGCGCTGGAACGCGGCGAGGCCTATCTCGCCAAGGTGGGCCTTTGGGAGAAGCGCTCGCACTACCCAGCCCATATTTCGGGCGGCCAACAGCAGCGCGTCGCCATCGCGCGGGCCCTTGCCATGGAGCCGAGGCTGATGCTGTTCGACGAACCGACCTCGGCCCTCGACCCCGAACTGGTCGGCGAGGTGCTCGGCGTGATGCGCACCTTGGCCGAGGAGGGCCGCACCATGATCGTGGTCACCCATGAAATGGCCTTCGCCCGTGAGATCTCGGCCGAGGTGGTCTTCCTGCACAGGGGCGTGATCGAGGAGCGCGGCCCGCCGGGCGAGGTGTTCGGTGCGCCGAAATCCGAGCGCTGCCGCGCCTTTCTGCAACGCGTACTGTGAATCCGAAGCTTCAAGAACAATGGAGGGGAATTCCATGAAGAAGATCGCCATCCTTCTGGCCGCCGGGGCCATGACTTCGCTGGCTTGCCTGGCCTCCATGGCCCAGGCCCGGGAGTTGCGGGTGGGCAGCGAATGCACCTATCCGCCCTTCAACTTCAAGGATGCCAGCGGCACCCTGCAGGGCTTCGACGTCGACGTCGCCCGGGAAGTGGGCAAGCGCATCGGCGCCGACATCAGCTTTGTCTGCCAGCCCTTCGATTCGCTGATCCCGGCGCTGATGGCGGGCAAGTTCGACCTCCTGGCCGCCAGCATGTCGATCACCGCCGAGCGCAAGAAAAGCATCGAGTTCAGCCTGCCCTACCGCTCCTCCACGGCCCGCTTCATCGCCGCCAAGGGCTCCAGCCTCACGCCGCTGACGGCGGACGGCAAGGCCAATCCGGACGGAATCAAGGGCAAGGCGATCGCCATCCAGCGCTCCTCGACCTATGAGAAATACATGCGCGACAAGTTCCCCGATGCGGACATCGTGCTCTACGACACCGTCGACAACATGCTGCTGGATCTCACCTCCAAGCGCGTCGACCTGGTGTTCGCCGGACCGATCAAGCTCGCCCAGGACTTCCTCGATAAGCCGCGGGGCAAGGACTACGCCTTTGTCGGCCCCGAAATCAACGACGTGGAATTCTTCGGGCCCGGCGTCGGCATCGGCCTGAGGAAGGACGATACCAAGCTACGCGACGAGGTGGATGGCGCGTTGAAGGCCATGTTCGCCGACGGCGCCTTCAAGGCCATCAACGACAAATACTGGTCGTTCAACGTGCTGCCGGCGGCAACCCAGTAGGGCAGCGCTGGCAGGCATATGTTCTGTCATTCCCGGCACGGCCATAGGCTGTGGGAAGGGGCCACCTCCGGTGGCGCCGGGGATGACGGGGCACGAACCGCAAGCAACCCCAAAAGCCTCGCCGTCAGCTGCGCTGGCTTCTCTTCCAACCCCGCTGTCGGAGCGTGTTGGCCATGGATTTCTTCTTGGGCTGGGGGACGCAGATCGCCTTCGGCTTGCTGGTGACCATCGAGGTTGCCGTGCTCTCGCTGCTGCTCGGCTTCGTCTGGGCCATGCTGGGGGCCTTGGCGCAACTGTCCTCGAACGCCTTCCTACGCGGCCTCGGCCGGGGGTTTGCCGTGGTCGTGCGCGGCACGCCCGAACTCCTGATCATCCTGATCGTCTATTTCGGCGGCACCGTCGCGCTGACGGCCCTGATGAAGACCATTCGGCCCGATGCCGCCTATGTCGAGATCCCGGCTTTGCCGGCGGGCGTCTTCGCGCTCAGCCTCGTCTTCGGCGGCTACGCCTCGGAGGTGCTGCGCGGTGCCTTCCTGGCTCTCCCGAAAGGCGAGGTCGAGGCCGCCCAGGCCTTCGGCATGTCGTCTCTGACCAGCTTCATCCATATCCGCCTGCCCCTGATGTGGCGCTACGCCCTGCCGGGCCTCGGCAACAACTGGATCTCGCTGATCAAGGACACCTCGCTGATCTCTATCGTCGGCCTGGAGGAGATCATGCGTGTCAGCTCCATGGCGACCTCCGTGGCGGGTGACCCCTTCCGCTTCTACGTCATCGCCGCCTTCGCCTATCTCATCCTGACCATCGTCAACACCTCGGCGGTGGACGCCCTCGAGCGCTGGGCCGCGCGCGGCGAAAGGAAGCTCGCGCAATGAACCTCGATCTCATGCTCGAAAGCTTGCCGGCCCTGCTCAAGGGCACGGCAATCACGCTGCAGCTCCTGGCCGCTTCGCTCGCCTGCGGCATGCTCATCGCCATTCCGGTGGCGATCCTGCGCATCAACGGCAACGCCGTGGTGCGCCTGATCCTGCATTGCTACATCTATTTCTTCCGGGGCACGCCGCTGCTGGTCCAGATCTTCCTGGTCTATTACGGCCTCGCCCAGTTCGATGTGGTGCGCGACAGTGCCCTCTGGCCCTATCTGCGCCAGGCTTGGGTCTGCGCTATCCTGACCTTCAGCCTGAACACCGCGGCCTATACCGCCTATATCCTGCGCGGCGCGATCCAGGCCGTGCCGGCCGGCGAGATCGAGGCGGCCCGCGCCTGCGGCATGTCGACCGCCCTCGCCTATCGCAGCATCATCCTGCCGCACGCCTTCCGCCTGGCCTTGCCGGCCTACGGCAACGAGGTCGTCAGCATGCTGAAGTCGACCTCCCTCGCCAGCACGATCACCGTGATGGAACTAACCGGCGTCGCCAACACCATCGTGGCGCGTACCTTCGCCCCCTACGAGCTCTTCATCACCGCCGCGCTGATCTATCTCGTCATCACCTATGTCCTCACCTCGGCCCTGCGTGCGCTCGAGCACCGGCTGAGCCGGCACAGGCGCCCCCTTCTCCAGTCGCGTACCAACCTCTCCGAAAGCTCCCATGCAACGACCTGACCTCGAAGCCTTCGCCGCCTTCGCCGATTCTCTCGCCGATGCCAGCGGTGCCATCATCCGCGAGGCCTTGGCCAACCAGCGCGATTTCCTCACCAAGGATGACGCCAGCCCGGTCACCGAGATCGATCGCCGGGTGGAAGCGCGGCTGCGCGAGGAGATCATGCGGCAACATCCAGGGCACGGCATTCTCGGCGAGGAGTTCGAATCAACCGACCTCGACGCCGAATGGGTCTGGGTGATCGATCCAATCGACGGCACCAAGGCCTTCATCACCGGCCTACCGACCTTCGGCACGCTGGTAGCCCTCGCTTATCGCGGCGTGCCTGTGCTCGGTGTGATCGACAATCCCGTCACCCATGAGCGCTGGATCGGGGCGGACGGCATTCCCAGCACGCTGAACGGCAGGCCCATCCGAACGCGGGCCTGCACCGAGCTGACAAACGCCATCCTCGCCAATGGCAATCCCGAGCCCTTCGACGCGGCCGAGCAGGCCGCCTTCCAGGACCTGCGCAGCCGGACTCGCTGGTGCGTCTATGGCGGCGGCTGCCATGCCTATGGCCGCGTCGCCGATGGCGCGCTCGACATCAGTACCGATGGCGGGCTCGACGCCTTCGACTATTGCGCGCTGGTCCCGATCATCCGCAATGCCGGCGGCGTCATCAGCACCTGGCAGGGCGAGGAGCTGACCATCCGCTCCGGCCGTCAGGCTATTGCCGCCAGCGCCACGCCGGCCTTGCACGAGCAGGTGATTGCTCGGCTCGCCACGCAGGCTCCCGCTTTGCGCGCCAGCCGCTGACGCCGGAAGGATTTGACATGACCACAAGCACTTGGGACATCGAGGCCGTTCGCGCCGCCTTTCCTGCGCTTTCCCTCCGCGACGATGGCAAGCCTCGCATCTATCTCGACGCGCCCGGCGGCTCGCAGGTTCCCCGCCGCGTCGTCGACGCAATGACGCATGTGTTGATCGACAGCTGCGCCAACGAAGGCGGCCCCTTCCGCACCTCGCAGGACAGCGATCGCATCCTCGCCGGGGCCTACCAGGCGGCTGCGGCCCTGCTCGGCGCGGCGGCCGACGAGATCGTGTACGGGCTGAACAGCACCTCGCTGCTCTTCCATTTCTCGCGCATGATCGCACGCGACTGGCAGGACGGGGACGAGATCGTCCTCACCCGCATGGACCATGACGGCAATGTCGGCCCCTGGCTGATCGCCGCCGAGGAACGCGGTGTTACCGTGCGCTGGCTCGATTTCGATCCCGAGACTTACGAATATCGCTACGAGGCGCTCGACCGGCTGATCGGGCCTCGTACCCGGCTGGTGGCCTGCAACCACGCCAGCAACATGTTCGGCACCATCAACGACGTCGCCCGCATCGTCGCCGCCGGCAAGGCAGTCGGTGCAGTGACCATGGTGGATGCCGTGCAATCCGCCCCGCACATTCCGGTCGACGTGCAGGCGATCGGCTGCGACCTGCTCGCCTGCTCGGCCTACAAATTCTTCGGTCCGCATGCCGGGGTGCTCTATGTGCGCGCCGAGCTGCGCGACAGGCTGGTCCCGCTCAAGGTCCGACCCGCCGCCATGGACATGCCCTGGCGCCTAGCCCCGGGCACGCCCTCCTTCGAGGCCCTCGCCGGCACGCAGGCTGCCATCGAGCATATGGCCTGGCTCGGCGAGGCTTTCGGCGGGACGCAGGCAAGTGAGCCGCTCCGGACCCGGATCGTCGCCGGCCTGGAGGCCGCCACCGCCTATGAGGCGGAGCTGATGGACCGTTTCCTGGCTGGCCTTGCCGATATAGAAGGACTCAAGCTCTTCGGCGTCGCCAGCCGCAACCGGCTCGATGCCCGCGTGCCGACCTTCAGCTTTCGCCTGGAAGGCCAGACACCGCAGGAGACCATGGCGCATCTCGCCGCCGGCAACATCTTCGGCTGGGCCGGTGATTTCTATGCCCATGAGGCGTCGGGCGCTCTCGGCCTGCGCGAGACCGGCGGCGTCGCCCGTCTCGGCCTGTCACACTACACCAGCATGGCCGAAGTCGACGCCACCCTCGATGCGCTCGCCCGCTGCGCGTCGAAATCCTGAGTGGGAGAAAACAGCAATGAAATATGCACGCATGGTGATCGAGAAGGAGGCGCCGGAGGAATATGGCTATGACCGTATCCGCTACAACCTCTCCGAGAGCTCGGTCCGTGACAGAAAACTCTCCGATTTCGGCCTCGATATTCCCGATCTCACGCTATTCTACGGCGAACATCGTGGCGAGGAGCGCCTGCGCCGGCTGATCGCCTCGCAGGATGAAGGCCTCTCGCCCGACGACGTGCTTGTGACGGCGGGCGCGGCCGGCGCCCTCTTCATCATCGCCACCACGCTGCTGTCGCCGAGCGACCATCTCGTGGTGGTCAGGCCCAATTACGCCACCAATATCGAGACGCCCCGCGCCATCGGCTGCGCGATCACCTATGTCGATCTCGATTTCGAGACCAGCTTCGCACTCGATCTGGTCAAGGTGGCGGAGGCCATGAGGCCGGAAACCCGCTATGTCAGCGTGACCTGCCCGCATAATCCAACCGGAACCATGCTCAGCCGGGCCGATCTCGACGGGCTGGTCGCCCTGGTCGAGCAGGCCGGCTGCAAGCTGCTGGTCGACGAGACCTATCGCGACCTCAGCCATGGCGGGATCCTGCCGGTGGCGGCCTCGCTCAGCCCGAGCGCCATCAGCGTCTCCTCGCTCTCCAAGGCCTATGGCGTGCCCGGCATTCGCGTGGGCTGGATCATCACGCGCGACGCCGAACTGCAGGAGCGCTTCCTTGCCGCCAAGGAGCAGATCGGCATCTGCGGAAGCGTGGTGGACGAATGGATCGCCGGCAGCGTGCTCGAACGGCGCGGCCCCTTCCTCAGGGAGCAGGCGGGCTTGATCGCCGATCGCCTTGCCATCATGCGCGAGTGGATCGCGGGCGATCCCAAGCTCGAATGGGTCGAACCCAAGGGAGGCGTGGTCTGCTTTCCGCGCTTCCGCCATCCGCCCGGTTTCGACTTCGATGCCTTCTACAAGGATCTGCTGGAAAGCTTCGGAACCTATGTCGGGCCCGGGCACTGGTTCGAGATGCCGCGCAACCATCTGCGCATCGGCTTTGCCTATCCGCTCGAGGAAGAACTGAAGCAGGGCCTGGCGCAGATCTCGGCCGCCATCCGCAAGCACGGTGCCTGAGCGGGAACGGCGGGCAATGGCGAAGATCAAGGCCAGGGACCAGAAATCACTGACGAGCGGCGCTGCGCTCCGTCAGGTCGCGGCCCTGCCTTTTCGCCGGCGCAAGGGCGGCGGCATCGAGGTGCTGGTGCTCACTTCGCGCCAGACCCGCCGTTTCATCATCCCGAAGGGCTGGGCCGAAGGCCCCAAGACCTGGAAATGGGCCGAGCGCGAAGCGCTGGAGGAAGCCGGGATCCTCGGCAAGATCAAGCGCAAGCCTATCGGCCAATACCGCTATTGGAAGCGCTTCAAGAGCCATTTTGGCATGGTCGAGGTCGACGTCTATCCATTGAAGGTCGAGAACGAACTTGAAAGCTGGCCCGAAGAAGCCCAACGCCTGCGCAAATGGCTCTCGCCCGAGGACGCCGCCTTGCTGATCGACGAGCCGCAGCTCGTCTCGCTCATCCGCAAATTCGCCCGTTGAGAGATTGGATGGCGACCGTCCTTGCGGAAGCAACGAAGCAATCCAGCTTTGCGTTCATGCAAGGTTGAATTGCCACGCTGTGCATCCTGATCGCGATCATTGGTGGTCGGGTCCCGGGACCCGGCCACCAAAACCTCACGCCGCCGCCTTGGTGATGGCGTCTATCACCTCGTCCACGGCCGTTTCGACGTTGGCGCGGTCGTCGGCCTCGGCCATGACGCGAATCACCGGTTCGGTGCCGGAGGGGCGGATGACCAGGCGGCCGCCATCCCCGAGCTGCTTGCGCGCGCCCTCGATCACACTGGCCACCTTGGGATCATCCAGCACCTTGCGGCGGCGGATCCGTACATTCTTGAGGATCTGGGGCAGCGGATCGAAGCGATGGCAGACTTCGCTGACCGGGCGATCGGTCTTCTTGAGCACCGCCAGCACTTGCAGGGCGGCGACCAGACCATCGCCGGTGGTGGCGAAATCCGACAGGATGATGTGGCCCGACTGCTCACCTCCGACATTGTAGCCCTGCGCCCGCATGCGTTCGAGCACGTAGCGATCGCCCACCGCGGTGCGTTCGAGTTGCAGGCCGAGCCCGCCGAGATAGCGTTCCAGGCCGAGATTGGACATCACCGTGGCGACGATGCCGGGCTGTGTCAGCTTGCCTTCTTCCTTCCAGTCGGAGGCAACCACCGCCATCAATTGGTCGCCGTCGATGACCCGCCCCTTCTCGTCGACCATGAGGACGCGGTCGGCATCGCCATCGAGGGCGATGCCGATATCGGCACGCAGATCCCGCACTTTCTGGGCGAGTGCCCTCGGAGCGGTCGAGCCGACATCGCGGTTGATGTTGAAACCATCCGGCTCGACACCGATGGTAATCACATCTGCGCCGAGTTCCCAAAGTGCCTCGGGCGCGACCTTGTAGGCGGCGCCATTGGCGCAGTCGAGCACGACCCTGAGGCCGTCGAGACGCAGCCCGCGCGGCAAGGTGCGCTTGGCGAATTCAATGTAGCGGGCATGCACGTCGTCGATGCGCCGCGCGCGGCCGAGATCGCGCGAACCAGCCAGCCGCGACGACAGATTGGTGTCGATCAGGGCCTCGATGGCGCGCTCGGTCTCGTCCGACAGCTTGAAGCCGTCGGGGCCGAACAGCTTGATGCCATTATCTTCATAAGGATTGTGCGAGGCCGAGATCATCACGCCGATGTCGCACCGCAGTGAATTGGTGAGCATCGCCACGGCGGGCGTCGGCATCGGGCCCAGCAGCATCACGTCGACGCCCACGGCGGTGAAGCCTGTTACCAGGGCATTCTCGATCATATAGCCCGACAGGCGGGTATCCTTGCCGATCACCACCCGGTGGCGATGTTCGCCGCGCTGCAAGGCAAGGCCGGCCGCCATGCCGACCTTCATCGCCAGTTCTGGCGTAATGACACTATTGGCTAGGCCACGGATCCCGTCCGTGCCGAAATATTTGCGACTCATGTGATAACCCCGAGCTTTCGAGGCATGGCTGCAGCATCCTGACTGCAGAGCCTCAATTATTGTTTCCGCGTTACTTGCGCCGCTTGCACCAGCATCGGGCTGGCCCAGTTGCCGTCTTGAGGCTCGGTTCCGGCCCGATGCTGCAATCTCACAGAGCAAGGCGCGTTCATGGCTGAACGCCCGTCTGCTCCAACGCTTTGTTTCCTAGCCAATCCAACGGATTGGCTAGAGCGCCCTTGCGATTCCAGGTAATGCCGTCAAATCGCAGGGCGCTTCGGCGATCTGGTGCCTATTCCACCGTCACGCTCTTGGCGAGATTGCGCGGCTGATCGACATCCGCCCCGACGAGCGCCGCTGTGTGATAGGCGAGCAGCTGGATCGGCACCGAATAGACCAGGGGCGAAACCACTTCCGGCATTGCCGGCATCACGATCGTCCTTGCACCGGAAAGCGAAGCGGCCTCGGCGCCTTTCTCATCGGTGATCAGGATGATACGACCTCCACGGGCGGCAACCTCCTGCATGTTCGAGACGGTCTTCTCGAAGATCGCATCGAAGGGAGCGATGACCACCACGGGCATGCTCTCGTCGATGAGGGCGATCGGGCCATGCTTGAGCTCACCAGCGGCATAGCCTTCCGCATGGATGTAGCTGATTTCCTTGAGTTTCAGCGCACCCTCCAGGGCGAGCGGGTAACTGGTGCCGCGGCCGAGATAAAGCACATCCTTGACCTTGGTGAGGTCGCGCGCGCAGGCCTCGATCTCATGATCGAGCCGGAGCGCCTCCGTCATTAGGCGCGGCGCTTCGATCAACGCCCGCACCAGCTCCTTTTCCGCCTCGACGGTCAGCGTGCCGCGGGCCTTGCCCGCACCGATCGCCAGGCAGGCAAGCACCGCCAACTGGCAGGTGAAGGCCTTGGTGGAGGCAACGCCGATCTCAGGGCCGGCAAGCGTGCGCAGCATGGCGTCCGCCTCGCGCGACATCGTGGAGGTGGGCACGTTGACGACGGCAAGCGTGTGCTGGCCATGCTCCTGGCAATAGCGTAGCGCTGCCATTGTATCGGCCGTCTCGCCCGACTGCGAGACGAAGAGCGACAATCCGCCCTTTTCGAGCGGCGCTTCGCGGTAGCGGAACTCGGAGGCGATGTCGACCTCGACCGGCAGGCGCGCATAGCGCTCGAACCAGTATTTCGCCACCTGTCCGGCGAAGGATGCCGTGCCGCAAGCCGAGATGGTAAGGCGGCTAAGGTTCTTCCAATCGAAAGGCAGGTCCGGCAGACGAACGGTTTCGCTGGTCATGTCGATCAGCGAAGCCAGGGTGTGGGAAATCACCTCCGGCTGCTCGTGGATCTCCTTGGCCATGAAGTGGCGATAATTGCCCTTTTCGACGATGGCCGCCGAAATCTCCGCCTTCTGGATGGGGCGATCGACTTGATTGAACCCCGCATCGTAGATAGTCGCGGTAGAGCGGGTGATCACGACGCTATCGCCGTCTTCAAGATAAGCGAAAGTATTGGTCAGTGGACCGAGAGCAATAGCGTCCGATCCCAGGAACATCGCCCCATTGCCATAGCCGACCGCCAGTGGCGGCCCAAGCCGGGCACCGATGATGAGATCATCCTCCCCCGCGAACAGGAATCCGAGCGAGAAGGCACCGCGAATACGCTTGAGGCATGCCTGCACGGCCTCGATCGGCGTAAGGCCCTTTTCCAGCTCTCGCGTGACGAAATGCGCGATGACCTCGGAATCGGTTTCCGACTGGAAGCTGGCGCCATCGGCCCTTAATTCGTCGCGCAATTCGCGGAAATTCTCGATGATGCCGTTATGAACGACGGCCACCCGCTCGGTTGCATGCGGATGGGCATTGTCTTCAGTAGGCCTGCCGTGAGTCGCCCAACGGGTATGGCCGATACCGCTGGTACCGCTAAGCGGTGCCCGACCGAGCTTGGCTTCCAGATTGACCAGCTTGCCCTCGGCGCGCCGGCGGACGATGGCTCCGCCCTCCAGGGTTGCAATACCGGCGGAATCATACCCCCGATATTCCAGTCTTCGCAGCGCATCCACCAGCGGCATGGCCACCGATTCGCTGCCAAGAACACAAACAATACCACACATGTGCTCTACCTTATCTTGGTCCGAATCAAAACAATGATGTTTTCGATTAAGGAACTCTGGATAGTAGGCATATTCAAAATGCCCTATGTTTTGTAACGGCAGGCGGCCGCCACCCATCTCGGCGCAAAGCCGCATGACGGGGTTGGCCAGACATTCGAGCAAGCTTCCGGCACCTTACAAGGCGCCCGCCACCCCCTGCCGATTTGTTGTGATGAGATTGACGGTCAACCGTCGAAATCCCTTGCCGCGACAGGCTGGTGTTGGATTGCCCACCCTGCGGCGACCGGTCCGGACACAGTGCCAAAACGCACGGAATGGCGGCCCGAAATCGAACTGCCCCATACTTCCCTGCCTCGCAACTGATCGCACCCCGGTCATAAAAGATTCATCTACAGTCAGCCCCGTGAACTCAACATACACAATATGTTCAGAATATGGTCAGTGTAAATACAGCACATTTCTTCTGTTATACCAATCACGTTCATATTGATGAACAAAATGGGGTTTGATCAGCCTATTTATGGTTATTCAAAATTGGCTTCACCAAGCAGAAAACATTATAAGCTTGCAATCCATTTTCGATGAGTCTAAAAAGCCGACTCGCTGAGGTTAGCAATGCCATAGGTACTGATGAATCGTGCCGTATGGGGCATTGGTTGAATCGGAGGACGGATGGCGAAAGAGGCCTGTGCGCTATCGATGTTTCTGGGCGCAGCAGCTCCACTCGCTCACGCTGCCCATCCATTCGCCAGAGCTCCGGCGCTCCGTTCGGCTGCGCGGACATTGCTGCAATGCAATATCTGCAGGTCTCGTGCGGGGCGAA
Organism: Labrys sp. HAY1-8F; assembly: GCF_056754975.1. Lineage (NCBI taxonomy): Bacteria > Pseudomonadati > Pseudomonadota > Alphaproteobacteria > Hyphomicrobiales > Xanthobacteraceae > Labrys > Labrys sp. HAY1-8F. Next base: position 4,490,205 of record NZ_JBPGWZ010000002.1, on the reverse strand, counting down.
CGTTCGGCGTGATTGCGCATGTCGGGCCACCGCCACGCGCTGCAACCGACTGCCCAAAACGGACATGACGCCGCCCGAGGGGAAAACAAAAGAAATTGGAATCGCCCAAAGAAGCGACCCACATTTCTTGCTGTAGACGCCTAGACAATCATCAGTTGAAAACCAAATAGTTGCCTTACTTGCGTCATTCTTTTGTAAAGATTATCTGATCTTTATGGAATTAATGATTGAGTATGGAATCTATACATGGGCAACCACGGGATAGGCACTATTGAAACCTAACAGATTTCCATCGTCGGAGACCGCCGACGCGCCTTTACTCTCGGTCCATGAGAGTGGACACGCTTGGTTTTCTACCGTCGACGTCTATTCGCAAGCCGTGCGCGCCGAATGCGCCGATCTGGTCAAGCGTGCCGACAATGCCGAAACCGCCCAGGTTGCGCTTCCGCGCCTGAAATATCTGCTTTCCCGCTTCCCGGGGGAGCTGGACGTCAATCTCTCCCACGCACTCGTCGCCGAGATGACCCGTGTCCGCGAGGGCATGCTGGAGCTATGGACTGACGTCCACGAAAAATTCCCCGACAATTACCGAGCCCTGCAATATCGGTTGCGCTGGCTGTCACGGCATCAGCGCACCACCGAAGGCCTCGAAATCCTGGAGCGCCATTATCCCGGCGTGCCCTCCGACGCGGATCGGCGCCTCAACAAGGCCGAACTCCTCGTCGAACTGCGAGAAATCGCACCTGCCAAGGCACTGTTCGTCTCAACCCTGGCCGATTTCCCGGACTCCAAGAACGCGTCGCTCATCTACGCCAAGCGGCTGCGCGAATGGGGGGAACTGACCGAAGCCCTGGCGATCCTGGATCGGCTTCTGGCAACCGAACAGGCGCCCAAGAATGCCTCGGTGATGGCCGAGGAACTACGCAAGGGCATGGAAGTCCTCGACCGGCACGCACCGGACTGGCGGACATGCGGCATACCTGCACGCATCGTGGTGCTGAGGACGGCCATCGACATCTTCCGCAACCGATCCGTGCGTCCGATGGCGCCGGGCCGGCTCGGCTCCGTCTCGCTGATCACGGGCAGCCTCGGCACCGGCGGCGCGGAACGGCAGCTTGCCCGCACGGCGGCGCGGCTGGAGCGCACCCGGCGCGAAAGCGGCAGCATCTCCGGCCGGCAGATCCGCGGTCCGATTCAGGTCGTGGTCAAGTCGCTCAGCCGCGAGAACAATCACGATTTCTTTCTACCCATGATCGCCTGCGAGCAGGTCGAGGCCTATCAGATCGACAACATGACGCCGGCCCGCCCGGTGGACCTCGTGGCGGAAGACAGCGATCTTCGGCATTTGCTGCCCCTGGTGCCGGCCCATGCCGCCTTCGGCGCCCAGCGCCTGGTCGAGCACTTCCGCCGCCATGGCACCGACGTGGCCTATATCTGGCAGGACGGTGCCGTGCTGTTCGCCGCACTGGCAGCGCTCGTGGCCGGTGTTCCACGTATCGTCCTCAATGCGCGCGGCCTGCCGCCGGTTTTGCGCCCCCATCTGTTCCGGGGTGAATATGAGCCGATGTACCGGGCCCTGGCTCAAATTCCAGGCGTGGAGTTCATGAGCAACAGCCATGCAGCCGCCAAGGCCTATTGCGATTGGCTCGGCCTGCCGCAGGAGCGCTTCAACATCGTTCATAACGGTGTCGAGCATCTGCCGCCCGACCCGAACGAGACCGATGAAGAACGCTGGCAGAAATTCGAGCGCCGTACGGCGGATGCCACCGAAACGATCGGCGGCGTGTTCCGCATCGATGTCGACAAGCGCCCGGAACTCTGGATCGATTTCGCCCGCGCCTATCACGAGGCCCGGCCCAACGCCCGCTTCGTCCTGGTCGGCAGCGGGCCGCTGCTGCCCCGCGTGCGCCAACGTGCTGCCGAACTCGGCATAGCAGACCGAATCCTGTTCGTGGGCCGTTCGGCCAGCGTCGGCTATTGGCTGGCGAAGATGGATGCCTTCGTGCTGCTGTCGCGCTTCGAGGGCCTGCCCAACGTGCTCATCGAGGCCCAGCTCGCCGGCATTCCGGTGGTGACCACCCCGGCCGGCGGCGCCTGCGAAACCTTCACGCCGGGCGTGACGGGATTGGCCACCGACACGGTCGAGGCGGTCGATCTCGAAGCCTTATGCGCCAAGGTGGCCCACGTCGTCGACTGGCGGCGCTCCGATCCAAGCCTTGCGGATCGCATCCGGCAGATCGCTTCCGAACGCTTCTCCACCACCCTGATGGTGCAGCGAACCGTGGATTTATTGGCAAGTCCGCCGGCGGCAGATCCTCCAGCCGAGCAACCACGGAAATACAGGAGGGCCCGCGCCCGCTGAACGCCACAGCCGGAGGCGAGCTGTCGACGATACCGACGACATGGGACCTGATAGCACCAGAGATCGAGCCATAAAAAATTAAATCTGCAGTAAAATGCGTTCATTTTAATAATTATGATCAACATCTCTAAGTATATGAAATATAATATAGTTTACTAAAATTTAATTATTGCCACCGTAACGCCAAATTCAGATGCTGTACTGGCCTAAAGCCCAAAAAGACGCACTGATTCCTACAGAACGCTTCTGATCATCTCCGAGTGATCAGATAAATTGATCACATGTGGTGATCGCCGAGTGCCTGCCCAGGCAAATATGACGAGTGAGATAGAAGATGGATATTGCGAACGACGCCCTCTCGAACGCCTCCTTCGGCCATAGCGTCATTCCCGGCCCCGCAAGCTGGACCCAGCCAAAGCGGCGTATGTCGCCTTCGGCACCGGAATTGCGCAGCCATCTCGAAACCATGCGCGATGCCTGGCAGGCCTCGAACTGGGACGCGGTGATCGCGGAAGCCGACAAACTGCTGGCGATTTCGCCCAGCCACGCCAATGCGCTGAAGATGCGTCTGAGAGCGGCCATGAATACCGGCGTGCTCGACAAGGTCGCGCAATCAGCCGTCGCTGCAGCCGAAGCGCATCCCTCGACCGCATTCCTGGCCGCCAAGAAGCTCCTGAGCGGCCAGCAGATCGAAGACGCAGCCAAGGTCCTGATCGCCATTCGCCATGCCGACGCCGGCACGATCGAAGGTTTCGAGGAGATCATCGCGCGGGTCGGCAGCAATCTCGCCAAGGCCGCCGTCGAGCTCGATCGGGCTGGCGACCAGGACGGCTATCGTCGCGTGCTTCGCCTCGGCAACGCGGTGGCGCCCGCCGATCCAATCCTGCGCAAGCGCATCATCGCCCTGCGCAACGACGTGGTGGACCAGGCCAAGCAGGCCGATTTCGAGCAGGATCCCGCCGGTTTCGCGGCCGCTTGGGAACAGGTCCTGAAGGTTGATCCCCGCCATCCCACGGCGACCAAGCGCCTGGCGACCGCCGCCGAGCGCACCGGCACCCCGAAACGGGCGCTGGAATTGTGGTCGCGCCTGCTCGATATCGATCCCACCGATCAGGTTGCCGCCAAGCGCCTCGCCCGGGCCGCCGGACAAGCAGAACTGGAATATACGGGTCTGGTGACCCTGTATCAGGCCGGCTTGGCTTCACCCGAGGTCGACTATGTCGGCCGCCTGATCCAGCGTGTCCGCCGTGCCAGCAAGCTTGCCCTGCGCGGTGGCGAGGCCCGCCAGGCAGCGCTTCACCTGGCGCTGCTGGCCAAGGTTGGCCAGGATGACGACGAACTGCAACTGCTCCGCCGCAAGGTCGCCGCCATCCTCTCCAAGGAGTTGAGCGCCCATCGCCGCGAGAAGCGGCCGGCCGAGGCTGCCGAGGTTGCTTATCTCCTGCTCCAGATCGATCCGGAGAACGTGCCGGCTCTGACAGCGGTGGCTCATCATCTCTACCAGACGCACGCTTTCACCGACTCGGCCGACTACTACCAGCGCGTCCTCGAGCTCAAGCCTGACTCAGCCACCCATTGGCTGCATCTGGCTCGCGCGAGCCATCGGGCCGGTGATCTTGCCACAGCCTCATCCGCGGTCGCCCGCAGCCGCGAACTCGCCCCGGACAACAGCGCCAGCAAGAACCTGGAAGGCCTGCTGAACCTGAAGCTGGCGAGCTGAGCCCAAAACGTCTTGCGATCCGGTGTCCGCACCAGGCTTCGCATGACGCATCCGCACGAAAAGTTGGAGCAAAGGCGCGTTCTGCCTGAACGCGCCTTGTTCCGAGGAGCCGGAGATCAAGGTGAGCAGAGTGACCGAAGCGCCCAGGCTGCATCGTAATGGTGATGGAACGGCGGAGCATGTGAGTCCCAGGACGACGCCCTTCGACGACCGTCAGCTCGAAGGGGCGGCGATTACCATGGACAGCGGCTTGCACGATTCCAACTCCCCCGACCGCCGCAAAGCCAGGCTTGCGGCCGTTTCCGCGCCGCCTGCTTCCTCTGGTACCGAGCTTCAGGCTGCGCTCGACCGCGAAGCGGCTGCGACACGGCGCATCAGGGAGCTCGAAGCCGAACTGGCCGAGCGCTCACTGGCCGAGGACAAGGTGGCGCTGACCACCCGCCTGCAGCAGCTGGAACGTGACCTCGACGTCTATCGCGAGGCCAAACGCAGTGCGGAACTCGCCGTGCTCGACACGCGCAGTGTCTGGAAGCATGCCGAGCAACGCATCACCAAGCTGCGCGAAGGCCATACCTACCGGCTTGGCCAGGTGATGATGACCGGATTTTCGAGCTGGCGTGACAGCATGCGCCTGCCGGCCCGCATCGCCGAATGGTATCGGGATTATCGCCATTCGCTCTCGCTGCCGGCCGATCTCATCCCGACCGGCGTGGCCCCCGAATATCTGCAACTGTCCGAGATCGCCCTCGCCAAGGCGCAGAAGGATGGCCTGGCAGCGGCCGAACGCTGGATTCAGGACCAGCGCCCGCGTGGCAGCGTGCTGTCGCGCGTGCTGCTCGATCTCGCCAAGCAAGCCCGCGCCGCCGATCCGGCCACCGCCGTCGCGCTCGCCAAGGCCGCTGCCGAAGCCGATCCGAACGAGGGACGGGTCAAGCTCCTGGCCTTCACGCTCATGGACACCGGCTCGATCAATGAGGCCAGCGCCATTCTCCAGGAAGCCCTGCGCACCGGGGCGGCCCTCAATGCGACGGAGACCCGACGCTATGAGGAACTGATGGCGCTGGAGCGCTTCAAGGACCAAGGCATCCGTCTGCCCAAACAGGTCTCGCGCAAGGCGCCGGGAGCACGCCTCAACGTGCTGCTCTATGTGCCGCAATCCCTGCCCTATCACTGGTCCTCCATCAGCATGCGTACGCATGCCCTGGCCCAGGAGTTGGCCAAGCATGACTGCTCGGTGCGGGTGGTGACCCAGCCCGGATATCCCGTGCGCAACACCGGGGCTTCCCGTAAATCCGGGCCTGACATGGTCGATGGCATCGCCTATCACCGTATGGCCCCTATCGAGACCGCACCGGCCATCATCGATCAATACGGCCGCGACGCCGGCGTCGCACTGGGGCGCACTGCCAGGACGCTCGAAGCCGATATCATTGTGGTGGCCACCGATCTGGAGGCGGCTTATCCGGCCGCCATCGCGGCGCGGATGTCGGGCGCCACTCTGGTGCTTGATTGCCAGCGTGTCGCGGCGGGGACCGACACCGCGTCGGCGAACGACAAGGAAACGCTGCTTCGCCAGGCTGACGATGCTCTCATCGCGGAGGCGAGCCTCGTCCTCACCCGCTGGCCCGGCGCATCGGATGCCGTGGCCGCCCGAAAGGTGCCGCCGGCCAAGCTGCTGATGCTCGGAGAGAGCGTGCCCGCCTTCAAGGCGGATGAGAAGACCCCCGCCTGGCGCAGCGACCCCGCCCTCAGAAACCGGCTGGTCCTGGGCTATGTCGGAGATCCCTATGAGGACCTCGATCTGGAAGGTATCGGGGATGCTTTCGACAAGCTCGTCGCCAATGGCATTGATGTTGGACTGGCGGTTTTCGGTGTCGGTTCCCGCTTCCTCAAGCTGCATGAGCGCCTGAGCCATATGGGCCATGGCGAGCGCGTGCTCTTCCCCGGCCGTCCCAAGGTCGGCTCGATCGCCGAAGCCTACAAGACCATCGACATCTTCGTCACCCCGACGCTCGCAGGTTCGAGCCGAACCGAGCGGACCCGGTTCGAACTCGTCGACGCGCTCCTGCATGGCAAGACCATCGTTGCATCCGATGGGCCGGTGGCGCGCGCCATCCTGGGCAACGCCGCGGTCTGGATCGGTGAAGGCGAGAATGGTCTCGTCGAAACGCTCAACCAGCTCGCTGGCGACGCCTCGCAGCGTAGCGCGCAGCAGGAAAAGAGTGCCGGCCGCGCCGAGGAATGGCGCTCGCTGTCCTCCGCAGGGGCCCTGGTCGAACGGCTTCGCAAGGCGCGGGCGGTCTCATCGTCATGATGGCTTTCCGCACCCAGTCTGCCGTACAGCCGGTGGATGACGCCGGGGCGAGCGACGCCACGCCGGCGCCTCCCCTCGAGACCTCGGCCCGTGACATCGTCTCGGCCGCGGTAGCCAGCGGCCTGCGCGCAGGCAATGGCGCGCAACGCGTGACCACCGCCGAGGTCAACCAGGCCCGCGACATCTCCGGCGCGATGCGCCGGCTGCCCGAACTGTCCGAAGCTCTCGACAAGCTGCTTCCCTATGTGATCAAGCACCCACGCGAGGAGCGCTTCCAGGCACTGGTCGCCCGGGCCCTGGAACGCGTGCAGGATCCACGGGCCCTCCTGGTCTGGCGCGGCATCGACGAGCGTTTTCCGACCTCGCGGGAGGCCTTCTTTCGCGTGCTGCGCTGGACCATCCGCATCGACGGCGTCGATGCCGGCAGGACGCTCCATTCCGATCGCTTCGCCGAAGAACCGGAAGATCCCTCGCAGCTGCTGATCTACGGGCGCGGCCTGATCGAGCTGAAGGATTTCGACGGCGCCGAGGCGGCCTTCGGCCAGCTCGTCGAGATGGACTCGACGCCTGAATCGGTGCTGGTCGCGCTCGGACGTCTCTATGTCTCGTTGGGACAGCCGATGCGGGCCCGCGAGATCATCGAATTCGCGCGCGACAAGTTCGGTGAGACCAAGCACATCGCCCAGACGCAGGCACGGATCGAACAGGATCTGCGCAGTCTCAGCGAGCTCGTGCCCGATCACGCCGACAGCGACGACCATCTGCCCAATCTGGTGATCGAACGCGTGTTCGAGATGGCTATCGCCCAACGCGAGGCGAACACAACCTTCGAGCCGCGCCGCTTCGTCGGACCGGTCGTGTTGATCAATGGCAGCCTGGGATCGGGCGGTGCCGAACGCCAGTTCACCAACACGGCGCTCGGCCTGAACCGCGCCATCCATGCGGCGAGCCCTATTGCCGATGCCGACATCATGGGCCCCATCCATGTGATCTGCAGCTCGCTGCATTCGCGTGCCGGCGCCGATTTCTTCGTGCCGCAATTTGTGGAAGCGGGCTTGCCGATCCACGAATATTCGCTGTTTGCCGAATATGGCGGACGGCCGCGCTATTCCCGCGTCAAGGAACTGATCGGCTTCCTCGATCACCTGCCGACGCAGATGCGGACAGGCGTGATCCGGCTCACCGACGCACTGAAATATATCAGCCCCGACATCGTGCATATCTGGCAGGACGGCTCGGTCCTTGCCACTGGGCTGGCCGCCCTGCTGGCGGGCGTGCCTCGCATCCTGCTCGGCGTGCGCACGCTGCCGCCCGAAGATCGCTTCGAACGCAACAAGCCGGAATATGAAGCGGTCTATCGCTCGCTGCTCTCGGCTCGGGGCGTTGCCATCGTGGCGAACTCGCAGGCCGCCGGCGAGCGCTACGAGGCCTGGCTCAAGCTACCGCGCGGATCGGTGCGCATCATCCCCAACGGGCTCGATCCCCTGAGCACGGCGACGGACGAGAAGACCTTGGCCCTCACCCAGAAGCTCGAGAGCTTCGACGTCAAGGCCGGCTTCACCATCGGTTCGGTCATGCGCTTCGACGACAACAAGCGCCCGCTGCTCTGGCTGGAAACCGCGGCGAGCCTGGCCGCACGCGTGCCCGATGCCCGCTTCATCCTGGTGGGTGACGGGCCCCTGCTCGGCAAGGCCACCTCCTATGCCGAGGAGCTGGGCATTGCCGATCGCGTGCTGTTCACCGGCCGCTCGCCTCGGGTCGGCCATTGGCTGTCGCATATGGACGTGTTTCTGCTGCTGTCCCGGCACGAGGGCCTACCCAATGTGCTGATCGAAGCGCAGTTCAGCGGGGTTCCGGTCGTCACCACGCCGGCCGGAGGCGCCGCCGAGACGCTGGTGCCCAAGGTGAGCGGCACCGTCCTGCCCTCGATCGACAATCTGGAACCGGATGCCATCGCCAGCCAGGTGCTGGCCTGGCGCCGCGACCCGCAGGAGCGCGCGGAACTCGCCACCAATGTGGCGCAATGGTCCCGCGAGCGCTTTTCCATGCGCCGCATGCTGGAGCTGACCGTCGATGCTTATCTCGACCGCTAATTCGCGAGGCGACAGCGCATGAAGCGAATGACCGAACAAGACACCAAGGCCACGGATTCGAGGCAGGCGATCGACGAGGTCCTCGCTCTGGCCGGGGGCGGTCGGATGCAGGACGCCCTCGCCTTGCTGACGTTGCCCGTGGCCGCCGTGCCGCGCAATCGCAACCAGGTCCGGCGCCTCGTCGTCGCGCCGGCCATGCGCGCCGGCGAACTCGACACGGCCCGCAACTTCCTGGAACGTCTGGTCGAGGCCAATCCCTCTTCCAGCGACGACCTCCTCACGCTCGGCAGCGTGATGATGCGCTCAGGCCAGCGCGATGCCGGCCAGGCGCATATCGAACGGGCCGGAGAACTCGACTCCGACAATCTTGCTATCGCGGCGGTAAGGCTGCAGGCCCTGGTCCAGGCGAACGATTTCGATGCCGCCCGCGACTTCGCACGCCGTTATGCCGAGCGCAGTCCGGAGCATGCGCGGCTGGCCCAGCTCTGCCTGATCGCCCTGACGCGGGCGGGTGACCTCGATGCCAGTCTCGTCATCGTCGAGCGCTTGCAGGACCGGACCGACCTTACGGCGGATCTCGCCCTCGAAGTCGCCCAGGTCCTGCAACTGGCGGGGCGCCACCAACAGGCGCTGGCCATCGGCCGCAAGGCCCTTGAACAGGGCGGGGAATCGCCGAGGCTGCATCTTGTCGTCGCCAATGCGATGCTGTCGCTCGGCGGTAACGACGCCGAGATCCTCGAGCATCTGCGCCAGGCGCGCGACAAGGCCGCCAAGGACGTGCTGCTGCTGCGCACACTCGGCGAGACTTTGCTCAGGCTGCGGCAGAACGAGGAGGCGGTCGACGTCCTCCGGCAGGCCAGCGAGCTCGCACCGGATCTGCGCAATCTCAAGATGCTGCTGGCGCGTGCCCTGCGACTGGCCCGCCACTATGACGAGGCGGCCACGCTGCTGCGCAAGCTGGCTCAGGAAGACCCTCATTCGCCGGCCCTGCAGCGCTACACCATCTCGACGCTGCTGCAAGCGGGCCTGAAGGAAGAAGCCCAGGGGCATTATGCCGACCTCGTCGGCCGCAAGCGGGCCTATCTCAAGGACTCCTTCGCCGATACCCTGGCCCGTCTCGACGAGAACCTGGCCAGCGCGCCCATCCCCAAGGGCAGGCTCGATTTTGCCTGGTCGCTCGCAACCCGTCTTGCCGGCGGCGAGCCCAGTGATCGCAAGGCCTGGGATCGCAAGGCCTGGGACGACCGGGCGCGGTGGGGCTGCCTCGCCGACCTGCTGCTGCTCGACTGGCTCGAATGCGCGCCCGAACGAACCGGCGAAGTGGCTGAAATCCTCGATGGCATCGACGCGGCCGTGGCCGGCATCCGCGAGGGGTTGGACAAGGGCAAGGGCGCCTTGCTGATCAGCCCGCATATGGGACCGATGTATGCCGGGCCCCTGGCGCTGCACATGGCGGACATACCGATGAAATGGCTCGCCTCTGCCCCCAAGATCGCCTCCTTCCCGCATGTCGGCTCCCTGATTTCCACCAGTGAGCACTCCGAACTCGAGGTGACGCGCGAGGTGATGACCTCCCTGCGCCAGGGCAGTGCGGTTGTTATCGCCATCGACGGTGCCATGAGCCCTTCGGCTCCTCGGGTCGGCTGGGAAGGCCGGCAGGTGACCTATTCCCAGTTCGCCGCCGGGCTCGTCCATCGCCTCGGCGTTCCAAGCTTCATCACCATTCCCTATTGGCAGGAGCGCCGGGTGAAGTTCCACGTCGAGGCCATGCCTGCCAAGCAGGAGGGCCAGGAATTCCCGGCCTTCGCCGAAGCCTATCAGGGCGCGTTCTTCAGGGAAGTCGAGCGGCAGATCCTGCGCGGCCCCGAAAACCTTCGGCTCAGCGGCGGCATCTGGCGAGGCATCCGCTGATGGTCCCGATCCATACATTTTCGCCTTTTTCGAAAACCTGTCCGCCTCCCGCAGGAGGACGGTGACGTACGGACGATCCGCCGGCTTCGGCGATCGACCCACTCAACCGCCCTTAGGGCGTCGCAATGACAAACCGCAAGGAGTTATGTCTTGAGTCAGAAACGCAAGATCGCAGTCATCGGGCTGGGTTATGTCGGCCTGCCGGTCGCGGTAGCCTTTGCCAAGCATGGCTATGAGACGATCGGCTTCGACATCGATCAGGCCCGCGTCAAGGAACTGCAGTCCGGCGAGGATCGGACGCGTGAGATCTCCAGCGAAGAGCTGAAGGCAACGCCGCCGATCTTCTCCTGGAACCCGGCCGACCTCAACAAGGCCGATTTCTTCATCGTTACCGTGCCGACCCCGGTCGACAGCGCCAACCAGCCCGATCTGGGCGCACTGCGCGCAGCATCGCGCACCGTCGGCGGCGCCCTCAAGCGCGGCGACATCGTCGTCTACGAATCCACCGTCTATCCCGGCGCGACCGAGGAAGAATGCGTACCCGTGCTGGAAAAGGCCTCCGGCCTCACCAGCGGTGTCGACTTCACCGTCGGCTATTCCCCCGAGCGCATCAATCCGGGCGACAAGGAGCACACCTTCACCAAGATCAAGAAGGTGGTGTCCGGCCAGGACGAGGAGACCCGCGGCATCGTCGCCGACGTCTATGGCTCCGTCATCACCGCCGGCGTGCATGTCGCTCCCACCATCAAGGTTGCCGAAGCCGCCAAAGTGATCGAGAACGCCCAGCGCGACATCAACATCGCCTTCATGAACGAGCTCTCGCACATCTTCCAGCTCCTCGATGTCGATACCAGCGACGTGCTCGAAGCGGCCTCCACCAAATGGAACTTCCTGCCCTTCAAGCCGGGTCTGGTCGGCGGCCATTGCATCGGCGTCGACCCCTACTACCTGACCTATCGTTCGGAGAAGGCCGGCTACCATCCCCAGGTCATCCTGTCGGGCCGGCGCATCAACGACTCCGTCGGCGAGCGCATCGCCCGCGAATGCGTGCGCCTGCTGCTGCAGGAGGGCCGCAAGGTCGAGAACGTGCTGCAGCTCGGTCTGACCTTCAAGGAAGACGTGCCGGATCTGCGCAACTCCAAGGCGGCAAGCATCCTCAAGGAGCTCAACCGTTTCGGCATCCAGACCGCGGTGCACGATCCCTGGGCCTCCAACGAGGAGGCACTACACGAATATGGCGTCGAGCTTTCCGAGCTGGACGACGTCGAACCAGCGGATGCCATCATCCTGGCCGTTCCCCACAAGGAATATGCCACCAAGGGCTGGCCACTGATCAAGTCGCGCCTGCGCAACGGCACGGGCGTGGTCATGGACGTCAAGGGTGTACTCGATCGCGCGACCGCGCCGGAGGGTGTCACGGTCTGGCGGCTGTGACCTCGCGCCCTTGAACGCCCAACAGACCATAGGCGCTTCGGCGCTTCGCCTGTCCCCCGCTTGGGGGACGGGCACAGGCCTTTGCCTCTCCCTGCGCCGATCCGGCGCGGGGTCGAGGCGTCGTGCCCCTATCGATGCCGTGACGAGGAGTGCACAGCTCCTTCGCGGTTCCTGCCGTCACCGGCCCATGGCAGACAGAAGGATCATGGCCGATGACCTCCGCTAACGTTCTTCAACAAGATTGGGACGGATATCTCACCCTCCTGCGCCATGCGCTACGCGATCTGCCTGACAACAACATCAAGACGCGGCGGGCCGTCTACAATCATGCCGAAAAGACCCAAAAGCAGATCTTTGACGAAGACGACGGCGGGACCGATGCCGAAGATCACGACTATCACCATCGTCTGCTGAGGACGACGATCCGGATTCTCGAAAACGACATACGGGCCGATATCGACGTCTTCGACGATGGCTATGCACCGTCAGATCTGCGCGAAGCCGCCATCAAGCTGGCCGAAGCGCGCGATCTCAGGCGCTCCCGTAAGCGCGACGCCGCCGCCCGGGAGGCACGCCTGGTCGAGGGCGGCGTCCAGGAGGATTATCTCAGCCGCGCCAGCCGCCAGGATCTGGAGCTGATCGCCCATCTCAGCAATGGGTTGTTTCTCGCCGATCCTGCCCGCGGGAAGAACGGCCGTGGCACGCGGGTCGCCGGCGCGATCGGCGTGATCCGCGCCATTCTCATCGTCCAGTTCCAGCTCATCGCCTCCGAAAGCCGCTTCGGCATCCTCTGGATGCTGATTCAGCCCGCCGTATTGCTGACGCTGATCTCGCTGGTCTACTTCATTCTTCAGACGCAGTTCATCATGAACATGGACGTCCCGACCTTCGCTTTGGTCGGAAGCACGACCTGGATCATGGTCCGCCAGGTGATCTTCCGGGTGAGCACCGCCGTCGCGCACAACCGCGTCTTCATCAATCTACCGCCTGTCCGGCCGATCCATCAGGCGCTCGCCTATGCGGTCCAATATCTGATCATTTATGCCGTCGTCTTCATGATCCTGCTGTCCTGCGGAAGACTGGTCAACATGATCACCCTGCCGGCCAACGTGCCCCTGGTGATCAGCTATGTCGTGAATATGTGGCTCTACGGGCTGGCAATCGGTCTCATCTTCGGCGCCATTGCCGTGCATTGGCCATTCTTCCTGCGCCTGGCTTCGGTGCTCGAACGCGCCTTGCAGCTGTTCTCGTCGGTCTTCTTCGTGACCGAGCAACTGCCCGAGGAATATCGCGGCTATGTGCTGTGGTCACCGACCTCTCATGGCATGCAGCTTCTGCGGGCGGCCTATTTTCCAGGCTATGCCTCCTCGGACGCCAACCCGACCTATTTCTTTCTGTGTCTGATCGCCGTGTTGGGCATCGGCCTCCTGGCCGAAAAGCACGCGCGGCCTCGTATCCAACCCGTGTGAGGACCATGATTGCGCTCGAACATGTCGTGGATACACCGCTGGTGGGGGGCTCGCCCTACCCGGTGGCGCTCGACATCACCATGACGCTGCCGACAGCACGCTATGCCGTCGTCTCGCCGGATCCGATCGCGCGCAAGCCCGCCATCGACCTGCTCGCCGGCCTGCGCCCTCCCAGCAGCGGCCATGTTGTCCGCGGTGGCAGTTGCTCCTGGCCCATCGGCCGCGCGGGCTTTGTTCGCGGTAAATTGAGCGGGAGACAAATTGTAGCCTTAATCTCCCGTTTGTATCATCTTGACTATAGATTCTGTATATACCTCGTCGAGTTGATGTTGACTCTGCCGGAATATCTCGACGAGTTCGTAGAGCATTGGCCGGCCACAGCGCGTCAGGAATTCGGGTATATTTTGCCGCTCCTGCCGACATTTGAAATTTACGTCGTCGACGGCACATTCCCCTATCGGAAAGATCGCTTCACCTTGTTGTGGAGAGCCCTTTTCGAGCAGCGCATTGCCGGTCGGATGCTCCTCCTGTCGACCGTCCGCAAAACCGAAGTCGACGAGTTCTGTGACACCGCCCTCATCCTCAATCAGGGTCTGATCGAAATAGAGAGCCAACTTGACGAAGTCATCCGCAAATTCCCTCTCCGTCCCGACATCAACGACACTGGACGAGGTCAACCCGAGCCCCTTGTCGACGATCAATTCGCTTAAAAGCGAGATCGCTCCGGAGGAGAGTGCGGCATTTTTGCGCTACCAGCACAAGGTGCGGCGGCGGCGGCGGCGTTTTTCCTTGATCGCACTGACGCTGGCTTTGCTACCGTTGGCGCTGACGGCGCTCTATGTCTTCGTTCTCGCCACGCCTCTTTATACTGCGGAGTCGCGGTTTGCGATCCGGGGCGGCGATGTCCAGCCACAGGCCGGCGTCGGCGGCCTGCTCACCCCCGGCTCGTCCGGCATGGGTGTCACCGGCTTCGTCGATGGCTACGCGGTTCGCGATTTCCTGCAGTCTCGCGAAGCAATGGACGGGCTCGCCAAGAAGATCGACCTGGCCAAGATGCTCACCGAGCATCCGGCCGACCCACTGGTGCGCCTGCCAGACGATCCGACGCCCGACGATCTCTACCGAGCCTATAAATCGCTGATCACCGTGCGCTACAACATGATCGAGCAGATCGTCGTCCTGCAGGTCGAGGCCTTCACCCCGGAAGATTCCGTCAAGATCTCCAATGCGCTAATCGATCTTTCCGACACCTTCGCCAACAACATGAACCAGCGCGCCCTCAACGATGCCCTCAAGGTCGCCCAGGAGGAGGTCTCACGCAGCGAACAGCGCGCAGCCGATGCCCGCCTGGGGGTGGCAGACTGGCGCAACCGCAACGCCAATGTCGATCCGACAGGCGATCTGACCGTGCTGACCAATTTGATCGGGCAGCTCGAAGCCCAGCTGGCCGCAGCCCAGACCGATCTCGGTCAGCTCAAGGTAACGCAGGGCGACAATCCGCGACGCAAGAGCGTGGAGACGCGGATCGTCACCCTCCGCAAGGAGATCGACGATACCCGCCAGCGGCTGGGTGGCGGCAGCGAGACGGTGGCCAAGCAGCTTTCCACCTATGAAAGCCTGAAGATCGCGCAGGACTTCGCCGACACCAATCTGGCCTCGGCCCGCCAGTCCCTCGACCAGGCGCGCGTGGCAATCCTGCGCCAGCAGCGCTATGTCTCGCCGATCGCCCAGCCCAAAGCCGATTATACGCCGACCTACCCGCAGAAGCTGACCGCTCTCGGCTCCTCCCTGCTGGTGGGCCTGGCGCTGGTCTTTCTCACTTCGGTGGCCGGCGGCCTGATCCGAAACGCGATCTCAGGCCGATGAGGTTTGGCGATGAAATTTGGCTTTGGCCGTTCAACTCTCCAACTCTCCCGCTATCCCATTCATGCAAGGAGTGACGCGCGATGAAGGTATTCGTTCTGGGATCCTGCCGTCTGCACAGGCCGATGGAAGAGATCGCGGCCACGGGCCGTTGCAGCCACTATGACGGCGGTTCACGCGCCTATCTGCATTCGGTCGGCGAAGCCGTCCAGCGCCTGCGCTGGATGCGCGGCGAATGCGTCATCCCCGACGGTATGGCGCCCTATGTCTTCTCGACGGAGCGGGTGCCCAGGCTTTCTGCCAATGCCCAGAAGGAACAGGCCAAGGCCGATTTCCTCCTCGTGGAGGTCGCTTCCGAGAAGGAGCTGATCTGCGACGGCATCTATCTCCAGCTCAACTATCTTCACCGCCATTTGCTCAGTCCCCTGGGCGAAGGGGGCAAAATGTGGTGGAAGGAAATGCTGCAGAAACGCAGCATCTCGGCCGAGACTGCCAAGAAAGTCATCGCTTCCGAGCAGTTCGCCGAGGCCGGCTTCGGCGAGGCAGACGCCCGGATCCTGCGCGATGCCCATTGCGAACTTGCCGACGAAGATGCGTTGCGCCAGGGCTTGATCGAGCTCAAGCAGCTCTGGGGCAAGCCGATGGCCGCGGTGTCGCATGTCGGCCTGCCGCTCCAGGACGGACGCGTCCTGCAGAGCCGCGAGGCCTTCATCACCCGGGTGAGGAAGGTCGGCACCGAACTCGGCATTCCCGTCTTCGAGCCGCGCGGCGTGATCGAGGCCGTCGGCCGCACGCGTGCCCTCGAACGCCAGGGCGCCGATCTCGACCATTACGATCCGGGCTTCGAACAAATGTATGGCTGGTATCTGCTCAACCGCGTGATCAAGCCGAATGTTTCTGCCATTCCCGACCTGGCGGCCTGACGGTCCGCCGCGTCGGCTTTATCCACCTCGGAGCAAAGCGCGTTTTGGTGCGACCGCCGCTCTGCTCCAGCTCTTTATTGTGACGCGTCTTTGCGATTCTCGGCGATACCGCCAAATCGCAAAACGCTATGAAAGGACTGACCCTTTATGCGCTTTCTGATTACCGGCACGGCTGGCTTCATCGGCTTCCACCTTGCCCGCCGCCTGTTGGCCGACAGCCACTTCGTGGCGGGCGTGGACGGCATGACGCCCTATTACGACGTCACGCTCAAGCAGGCCCGGCACGCCATGCTGGCCAAGACCAATGCGTTCCGCGAACACATCCTCATGCTGGAGGATTTCAGCGCGCTCGAAAAGGTCGTCGCCGACGAGAAGCCCGATGTCATCGTCCATCTCGCCGCCCAGGCCGGCGTACGCTACAGCCTCGAAAATCCACGCGCCTATGTCGACGCCAATCTGATCGGCACCTTTAACGTGATGGAACTGGCTCGGGCTCATTCCGTCGGCCATTTCCTGTTCGCCTCGACGAGTTCGGTCTACGGCGCCAACAAGGACATGCCCTTCAACGAGCGCGAGCGTACCGACCATCCGCTCACGCTCTATGCGGCGACCAAGAAGGCCACCGAGGACATGGCGCATTCCTATGCGCATCTGTGGAAGATCCCGACCACGGCCTTCCGCTTCTTTACGGTCTACGGCCCCTGGGGCCGGCCTGACATGGCCCTGTTCAAATTCGTCAAGGCGACGCTGGCCGGCGAGCCGATCGACGTCTACGGCCATGGCAAGATGCAGCGCGACTTCACCTATGTCGACGACCTGGTCGAATCCATCGCGCGCCTCACCCAGGTGCCACCCATCGAGGGTCAGCCCGTCAGCGACATCGATTCCCTGTCACCGGCCGGCCCCTATCGTGTCGTCAATATCGGCGGCGGCCAGCCCGTCGGCCTGCTCGACTATGTCGACGCCGTCGAAAAATGCCTGGGAATGCCGGTGAAGCGGAATTTCCTCGACATGCAGAAGGGTGACGTTCCCGCGACCTTCGCGGCTGCGGATCTCTTGGAGAAGCTGATCGACTACAAGCCCACGACGACGATCGATGTCGGCGTCAGGAACTTCGTCGAATGGTACCGCTCCTACTACCGGGTCTGAGCTGAGCTCCGACCTCGATTGCACGCCACCGGCCCGGCTCGCCGCAAAGAAATTCCGCGACGAGCCGGATGCCAGATCCACCTCCCCCGACCCGGGGCAAACGCCGAGTTGTCAAGATGACCCTAGCCTCTCCAGCGGAGTCGCATACACGCGCCAGCGTGGCACTCTTCAAGCTTGAACGCTTCGCCGAAGCTGCCGAGGAAGCACGGACCGCTCTGGCGATCACGCCCGATGACAATATTGCCCTGCGCACCCTGGCGCGCAGCACTCTGAGCCTGGGCGATATCGAAGGCACCATCGCCGCCCTCACCCATCTCCTGCCGTCTTCGATCAACGAGGCCGTAGCCGGCATCCGTGGCCTGCTGCGCCATGGCGAGGTACAGGCCGCCGCGCGTGTCGCGACGGTGGCACCGGCCAGGATCCAGTCCTGCGATTCCGAGGTGCTGCCGCGCATCGTCACGCTGCTCCGCCAGCAGGCGTTGCGAAAGCAGAACCCGTCTCAGGAGCGGGTGACGGCCTTCGAAATGGCGCTCTCCCTCGCCCCGGACAATGTCGCCCTTCGCATCGATTTCCTGCGCCTGCTCGCCGCCGCTGGAGAAGCCGGCGAGTTCGCCCGCAATGCCGGGCTGGTTGCCGATGCCGCCGCCTTGGCCGATGCCTCGGCAACCCTCTCTCGCGATGTCGGCAACCGCGCCAGGCAAGCCTTCCGGGACCAGGCCTGGCAGGAAGCGCATGCATGGCTGCAGGCGGGCAGCCGGCTCGGCCTGGAGGCAGCGGCCGGCGACCTCGCCGAGCGCATCAAGGCGCGCAGGCTGGCCGAAGCGCGCAAGGCGCTGGTCGCCAAGGAACCGGACAGCCATGAGCACACGGCCGCCCTGCTCGAAGATTATCCGGAGGACGGTGCCGCCCGTAGCCTGCATGCGCGCGCCCTGATCGCCAACCGGCAATATGCGCAGGCCAAGACACTGCTTCAGGCTGTTTCCGCCCAAGGCGCTGCCACGGCCGACGACTATGTCCAGCTGGCGCGTGCCTGCCGAGCCAGCCAGGATATCGAAAACGCCATCGGCGCCTGCTTCGACGCCCTCGCTTTGCGCCACGAGGATCCCACCGCCCTGGTTCTCTTGGATCACCTCCTGCCGGGCCGGGAATAGGCGTCAGCCTCCAGCTCGGCTGGGGGCTGTCAACTTCTCGGCGAGGTCGGGACGCGGCGCATACGCACACAGATCAACGGAAGAGCCATGCTGCAAAAACATCTGAGTTTCGGCATTGCCGTCACCGTCTCCCTCGTGGTTGGGAGCGCAGCCCTGGGGCAGCAAAGCGTGGCGCATCCGGAGACCGTGGACCGGATTCCGCGCGCCCAGATCTTCAACAATCACATGCAGTCACCCGGCAATCTGCCGAATGTCGGCTTCGTCTGGGGCTCCAAGACACCCCTGCGTTCGAACAAGGTTATCGACAGTTTTTACTATCCCAATCAGCGCGATCTCAACCGCGCCCACACGGCGGAATGGTACAAGGCCAATCATCCCAGCTGGATCACCTATCAGTGCGACCAGCAGACGCCCTCCTTCGGCTACACCTATTCCTGGGGTGCCTATGCGCCGCTGGACACCAGCAATCCCGAGGTACGCCAATATCTCCTGAAGACCTATATCGAGCCGGCTTTGGCCAAGGGTTATCATTCCATCGCGTTCGACAATGTCGCCCTGCCCAACACGGACAAGCGTTGCGGTGTCTGGCGCGACGGCAAATGGGTGCAGCTTTTCAGCGGGCAGTCGCGTGATCCGGCTCATACCGCCCAGAAGCTCGATTATATCGGCTGGCTCGCCAAGGAGATCCATCAACGCGGCGGCCTGATCGCATTAAATGCCAAGATCGACCCCAAGCAACCCGATGAGACCAAGGCCCTGATCAACCTTGCCGATATCTGGGTCGATGAAGGCGGCTTCAGCGACAGTTGCCGGCGCCGCATCACCGACGATGCCTGGCGCCTCAAGCGTGAGCTGATCCAGCAGCGCAAGGATCGGGCCTATGTCTCGATCAACTACACCTGCACGGACGCCCCCGCGCGCCCCGACAACGCCGAACTGTCCTGGATCGTCGCCAGCTTCCTGGTAAACCGCAACAATCGCAGTTATCTCGCCGTGCTGCCGCAGAAGGACACCGGGCGCTGGGTCGAATATCCCAATCTCGATCCGCCCGTCGGCCCTCCGGTCGGCGCCTCACAGCTTCAGGGCACGCTCGCCTGGCGCAACTACCAGCGCGGCTACGCCGCCGTGAACTTCTCGGACCGGGAATCGGCCACGATCCAGCCGCCTGCGGGCAGCTGGCGCGACCTGTCCGGCCAGGCGGTCAGCGGCCCGATCGAACTCAAACCGCGATCTGGTGTCGTGCTGCTCCGGGCGGAGGGATGATTGCCATCTGAGATGGTTTCAAGGATGCATTAATGAAAATAGCCGGCTTTTAGCCGGCTATTTTCATTGTTTGCCGAGGACGTTCTCGGAGCGCAGACATCCTGTCCGCATTTTTTTGCATGCCAAGCCTGGCGTTCACGGCCAAAGCAGCGGACACCGCAACATGCGAGCATGTCGCGAGATGTCCGCGCTCCCGGCGTATCTTCATCCCTTGGACTTGGCTTCCTTCTCAGCCTTCTTCTTGGCACGATAGGCCTTGGCCCAGCCATCGATTCCGACCTGCCGGCCGCGGGCCACCGCCAGGGCATCGGCTGGCACGTCCCTGGTAATCACCGAGCCGGCGCCGATATTGGCGTTGTCTCCGATCGTCACCGGGGCCACGAGGGCGGAATTGGAACCGACGAACACGCCCGCGCCGATATCGGTGCGATGCTTGAGATAGCCGTCATAATTGCAGGTGATGGTGCCCGCGCCGATATTGGCTTCCGCACCCACCCGGGCATCGCCGATATAGCTGAGATGGCTGATCTTGGCGCCCTTTTCGACGCTGGCCGCCTTGACCTCGACGAAATTGCCGACCTTGACGTCCTCGGCGAGCTTGGCTCCGGGCCGCAGCCGCGCGAAGGGGCCGACTGAGGCGTCGCTGCCGACATGCGCACCTTCCAGATGGGAAAAGGCATGGATCACGGATCCGCTTTCGATGGTCACGCCCGGGCCGAACCAGCAATTGGGTTCGATCACCACGTCGTTACCGATGCGGGTGTCATGGGACAGGAAGACGGTCTCGGGCGCGATCATGGTCACGCCTTCGCGCATGGCGACGGTGCGTAGACGCGACTGCATGACGGACTCCGCCGCTGCCAGTTGCAGGCGATCGTTTACCCCCTGCACTTCTTCCTCGGCAATCGGGCGAGCAACGGCCCGGAGCCCTTGCCGATGCGCGATCTCGGCTGCGTCGGTGAGGTAGTATTCGCCCTTGGCATTGTCATTGCCGATGGCTTCGAGCAAGGCAAGGCCGTGCTCGCCGCTGAGGGCCATCAGGCCGCCATTGCAGAAACCGACGGTCTTCTGTTCGGGCGTGGCGTCCTTTTCCTCGACGATGGCAGTGAGCACATCGCCCTCGATGATCAGGCGGCCATAGCCGGCGGGATCGGCGGCATGGAAACCGAGCACGGCCACGCTGGCGCCATCCGCCAAGGCCGCCTTCAGCGTCTCGATCGACTGCGGGCGCACCAGCGGCGTGTCAGCATAGAGGACGATGATATCCTTGCCGTCGGCCAGGGCCTCCTTCGCCGCCAGCACGGCGTGGCCGGTGCCCTTGCGCTCGACCTGGGTGAACACGGCACAGCCCGGCAGTTCCTTCTGCGCGAGCCTGGCGACGTCCTCCCGGCCGGGTCCGACGACGACGGCCGCGTCGGTGATACCGGCCTGCTTCACGCTCGCCAGGACATGGGCCAGCATGGAACGGCCGGCGATGGTGTGCAGCACCTTCGGCAGCGATGATTTCATGCGGGTGCCTTCACCTGCAGCGAGGATGACGGCTAGGGTCGGTCGGGACATGGCATGATCCGTATACGTTGCGATAAGTTTCCTGCGCTCCATAAGACGTTCGGCATCAGTTGATCGAACGACAGTTTCAGTGTCAGAGCGACAGCGTTACGTCATTGATGTCGACACTCCTGTCTCCTCATCATGACGTTTGTGTGATTGTTCGGTCGAATCCTGGGGCTTTATAAAGTTCCAGCCGCCAGTGATCAACGCAGGCCGCGCACATCCTCGGGGAGAGGATGAGACGATACAAACCTGCTCCGAGAGAGCGGCTGCAGGAAACCTATCGACGTGGATCATGTCAGAAATGCAGGCGAAGGGATGGAGCGCGCGCTCAATTCGCCGCCGGCACCGAACAGCTCAAATCACCTTCCGAGCAGTTGAGATAGGTCTTGAAGGTCTTGATGCGATCCTTCGTCAAGCCGTCGCGGCACTGCGTCACCGCCAACGGATAGAGGGTGCCGCCGGTGACCCCGGCGCTCGAGAAATTGCATTCGGCGTCGCGAAAAGCGACCCAGGCTCTTTGCGCCGCCACCAGCAATTTCGTCTTGTCCGCATCGTCGTTCAGGCGTTTCTGGATCTGCTTGTAGAGCGTGTTGAGCTCGCCGTCGGACGCCTTCAACGATTTGCCGGCGCATTGGTTGAGTGCAGCCTCGTCTGGTGCATTGGCGCAGTCCCCGGCCGCAAGGGCCGGTCCTGCCGCGGAGAGCACTGCCAGTCCCATCAAAATGGTTCGTATCAGGCTGGGCAGCCGCATGTCATTCTCCTCGATAGGCATGGCGATCACGAAGGACGGGCAGCCTCTCACAATTTTCAGCTGCGGGCATCGGACTAATACGACGCCCCCATCAACCATCAACAGAAAGGGACTCTTCGCTCCGTCAGCCCAGCGGATTCGAGGGCGATTTGCGCCAATCGGCCGCGGCCGGCACCGAGGCCAGGTTGCATAAAGCGGTTGACACGCTCTCATTTGCTGGCATCTTGTATACCAGAAGACCACAAAGAGGGCGGAACATCCATGGCCAGAATGCGCGCAATCGACGCTGCCGTCAGGGTGCTGGAACGCGAGGGTGTGGCGTGCGCCTTTGGGGTGCCGGGCGCTGCGATCAACCCACTCTATTCGGCCATGAAGGCGCGCGGTTCGATCAACCATTACCTTGCCCGCCATGTCGAGGGCGCCTCGCACATGGCTGAGGGCTATACGCGCGCCAGGGCCGGCAATATCGGCGTGTGCATCGGCACCTCCGGCCCGGCCGGCACCGACATGATCACCGGCCTCTATTCAGCGGCGGCCGACTCCATTCCGATCCTGTGCATCACCGGCCAGGCCCCTCGCGCCCGCCTCTATAAGGAAGACTTCCAGGCCGTCGATATCGAGGCGATTGCCAAGCCGGTGGCCAAATGGGCGGTCACCGTGCGCGAGCCGGCTCTGGTGCCGCGCGTGTTCCAGCAGGCCTTCCATCTGATGCGCTCGGGCCGCCCCGGCCCGGTGCTGATCGACCTTCCCGTTGACGTGCAATTGGGCGAGATCGAGTTCGACGACGAGGTCTACGCTCCGCTGCCCGTCTACAAGCCGGAGGCGACACGGCTTCAGGCCGAGAAGGCCATCGCGCTGCTGCAAGAAGCCGAGCGCCCGCTGATCGTGGCCGGCGGCGGCATCATCAATGCCGATGCCTGCGACAAGCTCGTCGCCTTTGCCGAGTTGACGGGCGTGCCTGTCATCCCGACCCTGATGGGGTGGGGTGCGATCCCCGACGACCATCCCTTGATGGCCGGCATGGTCGGTCTGCAGACCAGCCATCGCTATGGCAACGCGACGCTGCTCGCCTCCGACTTCGTCTTCGGCATCGGCAATCGCTGGGCCAACCGCCACACCGGCTCGGTGGAGGTTTACACCAAGGACCGCAAATTCGTGCATGTCGACATCGAGCCGACCCAGATCGGCCGCGTCTTCAATCCCGATCTCGGCATCGTCTCCGATGCCGGCGCCGCCCTCGACCTCTTCCTCGAGGTTGCCCGCGACCTCAAGGCGCAGGACCGGCTCAGGGACCGCTCCGAATGGGCCGCCGAATGCCGCGGGCGTAAAAGCAGCCTGCTCCGGCGCAGCCATTTCGACAATGTGCCGCTCAAACCCCAGCGCGTCTATGAGGAGATGAACACCGCGTTCGGCCGAGACGTCTGCTACGTCTCCACCATCGGCCTGTCACAGATCGCCGGCGCCCAGTTCCTGCGTGTGCACCATCCGCGCCACTGGATCAATTGCGGCCAGGCCGGCCCGCTGGGCTGGACGATTCCCGCCGCCCTCGGCGTGCGCGCGGCCGATCCCGACCGGGAAATCGTGGCCTTGTCCGGCGACTATGACTTCCAGTTCCTGATCGAGGAACTGGCGGTCGGGGCCCAATTCAAGCTGCCCTATATCCATGTCGTGGTGAACAACGCCTATCTCGGCCTGATCCGCCAGGCCCAGCGCGGCTTCGACATGGACTTCCAGGTCCAGCTTTCCTTCGAGAACATCAACGCGCCGGACCTCGAAAGCTATGGCGTCGACCATGTCGCCGTCGCCGAGGGGCTCGGTTGCAAGGCGATCCGGGTCCGAAGTCCCAACGAGTTCGGGCAGGCTTTTGAAAAGGCCCGCGAATGGATGCGCGACTATCAGGTGCCCGTCGTCGTCGAGTTCATCCTGGAGCGTGTCACCAACATCGCCATGGGCCCGGAGATCGACGCGGTGACCGAGTTCGAGGACATCCTCGACCTGCCCATCCGGTCGGAAGCCGTCGCGGCCGAATGAGGCTCTTTACCCTCCCTTGGAGGGGTCGACCATTCCTCTTGGAATGATCTGGGGTCGACGCGAAGCGTCGGGGTGGGGTGGGAAGTGCTGCCCTAACCAAAACCATTCCAGGGGAAGTTCGGCTCATTCATCAACGGCCGGGCTGCCACCCCACCCCGGCCCTACGGGCCGCCCCTCCCCATCGACGGGAGGGTAAGACACCGGGAATCGCCATGCCTAAATTTGCCGCCAATCTGACCATGCTGTTCAATGAAGTGCCGTTCATGGAGCGCTTCGCGGCAGCCGCCCGCAACGGCTTTGCGGGCGTGGAATATCTGTTCCCCTATCCCTTCCCGGCGGCCGATCTGGCTGCCGCCCTGAAGGAGCACAAGTTCACCCAGGTCCTGCACAATCTGCCGGCCGGCGACTGGGCGGGCGGGGAGCGCGGCATCGCCGTGCTGCCCGATCGCAAGGCGGAGTTCCGTGAAGGCGTTGCAGAGGCCATCACCTATGCCAAGGCGCTGGACTGCAAGCTGGTCAACTGCCTGGCCGGCATCGCGCCCGCCTCCGTCGATGCGGGGCAGGCAAGGGCCACCTTCGTCGAAAACATCGGCTATGCCGCAAGCGAGCTCAAGAAGGCCGGCATCCGCCTGGTGATCGAGGCGATCAACACGCGCGACATTCCCGGCTTCTACCTGACCAACACCCGCCAGGCGGCCGAGATCATTGCCGAGACCGGCTCGGACAATGTCGGTCTGCAATACGACATCTACCACATGCAGATCATGGAAGGGGATCTGGCCCGCACCATCGAAAAGCACCTGCCTGAGATCTGGCACGTGCAGCTGGCCGACAATCCCGGCCGCAACGAACCGGGCACCGGCGAGATCAACTACCCCTTCCTTTACCAGTGGCTCGACCAGCACGGCTACGCCGGCTGGATCGGCTGCGAATACAAGCCCAAGGGCGAGACCGAAGCGGGCCTGGGCTGGTTCAAGGCGGCGGGCGCCGCTCGCTGAACCTATCGAGGCACTTGCCTTCTCCCCCTGCGGGAGAAGGCGACTGGCTGGCGTTTATGCTTAAGAAACAAGGATCTTCACCATGAATATCGGCTTTGTCGGACTTGGCATCATGGGTTCCCCGATGGCGGGGCACCTGATCGCGGCCGGCCACACCCTCTTCCTCAACACGCTCGGCAATGTGCCCGAGGACCTGATCAAGGCCGGCGGCAAGGCCGAGGCGAGCGCCGCCGATGTCGCCCGCAAGGCCGACATCATCATCACCATGGTGCCCGATACCCCGGACGTGGAGACGGTGCTGTTCGGCAAGGGCGGCGTCGCCGAAGGCCTCTCCGCCGGCAAGCTCGTCATCGACATGAGCTCGATCTCCCCGGTGGAGACCAAGAAGTTCGCCAAGCGCATCAACGAGCTCGGCGTCGACTATCTCGACGCGCCGGTCTCGGGCGGCGAGGTCGGCGCCAAGGCCGCCTCCCTCACCATCATGGTCGGCGGCCCGGAAGCCGCCTTCGAGCGCGCCAGGCCGCTGTTCGAAAAGATGGGCAAGAACATCACTTTGGTCGGCGGCAATGGCGATGGCCAGACCACCAAGGTCGCCAACCAGATCATCGTCGCCCTCAATATCGAGGCCGTCGGCGAGGCCCTGCTGTTCGCTTCGCGCGCCGGTGCCGACCCGGCCAAGGTGCGCCAGGCCCTGATGGGCGGTTTTGCCGCCTCGCGTATCCTGGAAGTGCATGGCGAGCGCATGGTCAAGCGCACCTTCGATCCGGGCTTCCGCATCGCCCTGCACCAGAAGGACCTTAATCTCGCCTTGACCACGGCCCGCCAGCTCGGCCTCTCCCTGCCCAACACCGCCACGGCCCAGGAATTGTTCAATGCCTGCGTCTCGCATGGCGGCAAGGATTGGGACCATTCCGCCATGGTGCGGGCCCTCGAACTCATGGCCAACCACGCCGTCACCACCACGACCAACTGAAACTGAAGACCCGCAAGGCGGGCGGCAACTCTTTGTTTTTGCGCATTTTTTAATCGAAAAATCTATCACCTTTTCTGAAAAATGCTCGAGGGGAGCGACATCATGAAGATCTGCATCTACGGCGCCGGCGCGATCGGCGGCTACATGGCAGTGATGCTGCAGCAGGCGGGTGCCGAAGTCTCGGTCATCGCACGTGGAGACCATCTCAAGGCCATGCAGGCCCGCGGCCTCAAACTGCTCGTCGACGGGCAGGAACTGACGGCTTCGCCCACGGCCACGCAGAACCCGGCCGATCTCGGGCCGCAGGATTATGTGATCGTCGCCCTCAAAGCGCACCAGGCCTGGGAATCGGCTGAAGCGCTCAAGCCGCTGCTCGGCCGCGACACCGCCGTCGTCACCGCCCAGAACGGCGTGCCCTGGTGGTATTTCTACGGCCTGCCCGCGCCTCATGGCGACACCCGCCTCGCCAGCGTCGATCCGGGTAACCGGCAGTGGCAGGCCATCGGCCCCGAGCGGGTGATCGGCTGCACGGTCTATCCGGCCACTGAGATCACCGAGCCCGGCGTGGTCAGGCACATCTACGGCAACCAGTTCGGCCTTGGCGAGCCCAACCGCACGGAGAGCCTGCGCGTGGCCAGGCTCGCCGAAGCGATGACGGCTGGTGGCCTGAAGCCCCGGCTCTACGAGGACATCCGCGACGACATCTGGCTGAAGCTCTGGGGCAATCTGTGCTTCAACCCGATCTCCGCCCTCACCCATGCCACGCTCGACGTGATCGCGACCGAGCCCGGCACGCGGGCGCTGGCGCGCGCCATGATGGTGGAGGCCGAGCAGATAGGGCTCAAATTCGGCGCACGCTTCCGGGTCGGCGTCGACCGGCGCATCGACGGGGCGGCAGGGGTCGGCGCCCACCGCACCTCCATGCTGCAGGATCTCGACAAGGGCCGGGCACTGGAGATCGACGCCCTGCTCACCTCGGTGCAGGAAATGGGACGCATCGCCGAGATCGCGACGCCGCATATCGATGCCGTGCTCGCTCTGGTGCAGCAGATGGCTCGGGTCAGGGGGCTCTACCCCACCTTCCCGCAAGAGGTGGCGCCGGCTCCGCTGCGCGCCGTCGGCCAAGCCTGACCGGGCACGACGAATATTGTCGAAAGGCGGCGAGATCGTCGCCGCCTTTCGAAAATCCCTCATGCCATCACAGGGAGGCAAAACCGCCATGTCACAATGGATCCGTTTCGAGGAAGACGGGCAGGCCCAGTTCGGTACGCTCGAAGGCGATGCCATCCACATCCATCGCGGCGACATGTTCGGCATCGCCGCCGCCACCGGCCGTACGCTGCCTTTGGCGAAGGCCAGGATCCTTGCACCAACGGTGCCTAGCAAGATCATCGCGCTCTGGAACAATTTCCACCAGCTCGCCGCCAAGCTGAACGTCGCCGTGCCGCCGGAGCCGCTCTATCTGCTCAAGGCGCCCACCAGCGTCACCGCCCCGGGCGCGACGGTTGCAAGGCCTTCTTCCTATGATGGCCGGGTCGTCTATGAGGGCGAGCTCGGCATCGTCATCGGCAAGCCTTGCAGCAACGCCTCCGAGGAGGAGGCCGCGGACGCTATCTTCGGCTATACCTGCGTCAACGACATCACCGCCGGCGACATCATCACGCGGGACTCGACCTTCGCTCAATGGGTTCGCGCCAAGAGCTTCGACGGCTTCGGGCCGTTCGGTCCGGTGATCGCCACCGACATCGATCCCGCCACCCTGGTGGTGCGGACGCTGCTCAACGGCGACGAGCGCCAGAACTACCCGATCGCCGACATGGTCTTCCCGCCGGCCAGGCTGGTCAGCCTGATTTCCAGGGACATGACCCTGTTGCCGGGCGACCTGATCTGCTGCGGCACCTCGCTCGGCGTCGGCGCCATGAAGGAAGCGCAGAACGATATCCGCGTCAGCATCGAGGGCATTGGCTGCCTGGAGAACCGCTTCGTGCAGTAAGCAACGAAGAAGCCGGGTGTGCGGGCATCTTGCCCAACCCAAGCAAATACCGACAGAAAGAAAGAGCGAGAAAGATACCCGTAGACGCGAACCTAAGCCAGGAAGAACTGGCGTTCTTCCTGGCTTAAATTATCGTCTTTGAGCATCCTGCCCGCGCACGCGACGAAATTGCTTTCAAGCCGCTTTCGCCTTCGCGGCGAGCGCCCGGCCAACCGTAGCGCCGACCAGATGCGGGCTTGACGCAACGGTAATACCGGCCTTCTCGAAGGCGGCGATCTTGGCGTCCGCCCGGTCACGGCCATGCATGGTCAGGGCACCGGCATGGCCCATGCGCCGCTCGGCCGGGGCATGCAGCCCGACGACCAGGCCGACGATCGGCATGGCCGGCCTGACAGAGGCGACATAATCGGCTGCTTCTTGTTCTTCCTCGCCACCGATCTCGCCGATCAGCACGACGCCCTCGGTCTTGGCATCGGCAAGGAACAGTTCGAGGCAATCGCGCATCGACAGGCCATGCACGGGGTCGCCGCCGACCCCGACGGTGGTCGACTGCCCGAGACCCGCGGCGGAGATCTGGGCGATCACCTCGCTGGTCAGGGAGGCCGAGCGCGAGATGATGCCGACGCTGCCCGGGCGCTCGCTGCCGGTTGCCATCACGCCCATCTTGCACAGGCCCGGTGACAGGATCCCCTGCGAATTGGGGCCGATCAGCCTAGTCTTCGATCCGGCGAGCGCATGACGCACCCTGATCATGTCGAGTACGGGCACCCGTTCAGTGATGGCCACGACCAGCGCGATCTCGGCCTCGACAGCCTCGATGATGGCGGCGGCCGCCCGGGCCGGCGGCACGAAGACCATGCTCGCATTGGCGCCGGTCTCCCTCGCGGCTTCGGCGACGGTATCGAACACCGGCGCGCGGAGATGGGATTGCCCGCCCTTGGCGGGCGTGACGCCCGCCACGACCTTGGTACCATACTCGATCATCGCAGCAGTATGATGGGTTCCCGCCCAGCCGGTCATGCCCTGGCAGACGACACGGGTTTCACTGTCGATGAGGATAGCCATTCCGCCCTCCCTTAAGCGCCAACGGCGCTATTGGCGTTATTTTGGATTTATCAGTCCGGAACTGCAGCAAAATCGCCGTCAGCGTGCGGCGGCAACGGCCTTCGCGGCCGCCGTCCACATGTCCGGGCATTCGATGATGCGGCAGCCAAAATTGGCGAAGCGCGAGCGGGCATAATCGGCATTGTTGCCGGCGAGCCTGGTCACCACCGGCAGCGTGCGCCCGGCCCGGCGCATGGCGATGCCGAGCCCTTCGGCAACCGTGTCGCAGGACTGCATGCCACCGCCATGCACATTGATGAGCAGTGCGCGCACCTGGGGATTGTCGAGCAGCAGGCCGAAGCCATGCGCGATATCGAGGCTGGTTGCCGTGGTGCGGATATCCATGAAATTGGCCGGCGCGCCGCCAGCGGCGTGGACGAGATCGACCGTGGCAAGCCCGAGCCCGGCACCATTGGCCGCGATGCCGACGGTGCCGTCCATGCGGACATAGTTGAGCTGGCGCTGGCGGGCCCTGACCTCGTATTCGTCGCCATCTTCCTCGCGCAGCTCCGCCAGGGAAGCCTGGCGGAACAGGGCATGGTCATCGATGATCATCTTGACGTCGAGCGCCAGCAGCCTGTCGTCGGCGGTCAGGACCAGCGGGTTGATCTCGATCAGGCTGGCGTCGAGTTCCAGGAAAGCGCGTCGCAGGCCATCGGCAAGATTGGCGAAAGCTTCAGCCGGCTGCCCGGTCAGGCCGAGACGCGCCGCCAGGGCCTGCAGGTCCTCGAGCCTCGCCTGGCTGCCGTCCCCGAGGGAGAGCCGCTCGAGACCGTCTTCTCCGGCAAGAACCCGCTCCTCGATATCGTCACCGCCGGCAGCGCTGGCGGCCAGGACGAGGGTGCCGCTGGCGGCATGCACGCTGAGCGACAGATAGAAGCTGCGGATGTGGTCGACGGCCGCCTCTACCAGCACGCGTTCGACCACGCGCCCATGCGCGCCACTCTGCTCGGTGACCAGACGCCGGCCTATCAGCGCTTTGGCCGCCTCCTCCGCCGCCTCGGGAGAGGAAACGATAGGGACGCCCCCGGCCCGGCCACGGCCACCCGCATGGATCTGCGCCTTCACGGCGAAACGGGAACCACCGAGGCGACGTGCCACCTGCCCGGCCTCGCCGGCCGTGATGGCGACGGCACCCTGCGGCGCCTCGACGCCATAGGATGCCAGGATCTGCTTGGACTGGAACTCGTGCAGTTTCATCATTCCCTCCCATGCATGGATATCGTTCTTATCTGGTATAACGTATACCAAATACCAAAACTGTCAAAGCGGAAAGTCTGGGAGCGCGAATGGAGTACCGCCCTGGCGTGCCGGTCCTCAGACCGGCATGGAAATGCCATGCTTGCCTGCAAAGGCACGGGCCGGTCTGGAGGTCGCCCCACCGACACAAAAAAGGGCGGGCACCACGACGGCACCCGCCCCATCATCTCAGCGGGACAACCTCACTCCGCCGCCATGGCCACGGGATTGCCAAGCGCACCGCTTCCGGCGATCTCGTCGATCCGGTGCTGATCGAAGCCGAGGACGTCGCGCAGCACCTCCTGTGTATGTTCGCCTAGCAGCGGCGAGCGCTCGACCACGGTGGGGCTGTCGGAAAGCTTGATCGGATTGCCGACCGAGAGGTAAGGCCCGCGTTCGGGATGGTCGACCTCGACGACGGTCCCCGTCACCCTGAGCGAGGGCTCATTGGCGATCTCGCGCATTGACAGGATCGGTCCGCACGGGATGTCGTACTTGTTGAGGATATCCATCGCCTCGAACTTGTCCTTGGTCTCCGTCCATTTCTCGATGGTGTCGAAGATGGAACGAAGCCGCGGCAAGCGCGCTTCCGGCGTGGCATAATCGGGATCGGTGATCCACTCTTCCTTGCCGATCACCTTGCAGATGGCGCCCCAGACCGGCGCCTGGGTGATGAAGTAGATATAGGCGTTGGGATCGCTCTCCCAGCCCTTGCATTTGAGGATCCAGCCGGGCTGGCCGCCACCCGAGGCGTTGCCGGCGCGCGGCACGGCATCACCGAATTTGCCATTGGGATATTGCGGATATTCCTTCATGGGCCCGCGTTCGATGCGCTGCTGGTCGCGCAGCTTCACGCGGCATAGATTGAGCACGCCGTCCTGCATGGCGGCATCCACGCGCTGGCCGCGCCCCGAATGGGTGCGGTGGTAGAGCGCTGTGACGATGCCGAGCGCCAGATGCAGGCCCGTGCCTGAGTCGCCGATCTGGGCCCCCGTCACCAGAGGCGGGCCGTCATCGAAGCCGGTGGTCGAGGCCGCGCCGCCGGCGCATTGAGCGACATTCTCGTAGACCTTGCAGTCCTGGTAGGGACCGGGGCCGAAGCCCTTGATCGAGGCCACGATCATGCGGGGGTTGAGTTCCTGGATGCGCGCCCAGGAAAAGCCCATGCGGTCGAGCACGCCGGGGGCGAAATTTTCCACCAGCACGTCGCAGCTCTTGACGAGCTCCTCGAGCACCGCCTTGCCGGCCTTGTTCTTGGTGTCCAGCGCGATCGAGCGCTTGTTGTGGTTGAGCATGGTGAAATAGAGGCTGTCGACATTGGGAATGTCGCGCAGCTGCGTGCGGGTGATGTCCCCCACGCCGGGCTTTTCGACCTTGATCACGTCGGCACCGAACCAAGCCAGCAACTGGGTGCAGGTCGGGCCGGACTGGACATGTGTGAAATCGAGGATGCGCACGCCTTCGAGTGCTTGTCCCATGGTTCCCTCCTCGGAAATATCATCTGTTATGGCGAGGGAGCGGGATGGCCGGGCCGGGCACCTGTCGCAAGGTTGGCCGGCCATCCCGCGGTCTCACTTGTACATGGTCTGGTTCTTGGTGCCTGGCGCGTATTCGTTCGGATCGACCCAGATGTTCACCAGCGCCGAGCGCCCCGTCTTGGCCATGGCCTCCCGGGCCCGTCGCAGCGCCGGCTGGATCTCGGCGGGGTCGCGGACTTCCTCGCCGTGATTGCCGAGCATCTGGGCAAATTTCGAGAAGGCCACGTCGCCGAGCTTGTTGCCGACATTGCCGCGCTCCTCGCCATATTTGGCAACCTGGCCATAGCGGATCTGGTTCATCGAGGAGTTGTTGCCGATGACGGCCAGATAGGGCGCCCCGAAGCGATCGGCAGTTTCCATGTCGAAGCCGGTCATGCCGAAGGAGCCGTCGCCGTAATAGCACAGCACCTCCTTGTTGGGGTTGGCGAGCTTGGCCGCCAGGGCAAACCCGGTGCCGACGCCGAGCGAACCGAGCGCGCCCGGATCCATCCACTGGCCCGGTCCGCGTGGACGCACGGCCTGGGCCGAGATCGTCACCACGTCGCCGCCATCGCCGATATAGATGGTGTCCTCGCCGAGGAACTCGTTGAGCTCATAGGCGACGCGATAGGGATGGATCGGCGTCTGGTTGGAGAGGAACAGAGGCATCAGCTTCTCGGTCGCCGCCGCTTCGGCATCCTGAAGCATCTGCATCCACTGCTGGCGCAGCTGGCGCTTGCCCTTGTCCATGCGCCCGGAGGCCGCCTGCAGCACCGCACCGAGAATCGCGCCGGGATCGCCGACCAGGCCGAGATCAATGTCGCGGTTCTTGCCGACGGTGCGGTAATCCATGTCGATCTGGATGAGCTTCAAGTCCTTGCTGATGCGCTTGCCATAGCCCATGCGGAAATCGAAGGGCGTGCCGACGATGACGAGCACATCGGCCTTGGCGAAGGCGAGCGAGCGCGTGCGGTCGAAATGGTGGGGATCGCCGGGGGGCAGCAGGCCGCGGCTGGCGCCGTTGAAATAGCCGGGAATGTCGAGCCCGCGTAAGAGCGCAATGGCCTCATCCTGCCCGCGGCCGGTCCAGACCTGCTGGCCATAGAGGATGGCGGGGCGCTCGGCGCCAACCAGGATATCGGCGAGTTTTTCGATATCGGCGGGATCACCGATCGACTTGGTCGAGGCGCGATAGCTGCCGGAGGCCGGCAGGACCGCGCGGTCGAGGGAGACTTCCCGGTCGAGCACGTCACGCGGGATCTCGAGATAAGACGGGCCATAGGCACCGGCGAAACATTCGCGCGCCGCCATCGAGATCATGTCCGCCACGCGTTCGGTGGAGGAGACCGTCGCGGCGAATTTGGTGATCGGCTTCATCATGTCGACATGCGGCAGATCCTGCAGCGACCCCATCTTGTGCTGGGTCAACGCACCCTGCCCGCCAATATGCAGAACCGGGCTTTCCGAACGGAAGGCGGTGGCGATGCCGGTCATCGCATTGGTGCAGCCTGGACCGGCCGTGGTAACGACGCAGCCGAGCTTGCCGGTCTGGCGCGCATAGCCATCGGCGGCATGGGCGGCAACCTGTTCGTGACGCACGTCGACGATGCGGATGCCTTCGTCGAGACAGCCGTCATAAATGTCGATGATATGCCCCCCGCACAGGGTGAAGATCGTATCGACGCCCTCGGCCTTGAGCGCTTTGGCGACGAGATGTCCGCCGGAGACAACGCTGCCGTCGCGGGCTTTTTGCTTGAGCGTATCTTCGGCCGTCGTGGTCACGGGCTTTTGCAGTGCTGTAACCGTTGCCATTGGGGCAATTCCTCCCGTTGTTCTTCGCAACGATATGCCGCTGAAAGCATCGGCCGGCTTGTTGCCCATCGCATAGGAATGGACGGGATCAACTGTGCCGATATCGCCTTCTACTTGGCGGAGTGACGCCATGGCATGCCGTATGTCTCGACATTGGCATGCCAGATACCAGAGTGTCAATCCGAATTTTCCGGCCTGCGTGGCGGCTGGCATCGGCCTCTTCCACTGCCATGAGGAAAGATGAATTCTCTTTTATTTCAATGGCTTGATGTTCAACTCCAAGCGAAAATCGCGTGGAGTTACGGCAGCAGGGAAGCACGATTTTGCCGGCTTGAAAGACCGTCTCTGCAGCCAGGGTCGCGTCATGATGGTGTGAGCGAATTCATGCCGCGATGCAGTAAAGGCTATAAGAAAGCCTCGAATTTTCGTGTTTAGTATGGAGCTGGCCCTAAACCAGTTTCAGCCTATGTCGCCCCGCCCAACAGGGACACTGACGGCCTGGAGGTAAGTGGCGGTTGTTTACTTCGCATTGCAAAGAGCGCATGACTGCAATGCAACATCGGCGCTTTCCATCTGGGCTCTGGCATGCCAGATTCGCAGCAACAAAAGATCTTTCCTCGAACCCCAACGCGGAGAACGACCATGACCACTTCTGCTCTGTCCCGTAGCCCCGCCGCCCGTCCGCTGTCGGCCCGTATCTGGACTGCCTTCTCGGGCTTCCTGATGAAGATGGCCCAGGCCGATATCCGCGCCGGCTCCCGCGAACCCTTCGGCCTCTAAATACTCTGGATCGTCGCTGCCGTGCCTCGCCAATGGCCTGGCACGATGGTCCCGGAGACCGCGCTGGTGAAAACGATTCGACTGGGATCGCTGGCGGGTCACTCGATTGACAGGCCCTCTCTCCAATTGTCGAAAGCGTGGGCCGGGTGGACGCGATCACACCCCTTCGGCGCAGCCAGACGCATTGTCTGGAGAGCAAATCCGAATCTGGCATGCCAGAAGATTATATCTAAGAATCGACTATTCCTACCTTATTTACGACGTGGGGCAGCGTTGCGACTGCTTCCCTGCAACTTTTTTTGATCTATTCGCAACTGCGCCGGCCATCGAAGTACGCGGAACGAAGATCTCAGTTCTTTCCGTAACTTGATGCCGATCGTCTTTCCTGCTCATCCGTGCTGAAGCCCCCTGGAAGACGTCTCTTCCGGGGCCGTTCGGCATGCGTCGATGAAAAACGACGCTTGCCAACTGGCATGCAAGATACCAATATGCCCTCACAACCTGCTTAATGGAGCCTGAGCTCCGTCCAACCTCCAACAAAAACCAAGGGGGACTGCAATGGTAGGGTCGCAAGGAGAGGAAAGCCTGCCGAAGGTATCCAATGCCTTCCGCTGGACACAGCTTGCAATCGGCGTCGTCTGCATGGTGATGATCGCC
Organism: Labrys sp. HAY1-8F; assembly: GCF_056754975.1. Classification (NCBI taxonomy): domain Bacteria; kingdom Pseudomonadati; phylum Pseudomonadota; class Alphaproteobacteria; order Hyphomicrobiales; family Xanthobacteraceae; genus Labrys; species Labrys sp. HAY1-8F. The sequence goes on along the minus strand of NZ_JBPGWZ010000002.1, from coordinate 4,455,144 downwards.
AACCTTCAATATGGCTGGACATTCTTCGTTCCCGACATCCAGAAAACGTTCGGCTGGGACAGGGCCGCGATACAATGGGCGTTCACCTTGTTCGTCCTGTTCGAAACCTGGCTCGTGCCGGTCGAAGGCTGGTTCGTCGACAAATACGGGCCGAAACTCGTGGTGGTCTTCGGCGGCGCGCTCTGCGCCATCGGCTGGGTGATCAATTCCTACGCCACCTCGCTTTCTCTATTCTATCTCGGGCAGATCATCGCTGGTATCGGGGCCGGCGCCGTCTACGGTACCTGCGTAGGTAATGCGCTGAAATGGTTCCCGGACAAGCGCGGCCTGGCGGCCGGCATCACCGCAGCCGGCTTCGGCGCCGGCTCGGCCCTGACCGTGGCCCCCATCCAGGCCATGATCGCCAATGACGGGTTCCAGGCTGCCTTCTTCTGGTTCGGCCTCGGCCAAGGCATCATCGTCATCATCTTCGCGCTATTCATGCACACGCCTCGCAGCGGCCAGGTGCCAGCTCCGGTGCAGAACAAGAACATCGTGCAGACCCGCCGCAATTTCGCACCGACCGAGGTACTGCGCCAGCCAATTTTCTGGCTGATGTACTTCATGTTCGTGATCGTCGGGGCCGGTGGCCTGATGGTAACCGCCAACCTCAAGCCCATCGGTGCCGATCTCAAGCTCGACGGCATCCCGGTCTCGCTGTTCGGCCTGACCATGACAGCCGTAACCTTCGCCGCGACGCTCGATCGTATCCTCAATGGCCTCACCCGTCCCTTCTTCGGCTGGGTGTCGGACAAGATCGGCCGCGAGAATACCATGTTCATCGCCTTTGCGATGGAAGGGGTCGGCATCTACCTGCTGTACAAATTCGGCCATGACCCGGTCTGGTTCGTGCTGCTCAGCGGCTTCGTGTTCTTCGCCTGGGGCGAGATCTACTCTCTCTTCCCCTCGACCTGCACGGATACGTTCGGCTCCAAATATGCGGCCACCAATGCCGGGCTGCTCTACACGGCCAAGGGAACGGCCGCCTTGCTCGTCCCCTTCGCCAACGTCCTGCAGCAGCAGACCGGTAGCTGGGACCTGGTGTTCCTCATCGCAGCCGGTGCCAACATCCTGGCTGCTGTCCTCGCCATCGGGGTGCTCAAGCCCTGGCGGGCGGGCGTGGTGCGCAAGCACGAATTGCAACAGCCGGCGAGCACCGCAGCCGCATAACCCTCGCGTGGCGGGCATCGACAGCCACGTCCGATCATCAAAAGCCGGTGCCGCCGACAGGCACCGGCCGGGATTATCGAACCCGATCCCAGGCTGCACTCTTCGTCACGATCGCGACATGGTGCTCCAGCGGCGTTGAGGCCCTGGATCCTCCGACATGCGGCCAAGAACCGAATACGGTTCTTCGCACTCAAGCACTTGCCGCCCGCCGGATTTGTCGGGATTCGCAAAGACAAGCCCAAACAAAGAGTTCGAGCAAAAGTGCGTTTCCTTCAAAGCCTGCTTTAGGCCTCGCACGACAGCCAAGACCGGGCTTGACAAATTCAAATCTGGCATACCAGATACCAGCAATTCGAATTCTCGCCGATAGGACGACGCTTCGAACCGGCAACGACCAGGGAGAAACCCCCATGAACATCCAGGCGAAACCCGCGCATTCCATCCAGGCCGATGTCCGGGCCGTTCTCGATGCCGTCAAGGCATCCGGCCGCACCAGCCTCACCGCACCAGAAGGCAAGCTCGTCTGCGACGCCTACGGCATTCCCGTGCCGCAGGAGGGGCTGGCGCGTTCCGGCGCCGAGGCCGCCAAGCTCGCAGGCGAGATGGGCTTTCCGGTCGTCATGAAGATCGTCTCGCCGGACATCCTGCACAAGACCGAAGCCGGCGGCGTGATCGTCGGGGTGGCCTCCGCGGCCGAAGCCGAAGCCGCCCACGACAAGATCCTCGCCAATGCCAAGGCCTACAAGGCCGATGCCCGTATCGAGGGTGTCCAAGTCCAGCAGATGCTGAAGAGCGGCCAGGAAGTCATCATCGGCGCCGTGACCGACGACAGCTTCGGCAAGCTCGTCGCCTTCGGCCTCGGCGGCGTGCTGGTGGAGGTGCTGAAAGATATCACCTTCCGCCTGGCGCCTATCGACCGTGACGAGGCTCTGTCCATGCTCGACGGCATCCAGGCTGCCGAGATGCTCAAGGGCGTGCGCGGCGGCGATCCGGTCAATCACGATGCGCTCGCCGACACGCTGGCGAGGGTTTCGCAGCTCGTCACCGATTTTCCAGAGATCACCGAGCTCGATCTCAATCCGGTCTTCGCTACCAAGGATAGTGCCGTCGCGGCCGACGTCCGCATCGTGGTGGACTTCGAGGTCAGGCCATCCCGCCCCCGGCCCTCGCAGGAGGCCATCGTTACCGCGATGAACCGCATCATGCGCCCCGAGGCCGTGGCTGTGATCGGCGCCTCCTCCGAGGATGGCAAGATCGGCAATTCGGTGATGAAGAACCTGATCAATGGTGGCTACAAGGGCCAGATCTATCCGATCCACCCCAAGGCCGACGAGATCCTGGGCTACAAGGCCTATAAGAGCGTCAAGGATGTGCCCGGCACCATCGATACGGCCGTCTTCGCCATTCCCGCGAAATTCGTGGCGGGCGCCCTGATCGAATGCGGCGAGAAGGCCATCCCGGGCGCCGTACTCATTCCCTCGGGCTTTGCCGAAACCGGCAATGAGGAGGGCCAGCGCGAGATCCAGGAGATCGGGCGCAAATACAATATCCGCCTGATGGGACCGAACATCTATGGCTTCTACTATACCCCGTCCAATCTCTGCGCGACCTTCTGCACTGCCTACGACGTGAAGGGCTCGGCGGCCCTCTCCTCCCAGTCGGGCGGTATCGGTATGGCCATCATCGGCTTCTCGCGCTCGGCCAAGATGGGTGTTTCGGCCATCGTCGGCCTCGGCAACAAATCCGACATCGACGAGGACGACCTGCTCACCTTCTTCGAGCAGGACGACAACACCAAGATCATCGCCCAGCATTGCGAGGACCTGAAGGATGGCCGCGCCTTCGCCGAAGTCGCCAAGCGCGTCTCCAAGAAGAAACCGGTGATCGTGCTCAAGGCCGGCCGCACCTCGGCCGGCGCCAAGGCGGCGAGTTCCCACACCGGCGCGCTTGCCGGCAATGACCGCATCTATGAAGACGTCTTCAAGCAGGTCGGCGTCATCCGCGCCCGTTCGCTGCGACAATTGCTGGAATTCGCCCGCGGCGTGCCGATTATGCCGACGCCCAAGGGCGAAAACGTGGTCATCATCACCGGCGCCGGCGGCTCGGGCGTGCTGCTCTCCGATGCCTGTGTCGACAACGGCCTGTCGCTGATGTCGATGCCCGATGATCTCGACGCGGCCTTCCGCAAATTCATCCCGCCCTTCGGCGCAGCCGGCAATCCGGTCGACATCACCGGCGGGGAACCGCCCTCGACCTACAAGAACACCATCAAGCTCGGCCTGGAAGACGACCGCATCCACTCGATCATCCTGGGCTATTGGCACACCATCATCACGCCGCCGATGACCTTCGCCAAGCTGGTGATCGAGGCCAAGGAAGAGATGAAGGCTCGCGGCATCGAAAAGCCGATCGTCGCTTCCCTCGCCGGCGACGTACAGGTCGAGGAAGCTTCCGAATATCTCTATGCCCATGGCGTGCCAGCCTATGCCTATTCCACCGAGCTGCCGGTGGAAGTGCTCGGCGCCAAATATAAATGGGCTCGCGGGGCTGGGTTGCTCTGAGGCCAAGCTTGCTGATGACGTCGGCGCACCGCGCCGGCGTCGTTCACCCCCTCTTCCCTCAATCGAACAGCCCATCCAGCCTGTGCTCCCTCATCGGGATCGCGGGAATGGCGGAACTATGCCTCATGACCGGCAGGCACCATCCCATGACAGCGACGAGGTCCAAGAAGAATGAACATCCATGAATACCAGGCGAAAGCGGTCCTGAAGGAATTCGGCCTGCCCATATCGAAGGGCGTGCCTGCGCTGACGGTTGAGGAAGCGGTGAAGGGGGCCAAGGAGCTTCCGGGTCCGCTTTATGTGGTGAAGTCGCAGATCCATGCGGGCGGGCGCGGCAAGGGCAAGTTCAAGGAACTGCCTGCCGATGCCAAGGGCGGTGTGCGCCTGGCCAAGTCGATCGAGGATGTGCGTGCCAGTGCGCAGGAGATGCTGGGCAACACGCTGGTGACGGTGCAGACCGGTCCGGCCGGCAAGCAGGTCAACCGGCTCTATATCGAGGACGGCTCGGACATCGAGAAGGAGTTCTACCTCTCGGTGCTGGTCGACCGCGAGACCAGCCGCGTTGCCTTCGTGGTTTCCACCGAGGGCGGCATGGACATCGAGAAGGTGGCCCATGAGACGCCGGAGAAGATCGTGACCTTCTCGGTCGATCCGGCCACCGGGGTGATGGGCCATCACGGCCTGGCGGTCGCCAAGGCGCTCGGGCTTTCCGGGGACCTGGCCAAGCAGGCGGTCAGCCTGACCACCAAGCTCTACACCGCCTTCGTGGCCAAGGACATGGCGCTGCTGGAGATCAATCCCCTGATCGTCACCAAGGACGGCCAGCTCAAATGCCTGGACGCCAAGATGGGCTTTGATGCCAACGCCCTCTACCGCCATCCCGACATCGTGGCGCTGCGCGACGAGTCGGAAGAGGATCCCAAGGAGATCGAGGCCTCGCGCTACGATCTCAGTTACATCGCCCTCGACGGCTCGATCGGCTGCATGGTGAACGGGGCTGGCTTGGCCATGGCCACGCTCGACATCATCAAGCTCTATGGCGAGGAGCCGGCCAACTTCCTGGATGTCGGCGGCGGTGCCACCAAGGAGAAGGTGACGGCGGCCTTCAAGATCATCACGGCCGATCCGAAAGTGAAGGGCATCCTGGTCAACATCTTCGGCGGCATCATGAAATGCGACGTGATCGCCGAGGGCGTGATCGCCGCGGTGCAGGAAGTCGGCCTGAAGATCCCGCTGGTGGTGCGGCTCGAAGGCACCAATGTCGAACTCGGCAAGCAGATCATCCGTGAATCCGGCCTCAATGTGATTGCTGCCGACGACCTCGACGATGCCGCCCAGAAGATTGTCAAAGCCGTGCGGGAAGCCAAGTAATGTCGATCCTGATCAACAAGCAAACCCGAGTGATCTGCCAGGGCTTCACTGGCAAGAACGGCACCTTCCATTCCGAGCAGGCGCTCAAATATGGCACGCAGCTGGTGGGGGGCACCTCGCCGGGCAAGGGCGGCTCGCAGCATCTGGGCCTGCCGGTGTTCGACACCGTGGCCGAGGCGCGCCATGTCACGCAGGCCGATGCCAGCGTGATCTATGTGCCGCCGCCGGGGGCGGCCGATGCGATCTGCGAGGCCATCGATGCACAGATCCCGCTGATCGTGTGCATCACCGAGGGCATCCCGGTCGCCGACATGATCAAGGTGAAGCGGTCGCTGTCGGGTTCGAAGTCGCGCCTGATCGGGCCGAACTGCCCGGGTGTGATGACGGCGGACGAATGCAAGATCGGCATCATGCCGGGCAACATCTTCAAGAAGGGCTCGGTGGGCATCGTGTCGCGCTCGGGCACGCTGACCTATGAGGCGGTGTTCCAAACCTCCAATGAGGGGTTGGGGCAGACCACGGCGGTGGGCATTGGCGGCGACCCGGTGAAGGGCACCGAGTTCATCGACATGCTGGAGATGTTCCTGGGCGATCCCGACACCCATTCGATCGTGATGATCGGGGAGATCGGCGGCTCGGCCGAGGAGGATGCGGCGCAGTTCCTGATCGACGAGGCCAAGCGCGGGCGCAAGAAGCCCACCGTCGGCTTCGTGGCCGGCCGCACCGCACCGCCCGGACGGCGCATGGGCCATGCCGGCGCCATCATCTCCGGCGGCAAGGGCGATGCCGGCTCCAAGATCGCCGCGCTCGAAGCCGCTGGCGTCAGGGTATCCCCATCCCCCGCTCGCCTCGGTACCACGCTCACCGAATTGCTGAACGACTGGTCGCCTCGCCGCCGCCAGGCAGCCACGGGCTGACACGGTGCTCCCGAAACACTCATGAATGCCGGTCCCCCGACATTCACCATACCGCCTTCTCCCGGGCGGTATGGGTCTTTCCTTCCGGCGGCGGGTGCGCAGCATTGCGATCCCGCCGCCAACACGACGATGAAACAGCGACAGACTGCGACGAGGAAGCCACGAGGACAACAATAACGAGAATCGCTCTTCCGGTCCGGGCGTCATCGGCTTGAGGGCGACTTATAGGCCGTTTTAGGTATACCTAATGCAAGACCGGATCGCGTATATGCGCTATGAAGAGCATGGCACTATCCGGTCGATATAGGCGTTTTGAGAGAGGAAGAGTTCGTGGCCCCCAAGATTCAAGCGCGTTGGCCCATCGCCGACGAATCCACCCCCGAACTGGTGCTGGAACGTTTCTCTCCGGAACAGACCTACAAGACCAAAGTCTATGCCGCGCTCAAGCATGCCATCGCCCATATGGACATCTACTCTTCGCCCGACCCCACCTGGATCGACGAGCGCCAGCTCTCAGAACGCCTTGGTGTCAGCCGGACGCCGGTGCGCGAGGCTATCGCAATGCTCGAGCAGCAGGGCTTCGTCAAATCCCTGCCCCGGCGGGGCATCATCGTGCTGAAAAAAACCAAGCGCGAGGTGATCGAGATGATCCAGGCTTGGGCAGCGCTGGAAAGCATGGCGGTGCGCCTGATCTGCCAGCGCGCCAGCGACCGGGAAATCGCGCGGCTGCGCACGATCTTCCACGAGTTCAACGAAGCTCATAAGCCGGCTGACTATCCACACGAATACTCGACCGCCAATATCCGCTTCCATCAGACCATCATCGAGCTCTCCGGCTCGCAGATCCTGGCCGAGATGACCGAGAACCTCGTACTGCATGTGCGTGGCATCCGGCAGATCACCATCGGCCGCGACGATCGCGCCAGCAAATCGATCGTCGATCACCTCAACATCATCGAGGCCCTCGAAAAGCGCGATATCGCCAAGGCCGAGGCCTATGCCCGCGACCACACGCTGGGCCTGGCCGATTATGTCGCCAAGCATAGCGAAGGCATCTTCGACTGACGTCCCGGCCAAAGCGCCCTGCGACCGTAAGGTAGCGAGCGAGAACCGCCAAGACGCGTCTAAACCAAGACGCGTCGAAACAGGGAGTGAGAGCAAAAGGGCTTTTTTTTAAAAACGCACTTTGCTCTGGGAAAGGCCGATCAAAAGCAGCTTTTTTGCGATCGGTCCCCTCCCCTCAAACGATCGGAATCGACCATGCCCGACCTGCCCACCACCATGACCGCCATCGCCATCAGCCGGCCGGGCGGCCCCGAAGTGCTGGTGCCCGAGGAGCGCCCGGTGCCGCAGCCCGGTGAGAGCGAGATCCTCATCCGCGTCGCCGCCGCTGGCGTCAACCGCCCGGACGTGCTGCAGCGCGCCGGTGCCTATCCGCCGCCCAAGGGCGCCTCCGATCTGCCCGGTCTCGAGGTTGCGGGCGAGGTCGTCGCCGTCGGACCGAAGGCCGCTCGCTGGAAGATCGGCGACAAGGTGGCCGCCCTCACGCCCGGCGGCGGCTATGCGCCCTATGCCGTGACGGATGCCGGCCATGCCCTGCCGGTTCCTGCCGGCCTCGACATGATCCAGGCGGCGGCCATCCCCGAAACCTTCTTCACCGTCTGGCACAATGTGTTCCAGCGCGGCCGCCTGCAGAGCGGCGAAACCCTCCTCGTTCACGGCGGCTCCTCCGGCATCGGCACCACGGCCATCATGCTGGCCAAGGCCTTCGGCGCCACCGTCATCGTCACTGCCGGCTCTCCCGAGAAATGCGAGACCTGCCGCAAGCTCGGCGCGGATGTTGCCATCGACTACAAGGCCGAGGACTGGAGCGCGGCCGTCAAACAGGCGACGGGCGGGCGCGGCCCCGATGTCATTCTCGACATGGTGGGAGGCAGCTACATCGCCAAGAATTACGAGGTGGCGGCGATGGAAGGGCGCATCGTCAACATCGCCTTCCTGCAGGGTTCGAAAGTCGAGGTCGATTTCGTACGGCTGATGACCAAGCGCCTGAGCCATATGGGCTCCACCTTGAGGGCCCAGTCGGTGGCAGCCAAAGCGGCCATCGCAGCCGCGGTGGAAGAGCATGCCTGGCCCCTGCTGGCGCAAGGGCGTTGCCGCCCGCTGATCCATGCCGTCTTCCCCCTGTCGGAAGCGGCCAAGGCCCATGCATTGATGGAGAGCAGCAGCCATAGCGGCAAGATCGTGCTCACCGTGTGAGCCCGGCGGTTCATCGCACCGCCAAAGCATTTTGCGATTTCATGAAATCACCTGGAATCGCAAAAAGGCCCCAGTCAATCCTTCGGATTGGCTGGGAAACAAAGAGTTAGAGTAAAAGTACGGTGCAGAGAAATCGCACTTTGCTCTCGTAAATTCAGCCCGATCGTATCCGCTCTTTTCCGCAGGTCCGAAGTCCTCATGCTGCGGCAAGACTATGAGGCCGGGGCCTCATCCCGTCTTTCGATCATCTCTTCGGTAAAACGCAAAAAAGCCGGCACGGTCCCTCGCGGGACCGTTCCAGCCATCAACTCGAGATAAGGCGAGCCCCTCAGCCAGCCTTGGCGGTCTTGGCCGGCGGCGTGCTGCGCCCCCAACGCAGCGACCCAAGGCCAGCGGCCTTGGCGAGGCGGGAGCGTTCAGCAGCATAATTCGGCGCAACCATGGGATAGTCGTCCGCAAGACCCCATTTGCTACGGTATTCCTCCGGCGACATATTGTATTTGCTGCGCAGATGCCGCCTCAACGATTTGAATTTCTGGCCATCTTCCAGGCAGACGATGAAATCCGGCGTAACCGACTTGCGTACTGGTACAGCTGGACGCAACGGGGTGGCTTCTTCGACTACTGGCTGCTCCCGCAGCTTAGACAGGCTGTCGTGAACCATTGATATGAAAGATGGCAATCCGTCCGTCGGAATAGAATTATTGGCGACGTAAGCTGCGACGATATCCACCGTAATATCGATTAAATTATTGTGAGCTTCCTGCATATCCGAAATGATCCCCGCGTTACGTTTGACGAAAGCAGCATTTTGCCACGTTGGGCCAAAAAAGCACATTACATTTCGTTATAGTTAGGAATCTCTGCCTGGGTCGGCATCCAAAGACCGCGACATATTGAGGCAGCGGCATAGATAAACCGGGAATATTTGCTCAAATACCATCTCTCCTCATTCCTCAGACATGCCTTGGTTTACTGAGCATGCAACAACACAGATGATCGCCTTGCTTCCTCTGCTAACTGGCGTCGGCGCATTGGGTTGCGGGATTCGGGTCATCCGACCTCTTTTTCTGAGCAAGTAGCCCTCGGCGCTCCCCCGCCCCCTCCACCAGCCCATCGCCAGGTTCCCTTCGTCAGAGAGCGGTTAGAGATCGTCGAGGGCAGAAAGCGGCTCGGAGCGTTGCACACCGGTTCGAGAGCCAAGCACCAGCACCAGGACCGCCGCCAGACCGACAAGGCCGGCGACGACGACGGCTAGGCAGAACCCGTCCGCAAAGGCACGAGCGAGCACGTGCCGGAAGTCGTGTTCAGCCATGATCAAGCCGGCCGGCATCTCATGCCGACGCACGGCAAGACTGGCCAGCGCCAGCGGAGACGTGACACCGGCTCCAGCCAAGGCCTGCGCCATCGTCGCCACCGCGCGGCCAGCCATCATGGTGCCGAGCAGGGCGATACCGATGGTCATGCCGCCTTGGCGCAGAGCGTTCATGGTTGCGGATGCGGCGCCGGACCGCGCGCGCGGAGCAGCGGCCGTCGATGTCTGGCCCCCCGTAACGACCATGTCGCCCGGCTTTCGGCCTGGATCGGCGGCGCCGTTGCCGCCTATCTCGTCAATTTCCAGCTGCACGACGTGGTCTTCCACGACTTCCCCCACAACCAGCGGCAATCGCGCGAGAAGGATACCGTGATTACCCAGCTTGTCGCCCTGCTGGACGAGGGGCGCGCCGCCGGTGTCTGGACCGTTCCGCACAGCCGCGCGGTGGCGCTCGTCCTGTTCGACGGCATGCACGGGGTCGTCGACGACGCCATCGCCGCGGGCGAACACGAACCGCAACCTCTATGCCGCCTGCTGTCCAGCTTGTTTTCGCGCATGCTCGCGGCCTGAGCCGTCAAATCGCAAAACGCTTTAGCGCAGCGATTGGGTGAGCGATACCGAGCGGCCCGGGCCCGACATCGGCCTTTTCTTCAAGGTGGCGGATTCGACGATCACGGTCAGCAGGATCGCAATTGCCAGAACGGCGACGATGCAGATGGAGAAATGGAACTGTCGACCAGCATCGCCCCGCGAGACGCGGCGGAGGCGATGATTTTCCTCGGTGAAGTCCAACAGCGTTTCGTCGCGAGGCATGGCAGCACTCCCTCTGTCACGACAGGCTTCCGATACCTCTCAATGACAGCGGACCGGTGCTCCGCTCTGTGCGAAATGGCACAGCAGTCTTTTGAAATTCCGGCTCTCCGATACAAGAAATGACGATACATTTTGGTTCAAAAAGATGAAGTATTATCGTAAGATGTAAAAAATCTGGGCGTTATACGGGAAGCAATCTGTAAGAATGCCTTCCATTTTGATGCAAGGAAGCGCTCGTTACCCCTTACGCTACGACATTATCCGGTCCCCGCGGCTGATCTCCATGCCGCTCGGATCGAAACGACATCGCATCGAAGGAGCCTCGTTCGGTAGGCGTTGGGGTTGTTGCCCAGCCGAGGGCCCAGCATCCTGAGCTTGAGACAGGAACATTTGAGCGCCTGGATGCATTCCCCTTACAGAGAGGTAGTGCAATCATGATCCTAGACGACAAGAACACCCTCGTGCTGGTCGGAGACGGCAGGAAGGCGCTCTTTCTGCGCCAGGTCGGACGTGGCAACAAGGCCAGTCTCACCGTCGACCAGGTCCTGCAGGAAGACAATCCCGCCACACGCGAACAGGGCACCGATCAGCCGGGGCGTACCGGCACCGGCACCAATGGCCGCACCAGCGCCATCAAGGAGACCGACTGGCATCGGCTGGGCGAGGAACGTTTTGCGGCCGGGCTCGCCGAAATCCTGTATCGACGCGCCCATGCCGGCCAGTTCGACAAGCTGATCGTGGTCGCCCCACCCAAGGTGCTCGGCGACCTCCGCCAAGCCTTCCACCAGGAAGTGGTGGAGCGCATCAGCCGCGAAATTCCCAAACAGCTGACCTCGCATCCGATCGAGGATATCGCAAAGATGCTGCGGGACTAGCCACGCCGCCATCCGATGCCATCGAACTTGGCCTGAGTCCGGAACACCAAGCTGGCAAGGGAGAGGCAGCAGCCTCCCCGCCCGCTTCCTCATCTCTCCGGCGATGCCGCTATCCAACCGCGCCTGCGGCTTCGTCGATCAGTTGACTGACCTCCACCGGCCTGGAGGCGAGTGAAGCATGGCTGGCCTCGAGCGTAATGACCTTGCGCGGGTTCATGCGCGCGGACATGCGCTTCTGGTTGTCGGGGGCGATCATGCGGTCATGGCTGGAAATCTGATACCAGACCGGCTTCGCCTTCCAGGCAGGTGTGGTGACATTGTCGCCGAAGGTGGAGGTCAATGGCGCTTTCTGGGTGACGGCCATGATCCTGGCTTCCTCCGCGCTCAGATCCTGGCAGAAACTCTCGCCGAACTTGTCGTATTTGATCCAGAGATAGCCATCGCTGTCCGGCGCGATATTGGGGAACGCCTCGGGCGGGCTCTGCTGGCTGATCGCGCCGGGGCTCTCGCCGGCATCCGGCGCGAAGGCGGCGATATAGACCAGGCCCGCCACATTCGGCAGGCCTCCGGCCTCGGTGATCACCGCGCCCCCATAGGAATGGCCGACCAGCACCACCTTGCCTTCCTGTTGCTTGACCATCTTGCGGGTACGCTCGGCATCATCGGCCAGGCCGGTGAGCGGCAGTTCCACCGCACGGACCTTGTCATATCCCAGGCGCGTGAGTTCCGTGATCACCTTGGCCCAATGGGCCGCGCCGCCCCAGAAGCCATGGACGAGCACAATCGTCGTATCCTTAGCCATCATATGCCTCACCTGTGCTGAGTGCCCTTGCGCGCGCCATTCTATCGCGCTTTCGGATCGGCCATGCATGAAATGACGCCAAGGAAGAACGCAGTTTCGTAACGGGCATTGCCGGAACGTGCCCTCGAAGGACCTGGACAGCGATTTTCAGGTCACCCCATGGGCACCCCTTAGGGGGCCGGACCGCACCACTCGGAGAGTGCCTGGCTCAGGGTCACATTGACCGGGCGCAACCTGGCCTGGGGATGGCGGCCCATATATCGCTCAAGCAGTTCGACCACCGCCTTGTCGGTCACGCCGGCGAGGCATTGCCTGCGGTGGCGTGTAAGGCTGCAGCCCTCACCGAGGCAGGTCGAGAGCTGTTCCATCACGATGGCCAGGGCGAAGCCGCGCTTGTAGTCGTCGGGCCAGGCGAGCCAGGCATCATAGCCCTGCGCCTGCACCGGCCCGTTGCACAGCAAGGACGCCGCCCCGATGAGCAGTCCGCCTATCGCAAGCCAGTTGCCGCCCTTCATCGCGCGCTCCCGACGTTCCGGATGGCAGTCTCGCATCTTTTGCCGAAAGCCGGCAGGTTTTTCAGATTGGGAAAAGACGCCAGAACAACCAGTTGCGGACGAGGTTCGCTTCACGGGCATCACGTCTTGCGGCGACCAAGAAGAAGCTATTTGAACGGGCGCGCCCATTCGGCAAGCTCCGGGCAAACGAAGGTGCACCGTCAAAGTAATTCCTGTTGTCCAGCGAAGGTGCATTCGATCGCTCAACGCCGGTAGAAACGGTAATTTTTACCGGACATCTTATCGATGCCGGCCTCCCTTCCGCTCTACGGCGGCGGCGCCTCGACGGCCGGCGTCTCAAAACCCCGACGATAGCTCCAAAAAAGCGAAACTGCGGAAATCCTGCTATCGGGCTGTGAGGCAGAGCAACGGCGCTTGAGGGGCAGCCCCGTTTGATGATCCAGCCAAGTGTGACAGGCTAGCGCCTGCCGGGCATTCGGTTTTTCATCCGCGTAGCTGAACTGATAATTCCATATGTCGTAGTCCTTGCCCAAAAGGCGCTCGGAACCGGCAAGGACGCAATCGGAATGGATGGCCTCTTTTGGCAGCCCATCCCGCCTGAATACGAAATTGCTTTCAACGTATTTCGATCCGGGATTGTTGCGTCGGTAGGCCTTCGTTCCGATCACGACAAGCTCACCATGGACCACCTTTCCATCGGAGTATTTCAGGTCTCTGACGACCTGAAACTGCTCAAGTGACCCTAGCTTGTCATTGGCCTCGAGTAGCGGCTGGCAGGAAGCATCGACTACCGCTTCCGCGGCGGCGCCTGCCGATGAGCAAAGGGCGACGATCACGATGCTCAAGGCAAGAGTCTTAGACGCAGGTCCCATTGCAGCTTCGCCTCAATCTCGAGGAAGCATGCGTTGCCTCGCCCTGTTCTGCAAGCCCCGCCCGCATCGTGAATGAAAACGAATAAGCGAGTGGATAGGCACCTAACGAACCGCGCGACCTGTTCTGCGTTTTTATCGCCAGCATGCCTGTCCACCGCAGGCAAGCACGCGAGCCATGCCTGCTCCATATCACTGGATATCTGCCCCTGGATGAGAGCATCACTTCGGCCAGGTTGGCGGTAGCGTGAGAGCGTTTCATTCGTTCTCACCGACAGAGCATCGCCTATGGCGTGGGAACGGCGGCGGTTCGGGGATGGTAGGACGGTTCAAATCCGAGGGAGGGATTTGAACTGCCGACACCTCCCGTGTGAAGGGAGCGCCCTCCCTCTCCAGCCCAAAAGCCAGAATGCAACCTGTTCATGAGGCCGATCGGGGGGTATAAGTTCGACGCGCCGAAAGGCTTCTTTATGGGATGAATTCGACATGAGCACTGGAACGGTCAAATGGTTCAACGAGCAAAAGGGCTATGGTTTCATTCAGCCGGATGACGGCTCGAAGGATGTTTTCGTTCACATCAGCGCCGTAGAGCGTGCTGGCTTCCGTTCCCTGCAGGAGGGCCAGAAGGTCAGCTATGAGCTGGTTGAAGATCGCCGTTCCGGCAAGCTGTCGGCAGATAACCTGCAGGCCAAATAAGGCCTCTGAAGCGCGAAAGCCCTCTGGCCCGAAGGCCAGAGGGAACAAATCTGAAACGAAATCCGTGGAAACGGCACAAAGTGGGGAAGCGGTGAGTGCCTTTGCGCCCTCCCCGCGCTTGGCGCTATCCCCTCAGATAACGGCATGAAAAGTCGGGGGAAATTCATTAGCGCAACTCGACTGCAGGAGCCGGAAGTTCGCGTAATGTTCCGGGGTGAGCACTTCCCTGCTTGGACGGGATCCCGCCGGGCGGCGAACAAGATGTCTGCCCCAAACCGCAGATACTTGAAGGGTATGCTCAAATCTGAGCAGTCCAGTGATTTCAGTGGGTTAAAGCCGCTTTGATCGCCTTCGGAGCCATCCTAACCCGATAGCCTTTCACGCCACCGTCACGTCAGGAATGCGGAGATAGTGGAATGGGGAGGCAAGTCGCATGAGCGATGAAATCGTGACCCTGCAGGTTCAGGTCGAAACGTTGACTGCATTATTTGGCGCGATTACCGAGGAACTGGAAAACGACGATCACGGAGCCAAAAAACGCATAGCCCTTGCTGCAGCATCCACCATCCGAAGAAAAATGGGCGATGAGATGATGCAATCGAGGCGAGATCTATGTCTCATGCTGATAGCTCGATCGCTCGATTTACCGTTTGGGACCCTTTCAAACTGAATTAGACGAAAGCTCGCACTCAAGGTGCCAGGGATTCCCTCAGGCCAAATTCATGCTATGCAATTGCCCTCGGAGCGTCAGGCGGGGTCGTTTCCATGAAATTGGTCATCGAAAATTCGGAGAAAGACCTGGCCCGGAACGCGGCTTCGGAGGAAGTCGAGAAGACGCTCAGGGAATTCGCGATCAACTTCCTGCGGGTAGTCGCTGGCGGCGGTCGGCCATACGAGATCTACGGCGACATGGTCGGATGCATCGAGGCTGCCCAGGCCTATCAAAAGGCCCACGGCCTCCTCCCCTCCTCCTGGGACATCTCCAACGCCATCGATGGCAATAGGGCCGATCGGGAGCGGATGGAGAGCTGGTCACAAAAGGATAGGGAACGCTGGTGGGCGGATGGTTACGCGTCCACGATCGACACTCACATGGATATTCGCCAAGCAAGCCTGCGCATTATCGCTGCCCAAATGGCGGGCCAGAAAACAATTCAGCGCAATGCCGAGAACTTATTCGATAAGGGCTTGCGACGGCTCGACGATGTTCGTGAAGAACGGCGGCGAGCGCGCGCGGAGGCCGCCAAGCCACAGCGAAGGAAAGGCGGCAAGTCCAAGTGGAGCACCCCTCGCCTGTAGTTGTGATATCCGCCGGTGAGGCTCAATTGGTCGGCCCACACCACCACAGCCGCCGTTCTTCCCGCGCTGCAGCCCCTGCCTTCCACGGCCTAGCCAGGTCTTCGCGAACCAACTGCATGCCAGCATTGACTTTGCCATCCGCCTGCCGAAGGCTTGGGCACTAGTCGCGGTCTAAATTAGAGTGTTTCGAGTTCGATTTTTGCAATAGGAGCTAGCATGTATTCGAGGCTGTGCGCGACACTCAGCGCTGTTTTGCTTTGTTCGTGCGTCGCAACGCATGACACGAGCGCGCCGCCGAATAGAAATCTTGTATCTCTTAGCAATGCGGAAATCGAAATAGTCAAACGAGATCTCCTCAAATCCCTCAAAGGCGCCGCGTCTGCAACATATGGGCGGATGCACGCGTCGAGTGACGGCAAATGGGTCTACGTATGCGGCTTGGTCAACGGCACGAATAGGCTTGGAACACCATCAAGAATGGAGCCGTACTTTGGAATTCTTGAGGGTCCGCCGGGTAATCCTACTGTATTTTCACCGATTATTTTAGGAACCGATGGCAATAAGCAGGCGGAAATTGATACGATGTGCGCCAAGTTCGGGACTTACGTTGAGCAGTTCCCAATGTGATTGAGGATCAAGCCCGGTTCGCGTGACAATATCGAACCAGATCCAGCCGACCTGATGGTCCCGTATCCGTCAAATCTCATGGACATGTGGCCGATCTCCACCAAGGTGAATTCGCCGGCCTATAACGAACCCAGCATCCTTGACCCGCTCTAGTAGCGTCAGCCGGTATCGTAGGCCTTTAGCGAATCTCTTGAGGGATCCCCTATATACCCATGTTAGTCAGTTGTTGAACTGATGTAGGCCACCATTCGCGCATTGCGATCGTCGCATAGCGTGGAGGGATATCTGCAATGCGAGGAACGTCTGCTTCAGTGATCGGAACACCCTCATCCGCTATCGCTGTTGCAAGAATGTTGCGAGCCTCAAGAGGCAACAAGAGCGCGATAGCAACATATTCTGCGAGCCTATCTACATTAGTCGCCCAGCCATCATTGGGCGCGTCCTGCATTCCCGGGGGAGACCAATCTTGTCAACCAACTCTACGATCGATTCTCTAGAGGAGGATTTAGCCTCTTCCGGGTTTGCTAGGTGCACTAATTCTTTACAAGTGATAAAGCGCTGCCAACTCGCATCGGCTCCAATATGATAGTAAACGTTTGCGCAATTCAACGTCTCGCCGTAAACGCCAGTTTGGCGTCGAAATCTCTTAAACTGACCTAACATGACTTGAGGATCGAACTCGACGCCAACAAACGTGATCTCGTCCTGCACTCCATTCGCGATTAAGAAATCCCTGACATCATTTACATCAACAGGAAGAGTCTTAACTGCAGAGAAGTGTTGGATCATACGTGTTAGCAGCATGCTTACTCGCACAAAAAAAAGAGCCTAAGGAATCAACCTAGGCTCTTTTGCGGCTTTGCTAAAGATTTTTCTAGAGGGAATTCACGAATTCTTGCACATCGCGAACAGGAAAAGTGCTGCGCGGCGCATCGCGCGAAATATGCGCTTGCCCTAACTTCTCCTGCATAATTGCCGAGTGCGCCTGCTTACAAATTTCCTCTGCCGTAATGACGTCATTACGCAGCCCACGAAAAAACTTCACGTCAGCCAAGTCGCTTCCGTGATCGGAAGCTAGGCATTCAAGGAGCCCGTTCCTATTTTCGTGCGACACAATAGCCTCCGTTACAGGCAGCAATTTCAGACCAGCATGCCACCACGCCAGTCGTTGATATCTGCCCAGTTATGCGCCGATGGACATCCAGCGACGCGCTCCCCCATAATATGGTGAGCATTATGTCAATAGCAAGAAAACGATTGACTTAATGCTAACGATGGTCCTTGACGGCGAAACCAGCCTAGACCGTGCTAGAGCTATGAACAGGATTCCCCGCCGTGTCAAACGCTGTAATGACGCTAGCTGTTCCGCAAACTCCTATTTGACAAATATGCGGTAAAAATGTCGCAGCAAGTGCGACAGTGCACGTACCGCTCCCAATGGCACTCAACGCTAGTCGACGTCGTAAGTGTCGCGCAAACGTATATGGCATGCGAAACTGCGCTCGATAACGTCGATATCACCTATTTCAGTAAATTACTCTTACGCACGCAAATAGCACTCCATCGCTCTCTCCATCCTCGATGCTCTCCATGTGAACAAATAATGAATTAGCTATGGCAACACCTCAACGGCGCGAGTATTAAAAAAAATAGAGAGTCTTCCGCTTGCCTTCTCGAAGAAGGAGGAGGGGTTGAATTGGCGGCTTCTCTAGCAACAGCAAGGGAGCTTTCCTTCGTTCCTCATCCGGTTCAGGAGAGTGAATGCGTCGCTGTCAGAGTGAGGATTAATTAGCGCGGCCCACTCGTCACCGGCCGGTTCACCCGGTTCTGATCCTCGAGTGATCGGGTGAGCACTTCAACCTTTGTGCCTACAGCATTCACGTCCTTGCGCAGCTCTTTCAATTGCTCTGAGAACGAATCTACAATGCGATCTATGCGCGCGTTGGCCGCGACGATATCGGCTTCCTGCTTTCCAAGACGGAACTGAACCGCCTCGATCGGCGCGACTTTGGCCTCTAGCGCGGAGAACCGTGCATCAATCATGACACGCCGCTCGGCGATCTGCTTTTCCAGAGTCTCTTGCCAGATTTTCACCTTGTCCTGATTGTTCTGCAGAGTGTTGTAGTTGGTGACCATGGCAACGGCGACACCAACCACGGCAATGAGACTGCCGATATCAACCTGTGGCTTGAACCATGATGGCGTCTGCATTGGCTTCTCCTCCATCGCTCACTTCCAACACCCTGCGGCCCGGCCGCGCTCATAATGCGCGCCAAGCCGGCGCTCTCCTTCGCTTGAGTTGGGGGTGACACCGATCAGGCTATCGCGGATCACGCCGCACGGCATTGTCACCGGGACCGGTGAGGCACACCCGGTTAGCCCGATCCCAGCTACCGCCAGCAGAGCGGCACTGATCAAAGCGCTGGTAGTAATCCGCCTCTGCCTGGTCGGCGTTCTGGTTCGTGACATTGTTCGCCCTCTCGATGGCGCTGGTAGCGTTGCTGGCGCCCTGGTTGATGAAGTGCTGACGGAAGTAGAGGGCGGCCGCCACGGCGGCGACGATGGCGGCGATGATGAGCCAGCCCCGCGGCGAGATCTCCTTGCGGAGGGAGAGGAGCCAGAGGAGCCAGGTCATACGCCCTGCTCCTTCGCAATCTTGTGCCGCAAGTAGATGGTGGCGAGCCCGATAGCCACGATCACGATGCCGACAGCGACCATGATCGAGGGCGACGGCATCCAGGCGGCCAACCCCTGCGAGGTTTCACGAATGGTGGTCACGGTCTCGACGGCCTGCGTGGCGGTATCGCGCACAGTGGTCACAGTCGAGTTGACGGCTTGTACGCCAGCTTGAGCCGCAACGATCGTGCCGCCTACGGCAGCGCCGGCACCGGCCCAGTTCACCGGCTGCTTGGCCGGTGGGGCGGGCTCAGGTTCGGGGGCGGGAACAACGACAGTTGCCGTGTCGGGCTCGGTGCTGGCCAGGATCGCCGCATAGAACTGCTTGGCGATGGTGGCGATAGCGTCGGCCTTGTCCATGCCGTTGATGATGCGCCGGGCCTGCTGCCAGTCGGTGACCTTGACGTTGAAATAATCAGCCAGCTTCTTGCCGGTGAACATGCCCTTGATCGTGCCGTCAAAGAGCGCGGGGAGCGCCTTGGGCCAGGTCAGAAGCTGGCCGGGTGCCGTGGCTCCGAACTTGCGGTGATTGGTCTCCCACGTCACCTGCACGAGGCCCTCGCCAACCCACGGATAGTACTTCTTGGATTTGAGGTACTTTTCTCCGCCCTTCTCTCGAATGGGCTGCATCTCGTTGGCCGTCTCCCATTTGACGGTAGCGAGCATGTAGGCCAGCCAGCGGGCGTCGGTGAGCAAGCGCCTCTCCCATTCGTCGAGAATGCGATTCAGGCCGTCGACCTGCCCTTGATCATAGGAGCCACCGAAGATCGGTTTGGCGTGGGAGAAGAAGGCTACGCGGTCAATTTTCATGCCGAGGCTCCAAAAAGAAAGGCGCCCCAAAGAGCGCCTGTGATCAATTCACCGATTGCGATACCGGGACTTCGGAGCCGCCAGCCGATTTCGTAGGCGGCCACCTGCAGCGGCCCGAGCAAGATCCAGGGCCAGCCGAAGCAGAAGGCCATCGGGATCAGGAAGAGCGTGGTGCGGTAGCTGAAGGCTAGGTAGGGATTGCCGTAGCTCCAGCGGATGAACAGCGCCTCGTACCAGCTGGGTTGCCGGACATCGATCGGCCCAGGACCACGCCCCAAGCCCTGCAGGAAGCCATGGGCGGGTGTGGACCAACACAGCCAGCACAGAGCGAAGAGGAGAGCCGCGAGCGCGGGGAAGCCTGCCAGCCATGCCAGCAGGGCGACGAAAGGCGCAGCGGTGATATCCCCGTTACCAGGGATGCGCTGGAGCGCCGCGACCACACGCGCGCCGAACAGCCCGCCGCCGCCGCGGATATGGTTCAGCACGGCGAAGGCCAACACCACCAGCAGCAGGCTCACCATTTGCGGATCTCCTTGGAGACCGCGGCCCAATTGGGCGCTTCAGGCTGACGGGTGGCGCAGCCGCAAAGGGCGAGAGCCAGCGGCCCGCAAAGCAGGATCCTGTTCATGAGTTCACCAAAATGTCGGGAGGGTCAGAACCGGGCTGCAAACGCCGCAAGTTCAGGGGAGAGGGTCGGCCAGTTGCTGTCGTCTTGGTAGGCAGTGTTGCCGATCAGGCCTGGACACGCACCGCGCATGGCGTTGATCCAGCCCATTGCCGAGGCAAATGTGACTAGATCGGCCGTCTCGGCGTCTGTCAGCGACCCCTGATGCAGAACCTTGGCGTTCAGGAGATTGATATAGCCGTTGAGATTGGATTGGGTAGCCTGGGAGGCTACGGCATAGATGCGCCGGGCACATTCGGCGCGTACCGCCTCGGGGGTGGCCTTGCACCCTTCCCATGCGGCGATTTCGTCGGAGGTTGCGTCCCGGTCTCCCGGCTGACAATCGCCAAGATAGATCTCACCCGTCTTCGTATCGATCCACATTCGAGCCTCACCAAGTGCTTGTTGCGATCATGATGTAGCGCCAGTTGGCTGCAGTTAGGGTTGAGCCCGCGCCGGTCGTTGCGTGCTGCAGTAGCCATGGCGAAAAATTAGCGGTGGTGAAGTAGAACGAGTTTCTCGCTATGACGGCGGCGGTGCTGAACCAAAATGGGCCGGAGCCCGATTCCTGCACGGCGCAATATACGATGTCGCCCACCGCATAGCCGAACTCGGCGGTCACGCAGACAATACCCACCACCCCGGTAACGCCGACTGATGTCCCGAAATTGTGGTTCTTGGAAACCTTCGTTCCCGACCCAGGCAGCGAAGCCGTATCGGTGTACTGGAATATTCTCTGATAGGCATAGGCCACCGTCGACGTGATCGCGCTGCCGCTGGCAATTGCCTCACCGATGAAGACGCGATTGGTCGGCGCCGCGACCGAGCCGTTGCCGACGTACATTTGGCCCTGGCCGATGATATAGGTGTGCTGCCCAGATGCCACGCTGGCTGTGCCGCCGTACTGGTAGATAGGCGCCAGCGTCGAGGCCCCTAGGACCCCGGTATCATCAAGCCAAATGAAGTTGGTGGCCGACGCGTTCGCGGTGACAGCGAGGTTGCTGTTGACCACGACAACCAGATCTTGCTGCCCCTGGGCGCCGAAGCTCTGAGCGATCGTTGCGATGAGTTGGGTGGACGGGCTCACATTCTGCATTGTCAGCGTGAGGTTTGCTGAGGTCGCAGGGAAGAAGGTCGGCAACCCATTGGCGTCCATCGGACCTTGCAGCACGGTCTGGCGCTTCGGGACCTCAATGCCGGTCAGAAGGAGCGACGCCCGCTGATACGTAACCACCTGCCAATTGCCGCTTCCAAGATAGAGCGCAATGGCTGTGTCGCCCGCCCTGGTCAGGATATTCGCCGCGCCTGGCAAGATCAGCGACGTGGCGTTGTAGGTCAGCGTCAGGGCACCCGCGAAGGTCAGGAAATACAGCGGGAACGCCGTGCTCGCGGCCGAGCCAAACGAGGTGATCGTGGTGGTGCCGGTGACGCCGATGTTGCGGCTGGGGATCGTGCCAAGATCGGTCGTGGCGGCCGATACGAGAGAGGTTCGCGGGCCGGTCTCTGCGGCCACATTCTGCAGCAGGATATATTGCGTCCCGTCATAGAGAACTTCGGTTTCCTGACCAGCGACCATTTCGCCACCCGCCAACGGCAGAAGGCCAAGCGGGCTCAGTTTCATAATGTTCTTGGCCGCGATCACGGGCGCCGTGATCGCGAGCGTAGTCGCGCCGGTCGGCGTAAAACCGGGCGTGAAAACGATGCGATAGCCCGCCGTCAGCGTGAAGGTGTTCGGGCTGACGCTGGCAAGAACCTGGGCGCTGGCCGTCCCGGTCGTGGTGCCACCTATGAAGGTCGTGGCGCTGCCGGAAATCTGCCCGTCCACATAGCTCTTCGTTGCTGCGTCCTGGGCACCCGTGGGATTGGCAAGCAACGTGATCCTGTTGTTGCCCATGGGCAGCGCGGCGTTCATCGCCTTCGTGCCGGAAACGTTCACCGAGTTCGTCAGCTCGTTCCCAATGTCGGCAACCAGGTTGTTGTACGGCGTGGCATAGATAACCTCACCGTCAACACCAGCGGTGCCGGCCGGCTGAATGTAGGTTCCAGAGCCGTTACGAGGCATCGGGCATTCTCCAAAGTAAAACCCGCCACTTAGGGCGGGCTGGATTTCACGGGACGGTCACGGTGAATGTAGTTCGAAAGAGGTATCCGCAGTGGTGCGGATCAGGGGGCCATCTCGATGATCAAGATTGTGTTCGCCGCGTTAGTCGCGGCGATGTTCTCATTTGCAGTTGCACCGGCCTTCGCCGGCAGCTGCGATCATTCCTGGCAGCAAGCTAAGGACGGGTCCTCGTGCGGCGATCGTGCCGCGGATCGGCGTCAAGGTGGGGATGACGATTAAAATATTCTGAGCGGGGTCCAGACTCCGCTCATGACCGCCTGGGGGCTAGAATGAAGTCAGCGCTGAATACAATTTTTAGCAGCGTATTTGGTATTGTTTGGGCGCTAGGCGGCCCGATAACCTATATCCTGTTGGTTGTGGATACATGGCAAGGCAGAGCCTCCCCATTCGTCAAAATATTGATAAATCTTACGCTTGACGCGTTTCTTGCTACCATATGGCCAATTACAGTAATTTTTTGGGCACTTCGCGCAGCTTTTCCAGGGGTGTTTTAGATGAATAGAATTACAATCGTTGTTTTAGCTTGCGTCGACGTGGTGGCCACCCCCCTAGATACACAGTAGTGCCTGGCGAGTGCAGGGAACTTAGCACTGTGATATTGAGGTGGGATGCGCCAAACCAAATCCGACACAGACCCCAAAGAACCATTTTTCGGGCCGAACGCGATTCCGTGGGTCCTATCCCTGGTTGCTGCTCTGATGGTTGGCTGGCTGGTGGCCAGATTCATCAACCCTGCCCTACAACCCTATGACCAAGCTATCGCGCATTTTATTGTGACCAAGCTGGGCCTATAGCCCTCGCCTCCATGCCGCTCTGTTGGATCAGAGCATTCACCACCGCGCGCATCCCAGGGGAGAGTTGCGGGTTGGTCTTGCCGGCCTGGTAGTTGATCAGGGCATTGACGACACGGTCGCGAGCATCGCCCTGAGATACCGATAGGCGCCCAAGCTGGCTCGCAAAATCAGCAGCAGCTTTCTCGCCGCTCCGACTGCGAACCATATCTAGCCCCTTTTTCCCGGCCCAGCCCAACAAGCCAAGGGTGGTCACGTTCGGGGGGAGATCGGCCGGCTTCTCCAGCCCCTTCATCGCTTCACGAAAGCCCTGCGTCATCCCGGTATCAGAGCCATTTTCCACACGGTTGCGAGTGGCGTTGAAAACAGCCTCGCGATCACCGGCCGCTAGAACCGCATCGGCATTGTCCCGACCAAAGAGCGAACCAAGCTTTTCACGGTTCCAGTCGCCGTCACCACGCATCAGGCGATTCCAGGCAACAGGATCATTGGCATTCGTGCCAACAACACGATCGATCTCCGCCCGTGCTCCTTGGGCAAGTCTCTGCGGTGCCAGCGAGGGGCCATTCCCGCCAACAGCAAAAGCGCCGCTCTCCTTTGCCAACTCTTCCGGCCGAATGGCGCTAGGGCCATTGCCAAGAACCTGCTGGCCGCGCTCCAGGGCATTCGATTGGCTCATCAGATCTGCATAGGCAGCATCAGCCGCCTTGATGCCGGGGACGCTGGCAGTCAAGCTTTCGTCAACAGACTTGCGCGCCTCGGAAAGGACGCGCCGGACGTTGCTGTCCTGCGTCGAATTCAGTAGGCCATCAATAGCCTTCCGGGTCTCCATCAATGAGCGTGGATTGGGGTCAAGGGCGCCGGTGCCGTGGACGTTCAACATTCCACGAACACGCTCAGCCGCCGCTCGCGCATCTCCTCGAAGATCGACAATCGCCGTGTCAAGCTTCTGGGCAAGCGGAGCCGTATCCACCGCTTTCGCGCCCTCGAAGGCCTTTTCATAAACGGGGCTGAGAGCCTGACGCTGCGCCTTCAGGCCGGCTTCAACCTCAGATGGGATGACGCGAGGGCCAAGGGCATTGTCAAGATCGCCCGCGAGACGCGCATTGGCGCCCCTGCCACGTTGCAGCAACGCGTCAACCACGGCACCGCGGCTGTCCGGAACCGAGGCGGCACCGCGTGCCACCCCGAGCCATTCGGGCGAAACATCTGCCAGCGTTCCCAGCGGGCCAAGCCCCTGGGCAGATTGCAGGAGATCCGGCGAGATATTGCGGCGTGCATAATCGAGAGCCGGCTTCGACAAAGTGCCGATTTCGGGATCGCGGAAGGCCTTGATATAATTGGTGATGACAGGAATTGTCTTGCTGGCCGCGCCAATAGCACCGCCTGCAGCACCCCCCACCCTTGCGCCTTCCAATGTGCTCGACAGCCGATTTTCGGCGCCCCCCTCACCGGATCCAAATCCCTGGAGAGCACCATAGCCGGCCCCTTCGGCCGCTCCTTTCCAGATGCTGGGCGCACCCTTGAGCAAGGTTAGGCCTGCCTCCTGGGCCTTGCCGCCGAGCATTAGGCCGCCAGCGAGATTGCCGGCACCGGTTGCAATGGGGTGATCGGCTTCAGCCTGGTGGAGCGTGCCGCGCTCGCGATCGAGGGCGCGGCCATAGGCATCTGCCATACGCTGGCCAAAGCCCTTGTCAGCGTCTTCGCCCGTGATAGCCCCCTTCAGCGCCTCGATCGGAGACAGGGCGCCGGCCATCAGCTCATCGCCGAAGCCGAGCGTCATGCCCTGCTGAATGCCAGTATTACCGGCGGCCAGCGCCCCTCTCGTCGCGAACCGATGCAGGGCGCTATCGTCATCCTGACGCCCCGACGCTGCATGAGGCGCAAACTGACGATTGATGGTCTCGGCTATCTGCGCGGCGTCGATGGACGGTGTGGGGGCAGGCGCTGCATATTTCGCCCATGGCGGCACGTCTGCCGGAGTGGCTTCAACGGGCGCAGCATATTTTTCCCAAGGTCCGGCCATTACTGCACCTTTTCCCAGCTTTCAGGCTTGCTCGGGTCACCGCCCTTGAAACGAAAGCCGCCTTCAACCGTACCAGGCTGCGGGGCGCCAGGAGGTGCCTGCGTGGCCTGTGCGGTCGGAACAACGCCGCCCTGCTTCGGTGCCTCCTGGGGCCCTGTCGCCGCCTTCAGGGCAGCGAACGGATCCGGCAGAGATTGCAATTGCTTCATGCCTTCCTGCCGGTTCATCTGGTTGGTGGTGACCAGCGTCGCGATGCGGGCCTGTTCAAGCCGCTGCTGCGCCAGGGCTTCCATCGTGTCCATGATCAGCGCGTTGCCTTCTGGGGTGTTCGACAGCTTGGGCAGGGCATCGCGGAACATCTGCACGTCGCGATCGGACGCAGCGCCCGGCATGCCCTGCCGCTGGGCCGGCGTGAGTTTCGACAGGATGGCGTTGGCATATTCGAGGTTGCCGGCGTTCTCGCCCAGCTTGATGCCGTACTGGTTCGCAATGGCCTGGGCACCGCCGAGGAAACCGCCCGGCAGCGTGGCAATCGCCTTGCGCAGATTGGCGATGTTGCCCAGATCGGCCTTGGCCTGCGGACCATCCTCAGCGAGCCCGAGAAACATCTTGCCCTGGCCCTCGCCAACGGTCTTGTCGAACTGGCTTTCGCCGCCCTGGATGCTGACTGAAGTCTGCGGGCCAAGGCTGGCGGGCTTGCCATCGGGGCCGAAGTAGAGAGGCATGCCAGGGGCGATGCCATACTGCGCGCGCTCCTGATCGGTAGCAGGGCGGTAGCCCGAAGGAACCCCGTCTGGCGTGACATCGCGAGCGCCGCCGCTGCGCGGATCAAAGGCAAGCGCGCGCCCGTTCAACTCCTTGTATTCCTGGTTCGGAGGCGCCTGAAAGACGACTTGCCCGGTCTTGGTATTGACGATGTTATTCCCGACAGTCGCGGTCGGCGGTGCCGAGAAGTCGGCCACGACTTTCCCATCCGGCATGACCAGCCTGTCACCCACCTGCATCGGCTTCGGCGTGGCCTGATAGATCGGTGCCACCGTGCCGGTGCGCGGATCGGTGCGCAGAATTGTGCCGTCCGGCAGGCTCTGAAATCCGTATTCATTCGGCTTCATGCGCTGCTGGATGATGCCGGCGACAAGCTGCTTGTCAGCAGGCGAGGCAAAGGGGTCATTGAGCACCGCGGAGAACTGCTGGAGCTGCTGAGGCGAGAGACTGCCCTGAGCGGCAGAGGCCGGGGGTGGGCTCATCGCATTCGCCACCGCCTGCCCACCCGGGGAGAGATTGGCCGCTGCCTGGGCAACCTGCTGGGGAGCAGAGGCGATGGCATTGGTGACGGCAGCAGCGCCCGATTGCGGCGCGGGTGCTGTCTGCGGATTTCCCGCAGATGGCGCTGCCGGCGCGGCTTCCTGCCCCCAGTTGATCGCCTCGTTCGGGACATTGTAGCCATTGTTCGCGTAGGTCTTCGCCTGGTCAGGCGTGAGCGAGCCGGGCTTGAAATTGCCCTGCTTCAGGTCTGCGCTAGGCGTGAAGGGGCTCGCGGGCCGGCCGGCAGCACCAGCGGATGCCGGCACAAAGCTGGGATCGGCAGAGGCGACCTGTACAGGGGCCGGCGCAGCCTGGGGCGCGGCAGCAACAGCACCATTGCCATAGCGGCCTAGATTACTCGCATAGGCCTGGGCAAAACGGTTCTGGTTGGTGCCTGCCTCGATGCCGCCGGGAAGGCTCGTCCAGACACCAGACAACGCCGAACCAATCGCGCCAGCCTGGTTAGGGTCGCTCAGGTCGGCCGTCAGATCGCGGCCGGTCTTGCCCTTGTAGGTCGTAGCCGCCAGATCCCAAGCGGCTAGATCCTGATTGGCCGGCGAAAAGTCAGCGAGCCCCAGCTTTTTGGCCTGGGAATTCCAAGTCGAACCGAGGAACTGATAGCGGCCGGCCGCCGATGAGGTCTTACCAGCGTTCGGCCCGCTGCCGATCGGCACGGCGACGCCGGGGTGCGCGGCATAGCTGTCAAACTTCTTGCCGCCATAAATCGTATTGTAATCCGGGCTTTCGGTACCGGCGATGGTATCGAGCAGCGCGCGCTGCGCCGGTGAAAGGCTGGAGTTCGCCGCCTGCGTGACCCTACCGCCCGAGGGAGAAGAAGACGCCCCACCGTTGCCCGCGCTCGGGGCGGTCACTGCGGCCTGAGGCCCCGCCCCGCCGCCCAGCAAGCCGCCGAGCAAAGATGAGGTGCGCTGAGAACTCGCATTGCGCGCGTTCTTCTCGTCGGTATCGGCCCAATAGTTCTGAAGCGTGCCGGACAAAGCATCCGTGACGCGGGCCACGCCCTGCCAAGGGGATTGGATCGGGGAACTGTCCGAACCCTGCTTCATCAAGGCCATGGCGAGCATGCGCCGACGCTCCAATGCCTCGGGCGAGAGCGCGCCGGCCTGGGCGGCCTCTTCGGGCGACGGGCCGGAAATGAACGAAAGAGCCATGGTCTACCCCTCAGAGGTGGGAGCCGCCGCCCACGCCGCCATGGGTGCGATTGTCGTCGAGATAGTTGGGGTTCGCCCGGAAACCTGACTGTTGCGCCCCTTGGGCGGCCGGGTTCCACGTCCCACGCGGCGCCGAACTGGGAGAGGATCCCATCATGCTCCCCATGCCGCGCTGCGGGCTCCAGGAGCCGCCCAAGATCGCATTGGTGACGTTCTGGGCTCCCGCGCTCTGCGTGGCCTGCTGACCATTGGTGCGCCAATCCGGGCCAAACAGACCTCCGAAAATCATATCCTGCACCTGCCGCACGACAGGCTTGTTGGGATCAGCGGACATCTGAAAGGAAGAGCTGGGATCGATAGGCATCACATCACCGCCTGTTCATAATTGACGTGTTTGACGCCGCCGAACTCGCGTACCGCCCATGGCTTCACACGCTCGACTTCCTGAGCCAGGAGGCCGATTTCACGGGCGCCACCGATCTCATAGGCATGGAACGAAATGCCGTTCCTGAGCGCGCCCAGGCGCCGGATATTGCGTTTCAATCGGCGATCTGACCGGAGCCAGCCGCCAAGGCCCATGCCGGCAATGTTGCCGAGCGTGCCGAAGATGCCACCCATGCTGGCCGCATTCGCTTGGTTCTGGGCGTTGTAAGCTCCGAGCTGGGCATTGTAGGAATTGTAGACATCACCCTCGTAGTCGGCGGGTTTGATCTGCGTACTCGGCGTCTGGCCATAGGTGGGGTTCGTCACCTGGGAGCCTGACATGAGCGCGTTCAGTTCATTGATCGGCTCCTGGCGCTGCGTCACCATCTGCTGAACGGCCTGTTGGCGCCCGTTGAGCAGCATCTGATTCCACTGATCGCTGTTGCCCTGACCCTGCAGCTTTATGGCGTTGTTGTAGGCCTCCGAGCCAGCCGTGACACCCTGGGCCGCAAGCTGGGCCTGCAGAGCCTGTCCCTGCCGGTTTTGCTGATCGGTGATGCGAGGCGAATAGAGGTCGTAGAGGTGCTGATCGATCGTGGAATCGGACAGATCCAGTGGCGTGTTCAGCAGATCGCCCATCCTCTTAGACTGGTCGACGCCGATTTGAGCAACCGTCTGCTTGGTCTGATTGCTGAGGTCGTAGAGCCTCTGCTGGTCTGGCGAATAGGTCTGCGTCGCCGTGAATTGCGGGATTTCATACTCGTGCCAAGCACCATTCGCATCCTGCATCCGGTACTTGTTCATGCCGGTCTGCGAATAATTCAGGGTGCCCTGCGGCGTGACCTGGTTCGTCTGGTTGATCAGCTGCGTGCCGATCGCGCTCGCGATGTTCTGGCCAGTTTGCGCATTCGCGGTCTTGACCGGATCCGGTG
This sequence comes from Labrys sp. HAY1-8F, assembly GCF_056754975.1. NCBI lineage: Bacteria > Pseudomonadati > Pseudomonadota > Alphaproteobacteria > Hyphomicrobiales > Xanthobacteraceae > Labrys > Labrys sp. HAY1-8F. The sequence continues at coordinate 4,426,095 of NZ_JBPGWZ010000002.1, read as the reverse complement.
CCGGGGGTGGATCAGGCGCGTCGCCCATTTTGCACCTCTAATTTCAACCAGGGAAAATCTTCGGGCAGCAGCCCGTAAATGATGGCATCCTCATCGCCGTAGCCGCGACGCTTCACGCCTTCGATCTTGAAGCCACAACGGCCGGCCAGACGGTGCACGAGATGATTGCTGACCCGAACCGTCATCGAAACGCGCCGGCATCCGGCCTGCACGAAAGCGTAGTGGGCCAGGGCCTTCATCACCTGCCGGGACAAGATGCCAGGGCCCGCGATCGTCATGTGAATGTCGGAACCGGTCCAGCAATTGAAGACCGCGCCACCGATCAGATCACCACCTCGAGCAACGCCGATCGAGACGAAGGGCGGCGACAAGGTGAAGCCGATCAGATCGCCGACCAACCGGGCCACTTCCACATCGCAGCCCGTGACGATCTCCATCAGAAATAACCGCCGGGCTCATACAGGACGTTCATTTCAGTGATCTTGCAGTTCACGCCGACATTAGGCGTTGCCGGCAAAGCCTTGATCGAGACAGCCGCGGCCATCTGGTAGCCTTCGCCGGTCACGGCAACCCACTTCGCCATCGTATTGTTTTGAGCCGCCCAGCGGGCCGTGCCCCACCGTGCCGAACCCCAGAGAGACCCGCTCAGCACCGGAGACGATTGGGCGGCGGTCGGCGCTACAATGTTATAGTCGACGCAGACGGCCACCTGGGCAGCGATGCCGGGATCCGTGATGAATACCGGGCGCGCCATGCGGGCCGACTTCGTGCGCCCTTTGATGCCCAGATCGTTGAAAGCAGAGATCCATGTCGCGGCGATCGCGGTGTTATTGTCGGCACTGCCGATTTCGGCCTGGAACACCTTGCCGGCGACGTCGCCGAAAAACAGATCGTCGCGCCGGATCCCCCAGGATGAGGCATTGAGCCCGAGATACCGGCACCAGGCACCCGTAAGCACGTTCATCACATACTGGATCGAGGTCACGCCCTCGGCGGTCGGTATGTTGATGATCGCCATGTTGCCCTTGGCATAGCTCAGGATCTGCCATCCGAAGTTCTGGCCGTAGAGGGCGTAGGCGTCTGTGAAAGCCTTTTGGATGTTCCAGGTGAAGGCAGCTCGAGCTGCAGCGGCGCGATCGATATTGATCGCCTGCGAGCCCGGCATCAGACCATCGGAGCACAACAACACCACGTCAGCGCCGATGTTCAGCGTGCAGCGCCTGCCGATCGGCCGGCCGACAACGAAGCGCGCCACTATTGACCATGTGGTACTGCTGGCTGGGTCGGTGCCGGCATAGACGAAAACCTCTCCCTCGGATGAGAGGAAGACGCAGTAATCTTGCGGTCCCTGGCCAGCATCATGCGTCCAGGTGCAGCCGCTGATCAGAGAACCGCCTTTCACCATCAAGGAGCCGAGCGGGAATTTCGTCGCCGCGCCGCCAATGGCGTTCGGGGCGAGATACCAGGCGTCAGCCGTGCCGCTCTCGATAAACCAGAGGCGCTGTTTTGAAGCCCAGACATGAACGAGCGCGTTCGGATTTGCCGGCCCGGTGATTGCCGGCGACGTGCTCCAGTTCGTGCCATCATAAAAGCGCGGGGCATCGAAGCCGTTGACGGCCACCAGAAATTGCCCGCCAGGCGTGGAGAATTCCAGCCACTGCCAGCGATTGTTGCTCAGTCCAGAGACCGCGGCCGATGCGACGTTGCCGCCATTGGTGACGTCGTAGATCTTGTTGCCGACGCAGGCGAACATCTTGGTAGAGCTGCCGCCTTGCCAAACCATGATGGTTTCAACCGGCGTTGTTTCCGGCGTCGTGGCGAAGACCTGAGAACCGGGGCGCCAGCGGAGGCCATCCGGGTCGGGAAAGAAATTATCCAGCACGACAGCCGCTTGCGGGTCCATCATGCTGATCGCCTCGTTCGCAACCCATCCCTTCGTTGAGGCCGGGATGGTGTGCTGGCGAGAGATGACATTCCGACCATTGCCGGGGCGCAGCGGCTTCCTCATCACGGCCCCGGATAGCTGATGATGCCGGGGTACCACGTATCCGCCGGCTCAAGGAGTTGGGTCGTGCTGATTTCTCGCCCGGTGTTCTCCTGGCCGGCATTGGTGTCGAAGGATGCTTCATAGCTGCGGAATTCCTCCGCATAGTCGAGACCCTTGGACCGCTTCCACATCCAGATCGTGCCGAGCATGATAAGGCGCTCGGGAATGATCGAGGTATCGGTGTCGGCGCTCCATTCGAGCTTTCGCGTCACACCGTCCTGATCGAGGATCCAAGGCGCCGTGGCATAGACATAGGTCGCTACCTCTCCGACGCCGAGAACCGGGAAGAACTCGATTTTGTTGTTGATCAAACGCCAGCAGGAAGGCTGCACCGAAACCGGCAACGCCTTGAGGCGCAACAGATCCTCTTCGTTGACCGGGCCTGGCATCGTCAGCGTGGGATAGCTGCTGGAAATGAAGGTATCGGAGGGCGACAGCGTCGCAAAGTTCGCCGGCAAAGGGAACTGTGCGGTTGCGCCATCGCCCGTGAAGGTGGCATTGCTCGATTTCAGATTGCGCCATGTCCAGCGCTCGCGCAGATCGTCGCCTGCGTCCTGGGCGAACGCCACAAGTTGCTGGATGGTCGGATCTGGCGAGCTGAAAGCCGATTGCGGAGGCAAAAGCCCTATCCGCGTGGCGGCCTTCTGGACGATGGACAGCAGGGACATCAGGGAGCGTCCTTCCTGGGTCGACCAGGCCCGCGGCGCTCGTCGTCAGACTGGGATTTGACGAGCGCCGAGAGTTCAGCGAAATCGCTTTTGAGAGTGGCCATTTCATCCTTGAGACGCTGGTTCTCTTCGGCCATTTCGATCGCGAAAGCGTTGTCCGCGGCGTTCTTCAGCCATGCCGACGCCTTGTCGCGCCATTCACGCAAGCCGTGGTGCTTGGACAACTGGGCATCGGCGACGGCTGCCAGTCCTTCCACGTTGAAGATGGCCAGGGCCTCGAATTCCTTGAGCCGGGCCGGCGTCATCAATGGCCACTGCCTGAGCGGGGTGCCGGTGATTTGGTCGGCGTTCTCGCGGTCTGCCTTCCACTTCCCGTAGGCCTCAGCGAAGCGCTCCCGGTAATGGTCGGTAACCGGCGAAGAAATCTGATTGAAGGGGTCGCCAGCGACGAAGATTCGAACGGTCTCGATCTCATCGAAGATCGGGCGCCCAGCCTTTGCGGACGCAGCGGGATTTTCGACCGGCTCCATGTAGAAGATGGGGGTGACGCCCCTATTCATTTCAATCCATTGCTCATGGCCGTTGTGACCGATCGTCATCATCGGGTCGCCGGCATCGCCGAGCATGTCGGTATAGCTCATTGGGGTTTTTCCTGTTGATGGGAAAAGAAAAGAGGCCCCGAAGGGCCTCTCTGGTGTCATCAGCCAACCTGATCAGTTGGTCTTGTCGATGTACGGCCATTTGAAATAGGCCTCGACATAGCCGTTGGCAGTGATCGCCACCGCCGTGCCATTCGCCGTTGCATTGGCGCTCAGCGTGATCGTGTAGTTGCCGGGATTGCCGTTGATCGAGGCAATCGTGGTGGAGCCGGGGATGCCGGTGCCGGCCACGGTCTGACCAGGATAGAGGCCGGCGATGTTCGAGATATTCGTCAGCGTCGGCGAGCCGTTGGTGGTGTTCGCGGTGAACGCCACATTGGTTTGCGCCAGATAGAGGCCGACGATGAGCTTGGAGCCGACAGTTGCCGACGCCGGGGCATTGGCCTGGCCGGCCGTTGCCGTGGTCTCTGCGAGGTTGCCGGCAGCGGCGGCGGAAGCCGCCTTGAGCAGGCTGACGCCCGAGCGCTGAACCCAGATCCCATAGGTGCCCGTGGCCGGGAACACATAGGAGAAGGGAGTGGCGGCGGGATCGCCATACCGGCCGCCCAGATAGAAGGCACCGACAGACTGGCCGCGAACGCCGGCAGCCGTGGTGAGCTGCGCAGCGGTGCCGTTGTTGTCCCACTGGAACAGGTCGCCCTGGTTCACGGTGAGCGGGGCAGAGCCGACAGTGAAGAGGAGAAACACAAACTCCGCTTCCTGATCGCCGCTGACCACTTCGCCAACGCGGAAGGACGGCAGGGGGCCGGACTTGCCGGTGATGTCGAGAGGGCCTTCGGGCGCGTAGAGACGCGGGCCAATGCCCCCATACTGGAGGTATGCAATGGTCATTGTGAGGATCCTTACTGCCAGAGCACGCCCTGGAGGGACAGGTTGTCAGCGGACATGTTGCCCGCCCACGCGTAGATCCGCACCGTGGCGTCCTGATTGGCGTTCTGGCGATTGCCGCCAACCACCTTGAAATTCCGCTGAGTGTGGGGGCGGTATTTCAGGAAGTCGGTGTTCAGGAAGTACATGGTGTTGACGGGGATCTGGCCGTTCTTGCCGCCGTCGAGGATGACATCGACCGACTTGCCGGCGCCGTAGTATTTGAGGCCGGTGAAGCCCATGCCAACCTTGTCCCCGCCGCCATCCGTGATGCGCTGGATGCTCTGCAGGGAGCTCAGATAGGCGAGGTAATAGTTGTTGTCGGCCACGATCAGATTGACGCCGTCCTGATTGCGCTTCAGGCCGATCGTGGTCTTGTTCATGTACTGGACGACGTTGGTCGACGTGACCACGCCCAGCGGATCGGTGTTCGCGTTCACCGACACGTTGCGCCACCAGGGATTTGCAGCGCGATCGATGCCGCCGATCAGGCCCGTGGTCGGCGCTTTGGAGATCAGGGCTGCAAGGCCGGTGATCTGCTTGCCGGACCAGCCGGTACCATCGGAATAGATGCCGGCAGACATCTGGTTCCAGAAAGTATCTTCGGCGCCGTCGACGCGAGCTTCGATGAGGTCGATCATCTGCTCTTCGCCGGTATTCTGGAGCTGCTCCAGGCCGGAAATCACGACTGCAATCGATGCCTGTTTGATGGGGAATCGCGCGGCGGTCATGGTGTCGTTGAGCGTGATGTTCAGGAACTCGTAGCCCGAATAGAACATGAACGTCTGGTTCTGCGCGTAGCGCAGTTCCTCGATGATCTCGCGGCCACCGGAAAAGGGCTTGCGGCTCTTATCCTTCATGTAGGCGAGCAAGGCGTTGTTGTTGGTGATGTTGTCCGACAGCTTCTTGGAGCGGTTCTCCAAGGTGGTCGTGACGACATCGCCCCAGTCAACGGAAGTGACGAGAGGTGCAGGCATCTGCCTATGTCCTTATGATGATACTCAGGCCTCGCCGCGCTGCTCTGCGATAGAGCGCCGGATAGTCTCTCTGAGCGATTCATTGGCGGGTGGCGCGTTGGTCGGGGTCTCACCTCGAGCCGGTGCGCCGGTCACGGCTTTGGAGGCCTGGCGGGCTTGAGCTGCCGCATTGGCCTTTGCCGCGTTTGATGCGGCGGGAGTGGTGGCACGCTCGTTGATGAGCAACTGCCTGACGTCGGGATGCATCCAACAGGCCGTTTCGTAGATCGCGGGAAGGTCGATTTTCTGCCCGCTGGTGTTGGCCTGGTTGATGAGGCTCACCATGATCTCCGACACGTTGTCGGCATACCTGTTCTTGGGATCGGCAAAGAACGTGTCGACGTTCTGAGCCACGGTCTGCCTGTGCTGGTTGGCTCGTTCACTCTCTTGATTGGTGACGATGCTTTTCAGCTGGGCAAGTTCTTGCAGCAGAGCCGGATGGATCTGCATCGCGTTTGGGTCGGCGTCGGTCTGTGGCTGCTGGCCACTACCCAGACGCTGCAGGAGGGCCTGCGCAAACTTTTGCGGATGAATCCCTATATTGCCGGCGAGATGGGCGACGGCAGCAAACGGATCACGCCTGAAAGAATCTTCCCAGTTTGTGTAGTTGGTTAGGGCAGCTTCGAGCGTCGTACGAGCCTGACGCGCCCGTTCAGCAAATGGCTCCAGTCCCTTATATTCCGTGAGCTTGGCAAACCCCTGGTTCACCTCCTGCTCACGCTTGACGATATCGGCCTTTACCTCGGGCGGCAGGCTGTCAAAGGCGGCCTTGCTCTTGGGAGACCAACCGGGAGGCGGCCGGATAGCTTGCTGATCCTCCTGCGGAGTCTCAGGAGCGGCATTGTCGCCCTTCGGGGCATCAGCCGCGCCGGCCTTCTGCTCCTTGCCCTCTTGGGGCTTCTCCTGGGCCTTCTCCTGGCTGGCGAACCGGCCGCTCTCGTCGCGGGCGCGGGCCTGCTTTGCCTCTTCCTGCTCATTGGCAAGGGGAGTTTCAGCCGGGGTTTCCGTGACGGCTGCCCGCTGCTGCTCAATAGCCGCGGTGATCGTCGCACGCAGGTCATCGCCCGCTGGCGTCTCAATGACGCCCTCGTTCAGGACTTCGTCGGTCATGCTCTCTTGGGGGTTGCGCCGCTACCCGTTGATGTCGGGCTGGCTATTCGTCCTCAGGAAGGACAGAGGTCGGAAGAGGATCGGGCTTGTAGCCCTGCTTTACCTTCTGGACTGCCTCGGCAATTTCAGCCTTGGTCACCGGGGGGCGATCGGGCCGGGACGGTTCTTCGCCGGCTTCCATGATGCGAACGCCCTGGTCTTTGTAGGAGCGATAGAGAGCGGAACGGCTGTCGTAGAATTTGCCGTCCTGCATGCTCTTCACGGCGCCGATGTCATCGCGAACGAGCATCGGGCACGGCAGGTCAGAGCGCGCGCCGCGTGAGCGCTCAGGCTTCACCGTCTCGATCGGTATCGACCAATCGATCAGCTTGAAATTGTCGCGGTATGCCTGGTCTGCGTTCATGCTCAGTGCCCCCAAGGCAGTGTCACCGGGACGAACAGGGTTTCGCTGTCCATGACATGGATCGGAAGCGTTCCCAGCGAAGGCACCCAAGCGGCATAGGCCGGATCGTTCAGGAGACGCGCCGGCAACACGAAGAGGCCCACCAGCGTGCCAAAGCCCAGATTGTTGGCCAAAGTGTTGGTGACCACCTGAGGCATTACCGCAGCATCGGGACTATTGAGCGCGGCAGCCGCGTTTTTTTGGTCTGTGTCGAGCACGATGAAGGCTTGGACGGTCATTAGACGTTTGCTCCTATCGCGGTCATGTAGGCCTGGATAGCGGTGTAAAGCTGCCCCTGCATCGTCACGCCAAGGCTTGCTCCAATCGTGGCACAGCCAACTTGATCGGTGGTGAAGCCAAGAGAACCGCCGTCAGATGTAATGAATAGAATGCCGAATTGAGCGGCGTTCGTCGGGGCGGTGCTGGCGATCACCGACGTTCCAACTTGCGCTCCGTTCTTGAACGCCAAGAATTGCGCAGAGGATGCGCGGTCAATGGCATAGAGGCCGGGGTTTGCGGCATTCGCTATTGCCGGTGCCGAACCAGCATCGTTGAGGGCTTGATTAAACTGATCACCGGTGCCGCGTGTTTGTAGGTATGTCGCCGTCGAGCCGGTGAATACTCCCATTTGGATTGAGGCATCGGCCGCGCGCACCGAGCGATTGTAGAAAGAGATATGAGAGCTGTCCTGCTTGAACTTGAGACTGGCTGTCGCTGGAGTTATTCCGGTGACAAGGCTCGATGTCGAGCCGTCGCCAGCGTATCCACGGTCCACGGTGAATGTAGGCGCGTTTATCGCCGTCAGATTGTAGAGGTCCTGTACCCAGTTAAGCCGAGCGGACTGCGCATCATGTGCGGCCGTCACGTAAAGCGCGTCTGCCTTGGCCCATATGCCGCTGGCCTTCAACCCCACGATCGTGGAGTTGATGAGCGCCTTCCGGGTGTTGTCGGGCTGCACGGTCATGCGAGCAAAGAGAGCAGTGGCGGCCGGGTCGAAGAGCGCTGCCGAGAACGTACCGAGGGAATTCCAGTCCGGTGCGCCGTTCGCAATCGCAAAGGCGGCCATCGCCCCGTTGATCTCGGTGTAAGGGGTGCCGAGCTTTAGATTGATATAAGCCAGTAGGCGGCCATTCCAGTCATAGGCAGGCACGCCGGCCAGGTCGAACAGCGCAGACCAGTCGCCGTTATAGTCGTAGGCGGTGCCCGTGGCGGCCCGCACTGAGGCTTGGCGCAGCGCCTGGTTGGACATCAGGGTTGCCCCGTGTTCTTCGGCCGTAGCATCCCGTTCACAGCGTCCTGTGCCACCATGCGGCGCTCGTCCATCAGGACCTGCTGCTCAAGCGTGCGCATTTTGATGGCGTGATCGGCCTGCATGGCCTCCAGGCCCATCTGATGCTCCTGGGCGGCCCGATCCATTTCCATCTTGGTGTGCCCCATCTTGGCCTGAGCTTCGAACTGGGACGTCTGCGCCTCGGTGTTCGCCTTCTGGATCTCCGCTTGCCCCTTGATCTTGGCGGTTTCCATCTTGATCTGCTCATCGGGCGAGGGCTGCGGCGGCTGCTTGGGCTGGCCGGCCATCGCCATCAGCTTGTCAGTGGTTTCCTCGATCACGTTCTGCAGCTCACGAGCGACAGGGAAGGCGCGGACACCAAACAGCAGGAACTGACAGGCCATCGGTGCCAGGTCAGGCTGCTGCTGAACCATCGGCCCCCAGACCGTCATGAACTGGCTCACTGCCTGCAGGAACTCGGTGCGGTCCTGCTTCTCCTGCGTCTCGTCGGCCGACACAGTGCTGTCAGTCTCGATATCGAGGCGGAAGCGGCGAAGAACACCATTGCGGAGCAGTTCCTGAACGTCTTCCTGTGTCGGCCCGAGGTTGTTCAGGACCTGCGGCGGCTGAGGCTGGGGAGGAGGCTGCTGGCCCTGCTGCTGCGCCATCTGAGCTGCCTGCTGCCATTGCGATTGAGCTTTCTGGAACTCAAGCGCGGCCTGCTGCTGCTGCATGGCCACATCCTGCCGAGTGGGAAGCTGCGTTTCCGACACTTCCATCATCGTGGAGAGCTGGAATTGCTCGGCGATGATCTCCCCCGCCATGCTGACGATATCGCGGGCAACCCGGGCAAGCTCCTTCTTGCGATCCCCCATGCGGGACGAGCCGTATTGCGCCTTGAGATTCTGCGCATGCGCTGTCTCGTTCGGATCGGTGTCACCGCGCATCAGGTCGGAAATGCCGGTTATCTCCCGAACATCATCCTTGAGCTGTTTGCGAAGGTTGATGCACTCCACAATGATCTTGGCGACCTGATCGACGGGTAGCCAGACGATCGGCGCCCCGCCCTGGGCCTTGTCGGTGAAAGCCGCCCAAGACTTCACAGCGATCATCTTGTTTTCGACGCCGGGCGTCATTGCACGCTCGATTTCCGGAGCGCCTTCACCCTGCGGCCCAGCCGGATAGAAGCCGATGAGCTTTAGAGCATCGGTCAGGGCCGCGATCCGGTTCGTCAGATCGTCAATTTCCTCGGTCTGATCCTGGTAGAAAATGAAATCCGGGATCGGCTCCAAGCTGTCGTTGGTCAGCGTGCCATAGGCGGGACGAGGTGACGGATAGAAGCCGTTGAGCTTGAGATAGGGCGCACCCTCCTCCAGGACCTCGGCGCATCCCTTGGCAACCCACAAGACGCGCTGGTTCACCTTGTCCCAGATTTCGAATATCTCAGCCTTGCGGGTTTCGCTGTCCGAAGGCTGCCCGTCACTGGTTTCGCGGCTTTCGGAACTGTTGAGCGGCACGGCGCCGGGATAGTCGGGGAACCTCTCCTTGAACTGCTTTCCCGTCAGATAGGCCCGATATGCCAGCCAGGGCAGCTCTTCCCACGTCCGGCCCTTGGGGTGAATGAAATCCTCGCGCTGCACATAGTCCAGCCGGACATTTTCAAAGGCGAGCACTTCCGTAGGGCCTGCCTCTTCGGCCTCGGCACGCTGCTCCTGCGGAGCCTCGGTCAAGCCGTCTTCGACATCAGCCTCTTCGAACACCGCTTCATAGCGCAGCCTGGGAACGCCGCGGGCATAGAGCAAATAGTCGTCGCGGATCTGCTTCAGGAATCGGTCGAAATCGTTGGCGTCGAACTGGAACTGGATTGTCCGCTCGAGCAACTGCGAGGCGATGCGGGCGACAGGGTTGCCAGTGCGAAAACGGGTGTCCACCACCGCCTTGGGCGTCTGGGCATAGACGGCCGGCTTCATGGTCTCGATATTCGACCAGAACAACTGGAACCGCCGACGCTTGGCCGTGCGGCTGCTGTCATACCGGTAGAACCTGCGGATCTTGTTGCACCGCGTGCGGTATGGCTGCATGTCGCGCTGGGCGGCCTCGATCTCCGATAGCCATTTCATGGCCACGGTGCCGGGCTGTTCGCGCGAATTGTAATCGTCTGCCATCAGGCGCGCTCTCTGCGATCTGTCATCAAGTTCGCGTCCTCGTGCAGCTCATCAAATGTCCAGTCGGACAGCCCGAGCTTGGGCTTTTCTTCCTCTGGATCCTTGGGAACCAGCACGTCAGAAATCATGTGCCGGCTCACCGACAGGTACCGGAAAGCGTCGGCGCCATGGCTGGGCCAACCGTGCCAGGGCTTATCCAGCCACATGCCCCGATCGTCCGACCACTCCTTGCGGTAGGCAGACAGGGCCTTGCGGCCTTCGCTTGTCGCGCCTTCGTCAAAGTCGCAGAGCGGCAGCGTGGAGCGCACCGCGTTGATACCGTCATCGATACTGAGATCGGCGCCGATGATGATCTTCAAACCGTGCTGCAAGCCTTGCTCGACACGGCCCAGGCCTGAGCCCCATTCCGTCACGCGGCCATCGTGCGGCCATATCTGCGTGCCGAGCGTCCAGCCGCGCTGCTTGGCCAGATCCTTGATCTCCTTGGCGTGGTGCGGCAGGCCCTCACCGGCCTGCTGGTAATACCCGACAATGCGAATCCGGCCGCCGATGATCTGGAAAAACCAGATCGCCGTATAATCGTGCCTGCCGATATCCCAAGCGCCGTGAACCAGAAACTTCGGATCGGCCGGAAATATCCCGATGCCGCCGCGAAGCTCCAGCTTGGCCAGCTCATCAGCGTAGTAGGCGCCCTCCACAGCCGCCTCGAAAGCCTCTTCCGGTGTCGACGGATATTCCCGCTTCATGTCCGAAAGCTGAGTTTCCGCCTTCTTGACGTACCAGGCTTTCTGCCCTGGCCGCAGGCTGACCACGGTCTTGGCCAGCTTGTCGAAATACTTGGCCATGTCATCGCCGATGACGACGCCGGCCGGGTCAATCTCGTATTCCGGGTTCTTCCACCATGGGAAGAAATGGAATTTGAAATCGAGTGTCGTCAGAGGCGTGCCGGTGCGCTGTTTGGCCTGGGCAATCGTGCACGTCTCGTAATAGTGGCCTTCCTGCCCTTCCGCCGTGCTCTCGACAAAGACAAGCTGGCCAGCCTGCACGGTGTTCAGCGCGCCGGTTCGAACCTCCCTCGCCTTCTCGGGGAACTTCGCGCAGAGTTTTCCGTACTCAGACACATGCAGATATTGCAGCGTGCCGGATCGGAGCGACGTGCCCACCCTCACGCTCGAATTGTTCTTCAGCAACAGTTCCTGCGAGTTGCTGTTGACGATCGGCACCGCGTCTTTGATGCCATCGGGCAGATGATCATAGGGGAGCTTCACCTTGTCCCGAAAGATCGTCTGCGCGTCGCCCAGGGTGTGAGCGATGGTGCCGCACCGGATGTTCGAATTGAACACCGCGGCGTCCAGCATGAAAATCTGAATGAACGTCGTGAAGCCGAGCTGACGCGCTTTCAAGATGACGTTCTGGTAGTGCATCTCCTCGAATAGGGCCTCTTGAGCCCAGTTCATCCGAAACCGGACGCGATGGCCTTCCTTGTCCACGATCCAATAGAGGTTGCTCAGCCTCCAGCGGACGTCAGAGAACTGCTCAACCGCCGCTTGGAAGGCCGCGCGTTGTGCCATCGATCGCTTTCAGCAGTTCAGAGACTTCGCCGCTCACACCGTGTTCAACAGCGGTCTTTTCGCCGTAGACCTTGGGCCGAAGCTTGCCCGCCATCCACCGCCGCGTTTCGATCCGCAATTTGGAGCGCTGGATATTCTCGCCATTCGCTTGCCAGCCGGGATTTTCAGGGTCGTTGCGCCGCATCCAATCGTTGCTGCCATCGTCCGCAATATCCAACGACTCGTCGAAAAGCGCATCCGCCTGGGCCTCCCGCGCGTGGGCGTACTGCTCGCGAAAACTGGCGATCGCTGCCAGCCAACGAAAAACCGTCGACTGTGCCGGCATGTTCCCGTCAAGGCAGATGCTGCGCAGGCTCTCCCCGTTTGCCAGGCGTTCGCAGATGCCGTCGGCTATCTCCTGGGTAAAGCTCGACGGGCGCCCAATCTTTGCAGCGTCGGCAGCGACATCTTGTGTAGAATGCGCATCGTCAGTCATCGAAGCTCGCTCGGTTGATGGAGCGCCTTCTAGTTGGGAGGTTGAATTGAAAAGAGAAGATCTGACTGCTGAGCAGCTGAGGTTGCTTCAGCGAGTGGTGAACGGCACAGCTCAGCTTAACGTCGACTACCAGACCCTTGAGGAGCTGCGAGCGATGGGCCTTGTGGAACAGAAACTTGGGGGCACCGGCCCGACTGCAGCTGGCAAAGCGTTGCTATTTGTTCGTCGCCCAGTCGGTCGCCTGTAACGCCATCTGATTTGTATGAAAATCTATCGTGTTAGAGACCCGATATGCTCCATACAATTTCGCGAGATTTCCTTCAGTTTCTGCTGAAGCGGCATGATTTTTATGTGGAGCAGGTCAACGCCAGGGTTTTGTCTCACTTTGCCAATATTGACGCAGAGGCAGACGATATCGTTGATGCAGAATATAATCGTGCGGCGTCTGCCCTCTACGCTGTCAGCGAAAACCATCCTGCCGATATAGCAGACGCGGCTAGAGGTGCCGCGTACGAGTATTATGGCCTTCTACAAGACCTTCGAAAACAGACTCTACTTGGAGCGCTTGCCGGCTGCTTTCATCAGTGGGACAAGCACTTACGAGATCTAATCGAAAGAGAGCTTCATTGGCATTATTCGGCCAAGGACGTCGAGAAAATTTCATGGGAGACGAATGCCAAAGACCTATTCGACGTCTTAAATCAACTCGGCTGGGATGTAACCACAGAGAGTTTCTACCCGAAGATTGAGGCCTGCCGACTTATCGTAAACGTCTACAAGCACGGACAGGGAAAATCTCTCGACGAGTTGGCTTCCAGGTATCCAGTTTATCTGAAATCACCCGGTGGGGTACCATTGCCAAGCAGCTTTGGACCTCCCCGCCATGAGTATCTTGAGATTTCAGAGTCTGAGTTTCAGGATCTCACTGGCGCCATGCGGTCATTTTGGCTGAAGTTTCCGGCAACCCTGCAGTTGCCGTGACGCCGGAAGGGCGCCCATTCATATTCCCGGCGCAAATATCCTCAGGTACCATTAGAGACGATGAATTTCTGACATGGGGGTTGTCAAGCCTAGTCGACGCCAACCCTTAGAAATATCCGGTAAATTGCCGTGAGGCCGATACGCAGATCGCTGTACATGTGATGCAGGTTTGGCGTCTGGCGATGAAGGATGTGATCGAAGGCGGAAATGATCGGCATGCGGGCGATCGTGGACGCCACCTGCAGGCAGTTCATGATCTCGTCCCACTTCAACATTGTGCGCCTGCACCACCGGGCATACGCCTCCGGATCGCCCTCTTCCGGCAGGACGACACGGTTCGATACGGCGCCGGGCGCTACAATCGCCTGAAGGTATTCATTCCGCTTGCCCAGATACCATTCTGCTGCCTGGAATTGATCTTTGTTCAGTTCGCCCTGGATCCGCAGCCATCCCTGCGTGGTGCCGACATTGGGCTTCCCCAGTTCGGGCCGGCCATCCACCAAGCTTTCAGGCAATCCCGTCTGGCGCATGCGGGCTGAAATCATCACGGCCTTGATATCCTTCTCGCGTTCGATCCTGGCTGGCTTCGAGCGCGACAGGCGCCCATTCGGTTCCCGAATGCCAAGCTGTCGTTTGCGTCCTGCACGAGCCATGGATCACCTCGTTTCATAATCGGTGGAGACGTAGCGGCGCTTCTCAAGGTCGTAATTCAGTCCGACCTTGCAGACGTAGCCCAGCTCTTCGAAGCGAGCTTTCCGCTGGTAGAGGTCTGCTTCCGTGCAGCGCTTGCCGTCCTTGAAGAAGTCAGGCCGGTGTACGACAAATCCCTGATCCACCCTGTTGAACCAGTTCATGGAGCCCGAGATGTCCTCCAGTTCCGGCGGTTCTTTCCTCAGGTGGCCATCGCGTTTGGACGGGTGCGCCAGAATCTGGACATGGCAGTGCATGTCTCGAGCGAACTGGATGACCGCGTTGAGACAGCGCCCGATGTAGTCGGTCTCGCTCTCCCGCCCTTCTCGCTTGTGCTCCATGCGGTTCCAAGGATCGACCTGGATCGCTTTGACGCCGTAGCGCACAACCGCGACCTCGGCGCGATCGAGGAGCCAGTTCAGATCCGGCTGCCCTTCGGGGTGCTTGAGGAACACGTAATGATCGTCAATGAAGCGATCGGCCGCCGCCATCATCCGGCCATCCATGTTCATCTCAGGGACGAGGCTGTGCAGGGTGCGGATCTGCCGGCGAAGGTGGGGCTTTTCGCCGGTCTCGAAAGACGCCATCGCCATGCGGAATCCGTATTTGCGCACGATCTGGAACCAGATCTGAGCCCATAGGACCGTCTTGCCGTGGTTGGGCAGACCCGTGACGACACTGAGCATGCCGGGCGCGAGCTTGATCTTGTTTTCCCACTCGTCGAAACCGGGCGACCAGGTGAAGATCGGCGGCGGCTCCGGGATCTCGCTCATGAGATACAGACCGTCTACCGGCCAAGGCAGCGAGCCTTGTTCGACCATTTCGCGAAGCGCATCGGCGCCGTCGCTCAACAGGAAATCGTTGGCGTCCTTCACCCCGTCCGGCCATTCGAGGAAGTGAAAGCGAGCCTGCCCGAGGATCTTCGCCATGATGCGGCGCAGGATCCGTCCGGGGCCGTCACTGTCGCCGCACCAGACGAATTTCCGAACCTTGTTCAGGCCCATCGCAAGCGCATCGAGAACGTACCCGAAACCGTCAGTGCTCTCCTCGTCCTCCTCGCGCAGCTTCTCAGGCGCGCCACCAGGGACAGACAGCACGCGATTGAGGGAGATGCCGGCCTCGATCAGCGATGCCGCGTCGAACTCCCCTTCCGTGATGTAGACGACGTCGAGTGGACCGTTCAGCACGTTGTCGAGATTGAAGAACGAAGCCTTGGCGTCCTTCTGCGACACAAAGGTTTTTTCCGAGAGCGCCCTCGCCTTCCAGTAGGTTCGCTGGCCGCCGACGAAGTAGGGCCAGAAAAGCGCCTCGTCCCGCCGCTCAATGCCCGGGAAAAAGGTTGTACCGGACTCGGCGTTGAGCCGATCCAAAGTCGCTGAACTGATACCCCTGCTCGTGGCGTAGGCCGTTGCCGCTGCGCTGCGTTTCGAAGAATTCGCCGCCGTTCCATCCGCAGTGGTGGCAGTACCACTGGGCGCCGCTCCCATCGACCTTGACGGAGAGGCACCGGTCGCGCTTGCGCTTCCGTTTGGCGCTGCACTCGGGGCAAACTGTTCTGAAACGTCCATTGCGGTTTGACCTGGCCTGAATGTGATGTTCTCGGAAAATCTCGTCGACGTTGCGCGCTACCATCCGGTCAGCCTCCCCTCGTCGTCGTAGGTGTTGCCGCGGGATGCCCATTGGTTCGGGCCGATCGGCGTGACCGTCTCGCCTGCCTCTCGCCATTCGCTCACCCAAGGAGGGACCTTTTTGCCGTTCTTGGCCTGGGTGATCTGCTTGGCCCTGGTGACGCCGGCCTCATCCTCAAGCTCTCGGATGGTGGCGCCGAAATAGGTCGAAGGGTCTTTTGCCTTCAGGCAGCTCTGCACCAGCCGCGTGGCTGCCGGCATGGTGGTTGCCCCAGCGTGGGCGAGCTTCAGGAGTTTGCCGAGGCGTGACCGGACGATGCCCTTCGCCTCGCATTCCTTGGCCAGGGACCAGAACAGATCTTCGTCGGACTGTTCTTCGGGCAAGGCGGCCGCAGGCTGGGCAGGCGGCACCTCGGAGGTTGATACGCTAGTATCAACCGTAGAGGTGGAACTATCTAATCTAGCTTCTGGAATATGGTACGCGGACGTGCGCGTACTATGGGCTTTATCCTCCCCCTTATCCCCTTCATCGTCTTGGGGGTTAACCCCTCCGTTAACCTGAGGGATAAGGTTCGGGTTGCCTCCCCCTTTACCGTTGTTTCTGTCGCGCTCCGCTTTCTCGATATCCCGCACCATGCGCCGGCTATAGATCGCGCCGTCTTCGCTCACGCTGTAGACTGCTGCCTCCTGCAGCTCCGCGAGGAGAGCAGAGCATTCCTTCAGGCTGATGCCGGCCAGCGATGCCAACTGCTTGGGCGTAACCGCTCGATCATTCACCAGCAGATGCCCGCGCTGGCTGGACTCCCACATCAGGCAAATGACTTCCATCCACAGGCCGCGCGCCGCGATGCTGCACATGCGCAGCTTTGGATCTGCCCGCCAGTCGGTGGGGTAGAATTTCAGCCAGGGGCTTTTGCGTTCAGTCTTTGCACTAGCCATTGCTGAGCCCTGCCGCCGCCGCGATGATGCGGCCAGTCTGAAAATCAATGATGGAATTGATGGCCTGATCGGCGCACAGGCCGACGGCCGCGGTGATCTCCGTGCCGGTGAAATGGAAGGCGCCGATGCCGTGGGCGCGCAGCTGGTTGGCCCATTGGAAATAGTCGTCGATCTCTGGCGATGTCTTCTCATTCCAGCCCACGGGGTCGATCGTCACGGCTAGAGAGAAATCTGCGCCGTGAAAGGTCATGCTCACCAACAGGTCGGCATTTCGGTCGCAAACCAATCTGTTGCGCTCGATCACGATCGTGTCGTTGCCCCCGATCCGGTTCGAGACCTCATAGCCAAGGTCAAGCGCCAGTTCGCGAAGGCACGCCCGGAAAGCATGGACGAGATCAGACTTCTGGAGGCTCGGCATCGTCATTCGGCAGATCCCCTCTGCCGGGTGAGGTCCTTGATCGCCGTCCGAGCCTTCTGAAGCGCAGTCTGAGCCGTCGATATTTCATCGCGACCAGCGCCGACACCGCATTGCTCAGCAAAAGCAACCTCTGCCTCCAGAGCGCGGATTTCCTTTTGAAGCTCACGTATCACGGCTCCTTGGATGCGAACGAAAAGGCCAACGGAAATGCCCTTGCGCCGGCCGCGCCGGATGTTCTCAAGCGTACCTGAGCCAGCGCCGATGGCGCGCGCTGCACCATCCCGACCTCGCAAATCTTCTAAACGCCCAACGAAACTGCGGGCAGCATCGTCAAAATCGACAGCTGTCGCGGCACTCATCTTTTCGGCCTCGTTTGGAGAAAATATCCGGTTCTCGTGGATGAACTCGCGCGGCATCTCGTGCTCCTGTTGCGGGGCACGAGTCCGGCCACTGATGCCGGGATTGAGGATGGTCGAAGGCACTGCGCGGCGACCGCCAAGAAGACGCGCATGCCAAAGGAGAAACGATGGAAGGGATCTGGGAACTGACGAGCCGCATCATCAAGCGGCTCAAAGAAGAGCGACGGAGAGCAAGGCGGCCAGCATTGCGCCGGCTGCCCACGCGCCGCTATCGGCATCCGCCTGCGGACGGCAATCGATGATGGCGCTACCGTACAGCCGCTGATCGTGGTGGCAGTGAAGGTCATTCGACCTTTACTCCGCGCGAGCTGAACGCGAGATGTTTAGGATTAACTGTGAGAAAATCCGACAGCGTGATCGGCAAGCCCGAGGTCAGAGCCGTTTCAAGAATTAGCTCGTGATGGCGCGGATGTATGTATCCCGATTGCTTCCACCGCTGCACCGTCGATTTTGAGATTGAAAGCGCAGTTGCTGCGGCTGAAATCCCCCCAAATCTACCGATAATTCGGTCGGCCTGCGTCTCGCCAATCATGCAAATCTCGCCTCATTTCAAAATTGCACGCCATTAGCGTATGTATAACACACGCAATGTGCGTACAGCAAGGACGTAGCGCCAGAAAGATGGATGTGGCACTAGATATGCTGGAAGCGTACGAAATGAGAGGACAAGCCAGTGACGAATACCCCGCCATCCGCGGCAGAGAAATTAAAGGCGCTTCGCGAGCGCGCTGGTTTCTCAATGGGAGAGATCGCGCGCATGATCGGTTATCGGACTCCGTCAGGCTACCAAAGGCTTGAGGACCAGTCTTCTTATCCTGACGAATTGCCGTTGCCCGCCGTCCGCAAGGTGGCGACGGCAATAATTGGACGGGGCGAGCCGCCGATACGAATTTGGGACATCGCGCCTTTGCTCGGCATTTCAGTTGCTCGTTGGACACTCAACGAGGCAATCGCGATGCATCGGCTGCTCAACATCCCTGTGGGCGATGACCTCACAGACCTTCAGATGAGCCTGTCTAATTATTCGCAAATCCGCGTAATAGGAAATGTGCAAGCTGGGGCCTGGGTTGAGGAAGCTCTCGTTGGAATATATGACAATTTCTTGCCTATCGGCCCTGATATACGATTTCTAGATCGAGAACAAATAGCCTATGAAGTTGTCGATCATTCATTCGATGTAATGTTTAATAAAAATGACTATGCGATTTGCGTTGTAAATCCATTTACGCATGTATTATCAGACGGACAATACGTCATAATCCATCGCGTGCGCGGTGGTGTTGCAGAAACTACTATACGCACTGTGAGATTGACACCAAATGGTGCTCAATTCAGCCTTAGCAGTACTCAGCCGGAACTCGGAGATCGCCGAGCGACCATCGAAGGACGACCTGAGGTAGTGCGCCTACCTGACGGAGGATCGCTTCCGTTCAAAGAAGTCGGAGTGTCAGAGCCCACTGATATTTTCATAGGCGGCACCGTCATAGGCGGATATCGCCATTTATGAACGCCTTTTGCGTTTGACATCCTACGCAATAAGCGTACGCTCTCCATACCGGGCCGTCCCCCCGGATGGAGAGCACTCACATGAACATGCAGGTTCAGAACTTCACCACCGCCACCGCGATCCCCGCGCCGCTGACAGCCTCCAACAATGATGAAATGCTCGCTCTGGTCCGCGAGTATCGAGCGCTTCTGGCCGCTCACAACGATGCCCCGCTCGACATCGCCCGCGAGGAGCTTGAACGCCTCGGATATGCGAGCGGTGTGCCTTTCCACCGACTGCTGGACGAAACCCCTAAGGTCACCTCACTTGCAGGAGCTATTGCCGCGATTGAACTTGCGCGGGAAGAGGCTGTCGATGATGCGTGCAACGGCTTCGGCCCAAACCTTCTTTCGGCCGCTCTGGATTATCTGAAATCCTCACCTGTCGGTGCTTCTCTTGTTCATTCCGACGCCGAATTGCTGGTCCTCGGTCAGCAGCTCGACGATCTATATGCCAAAATTGATCTGAATTGTGAGAGGGATAGCCTGCTAACTGAAGGCTGCAACGCGGTCTATTACGACGTCCCAGCCGCACTGATTGTCACTGAAAAGGACGTCAGGTGGTTCAATATCAATGAACGCCCTGGCCAAGCGTGGAACCAGGAAATCGCCAAGGAAGTTAAGGCGCCTTCTTCGCTAGTTTATTATGCGTCTCTCAACAAAATCAAAGAGATTGAAACTCGGGCTGCGGAGCTGAGGCAGGCCGCCAAAGAGCACGGTGAACGATACAGAGCTTATCAGCTCGAATGCGGAGACACGGCTAACGAAGAGGAATACATCGCCCTGTGCGAAGAGCTAGACAGTCTCATGCTTCGGGCTATGGCAATCCAGCCCCGAACTGTCGCCGGCTTCATTGTCCAGGCCAAGATCGTCAAGCGCCAGCACACCCTTTGGAGCAGATCGCCGGACGATCTCGATATTGGCGATAAAGAAGTCGTCAGCTTCGTGAACAACGTCCTAGCGCTCGAAAGCTGCGTTATATGAACACACGTGGCGACATCACGAACGAAAAGCGCTTCATGGCCGTGCCCGCTCGCAAGCTCACCACCTATGACCATGCGCTCGACAAGGCCCGGAACATGGTCGAGCACAACGGCATGACCGTCCGCGTCATGGAGGTTCGGGAGACGATCTATTGCTTGCCCAAGAACGCGAAGGAGGGGCATTGCGCCGATGGCTAGCCCCGCCCTACCATCCCCCGCGCTTGGGGGCGGCCGTTGCAACCAATTGCAGCGGCCGCCAGATCCGCTCTTAATCGAGTTCGTTCAAGCATTGGCACGGCGTCAGGCGCGCATCGATCACGCCCGTCTCGTCACAAACACATCGGGAAGCGGCAATGAACACCAAGCGCGGGGCGATCTACGCCAGATACTCGACTGACCTGCAGAACGATCGCAGCGTCGAGGATCAAATCGCGCTTTGCCGCTCCTACGCCGATCGAAACGGTATCAATGTCGTTTCCACCTTTCACGATCGCGCCCGTTCTGGCGCCTCTGTATTCGGGCGTGACGGGCTCCTCAGCCTGATCGACGCGTCGAAGACCGGCAGCTTCACCACCATCATCGTCGAGGCCCTGGACCGCCTCTCCCGCGATCAGGAAGACCTTGCTGGCCTCTACAAGCGCCTGTCTTTCCGTGGCGTTGAAATCCTCGCCGTTCACGAGGGCAAGGTTGATCAGGTCCAGATCGGCGTGCGCGGCATGCTCGGCAGCCTTTATCTAGCTGACCTCGCCAACAAGGTGCGCCGGGGCCTGGCTGGCGTCATCCGAGACAAAAGGCATGCCGGCGGCCGTGCCTATGGCTACCGGCCTATTCCCGGCAAGCCTGGCGAGATGGAAATCGTGGAGGAAGAGGCCGCCGTCGTGCGCCGGATCTTTACCGAGTATCGGGCGGGATCCAGCCCGCGCACCATTGCCATTGGCCTGAACCAGGATGGCGTGACTGCACCTCGAGGTGGCCGCTGGGCGGCGTCAACGATCAACGGGAATGCCAAGCGCGGGAACGGGCTGCTGCAAAACCCTCTCTACAGCGGCCGGCTTGTCTGGAACCGCGTGCGCATGGTTCGCGACCCCGATACCGGCAAGAGGGTGTCGAGGCCGAACCCTGAAAACGAATGGCAGACGGTCGACATGCCGCATTTGCGGATTGTACGGGAAGATGATGCCGGCGAGGCAGCCGCCCGAAAGCAGGCTCTGGCGCGTGGGCCGAACTCTCGCGGCGGCCGACCGGGGAAAAGGCTCCTGTCCGGTCTGATGCGCTGCGGTGCCTGCGGCGGCAGCATGGTCATTCAAGGCCCCGACCGCGGCGGCCAGCGCATCATCTGTTCGAACCATAAGGAGGCTCGAACCTGCAACAACCAATCGCGCTACTATGTCGAGCGCATCGAAGCCGCCGTCGTCGACCACCTGCGGGCACAATTGAAAACGCCCGAGCTGCTGGCGGCCTATGTCGCCGCCTATCGAGAAGAGAGGCGAGCGCTTGAGGCCGCGTCACGGCGCGGGCGTGCGAAACTGGAGAAGGGACTGGCGGACGCTAAAGCCGGGATCAGCCGAATTGTCGATATGATCGGAGCGGGAATTCTTGACGCTGGCGAGGCCGCTGAGCGTCTGGCGCCATTGCGCGCCGACCGGGACCGCTATGCTGCGGAGCTGGCGACAGCCGCCAACGAGACGAACGTGATCGAGCTTCACCCCACGGCAGTGAAGGCCTTCCATCAAAATCTGGAAATGCTGCACGTGATCTTGAGCGGAGGCTTCGGCGATATCCCCGCCGATCTGCGCAATCTCTTCCGGGTATTCGTCGAAGCCGTAACCATCCGCCCAAGGCAGGCGCACGAGCCATATGTCTTTGAAGTGACTGGCCACCTTGCGCCGCTCTTGAGCGATCTGTCGGTGAATTCGATGGTAGCGGGAGAGGGACTTGAACCCCCGACACGCGGATTATGATACTTCTTTCGCTTGTTGATTCATCTAGTCTTTCTGACCTGATGTTGCAACCGTGTTGCGTCAAGCCATCAAAGCTGATGCCGCATCGGCCATTTCTCGGCCGTCGTCATCGGAGGGAAAAAGATGCCCGTACGTGTCCAGGGTAACGGTAATGGAGGAGTGCCCCATGCGGCTTTGAACAGTCTTCGGCGGCAGCTCAAGCCCGCCGTCGGCCTTCCGGTTGATGCACCAACTCGCATAGAAATGGCGCAGCGCGTGCATGCCTTGATACTTGGCCGCAACGACAGGTTTGCCGTCCTCATCGACCTTGCCAGTGCCTTCGACAATACCGGCAGCTTCCCAGGCAGGCACAAGGCCCCTGTTGCGGATGTTGGCAAGCGACTCGACGTTGCCGGCGCCATTCGGAAACGCGAGCCCCAGCTCCCCTTTGGGGCAAATCGCTTTCCACTTTTCCAATTCGGCCACCAGCGCCGACGGAATGGGAACGGTACGCCAGCCGCTGGCCGACTTGGGCGCTCCGATATCGTCATATCGATCGGCTCGCTGCGAAACTTCGATCTTCGCAGCTTCGAGGTCAATATCATTCCAACGCAGGCCGCGCAGTTCCGAAGCTCGCAGGCCGGCGAAGATTGCTGTCATGATCATGGGGCGCCAGCGGCCTTCCAGTTTACCCAGCAGCGCCCTGATTTCGGCACGGCTCGGAATATCAACGCCGATGCGAAGCTTGCCGGTGGCGCGTTTTTCGGCTCGCTTGTCGGTGCCGCTGCGCCGAGCCCTGCCCCGCTCCCGCACGACATTGCGAGTAGCGATGCCCCGATCCATTGCATCGGCCAGGATGGCGCCCAGCGAAGTGCGAACCTTGCGGATAAGCGCCACCGACCGGCCGTCGGCGCGAAGCTGATCTTCCCAGGCCCGCACCATCGCAACAGTCAGCTTCTGAAGCGACGTCGCACCGATGTAGGGTTTGATGTGAAGATCGATGTGTTGCCGATACTGCGCCGCTGTGGATCTCTCTCGGCCCGCTGCATCGACCGTTTCGAGCCAAAGCTTAGCCGCCTCGGCGATCGTGCTGGCTTGGCTGTCGGGGATGTGGAGCCCCTGCCCCACTTCATGCCGCGCCTTCACGAGCCATGCGTCGGCGTCCTTCTTAAGAGAGAACTGCTTAGAGCGGCGTTTTCCGGCCGCGTCGCGGTAGTCGCATTGCCAAGCGGTATCGCCGGAGGACAGCACTCTTTTGCGTATTGTCGCCATGCAGAACAGCTAGCCGACACGCGGACTATTTGCAACATGCGGAATGGAGGAAAATAAACGACATAAATCTTGACAGAAAGCGTGCTTTAGCGCTAGCTATCAGATTGCGCTTACAAAAAGCCCAGCAAGCACCCTATGTCAACAACCTTATGAACGCGTTCTGAGGGCCCGTCAACATAAATGTGAGGAAACATGAATTTTCCGCAAGAAAGTCTGGCAACGGATGTTCTGAAAGGCGCCGATGCCATTGCGGCTTTCATCGGCGTGCCCAAGCGGTCCGTCTATCACGCCGTTGCCACCGGAAGTTTGCCCACCTTCCGGCTCGGCGAAACCATTCTTGCTCGCAAATCCACGCTGCTTCGGTGGATCGGTGAGCAGGAACAGGCTGCCGGCCCCACCAAGATGGCAGCCTAGCTAACCCGCCCTGCGCCAATCGCCTTGTGCGACCCGTGGAACACTTGTGCGGGGCGGCCCCCTTCCAATCCCAAGCCTGCCCAACCTTCTTCGGAGGGAACGGCGAAGCCGTGTCCGTACGCGGGCGTGGACCTTCCAACCACAGTCATGCCGCTATGTGCGGCACCACCAGAGGTCAATTCGATGCAAATCGAAATCATGAATATCAAGCCGTTCGATGGCCTGCAGAACGATCGATTCCCCGACTACGGTCGCGGCGTCGCCAACTTCACGGCGCTCATCGACGGCCAGATTTATATCTATCGCGCCGTGCTGCGCGAGCGCTCGGATGGCTCATCCTTTGTCGTCCTTAAGGACGGCCCGCGGGCGGCCGGGCGTCACTGCATAACTATGCGCGAAGGCCCGATGCGCCGGGCGCTCACACAAGCCGTTATTGCCGCCTACCAAGCGCTTACCGTTCGGGTGGCCGCATGATGCGGGCTCCCGAATTCAATCCGCCCTATAGCCGTCTGGAAGACGTGCCCGAGCCTTTGCTTGACCGGGCACTGCACTTCACTGTCGAGGGGCCACCGCCTTATGCAAGGTCGGGCCGATACTCGCGCATCCTCATGGAGGTCGTGCAGTTCTGGATGCTCAAAGGCGGGCCGGCTGTTGTGGTGCCTACGGCCATGGCTCGCGCCTACGGCATGCCCCGCCGCTCCATCTGCCGGTTTCTCAATCGCCTTCGCGAGCATGGCGCCCTCACGCAAGTAGGACGAACTGACACTGGCAGCCCTATCTTCCTTCCCAATCTGGATCTCACTGAAGAAAGCTATTTGAGGCACAAGCGCGACCTCGAAATTGAGATGGCCGAATATGACCGCCTTGATGCGGAGGCCGCCAATGTCGAAGCCTGATACCGACGATGGCTTGCTTGCGCGTTGGAAGTTCATTGGTCGATTGTTGCTCGACCGCAGGAAGGAGGATCGTCACACCAGCGTCGCGTACTGCGTTCTGGACACCTACTATGCAAAGTACAAGAACGCTCGCGCCAGCGTTCGTTACATCGCCCAGGAAATGGGGATGTCCACGCGGACGGTAATGAAGGCAACGCAGGAACTGGTCGAGTGGGGTTACTTCATTCGTGTCCCTGGCATAGGTACCAGGCCGTCGGAATTCGTTCCAAAATGGGATAGCGTGGTACCCGTGGAATACACTAAAGGGCAATGCGCTAGTGTAGTACCCGTGGAATACACAAGTGTAGTACCCGTGGAACACACTACGGTCTCTAGTGTGTTACCCGTGGAATACGAATCCTACTTACCTAGCCCGCTTACAAGCGGGCCTACGGGAAGTAGGAACCCCGAAGGGGAAGGCACCCACGCCCCGGCTTCCGGGTCTGGCGCTGCGCCGGCAAACGCCGGCTTGGCCGCCCCTCCACCGGGTGCGCGGGACCCGAAAGAGCAAAGCGGATTTGAGCAGCTCTGGCAAGCATGGGGCAAGAAGGTAGACCGCCACAAGGCCAAGGCGGCGTACGACAAACTTCGCCCCGACGGCGAGTTGCATGCTGAGTTGGTTGCCCGAGCTACGGCGTGGACAAACCACTACGCCGCTATCGGTCGGGAGAAAAAATACCAGACCAGCCTCGCCAATTGGCTCTCGCTGGAAAAGTATCACGAGGACCTGCCGGAAGCCTACCAGGATGCCAAGGAAGCGGCCGTTGCTCGCGCCAAGGCAAACGGCGGGGCCAAGCCGGCGAAGTCTGACGTGAGCGAGATAGGCAAGCATGGGCACAATCTGCCGCGCGGCAGTAACGTTGTTGAAATTACCGACGTCGCCGCAATGGGCAGTGTGTTCGACATCATGACCTACCGCCTCTCACTGACGGGAGAGAACGGTGGCGAGTACATTCATGAGTTCACGCCGTGCCATCCCACCGACGAAGCGCTGATGGGAATTGGAACCTCAATGGTTTCTCAGCTTTGCCGGGCGCTCACCCTCGGTCAGCTAACTAGTACAGATGACTGGCTGAACAAGCCGCTACTCGCACGTGTCGATGCGCGCGGCGCCGTCGAATATGGCGCCGCGTCCTAACCAACCCACCCCGCGCCATCCCGGCGCGTCTCCATTCATTCAGGACACCAACATGAACCCCACCACAAGTTTCGCCTTCGGCCCCTTCTCGGCTCACCTCCCTGGTAGCGGCGATGAGGTCGATGTTATCGGCATTCTCGTGACGCCAGGCGGCGCGAAATTCGTCGCCCTTTCCAATCAGGCGGACGGCTCAATCGTCCCGATCATCGCACCGGCCGTGTTCGGCTTGGAGAAGGAAGAGGATACTGCCCATGTCGAATGAGTTTCTATCGTTCGACTTCACCAGCTTTCAGCGAATGGCCGATCGGCTGGGTGTCGCGGCCAAGCAGCTACCGTTCGCGTTGTCCAAGGCGCTCAACGAAAGCGCTTTCGCCACCAGGGCTGAGTTGGTCAGCATGTGGCCCACTAAGGTTGAAGCAAAGAACCCGAGCTTCATTGGCTGGGCTCTCGGCGTTCGCAAGAGCACAAAGATGGATCTCTCGATCGAGATCAACGATGCCCGCTCCGATGGCCGTGGACATCTCCGCCTTCATGCTTTCGGCGGCACGCGGCAGGGCCAGGGCAGCTTGGCTATCCCAATCGGGGCGAAGCGAGGCCGGCATGGCGTGGTGTCATCTCAGCGGCCAGTAAACCTGAAGCGCAAGTTCCGGCGTGGTGACGCCCTCTATGTCGTCACCGGCAGAGGCAGGAAGAAGAAGCTCAAGTTGATGTATGTCTTGAAGCGTACGACACCAGTGAAGATGGACGTTCCATTTGTGCAGGTTTTCCGCGAGACAATCACACGCGAGATGATGCAGAGGGGGCCGAAGGCGATGCTGGACGCGATGAAGACGGCCATTCGCAGATAACGCAGCGGCTGGTAGTCGGCCTGCCAAAAAAACCCAAGGTACCTCTGTGGATATAGCCATGTAGGTCCCGCGCAAGCTCGATCTGTGTCTAACTAACAGATTCAAAAAGGTCTTACTTCATCATCATCGTGCCCCGGAGCCAGTAATTACGGGCACTTGGGCGTGCAATCCCCCTGCAAACACCACGCGCAATCTGCGCACAATTCATCATCATTTTCGCACTGGCGGCCGGGGTTCTCCGATCGGCGGAAGCACAGCCATAAAAGGATTCGAAATGGCAACCATTACCGAAATCGCTCTCGACCTCGATGTGTCGAGCCGCTGGGTCTCACAGTTAATTGCCGAAGGTGTGCTGCCTGGCGCGCCGAAGGGGCAGCACGATCTGGAGGCGTGCCGCCGGGCTTACCTCGTGCATGTCCGCGAGGGGATTATCGAGCGCTCCCCAAACCCTCCGCGCGAACGTGCGGCGATGCTGGCCCGACTCCGCAAGAACGGTCCGAACGTCTACGCGGACGACCTCGAAAAGAACAATGGGGAAGAGACCAGGGGCCGGTATCTGCCAAAGGCAGCGTAGGGCATAGCGGAAGCCCCTGGCGCCGGGAGGGTGGCGGCAACCCTTCTGCTCCTCCCAGGTCCACCGGGAGCACTCCACACTTGTGTGGAACACGCGGCCGCCGAAACATGCGAGAATGGAATCGCTGGAACGCATCCAGGGCCGTCGCTGATGCAATATAGAATTGAACTCACGCCGGATGACAACGGCACATTGCTTGTCACATGTCCGACGCTGCCTGAGGTCGTGACCTTCGGAAACGACAGAGCGGACGCAGCCCGGCACGCCCGGGATGCGATCGAGGAAGCCCTAGCGTCGCGCATAGCCGATGGAGAGGACATCCCGTCCGGTGACCGTGAGGCTCCCCGTAATGTCATGGTTCGACCTTACCTAGGGACGCAACTCAAGGTGCAACTGTACAGCGCATTACGTGCTGCCGGCATCACCCGTGCCGAGCTAGCTCGCCGGCTTGGCTGGCATCGCGAGTCAGTTGACCGTCTATTCCGGCTTGATCATGCCTCAAAGCTTGAGCAGATGGACGCGGCGTTTGCCGCGCTTGGTCTGATCATAGAAATTCAGGTACGGAGTGGCCGAGCCGCACGGTCGGGTGGAGCAGCGGTCGGACAAACGGATCAATACTAGCATTGTCAGGCCTGGCTTTTCTGGAAGTATAAATATACCTCTTAATATTAAATAACTAGAATTTTCTGGACTTACCTTATGGAATATCGTCTTCTTGAGACTATGCAGCGAAGTATCTGGCCATAGAATTCGAAGACATCGGTGACTTCTAAGTGATGTCTTGCTTTGTGGTGCCCCTAAATTGCAGAATCTATCGAGCTATTTTTCCAACGAAGCGCACGCAAAGCGCGTTCTGCACCATCTCTGGCGCTATCTGCATCCGGTCGAAGGCTCGCGACCGGATGGGTGGGAGCCTGCACCTGTCGAAGTGGCAGTACTGGATCTGACGATCGTACCCGGCATAGGGCGGCAGAGTATCACGGTGATTGCGAAGTGGCTCTCTGAGAACGACTGAGAGAAATCGTATCACTCGCCTGAATCAACGAAAAAAGGGAGACCGAAGGCCTCCCTCAAATCTCGATTATCGTTAGGTCATCAAGGTCGAAAATCCACGCCTGCCTCTGCGCTATGGCAATGATCTGGCGAATAAAGTCCCCGACTTCCATCGTTCCAACGTGATGCTGGAATTGAAGGCAACATTATACCTGATATTGATGGTGTCAACCTCTTCAGGGCGTACGTCCACTGGATACACTTATCAATGTTAATTGGTAATCGGTGCTCATCTAATCATAATTAACAAGATAATCTTTTTTACAGTTTGACCGGCTTGAGAATGTGTACCTTCCCTTGCCGTCCCCTTGAACGCCTAGATCTGAAGCTTGAGCTTCACGGTCGCGTCAAGTTGGTTGCTGATATTTAATACGCTAAATGTTGACTCTATTCACCTAGAGTCATACTAAATCTAGTAGCAAGAGCTCCCATGAAAACGACGAAGCCGACCCTGACCGGATAACCGGCAGGGAATTTTCTGCGAGGGTTTTTGCATGCCGAAGACGGCTCGACTTTCTATTCCTGTAGCAGCCAATGATAACTTTCCCTCTGAGGGACCAAGCTCCGAATATAAGCGCCTGTGGCTCCAGACGGAGGCATGCCGGCCATTTATCGATGAGGGCTCGGCGCCTCCTGGCCCACGCCCTGCCAATGAATGGCACCGAGCCGCATTTGCGGAGATCGGGGATGTAGACTTTGACTTCGATTACCTGTCCGGCAAGGCCACGCACCAATTCCCGCTTCTGACGAGGGCGAAGACGGGCGAGCTTGGCCCCTATGCTGTCGATGCCATTGAATGGCTGGAGGGCATACTGGAGCGCGCCGTGGCGGACGCCAGCGCCATTCCTTCCCCTGCCTATGGCGCGATCACCGAAGACTTCTTCGAGATCAGCGACAGTGGGCGGTTCGTACGGCCCGACGGATTTAATGTCGATAGGGAGCCGACCTATGGCCCCACGCCGGAATGGCTGACCGCACGCGCAACCCACGGCTTCGAATTCAACCGCGCGAGAGCGAAATCCGGCGCCAGGAGCGGTCGTATTCTCGCGATCGGCGTTCGGATGGAAGACGAAGATGGCAACCAGTTCACGAGCTGGCACACCATGAAAGAAGGCGTTGATCGCACCAAAGGATCGCGTCGCCCGGAACCCGTTGACCCAACGCCTGATAAGATGAAAGGCGAGGACGACCCCCAGATTGCGTGGACACGCCAGATGCATCGTACCGGCAATAGAGGCGGACCCAACGTCCAGACACCCCTTGCTCTGCATCGGGCTTATGCCTTGCGGACCATGCACAGGTTGCGCAATCGAATTGGCGAGGAGTCCCTCGACGTACTTGTGAGGGCTATCCTGCAAAGGCAAACCGCGACGGAAATCGGAGAGGCTCCGAAGGTGACCTATAGCCGCGCAACCAAGCGCGGGGCCGATCTCATCAAGCACGCCGTTGAAGGACTTATAGAGTTTTGGGCCGAAACAACGGCCCCAGAAAAGCAGGCAGCGTAGGAGTCTGCCAAGTCTGGCCTCGGGCGCATTATAGGTAGAGCACGATTTTCGTCTTCACGGGCTCTCCTTCGCAAGACTTCGCCGCTCAGGGAAACCTGGGCGGTTTTTTATTTGCGCCCATACTTTTCAGCCATCACGAAAGGAAAACATCATGCCCGCCGCCATCCGGCAGGTGGCAGCGCTGCTTGACCGCCACCTAAATCTGATCGCCCCTCGCGGGCGATATTATGTCGATCGCCTTCGCGCTGTCGGCCTCATGCCAAACACGCCCGGCGTGCCCGAACCTGCCACGGTCGAGCACGTCGCGCTCCTACTTGTCAGCGCCATGATCGGCCCGTCACCCGCACTCCCAAGTGCCGAATATTTGCGCCTGGCCAGCCACACCGGTGAGACATTGCTCCAGGCCCTGGAACGCTTCCTGGCTGCCCCGCAAGATCTGTTCGAGCTTGGGCTAGACACGGTCAGCCCTGCCGCCCTGATCCGGTTTCGGGAGCCCAACGGCAATATCGCGGAGGAGTCATTTCTCCCCGAAGTCGAGATGCCCAGGTCGAAGATCCGCCGCATCGCGATTGTCGACGGCAACGCCTTCAATGCCCTGGCAATTGCCATTCGCACATCAACCATTCCCACCCGCTCGCGCCGCCGTCGGCGCCGGAGAATTCAATGACTGAACCATCACCAGTCGAGGCCCTGACATGGGGCATCGCCGCCGCAGCTATCGTCGAATACGCCGAGGCGCCTCCCAAGCAGCGCAAACAGATCCTGGCCGTGTGCCGAACGATTATCGAGGGTGTCGGCGAACTGGCCGAGCTAACCAAGAAGCTGGAGGCCCAACAGTGAGTATTTTGAACGTTATTTCGAATGCATTCAAAGGCAAGAAGGCCCCGGACTCCACCAAGCTCGCCGAACTGCTCGCCCAAGCCGGAAACGAAACTGCCACGGCCTGCGCTCGTCTGGCCGAACTGGAGTCGCAGCGGCCAGAAATGGCCCTCGCCGATGAATCCGACCGTCGTCGTTTCCGTGCAGAATTGGCCGAGACTCGCGACTTTGTCGAAGGTGCTGAAGACGCTATCGCGGCCTTGCGTACCAGACACGCCGCAGCCGTTGAGGCCGAAGCGGAGGACGCCAGGAAGACGAAGCACAAGGCTGCCAAGGCCAAGGCAGCCGAGTTGCCGGGGCTGATCGACGAATACGGTCGTGCCGCCCAGGCTGTCCGCGATGCCATTCGACGTATTGCCGAGGTCGACGGTGTGGTGCGAGCTGCTAATCAGGACCTGCCTGCCAATGTGGCGCGCATCGTGGACTCCGGCGATCTGCGTAGTGTTCCAGCGGTGCCGCCTGAGATTTTGAGCGAGAAGGTTCTTGACCTTTGGTTGCGCCCTGGCTCGTCGGATCCACTCGGCGAAGAATACCAGAAGACCGTGAGCCAGCAGCCGGACGGCACCGGAAGTTTCCCGCGCCACGGTGGTGGAGCAAGCCGAGTACATCGCGGTCGCTTCACCCGCCGCGAGTTTCGCGCTGCCGAGACCGCTGTGCACGCCGTCGGATTCGACAAGATCGTGCTGCCGGACGCCCGCGCCTCCAAGCCCGCGAATGAGCGCCCCGTAGTGGTCGAACTTATTCCCGTGAGGGACGCAGCATGACCCCGGAACTTTGCCTTTTTGAGGGGATTGGTACCGATCCCGAAACCGGCCAGGGTTTAACGGCCAAGCAGTTCGACGCGAACCTTAAGGCGCTGAGAGATCCCAGCGCCTTTTTGCTGCGCATCAATAGCCCGGGCGGTGATGTGCTCGAAGCGATGGCAATCTACACCATGCTTCGGAACTCTCGCGCCAAAATCACCGCCCGGATCGAGGGCATTGCCGCAAGCGCGGCTTCGCTGATTGCGATGGCCTGCGATCGTATCGAGATCGCAGAAAACGCGTACATGCTGATCCATCAACCGTATACCACGGCGCAGGGCAGCAGCGACGACTTGGCCACAGCGGCCGGCGACCTGAAGCGGATGAGCGATCAGTACGCTCGCATCTATTCGAGTCGTTCCGGTCAGTCGGTTGCCGCAGTGCGCTCGCTTATGGACGAAGACAGGCTGATGAGCGCTGAAGAGGCCGTGAAGCTTGGCTATGCCGATTCACTGGCCAGCTCTGTGGGTGATGCTCCGAACATGTCGGGCCTGCCCAGGCGGCACCGCGCGGCGATCAAAGCGGCACGCCGTGACCGTAGCCATGGTTGGGACGCTGCGTTCGCCTTGGCCTTTGGCAAGCGCAAGCCGGTTGGCATCCGTGTCGACCCGAAGATCGCCGCCAGTTGGGAGCGCGCGGCCGCGACAGTGAAGGCCGAATGTGGCGGCGCAGCTGGCAACCATGGATGGGACGCTGCAATTCGCAAGACCTTCGGGAGGCGGTGATGGCCGAAGAACTCATTTTGCCGGCATCCGTCAGCGACAAATTTAGCAAGCCGTTGCAGGATTTGCAGCGGCGCCTGCGTGATTTCAAGGCCACCCCCGGCCTGGCCGCAGTCGAGAAGCACTTTGTGGGGCTCCGCAAACAAATAGAGGCCGCTACCGGCGCTATTCGCTCGGCTGGAAATGGCCTTGCAAGCGGCCTCGGACTCGGAGGTCTGTCGATAGGCGCTCTTTCCGCCGCGAGCGCCATGGCGACCCTGGGCGCAAGCGTCCAGAGTTTCGCAAAAAACACGGTCGACATTCGTAAATTCACGCAAGAGACCGGCATTGCTGGCCAGAAGCTGAAGGAGCTGAAGGCCGTCGCCGCTGGCCTCGGGATCGATGAATCGGTTGTTCGGGGCGGCCTGGTCTTCGGCGCTCAGAACTATGCCGGCCTCAAACGCGGCCAAGGTAATTACGCCGAGATTGCGAACCTTCGTGGCGGTGGGCAATCGATCGCGAATGAGCTGAAGGGCGCTAAGGATGCCAACGACTATACGGAACGTGGCCTTTCGATTCTGAATCGACAGAAGACCGCTGAAGAGCGGCGCACCCTCTCGCGTTTGATCTTCGGCACCGAGGAGTACTCTCCCTTTGGCGCCCAAGGCCTTGCCGACCTAAACCAGCGCCGCACAGCAGCACGCGCTTCGATCGGCGGGCAATCGGCCCAGGACGAAAAGAACGCTGAGAAGTTCTTGGACGCCACAAGCAAGATATCGCTCAGCATCGAGCGCCTGACGAATGCCACAGGCGGCACTTTGGCGCCTTACATCACCGCCTTGGCGGAAGCCATCAACTCGTTCGGCAACGAGCACAACGACGATGTAAAGCGTTTCTTCGACGACGTTGGTAAGGCCCTACGCGATCATGACTGGAAGGCAGACGGCGTCGCGATCAATACGGCCTTGGAGGCCGTTAAGGCGTTCTTCGAAGAGCTGAACAGCATCAAGACCACGCTGGACGGTGCCGCCGATAGCATTCACAACGCCGGCAAGCACTTCATTGACGGGCTACTCGGCAAGGAAAAGGTGCAGGACCGTCCAATTGGTCCGCCTGTGGGCAGCGGTGGTACCGGTGCCTCGCGAGATCCGCAAGCTGGCCAGGGCACACAGTCGCCTAATGTCCAGAACAACGGCGACGATGTCCTAAAAGGCTCCCGCTACGACGATGGGCTGCTGCATAAGTCGGCGTATAATCCTGGCAGCCGCATGGCTGCTGCTGGCATTGCTGGAGCAGCCAACAGCATGGCTGTGGCAACCATAGCAGCCGGCGTGCTGAAGGGCATGACGGACTTCGCTTCCACGCTACAGGGTGGTGGTGAAAGTGCCGGTGGTGGCCTGACGAAGGCTGCGTACCACCCCGGCGAGGGTGGAATTCGCATGGGTGGCGGTGGCAGTGGTGGCAGTGTGCACGCGGCCGGAGTTAAGACACTGGCAGCGCGCGGCAACCTGGCAAAGAACCAGCGCGAAGCCTATGCGGCAGCCCGTGCCGAAGGGCTGAGCCACGAAGCTGCGCTGGCTTGGGTCGCGAACACGTCTGGCGAGTCTCTGGCGGACCCAGCCAACCGAACCGGAGACGGCGGCCGGGCTCAAGGCATCGTCCAGTGGCATGGCGACCGCGCCAGAGCGATCAAGGACAAATACGGACTGTTCCCTTTTCAAATGTCCGTCGCCGACCAGACGAAAGCCGGGCTCGACGAAATGAAGCGGAAGTACCCAAAGTCGTGGAAGATCCTGACAGATCCGAATTCCACGGCGGAGGAGAAGACGGCGGCCCTGGTTGATCACTACGAGATGCCGGCCGACCGCGCTAAAGCGAAATGGCAGCGCTATGGGTTCCTGAAGGGGCTGCCCAAAGATATCGGTAATCGCGATGTCGCCAATCGGCCAGATACCTACAAGTCTAAAGCTAAGGCCGACGCCGCCGCTGCCGGCAAGAATGGCGCTAACGGCAAGGTCGATATTCACGTCCACAGCAAAGACCAGCCCGTGGATATGAAAACGAACAACTCTCCGGTGTTTGGAGAGACAAAGCTGAACCGGGGTAAGTCCGTCGGTCTGATGGATATCTAGCGCTGCTCACCCCCTCCAATCCCAACACAGCCCCGCTTCGGCGGGGCTTTTTCATAGGAGCGCCCATGACCGGCGTTGTAACGAATTTCGTCCCCAATACACTAGCAAGCGCCACGCAGGTGAATGCTGCTTTCTTGCAGTGTTTCCCTGCTTCGGCTGTGTCTGGATTCAGCGAAAGCGTGCTGTCGAAGACCACGGGCACAACGTGGCGTGCTGCTGCGGGCGCCATAGGTGCACCGGTTGCAGCCAATGACAATGAAGTGGCTGTATTCGACGGCTCTGGCGCACTGCTGAAAAGCAGCGGCACGCTTTGGAGCAGTGTTGCGCGGATTAATGCGAACCAGTCGTGGACAGGAAACCAGAATTTCACCGGCGCGGTTGTTACGGTTGCTGATCAGCCCAGTTTTAGTTATGACGCGTCTGCTGCAAACACCAAGTTTGTAGGAGACTTTTTTCAGTCGATATTTCCGAGTGTCATCGCGCCGGTTGCCTCGCCCGCCTTCACTGGCAACCCCACGGCCCCGACGCCTGCCACAAACGACAACGACACCAGCCTTGCCACCACCGCCTTCGCCAAGTCGGTCATCGGCAACTACGCTGGCTTTCTTTTTGTCGGCACCAACACCACTCTCACGGCGGCCGACCACGGCAAAGCTATTCAGGCGGCTGGGCTAACACCGTTTAATATCACGTTGCCTCTCGGTGGCGGGTGGGGCGCGAGCGTTGCGGGGCCAGCTATCCACGTGTTCAATCACGGCACGGCGGCGTGCTCGATTGTCAGGCAGGGCACGGACTTCCTCTATTGCCCTCCTGCTGGTCTCAGCGGCACTGGCAATACGTCATTAACTCTGGCCCCTGGCGAGAATGTTACCCTGCTGAATCGGGGCGGCACAGAGTGGGATGTAGTTGGTGGAACGTGGTTGACCAATCATACCGCGAACATTCCAAACACCTCCGTTACTGGCCTCGGCACGGCCTCCACGAAGAACGTTGGCACCGCCGCCAACAACGTGGTGCAGCTCAACGGCTCGGCGCAGCTCCCGGCTTTGGATGGGAGTCAGCTGACGAATGTGAATGCCAACAGCGTTCCGGTTCGTCAAACAGTTCTCATCGGCCCTGCAACCAACGGCTTGCCGAACTTTCTGCCAACCTCGTCGGGCAGTCTAAGCCTGACCAGCCAGAACATTTCGACTGGTACTGCGGCACTTGTTGTCACGGCTGCGGGCGGTTTTGGACTGGCGGGACAGATTAATGTCATCGGTCAGGCCACCAGCAATCTGACTTGGAGCGGCCTCGCGCCGTCATCGACCGTTTTTCTCGGCGTGACGATCAGTGCGGGTGCACTGTCTCCATTTTCTACGAACCTCGCTCCGATCTACCAGTACGGCGGCACGATCTCGACGACAAACGGGCAGTATACCTTCGATATCGTTGGGATGCAGATGTATCTCGGCAATGGTTCGGTCGCGAACCCCGTCAATGCCGTCTTTGTTGGCGAGGCTGTGACTACCGGCAGTGCAGTAACCAGCACGGTGGCCTATGCCTACCGACGTGCCTATCGCTACGTTGACACGGGGTCTTTCCCGAGTGCCGGCACAGCAGTTTCAAAGGCACACAACATTGGCACGTCCGTCGGTCTCATCGGCACTCTCAGCCTCGTCTGTGCGGTCGCCGAGGGTGGATACAATGTGGGCGATGTCGTCAAAAACATCGGCATGTCGTCGGCAGGCCCTTGGTATTCTCCGCTCAGCCTGGGCATCGACAACTACAACGCCAAATTTGCCTCGGGCACAAACGTGCCGTTCCTCATCGCAAACGCGTCGAATGGTACTGTTCTGACAGCTCCCACGCTGTCGAGGTGGCGCTATGCCATTCAGGTTACGAGCGCCTGGTGATGTAGATCTGACCTAAAAGCGAAGGCCCGGCAGCTCCACGAAGCCGGGCCTTCTCCCCCTGATACGCAACGCGGGGCAGGGCAATGGATAGCGTGGAAGGATGGCGGTAAGGGTTAGCTGATTGAGAGGGGGTATTAAAAAATTGTCACGGCATAGAAATACGGTAATGTCAACATTATCTCGTATCTGAAGCGCGTTCGATTCGTAGAAAGGAGGATCCGATGCACGACAGCAAGATTGTCGCCAACCGTTTCCTCGCTTTAGCGGGGGAACAGGGCGACGCCATCACGCCCATGCAGTTGTTGAAACTTGTTTATATAGCGCACGGTTGGATGTTGGGCTTGTACGGCCGTCCTTTGATAAAGGACGATATTCAAGCATGGCAATATGGCCCGGTTATCCCAAGGTTATATAACGCTATCCGTCAATTCAGAAGTCAGCCTGTCGTTGGTCCACTCTCGGCGCCTGCTGAAGAATTGGACAAACAAGAAAGTAGCATCGTCGATCAAGTCTACAAAATTTACGGCTCCCTATCCGGGCCGGAGCTGTCTCGAATGACTCATGCTGAGAATACTCCCTGGCAATTGACATATCGCCCGAATGAGTTCGGGTTGGTCATCTCCAATGACGTCATCGAAGACCATTACCGTAGAAAGGCTGCTGAGACTGGCAGCACGCCCGATTGACAGACAATGCCGACGACTCTCAACACAAAGAGGCCGGGGACGAGTTAAAGCGCGTCCCCGGCCTCTCGCGAGGAGATCTCTTTCCCGCAGCTATCGTTCCAGCAAGTGATACTGGTCTAAAGGAAGCGAAGCTTCTCGGTAAGAATTTTACCCAAGAAGAGATAGCTGCGATATCTGCCAATAACGAACATGACCGCACCGAAAGATTTCGCGACCATTTCGAACGCATAGCAATTTGCGGCTTATGGATTTTGGCCGTCGTTTTTCTTGTATTTGCCGGTGTGTGGTTTTGGCACTCCGTTACCCCAGACAGTTGGCATTGGCTAACCACGGATGTGGTCGCTCGCATCCAAAACCTGCTTACTGGGGGGATCTTTGCAACCATGGCCGGCGGTTATCTTAAAAAACGCATGTAGAACCGTGATAGTCCATAGTCGCCGCCGGGCCTGACCTTCTTCCGTCCTGAGCCCCGTTTTTTGGATTAGAAATACCTGTTTACTCTGCATTCATTACGCTTCATCACGCCCCATTAAGATTCAATCCAGCACTCTTCTTGGGTTGTGCTCGACGGGAGCGTTCGATGAATCAGCTTTGGTTTGGTGACAACCTCACCATTCTGCGAGAAGAAATAAAGACCGAGAGCGTTGATCTGGTCTACCTAGATCCGCCATTTAACAGCAATGCAAACTATAACGTCCTGTTCAAAACGCCAGCAGATGAAGCGGCCGGGGCGCAGGTAGAAGCGTTCCGAGATACATGGACTTGGGGAAGCGAAGCGCAATGGGCACTTGATGAGATAATGCGCTCTGGCGGCTCCGTAGCGACAATCATTCACGCCCTGCACTCCGCACTAGGCGAGAGCGACATGATGGCCTATCTAGTCATGATGGCGCAGCGGCTGAACGAACTTCGACGTGTCCTGAAGTCAACCGGCTCTTTGTATCTGCATTGTGATCCGACAGCCAGCCATTACCTTAAAATCATCATGGATACTGTTTTCGGCCCAACACGTTTTCTCAACGAGGTTGTGTGGAAGAGGACCAGTGCGCACAGCAGTGCGCGTCGATACGGGCCGATCCATGACGTCATCTTGTTCTATGCCAAATCTCCAGATTTCCAGTGGAATCATCAATATCTGCCGTATGATCAGGAGTACTTGGACCGTTTCTTTGATCAGACCGATGACAGAGGCCGGAAATGGAAGCGATCGGACCTCACAGGTGCCGGAACTAGGAATGGAGAAACCGGAAATCCTTGGCGCGGCCTCGATGTGACAGCAAAAGGAAGGCACTGGGCCTATCCCCCCGCTAAACTTGAGGAATTAGACGCGGCAGGCCGGGTTCACTGGCCAAAAAAAGAGGGCGGGATGCCGCGCTTGAAGCAGTATCCCGAGGATCTGCCGGGCGTTCCTCTACAAGACATATGGTCTGATATCCGCCCCCTCCACAACCTGATGGCCGAACGACTTGGATATCCGACCCAGAAGCCACGAGCGCTGTTGGATCGGATCATCAAATCTTCGTCTAATCCAGGTGAGATCGTGCTCGACCCCTTTTGTGGGTGCGGCACCACCGTTGCATCTGCCCAAGTAAATGGTCGCCAATGGATCGGCATCGACATTGCGTTCCACGCGATCAAGGTTATCGAAGGACGCATCCGGCAGCAAAGCCCTGATGTTGAGTATCAAGTTGGGGGTATCCCCGAAGACTTCGAAAGCGCGCAACGTCTTGCCAAAGACGACAAATTTCAATTTCAGTGGTGGGCTAACTATCTCGTCGGCGTTCAAGCGCTGAAAGAAATTAAGAAGGGACCGGATCGCGGCATTGACGGCCAGATGTACTTCATGAATGGCCCTCGCGGCTGGGGCAAGATCTTGACCTCGGTAAAGGGCGGTCAGAATGTTGGCGCCAAGGATGTCCGCGAGTTCAAAGCCGTGATTGGCCGTGATCAGGCTGAAATGGGACTATTTATCTGTCTGTATCCACCTACGCGCGAAATGGCGTCAGAGGCTGCCTCCTTTGGCTTCGTGGACACAGCTCATGGCCACCTGCCAAGGCTTCAGATCGTCTCGATTGCCGAGTGGTTCAAAGGTAAGCGTCCCTTGTTACCTTCACTAGGACATGTCTCCCGTGAGTTCTTCGAGCCGGAAAAGAGCACTAAGGCCAAGAAGGTCAAGCGCCCCAATCCTAACGCCCCCGAATTTACATTCAGTTTTCCGGGGCAGAAGCAGGAGGGTGCCGTGCTATATCTGAACCCTGCCGCGCAAGCAGAGGAGAAGTCTGCGTAACTATCCCAGCCCGGAGCGAGCGCACCACCATAGCCGTCGTTCCTCGCGCACCGTTAAGGTTTCGCCCGATAACTCTCCATAATCCGCCTGGCCTGTAGCATACGAGAAGGCGCATCTTGATCGCGCGCCAGGCCGCTGTAGTAGATGTCGGCGAGCCGGAGTGCGGCGTCGGCCTCCTCGGCGCTCAAGCACAGCCGCTCGGCCATTTCGCCGATATCCCGATACCAGCCCAGCGCGATCCCCTCTGAGTAGCGTTTTGCACGCTGGCAGACGCGTCGGAAGGCGACACGAGCTGAGGCCAGCGCTAGGCCAAAAGGACGGCCCACCTCTTGGAAACTCGTCCCTGCCAGGTGAGAACGGAATATCTCGGCATTCCTCTCCCGCATCAGTTTGACGATCGGCCGCTGCTTCCAGATCGCTCTCAGGCCCTCCTTCGCGGATAGCAGGGCCTCTGGCACGCTACTGGCGCCATAGAGCTGCACGCCGCCGCGCGGATCCTCTCGGATATCGACGGCATCCCATTCGATTCCTAGGTCGGCCACGACGCCCCGGGCGGGCGTGTACCGCCAATCCTTGGCGTCAGCTATGACAAGGATATCTTCCTTTTGTTTTTCCATAGGCGCCGCTCTTCCAAGTCCGGGAAGACGGAAGATTAGCTTGGGCGCATCACGGTTGAATTACGCTGGACCTACCACGAGACAATGAGCGTCGCCAATCACAGCGACATTCGTCCCCGTCCACGAAAAAACCAGCCCGACCGAGGAACGGATAAGCCGGGCTGGATAGGGACATGTACAATCAGGGGTAGCCGACGCGACTGGCGTTACCGGTGCTGGAGGATCGAACGGTGCCATAT
This sequence comes from Labrys sp. HAY1-8F, assembly GCF_056754975.1. Taxonomy (NCBI): domain Bacteria; kingdom Pseudomonadati; phylum Pseudomonadota; class Alphaproteobacteria; order Hyphomicrobiales; family Xanthobacteraceae; genus Labrys; species Labrys sp. HAY1-8F. Next base: position 4,386,284 of record NZ_JBPGWZ010000002.1, on the reverse strand, counting down.
CTTTCGATCTGTGCGCCAGCCGCGTCAACGGTCGCGGTTTCTAACGCGCCAATCGGATAACATTAAGAAAATTCATTGAAATTTTTGTGGCGAGCCGCCCCAGCGCAAACGGGCTTTGCCCAGAGGGACGATCAAAGGGCGCAACTAGGAATTGTCAGTTCAAAATTTCACACGCAGGTCACGCCAAGACATGATACTTTTCTGCGCGGCGCAATGAGGCACCGCAGGCAACCACTTCGGCCCAGCGCTCCGACAACGCTGGGTTTTTCTTTTTCGCGAGCGCCGCCAATTTTTGCACATTTTGGTTGTGTACTACATGCAGGTTCTGTGTGACCTGACTTGCCCGCTTATGTGCCGCGTAGCGGGCGTTTCTTTTGGCAGTGCGTCGCCTCGTTTGGTGCGGAACCTTTCCCACTACCCAGCGTTGCAGCGATGCCATGAAGTTCTCTCTTGGCAAGGCTGGCGCTCAACCCGCCCGTTCCAGTGCCAGCCAGCGACCCGACCCGACAAAAACGGTCGGGTCGCTCCGTAGAAATAATTTCCAGTTTGGTAGTGCGGGACCATGATCCCCTCAAGGTCTCGCGGCGCCCCGGTCTTCTTTTCCCGCCAGAGCGAAGTCGGCCGGGGCGCATCCGTCGGGAGAGCCTATGCGTCATCTCTCCAGACCTGCTTCAGGATCTTTTCGGCGAGGGGTAGCCAAATAACCTGTTCGATTTTTCCGTTTTTACTGGCGGAACGTAACAGCCGGCCGGGTCGATATTTGTCGGAGCAACCTTTTCGGCCGTTTCCATAAGAGGCTCGCCGCCGATCTTTTGAATGGCGTGCCTGGTCCGCTTAAACGGCGCCAGCGTCAGGACGCGCCTATTCGGATCCATCGTGAGGTAGTTATAAACCACAACCATGACTTTGCCTCTCTACCGGCGGGAAAGAAAGGCGTTAGATTTTAGACCCGAGGCCACCCGCAGACCAGTGAAAAAACGTCACAGTTGGGCAGCGCCGACGCCGGGGCGGGAACAAATGACCGACGTTTAACGTAGCCGTTCACGATCTATCCAAACCAGCGCTAGGCTGTCGGACGCCTAGCTTTGTGGCGCGCCGACAGGGCAATTTAACCCGGGGACGCTACATCCTTCAAAAAAGTTGGGACCTTCGGGAACGAGTCGGGAGAATCTCAGTTTGAGGCGCGCGGAGGTTCCAACGACCTTCGTTCGGCCGGTGTCAACTGGCCGCGACCCGACCGCGATGTGGCGCCAGAGGCATTCGGTCGGGTCGTCCGGATTCCGAAACTCCTCGTCCCCCCTTGGGGTTTCGGCTGTGCGAAGTTGGCGGACCCTGCGCCCCTGACACCAGCTTCGCCGAGCGGCTCGACCTCGCTCCTGATCGTCCCCTCGGCGCCTGGTCGAGCCGCTACTTTTCCGTGCAGATCCCTTGCCCAAGTCAAAGCAAGGCAGAGCGGCTTTCGTAGACTTTCCCGGGTAGCCCATCCGTGGCGGTGCCGCTTGTGGACCACAACTTAGACTGGTTTATTCAATATTGGCCGGGGGGCTCCTATTCGTCATCCCTCCAAACCTGATTCAGGATCTTCGCCGCCAGCGCCGCCTTGTCCTGCGGCAGGAAGCGCCCGTAGTGCTGGGCGACCATATCGGGCGTGTCCTGAATGGCGTAGCTGGCCTGCTCGTAGGAGCCCGTCTGTTTCAAGATGTGGGTCGCCAGCACGTCCCGTACATTGTGCGGGCCGTGGGGCAGGAGCCCTTTGATTGCGCCGCGTCCGGTATATGGGTTGTAGACGCCATAGCGCTGGATCGTCAGGCGCCATGCCTCATAGAACGTATTTTCATCGTATGAGGCATCCCGGCTGTTGAGCTTCACCGTCTTCACGAAGAACGTGCCAGGGTCGGCTATACCGCCCAGCAAGATACGGCGATGGCGACTGATATAGGCCCCGATGTGGTCGTAGAGATCGACAACGTTCGGCAGCACTAGACGAAAGGGCTTGTTCCCAAAATACGAGGAATTGTAGTTCTTGAACGCAATGGCCGGAATTAACACTTCCCAGCCACCGTCGCGCTCGCTCCAGCGAAGTTCACCTCGCTTCATGTCTTCTAATTGCCGCTCTGTTCGCGGCAACTGGCCGCGAGGGCACAGCATCAATTGACGTAGGTTCTTCTGGCGTAAGCCGAGATGGAGGCCCAGCCGGAGCAGGAGGAATGACCGAACGGCCTCCGCCGCGTCGCGAGGATATCGCCGCTCATCGGGAATTCGCCGCAGGATCTCGTCAGTGATCTTGCGGTACTCCCCAACGGGGCTCGGTGCTTCCAGGATGGGCATGATCGGCTCGAACGGGTCTCGGTGAACTCGTGCGATCCTGCTAATCTCCCGCACGCGGACGGTTGCGTGTTTGCAGAATGCGTCACAAGCGCCATGCCAATCGGTTTTCGCTCGCTCGATTTCTTCAGAGCTAACTAATCCGGCAACCGGGTGCACGCGTTGCGCAAGCTGCCCGTGCTGTCTGAGCCACCCCGTTTCCTGCCGCGTCAGCGCCAGTGCAATGCGTAGCATGTCGACTTCCCATGAGGTGTAGAAGCCACGACGACTCTCTCGCCATTGCAGGTACCAATCCCAGACGCCAGGGAAGGCCAGTAGCGCCAAAGTCAGGTGCGAATGAGGAACGCCAAGCCCTTTAACTTCGCCATTGGGAGAAGCGGACAAAGCGCCCAGCATGAGACCAAGGTGCTCAAGCTTCTGGGATGCAGTCTCTTCACCCCATACGCCATTTCGCTGCAATCCGAGCGCTGTCAGTGTCGACGTCTTGAAACTGATCAGCGCCGCCATCTCCGTTCTTAAGCGTGGGGGAGCATCGACAACGCCGGAAAACAGTTCCGGGTCGACGTCGAGATGTTCGGAAGATGAATCCTCTGTATCAAACTTGTCCCAGCCTAGCCTGCTGGAACGCCCGTAGATGATTCCAGGGAATCGGATCGCGTAACGCTGCTTCATCGCAGCGGCTTGGAACCGTCGATAGTCGGTGGCCGCGCTAATGATTACGCGCCTAACCCACTCGACAATCTCCTCCTGTTTGTCGATCGGCAAGTGGTTGAATTCTGGAGGTAGGTGCCATGCCATACGGCGACGCTCTGAAGGAGATACGTCGTCGAGACAAAAGCCAGTTGACGCGCGGGACTGATGGGGAAGTTTGCTGGTGAAATATCCTTCTGGCAGCCGATAGCGCCGCCCGATGCGTGCCAAAATCTCCATACTTTCTACACTGCGGGGAACCTTAGTCCCCTTGATCCAGCTAAAGATGGTTTTTCGATCTGTCTTGTCATCGGGGTCCACAACGGCGCGATGGAGATGCCATGCTGTATCGTCATGGCGCCGCATCTGTAGGGCCAAAGCCTCGGAAAATGTCGAGGGGTCCTCTTGGACGTCGAAAAGTGCCTTCGGAAATTCCACCACGGGCTTTGGCGGGACACCGGTCTTTTTCCGCGCAGCCTGTTCGCTTAGCGGCTGGGAATAGGTGACTAGCTTCGTCGTCGCTGCGGCGTGGCTAGAACGGAGTTTGGTCCGATCGGGGGGGCGCAAGGTGCGGTCGCGCCCCAAAGTCTCATAGGTCATAATGTCTTTCTTGCTCAAGCTAACATATTCGCCCTCCCACTACATCAAAGGAATAAAAGGCGAATCACAGCAGTAATCGACCCTGATACAAGAAAGAACTCAAGAAAAATATGCATATCTTGATAATCGCGCGCACCAACGATGCGATTTTCGCACAAAAAATGTGATTTTCGCGCAACACATTTCGTATTGAACCGTGAATACAATTCGTGTTGTCTAAATTTTGAAAACTGAATTATGCGTTTCTTTTTATTTGAAGGCATAATTCAATTTAGTATTGCGTCCGAGCGCAGTGAATGGCCCCGCAGATGCGACCGACGGGACCAGCGCAGCGGGTTGAATCAGCCGGAGAGCAAGAAAAGAAAACGGCCAGCCGTTACACTGGCCGTCGCGTTCTTATTTTAAGTTCAGGCGCTCGCTCGCCCCATCGAGCAGGCGGACCTGATCGTGCAATTCGGCAAGGCGCTCCCGCCTACCCGCTTTCTTGGCCCGGTCAACTGCCCGAATCTCAAGGAAGGCCGCACGAAGGGCGCGTTCAATCTGCTTACGAACGATATTGGTGGACATAGGTATTCTCCAACGCAAAGCACCGTGTACCCGGTGCGGGCTGTCTCATTGCGTTGACGCGCTTGCCGGCGGTTCCAGACAGAGAACCAAGTCAGTGGCTGCTGAGGGCGCGTACCTCACCACGAGAAATGCTCGCGAGCTTGGACTTTGTCAAGCGGTCTTCCTCAGCCGCACGCCCGGCCCTTCGCCGTTCTCGTCGACGAAGATGACGCCCGCCATTTCGAGGGCGGTGCGGATGGCGGAGATGGTGCGGGGCTGGAGTTGTTCCCCCCGTTCGAGGCGGACAATTGTGTTCGTCGATACGTTTGCAGCAGTCGCAAGGTCCGTGGTGCTCAATCTGAGCGCGGCGCGAGCCATACGGCACTGAGCATCATTGAGCAAAATCGCCTCCAAATAGCGAACGCGCCTTTACAAGGCGATTAGATGATGATATCGCCTTGTTATAGCGAAATCGCCAACAAGCCGCAACACGAGGCGCTCCAATGCCCCAGAACAAGGTTAACGAACCCGCGCCTCCCACATGGGATGAACTCGCCAAGATGTTTTCATACATCGCGATCATGTGGGACAGCCACCCCGATCCGGCCAAGCTGTTCGCCCACCTAGCATCGGCCTGCCAGGAGATCGCAGCCGGCAAGTGACCTGTTATGGCCCGCTAGCAAAACTGGAGAATGCGCCGGAAGTTCTACTCCGGGAGGTGCACGTTCGAATCGTGCGCGGGCTGCCACTCTCACCGCCGCTAAAAAAATTACGGGCAACCGAAAAAATCTTCGATTTCGACACGCGGATTTTCGGAGATTCGTGTTGCATCGTGTTGCATGGACTCTTTTGCAACACTCGAAAACAGACGGAATATGCGGAAATGTTGCAACGTTTTTGGGGTTTTGCAACATATCGTTTTCGACTGAATTTTTCCTAAGTCGTTGTTTTTGCTTAAGAAAAAATGGTAGCGGGAGAGGGACTTGAACCCCCGACACGCGGATTATGATTCCGCTGCTCTAACCAGCTGAGCTACCCCGCCACGGGGCCCGGCACTGCCGGGACGGGCGGCTTATGCAAGGCTGGGCCGAAACTGTCAAGCGGGCGGGAGAGGAAATCTTCTCCCCTCCCCGTTTTTGCTGGCGTCTCGCCCCAGCGGCCGCGATGTCAGGCCCAATATCAGGCCTTGGTAAGCAGACCGAGCAGGCCCTTGTGGATGGCTTCGTTGCCGGCCACGATGTCGCCGGTGTCCAGCATGGTGTCCCCGCCCCGGATGTCGGAGATGAAGCCGCCGGCTTCGCGTACCAGCACGATGCCGGCCGCCAGGTCCCAGGAGGAGAGCCAGCGCGCGGCCAGGCCGTCGAGCCGGCCGGAAGCGACATAGGCCAGGTCCAGGGCGGCGGCGCCGAAATTGCGCACGCCGGCAACCTTGCCCATCACGGTGCCGAGATCGGCGAGATTGGTCTGGTGCTGGCCGCGGCCGAGGCGCGCCAGGCTCATGCCCACGATCGAATCCTCCATCAGGCGGCGGCCGGAGACACGGATGCGGCGTTCGTTGTGGAAGGCGCCCTTGCCGCGCTCGGCCACGAACAGGTCCTCGGTGGCGGGATTATAGACGACGCCGGCTACCAGCAGGCCCTCGCGCTCCAAGGCCACGGAAACGGCGAAGAAGGGCACGCCGTGCAGGAAATTGGTGGTGCCGTCGAGCGGATCGATATGCCAACGATGGGTCTTGTCCGCGCCTTCGACGACGCCGGCTTCCTCCATCACGAAGCCATAGCCCGGACGGGCCCGCTCCAGTTCCTGATGCAGCGTGCGCTCGGCCTTCTTGTCGGCGACGGACACGAAATCGCCCGGCCCCTTGGTCGAGACCTGCAGGTTCTCCAGCTCGCCGAAATCGCGCTTGAGACCCTTGCCGGCCTTGAGCACGGCAGCAACCATCACATTCATCAAAGGTGAACGCAGCATCATGAAACTTTCAAATAACAGCCGCCCCGGAGCACGGGGCACGGGAATGGGAAGCGGCCTGTCTAATGGAAAATGCCGCCGATATGAACGGGAAAATGCGACCGGCGTGAAAATTCGAATCGCAGCGGCCCTTAAGGTTCACAGGCCCTGATAATAGGCCTTCCAATGGCTGCGCAGCGCCTCTTCCTCGGCGCCGATGTCATAAGCGGGCGATGAAATCGGCTTCACCGTCTCGACGCGAACACGCACGAAATGGCGTATGCGGTCGGCAAGGGCGCCCCAGCGGTCGAAATGCGGACGCAAAGCCGCGAAAGCCTCGCTCTCCTTGGCGATGATCTCGCAACGGCCGCGGATGCGCACGCCCTTGCGGGCCAGCACATCGACGAAATTGATCTCCACCACCGGGCGCTCGCGTATGTTGCGCAAGGTTCCCGGGGAGCGCGCCTCCCCGAAAACGATATGGTGGTCGTCCAAGGCCAGCATCATGCCCTTGGGCGACAGATTGGGCGTCCCGTCAGGATTGACGCTCGCCACATAGCCGAGCGAATGGCGCTCGATCACCGCCCTCGCCGCCGCATCCAGCACCGCCAACCTCCCCTATCGATCCTTCGTACCAACCTGAAGAAAAAGATCGGTTGGCATTACATGCCGTAGTAGCGGGCGCCTTGAATGGCCGCCGCCCGCACCTCCGGCGTTTGTCGGGCGACATATTCGTCGAGCTGCTTGTCGTCGAGCCCCGCCGCCTTGGCGAGCAGATGCCACATGCAGGCCAGCACCGGATTGGGCGCCAGGCCAATGCCGGCCGCATACATCCGCGCCAGGCGATTGCGGGCGATCGGCGAGCCGCGCCGGGCCGCGCGCTCGAACCAGTCGGCCGCCATCTCCTGGTCGCGCGGCACGCCCTCCCCGTTGAAGAGGGCGATGCCATATTCCACCATGCCGTCGATATTGCTGGCATTGGCCGAGGCCAGGAAGAACTCGGTCGCCTTTTTCTTGTCGGCCGGCACGCCCTTGCCGTCCTTGGTCAGCACGCCGAGCGAATAGAGGGCATCGCCATTATTGGCGAGAGCCGCCTGGCTGAAGCGCTTATAGGCGGTGGCGTAGTCGGGCGGACCGTTGGTGGTACGCAGGGCGATGATGCCGAGATTATAGGCCGCCTCGGGCACGCCCAGTTCGGCGGCGCGGTTGAGCAGCAGCATGCCGCCCGGCTCGTCCTTGGGCACGTTCTTGCCCAGGAGCTTTGTCATGCCATAGGCGAACATGGCGTTGCGATCGCCGCGCTCGGCCGCCTCGGAATACCATTGCGCTGCCTTCACAGGATCGGGCGGCACGCCCAGGCCATTGGCATAGAGCTGGGCGATCAGGGTCATCGCCGCAGGATCCTTGTCGGCCACCACGCGCTTGGTGGCTTCCTCCAGCGCCCTGAGATAGTAGCCGCGCTGGAAAGCGCCATAGGCAAGATCCGGCGGCGGCCCGCCCGGCACGGCGGGGGCTGCCGCCTCCGCGGGCTTGGCGGCATCGGATGGCGGCGCGGCCTCGCCAGGCGCGTTCTCCGCGGGCTTGGCGGCTTCCGATGCGGGTTGAGCAGCCGTGGCCGGCGCACCTGCCTCTGCCGGCTTGCCCGCCTCGCCGCCATTGGCTTCGGCCGGCTGTGCGGCGTCGGCAGGGGGCGAGGGTTCCGCGCGGCCCGGCAACGAGGCGAGAAGGACCGGCAGCGCGAGCGCGGCCGCAACAGCGATGCGCTTCATGCGAGACTTCCTCTCTGCTTCAGCAGCCGGTCCGCCAGCGCAACCGCTTCGGCGGGCCCCTGCTCGTGATTCCAGACGGCATTGCCGAGCGCCACGAAATCGGCACCGGCATCGGCGAACAGCGGCACCGCCGCCAGATCCGGCGCGAAGGCGACGCAAGGCACCTCGAAGAGCTCCGCCCACCAGGCGGTGCGCTCCACAACGCCCTCCAGCGGCGGCAGGCGGCCATCGCGCGCCGGCTCCCCGAACATGACATAGTCGACGCCGCTTTCGGCCACGGTCATGGCCTCGTCACGCGTGCGGATGCCGCCCGCTCCGACGATGCGCTCAGGCTTGAAGCTGTCGAGCGCGTCGGTCAGGCCCTTGCGGCCGTCATTGAGATGCACGCCATCGGCACCCGCCCGCGCCACCACCGCGCTCCAGCCGCTGACGAGCAGCGCCGCGCCCGCGCCTTGCACCACCGGCGCGATCTCCTTGATCAGCTTCTTGGCGCCGTTGTCGTCGCCGGCCACCGGGGTGAACAGCACGCAGGCAATGTCGCCGGCCGACAACGCGGCCCGCAGGGCCGGCAGGAAGGCGGCGACATCGTCGAGGGCGGGGGTGACCAGATAGATCTGGACGGGAGGGCGGGATGGAACTTCAGCCATGGAGGGAATCCCGGGCGTCCTTCTTCTTGCTACGGCATCGGGGCCGATCCCGGGATCGGCTCCGATACTGTACGATTTCGTTGTCGTCTCGCTCAAGCCGAGAGGCGCGAGGCGGTTTTCCGGAACCGCTCAAGCGAATTTCGGCTCGAATTTGCCGGCCTTGTAGCTCTTGGCCATCTCGTGAAGCGGAATGACCTTGATCTTGGCCGCCTGGCCCGCGGTGCCGAATTCCTCATAGCGCTGCTTGCACAGCTTGATCATCGCATCCTGGGCCGGCTTGAGATATTTGCGCGGATCAAATTCGCCCGGATTTTCGGCAAAGATACGGCGGATCTGGCCGGTGATGGCCATGCGGCAATCGGTATCGATATTGACCTTGCGCACGCCGTATTTGATGCCGAGCTGGATCTCCTCCACCGGCACGCCCCAGGTCTGCGGCATCTCGCCGCCATATTTGTTGATGATGTCCTGGAGCTCCTGCGGCACCGAGGAAGAACCATGCATGACCAGATGCATGTCGGGCATGCGCTGGTTGATCTCCTTGATGACGTTCATCGCCAGGATGGCGCCATCGGGCTTGCGGGAGAATTTATAGGCGCCATGCGAGGTGCCCATGGCGATGGCGAGCGCATCGACCTTGGTGTCCTTGACGAACTTCACCGCCTCGTCGGGATTGGTGAGGAGCTGGTCATGCGAAAGCTCGCCTTCGGCGCCGTGGCCGTCCTCGGCCTCGCCCGTGCCGCTTTCGAGGCTGCCGAGCACGCCGAGTTCTCCTTCCACCGAGGCACCGACCCAATGGGCCATGTCGACGACGCGGCGCGTGATGCCGGCATTATAGCCATAGTCGGCCGGCGTCTTGCCGTCCTCCTTGAGCGAGCCGTCCATCATCACCGAGGTGAAGCCGGCCTGGATGGCAGTAAGGCAGGTCGCTTCGTTGTTGCCATGGTCCTGGTGCACGCAGACCGGAAGGTCCGGATAGATCTCGACTGCCGCATCCATCATCTTGGTCAGCATGATGTCGTTGGCATATTGGCGCGCACCGCGAGAGGCCTGCATGATCACCGGCGAGCCGGTGGCCTTGGCCGCCTCCATGATGGCGATCACCTGCTCCATATTGTTGATGTTGAAGGCGGGGACGCCATAGCCATGCTCGGCGGCGTGGTCGAGCAACTGGCGAAGGGTGATGCGTGCCATGAGAAGTCTCCGAAATTTGCCGAGGCGCGAGCGATTGGCCGGACGCGTCAGGCGCGCAGGATCTCCACGCCCGGCAACGGCTTGCCTTCCAGCCATTCGAGGAAGGCGCCGCCGGCGGTGGAGACATAGGAGAACTGTTCGGCGACCTTGGCATGGTTGAGCGCCGCCACCGTGTCGCCACCGCCCGCGACCGACAGCAGCTTGCCGGCCTTGGTGCGCGCGGCGACATGCTTGGCCGCCGCCACCGTGCCGTGGTCGAAGGGGTGCAGTTCGAAAGCGCCCAGCGGGCCGTTCCACACCAGCGTCTCCGCCTCGTCGATGGCACCCTTGATGCGCTCCACCGATTGCGGCCCGACATCGAGGATCATGCCGTCATGCGGGATCGAATCGAGGCCATAGGCGTGGTTCGGCGCATCGGCAGCGAAATGATAGGCCACGATGGCATCCACCGGCAGGATGATGGCGCAGTTGACCTTCTCCGCCTTGGCGAGGATGGCGCGGGCGGTATCGGCGAGGTCGCGCTCGGCCAGCGATTTGCCGACGCCGACGCCCTGGGCGTGCAGGAAGGTGTTGGCCATGCCGCCACCGATGATCAGCGCGTCGACCTTGCTGACGAGATTGCCGAGCAGCTCGAGCTTGGTCGAGACCTTGGCACCGCCGACCACGGCGACGACAGGGCGCTTGGGCTGCTCAAGCGCGCGCGACAGCGCCTCGATCTCGGCCTGCATGGTGCGTCCGGCATAGGCTGGCAGGAGGTGGCCGAGGCCTTCAGTCGAGGCATGGGCGCGGTGGGCGGCCGAGAAGGCGTCGTTCACCCAGATGTCGCCATTGGCGGCCAGCGCCTTGACGAAGTCAGGATCGTTCTTCTCTTCGCCGGGATGGAAACGCGTGTTCTCCAGGCAGAGAATGTCGCCCGGCTGCAGGGCGGCGACCGCCTTGGCCGCAACCTCGCCGATGCAATCCTCGGCAAAGGCGACGGGACGCTTGGCGATTTCGGCGAGCTTGGCGGCGACAGGCTTCAGGCTCTCCTTGGGATCCACACCCTTGGGCCGGCCGAAATGGGCGAGCAGGATGACCCTTGCCCTGGCGCGCGCCAGCTCCAGGATGGTGGGGATCACACGCTCGATGCGGGTGGCATCACCGACGACGCCATTCTCCATCGGGACGTTCAGGTCGACGCGTACCAGAACGCGCTTGTTTTCCACATTGACGTCGTCGAGGGTGCGAAAAGCGCTCATGCCTGTCCTGTCCATCTGTTTTCGGCAAGGTGCCTAGCATACCGCGCCCGCCTCGCAAAATCACCGGCGAGCAATAGAGCAAGCTGCCGGATCGATAAAGCGCTCAAGACGACGGAAGGACCTAAATTGCGTCAAAAGATTGCTCGGCGCGCGGTCGTCTTCAGCGCTCATCGGAACAATTGCGTATCGAGCTTTCGCACCGCCAGCTCGATGAAAGCCTTGATCAGAGGCGATAGATGCCGGCTGCTGGGATAGACGACATAGAGGCCACCGGCTGACATGGTATGATTTTCGAGAATACGCCGCAGCCTCCCGTCTTGCAGGGCAGACTCTGCGAACTGGTAGGGCAATTGGGCGATGCCATAGCCGGCAATCGCCGCCGATAGCGCCGAATGCATGTCGTTGACGGCGAAACGGCCTGAAACCGTCACCGTTTCCTGGCCCCCTGGCCCCTCCAGTACCCATGGCGCGCCGTCCACCGATGGGCCGACGATCACGCAGGCATGCCGGGCGAGATCCGCTGTGGCCTGCGGGGTTCCGAACTGCGCAAGATAATTCGGGCCGGCACACAAGATTCTATGCGTGACGCCGAGCTTGCGCGCGATCAAAGTGGAATCCGGGAGGATACCGGTCCGGAAGGCCAGATCGATCCCATGCTCGATCAGATTGAGCCGGTCATCGGTCAGGATCAATTCAGCCTTGGTCTTGGGATAGGCGGCAAGGAAATCGAACACGGCACTGTTGAGCAGATGGTCGGCAAATCCGGCAGGCGCGGAAATGCGGATCGTACCCGAAGGTTCCGTTCTTGCTTCCGCAAGGCGCAGATTTGCCTCTTCGATCAGCCTCAGCGCCACGCTGCTGCGTTCGTAATAGAGGCGTCCGGCCTCCGTCATGGCGAGGCTCCGCGTCGTGCGCTGCAGCAGGCGCGCACCGACGGCCTGTTCGAGCGCAGCAATGCGGCGACTCACTGTGGTCTTGGGCGCACGGAGCAGCCGTGCGGCTCCGGTGAAACTGCCGGCCTCGACCACCCGGGCAAAAACCAGAATGTCGTTGAGATCAAGCATTATATCCAAACTTGGAACAATGTTTTCCAATAATAGCCCATTACGGTTCGATGTGGCAGCGCTAAATTTGCTTCATCACAAGCAAGGAGCGGTGAAATGACCACCAAACGGACTGTATTGGTTACCGGTGCCACGGGTCAGCAGGGAGGTGCAGTCGCCCGCGACCTGCTTTCCAGGGGGCATCACGTCAAGGCATTGAGCCGCAGACCCGACAGTGCCGGTGCGCAGGCCCTGGCAGCGGTGGGCGCACAGATCGTGCCTGGTGACCTCGACGACACGGCCTCTATCGTCAAGGCAGCCAGCGACGTCGACACGATGTTCTTGATGGGAACCATGCTGGCTGGCGGAACTGACGGAGAAACCCGCCAGGGCATCGCCGCCGCCGACGCGGCCAAGGCAGCCGGTATCGGGCACTTGATCTACTCATCCGTCGCCGACGCCGACAAGGCTACCGGCATTCCGCATTTCGACAGCAAATATCTGGTCGAACAGCATATTGCTGGGCTCGGCGTGCCCTATACGATCAGCGCGCCGGTCTTCTTCATGGAAAACAGCGTGGCCCCCTGGTCGATCGACAGCCTGCGCCAGGGTGTGTACGCCCTCGCTGTCCCGGCCAAGCGCGCCTTGCAGCAGGTGGCGCTGGCAGACATCGGCGCGTTCAATGCCGCCCTGGTGGAGCGTCGCGAAAAGGTCTTCGGCAAACGCTTCGACTATGCAGGGGACGAGCTCTCCGGCGAGGAGCTGGTGAGAATTCTCTCGCGGGCAACCAACCGTCCGATCCGTTACCAGGAAGTGCCGGCCGCCGCGATCCGCCAGCAGAGCGAGGATACCGCCATCATGTTCGAGTGGTTCGATCGGGTCGGCTACGACGTCGATGTCGCCGGCCTGCACAAGGATTTCCCCGAGGTGAACTGGCACAATTTCGCCGACTGGGCAGGCAGCTTCGACTGGCGCATCCTGGATCCGCAATAAACAAGCGGGCCATTGCCGCCGACAATCATGTGCAAAACGGCGTCCAGGATCATCCGGGGCGCCGTTTCCGTCGGAGAAATACGCGCAAGTTGCGAAATCCGGCTGGCGAACGGCCATCCGGCCAGCAAAGCCTCCTCCATGGAGGAGGCGGACGAGCAGCCTGTTCTGCTTCAACTCGTCTTGGCATGGCGAAAACGCCACTCCGCCGCCGGGGAAATCACGATTACCAGCCCGCCTACGAGCCAATGGGAGTGTTCGGCCGCTGCGTCGGAGGCAAAGCGCAGCGCCCATGGCGCCACGATGAGCCAAACACCCAGTCCTAGTGTCACCCACTCCTCCCATTGCCTGGCCTCGCTCAAAGCCGCCAATGCCAGATAGGCAAGCAGGAAAGCCATCAGCCAGGCATGCCATGTCGGCACTTCCATCGCCCTGAATCCGGCGAGCCAGGGCGCACTGAACAGGCCGAGCGCCACCAGCAGCAACAGCCAGTCCTGTGCTCGTTTTCCTGAAAAAAGAGTCGAAATCATCGTCGTCTCCACAGTTGCCGCAAACGTGTTTGGGCATGGAAAATTATATCGTATTGCGATATAATTTTCCAACGCGAAGCCTATCGCTCGCGAGGCTGTGAAGGGACTTAACCGTGGCTGCCGATCCCAACCCCGACGTATCCTCCCCGTTCATGCCTATGAAGGGCAGCGACGATACGATCGCATGCGCCCGACAGGTGCTACGCGTCGCTCGAAGAAAGTTCTTCACCAAGCCCTATGACGCCGTGAGCATGGAGGAGATCGCCACGCGCGCCGGCCTATCCGAGGCCAAGGCGTTGGGCCTGTTTGCCAGCAAGGAAGAGCTGTTCGCATCGCTCGTCGTGCAGGAAATGGCCGCCGCCGCGGTCGAGATCTGGTGCAGCACGTTCGGATCGACCGACATGGAAGCGGTCTTGCTGCAAGTGGCGCGCAATTATGTCGGCTTGTTCGGTTCCAACCGGGCCACGGAGATCTATCGCTCGCTGATCTGCGTGTCGGCGCGCTTTCCCCATCTCGGCCGCATCATTTACGAACATGGTGCAAGGGTGCTGCTCGAAAGACTGTCCGCCTACATCACCGCCCGCAGTGCGGAAGGACACTTGGCCGTCCCCGATCCCGATCTCGCCGCCCAGCAATTCCTGAGCCTGGTCCACGGCAATCTGCATCTGCGCGAGGTACTCGCCGCCCGGCGAGTCAGCGATAGGGAGATCGACCGGGTGATCGAAAGCGGCGTCCGCCTCTTTCTGGCCGGCTACCGGGGCGATCACTGCGATGCAGCACAGACCACCCAGCCCGGACGCCGTGCAAGGGAGGCGGGGACACGCGGCTCGGCAAAGCATTGACCGAGAGAGTACCGCGCGTGATGCATGCCAAGACGGCCACCTCATCTGCGGCGCCGACGGCCTCCAGATCAGCACTAAGGCATTGTCCGGTAATAACTGAAGCGCCACCTTTGTCATGCCCGTGCTTGACCCGGGCATCCAGGGGCTCTTCTTCGACGTCCGGAAGGAGGAACTGGATTGCCGGGACAAGCCGGCAATGACAAGGTCGAGCCAATTGGACTCGTTTGTTGACGGACGAATCCTAAGTCAGCGCTGCCTGGGATTCTGCAGGAACACGACATAGCCGCGAAACCAGGGATTGCCGGCAAGGCCAGGCGGCTCCTGCCAGTCGCCGGCCTGCACGAGGCCGATGCGGAAAGGCATCCGGAGCCGGCCCAGACCCGAAAGATAGGTGGCATAGCCGGGGATCGTGTTGCGGCCCTGATAGGTCTGGATGATCACCTCGTCCACGACGCCGCCAAGCGCTTCGAGCCCCCTGGGATCAGCATTGCTGCTCCAATCCATCAGGCCGGTAATGCCGAGCCTGTACTCCGCCGGCAATTGGCGGCGCAGGCCCGAGAGGAAGGAGGCGTAGCTCTTCAGATGGCGCGTACGGGCATCGAAATCGATCTGCAGGCCGATGACACGATTGCCTGCCGCTTGCCAGCGCCCGAGCTGAGCGAGAACCTGATCGTAGATCTGCGGCGGCCATGCCAGGGTCTCGACGCGCACCACCAGCCATAGCGGCGTGTCGGGAAGGCGGGGAACGGCGCTTCGTCGCGACAGGAGGCGAACCGGTTCCCGGGCACCGACCTCCGAGCCGAGGAGATAGAGTTCGCGAGCCCGCGCGAGCTCCGGCTGCGTCTTTACCCCCGCCCAGAGCCAGAAACTGTGATAGCGCCCGATGTCGACGGTTGCCTCCGCCGCGACGCCGCCGGAGGCAACCGCCAGGAAAACGGCGAGGACACACGCCGAGCGCAGCATGTCTACCAATAATATTCCAGAGACTGCGCCCAGCGTGATTGCGAGTAATCGCGTTTCAGCTTCCGGAACCAGGCCTTTCGCTGCGCAACGGGCACGACATTATCGTCGCAACTATTCTTGCTCGTCGGCGCGAAACACCAGATGGCGCGATAGAGGGAATAGGCCTTCTGATCGGATGTCGCGCCCGCTGCACCGATGATGGAGCGATAGGCTTCGAGCCGCGAAAATTTCCTGCCCGGGAAAAGGACTCCGTTGCCGCCGAGTTCATCCTTCGCCGGCAGCGTGTCCAGGAAAGCCTGATCGAGGCCGTTGAGACGGATGAACTCCCCCAGACACAAGCGTGCCCCGATGTGGCGCGGATTGGCGGACAGCGTTGCAACGCTGCTCTTGAGATCGGGGCAAACGAAATCCGATGCCGTTTCCGGCTTGATGAATACATTCGAGGATGGCGTGCCGTCGCCTTCGGCGCCACTGGCATCCGCCTCAGGCTTGGCATCGGTAGGCACCAGCGCCAAATCCCCCGGAAAGGCCTTGTAGGCACCGCGGGTAAGATCGCGATAAAGCAGCGTGTAGAGGGCTGTCGCCCGCTCGGCCGGTGAGGCGGCGGCATCGCCTGCCTGGCGGCGCAGCAATTGGAGACCGGCGCTGTAGCGCAGCAAGGTCTGCCGAATGGTCTGGTTGCGCACCGGCGAGGCTGGCTCGAAGCTGCGTTCGGGCTTGCCTGCCCGCTCGTCATGCATGGACAGGGCCAGTTCGACGACGACGCGTTGGCTGGTTGGGCTCGCCCCCCGATGAGATCGAGCCAAAAGCCGCGGGCGTTACGGTCCTTCACCGAGTCCAGCGCCAGCCCGCGCAGCACCTGCCGGCTGAATTTGAGATTGCTGTAGCTTTTCTGTTGTGCCCGATCCGGCAGCAAGCCCAGAACGGCACGCGGCTGGCGAGCGACATGGAACTGATAGGAGGCGACGAGATAGTCGAACAGGTCCGTCTTGCCTGCGAAGAATTCGCGTTGCCCGTTCAGCTCCTCCAAGGTCAGGGCCTTGCTGCAGCACGCTTCACCACTGAGAGAGCCGCCCTTGCGCATGCGAACCAGGTCAAGGGTTGCTAGCAACACGGGCGAGCGCACCTGTTCCGCCCCCAAAAGGGGCAACAGCTTGCTATCCAGTTCTTGAGCGAGATCGGCATCGGAAATGCCGCGCTCGCTCGCCTTCTGCTCCACGAGGCGCTCATATTCGGCGAGCAACTTGGCATTGGCGCCGCTCATCCAATAGACCCGGCGCAACAGGCCGCGCGCGGAGGTGGCGTATCGCCCGTTCGGATAGGCCGTCAGATAGTCCAGCAGGCCCGTTTCCGCCTCGGTCGCCTTGCCGGTATCGCGCTGCGGGACTTCCCTCAGATTGCCATATTCGTCAAAGGCGCCGGCCTGCAGATGGTTCACCTCCACGCGCCCCAGAAGATAGCGTCCGCTCTCCCGCAGCCAGGGCTGGGTCGAACGGCTCAGGGCAACAAAATGCCGGGCGGCCGCGTCGAAATCACCGGCATAGAAGGCTGCCGCTCCCGACAGATAGGCGGCAAAGTCCTTGGCCAGGGGCGACTGGGCATGCTCGGCGGCCGCGGAAACGGCCTCTCGTCCCGCCCCGGCTCCGCTGCAATCGGGCCGCAGGCCCTGCCGGGCGGCGATCAACTCATCCCTTTCAGCGGATGTGACGCCCTGCTCTGCCCTGAGAGCCGTCACGAAATCGGCTGTACCCGCATCGTTGCTGCGGCAGCGCGAGCCCTCGCCCGCGGCATAGAGCCCGTTGCCGCCCGTCGAGGGTGGTGGGTAGAGCGCGCTACGGAAGGTGGCCCAATCGCTCGGCTCAGCCAGCACCTTGCTTGCCTCCTCCTCATCCGACCGGACCGGCGCGGGCTGCGCATCGTCTTGGCCGGCGAGCAGGAGCAGCAGATTGGCACGCGTGTCGTTGCCGGGTTGCAGCACGGCGAGATTGCTGCAGGTGTTCGATCCCGTGCCCGCGATCTTCCAACTCGGCTTACAGTCACCATCGGAACTGGCCCGAGCCGCCATGGGGCTCAAAACGGCGAAGATCAGAACGACCAACCAGACGCCTCGCCGAGCCATATGGCTTCACTCCCCTTCGCGCCGCCCATTGCGGCGCCACTCAATCACAGCCACCCGTCCCGGGACAAGCAAACGATGCCTGGCGCCGGCAAACTCGGATGTGGAGGCTACACAAAAGAAAAGGCGCCGCAGTTACCCGCGGCACCTTGCTCACTTCACTGAAAAAGGCGCTCAGATCAGGCTGGCGAAATGCACCGCCGTGTCGGCCATGCGGTTCGAGAAGCCCCACTCATTGTCGTACCAGGTCAGGATACGCACGAACTTCTCGTCGATGACCTTGGTCTGGTCGAGCGCGAAGATCGAGGAAGCCGGGTTGTGGTTGAAGTCCCGGCTCACCAGCGGCTCGTCGGTATAGGCCAGCACGCCCTTGAGCGGACCGCGCTTGGAAGCCTTGATGATAGCCTCGTTGATCTTCTCGACGCTGGTCTTCTTCTTGGTGTTGAACTTGAGATCGACCACCGAGACGTTGGGCGTGGGTACGCGGATGGAGGTGCCGTCGAGTCGGCCCTTCAACTCAGGCATCACCAGGCCGACGGCCTTGGCGGCGCCGGTCGAGGTCGGGATCATCGACAGCGCCGCCGCGCGGGCGCGGTAGAGATCCTTGTGCATCTGGTCCAGCGAGGGCTGGTCGTTGGTGTAGGAGTGGATCGTGGTCATGAAGCCGCGCTCGATACCGAAGGCATCATGCAGCACCTTGGCCACGGGCGTCAGGCAGTTGGTGGTGCAGGAGGCGTTGGAAATGACCAGGTGGTCCTTGGTCAGGTCCTGGTGATTGACGCCATAGACCACGGTGAGATCGGCGCCATCGCTGGGGGCCGAGACGATCACGCGCTTGGCGCCGGCCTTGAGATGGGCGGCCGCCTTGTCACGCGCGGTGAAGATGCCGGTGCACTCCATCGCGATGTCGATGTTCAGCTCCTTGTGGGGAAGCTGGGCCGGATCCTTGATGGCGGTGACCTTGATCTTCTTGCCCTGCACGACGATGGAGTCGCCCTCGACCTTCACCTCGGCGGGGAAGATGCCGTGGATCGAATCGTAGCGCAGCAGATGGGCGTTGGTCTCCACCGGCCCGAGATCGTTGATGGCCACGACCTCGATATCCTTGCGCTTGCCCTCGACGATTGCGCGCAGGATGTTCCGGCCGATGCGGCCAAAGCCGTTGATGGCGACACGAACTGTCATCCGATATTTCCTTTCTCTGCCTTCAGCTAGAGCATTTTACAGAAAAGCCGACAGGCTTTTCGATTAAGAAAATGCGTCAAAACAAAGAGTTAGAGCAAAGCACACTTGCGTGCGCCCTGCTCGTTTACAGCTCATGCTCAGCCATTGTGGCGGCGCAAGGCGGTTTCGGCCACGGCTTCCGCCGTGATGCCAAAATGGTTGTAGAGGTCCTTGATCGGGCCGGAGGCGCCGAAGCCGGTCATGCCGACGAAGCCGCCATCAGCACCGATCACCGCATCCCAGCCGAAGCGGACGGCGGCTTCCACCGCGACCTTCACCGGAGCGTCGCCGATGATCTTGGCCTTGACCTCTTGCGACTGCCCGATGAGCAGTTCCAGCGAAGGCACCGAGACCACACGGGTCGGCACGCCGCGCTGGTTGAGGATGGCGCGGGCATTCATGGCGATCTCGACCTCGGAACCCGAAGCGAACAGCGTCACCGCGGCCTTCTCGCCGCCGGTGCCGGCCAGTTCATAGCCGCCCTGGGCGCACAGATTGGCCGAGGTGGCTTCTCGCAGCAGCGGCAGATTCTGGCGGGTCAGCGCCAAAATGGTCGGCCCGTTGGTGCGCTCCAGCGCGAGCTGCCAGCATTCCGCCGTCTCGATCGCGTCGCAGGGACGGAACACGCGCATGTTCGGCATCGCGCGGCAAGCCGCCAGATGCTCGACCGGCTGGTGGGTCGGACCGTCCTCGCCGAGGCCGATCGAGTCATGGGTCATGACATAGACAGGAGCGGTTCCCATCAGCGCCGCAAGGCGGATGGCGGGGCGGGCATAGTCGGTGAAGACGAAGAAGGTGCCGCCGGCCGGAACGAAGCCGCCATGCAGATAGATGCCGTTCATCGCGGCAGCCATGCCATGCTCGCGAATGCCCCAATGGATGTAGCGGCCCTTGAAGTCCTTCGGGGTGATCTCCACCAGGCCCTTGGCCTTGGTGTTGTTGGAGGGCGTCAGGTCGGCCGAGCCCAGCACCAGTTCCGGCATGACCTCGACAATGACGTTGAGGGCAGCCTCGGAGGATTTGCGGGTCGCCATCGCGGTGGGATTGGCGGCGAGCGCCTTCTTGTGGGCGAGGATGGCCTTGCCGAGCTTGGCGGGACGCACATGATCCATGCGGCGCGTGAACTCGGCCTGCTTGCGCTCGGACAAAGTGGCGAAACGCTCTTCCCAGGCCTGGCGGGCACCAACGCCGCGAGAACCCGCCTCGCGCCAGGCCTTGAGCACGTCGGCGGGCACCTCGAAGGGCGCGCCGGTGATGCCGAGATTCTCCTTGGAGAGCTTGGCTTCTTCCGGCCCGAGCGGCTCGCCATGGGCCTTGGAGGTGCCGGCACGATGGGGCGAACCGAAGCCGATCGTGGTCTTGCAGGCGATCAGCGTCGGCTTGCTCGACTTCTGCGCAGCCTCGATGGCGGCGGCGATGGCATCCTGGTCATGGCCGTCGACATTCACCGCGCGCCAGCCAGCGGACTGGAAGCGCTTGATCTGGTCAACCGAGTCCGAAAGGGTCAGCGGGCCGTCGATGGAGATGCCATTGTGATCCCACATCACGATCATCTTGTTGAGCTTGTAGTGACCAGCAAGAGCGATCGCTTCCTGGCTGACGCCCTCCATCAGGTCGCCGTCGGAGGCGATGACATAGGTATAGTGATCGACAACCTTCTTGCCGAACTGGGCAGCGAGCATCTTCTCCGCGAAGGCAAAGCCGACGGCGGTCGCGATGCCCTGCCCGAGCGGGCCGGTGGTGGTTTCAATGCCGACGGTGTGGAAATTCTCAGGATGGCCGGGGGTCTTGTGGCCGAGTTGGCGGAAATGCTTGAGTTCCTCGACCGTCATGCCTGGGACGCCGGTCAGATAGAGCAGCGAATAAAGTAACATAGAGCCATGGCCCGCCGACAGGATGAAGCGGTCGCGGTCGGCCCAATGGGGATTGGCGGCATCGAACTTCAGGAAACGCGTGAACAGCACGGTGGCGACATCAGCCATGCCCATCGGCATGCCGGGATGACCGGATTTGGCTGCCTCAACCCCATCGATCGCCAAGCCACGAATGGCATTGGCTAGGCGGTTCTGCATTTCGGTGAGTGCCATGGAGTGTTTCCTGATGATTTCAGCCGGAATTTGGCAAAAAAGGGCGGTGGGTTCTTAGCACCTCATCCCCGACTGTCAATGATCCCCGGGCTTGTGCCTGAAATTCACGCAACCGGCGGTGGGGTGATCGAAAGCCGGTCGTATCACCAGGGGAAGGCTGGCGGCTTTCACTTGGCCCTTGGGCGAAACCGCGATACTTTGATATTTAAGCAAAAACGCGGAGCGGCCCTGTCATGATTCGACGAAATGCCGCTATAGGGAAAGAGTGAGTAAGCCCTTGTCTGTGGATGCAGCCTTGCAACGATTGAATATGGCCCTGGTTCAGCTCGAAGAGGCCGCCGAGCATCGCGCGGAACTCGACCGGACCATCGGCGGACATCGCATCGAAGTGCAGGCCCTCTCGGAAGATCGCAATCGCCTCGCCTTGGAACTCGATGCGAGCTATGCACGCTTCACGGCGATGGAAACCGCCAATCGCGACGTATCGCGACGCCTCGACCAGGCGATGGATTCCATCCGTCACGTGCTTGAGCCGCAGGACAGCTAGCATGGCGCATGTATCCGTCACCATTGCGGGCCGCGCCTATCGTATGGCGTGCGACGAGGGCCAGGAAGAGCATCTCCTCGGCCTCGGCCGCCAGCTCGATGCCAAGATCGATGCCCTGCGTTCGTCATTCGGCGAAATCGGGGATATGCGTCTCGCCGTGATGGCCGGCATCATGGTCGCGGACGAGCTGGCTGAGATGCAGCGGCGGGCGGCCGGATTGCAGCATGATCTCGACGAATTGCGCCAGACCCGCGACAATGCGCTGCAGCGCGAGCAGCAGACCCAGATGCGGGTGACCCAGGCCCTGACCGATGCCGCCGTCCGGGTCGAGAAGCTGATCGATTCTCTGTCGAAGACAGGCGTATAGGGCATCTGAATTTTCCGGGAGAGCAGGCATCTCAGGAAGCCAGCGCTCCCAGCAATATTTTCATCGACCTCTGGCGCTCGCACCGTCTCGCCCTTATTATCTGAATGCGGTGCTGCCTGGTTCGTCAGGACAACTGTATCCCCGGGGCCATACGACTCCCAAGGGAGCTGTCACTGTTCTTGCTCGAGGGCTCGGACATTACGGCGCCCACCTACATCAGTAGGCACCCGGGATCGAAACGTCCAACGGCCGAGGTGGCCCGCTCCCTCCTCTTTCCAAACGTGTAATGGCCTCTACCGATCACAAGACCCAGTTGCGCCACAAAGCAATGGCGGCACGTGCAGAGATCCGCGGTCATCAGCGCCAGTCAGCGACGGCCAGAGCCGCTCATCACGCCTTCAGCCGCCTGAAATACACCAGCGGTATCGTCGGTCTCTACCAGGCCTTTCGCGACGAGATTCATCCCGGCGAAATCGCCGAGCGCCTGCACCATACGGGCCGCAAGCTGGCCTTGCCGACCACACCGAAATATGGCCACCCCCTCACCTTCCGTGCCTGGGCACCGGGCGATCCGCTGGTGGTGGGACGCCACAACATCCCCGAGCCCTCGCCCGAGGCGGAGGAAGTGCATCCTCAGGTGCTTCTGGTGCCACCCGTCGCCTTCGACCGGCGCGGCTACCGCATCGGCTATGGCGCGGGTTTCTACGATCGCACCATTCCGCAATTGCGGGCGATGCATCCTGTCTTCACCCTCGGCTACGCGTTCGCCTGCCAGGAAGTCGCGGTCCTCCCGGCCGAGCACCATGACGTGCCGCTCGATGCCATCGCCACCGAAAACGAAATCATCACAGTGACGGGGCGTTAGGGCCTGCCCTCAGCTATGGTTTGGAATTTGATGAGATCAAAAATGGTTGGATGGGAGGAGCGAGCGCTGCCAAGACTTCTGTCTTTGCAAGCGAAGCGACGCTGCAGACGACCATTTTTCACCTCACCGCCTTCGGCGGCGGGGCGCTTTTGGCCGATGAGCACGTCATTCCAGCCACAGGCAAAGCCTGTGGCGGACGTAGCAAGCCGAAAGGCTTGCGTCCTCGAACTCCCACGCACTTGCGAAGCAAGTGCGGACATCCTCGGCCAAAATCGCTCCCGTCAAATCCAATCCATAGCTGAGGGCAGGCCCTAATATGCGTCTGTTGTTCCTGGGCGACATCGTCGGCCGCACCGGCCGCAACGCCGTGATCGAACGCCTACCCGGCTTGCGCGAGGCCTGGAAGCTCGACGCCGTCATCATCAACGGCGAGAACGCCGCCGGCGGCTTCGGCCTGACGGAGGCAATCTTCGACGAGGTCGTCGCTTCCGGCGCAGATGTCGTGACGCTCGGCAATCATTCCTTCGATCAGCGCGAAGCTCTCGTCTTCATCGAGCGGGCACCGCGGCTGATCCGTCCTGCCAACTATCCCAAGGGCACGCCGGGGCGCGGTGCCACGCTGGTGGACCTGAAGAACGGCATGCGGCTGCTGGTCGTCCAGGTGATGGGCCGGGTCTATATGGACGCACTCGACGATCCCTTCGCGGCCCTCGAGCGCGAGCTCGCCGCCTGCCCGCTCGGCCTCGGCGCCGACGCCGTGGTGGTGGACGTGCATGCCGAAGCCACCAGCGAAAAGCAGGCGCTCGGCCATTTCGCCGATGGGCGCGCCAGCCTGGTGATCGGCACCCACACCCATGTGCCGACATCAGACCATCAGATCCTCGGCCACGGCACCGCCTATATGTCGGATGCCGGCATGTGCGGCGACTATGACAGCGTGCTCGGCATGGACAAGGAAGAGCCCATCCGCCGCTTCATCCAGAAGACGCCGGGCCTGCGCTTCGAGCCGGCGACGGGCGAGGCAACCCTGTCGGGCCTGGCCGTGGAAACCGACGATCGCACCGGCCTGGCGGTGAAGATCGCGCCTGTACGCATCGGCGGAAAGCTGTCGCAGGCCGAGCCCGATTTCTGGCTCGAATGACCTGATTCAGTAACGACGCCTCGCTCTATTGTCGCTTGGCTTGCAGGAGAGCGATCAATTCAGCAGGATCAAATTCCTGCTCCGCATTCAACCCGAGATAGATCTTCGCGGCATCGGCGAAGTCATCAACGTGACAAGTCGGCGTCAACAGCTCCTCGATCAGATAAGCGACGGCGCGGCGATCCTTTCGCCGGGCGAGGCCTTGCAACGCTTCTGTCCGCACGATCTCATCCTCGTCCACGGCATTCGCCAGGAGGGCGTCGCGGATGGCCTCGCCATCTGCCTCCGACAAACCCAGAGCTCTCGTCGCCCAATCGCGAACGCGAACTTCTTCCCGTTCCTTCATGAGGCGCAACAAGGTCTGGACGGCTTCCTCCGTCTGCGGTGCATGAAAGGAAAATGCCACCGCATAACGAACAAGCGGGTCCGTATGATTGGCGAACCGCATGAGATCGGGTTGGCAGCGCGGATTGGCAAGGTGACCAAGTGAAAACAGCGCGCATCGCAGCACTTCCAGTTCCGGATTCGATCTGACGAGCTCCAGCAGGATGTCGCAACACTCTTCCGGGAAACTGCGTGGGTTACCGAGTTGTCCGAGAATTGTGGCACCGACATTGCGTCGGACCGGGTTTTCCGAACGGCAAAGCATTATGGCAGCTTCCAGAACCTCACGGCTGCCACGGGCCTGCAAGATGACAAGCGCCTGATTACGGGAACAGTCCTCCTGTCTTTCATGCTCGACAGCCCGTTCGATCAAGTCGCTGGTCTCCTGCGGGAAGATTGGACCAGACGGATTTTCAGCCGGCTGAGAAGTGAGGCGGCGGCTATCATTCAAAGCAGCACCACTGTACCCTGGTAAAAGCCCACGCCATATGATGACGTCCTTGCCTGAATCGCCAAGCCGGGATGGATTTTTCTCGCCACCAATTCTATAAGCCGGCCACAATTCACTCGGCTCGCGCTTCGCCGAGCCCGCAGACGACATCAAGGCAAGATACACACATGGCCGGTCATTCCCAATTCGCCAACATCATGCACCGCAAGGGCAAGCAGGATGCCAAGCGTTCGAAACTGTTTTCCAAGCTCGCCCGTGAAATCACCGTCGCGGCCAAGCTCGGCCTGCCCGATCCCAACATGAATGCACGGCTGCGGGCCGCCATCCTGGCCGCGCGCGCCGAAAACATGCCTAGGGACAACATCGACCGCGCCGTCAAGAAGGCCGCCGGCACCGATGGCGAGAACTATGACGAGATCCGCTATGAGGGCTATGGCCCGGGCGGCGTGGCGCTGATCGTCGAAGCGCTCACCGACAACCGCAACCGTACTGCATCGGACGTGCGCTCCTATTTCACCAAGGCTGGCGGCAACCTCGCCGAGACCGGCGCCGTGTCCTTCATGTTCGACCGAGTTGGCGTGATCGAATATGACGCGGACAAAGGCTCCTCCGACGCGATGCTCGAAGCGGCACTGGAAGCCGGCGCCGACGATTGTTCTTCCTCCGAAGACGGCCACGAATTCATCTGCGCCGCCGAGAACCTCGCCGAAGTGACCAAGGCTCTGGAGACCCAGCTCGGCGAAGCCCGTAAATCCAGCCTGGTCTGGCGGCCGCAGAACACAGTGGCCGTCGATGACGAGACCGGCGAAAAGCTGATGCGCCTGGTCGACAATCTCGACGACCATGACGACGTGCAGCATGTCTACGCCAATTTCGAGCTTTCCGACGCCATGATGGCGAAGCTGGCGGAGTAAATCCTGGGATCGCCGGCTTCCAGCCGGCTCTTCCCATCCTGCAAGCACAGCGATTCCAAGAGCCGGCAGGGATGCCGGCGGTCCCAGGAAGTCATGCCACAGACCCCCATCCGTATCCTCGGCGTCGACCCCGGCCTGCGCCGCACCGGCTGGGGCGTGATCGAGGTACTGGCCAACCGGCTGACCTTCATCGCCTGCGGCACCGTATTTTCCGATGACAGCGAAGAACTCGCCCACCGCCTGCTCGCCTTGCATGAGGGCCTGACGGAGGTGATGACGCGCTTCGAGCCGGACGAGGCCGCCGTCGAGAAGACTTTCGTCAACAAGGACGCCACGGCGACCCTGAAGCTCGGCCAGGCCCGCGGCATTGCCATGCTGGTGCCGGCCCAGGCTGGCCTCGCCGTCAGCGAATATGCGCCCAACCTCGTCAAGAAGACCGTGGTCGGCTCCGGCCACGCCGACAAGAAGCAGATCGGCCTGATGATCAAGGTGCTGCTGCCCAAGGCCGATCCGAAATCGGAGGACGCGGCCGATGCCCTCGCCGTCGCCATCACCCATGCCCATCACCGCACCAGCCATAATCTGGCGGCGATCCTGAAGTAATTCCCTGGCGGCGCCCACTGGACCCGCAGGTTGAGAAGCGCCGGCCCCAGGGAAATAGCGCTTGCCTCCCGCGCTTCGCGCCCCTAGAACAAACCGTGAATTTATCTGAGGATTCGCCATGACCCAGGCTCGCCGCGCCGCCATCTTCTCCGAACTGCACCAGCGCCCCGAACTTTTCCTCATACCCAACGCCTGGGATGCCGGATCCACCAAGCTTCTTGATTCACTAGGCTTTTCAGCGATCGCTACCACCAGTGCCGGCCTGGCTTTCACGGTGGGACGCAAGGACGGCCAGATGACGCGCGAGGAAACCCTCGCCAATGCGCGGGTCATCGTGGAAGCGACCAGCCTGCCGGTAAGCGCCGATCTCGAAAACGGTTTCGGCGACTCACCCGAGGATTGCCGGCGCACCATCCTTGCCGGCATCGAGGTGGGGCTCGCCGGAGGCTCGATCGAGGATGCCACCGGTCGACCCGACCGGCCGATCTACGAGTTCGGCCATGCCGTCGACCGCGTCCGCGCCGCGGCCGAGGCGGCACGCGCCGGGGGATTCGTGCTCACCGCCCGCGCCGAGAACTTCCTGCATGGTATCGCCGACCTCGACGACACCATCCGCCGCCTCCAGGCCTTCCAGGAAGCGGGAGCCGAAGTGCTCTACGCGCCTGCCTTGACCCGCCTCGACCAGATTTCCAGCGTGCTGAGCTCGATCGACAGGCCGCTCAACGTCCTGTTCACCGTGGGCGGGCAGGATTTCACCGTCGCCGATCTCGCCAGGCTCGGCGTGCGCCGCGTCAGCGTCGGCGGCTCCTTCGCCCGGGCGGCTTTCGGCGCCTTGAAGCGTGCCGCCCTCGAGCTGCGCGACCAGGGGAGCTTCGGCTTTGCCAAGGATGCCATGTCCTATGCCGAGCTCAGCGCCCTGTTCGGCAAGGGCGCCTGAGACGGGACCCCGGCACGTGAAGCGGGCGCACGAATCAATCGAAACCGCTAGATATGGCCCGATGAGGGTCTCATGATTGGTAAACTGCGCGGCATCGTTGACAGCTATGGCGAGGATTGGGTGATCCTCGACGTGCAGGGTGTGGGCTATGTCGTCTATTGCTCCAGCCGCACGCTCGGCGCCCTGCCCTCCGCCGGCGAAGCGGCTGTGCTCGCCATCGAGACCTATGTGCGCGAGGACCAGATCCGGCTGTTCGGCTTCACCAGCGACAATGAGCGGGACTGGTTCCGCCTGTTGCAGACGGTGCAGGGCATCGGCACCCGGGTGGCACTCGCCATCCTCTCCACGCTCAAACCGGCGGACCTTGCCTCTGCCATCGCGCTCGGGGACAAGGCCGCCGTGGCGCGGGCTCCTGGCGTCGGTCCCAAGGTGGCCCAGCGCATCGTCACCGAACTCAAGGACAAGGTGCCGAGCTTCGGCCACGTCCCCGCCGATGTGATCAGCCTGCAGGCCGATCTCGGCGAGCAGCGCGCCGCCGGCCCGATCAGCGACGCCGTCTCAGCCCTGGTCAATCTCGGCTATGGCCAGACCCAGGCCTCGGCCGCCATCGCTTCCGCCCTGCGCGAAGCTGGCGAAGGTGCCGAGACGGCCAAGCTCATTCGCCTCGGCCTGAAGGAATTGTCGCGATGAAGCCGACGCGGCGACAATCCGGCGCTGAGGCGCCCAAGGCTGCCCGCCTGCTGGACGGTGACCAGCGCAACGAGGATACGACCGACTCCACGCTGCGCCCGCAGGATCTTTCCGAATTCGTCGGCCAGGCCAAGGCACGCGAAAATCTCTCCGTCTTCATCGAGGCTGCCCGCAAGCGAGGCGACGCCCTCGACCATGTGCTGTTCGTCGGCCCCCCCGGCCTGGGCAAGACCACGCTGGCCCAGATCGTCTCGCGCGAACTCGGGGTCAATTTTCGTGCCACGTCGGGGCCGGTGATCGCCAAGGCGGGCGATCTCGCCGCACTGCTCACCAATCTCGAGGAACGCGACGTCTTGTTCATAGACGAGATCCATCGCCTTAATCCGGCGGTGGAAGAAATCCTCTATCCGGCGATGGAGGATTTCCAGCTCGACCTCATCATCGGCGAGGGACCGGCGGCACGGTCGGTGCGCATCGATCTTGCCAAGTTCACACTGGTCGGCGCCACCACCAGGGCCGGCCTGTTGACCACGCCGCTGCGTGACCGCTTCGGCATTCCCATCCGCCTGCAATTCTATACGGTGGAGGAGCTCGAGCTCATCGTGAAGCGTGGCGGGCGCGTGATGGGTACGCCGATCGCCGAGGACGGTGCCAACGAGATCGCCCGGCGCGCGCGCGGTACGCCCCGCATCGCCGGGCGCCTGCTGCGCCGCGTGCGCGACTTCGCCTCGGTTCTGGGCGCCGAGACCATTACCCGCACCATCGCCGACAAGGCCCTGAGCGCGCTGGAAGTCGACCAGGCCGGGCTCGATGCCATGGACAACCGCTACCTCAATCTGGTCGCCCTCAGCTTCGGCGGCGGCCCTGTGGGCATCGAGACCATCGCCGCAGCCCTCTCCGAACCGCGCGATGCCATCGAGGACATCATCGAGCCCTATCTGATCCAGCAGGGCTTCCTGCAGCGCACGCCGCGCGGCCGGGTGATGACCCCGCATGCCTATCGCCATCTCGGCCTGGCAGTGCCGAGTTCGACGACGCCGCAGATGCCGCTGTTCACCGACGAAGAGTGATGGTGGGGTGGGTCTTCGGACCCGTCTTCTTCCAATGGAAAGGGCGCCTCGATGGGCGCCCTTCTTATGCATAATCACGATCCGGCCACGGGTCAGGCGGGTCCGAAGACCTGCCCCCCAACTTAGGAATTGCCGCCGTTCAGCACGGTGACGGCGCGGCGGTTCTGCGACCAGCAGGAGATGTCGTTGCAGGTCGCGACCGGGCGCTCCTTGCCGTAGGAGATCGTGCGCATGCGACCGCCGGAAATGCCCTGCGCCATCAGATAGTCGCGCACCGACTGGGCGCGGCGCTGGCCGAGGGCGAAGTTGTAGTCACGCGTGCCACGCTCGTCGGCATGACCTTCGACGGTGACGGAGTAGCGCGGATAGGCCTTCAGCCACTGGGCCTGCTTGTTCAGCGTCTGCTGACCCTCAGGGGTGATGTCGGACTGGTCGACGAGGAACAGCACGCGATCGCCGACATTCACGACGAAGTCCTGTTGGCTACCGGGCGATGCAGCGCCACCGGCTCCGTAGCCGCCACCGCCGGCTCCACCGGGACCGCCGAGGCCACCATCGGCACCCGATTTGCTCTTACAGGCCGCCAGTGCAAGCACGCAGGTCAGTGCAGCGGCAAAGCGCAGTGCGGGGACCGCGCGCAGGGACGTCATCATTCCGGTTACTCCTCCGGTCGTCAGAATTGGTAAACCAGCCATAGCGAAAGCTGGTTAATCGAACGTTCTGGAAACACGGCCCGTGGCGATTTCTTGGCCGCTGTGGTACCGCCGCGCCTCGCCGCAAGAGCCAAATTGCCACTATGGTTAACCAAGTGCTGATCAATTCCGGCGCAAAGGTGGCTCCGGCTGGGCTCGGGCAAGGCAGGCCGCCTTTCTCATGCACTGTGGCAATCTTGTCACACATCCACTTCATGTGAATTGATTTATAATACCATTAATCTATGCATTTTATGGATTGACAAGGTCGATTGATTTAGTGGACATTCGGGACACGCTTCTCCCGACTGGAAACCGACATCATGACGATCAAAACACTCCGCCTTGCGCGCCTGAGGGACACGCTCGGCGTACTCCTGGCCCTCGGCCTCGTGCTCTGGCTGGTTTTCGGCGCTCTTGCCGGCGCCCGCGCCGCCGAATTGCTCAATGTCTCCTATGATCCGACGCGCGAGCTCTACAAGGAGATCAACACCGCCTTCATCGCCGACTGGAAGGCCAAGGTCGGTGAGGACCTGACCATCAAGCAGTCGCATGGCGGTTCGGGCAAGCAGGCGCGCTCGGTCATCGATGGCCTGGAAGCCGATGTGGTCACCCTCGCTCTGTCCGGCGACATCGACGCCATCGCCAAGGCGACCAAGAAGCTTCCGGACAATTGGCAGTCACGCCTGCCGCACAATTCCTCGCCCTATACCTCGACCATCGTCTTCGTGGTGCGCAAGGGCAATCCCAAGGGCGTCAAGGATTGGGACGATCTGGTCAAGCCCGGCATTGCGGTGATCACGCCCAATCCCAAGACGAGCGGCGGCGCTCGCTGGAACTATCTGGCCGCGTGGAGCTACGCCTTCGACAAGAATGGCGGCGACGAGGCCAAGGCCCGCGACTTCGTGGCGGCGCTCTATCGCAACGTTCCCGTGCTCGACTCGGGCGCCCGCGGCTCCACAGTCACCTTCGCCCAGCGCGACACCGGCGACGTCCTGATCGCCTGGGAGAATGAGGCCTTCCTAACGCTGCAGGAGTTCGGTGCCGACAAATACGAGATCGTCTCACCTTCCTCCTCGATCCTGGCCGAGCCGCCGGTGGCCATCGTCGACGCCAATGTCGATGCCAAGGGCACGCGCAAGCAGGCCGAGGCCTATCTCAACTTCCTCTACACCCCGGCCGCCCAGAAGATCATCGCCCACAACTTCTATCGGCCGATCGATGAAGCCGCAGCCGACAAGGCCGATCTCGCCCGCTTCCCCAAGCTCAAGCTGGTGACCATCGACGATCCCCGCTTCGGGGGCTGGAAGACCGCCCAGCCCAAGCATTTCGGCGATGGCGGCGTGTTCGACGAGATCTACAAGCCGCAATAAGGCGCACAAACGAACGCGATCAGAGCGGGCCCCAAGGGCCCGCTTTCCTTTTGGCGGCAGCCGCCATATAACACACAATTGTTGTGGAATTTATTGCATTTAACACATTGACAATGTCGATTGATTTAGTGGATATATAAAGAAGTTGTAAATTCCCCTTTCCCACTTCCAGGTTGTGAAATGAACGGCATGACCAGCCCCACCCGCCTTCGCGACACTCTCGCCGTGCTGCTGGCTCTCGGCTTCGTGCTGTGGATGACCTTTGGCGCGCCCGCGCGCGGCCATGCCGCCGAGCTTCTCAACGTGTCCTATGACGCCACGCGCGAGCTCTACAAGGACATCAACAAGGCGTTCGCGGCGGACTGGCAGGCCAAGACGGGCGAGGACGTCACCATCAAGCAGTCCCATGCCGGCTCCGGCAAGCAGGCGCGCGCCGTCATCGACGGGCTCGATGCCGATGTGGTGACGCTGGCCCTGTCCAACGACATCGATTCCATCGCCAAGGCGACCAACAAGATCCCGGAAAACTGGCAGTCCCGCCTGCCGCGCAATTCCACGCCCTATGCCTCCACCATCGTTTTCGTGGTGCGCAAGGGCAATCCCAAGGGCATCAAGGACTGGGGCGACCTCGTGCGCCCCGACGTCGCCGTGATCACCGGCAATCCCAAGACAGGCGGCGGCACGCGCTGGAACTATCTGGCTGCCTGGGGCTATGCCTGGGACAAGACCGGCGGCGACGAGACCAAGACCCGCGATTTCGTGGCTGCGCTCTACCACAACGTGCCGGTGCTCGACTCGGCGGCCCGCGGCGCCACCATCACCTTCGCCCAGCGCGAAGTCGGCGACGTGATGATCGCCTGGGAGAACGAGGCCTTCCTGACGCTGAAGGAATTCGGCGAGGACAAGCTGGAGGTCGTGGTTCCCTCGATCTCGATCCTGGCCGAACCGCCCGTCAGCATCGTCGACGCCAATGTCGACGCCAAGGGCACGCGCAAGCAGGCCGAGGCCTATCTCAATTTTCTCTACACCCCGGCCGCCCAGAAGATCATCGCCCACAACGGCTATCGCGCCAGCGACGAGGCAGCCGCCGATCCGGCCGATCTCGCTCGTTTTGCCAAGCTGAAGCTGTTTACGATTTCCGAGCCCCAATTCGGTGGCTGGGCCAAGGTTCAGGCCAAGCATTTCGCCGATGGCGGCATCTTCGACCAGATCTACAAGCCGAAGGGGTAGTGGACCTACCCTCCCCTGGAGGGGGAGGGTCGAGGCGAAGCCTCGGGGTGGGGTGACTCTCCGTGGTGAGGTCCCCCCGCATCCATTTCCAGCGCCCCCTATTTCACCCCACCCCGGCCCTTCGGGCCGACCCTCACCCTCCAGGGGAGGGTAAGGGAATGCGATCGCCACAGGACACCCATGGCTCTTGCCGCCACCTTGCGAGCCCCCTTCGTCAAGCCGACCGCCCTGCCGGGCTTCGGGCTGACGCTGGGCTACACGATCTTCTATCTCAGCCTGATCGTGCTGATCCCCCTGGCCGCGCTGTTGCAGAAGGCGGCCGTGCTCGGCCCTTCCGGCATCCTGGCAATCGCGACCGAGGGACAGGTTTCCGCCGCCCTGAGGGTCACCTTCGGCATTTCGCTCCTCGCGGCCCTGGTCAATGTCGTCTTCGGCGTCATCGTCGCCTGGGTGCTCGTCCGCTATGACTTCCCGGGCAAGCGCCTGGTCGATGCCGCCGTGGACCTGCCCTTTGCCCTGCCGACAGCCGTGGCGGGGCTCGCCTTGTCGAGCCTCTATGCCTCCAATGGCTGGATCGGCCAGTTCTTCGCCCTTGCCGGCATCAAGGTCGCTTTCACCACCAAGGGCATCTTCGTCGCCCTCGTCTTCATCGGCCTGCCCTTCGTGGTGCGTACGCTCCAGCCGGTGCTCGCCGAGATCGACAAGGAGATCGAGGAGGCCTCGGCCACGCTCGGTGCCACGCGCTTCCAGACGGTGACGCGCGTGCTGCTGCCGCCCTTGCTGCCGGCGGTGCTGACCGGCTTTGCCCTCGCCTTCGCCCGCGCCGTCGGGGAATATGGCTCGGTGATCTTCATCGCAGGCAACATTCCCTATGTCTCGGAGATCGTGCCGAGCCTGATCTTCCAGAAGCTCGAGCAGAACAAATATGCCGATGCCGCCGCCATCGCCATCATCATGCTGGCGATTTCCTTCGCCATGCTGCTGGCGATCAACCTGATCCAGGCCTGGAGCCGCAGGAGGATGGGTGATGCCTGAAGCGACCTCCGAACTCGCGATCGAGCTCTATCGCGAACCGCCCGTCTCGCGCGAACACAACGTCACCAGTGAATCCCGCCTGGTCCGGCGCGTGCTGATCGGCATCGCCCTCGCTTTCCTGGCGGCCTTCCTGGTGATGCCGCTGATCGAGGTGTTCTACCAGGCCTTCCGCAGCGGAGCGGCCGCCTATTTTGAGTCCTTCGAGGACCCGGATACCCGCACGGCCGTCTGGATGACCTTGATCGTCGCCCTGATCGCGGTGCCGCTCAACATCGTCTTCGGCGTGATCGCGGCCTGGGCCGTGGCCAAGTTCGATTTCAAGGGCAAGAGCCTGCTCATCACCCTGATCGACCTGCCCTTCTCGGTGTCACCGGTGGTGGCGGGCCTCGTCTTCGTGCTGCTGTTCGGCGCCCAGGGCCTGCTCGGCCCCTGGCTATCAGCCCATCGCATCCAGATCATCTTCGCCCTGCCCGGCATCGTGCTCGCCACCATCTTCGTCACCTTCCCCTTCGTGGCGCGCGAACTCATTCCGCTGATGCAGGCCCAGGGCAAGGCGGACGAGGAGGCGGCGCTGACGCTGGGCGCCTCGCCGCTGAAAATGTTCTGGACGGTGACCGTGCCCAACATTCGCTGGGGCCTGCTCTATGGCGTACTCTTGTGCAATGCCAGGGCCATGGGCGAGTTCGGAGCGGTCTCGGTGGTATCGGGCCACGTCATCGGCGGCACCAACACCATGCCGCTGCATATCCAGATCCTCTATGAAGGTGGAGGCTCGGCCGCGGTTGCCGCCTTTGCCGTCGCTTCCCTGCTTGCCCTGCTGGCCCTGGTGACCCTCGTGGCCAAGACGCTGCTCGAATGGCGCTATGGCGATGAACTCGCCCACGGCGCCAAGCACTGATAAGGACCAGATCCATGGATATCCGCGTTACTGGCCTGACCAAGAGCTACGGCGTCTCGCCGGCCTTGCACGGCATCGATCTCGACATCAAGTCAGGCGAGTTGCTCGGCCTGCTCGGCCCTTCCGGATCAGGCAAGACCACGCTGCTGCGCATCATCGCCGGGCTCGAGCGCCCTACCACAGGCACGGTCTTTTTCGGCACGGACGACACGGCCGGCCTGACGGTGCAGGAGCGCCGGGTCGGCTTCGTATTCCAGCATTATGCGTTGTTCCGCCACATGACGGTGGCTGACAATGTCGCCTATGGCCTGCGGGTGCGCCCGCGCGCCAAGCGGCCGGCAGAAGGCGAAATCGTCCGGCGTGTGGCCGAACTCCTCGATCTGGTGCAACTCGGCGCTTTCGGCCAGCGCTTCCCGTCCCAGCTCTCCGGCGGCCAGCGCCAGCGCGTCGCCCTCGCCCGCGCCTTGGCGGTGGAACCCAAGGTATTGCTGCTCGATGAGCCCTTCGGCGCCCTCGATGCCAAGGTCCGCAAGGAATTGCGCAGCTGGCTGCGCACCATCCATGACAAGACCGGCCACACCACCATCTTCGTCACCCACGACCAGGACGAGGCGCTGGAGCTGTCGGATCGCATCGCCGTGCTGGACAAGGGCCGCATCGACCAGCTCGGCGTGCCCGACGAAATCTACGACCATCCGGCCACCCCCTTCATCTTCGGGTTCATCGGCGAGTCGAGCCGTGTGCCGGTGACGATTTCGCAGGGTCGCATCCTGCTCGAAGGCACCGCTTTGCCCTTCAATGCCGACGGCCTGCCGGACGGGCCGGCCAGCCTGTTCTTACGCCCGCACGACGTCGCACCGGTCGAACCGGGCGCATCGGTCCTCAACGGGTTGATCGTGGCGCAGCGCCGCGTCGGCGCCACCCGCCGCCTGGAGGTGGCCCTGGGCACCCAAGGCACGGTGGTGGAGGTCGATACGCCCAGTCTCAGGACCAGCGAGAACAACAAGCCGGTCGGCCTGAAGCTGCTCAACGCCGCTCTTTTCGCCGGCAATGGCGAGGCCCGCTATTTCCGCGGCGCGGCCACCGAACCGGTGGTCGTCCGGCCGAGCGCCTTCCAGCGCGCCTGACCCCGCCGATGGTGCGGCACAGCAGCGCTGCGAGCGTCCTGCTCCCACACGGCGCGTGCATGGCAGGTCTGCGCCTGCCCGCCACGGCGCTGGTGAGGCTTCCGCCCCTCGCAAGGATGGGTTAACGCTGAGCGGCGTTTTCGGCGCCGGTCCTTTCGGCAACACCGTCTCTCCCCGTCAGGTGGTCATCAACTTGTTCTCGCGCTTCCGCCCCGACAATTTCATGCTGATGCTGCTGGGCGTCGTGGCGTTGGCGAGCTTCATGCCCATCGCGGGCAAGCCGGCCGAGATATTCGGAGCCCTGACCAACGGCGCGATCGCCCTGCTCTTTTTTCTGCACGGTGCCCGGCTCTCGCGCGAAACGGTGATTGCCGGTCTTTCGCATTGGCGCCTGCACCTGACCATCCTGCTATCGACCTACGCCCTCTTCCCGGTACTGGCGCTCGCCCTCGATTACGGCCTGGTCTCGGCGCTGACGCCGACGCTGGCCAGCGGCATCCTCTTCCTCGCCATCCTGCCCTCGACGGTACAGTCCTCGATCGCCTTCACGTCGATAGCGGGCGGCAATGTCCCTGCTGCCGTCTGCGCGGCATCGGGCTCCAACATTCTCGGCATCTTCATCACACCGCTGCTGGCGGGCCTGCTTTTCGCTTCGCGCGGCGCGGGCTTTTCCGGTTCCGTCCTGATCACCATCGTCACCCAGCTCCTGCTGCCCTTCGTGCTCGGCCAGGTGCTGCAACCCTGGATCGGTAGTTTCGTGCGCCGGCACCGCTATGTGCTGAGCTTCGTCGACCGCGGCTCGATCCTGATGGTGGTGTATCTGGCCTTTTCCGATGCCGTCACAGGCGGCCTGTGGCGGCAATTCTCGGCTACGGCCTTGCTCACCATGGTGTTCGTCGATGCCGCCCTGCTCGCTTTGGTACTGGTTATCACCACCTATGGCAGCCGCCGTCTCGGCTTCTCCAAGGAGGATGAGATCACTATCGTGTTCTGCGGCTCGAAGAAAAGCCTCGCCACCGGCGTGCCGATGGCAACCGTGATTTTCGCCGGCCAGAACATCGGGGCCATCGTGCTGCCGCTGATGCTCTTCCACCAGATCCAGCTGATGACCTGCGCCATCCTGGCGCAGCGCTATGCCCGGCGCCTCAAACCGGTGGCGCTCGACGAGGCTGAAATTGCGGACGAGGACTGGCCCACCCGCAAGGCCGCCGCGAAGGAAGCAATCGTCGCAGGCCAAATGAAAAACCCTCCCCGATGAAGGGGAGGGCTTGAGCCGATACCTGAAAGCCGAACAGCTTCCCCCGTTAATTCCGCTTGAACAGATTGGCGGACCAAGCCGGGTCGGAGGCATAGCCTTGCGTCGGCACGCGCTGCTCGGGGGTGCCGAAGATCGAGGCCTGCCAGAGCTGCGGGCCCTGGCCAAGGTCGCGGAACCACATCAGATAGAGACCGTTGGGGGCCCAAGTCGGGCCTTCATTGTGGAAGCCCTCGGTGATCATGCGCTCGCCCGTACCGTCCGGCTTCATGATGCCGATGCCGAACTGGCCGCCTTTCTGGCGGGTGAAGGCGATCAGGTCGGAGCGGGGCGACCACACCGGAGTCGAGTAGCGAGCACCGCCATCACCGCCGGTGATGCGCTGCTGGTTCGAACCGTCGGCGTTCATGATGTAGATCTGCTGGGTGCCGCCGCGGTCCGACTCGAACACGATGCGGCTACCATCCGGCGAATAGGATGGCGAGGTATCGATCGCGCTGCCATTGGTGAGCTGCGTCGCCTGCTTCGACTGCAGATTCAGCAATTGGATGGTCGAGGAGCCGTTCTTCTCCAAGCTCATGATGACCTTGCGGCCATCGGGCGAGAAGCGCGGCGAGAAGGTCATGCCCGGGAAGTTGCCGACCACTTCACGCTGGCCGGTCTGGACATTGGCCAGATAGACGCGGGGATCGGCATTGCCGAAGGACAGATAGGTCAGCTCCTGGTTGGTCGGAGAGAAGCGCGGCGTCAGCACCAGATCGGTGCCACGGCTGAGATAGACGGTATTTGCGCCATCCTGGTCCATCACGGCAAGACGCTTCACGCGCTTATCCTTGGAGCCGGATTCGGAGATAAAAGCGATGCGTGTGTCGAAAGCACCGGGCTCACCCGTCACTGCCTTGAATACCGCGTTGGCGGCGACATGGCCGAGCTGACGCCAGTTATTGGCAGAGGTCGAGAACTGCTGGCCGGCAATCTGCTTGCCTTGGACGACATCCCAGACACGAACCTGGATGCTGAGACCGCTCCCACCTGCCACTACTTGGCCGGCCACCACGACCTGGGCATTCAGCGTCTGCCAGCTGGCGAAATTAGGCGCCGCGTTTGGTCCTACCTGCTCGACGAAAGCCTTGGAATCGATCGGCTGGAACAAACCCGAGCGACCAAGGTCGTTGCTGATTACGCCCGAGAGATCGCGTCCGCCCCCGCTGATGGGCATAACAGCAACGGAAACAGGGGTAACCGCCGTCGCTCCATCATAGGTCAGCGTCAATATGCTGCTCTGCGCAGCCGCTGGTACCGTCATGCTCAAAGTGGCCACGGCCAATGCGGCCAATAGGAAGCTGACCTTTTTATGTAACAAGGAGGCGATGGACATTCTCATCTCTCGATTTTTCGGAAGACCTTACACTCGGTCAAAAGCTGCCGGGCTTCACGACATAGTTGAAGACCTTCCAGGATGCGTAGAGGTCTCGTTTGAACTTCAAGGGGTTCTCTGCTGTGATGCAGCGCTTGACTGCACGCGTAACAGCACCGGCGACCGTCGGATTGCTTGCACTCACCAATTGGGCGTCCGCAATGGTGCCATCCTCATTCATATGCAGGCGGATGGTTGCGCTATCACCGGCCCCATCCTTACCAAAGGAGGGATTTAGACAACTCCTGATCTGACTGTTGATCATGCTCTGCATCGCCATTTGCTCGCCCATACTCAGGCGGGGCGCACTAGCGTCTGGCCTGCCGGTGGATGCGGTCTGGCCAACATTATCGCGGGTATTGCCCGCCCGCCCGGAGGGCTTGCTCGGCGTCGTTGCCGGAACATTGCTCGCCACCTGCTGGCCTTCCTTAGCCTTGCGCTTGGCCAGGATACCGTCAATGCCGTCGAGCTGCTTGGCGTTCTTGGCGGCCGCAGCCTGCTTGGCAGCCTCTGCCTTCTTGTCGGCGATGGCCTTGTCGATGGCAGCCTGACGCTCGGCATCAGCCTTGGCCTTGGCATCGGCGAGTTGTTTCTGCTTTTGGGCTTCCGCTTTCTTGGCGGCCTCGGCGTCAGCGATCTTCTGCTGTTTCTCGGCCTCAACCTTCTTGGCGGCCTCCGCCTCGGCGATCTTGCGCTGTTTATCGGCCTCGGCCTTCTTGGCAGCTTCGGCTTCGGCGACCTTGCGCTGCTTGTCGGCCTCGGCCTTCTTGGCAGCCTCCGCGGCCTCGGCGAGCTTCTGCTGCTTTTCGGCCTCCGCCGCTTCCTTGGCCGCAGCATCGGCCTTGGCGGCAAGCTCGGCGCGGGCCTGAGCCTGCGCCTTGGCAGCAGCATCGGCGGCAGCCTTGGCCTGGGCCGCCTTCGCCGCGGCTTCCGCCTTGGCCTGCGCAGTCTTGGCCGCGGCCTCGGCCTTGGCTTGTTCCTGGGCCTTGGCGGCCGCCTCGGCAGCAGCAGCGGCCTCAGCCAGCTTGGCGAGGGCCTGAGTATCTGGTTTCGATTCGGGCTTGGGCGTCGGCAATCGCGGCGGGGCGTCGTCGGAAGTGTCAGCGACTTCCGCATCCGGCACGTCACGCGACGGCGGCAGAGCCTGCACCTGCTGCGGCGCTTCCTGTCCGCCGCCACCGCCGGCCGACGGTGTCGGATCGCCCTTCATGATCTGGTCGTATTGTTCCGGCGTGACCATATTCACCGGAACGGCCGGGGCCGAGTTCGAGCGGCTGGGCGGCCGGAAACGCGAACAGCAACGCTCCCAGCAAAATTACATGCACCGCCGCCGAAACGGGAAGTCCATAATCACGCATCGTACTCAAACCGGCCTTTCAAACCCCAATCCCGACGTCATCGCCTGCTCGATATTCCGCGACGTCGCCAAGCTACCCCGCCCCCATGCCGCCCGCCTGTCAGCGCGAACATCAGCCGAAACGAGGTAAATGCGAGCATTCCCGTTTCTAGCTCTGCGGCTGGGTTACCAGCGCTGCCTTCTTGAACCCCGCGCTCGTGATATCGCTCATCACCTTGGCAATTTGATCCCAGCTCGCCTTGCCGTCGCCCTTGACGAAAATGCGCTCTTCGACCCCTGCCCCGTTCTCCGTCATCGCCTTGAGGCGGCCGAGCAAATCAGGCTCCGGCTTGTCGCTGTCGTTCAGATAGGACTGGCCGTCCGCCTTGATGGAGACGGTGATCGGGCGCTTGTCCACCGAAATGGCCTTCGCCTGGGTCTGTGGCAGATCGATATCGACGCCTTGGGTCAACAGCGGCGCAGCGACCATGAAGATGATGAGCAACACCAGCATGACGTCGATGAACGGCGTCATGTTGATATCGGCAATCGGCGCCTTGTGACGGCGGCGGCGGCGTGTTCCGCCACCCGAGCCGCCTGAACCTGTCGCGACACTTCCACCCATGATGCTTTCCTTGAATGAGGGACCGGAACGAGGCGGCCGCTCAGGCGGCCATGCGCTCGTCGATCTGGCGCGACAGGATGGCGGAGAATTCGTCGGCGAAGCCTTCCAGACGCGCCTGCTGCTTGGCGACTTCCGCGTTGAACTTGTTGTAGGCGATCACCGCCGGAATGGCGGCGACCAGACCCATCGCGGTGGCGAACAGGGCTTCGGAAATACCGGGCGCCACGGCGGCGAGCGAGGTATTCTTGGTGGCCGCGATCGACTGGAAAGCGGTCATGATACCGACCACCGTGCCAAACAGACCGATGAACGGGCTGGAGGAGCCGACGGTGGCGAGCACCAGGAGCTTGGATTCCAGGCGCTCCACCTCGCGCTGAACGGTGACGTCCATCACCTTTTCGATGCGGGCCTGCAGGCCGAGGAAGGAGCGGCCGGGGGATTCGAGCGAGCGCTTCCACTCGCGCATGGCGGAGACGAA
Organism: Labrys sp. HAY1-8F; assembly: GCF_056754975.1. NCBI lineage: Bacteria > Pseudomonadati > Pseudomonadota > Alphaproteobacteria > Hyphomicrobiales > Xanthobacteraceae > Labrys > Labrys sp. HAY1-8F. The sequence continues at coordinate 4,346,098 of NZ_JBPGWZ010000002.1, read as the reverse complement.
CAGGCCGGCCATGCCGTAGTTCTGGCGCTGCGACAGCGAACGATAGAGCTCTTCCAGGCTCTGGCCCGACCAGAACACCTGCTCGAAACGATTCATGGCGGCACGCGAACGCGAGAACAGGATGGCCTTGTCAATGATGATGGCCCAGCACCACACCGAGGCTGCCATCAGGCCCAGCATGACGATCTGGACGACCAGACCGGCATTCATGATCAATCCGAGCAGGCTCACATCGGTTACCGGAGCCAGGGCCGTCTGGGCCATATCGGCGGTCGCTTCCATTCCTTCAATTCCTCGTCCTGAGGCCGACGGGCCAAGCCGGTCCGCAGGGGATCGGCACATTCGTAGCTAAGCGGATCCGTGCAAGATCAGCATAGTCGCAACAATAATCGGCGAGCCTGATCTCGATCCCGCGCATCGAGCCAACATCAAGCCTGCCTCAGGCACCGCCCCGGCACACACCAAACGTTACTCGGGAAATCCACGCACCTGGTTGTGCAGAGCAACAACACCAAGCGTCACGGGCTCCTTTTGACGTTTGAATGTGACCGCAGTGCGGCACCCCTTCCCGACCGCGATAAACGGCGGATTCCAGGCCTATTGATCATCGGTACCGTTAATGTCGGGTTACGGCCGACCTCGATTCGCGAATTCTTATTTACGATGCGCTGCAACATTGATGACGGCGGCTCCAACGCCGACCGATTACTGATCCCGACTAAAGCGTTTTACGATTTGATGGAAACAGCCCAAACAGCGAAGAAGTGCGGAAACAAGACGTTGGCGCCAAAAAGCATTTACGCTTCAATGCACTATGCTTTGGACAGCACGTTGCGCAGACTCTCCGGCAGGCGCTGGGGCCGGCCGTTGCGGATACAGACCACCAGAACCTTGGCGGTGGTCAGGACTTCCTCGCCCCGCCGGATGCTCTGTTCGAGATGCAGCGAAGGCCCGCGCACCTCGCTGGCCTTCGTCTCCACTTCGACGATGTCGTCCATCAACGCAGGGCGCAGGAACTCGACCTGGATCGAACGCACGGCAAAGGCGATGCCCTCTTCGCGGTGAAGGGCGAGTTGATCGACACCGAGCGCGCGGATGAACTCGGTTCGTCCCCGTTCGAAGAAGCGCAGATAATTGGCATGGTAGACGATGCCGGAGAAATCGGTGTCCTCGTAATAGACCCGAAGAGGCAGGCTGTGGCACGCCTCATTAAGCACGCCGCCGAAATTCGGCGGGGTTTGCGCCATTTCTATCATGGGGAAAGCCGTTTGTTCAAAGTTTCGCCTGACTTGACCTGTGTGGTATCGACGTGACTGGAGCAGGATGTGTTTTTATGAGAACACGCCTTGCCTGAATACCGAGTTTCGACCCATCCTTGCGATTTACGGCGATTCCGCCAGATCGCAGAACGCTTTGGATTGATTGCAACCGAATGAGCCGCCTCATGCTCCGCCCCGCTTCCGCCGCGCTTTTGCTGGCCGTGACCCTGGCCCTGCCCTTGGGCCCGGTGCGCGCAGCGTCCTATGACGAGGGACTGATGCCGCCCGGCAGCGTCGGGCAGGACCAGTCCACGCAGGACAACAGCTACACGCCCGACCAGCCTTACCCCCAGCCGCCCGCACAGGCCGGGTATGACGGCAACGTCACAGGCTCGACCGATGAACAGCCCCCCGCGGCTGCGGCCCCGAGCGCGCCGCAGAACGGCTATGTCGTAGCCCAGGAATCCACTATGGGCGATCTTCTCGTGCGCGTACAACGGCTCGAAGGCGAGAATCGCCGACTGCTTGGCACCGTCGAGGATCTACAGTCACAGGTGCGCAAGCTTCAGGACGACATGAAGCGGCAGCAGGAGGATACCGAATATCGCCTGCAGGCCCTCGAAGGCGGCGGGGGCAAGGCGTCCGCTCCAAAGCCGGCGCCCAGCGCGCCTTCGCGCCAGAAGAGCGGCCAGAGCGCCCCGGCCACGCAGCCCAATTCCCTGGGCAGCCTTCCCGCCCGCGGTGGCAACGATGTCGCCATGCAGGACTCCACAGGCGATGTTCCCGAACAGGCCCCGCCGCCCTCGACACCGCGCCCGCGCAACTCCACCGTCTCCCCTGGCCTGCCGGGTATCGCCGTCGATACATCGCGTCCCATGGCCAGCAATGCGCCGGAAGCCGGCGCTGAACCGGCACCGGCACCGGCCGCCCCCGCTACGCCGGAGGCCGAATATGCTTCCGACTATCGCCTGATCGAGACCCAGCGCTACGACCAGGCCGAGGCCGCCTTTCGCAATTTCGTCGCCAGCCATCCCAAGGACAAGCGCGTGCCCGACGCCATCCATTGGATCGGCGAGAGCCTCTATCAGCGCAAGCAATATACCGATGCGGCCGAGCAGTTCCTGAAGGTCACCAAGACCTACTCCAATTCCAGGCGCGCACCCGCCAGCATGCTCAAGCTGGGCATCACGCTGGCGGCCATGGGTGAGAAGGATGCAGCCTGCGCGGCTCTTCAGGCCGTCGGCAGCAAATACCCCAAGGCCGGCCCGACCATCCTCAGCGGTGCCGATCGCGAGATCAAGAAGAACGCCTGCAAGGTGGGGTGAGTCAGGCATCTGCAGATGCCTGACCGGAACATTGCCATTGCGGACGCAAACCGCGCGTTCGGGGACTGAGCCGTGTCCGCAGCCATTGCCCTGCAGGAACTTCCTGCCCTCTTCGCCGATTTCCACAATCGCGCCCATGTAATCCTCGCTGTCTCGGGCGGCGGCGATTCCACCGCCCTGATGCTGCTGGCCGCGCGCTGGCGCGAGCAAAGCCCGCAAACCCGTCTCACCGTCGCGAGCATCGATCACGCCCTGCGTGCCGAAAGCGCGGAGGAATGCCGTATCGTTTCCGCAAGTGCCGTCGATCTTGGTTTGCCCTGTATCGTCAAGCGCTGGGAGGGCGACAAGCCGGCCGCACGCTTGCAGGAAGCGGCTCGCAGCGCCCGTTACGCCCTGCTGACTGCGGTGGCCACCGAAGTCGGAGCGGACGCGATCGCCACGGCCCATACGCTCGACGACCAGGCCGAAACCGTGCTGATGCGGCTGCTTCACGGCTCGGCCGTCGACGGCCTGGCGGCGATGCGTCCCCTCACGCCCCTGGCCGACCTCAGCCTTCTCCGCCCCCTGCTCGGCACGACGCGAGCCCGGCTGGTGGCGACCCTGCAGGCCGCCGGGGTGGCCTGGCTCGAAGATCCCTCCAACCGCAATCCCCGATTCGAGCGCGTACGCTTGCGCGCCCTTCTCGCCCAGCTCGCGCCGCTCGGCCTCGACCCGGCACGCCTGGCCTTGCTCGCCCGCCGCGCCGCGCGCAGCAACGATGCCCTTGAGGCCGTTGCGGCCGAGCGTTTCGAGATTCTCGCCCGACGGGAACAAGACCGCCTGCATCTCGACGGCCCGGGGTTTGCGGTCTGCCCCGCCGATATCAGGCTGCGTATCCTGGAGCGAGCCGTCCTGCTGATGCAGGACAAGAGCAAGGCATCAGCCTATGGCCTGCGCCTCGAACGGTTGGAGGCGCTGGCCGCAGCACTCGATCAAGCCCTCGACCCGGCTCTCGGCCAAGGCGGATCCTGGCAGCGCAGCCTCGGCGGCACGCTGCTGCGGCTGGACAAGGCCGGCAATCTGCAAATCACCCGTGAGCCCGAACGCCGGCGCGGTGCTGCAAAAACCAAGATGTAGAAATTGTCATTTTCCACCGGCCTTGCCCTAGAAGCGGCAAAATAATGGCCTATTTCAAGAAATTAGCGGCGCATGCGCCACTCGAATCTTCACCGTGACAAGCCCTCGCCACTTCTATAAGGGAGCGCAGGGCTATCTATCCCACGGGCTTGGCTTGGCATTTGGCTCGCCCGTGCCTATTTTAGCCGCGATATGCTGTGGCGTCTCCTGCACAGGCAGGCCGTCCGCCGCGAAAGGCAAGAGATGAACGCGAACTTCCGAAATTTTGCGCTTTGGGTGATCGTAGTGCTGCTGTTGCTGGCACTCTTCACTCTGTTCCGGCAGACGGGTAGCCAAAGCGCTTCCGCCGACAGTTCGATCTCCTACTCCGAACTGGTGAAATCGGCCAAGGAAGGCAAGGTCAAGGACGTCACCATCACGGGTAGTGAGCTCAAGGGCAGCTACGTCAATGGCGGCTCGAACTTCACCACGCAATTGCCCAACGACCCGGGACTGGCCAAGACATTGAATGATCTGGGTGTGCAGGTCAGTGCCGCGCCGCCCGCCGAAACACCTTGGCTGCTGCAGCTCCTGCTGCAGGCCTTGCCGATCCTGGCTCTGATCGGTGTGTGGATCTTCCTGTCCCGCCAGATGCAGGGTGCCGGCGGCAAGGCCATGGGCTTCGGCAAGTCCAAGGCCAAGCTGCTGACCGAGGCCCATGGCCGCGTCACCTTCGATGACGTGGCCGGCATCGACGAGGCCAAGGAGGACCTGCAGGAGATCGTCGAGTTCCTGCGCGATCCCCAGAAATTCCAGCGCCTGGGCGGCCGTATCCCGCGCGGCGTACTGCTGGTCGGCCCGCCCGGCACCGGTAAGACGCTGACGGCGCGTGCCGTCGCCGGCGAAGCCAACGTGCCTTTCTTCACCATTTCCGGTTCCGACTTCGTCGAAATGTTCGTGGGCGTCGGCGCCAGCCGCGTGCGCGACATGTTCGAACAGGCCAAGAAGAACGCGCCCTGCATCATCTTCATCGACGAAATCGACGCCGTCGGCCGCCATCGTGGCGCCGGCCTGGGTGGCGGCAATGACGAGCGCGAGCAGACCCTCAACCAGTTGCTGGTCGAGATGGATGGCTTCGAAACCAACGAGGGCATCATCATCATCGCGGCAACCAACCGCCCCGACGTGCTCGACCCTGCCTTGCTGCGTCCCGGCCGCTTCGACCGTCAGATCGTGGTTTCCAACCCTGATTTGTCCGGCCGCGAGAAGATCCTGCGCGTGCATGTGCGCAAGGTTCCGCTCGCCCCCGACGTCGACCTCAAGATCATCGCCCGCGGCACGCCCGGCTTCTCGGGCGCCGATCTGATGAACCTGGTCAACGAGGCTGCCCTGCTCGCAGCGCGCCGCAACAAGCGCATGGTCACCCATCTCGAATTCGAGGACGCCAAGGACAAGATCCTGATGGGCGCCGAGCGTAAGACCATGGCGATGTCGGAAGAGGAAAAGCGCCTCACCGCCTATCACGAGGCGGGCCACGCCGTCGTCGGCCTCAACGTGCCCAAGGGCATCCCGGTGCACAAGGCCACGATCATCCCGCGTGGCCGCGCGCTCGGCATGGTGAAGTTCCTGCCCGAGGGCGATCGCTACTCGATGAAATTTGTCGAGTTCACCTCCCAGCTCGCCGTCGCCATGGGCGGCCGCGTGGCCGAGGAGATGATCTTCGGCAAGGAGAACATCACCTCCGGCGCCGCCGGCGACATCGAGCAGGCCACGCGCATGGCAAAGGCCATGGTCACCCGCTACGGCTATTCGGATGAGCTCGGCACCGTGATGTATGGCGAGAACCAGGACGAGGTCTTCCTCGGCATGTCCATGGGCCGTACGCAAAGCGTGTCCGAGGCGACCTCCCAGAAGATCGACGCCGAAGTGCGCCGCCTGATCAACCAGGGCTGGGAAGACGCCAAGCACATCCTTACCGAAAAACGGGACGAGCTCGAGGCCCTGGCTCAGGCGCTGCTCGAGTATGAAACGCTGACCGGCGACGAGATCCGCGACCTCCTCAACGGCAAGCCGCCTTCGCGCGATCCGCTGGACGAGCCCCAGACGACCCGCGGCTCGGCCATCTCCGCCGGCAAGCCACGTCGCCCGCCCCCGCAGACGGAAGGCGGCATGGAGCCGGCCCCTTCGGCCTGATGGCGCATTGACATTCGATATGATCAAGGCCGGTCTCGCGACCGGCCTTTTTCGTGACTCGGCCGTCGAAGGTTGCGGCTGGCCGCCGGGGAATCGGAGACGAGCCGCATTTCAGGACATCAGATCCGACCAGGCTTGGTAGAGGCCGCTGACCGCGATCGCGGCGAGGAAGGACCATACCAGCCACCGTACCCATGTCAGCCGCCATAGGCGGCGCCCGACATAGATTTTGAACAAAGTGCCCATCGCCGAGAGGACCGGATAAAGGAAGACGAGCTGGATGATGGCGGCCAGGGAGAAAAAGAACAGCAAGGCCACTGCCCTGCTCGGCAGGATGCCTTCAAAGGCAAGCGCGCCCCACATCAGGGCAATGATCAGTACCAGAAGCAGGAATGACCACCCGATCCCCCAGCCAAGATCGCGCCAAGCCCGGCTCTTCTCGTCCGCAAGGCCGCGATCTTCGTTCCCGGGAGCCTGTTCCACCCCAAATCTCCGATCGAAGAGAGGCCGTAGCCGAACTCTTTATGTCACGGCGTATCCCACCTACCGATCTGCCTTGTCATCCTCGGCCAGCAAGTATCCTGCGAAACAGCAACCCGATAGCCATCGAATTTCTTCTATTCCCGTAGTGGTAGGTAGCTTATGCACGGATGGTCATGATGGATTGCCTCGCTCTCCACTGTGATGTCCCCGGACCAAAGTGCGGTTTATCCGAACCGTGCCTTGCTCTAACTCCTTGTTTCCAGGCCAATCCAACGGATTGGCGAGAGCGCCTTTGCGATTTGAAGTGATCCCGTCAAATCGCAAAACGCTTTAAGCCATCGCCGACCGGGGCCCGGCGGCAGCCAGAGATGTTTCCATGCTGAAGAATATTGCCGGCGCCGCCGCGCTCGCTCTCCTGATCGCCTCACCCGCCGCTGCGCAAAGCTGCGCGCAGAACTTCAAGAGTTCCGGCGTGCCGTTGCTCACCGGCCTGACCTATAGCACCTGGGCAGTCTTTCCCAAGGTTGCTCCGGCCAAAGCGCTCGACAATGTCGGGCGTGCCCTGTCCGCTGAGGGTATCGACGTCGTCAGCGTCAACAAGAAGGCCGGTGTGTTGATCGCAACCCAGGACGGCGCCAATTCCGGCCGACCCCAGACAATCCGGGTCATCGCCCGCAAGACTGGCAGCGCGACCCGCGTCGATCTCGAATTCCATGTGCAGCCCGGCCAGTTCTCGACCGAAAGCGCCCTGCGTACCCATATCTGCGCCGTCGTGAACGCGGCGGGACGATAGGAGCGCGGCTGGTGTGCCGATCTTCAGATCGACATTCTTGAAAACACCGCGTTCATCAACACGGGAAATGCCGGTCTGAAGACCGGCACACCGCTCCTCCGGCTCAGGCCGCGTCCCTGAATTGCAGCTGTGCCAGCCGGGCATAGAGGCCACCGCGCGCCACCAGGGCCTCATGTGTGCCCTCTTCGACGATGCGTCCGTCATCGAGCACGATGATGCGATCGGCAGCCTGCACCGTGGCCAGGCGATGGGCGATCACCAGGGTGGTGCGTTGGGTCATCAGGCCATCGAGCGCCGCCTGCACCGCCTTTTCGCTTTCGGAATCCAGCGCCGAGGTCGCCTCGTCGAGCAGCAGCACGGGGGCATCCTTGAGGATGGCACGGGCGATGGCGATGCGCTGGCGCTGGCCACCCGACAGCGTCACGCCGCGCTCGCCGATCGGCGTGTCGTAGCCCTGTGGCATGGCCCGGATGAAGCCGTCGGCCGCGGCCAGGCGAGCTGCTTCCTCGACCTCGGCGTCACTGGCGTCAGGACGGCCGAAACGGATATTGTCGCGGGCGGTCGCCGCGAAGACCACCGGATCCTGGGCCACCACCGCGATGCGCTGGCGCACGCGCTTGGGATCGGCCTGCGGCAGCATCACGCCGTCCAGCGTTATCAGGCCGAACTGGGGGTCGTAATAGCGCAGCAGGAGCTGGAACAGCGTGCTCTTGCCGGCTCCGGACGGCCCGACGATGGCGACCGTCTCGCCCGCCTTCACCGCAAGATCGATATCGTGCAGCACCGGCCTGTCCGGCTGGGTGGGATAGGCGAAGGTCACGCCCTCGAAGGCCACGGCACCGCGCGCCGGCTCGGGAAGGGCCAGCGGCCGGGCCGGCGCCGATATCGCCGGCCTTTCGCCAAGAAGTTCGCCCAGACGCTCGGCGGCGCCGGCCGCCTGCACGATCTCCGCCCAGACCTGGCCAAGCTCCGAAAGGGCACCGGCACCGAACACGGCATAGAGCACGAATTGCGACAGGGTGCCCGGGGTCATCACACCCGCCACCACATCATGGGCGCCGAGCCAGAGCACGCCGACCACCGAGGCGAATACCAGGAAGAGGGCGATTGCCGTCAACACGGAGCGCGAGCGGGTCGAAATCGCAGCGGCCTGGTAGGCGCTCTCCACTTCGCCCGAAAAGCGCCCTATGGCGAGGCGCTCGGCCGTGAAGGCCTGCACCGCCCGCATGGCACCGATGATCTCCCCGGCATAGGCGGAAGCATCGGCCAGGGTGTCCTGCGCCTTGCGCGAGCGGGTGCGCACGGACCGGCCGAAGGCAACCAGCGGCAGCACGATGATGGGAATGGCGATCAGCACCAGCGCCGAGAGTTTGGGGCTGGTCCACACCATCATCACCGCAGCGCCGGCGAACAGGAAAAGATTGCGTAGGGCCACCGAGGCGGACGAACCGAACGCAGCCTTGATCTGGGTCGTGTCGGCGGTGAGGCGAGAGAGCACCTCGCCGGTCTTGGCCGTATCGAAGAACACCGGTGAAAGGTCGGTCAAGTGGGCAAACACGGCGGTGCGCACGTCGGCGACCACCCGTTCGCCCAGTGTCATCACCAGATAATAGCGGCAGGCACTGGCCAAAGCGAGAATCAGCACCACGCCGGTCATGGCCAGGAAGTAGGAATTGATGGCGACGGCATGATCGGCCGAGAAGCCGTGATCGATCATGCGGCGCATGGCAATCGGCACCACCAGCGTCGCCGCCGCCGCCAGCGTCAGAGCCAGGAAAGCCAGCAGGATGCGGCCACGATAAGCCAGGGCATAGGGTGCCAGCGCCATCAGCGGGCGCAAGGTCCGGCTGTTCCTGGCGGATTCCGCGGTATTTTCTCGGGTTTTCGGGTCAGTTTCCGTGGCCACGTAGTATTCTTCCTTTCGAGCGCGCGGGACAATGCCCCGCTGTGGGCGCTGCTGCAATCGCACGGGCCCAAACCGCTTCAGTTTGCCGCGCTCTCCATATTATCGCGCAGTGCAAAAAAGCGCTTGACTGCGACGGCGGAGAGGCGCAAGTCGCGATTGTTCCGGCCTTTGGATTTATTCCAAAGGAATCGTCACTGGCCGGACCCCACGAGATCAACGAGATCATGCCAAGCGACAGTAGCAGTCGAATGTTCGCGCCGTTGACGGCTTGTAAGGACTGACCGCTCGCGGGCTCGTCCTTCCGGCCGGCAACGGCCGAGAGGAAGGAAGAGCCATGGAAGACCTGGCTGAAAAGACCGTTGACGTTGCTGACCGCGACATCCTTGAGGTTTGCCTCGGCCTCGAGCACGTAGCCGACATCGTCGAGCTGCTCAACGAGCAGGAGATCGAGGAACAGGCGCATGTCCTCGTGCACCTGCCCGACGAGCGGGCCATCGAGGTGCTCGACCAGCCAGGCCTGGACGATCCTGCGGCACTGATCGAGGCCCTGCCCGCCGAACGGGCGCTCAAGCTGATGGCCGGCATGTCCTCGGACCGTGTGGCGGATGTCTTCCGCTACATGGACGATCCGCCGCGCACCGATCTGCTCAATCGGCTCGATCCTGAGACCCGCGCTTCGCTCGACAGGCTGCTGTCCTATCCCGAGGACACCGCCGGCGCGCTGATGACCACCGAATTCGTGTCCGTGCCCTCGTCCTGGACGGTGGAGCAGACGCTCGACCATATCCGCCGGGTCGAGCGCACGCGCGAGACGATCTATTCGGTCTATGTCCTCGATCCCAAGACCCGCCAATTGCTCAAGGCCGTGGCGCTGCGCCGCCTGATCACCGCCGATCCCAAGGCCTCGGTGCTGACGGCCGCCCGCTTCGACAAGCCGATCACCGTCGCGCCGACGGCCGACCGTGAGGAAGTGGCACGCCTGATCGCCAAATACGACCTCCTGGCGGTGCCGGTGGTCGACGACAGCATGCATGTCATCGGCATCTGCACCTTCGACGACATCATCGACGCGATCGTGGCCGAGGGCACCGAGGACGCCCAGAAGTTCGGTGGCATGGAGGCCCTCGACGATCCCTATGACCAGATCGGCTTCTGGTCGATGATCAAGAAGCGCGCGGGCTGGCTGTCGGTGCTGTTGCTGGGCGAGATGCTCACGGCGAGCGCCATGCAATTCTTCGAGGGCGAACTCGAAAAGGCAGTGGTGCTCACCCTGTTCATCCCGTTGATCATGTCCTCGGGCGGCAATTCCGGCTCCCAGGCAACCTCCCTGCTCATCCGCGCGCTGGCGCTGAGCGAGGTGAAGCTGAAGGACTGGTGGCGGGTCGCCCTGCGCGAACTACCGACCGGCATCGTGCTTGGCGCAATCCTCGGCCTGATCGGCATCGTGCGCATCGTGGTCTGGCAGAAGGCCGGCTTCTACGACTACGGGCCGCATTGGGCCCTGCTGGCCCTGACCATCGGCTGCGCCCTCACGGCGATCGTCACCTTCGGCTCGCTGACCGGCTCCATGCTGCCCTTCATTCTCAAGAAGGTAGGCTTCGACCCCGCCAGCGCTTCTGCGCCCCTGGTCGCGACGCTGGTCGATGTCACCGGCCTCGTCATCTATTTCACCGTCGCCCTGGTCATTCTGCGGGGGACATTGCTGTAGCCTCGGCGAGATGACGTTTCCCGCATGTGAGAAATGCGGGAGCGGTGCTTGTATCCGGACCGAAATTGCGCTATCGAGCCGCCCACTCATTCGAATTTGACTTGTCCGACCGGGGTAGCGCTCCGGCACAGAGCAGGATTTGACCCCATGAAGTCCGACATTCATCCCGACTATCACAAGATCAAGGTTGTCTTCGTCGACGGCACCGAGTTCCACACCCATTCGACCTGGGGCAAGGAAGGCGACACCCTTCAGCTCGACATCGATCCCAAGACCCATCCGGCTTGGACCGGCGGTTCGCAGCAGCTCCTCGACCGCGCCGGCCGTGTGTCGAAGTTCAACCAGCGCTTTGCCGGCATCAGCTTCAAGCGCTGAGCCTAGAGCGTTTTGCGATTTGACGGAATCGGCAAGAATCGCAAAGACGCTCAAGCCAATCCTTTGGATTGGCTTGGAAATAAAGAGTTAGAGTAAATAAGCGTTCATGCTTGAACGCGTTTTGCTCTAGCAGACATGGCTGGGACGATGAGAGCGGGCCTTCGGGTCCGCTTTTGTTTTTGGGCTGTCCTGGTCGTGGGAGGCAGGTCTTCAGACCCGCCCTGCTCTTCCATCGAGCCTCGCGCCTCCAGGCGGATCCGAAGATCCGCCCCCCACGCACAAAAAGAAGCCGCGATACGGATGATCGCGGCTTGTCCAAGTCGAAACAGGGAGGCGTCAAACAGAGTGAACAGGAGCCACTCGAACATCCAGCGAGCTGGAATGGCGTGAGGTTATCGCGGAATTCTTGATATTCGGTTAACGCCCGCCGGTTCGAGAGCAAAGCGTGCCTTATCCGAGTCGCATTTTTTCTCTAACTCTTTGTTTTGACGCATTTTTCTTAATCAAGAAATCTATCAACTTCTTTGGAAAATGCTTTAGTCAGGCGGCCGCCGCGCATAGCCCGTCCTCTTTCGCTACCGGCGTCAGCCTGCACGAACCCAGCAGCGCAACCGTGAGCGCGACGATACCGGCCGCAAAAGAGATCCAGAAGCCGTCGGCAGCACCAAAGCGATCAATAACCCAGCCCGAGGCGAAGGAGCCGACTGCCATGCCGATGCCGATGCCGGTCATCGCCCAGGTGATCCCCTCGGTGAGCTTGGCCGCCGGCACATGCCGCTCGACCAGACCCATGGCGGTGATCAGTGTCGGCGAGATCGATACACCCGACAAGAACAGCAACAGCGCCAGCATCACCACATTGGAAACGAACAGCAGCGGCACAGTTGTAGCGGCGGCTACCGCAATGGCAACGACGAATTGACGCTCGAGCGGCGTCTTCAGCTTCAACGCCCCGAACACCAGGCCGACAATGAGGGAGCCGGCGGCGTAGCCAGCGAGGACAAAGCTGGCTGCCGTCGCCTGCCCCAATTGTTTGGTAAAGGCGATCACCGTGACCTCTGCCGTTCCGAAGATAGTGCCGATGGCGATCAGGACGAAAGTCAGGATGCGCACCGAGGGCAAGCGGATGGCGGAGGAAGCACTGGGGCCGGTGAAGCGGCCGGGCGGTTCGGTGGACTTTTGCATCACGAAAAGCACCGTGCCGACGGCAAGGAACACGGTCGAAACCAGCGGACCGGCCTCAGGGAACCACGCCACGCTCAGCCCGACCGAAAGGATGGATCCAGCCATGTAAACGACTTCGTCGGCCACCGATTCAAAGGCGAAAGCAGTGTGCAATTGCGGCGTATCGCGATAGAGCTCCGACCAGCGTGCCCTGACCATCGCAGGCATGCTGGGCATGGTGGTCGCGAACAGGGCCGCAACGAACAAGATCCATGCCGGCCAATGGAAATGCGCGGCCAGGAGCAGAACCGAGAAGGCGACAACCGACAGACTCGTCGCGGGAATGAGGACGCGGCTCTGGCCGAGGCGGTCCACCAGGCGGGAGATTTGCGGAGACATGAAGGCATTGCCGAGGGCGAAGGTCGCCGAGACGGCGCCGGCCAGCCAATATTCGCCGTGGGTCTGCGAGATCATGGCAACGATACCCATGGTCACCATCGCAAGTGGCAGGCGCGCCAGGAAACCGGCAGCCGCGAAGGCTTTTGCCCCCGGCGCTCGGAAGATCAGGCTGTAGGGATTGGACATCGGGCACTCCAAGGGAAAAGGACGCGCTGACATACGCAACGTATGTATTCGACATAGTTGCATACGTCTCGTATGTCAACTAATATACGCAGTGTATGTAAAGGAGAGGACATGGCCCGCAAACCGCGAGCACAAATGATCGCCGAGACCCGCACCAAGCTGGTGGCGGCGGCACGCGCCGCCTTCGGCACGGCCGGCTATGCGGAAGCGTCGATGGATGATTTCACGGCGGCTGCCGGCCTGACGCGCGGCGCTCTCTATCACCATTTCGGCGACAAGAAGGGCCTGCTCGCGGCGGTGATCACGGAACTCGACGCCGAGATGTCCAAGCGGCTCGCCGCCGTTTCGGCCCAGGCTGAAGATCCCTGGCAGGGTTTCGTCGCCGAATGCTCGGCCTATATCGAGATGGCGTTGGAGCCCGAAATCCAGCGTATCCTGTTTCGCGACGGCCCGGCCTTCCTCGGCGATCCCTCACAATGGCCGAGCCAGGATGGCTGCATCGCCTCGATGAGTGCCACATTGGCCGCGCTGAAGCGGGACGGTGTTCTTGCCGATGTCGACCCGGAGGCCGCAGCCCGGCTGGTCAATGGCGCCACCTGGCATGCCTCGCAATGGATCGCCAATGCGGCCGATCCACAGTCGGCGTCCAAGCAAGCGGTGAAGGCCTTTCATGCCTTGCTGAACGGCCTCCTGCGTCACCCCGCCTGAACGGCGGGTTTGGCTTACAGGCTCAAGTCTTGAAGAAGGCACTCGCCGCCGAAAGCGAGGCTGCCTTGCGGGCCTTGGCTTCCTCCAGGCGTACCATCTCCTGTTTCAGGGCCGCGATGCGTTCGTCGAGCTCATGCAGCGACAAGGTCGAGAGGTCCTGCCCGATCTGATGTGCCACCGGCACCTTTCGCGGCTCTTCGTCGAAAATCGCCATTTCGTCTCCTCACATCAAATACGGCGCTGCTCGGCGAGTTCCGCCGACGTCGCCATTCTAAACCCATTGGCATCGAGCACAAAAAGCTCGTCCGTGAGCGGATGCGAGCGCGACTTGGAATCTTCGCTCACTTTCGCGGCAAAATCAGCCCTTGCCGAAAAGTCGGGCGTCCAGGCCACCAGGAAATCCCGATTGGGAATGCCGGCGATCACAAGGTCGCTCCCCAGCGCCTTCAGCAGCCTTTGCCGGATCGAGGGCAGCAGCAGGCGGGCGGCATCATAGCCATCCTGGGTCAGGATGGTCGCGTAGGCGCCCCGGCCTCTCGCCGATTTCTTGGCCCCGATCGCCAGCGCGCCGGAGGCGGCCTCCAACCCCACCAAGGCTGCTTCGTGGACGGCGTCGGCATTGACGCCCCATGTCTTCAGATCATCCGTCGTAACGAGGGAATAGCGCTCACCCTGATCGAGCGCATAGGCGATCACCACCGTGGCCGTCAGATCGAGCGAGATCAGCTCCTTGGCCTGCTGGCGATATTCGATAGGCACGATCTGCAGGCGCAGTTTTGCACGCGCATCCTGCCAGTGCCTGCGCTCGTCGTCATCGGCGGGCCGGACGGCCAGGATACCATCGAAGAAAGCAAGGATTTGACTCTCCCGGTCCGCCCCCCGCGCCGTGCCGAGCTGGCGCTGCAGATTGCCGAGATAGACCTGCTTAGTATCTTCGCCGACCTTGACATGCACGCTCTCGGGATCATCGCCGGGCAGAGTGAATTTCAAAGCGGGCCGGTGCCGGCGGAGCAGGCTGACCACTTCCTCGCGAAAGCTCTCGGGAGCGCCCACCGCCGCGGCCGGGACACCGGCAACCACCAGCCCCACCATCGCTTCCATCACCCGGCGGCGTCCAATCCCGTCTAAGCAGAGTTCTCCGGTGAGGCCCGCAGATGCGTCGCGCCAGAAAACTCTGCCAATGTTTGATATCCTGCAAATTCCTCCTGATCGTGCCCGTGGCACAATCAGGAGGAATTCGCTTGGGCTCCGCCCTGCCATCCCGTCCGCTCCCACCTGCCCGCACCGAGGGGATCATCATAGCCAGGATGGCTCCCTGTCGACAATCCTGGCGGGAAAGCGGTGCAACAGGCTTCCCTTTCGGGCGAACGACGACTATATGAGGTATGAATCCCGACAATCAGCTCGCGTCGGGCTTCGTTCCAGGAGGCTGGAGCGAGGCGGCAGCGGGCTCATGCTTTCCGAGGAGATGCCAATGTCGACCGCCCCGCTGATGCCGAAGGCCACCGCCGTCTGGCTGGTTGAGAACACTGCCCTCACCTTCGACCAGATCGCCGAGTTCTGCAAACTGCATCCGCTGGAGGTCAAGGGCATTGCCGATGGCGAGGTTGCGGCCGGCATCAAGGGCCAGGATCCTGTGATCGCCAACCAGCTCACCCGCGAGGAGATCGCCCGCGGCGAGCGCGATTCCCATCACCGCCTCCGGTTGGCCGAGCCGAAGGTCAAGATCGCCATCGCCAAGGTCAAGAAGGGCCCGCGCTATACGCCGGTCTCGCGGCGCCAGGATCGCCCCAACGCCATTCTCTGGCTGGTGAAGAACCATCCCGAACTCAAGGACGCCCAGATCATGCGTCTGGTCGGCACCACCAAGACGACGATCGCCGCCATTCGCGATCGCACCCATTGGAACACCGCGCAGCTGGCCCCGGCCGATCCAGTCATGCTCGGCCTCTGCACCCAGATCGATCTCGATTTCGAAGTCGCCCGCGCCTCCAAGGATCGGCCGCCCGAGCCCGAGAGCGCCACGCTGCTGCCCGCCGAAATCACCACCGGACCGACGGCTGATCGCGGCCATAGGCAAGACAATCCCTTCGCCTCTCTTGGCAACACGCCGCGCCAGGCGGAAGAGGAGGACGAACTGGACGTCGCCAACGTGTTCGCCAAGCTCAAGGGTATCAAGCAGAAGGACGACTGAGCCCCAGGCGGCCAGCTCAGATCCATCACTTGAAAGGGCTTTTTCGCCAGCGCGGAAAAGCCCTTTTGCTTGTGAAGATTGGAAGCCGGCTTCAGCCGTGCTTTCCCGGACCCGTTGCGACCTAATACCGGCAACAAGAAAGGGCGCGATCGGTGATCGCGCCCTTTTTGTCATCCGATAGAATCCAGGAACTTCACCTTTATGGAAGCCGGCGACCGAACTCGTCGCGCACGCCCTCATAGCGGGCATAGCGGATCGGCGGGACATCGTCATCGCCATAAACGTCGCGCTGATGCCCCATCGCAACTGTCTGATCCTGCCCCCTGAGCTGTGCCAGGCCGGCGGAGATCGCTTCGACGAAGGATGTGGCCCCCTCGACCAGAATGGCGGCGATCGAGTAGTTCAGGCGCACCTGCGTCCCGTGTAGAGCGGGGGCATAGCTCCAATGCCGGCCCCATTCATCTTCGTGGAATTCGACGCTCGACATACTCGTACCCTCAACAAAAAGTAAATACGCTCTCGCGATATGTTTCCTATTTTCAATGCTTTATGCTAGATTATCAATGGAGCAAACCTTTCTTCACCATCAACAAAAACTTGATGACCACAGGTAGGGCATGAGCAGATCGGGAGCTGGCCTCGGTGCATTGTGGACCTTTGCCGTCGCCGCTCGTCATCTGAGCTTTGCCAAGGCCGCGATCGAGCTCGACGTGACCCCCGCCGCCGTCAGCAGCCAGATCCGCGCTTTCGAGGACCGCCTCGGCACCCGGCTGTTCTTTCGCACCAGCCGCAGCATGAAGCTCACCCATGCAGGCGAGGAACTGCTCGAAGCGACCGGCGGCGCCCTGCGCACCATCGACGAAGCCTTGCACAGGGCCGCCAACACCACCCAGCGCAAGAGCTTCACCGTCTCTTCCGGCTCATCCTTCGCGGCCAAATGGCTGGTGCCGCGCCTGCCGCGCTTCCGCCAGCAATTTCCCGACATCGACATGCGCATCGATATTTCCGATACGCTCGCCGATTTCAGCCGCCAGGAAGTCGACGTCGCCATCCGCTTCGGCCGTGGCGCCTATGCCGGCCTGCGCTCGGACCGCCTGTTCGTCGAGGACGTCTTTCCGATCTGCAGTCCGCAGCTTCTGCATGGACCCATTCCGCTGCGAGAGCCCAACGACCTGCAATATTTCACCCTGATTCATCTCGACTGGCACAGCCAGGATTCGATGTGGCCGGATTGGCGCATGTGGCTGATGGCCGCCAAGGCCGACAAACCCGACCCGATACGCGGCCTGCATTTCAGCCAGTCGATCATGACCCTGCAGGCGGCCGTCGACGGCCAGGGTGTGGCGCTCGGCAACACCAGCCTAGTCGGCGACGATCTGGCGGCGGGCCGGCTGGTGCGCCCCTTCGACCTGTCGCTGAAGATCGCGCCGGAATTCGCCTATCATTTGGTGGCACCGCGGACAAAGGCGGACAAGCCGATGATCAAGGCATTCCGGGACTGGGTGCTGGCCGAGATCACCAGCGGCAAGGCCGTCTGACGGCCCGGTTCGCGCGCACGCCCTATCGTGACCCGCGCCCCATGCAATGCCGGTGACGCAAAAGCGTCAGGCGATGATATCCGGCGTCAGCAGGTCCTCCAGCAGGGACATGCGGTCCTTGAGATGGAGCTTGCGCTTCTTCAGGCGTTGAAGCTGCAGACGGTCGGGAGTTCCCACCTGTTCCAAAGCGGCAATCGCGGAGTCGAGATCGCGGTGTTCCTGGCGCAACTGCCCCAGTTCCGCAATCATCGCGGCTTCCTCCTCCTCGGTGAGTGGATTTGACAAGCCCATACCCTTCCATTCCGAATGGCAGCCTCGGTATTTGGACCGTCCTGCCGCCCCATGCCCCTTCGGGCACGGTGCCGAACTATGCCGAGCCGATTTCTTGCCCGCAAGCGCTGCGGCAAGATATCGCCATCTATTTACACCCGTTTGGCAAAGCTTGCCGGACAACTTTCACAAGCCCTTCCTAGGCCTTTGATCCAGCATTCTTTTTGGCTCTTCCACACTGCATTACCGTGCGGTAAGCTATTGTTCTGACTAAATTTATTGTTGCTTTGCACAATCGATTCACGGCGAGAATCCACGATTTTCCTTCGACATGCGTACCGTTTCGTGAGAACGTTGAATGTCGGAACTGTGACACAAGGAGCCGTTAATGCCTGTGCAGTCGCATTTGGTCGAACTGGAGCGCAAACATCACGCTCTCGAAACAGAACTCACCATCGCACTGGCTCATCCCTCCTCGGATGACCTCAAAATCGCAGAGCTGAAGCGCAAGAAACTCCTTCTGAAAGACGAAATTGCAAGATTGAAGAGCACCGAGAGGTTGCACTGAACCAGTCAAAGCTGGTGTATTCTGACCGCCGGACCGGAGCAAAATCCGGTACCGGCGGTTTCATTTTGTGGCCACTTTGTGCCAATTGATACGGACGGCTCCCCCAAACAGGTTCATCATCGGCCGTTATCGAAGCAATAACCCATGGAGGGGTTTGCTATGGCCGGCACGACACGCCATCTGGGGATTGGCCTCGTTTCTTCCTTCCTGCTGGCCTGTGCCATCCTGCCTACTGCAGCCACATTCGCGGACCGGGCGCGGGCCGCGCCCGTCGCCGCCATCCAGACGCAGGCTCCCAGCCTCGAAGAATTCAAGACCGTGCTGTCGGGCTACGGCCAATACATCTATTCCGAACGCTATGGCGAGGTCTGGAAGCCTTCGGTGGTGCCTGCTGGCTGGCACCCCTATCCGGCTTGCCGCTGGGTCTATGACCGCAATTTCGGCTGGACCTATGACGATCCCACCGTCTGGGGCAAGATCATCCATCATTACGGTCGGTGGGCCTCGGACGGCAGCAATGGCTGGGTCTGGATACCCGGCACGCAATGGAGCCCCGCCTGGGTGATCTGGCGCGGCGGCGGCGACTGGACCGGATGGGCACCGACACCGCCCGCAACCGACCAGCAGGAAATCAGCCTCGCCAATTTCAACGTGGACAGGCAATGGACCTTCATCGAGACGGCCAAGCTCGGCAATCGCTGTGAGGGTGAAGCTTCGGCGGCGCCAGTCGGCACCTTCGCCGGCTCGGTCCCGGTGACACGCATCAAGATCGTGCGCGGCATTGCCGTGTTCGTGCTGCCGCCGCCTGCAACCGTCATCGACTACGACACCGGCCCGGTTGCGCCCTGGCCGGCCGCGTTTCTCGGCGAATGGCTGCTCTGGCTCAATACCGCCGCCTCGGCCGCCTCGCTGACCGTCGGTGACAGCCTTGCTGCTGCCTGCGCGCCGCCGCCGCCAGCAGCGCCGGCCGTCACGCCCATCGCCTTGCCGACGCCGGCAGCCTCCCGCTTCAAGTCCTGGAGCCCACCTCCGCCCCGCTATACCAAACGGCGCGACCTGCGCCGGGTCGATGCGCCGGAAGCCCCGCGCAGCAGGCGGCGGATTTATCCTGCGCTGGACTATGTCGACGAGCCACCGATCTACAGCCCGCCGGCCCGCCGCCGCCCACCTGTCTGGAATGATGGCCCCGTGGTCCAGAGGCCGCCTCGCTACCCGCCGCCGGGCCCGGTGGTAACGCCCTCCAACAATCCGATTTCACCCAATTCCGGCCAGCGTTATCGTAGACCCCGTCCGCCCGGCCCCTATCGCGGCCAGCAAGTCTGGTAGCAGGCACTGGCTGGCCGGACGGAGAATGCAGCGGGGCGTTGTAATGGCGCCTCGCGGCTGTATGGTTCGGGTATCCTTTTTCCTGGAATCGATCATGCCCGCCTCCACTTCCCTGCCCCGCCGCCAATGGTTCGAGATGACGACGGAGGATTTCCGCACCCGCGAAACCGCCGATTGGATCGCCGTCTTGCCGATCGCCGCCGTGGAGCAGCACGGGCCCCATCTGCCGGTTGGCGTCGACAGCATGATCATGCAGGGCTATCTCGACCGCGCCATCCCGCTGATTCCCGCCGACATTCCCGCGACCTTCCTGCCGATCCAGACCATCGGCAAATCCAACGAACATCTGGAATTCCCAGGCACCCTCAGCCTTTCGGCCGAAACTGTAATCCGGGCCTGGGTCGAGATCGGCGAAAGCGTGCACCGGGCCGGTATCCGCAAGCTCCTGATCGTCAATTCCCACGGCGGCAACATGGCGGCGATGGATATCGTGGCCCGCGAATTGCGCGTGCGCCACGGCATGCTGGTCGCCTTCACCTCCTGGCACATGTTCGGCTACCCCAAGGGCGCCTTTTCGGATGACGAGACGCGCCTGGGCATCCATGCCGGCGAGATCGAGACAGCCTTGATGCTCGCCTTCCGGCCCGACCTCGTGCGCATGGACAAGGCCAGGGACTTCCGTCCGGTCACCTACGAAATGGAGCAGACCTTCAAATATCTGCGCACCGGCCGTCCCGGCGGCTTCGGCTGGATGGCCCAGGACATCCGCCCCGAGGGCGCGGCGGGCGATGCCGGGAAGGCAACGCCGGAACACGGCGAACTCTCGGCCGAATTCGGCGCTCAGGCGCTGGTCGACCTGCTCAGGGATATCCGGGACTTCGATCTTTCACGTTTGAGGAACGGGCCGCTCAAGGAATGAGGGCGCACAGCCTTGTCCCGCAAGGAGAGAAGGATGCAGCCCTCAGGCCGCGACCTTCTCGACCTCTTCCAGCAATTGCAGATCACCGCGGCCGAACGACACCGTCACGTCCTCGCCCATCTGGGGGGGCGGGGCACCCGGATTGTTGAAGGTATCGAGCGAGACCACGTTCTCGTCGAAGCGCACGCGGATGCGCACGATCGAGCCGAGGAAGCTGACGAGCTCGATGCGGCCGGTGAGGCTATTGCGTCCCTCGCCGCCGGTGCCCAGCACCACGGCTTCGGGGCGCAAAGCCAGCGTGCGCGTCTCACCATTGCTGGCACCCTGCAGGCCACGGCTGGTGATCACCTCCTGCCCGTCGACCGAGAAGCGTCCGGCAGCGGCATCGACGACCTTGCCCGTGAGGAAATTCAGCGTGCCTACGAAAGAGGAGACAAAGCGCGTCTTGGGGAAATTGTAGATCTCGAAGGGCGTGCCGACCTGTTCCATCTGCCCGGCGCTCATCACCACGACGCGGTCGGACATCGACAACGCCTCTTCCTGATCATGCGTGACGAACAAGGTGGTGATGCCGAGTTCCTGCTGCAGCACCCGGATCTCGTCACGCAGGGACACACGGATCTTGGCGTCCAGCGCCGAGAGCGGCTCGTCCAGCAGCAGGATCTTGGGGCGCACCGCAATCGCGCGCGCCAGGGCCACGCGCTGCTGCTGGCCACCGGAGAGTTGGAAGGGATAGCGGTCAGCGATCTGCGGCAGCTTGATCATCTCCAGCATCTGCTTGACGCGAGCGTCGATCTCGGACTGGGATTTCTTGGCGATCTTCAGGCCGAAGCCGATATTCTCGACCACGGTCATGTTGGGAAACAGGGCATAGGCCTGGAACACCATGCCGACATTGCGCTGGTTGGGCGCCAGGCCGGTGATTTCCTTGCCGTCCATGCGGATCGAGCCGGCGGATGGCGACTCGAAACCGGCGACCATGCGCAGGACCGTGGTCTTGCCGCAGCCGGAGGGACCGAGCAGGGTGATGAATTCCCCCTTCTGGACCGACAGATCGAAACGCTTCACCACCTGATTGGCGCCGAAGCTCTTCTGCAGCCCGGTGATCTCGAGAAAGGACATCTTGACCTCCAGTAGCAGTTTCAGCGTGCCGGCCGGGCGCCGCGCGAGCGTCCGACCAATTGCAGCAGGCCCATGCAGGCCCAGGTGATGATGAAGGCAACGATGGCCAGCGCCGAGGGCTCATAGGCCCGGTTCGCGCCGATCAATTGCAGATAAGTACCGAAGACCGGCCGGTTGAGCAGGCTGGCAAAGGTGAATTCGCCGATGACGATGGCAAAAGCAATGAAGGAGCCGCTGAGCACGCCCGAGCGAATGTTCGGCAGGATGACTTGCCACAGGATGGTGAAACCGCTGGCACCCAGGCTCTGGGCCGCCTCGGTCAACGTCTTGACGTCGATGGCGCGCAGGCCTGCATCGACGGAACGGTACATATAGGGCAGCGCCAGCACGACATAGCCGAAGGTAAGCAGGAGGTCCGTGGTCCATTCGCTATCGGTCAAAGGCAGCCAGGACGACGAGTTGAACATGCGGATATAGCCGAACACGATGATGATTGCCGGAATGACCAGCGGCAGCAGCGTGACGAACTCCACCGGCGACCGCCATCGCGGTAGGCGCAGGCGCACCAGATAGGCCGCCGGCACCACCAGCAGGATGCTCAGAATGATCGTAGCAAGCGCGAGCAGGATCGAACGGATGAACGCGTTCTGGAACTCCGCCTGGGCGAACACCACGCGATAGGCTTCGAAACTGTATTGCCCGCGCAGCATGCGCAGCGAGAACTCGAAGGTGGAGAGCAACGGGATGATGAAATAGCTGATTGCCAGCAGGATGATCAGCCAGGACAGCACGGAGGATTTCTTCATCGCACCCACCGCTCGCTATAGCTGCGCAGCCAGATATAGGCGCCGCTGGAAATACTGGTGATCACCACCATGCCGAAGGCGATGGCGTAGCCCAGATTGGGATTGCTGAGCACGTCGCCGCGGATCTGGGCAAAGAGCTGGATGGGAATGATCGGCAGGCTGGATCCGGTAAGCGCATAAGCGGTCGCCACCGCGCCGAAGGCATTGGCAAACAGCAGCAACGTCGCGCCCAATATGCTCGGCAGCAGGATCGGCAGTGCGATGTGCCGCCAATAGTGGAAATTGCTGCCGCCCAGCACGGCATTGGCCTCGCGCCATTCGCGCTTCAATCCATCGAGAGCCGGCGCGATCACCAGCACCATCAAGGGAATCTGGAAGTAGAGATAGACCACGGTCAGACCGGTAAAGCTGAGAATGTTGAATCCGGTCGAATAGAGGTTGAAGCCGAGCCAGTCCCGCAGCAGGACGGTGACGAGACCCACCCGCCCCAGCGTAGCCAGGAAGGCGAAGGCCAGCGGCACACCGGCGAAATTCGAGGCGACCCCCGAAAATGTCATCACGGCGCCGCGCATCCACTCGGGCAGCCCACCGAGAATGACCGCATAGGCCACGAAGAAGCCGATGAAAGCACCACCGAGGGCCGAGGCGAAGCTGATCTTGATGCTGAGCCAGAAAGACGAAACGATCGCCGGATTGGTGAACAGCTCGAAGATGTTGCCGAAGGTGAAATGCCCCTCCCGGTCGAAGAATGCCCCGACCAGCAGCAAGGCCGTCGGGACCACCAGGAAGAGCAAGGCGAAGAGCACGAAGGGCGCCATGCCCAGCACGGCCAGCCCTCCACCGGCTCTGGCCGAGCCTGGAGCTGCAGCTGGGGCAGTGTTTGCGGTGGTATTCATGCGGCGACCACAATAGCACGCGTCCTGCCCGGAGAAACCGGACAGGACGCGCAGGAGATGACAAACGATCTTACTTGACGGCGGCGCCGACCACGCTGTCCCAATCCTTGGTGATCTCGGCCTTGGCAGCGCCCTGCTCATCAAGTGTCGGGAACACGGCCTTGGCATAGGCTTCCGCCGGCGGAAGCTTGGCAAGCAGGTCAGCCGGGATCTTCTTGTTGGCGACGAGGTCGTTGAAGCGGATCGGATGGCAATAGCCCTTCAGATAACCGATCTGGCCTTCGTCGGAATAAAGATACTCCATCCACAGCTTGGCGGCATTGGGATGCGGTGCGTAGGCGCTGATGGCCTGGACATAGACGCCAGCCACCACACCGCTGGCGGGAATCACCACGTCGACATCCGGATTGCCCTTGAGCGTGTCGCGATCGGTAAGGGCGTTGTAGTCCCAACGCAGCACGATCGGGGTCGCGCCCTGGGCGAGCGAGGCGGCCTTGCCGATGGTGGGCACGAAATTGCCCTTCTTGTTGAGTTCGGCAAAGAATTTCAGCCCCTCGGCGGCAGCCTTGCTGGCATCGCCCTTGGCGGCGGACAGGCCGGCGGCATAGACACCCTGGATCGCCTGGTTGGCTGTGCGGGGATCGCCAGCCAGCGCCACGGCATTCGCGTAGTCGGAGCTCAGCAGGTCGCTCCAGTCCTTGGGCGAATTCTTGACGATGTCCTTGTTCACCTCGAAGGCGAGCACGCCGTAATAGTCGCCGTACCAATGGCCATCGGCGTCCTTGGCATTGTCGGGAATGGAAGCCCAGGTCGCCACCTTGTAGGGCTGGATCAGGCCATCCTTCTTGGAGGTCGGGCCGAAGGAAAGACCGACATCGATCACATCGGGCGCCTGCGGGCCGGTATTGCCCTTGTTGGCCTTGATGGCCTCGACTTCGTCGCCCGAACCGGCGTCCGGATTGAGCTCGTTGACCTTGAGGCCATACTTGGCCTTGAAGCCCTCGATGATGGCGCCGTAGCCGCACCAGTCATGCGGCAGCGCGATCGTGGTGAGCTGGCCTTCCTTCTTGGCGGCGTCGATCAGCTCCTGGCTCTGGGCCAACGCGCTGCCCATCGAAGCCGCCAAGGCCAGCACGGATACCGATGCGATACCCAGCCACGTTTTCCTGCTCATTTGTCCAACTCCTAAGATGGTGCCGCGCCGGCCCATTTTTCCGTAAAGGTTTTTACAGCGGCGCTGGTATCAATGACGGTTGACACTTTTGTGTCAATAGTGGCCGTCATATATGACAGCCTCAATATTCACTGTTTGCAGCGATTTTTACGGGTTTACGACGCCCGCTCGATCCGTTAGGAAGTGAAAAAGCCCGGCCATCGGATGAGCCGGGCTTTTGCGTGTCCGGGTTTTGGAATTCCGTGCGAAGGTGTTTTACGATTTGGTGGAACCACCAGCGATCGAAAAACGTATCGAAACGAGAGAGTTAGAGCAAAACGACGTTTCCACTTGAACGCGTTTTGCTCTCGGAATTTCGGGGCCGAGGGCCAGAGAGAGAAGGGAGATCACCATGGCCAATGTCGTCGTGGTCGGGTCGCAATGGGGCGACGAAGGCAAGGGTAAGATCGTCGACTGGCTGTCGGAACAGGCCGACGTCGTCGTACGCTTCCAGGGCGGCCACAATGCCGGCCATACCCTCGTCATCGGCGACAATGTCTATAAGCTGTCCCTGCTGCCCTCGGGCATCGTGCGCGGCAAGCTCTCGGTGATCGGCAATGGCGTGGTGCTCGACCCCCGCGCCTTCGTCGCCGAGGTGAAGAAGCTGACGGAGCAGGGCGTTTCGGTGACGCCCACGACATTACGCATCGCCGAGAACACCCCGCTCATTCTCTCGCTGCACCAGGACCTCGATCGCCTGCGCGAATCGGCGACCGATGGCACCAAGATCGGCACGACCGGGCGCGGCATCGGTCCCGCCTATGAAGACAAGGTCGGCCGCCGCGCCATCCGCCTGATGGACCTGGCCGATCTCGGCTCCCTGCGCCCGAAGATCGCGCGCCTGCTCAACCATCACAACGCCCTACGCCGCGGCACCGGCCAGAACGAAATCGATCCGGAAGCCCTCTATCAGGAACTGGCGGACGTGGCGCCGCTCGTCCTGCCCTTCATGGACGACGTCGGCGCCCTGCTCGACAAGGCGCGCAAGGCCGGCAACCGCATCCTGTTCGAGGGCGCCCAGGGTGCCCTGCTCGACATCGACCATGGCACTTACCCCTATGTGACCTCTTCCAACACGGTCGCGGGGCAGGCCGCCATCGGCTCCGGCCTCGGGCCGGGCGCGCTCGACTATGTGCTGGGCATCACCAAGGCCTACACCACGCGCGTAGGCGAAGGCCCCTTCCCCACCGAACTCACTGACGAGACCGGCCGCCTGATCGGCGAGCGCGGCCGCGAATTCGGTACGGTCACCGGCCGGGCCCGCCGCTGCGGCTGGTTCGATGCCGCCTTGGTGCGCCAGACCATCCGCACCTCCGGCATCACCGGCATCGCCCTCACCAAGCTCGACATTCTCGATGGCTTCAAGACCATCAAGGTGTGCGTGCGCTATGAACTCGATGGTCGCGAAATCGACTATCTGCCGGCCAGCCAGGCCGCCCAGGCGCGCGTGAAACCGATCTATGAGGAGATCGAGGGCTGGCAGGAAACCACGGCCAAGGCCCGCTCCTGGGCCGACCTGCCGGCGCAGGCGATCAAATATGTGCGCCGCATCGAAGAGCTGATCGGAGCGCCGGTGGCCGTGCTCTCCACCAGCCCCGACCGGGATGACACGATCCTTGTGCAAAATCCCTTTCAAGTCTAAGAGCAGACCTAATCCCGTCAGATTCGGGCATTAGTGCGTGATCTGCTGCGATGGCACTGTGCGGGTTGCGATCCGCGCGGCGCCAGGCGTATCCGGCGATGGTCTTGTTCCCAGGGGCAGGATCAGGCGTGGTTTCGACCACGTCTTGGCAGCCGGGCCTGCCTGCAGCGGATCATGGGCCCGGAGCAAACTGCGATTTCTCCGAATCGCATTTTGCTCTTACGTCTTGTTTTGACGCATTTTCCTAACCGAAAAGTCCATAAACTTTTCTGGAAAATGCTTCTGTGAAGAGATCGAGCCAGAACGCGTGTCGACGGACTATTTTCCTCCCATCCAGCGAGCCGTGCAGGGTCTTTCCCCCAATACGCAGGAAACCCGCCAGGCGCTCTATGAGAAAGCCCGCTCCGCCCTTCTCCGCCAGCTCAATGCCGCTGATCCAGCGCTGACGGAGGGGCAGATTGCGAGGGAACGCAACCTGCTCGAAGAGGCCATACGGCGCGTCGAGCACCATTACGACGAAGCCGAGTTCACGCCCGAGCCGGTCGTCTCCGAGCGCCCGGCCGCTCCCCAGTCCCAGTCCGATGGCGAGCCTGCTGACAACGATGCCGTGGACGATGAGGCGCCCTCGCCTGCCTCGTCCCGGCCGAACGGCTTGCCGGCTTTCGCCGAGCGCAAGACCGAGAAGCGGCGGCCTCAGGCGCCTCGTCGCAGCAGTTCCAACGGCAATTTCCGGCGTTATGCCGTGATGGCCGCGCTGGCAGCCGTCATCATCGGCGGAGGCGCCGCCACTGCGCTCTATTTGCGCGGAAGCGACGACAGCCCGGCGCCGGTGCCTCAGCCGGGCCCCGCACCACAAGCATCATCCAAGCCCGCACCCGAGCCTGGCAAATTGAATGACCGCCTCGGCGGCGCGCCGGCCGCCCCCGACCGAAGTCGCCACCGGCAATCCTTCGGCACCGGCGCCAGCCGCCCCGCAGCCTGCCGCACCGGCGCCGCAGGTTCCAACAGCGCCCGCACCGCTGCTGCCCTCGACGCAGTCGGAGGCGCCGGAGGGGCAACGCGCGCGCCTGATGGAGGAAGACCCGAGCGCCCCGATGAAGGGCCGCCTCTTCGAAGGCACCGTGAACTGGCGTACGGAATCGCAGGCCAGCGGTACCAACGGACCGCTCGACACTGTCGTCGTCGGTGAAATCACCGTTCCCGACCGCAAGATGAAGGTGCTCCTCACCCTCAGGCACAATTCCGACCGTTCCCTGCCGGCAAACTACCTCTTGAACATCCAGATGAGCGTACCGGCCGACTATCCCAGCGGCGCCGTCGGCGACGTCAAGAGCGTGAACGTCAAGTCCGATCCGCAGGTCCCTGGCTTGCAGCTCGACGGGGCGTTGATGAAGGTCACGACGGGCGTGTTCCTGATGGGTCTGCTCGACCCACCCGACGAGAAGGGCCGCAACGCCAAGATGTTGCAGGCCAATCAATGGTTCGACCTCGTGTTCACCTTCGCCAACGGCCGCAACGCCGTATTCACCTTCGAGAAGGGGCCGACTGGCGAGAAGGCCTTCAACGACGCCATGGCGGCCTGGAACACCGACGCCGCCGCGGCGCAATAGATCACGGCGCCCCTTTCAGGATGCCTTTACGGTCGTGACGCGCAATTCGTGCTCGCGGCCGTCACGGGCCTTCCAGGTGATCGACTGCCCCGGCGACAGGCCCAGCAAGGCCGTGCCGATCGGCGTGAGGATCGAGACCTTGCCCTCGGCAATGTCGGCCTCGCCCGGATAGACCAGTTTGACCTCGCGCAAGGCGCCGCCCTCCGTCTCGAAGCTGACGACGGAGCCGATTTGCACCACACATTCGCCGACCTGCACCGCCGGAACGATCTCGGCCCGGTCGAGCTCGCCGAGCAACGCCTCGGCCACTTCAGGGAACCGATCGAGGGCGGAGGTGGCAAGCTGCGTCAGGCGCTCGAAATCGATCTCGTTCACGATGATATTGGGCTTGGTCTGGTTCTTGATGGGTTGATTCATGATTGGATACCTCAGAATAGGCGCGACATGGCACGCCCACCTGCCAAGCGGCTACCCGCTGAGCATGGCGACGAAAAATGGATGCGCCGGCCCCGCGCTTGGCGCGAGCCTGCCGGCGACAGCTTTGCGATTTGACGGATTGAAAAATGCGCCGGGTGGTATGCCGCCCCGTATGGGAAGCGGCGCGCCCCGCAGCTCGGGGCGCAAACGGCCGAGCCCGGGGCTACGCTTCCGCGATCGGGAAGAGACGAAGGGTGATTTTGACCACGGTGCTCATGGCTCCACCATGTTGATCGACACCGATCCTGTCAAGCCAGATCGGATGATGTCCCGAACGCGCTTTACATCGAGGCATGGAGACAGCTGCGCCCCCTAGAGCAAAGCGGGTTTAGACCGAAACGCTGTTTTGCTCTAGCTCTTTGATTCCAAGCCAATCCAATGGATTGGCTGGAGCGTTTTGCGATTCTTGGCGATTCCACCAAATCGCAAAACGCTTTAAGGAAAAAGCCGCCCGAAGGCGGCTCCCCTTTCGGCTATCGCGAGCAGTATCAGGCCGGCGCGTGCGCGGCTTCCAGACGGGCCACGCCGGAGCGCACTGCCGCCTGGATCTTTTCGAAGGCCCTGACCTCGATCTGGCGTACACGCTCGCGCGAGACGCCGAACTCGTCGGAGAGTTCTTCGAGCGTGATGGGATCATCGGCAAGGCGGCGTGCCTCGAAGATGCGCCGCTCGCGATCGTTCAGCACATTCAGGGCCTGGCGCAGGGCGGTGGAGCGGTTCTCGCTTTGCTCCGTCTCGGCCAGGCGGGTCTCCTGACTGACAGAATCGTCCACCAGCCAGTCCTGCCACTCGCCGTCGCCTTCCTCGCGCACGGGAGCATTCAGCGAAGCATCGCCGCCGAGACGGCGGTTCATCTCCACCACTTCCTGCTCCTGCACGCCGAGCGACTTGGCGATCGACTTGACCTGCTCGGGGCGCAGATCACCTTCATCCAGCGCCGAAATCTGGCTCTTGGCCTTGCGCAGGTTGAAGAAAAGCTTCTTCTGGTTGGCGGTGGTACCCATCTTCACCAGCGACCAGGAGCGCAGAATGTATTCCTGGATCGAGGCGCGGATCCACCACATGGCGTAAGTAGCGAGGCGAAAGCCTTTTTCAGGCTCGAAACGCTTGACGGCCTGCATCAGGCCGATATTGCCTTCCGAAACCACCTCGCCCAACGGCAAGCCATAACCACGATAGCCCATGGCGATCTTGGCCACGAGCCGCAGATGCGAGGTCACCAATTGATGTGCAGCCTCACGGTCGCCATGCTCGCGCCAACGCTTGGCAAGCATGTACTCCTGCTCCGGCTGGAGCATCGGGAAGCGGCGAATTTCATCGAGATAACGCGACAGGCCACTCTCGGCGGCCAAAACGGGAAGCGCGGCAGAAGCCATATGTTCCTCTCCTCTGAACCCCCATCGAGGGCGGTTCAAATCGCCATCCCTCCTTACGAAGCAGACGGCGCCTACGTGATATGGGGACGATACCGGCCCTTGTGAAGACCCTTGTGGATCTTCCCGGTCACGGCATCTCGCGGCCCCGCATGTGCCACCCTCGGCAAATCTATTGACTTGCTTTCACCGAGGACGTCTCACCGGCCATTGGACATTCGTCACCCGGGCGGCTGAGGCACGGACCAATCCCGATCACCCAACTCATCATGCGCCCGATTGCGGCGTTTTCACGTTGCAATTTTTCCCAGGCGGCCATGCATTAATGTGACAGCTCGGTAACATTGTCAAATTAAGGGATGTTAATCGATTTCCAGGCTGAGGGAACCGCCGCCCGTCGTACCGCGTTTACCGTAACGCTTTGTTTACCTTGCACCAACCACCCGTCGGCCTAACTCTTCTAGAGTGCCCTCCGCCATCGCAGCCCGCGATGCTGGAAACCGGCCGCGGCCCTTCACTGTTCACCAGACAGGAGACATCAGTATGGACGGCGATAAGCGCACGGCGCAGGCCAAGGCCGATCTTTCCGAGAGCCTCAGCAAGGATCTCGACGCTCTGAGGGCTGAAGTTGCCCGCCTGACCGAGCAGCTCAGCGCCTATGTCGACGCGGAGAAGAGTTCCTGGTCGAAATTCCTGTCCAAGGAAGCCAGGCATGCCAGGCAGGTGCTCGACGACAAGGTGAACGAGGCTGGCGCCAAAGCCAGCGAAATCGGGGATGCCGCTAGGGAACAGGCATCCGACCTGCAGAAGGCGACGCTCGACTACATCACCCGCAAGCCGCTGCAATCGGTGGCGCTCGCTGCCGGCATCGGCCTGATCCTCGGCCTGTGGAGCAAGGGGCGCTCGTGACTCGTCTCCTTGCTTTAGGTGCCCTCGCCAAGGAGGAACTGAGCGCCGTCCTGCGTCAGTACGGCACTGTCCTCCTTTGGCGCTTGCTCGCAGGCTGCTGCGTTGTCGCGATGGCGATCATCGGGCTGATCAGCCTGCACCGTTTCCTGGCTGAAACCTATGGCCCCTATTGGGCCGACGCAGCGCTCGGCTGTGGATTTGCAGTGCTGGCGGTGTTGGCTCTGGTTGGGGCCCAGGCCGCCGAAAGGAAAGCCAAGCGCCGCCGGCTCCTCGCCGCGACCCTGGTGACAGCGGCGGGCGTCGTCGAGGAGAGCCTGCCGGACAAGAAGACGGTCAGCGGCGCCCTGGCGCTCGCAGCTCTGGCAGGTGGCTTCTGGCTCGGCCGCAAGCGCTAGAGCAAAGCGCGTTCATAACTGAACGCTTGTTTGCTCTAACTCATTGTTTCGACGCGTCTTTGCGGTTCTTGGCGACTCCGTCGAATCGCAAAACGCTTTAGCTTCGGCTTCAACCGGTGCGCAAGGCCTTGGCCAAAGCGGCGAGGTCCGCCGGCAACGGGCTTTCGAACATCAGATGCTTGCCGCTGACGGGGTGCTCGAAACCGAGCAGCCGGGCATGCAGTGCCTGTCGCCCGAGAGAGGCAAGCACTGCGCGCGGCGCCTCCGGCAGGAGGGCCGCCTTGGTCTTGAAGCCGCTGCCATAGACGGCATCGCCCAGCAGCGGATGGCCGAGATGGGCCATGTGAACGCGGATCTGATGGGTCCTGCCGGTCTCCAGCCGGCATTCCACCAGGCTGACCAGCGGCTGGCCGCCGTGGCTGCCCAGGGCCTCGACCAGAGAATAATGGGTGATCGCCTCCCGCCCGCGCCCGAGCGCCACCACGGCCATCTTCTCGCGATTGCGGGTGGATCGGTCGATGCCGGTCTCGATCGTGCCATGCGCGCGCGCCGCCCCCCAGACGAAGGCGAGATAGGCCCGTTCCAGCGGTCCGGTACGGCCATGATCGGCGAACTGGGCCGCCAATCCCTGATGCGCCCTGTCGTTCTTGGCGACCACGAGCAGGCCTGACGTATCCTTGTCGAGGCGGTGCACGATGCCGGGCCGTTTCACGCCGCCAACACCCGACAGCGAATCACCGCAATGGGCGATGAGCGCATTCACCAGCGTGCCGCTCTCATGCCCCGCCGCGGGATGCACGACCAGGCCGACCGGCTTGTCGATGACCAGGAGGTCGTCATCCTCATAGACGATGGCAAGCGGAATATCCTCGCCCTGCGGCTCGGCAGGCTCCGGCTCGGGGACCCGCAGCGCAATTCGTTGCCCCGGCTTGAGGATCTGGCCGGCATCGAGCACCGCACGGCCATCAATCGTGGCATGGCCGGCTTCGATCAGGGCCTTGATGCGCGTGCGTGACAGAGGCTGCAGATCGGGCCTGTTATCGGCGCCCTGGCATTGGCGAGCCAGGAAGCGGTCGATGCGCTCACCGGCTTCGGCGACCTCGAAAAGCGTCTCTTCGGAGTTGTTGGCGATGCTGTTCATGGGCGCCTACTAGAGCAAAACGCGTTCAAGTGGAAACGTCATTTTTCCCTAACTCTTTGTTTCGACGCGCCTTTGCGATTCCTGCCGATTCAATCAAATCGCAGGACGCTTTAAGCGGGAATGTCAGCAATGCCAAGAATTCAAACCACAAATGCGCCAATCGTGCAGATTGCCGCTTGCCGACGGCCTGATTTGCCGCTATAGGCGCACTCCTTGCCGCTGCTCCCATCGTCTAGTGGCCTAGGACGTCGCCCTCTCACGGCGAAAACACCGGTTCGAGTCCGGTTGGGAGCGCCAAGCTTTTCAAGCGCTTAAGCAAGCATTTCCAGAACATCGGCTGATTTGCACGGCCATGCGGCGTCGAACACGCGCTTCGCCGCTGATCGTCCTACGCGCCAAACGAAAAGCGCCACGGTTTCCCGCGGCGCCCGTCAGATTTTCATTGGAAATGAGGTCTGGGTCGGCGCGTCAGCGCATGCCGACCAGACGCTTGGGCGTACGATATTCAACCACCACGGCCCGCGGCGCGACCGCCGCGCGGGGCGACTTAGCAATCGGCAGGCTGAGACGACGCTCGGTCGGCTTCACCGACCGCTTGGCAATGGCACGCACGTCTTCAACGGCGATACCGAGCAGCGATGCGGCGATCTCGACCTGCTGGTCGAAGTCATCATTGAGACATTCGGCGGCGACCAGGGCTTCCTCGATGGTCGGAAGGGCCTGCTTGACGCGCCGGCTGCCGAATTTCGTGTTCCAGGTCTCGCTCACGGATCTATGCCTTCTCTTTCACTTGACGGCACCATAGCAGGATTCTCGCAATGTTGCAGTGCAACAAAGGCTGAGCAGCTATGCGTTGCAATTTCGGCAAAAGTTGGGATCGACGTGCCGAAAAGCCGCTGACGGCATACGAGCGACGCCGCTACCCCAAAGCGTTTTGCCATTTGGCGGTCACGCCAAGAATCGCAAAGACGCTCTAGCCGATCCGTTAGATTGGCTTGGAACCAAAGAGTGGGAGCAAACAGGCGTTTCTGTCTAAACGCGCTTTGCTCCAGGGATGTCCGACGCCCCCCCTATGCCGGTCTGCAATAATTTCCAGGCGCACAAAGTACCGCAAAGGCCTGCCTGATTTCGATCAGCAACCGGCATGCGGTTGAAGCGGGATCAAGCCACGCAAGGGGCATGGCACCTCAAATACCTCCACGTAAGAAATACCAATAAAGAATAATTTACCCAATGGAATCCCAGAAAACCCTATCCCTAATTTGGCTAACCCTGGCAATTCTAATCCAGACGCTTCCGTAGCTACTTCTATCAGATCACCCGCTGCCACCTCGTCGCAACGCGATACACTGCGCTAGACTGCGATGCAAAAACGCAACAGGCCGCTTGGTTTCCAATGGATGAGCTCTGCACATGCTTAATAAGCCTTCACTTTTCGGCTACCGCAGCGCTATGATGACACCGGCTAGATACCGCGTTGATCCCACCTTCGAGTAACGGTTCGATATTTGTCATGACACTACGTTTCCCGCGCCTGGCACCGGTGCTGTTCATCCTGCTTGCTGCCTTCTCTACACAGACGGCCGCCGCCCAGACCGCTCCGACGAAGCAGGGACCTGAAGTCATCGGCGACGTCGTCGGCTTGACGCCGGCCGTACATGGTTCGATGTCCGGACGCCTGGAAATCGGGTCCAGCGTGCATCAGGGCGAGAAGATCGTCACAGGCCCAAGCGGCGTTATCGAACTGCGTTTTCTCGACAATACCCATCTGATGCTCGGCTCCAAGTCGTCGGTCACGCTCGACAGCTTCGTCTATGCCGGCAATGGCAAGGCTAAGTCCGTCGTGCTGCAATTCGCCAAGGGAGCCTTCCGCTTCGCCACTGGCGATTCGGCCAAGAGCGCCTACAAGATTCACGCTCCGCAGGCCTCGATTGGCGTGCGCGGCACCAAATTCCAGGTCGATTCCCGCAGCCCCACCAGCGCCATCACCCTCTATGAGGGCAAGACCTTCATCTGCCCGCCACGGCGCCCCATCCGCTATTGCAAGCTGGTGAAGCCTGGCGAGACCGCACTGGTCGGCGAGGATCGCATCATCCGCATCGTGCCTGCCGCGGGTTCACCCACCGAGCACTGCACGGGCACGGCCAATTCCAAGATCTGCGACACTTTCGGCGGCAAATAAGGGCCTCGAGCCGAGCCGGACAGGCGATCGCGACACGTCCTTGGCGGGCCCCTCCGGGGGCCCGTTTTCGTTTGTGCTTGGGATATCAGAACTTCTTGCTGAGGAATTTCGAGCCGCTCCAGCCGAAGCGCCAAGGCCGTTCGATTGCCTTGCTGATACCGATGCGGGGGCCGGCGGCGATGGGTGGCTCATGGGCTCGCCGCAGGAGCTCGAAGGGGAGCTGGGTCATCGCCAGCCCGTTCTGACCGCCGGTCAGCCCCAAGGCCTGGCAAAGCCGCCCGGGTCCAGAGCAGAACAGGGCCGGATTGGCGAGCCCCCGCCTCTGCGCCATGCGATCGAGTCCCGCAGTCGGTTCCAGGGCTCGCAGCAGCACCGCACTGGCGCGGCCGGGCTCTCCGGATACGATATTGGCGCACCAATGCATGCCGTAGGACAGATAGATGTAGATATGGCCTGGCGGGCCGAACATCACGGCGTTGCGCGGCGTCGGCCCGCGATAGGTGTGAGAGGCCGGATCGTCACGGTCATAGGCCTCGGTCTCGACGATGACGCCGCCGACGCCATCGACCAAGAGGGTCATGCCGATCAGATCTCTGGCAACGGTGAGAACGTCGCGTCTATAGAAGGCGGCGGGAGCATAGGCCTGGGATGAATTGGGCATTTCTCAGATTTTGGAAGATTATTGGGTTCTTTTGAGCTTTTTTGCGCAAAATTCTCGCTCAAATTAATCTATTGTCACGAAATCGACGCGGTTTGAAGCGCCACGGCATTGACAGGCGATAATCCCTGTTTAGCTTGCGGGCGCAGTAGAAGTTAGGAACTTGTTGATGAACGACGCTTTCGACCGACGGCTTTTCCTCCAGGGAGCCGTAAGTCTCTCGACTCTGATGGCACTGGGCCTTCCGACCGCAGCATTCGCCGACGAGGGCGCGCTGACTTTCGGTCCGCCTGCGCCTTTTTCCTTCGAGGGTCTGGTCGAGCGTGCCAAGAAGCTGGCGACGGAGGCCTATGTTCCGACCGAGAAACCAGCGCCCGACATCACCTCCAAGCTGACTTATGAGGAACTCGGCAAGATCAAGTTCAAGACCGAGGACGCTCTGTGGGCCGATGGCCCAGCGCCCTTCCCGGTCACCTTCTTCCATCTCGGCACCTTCTTCCAGAAGAAGGTCACCATCAACGTGGTCGAAGGCAAGAACGCCAGCGAGATCATCTACCGCAAGGCTTCCTTCGACATGCCGACGGACAGCCCGGCGCAGGCCATGCCCGACGGCGTCGGCTTTGCCGGTTTCCGCTTCCAGGAGCCCCGCAACGGGCCGGTCGACTGGAAAAAGAACGACTGGGTCGCCTTCCTCGGCGCCTCCTATTTCCGCGCCATCGGTGAGCTCTATCAATATGGCCTGTCGGCCCGCGGCCTTGCCGTCAACGCAGCCGATCCTAACCCGCCCCATCAGGAAGAATTCCCCGATTTCAAGGAGTTCTGGCTGGAAGCCGTTCCCGGCTCAGCCGACCAGATCAAGGTCTATGCCCTCTTGGACGGTCCGTCCGTCGCCGGCGCCTTCTCCTTCCTGATGACGCGCGCCAAGGCCGTGCTGATGGATATCGAGGCGCAGGTCTTCACGCGCAACGATATCAGCCGTTTCGGCCTGACCCCGCTGACCTCGATGTACTGGTTCTCCGAGACGGCCAAGCAGACCGCAGTCGACTGGCGCCCGGAAGTGCATGATTCCGACGGCCTGGCCATGTGGACGGGCGGCGGCGAGCATATCTGGCGCCCGCTCAACAATGTGCCGGCCACCACCACCTCGGCCTTCACCGATACCAACCCGCGCGGCTTCGGCCTGCTGCAGCGCGACCGCCTGTTCGATCACTATCTCGACGGCGTCAAATATGATCTGCGGCCCTCGCTGTGGGTGGAGCCCCTGGCGCCGTTCGGCGAAGGCACCGTCCAGCTCATCGAAATCCCCACCAATGACGAGATCCACGACAACGTCGTGGCGATGTGGGTGCCGAAGGATCCGGTCAAGGCCGGCCAGCAATTCACGCTGAAATATCGTCTGCACTGGTCGGCGGACGAGCCCTTCCCCACCAATCTCGCCCGCGTGGTGGCGACGCGGCTGGGCAATGGCGGCCATCCCGGCACGCAGCGACCGGTCGGCTTGCGCAAATTCGTGATCGAGTTTCTCGGCGACCCGCTCAAGGACCTGCCCTACGGCGTCAAACCCGAGCCGATCATCACCGCCTCGCGCGGCGAGCTCTCTTACGTCTTCACCGAAGCAGTGCCCGACGGCATCAACGGCCATTGGCGCGCCCAGTTCGACCTGCACGCCACGGGGCCGGAGCCGGTGGAACTGCGCTGCTATCTCAAGCTCGGCGACAAGGTGCTGAGCGAGACCTGGCTTTATCAGTACCATCCGTTCGTATAGCGCTGGATGATCTGAGATATCATGCTCTGGTGATCCGGGGGCACCGCCCCCCGGAAGCCGTGCCCGCTTGTCGCACAAGTCGGATACGAAAGCTCCGCATCCGCCGGGATCAAAGTGACAAATGAACGGCTGCTGTCGATACTTTGCAGCTCAGACCCAGCCCGGTCACCTCACTTCAATTCGGCGCAGCCAGCCGACACCGCGGTCTTGATTTCGCCGAAAGAGATGGCGAAGCTCCGCAGGCGTCAAAGTCGGGGGTGCATGAGATGGCCACCTTTATCCTGATACCCGGTGGCTGGCAGGGCGGCTGGGTCTACCAAAAGGTGGCCGATCTACTGACCACGCACGGGCACAAGGCCCTGCCGATCACCCTTTCGGGGCTCGGCGACGCTCCGGCCCCAGCGGCCAATCTCGAAACTCACATAGGTGAGGCCGTTCGTGCCGTGAAATCGCATGGCGACGATGTGGTCCTGGTTGGACAATCCTACGGCGGAATGGTCGTAAGCGGCGCAGCCGATGCAGCGTCATCCCAAATCCGGGCGCTGGTCTATGTGGACGCCTATGTGCCTGAGTCCGGCGACTCTGTCTGGTCGCTGACGACTCCTCGTTTTCGAGATGTCTTCATCGCTGGCGCGGCGGCTGACGGACTGACCTGCACGCCGCCCTCCCATCTGGATCCTCGATGCCGGCCACATCCAATCGGAACGTTTCTCCAATCGATCAATCTCAGCGGGCGTTGGCGTGAAGTGCCGCGCAAGACCTTCATCGGCGCGTTTGGATGGGAAGGGAGTCCGTTCCTTGACCTTTACCGGCGCCTGAGCAGCGAGCCGGATTGGGCGACCCATGCCTTCGATTGCGGGCACAATGTCGCGCGGCTGAAGCCCGAGGCCCTGGCCGAGATATTGCTGGCCCAGGTTTGAGCAACCCATGGCTGCAATCCTCCCAGCTGCGATATGCCATGCGGGGAAATTCCTGATTTCGACGACGGTGCAGAAATCAGGTACTAAATTCACTACAGAATGCGGAAGTTTTGCGACGTAGGACCGGATTGAAACTGGGAGCGCATCATGAGCAAGAAGTGTACGTTCGCAAAGCTGGTTTCAACGCGCCTTGGATCGACGTTGTTCTTTATCGTAGTCTGGACGATCTTGATGTTGGGCATTCAATCAGCGTGGCATCCCGCACAGAGCTGGACGGCCACGCTGATAGGGCAAGCCATAGGGAGTGTTGTAGCTGGCGGGCTCTGGTTTTTGCTTTGGCCGCGTTTCTCGCGAAAGTCGTGATTTTTGTGGCGCCCGAACTCCCTTTGAAATCATCCACCTATTCGTATCGCAAAAGTCCGTGGCGGAGAGCATGCGCGTCCTTCCCGCAAAATAACCTTGCCCGGAGGCTCGTCCCCGCCAGTGGCGCGCAAGTCAGGCGGAGAAGAACACGCTGCCTTCCCAAAACCGGCATCTTGCTCTAGACACCCCTTTTGCCGAAGGGAGTCCCGATGCCATCCAGCACCGCGGCGGGGCAGGCCGTGCCTGTCGCCATCATCATGGGAAGTCAGTCCGATTGGGCCACGATGCGCCACGCTGCGCAGACCCTGGATACGCTCGGCATCGGTTATGAAGCCCGCATCGTCTCGGCACACCGCACGCCCGACCGCCTCTACGACTTCGCCAAATCGGCAAAGGCGAAGGGCTTCAAGCTGGTGATCGCTGGCGCTGGCGGCGCGGCCCATCTGCCCGGCATGGCTGCGGCCCTCACCCCGCTCCCCGTCTTCGGCGTTCCGGTTGAATCCAAGGCGCTTTCAGGCGTGGACAGCCTGCATTCCATCGTGCAGATGCCGGCCGGCATACCGGTGGGCACCTTGGCGATCGGACGTGCGGGCGCCGTCAACGCCGCTTTGCTCGCCGCCGCCGTGCTCGCCCTCCACGACGAGGCCCTGGCGACGCGGCTCGAGCGCTGGCGCGCCGCCCAGACCGAAGCGGTTGCCCATCATCCCGTTTCCGACGACACGGTGAAGGCATGAGCCAGGGTATCCAAACACCGCGCGTCGGACCGGGAGGAACGCTCGGCATTCTCGGCGGCGGCCAGCTCGGCCGCATGCTGGCCCTGGCGGCCGGACAGCTCGGCATACGCTGTCACATCTATTGCCCCGACGATACCAGCCCGGCCTTCCAGGTCGCCGAGCGCTTCACATGTGCCGCCTATGAGGACGAGGCGGCGCTTGCAGCCTTTGCCGAAAGCGTCGATGCCATCACCTATGAGTTCGAGAACATCCCGGCCGCCACGGCGGCGATCCTTTCCGCGGCGCGCCCCGTCCTGCCGGCCGTGCGCGCCCTGGAAACCACCGCGGACCGCCTGACGGAAAAGAACTTCGTGCGCTCGCTCGGCATCGGCACCGCCGAATTCCGGGCCGTCGACAGCCATGCCGACCTCGCCTCCGCCGTTGCCGCCCTGGGCCGCCCCAGCGTGCTCAAGACCCGGCGCTTCGGCTATGACGGCAAGGGGCAGACCATCATCCGGCCGGGCAACGACCTCTCGGAGGCACTGGCCCGCATGGGTGGCCAGCCCGCGATTCTGGAGGCCTTCGTCCCTTTCGAGACGGAAGTCTCGGTCATCGCAGTCCGGGCCGACGACGGCGCCGTGCGCACCTACGACCTCACCGAGAACCTTCATCACGACCACATTCTCGATCAGTCGATCGTACCTTCCCATTTTTCGGCGCTGGTCGAGGTCGAGGCCCGCGAAATCGCCGCCCGGATCATCGCTGCGCTCGACTATGTCGGCGTGCTCGCCGTCGAAATGTTCGTGACCTCGGACCGTCAGGTCCTCGTCAACGAAGTCGCCCCGCGCGTGCACAATTCCGGGCACTGGACGCAGAATGCCTGCTTGGTCAGCCAGTTCGAGAATCACGTGCGCGCCGTTTGCGGCTGGCCGCTGGGTTCCACCGAACGCCACTCAGACGCCGTGATGACCAATCTGATCGGCGACAGCGTGCATGCCTGGCGTGCTCTGACCGCTGAACCGAACGCCTCGGTGCACCTCTATGGCAAGCGCGAGGCACGTGCGGGACGGAAAATGGGCCATGTCACACGGATAACGCCGAGATCGCGCTAATCCGTATGGACAGCGGCGATACCTTCTGATATGACCCCGCTTCCAAATTCGGCGGTGCTTTGGCACCGGGTTTCCTGTTGCCAAGCCGCCGCAGCGATTCACACCAGGATAATAGGACAGCACGCGTGCAGGTTCTCGTTCGCGATAACAATGTTGATCAGGCGCTGAAGGCGCTCAAGAAGAAGATGCAGCGTGAAGGCATCTTCCGTGAAATGAAGCTGCGCGGCCATTACGAGAAGCCGTCCGAGAAGCGCGCCCGCGAGGCTGCCGAGGCCGTTCGCCGCGCCCGCAAGCTGGCTCGCAAGAAGCTGCAGCGCGAAGGCCTGATTCCCGCAACGCCGCGCGTTGTGAAGAAGTAAGTCTGATTTTTGATCGGAAGATAGGTTGAACGAACGCCCGAGCCATTTGGCCCGGGCGTTCACGTTTGTAGCGTATGAGGTCGCCGGGGGTGCGCCGGCCAGGTGAGATGCGTCGAAATGCATGGAAAGGCTTTACTTTCCAGCAAGGTTAATGCGGCAGATTGCCGGTCGAGGACTCGCAGCTCCCGTAACTCGTCTCGATGGATCCGGACCGACAAGATGACATTTTCCACGACAACCACGGCAGAGTCCCCAGCCAGAACCTCCATCTCCCGTATCGCCGCCCTCCTGCTGCTGGGCGTTGCGGGCCTCGGTCTGGTCGGCTGTGCCTCCACCGGCAGCGGTGGCGATGATGGCGATGCCAGCAGCCGCCAGGTCTCGTCGGCCGATATCGGTTCACTTTCCTCGGTGATCGAAAAGAATCCCAACGATCCCGAAGCCTGGAACATGCGCGGCTCGGCCTATGCGCGTTCCAACCA
Organism: Labrys sp. HAY1-8F; assembly: GCF_056754975.1. Lineage (NCBI taxonomy): Bacteria > Pseudomonadati > Pseudomonadota > Alphaproteobacteria > Hyphomicrobiales > Xanthobacteraceae > Labrys > Labrys sp. HAY1-8F. The sequence continues at coordinate 4,305,554 of NZ_JBPGWZ010000002.1, read as the reverse complement.
GTACGGACCGGCGATCTCCGACTTCAACCGCGCGCTGCAGATCGATCCGAACTTCGTCCAGTCCCTGGCCAACCGCGCTTTGGTCTACCGCAAGACCGGCCAGACGGCCCAGGCCCTCGCCGACTACAATCAGGTGATCACCCACGATCCCAATTATGCGCCAGCCTATGTCGGCCGCGGCAACATCTATCGCCTGCAGGGCCAGACCCAGCAGGCCATGGCCGACTATGACAAGGCCATCAAGATCAAGCCGGAGACGGCCGAGGCCTATTACAATCGCGGCTTGATCCGCCAGGCCAGCGCCAATCATGAAGTCGCGATCGACGATTTCACCTCGGCGATCTCCAACGATCCGCGCGCCGAGGCCCCCTATTATTCACGCGGCAGCTCCTATCTGCAGTTGCAGAAATACAAGGAAGCACTGTCCGACTTCGATCAGGCCCTGCAGATCAACAACCGCAACGCCGCCTCCTGGGCGGGCCGCGGCTATGCCCAGGCCGGCTTGAACGACACCCAGAAGGCACGCGAGAGCTTCCAGCGCGCGCTGGCGATCGATTCGAGCAACGCAGCGGCTAAGAGCGGCCTCAGCCGGCTCGGCGGCGGCGCCTGAGGGCACGGCTGCAAGGCAACGCGCCTCAAGTCGGTGAGGGCGGCCATCCGCGAGTGGCAGGCCGTCTCACCCTTGCGTGGCGTCCCCCTGCCCGTTCGGCTGGAAGGCAGGGCCCTCAGTGGGACCCGCCTTTCTCACGTCCGAGCGCCGTCTCGGCCGCGGCAACGATTTCCTGGGCGGAAGGAAACTTCCCGATTCCCGCCAGGCCCTCGCTGCATTCGATGTGGGTCCAGCGCACCAGCCCCTCGCGATCAATGAGAAATTGCCCCTTGAGCTGAGGCCATTGCCGCTCCAGATCGGCATGATCGGTCTGGTTCTCGATGTAACCGTCGAGCTGGGCCAGCGCCTCTGCGGCTTGCCGAACCGGCAAAGGTTCCGCCAGCTCACCGGTGGGATTGACTCGGGTCTCCGCCAAGGCGGCCATCAGCTCCGGTGTCGGCAGCGGCTTGGGGACACCATAGGCCCGGTGCGTCGACAGCGTCGGATCGGTTGCGATGCGCAGCGGGCTCGGCCTGAACTTGAAATAGAGCCGGGCATTTTCGAGTTCGGTCGCGACGACGCCGAGCGTCTCGATCCCCAGCGCCTGCAATTGGGGAGCCGTTGCGGCCATCTGCGCGATCGCCCTGCGGCAGAACGGGCACCACAATCCGACGAACAGGGCAAGAAACAACGAATTCCTGCCGCGAAAATCGGCGAGCGATACGCTGCCCGACCCGTCGAGAGCGGGCAACGAGAAATCCGGCGCGCGTTCACCCAAGGCAATCGGCACCAGTGTCGGCTGCATGTTCATGCAAAACCCCTTTCATCGTGGCCAAAAACATCGTGTCGAAAATTTAGGGTGTGCCGTCCGTGATGGTTTCGGCGGAAACGATGCGACGACAAGGAATGGAGTTAACAAAGAAACGGCAAGACCATCAGGGCGTCTGGCTCCAGGCCGGCACGCTGACAAACCTCCTGCGACTTGGCCAAGTATAGCGCCGCTTGCTCCTGGTTCCCAGCGTCCAGATGGAGCGTGCCCAAGCCATCATAGCAGGGAAACAGGAATTGCGGCTCGCCCATGCGTTCGGCCAGGCGCAAGGCTTCCTCATAGGAGGCGAAGGCGAGCCGGTGTTCGCCGCGACATTGATAGATCTGGCCAAGGATGATGAGCGGCGCGGCCAGGTGATCGAGCAGGCCGAGCCGCCGGTCGAGATCGACCGCCATCTGCGCCGCTTCGACGCCCTCCGCCTCACAGCGATCGGTCAGCGCACAATAGGCGACCGCGAGATTGGCGTAGATCCGGGACTGGAAACCAAGGTCTCCTACCTTCTTGGCCATCTCCAAGCCACGCAGGCAGGTTGCGATGCTGCGCTGCGGATCGAGGGAGCTGTAGAGCACGCCGAGATTGGTATAGCCACGGCAGGCAGCCTGCAGCAGGCGATGGTCCTCGGCGAGCCGCACGCTCTGCTCGATCTGCTCGATCGCATCCGCCGGCCGGCCGATGCGCGCTAGCGCCACGCCGATGGTGTTGTAGGCCTGAGCCCGTATCGCAGCCAGTTCCCGCAGACGTTCCTGCTCCGTATCGGCACCCTCACGATCCGTCTCGGCAAGGGCTCGTTCCGTCCAGGCGATCGCACCGTCATTGTCGCCGGTGCGAAAGGCCAACCGCCCGACCTCCTGGAGCAATTGCGCACGCTCGGGCGAATATCCCTCGCCCCCGATCAAGGCGAGGCCCTGCATGAAGCAGCCCCTGGCTGCCTGGCGATCGCCCGCTTCCCAATGCAGACCACCGATCTTGCGCTGGAGGCGCGCCGCCGCGGCCGAATCCGCCGCGGCCTCGAAGGCCTGACGCACGGCCTCATAGTGAATAGCCGCCTCTGTTCGCCGCTCGGTCAGCGCCAGCAGGTCCGCCAACCTTTCCCGTGTCGCCAAGCTGTCACCTTCGCAGCCGGCGCAGTAGGACAGAATACCAAAGGCCCGCTCATAATGGCGGATGGCATCGTCATTGGCGTAGACGGCGCGGGCCCGGTCGCCAGCCGCCATGAGATAGCGCGCGCCCTTGGCCTTGTCGAAGCTCAGGCTCCAATGATGGCCCAACGCCTCCAGATCGCTCAGCCTCTCGGGACGGCTACCCACGGCCCGTTCGAGTGCGCGGCCGGCCCGTTCGTGCAGTTCGGTCCGGCGGGCAAGCAGCAGGTTCTGGTAGACGGCTTCATGGATGAGAGCATGGGTGAAGCGATAGCTGCCCGCGCCCTCGCTGACCCGGACGATGAAATTTGCCTCGGTCAGGTCGCGGAGAGCGGCTTCCACTCGAGCCGGTTCGGTGGCGATAGCCGCAAGATGGGCATCCTCGAACGCCATGCCGAGTACGGCTACCTCATGCAGCACACGCCGCTGGTCCGCCGGCAGTTCATCGACGCGCGACAGCAGCAAGCCCTGCAGGGTCGGCGGGACATTGTCGGCTTCGAGCGGGGCCGCGCGGATCCAGCGATCTCCCTCGCGCCGGAGCACGCCCCTGGCCACCAGGCTTCGGACGATCTCTTCCACGAAGAGAGGATTGCCACCGGACCGACGGATGACGAAGGCCCGGATTTCATCGAGAGTATCCGCGTCGGCCTCCCCAAAAAGGGCGCCGACGAAGGCCCGCGTCTGATCCGCCGAAAGGGGAGCCAGGGGAAGGCTCGATTGCACGGCGTGGGCAAAGCATAGCGGGGGCCGGCCGGGGCGGTGGGACAGCACGATCATCAGGCGCCGATCCGCTAGGTGATCGGCGATGTCGCACAACAGCTCCACCGAGGCCATGTCGGCCCAGTGCAGGTCTTCGACGACGGCCAGCAAATGTCCCTGGTCCAGGCGGCGCCCGATCAGCATGCGCGCGGCCAGGGCGATCTGGCGTTTCACCTGTTCGGGCGCGAGTTCGTCGGCGCTCGCCCCCTCCATGCCGAGCATGTAGCTCAGGACCGGGATGACGGCCTCGGCCATTTCGAGTTCGGCACCCAGCCCGACAAGTCCAGCCGCAAGCTTTCGGCTCGCCGTTTCGAGCGTATCGTCGCGGTTCACCCGATAGGCCTCGCGGAACAGGGCGCCGAAGACGCCATAGGCCGGTTCGCCAAGGGAGGAACACGCGGTGCGGCGTACGGCACCGCCGGCCAGCCTGTCCTGCGCTTCGAGCACCGCCAGGAATTCGGCGACCAGCCGCGATTTGCCCGAACCAGCTTCCCCCACGAGGTTGACGATCTGGGCAGATCCCGTCTGCGCTCGATCGAAGGTGGCGATCAGCCCCGCCAATTCGTCGTCACGGCCGATCATCGGGCTTTCCAACCCATGGGCAGCCAGCCCGCGCGCCGAAGCGGGCGTGGTCGACAGGCCGATTAGCCGATAGGCCGCCACCGGCTCCGCCTTACCGCGCAGAGCCAGGGCATGCGCCGGCTCGAAACTAAAACGGTGCTGGGCCAGGGCATGCGTGGCCGCGGAAACCAGGATAGTGCCTGAGGCCGCCGCCAGTAGGCGTGCCGTCGTGTTGACGGTGTCGCCGGTCACCGCATAGGCGGCGCCGGCGGCCTGGCCAAGGCGCCCCGCAACCACAAGACCGGTATGGACGCCGATATGGAGGCTCATCTGCTGCCCCAGCCGCCCGGCCCAGCGTTCATTGAGCCGGACGCTCTCCTCCGTCATGTCCAGCGCAGCGCAGAGGGCCCGCTCCGGATCGTCTTCATGGGCAATGGGTGCACCGAACGCGGCCAGGACAGCATCGCCGACGAATTTTTCCACGAAGCCTTGATAACGCGTCACCACGCCCGCCAGGGTTTCGAACAGGGCGTTCTGGAACGCCCGCACTTCCTCGGGATCAAGCCGCTCGGCGAGCTGGGTGAAGCTCGAGACATCCGCAAAGAGCACTGTCACCTGTCGCCTGTCGACCTCTGGATCGGCGCGCGTCTTGGCCGGCACCAATGGCGCAGGGGCGACGGGTTCGGCGGCCGGGCCAGCTGCGCCGAGCGTCCGCGCCGTGCCGCAACGAGGACAAAAGGCAAATCCGGCCTCACAGAGGAAGCCGCATTTTGCGCAAGGTGCCGGTTGCGCACATCCGCATCGCGGGCAGAACGCGAAGACCGATGTCAGCTCAAGACCGCACCCGGCGCACACCATAGGACGATCCGCCAGAGATAATGCGGGCCCACCGCCCCGCCCATGGCCGCGATAGCCGGTCGGCGCCAGACCAGATCCAATTCCATGTTCTGATGGATCGAGCGACGCCAGGTGGAAGGAAATACATCTTCCTGCTCCAAACGCAGGATTTTGCTCACGTTTTTATTCTAGGCGGCGCATAGGGGCACAGCAAGCGTCTTTTGAGCCGGCCACTCGTAACCTCCTTCTTCCTTGGCAAAGAGTAGATATGAATGTTTCGCCGCGCCCCGTCCGTCACACCAACTTCAATCGATAAGTATTTCGATTACAATTATCCGTATTTCCCGGTATTTTGACTTCAGGCACCGACCGAAGACCACCTCACTCAAGTCGTGTGCGCTATTGGTACGAGGGAGCGGTGAAGCAAGAGCCCATGCCGAGCATCCAGGCCGAGGCGCCCGGCCGGGGGGCCATCGAGCCGGCGGCGGATGGCAAGACGCTCCCACCATTGTTTGTCTATATTTGGCGCACCAGCCGGCGGCAGCAGATCATTATCCTGGTCGCGGTCCTGCTCTCCTTGCCGTTCTACTTTCTGTCGCTCGACCTGCCCCGCAGTATCGTCAACGATGCCATCCAGGGTCGCGCTTTCCCGCACGAAGTTACCGAGGCGCCCCTTTTCGCCCTCAGCCTGACCCTGCCGGCCTTTCTGGGCGGCGGCACGCTGAGTTATGCAGGCGTCACCTTCTCCCGCATCGCCTATCTGATGGTGCTCAGCTCCGTCTTCATGCTGCTGGTGCTGGTCAACGGTGCTTTTCGCTATGTCATCAACATGCAGAAGGGCAAGCTCGGCGAGGAATTGTTGCGTCGCCTGCGCCTCGATCTCTTCGATCTGTTGCTGCGCTTCAGGCCCGAAGCCATCCGCACGATTCGCTCGGCAGAGGTCGCTACCATCATCCGTGACGAGGTCGAGCCGATCGGCGGCTTCGTCGGCGACGCCTATATCCAACCCGCTTTTCTTGGCAGCCAGGCCCTCACCGCCCTCGGCTTCATCCTGCTGCAAAGTCCCCTGCTTGGCCTTCTCGCTGCGGCCATGGTGCTGGTCCAGGGCCTGATCATCCCGCGGCTGCGGCGCGAGCAGCTCAGGCTCGGGCGCCAGCGCCAGGCACGCTCACGCTCGCTTGCCGGTCATGTCGGCGAGATCGTCGACGGCATCGGCGAGGTCAGCAACCATGGCACGGCTGCCTACGAAAGGCACAGGATCGTCGGCATTCTCGATGAGCTCTTCTGGATCCGCTATCGCCTTTATGGCCGGAAGTTCATGGTGAAATTCATCAATTCCGTGCTGGCGCAGGTGACGCCCTTCCTGTTCTACGCGCTGGGCGGCTATTTGGCCTTGCGCGGTTCGCTGGACATCGGCCAGTTGGTGGCGGTGATCGCGGCCTATCGCGACCTGCCACCGCCCATCAAGGAGTTGATCGACTGGGACCAGCAGCGCCAGGACGTCGAGGTCAAATATGAGCAGATCCTGGAGCAGTTCTCCCTGGCCGAACTGCCTCGGCCCGCCGGAGCGGCCCCCGACCTGACGTCCGGCGGCTCTATCGCCGTCGAAGCCCTGCGGATCCACGCGCCAAGCGGCGACGTCCTCCTCGACAACGCCAATCTCACCCTGCCGCTGGGGTCGCATGTGCTGTTCACCGGCTCCCGCGGCGAGGGCTTCATCGCCCTGGCCCAGGTTCTGGCGCGCCGCCTGACGGAATTCAGCGGCAGGATACGCTTTGCCGGACAGGACATCGCCGCCTTGCCCGCTGACTGGATCGGGGAAAATCTCGGTTATCTCGGTTCCGATTGCAGCATTTTTGGGCGTTCGCTGCGCGATAACATCGTCTACAGCCTGCTAAACCAACCTGTTGGCGCGAGCGCGGGCGCCCTCGATCTGAGCAGGGCCGGGGCCACCGATTCGCGGGAACTCGACCAGCTTATCGTCAACCTGCTGGCCGAGGTCGGCCTCGCCGAGGCTGTCTATGGCTTCGGCCTTGCCCGCAAATTCGCCGTCGAGCCCGATCCCGAGCTTGCCCAACGCCTCGTTGCCTGCCGCCGGCAGCTCATCCGGGAACTCGAAACGACGCATCTGGCTGAGCTGATCGAGCCTTTCGATCCGGCCTGCTTCAACCCCTATGCCACCCTGGGCGAGAACCTGTTCTTCGGCGTGCCGACTGCCGAAGGCGCCATCGAAGCCCTGATCGACGACCCGCAGATCGCCGCCTTGCTGGCCGAGCAGGGACTCGATCGCAGCCTCGCCGACCTGGGACTGAAAATCAGCGCGACCATGGTGGAGGTCTTCTCGCAGATCGCCGCAGATCATATCGCATTCGAGCGCTTTTCCTTCATCTCTTCGAGCGATCTGCCGCACTTTGCCGAGATTGTCGCCCGCGCCGGCGCACGAGGCACCGGCGCCCTTGCGCCAACCGAACGCAAAAGCCTGCTCATGCTGGCGCTCAATTATGTCGAGACCCGCCACTGGCTTGGGCTGCTGACCGATGCCCTCGCCGAGACGATCGTGCGAACCCGCAGGCAGATCATGGCCCTCGATCCCGCCCGGTTCGTCCGAAAGCTGGAATTCTACGCGCCCGACCGGCTCTGCCCCGCCGCACCGCTGCGCGACAATCTGCTGTTCGGACGCATCGACCATGCGATGGCCGGCGCCGAAGAGCGCGTCATGACCACCCTGCGCAAGGTCGTGCAGGATTGCGGGCTCGAGCCTGTCATCTACCGGCTCGGCCTCGATCAGGAGGCCGGCCCCGGCGGACGCCTGCTGCTGCCGGCCCACAAATGCGCCCTTGCTTTGGCGCGCTGTCTCATCAAACGCCCGAAGATCCTCATCCTCGACCAGCCCGACCTGATGTTTCCGGAAGGCCAGCGCGCCCTCATCCTGGAGACGGCGCGCCGCCGCATGGCCGGGTGTACCCTCATCGTCGCCACGCGGGACGACACGGCGCGGACTTCGTTCGATGTCGTGGTTGCGACCCGTGGCAACCGCATCGAAACGGTGACCCGGCTATCCGCGCCGACGGCGCCCCAGGAAGCCGTGCCCGAGACGCTGATCGAGGACTTGCCCGAGGTCCAGGCCCTGCGCGACGTGCCGATGTTCGCGGCCCTGGACACGCCACGCCTGAAGCTGATCGCCTTCACCTGCGAACACGTGGCGTTCGCACAAGGCCAGACCCTGTTTCGCCAGGGCGATGTCGCCGATGCCGCCTATGTCATCCTCTCGGGCACCGCCGACGCCTTCATGGAACATGAGGGCGAGAGCTTTCATCTGTCCACGACCGAGCGGCATTCCATCATCGGCGAGATGGGACTGATAGGCAGCTTGCCTCGTTCGGCCACGGTGGTGGCGGCCACTGACCTCGGCACCCTGAAGATCGCCAAGGACATTTTCGTCAATCTCCTTACCGAACTGCCCTCCGTTGCGCTCGTGGTGATGCGCGACCAGATCAAACGGCTGGTCCTTGCCGAGAGCCGCCTCACCCGCCTGATGCAAGGCCTGCCTCCCTTCGGCGCGGATGACCCCGGTCCGTCCTGAGCGGAAACGGGCCGGCGCACGAGGCCTTTGAACGCGGCGTCAAGAATCGCGCGCTTTGGGGCTTACATCTCGGGCCATCAATCCAATATAAGGCTGAGCGAATGCGGCTGGGACGAATGCGCACCCGGCCGTGCGCCTATCCGTTGCTGAAGAGTGCGTCCGCGCTCCGGAGATTGCCATGGCCGACACGATTGCTTCCGAAAGCAAGACGTCCGACAAGATTCCCGTCACCGTTCTCACCGGCTATCTCGGCGCCGGCAAGACCACCCTGCTCAACCGCATCCTGACCGAGCCCCATGGCAAGCGCTATGCCGTCATCGTCAATGAATTCGGCGAGATCGGCATCGACAACGACCTCATCGTCGACGCCGACGAAGAGGTGTTCGAGATGAACAATGGCTGCGTGTGCTGCACGGTGCGGGGCGACCTCATCCGCATCATCGACGGCCTGCTCAAGCGCAAGGGCAAGTTCGACGCCATCCTGGTGGAGACCACGGGCCTCGCCGATCCCGCGCCGGTAGCGCAGACCTTCTTCGTCGACCAGGATGTCGCCGAAAAGACCCGCCTCGACGCTGTGGTCACCGTGGCCGATGCCAAATGGCTCAAGGATCGCCTCAAGGACGCCCCCGAGGCCAAGAACCAGATCGCCTTCGCCGACGTCATCGTGCTGAACAAGACCGACCTCGTCACTGCGCCCGAACTGCATGAGGTCGAGATGCGCATCCGCGCTCTCAACCCTTATGCCAAGCTGCACAAGGCGACCCGTTCCAACGTGGCGATCTCAGATGTGCTCGGCCGCAACGCCTTCGACCTCGACCGCATCCTGGACCTGGAACCCGCTTTCCTCGAGGTCGACGATCACGACCATGATCACGACCATCACCATGGCCATGACCATCATCACCATGACCACGGCCTGAAGCACTATCACGACGAGACCATGCAGTCCTTGTCGCTGAAGATCGATGGCGATGTCGATCCGGCCAAGTTCATGCCCTGGATCGACCGCATCGCCCAGAGCGAGGGGCCGAGCCTGCTGCGCTGGAAGGGCATCCTCTCCTTCAAGGACGAGCCGCGCCGTTTCGTGCTGCAGGGCGTGCACATGATCGTGGATGGCGACCTCCAGCGGGAGTGGAAGCCGGACGAAAAGCGCGAATCGCGTCTCGTCTTCATCGGACACAATCTCAACCGCGACGAGCTCGAAAAGGGCTTCCGCGCCTGCGCGGCGTGATCGTATACCCTCCCCTGCAGGGGGAGGGCCGGCCTGAAGGCTGGGGTGGGACGAATTCACCGCCCACCCGGACCCATCACCTCCCGACGCTACGCGTCGACCCTCCCCCTCCAGGGAGGGTGTAAGTTCCAAGAGTCTCCCTTGAACACCACCACCTTCCCTTCCCTGTCCGAGAGCGTCACCTCGATCGAGGCCGGCAGCCATGTGCTGGCCTGCCATTGGCTTGGCCGCACGCCTGTCTTTGCGTTGGCCGACGGCACCGTACTCAGGGCGGAGATCTGCGAAGAGAAGCGCGACGCCCTGTTCGGCGATGCCGGCCTGCTGGCCGTCACCGCCAATGCCACCACACTCGTCGCCGGCGGCGATGACGGCCGAATCATGGCCCTCTCCGCCAATGGCGAAATCGGCCAGATCGGGCAGGCCGGCAACAGATGGATCGACGCGGTGGCGGTGTCCGCAGGAGGCGCAACGGCCTGGTCGGCGGGCAAGGCCGTCTATGCCCGCGACGAGAAGGGTACTGTGAAGCAGTGGACGGCGCCGTCCAGCGTGCGGGGCCTTGCCTTCATGCCTAAAGGCTACCGCCTCGCCGTGGCGCACTACAATGGCGTATCCGCCTGGTTTCCCAATTCGAGCGCTGCCCCCGAATTCTACGAATGGAAGGGCAGCCATCTCGACATCACGATTTCGCCCGACAACCGCTTCATCGTCACCTCCATGCAGGAGAACACCCTCCATGGCTGGACTGTGGCCGAGAAGAAGCACATGCGCATGTCGGGCTATCCCTCCAAGACACGCTCCTTCTCCTGGTCGCATGACGGCAACTGGCTGGCGACTTCCGGCGCCGATGCCGGCATCGTCTGGCCGTTCCAGAGCAAGGACGGTCCCATGGGTAAGGCTCCGCGCGAATGCGGTATCCGCCACGCCAAGGTGACGCAGGTGGCCTTCCACCCCAAGGCGCTGGTGCTGGCGCTCGGCTATGAGGACGGCTGCGTGCTGCTTTGCCGCCTGACCGACGCCTCCGAAATCCTGGTGCGCCGTGCCATACCCGGATCGGGCATCACAGCCCTGGCTTGGGACAAGACAGGAGCCCAGCTCGCCCTCGGCGCCGAGGATGGCGCTGCCGGCATCCTCACTTTGCCCGGAGCTGCCTGAGGCGATGTTCGGCCTGTTCCGCAAATCCAGCCAGGCCGAGCGCGACAGGGCAGCCACCATCAAGCAGATGGCCCGGGAGATCCTGGACCTCGGCGAGGAGACCACCATCTCCGTCAGCGAAATCCAATGCGGCGATGCCGCCTGCCCAGGCACGGAAACGGTGATCCTGGTGATGCAGCCGGGCGTCAAGACCAAGGCCTACAAGGTGCTGGCGCCGCTTCTGGAGGTGGAACGGGCTGCAGTAGAGCGGGCCTTGGCTGGATAGGGCCAGCTGGAAACCGGCGTTCCAGGAGTGCCCCTACACCCCGCGCCTTTCCAGTGCATCGACGTAGCGCGTCAAGGGGAAGCAGATCACGAAGAAGATCAACGCCACGCAGCCATAGACGATGAAGGGCTGGAAGGTGGCGTTGTTGATGGCATTGGCCGTGCGCAGCAATTCCTCGAAGCCGATGATCGAGGTCAGCGCCGTGCTCTTCACCAGCTGCACCAGGAAGCCGACGGTCGGGGCGCGCGTCATCGAGAGGACCTGGGGCAGGACGATCAGGCGCAATTGGCGCCAGTAATGCAGGCCAAGGCTGGCGCTCGCCTCCCACTGGCCCCGCGGCAAGGCCTCGACGCCGCCCCGCCAGATCTCGGCGAGAAAGGCGCTGGCGCACAAGGTCAGGCCGAGCACTGCCGTCAGCCAGGGGTCGATGCGCAGGCCGATGCGCGGCAGACCGAAGAACACCAGGAAGAGCTGCAGCAGGAGCGGGGTGCCCTGGAACAGCCCGATATACCATTCGGCCGGCCGGCTCAGCCATCTGCGGCTGTCGATGCGGGCGATCAGGATGGCGAGGCCGACCAGGCCGCCACCGATGAAGGCGACGATCGAGAGAAGCACGGTCCAACGGGCTGCCAGCAACAGATTACGCGCGATGTCCCAGAAGGTGAACTCGATCATGCCAGACCTCCGAACAGGAAACGCCGGCCGCCGAACTGCAGGAGACGCCGCAGGACGATGCTCAGCACCAGATAGATCAAAGCGACCACCAGATAGGTCTCGAAGGGCAGGAAGGTGCGCGCCTGGATGAGATCGGCTTCATAAGTGAGTTCCTTCACCGCGATCTGCGAGACGGCCGCCGATTCCAGCATCATGATGACGATCTGGCTGCTGAGGGCCGGAAAGATCACCTTGAGGGCCTGAGGCAGCACGATCTTGACGAAGACCTGCCGTGGTCGCAGGCCCAGGGCCAGCCCCGCCTCCTTCTGCCCCCGCGAGACGGCGTCGAGGCCGGCGCCGACGATCTCGATGCCATAAGCGGTGAGGTTGATGGTAACAGCCACGATGGCGACCATCAGCGGATTGAGCAGGATGCCGAGGCTCGGCAGCCCGAAGAAGATGAAGAACATCTGCACGATGAACGGCGTATTGCGGATCAACTCCACATAGACAGTCACCAGATAGCGGACCGGCGCATGGCGGCTGCGCCGGCCGGCGGCACCCAGAACGCTGAGGAACAGGCCGAGCACGGCCGAGACCAGGATCATCAGGATCGTGATCCCGGCGCCTCTTGCGATCGCGGCAAGCGCGGCGCCGAGCCAGCCGAAGTCGAGACTACTGCCCATTTCCGTGCCCTTCCCTTCAAAGCCGGAGCGTACCAACGGCCTTGATGCCTGAACGATGAGGCGTCGTCATTGCGAGAGGAGCGAAGCAATCCAGGTCCCTGGATTGCCGCGTCGCAGTGCTCCTCGCAATGACGTGCGGGTCAATTTTGAGAACCGCTCAGTCCTTGAGATCCTTGGGATCGAGCGGCTTTTGCAACCACTTCATCGAGATCTCGTTGAGCTTGCCATCCGCCAGCAACTTGGCGACGGCGTCATCGAGAGCCTGCTTGAGGCGGGGCTCGTTCTTGTTGATGGCGATATGATCGGGCGAAGACAGCAGCTGGAACTTCTGCTCGGGCTTGAGATCCACCCGCTTGGCCAGCACCTGCGAGCCGACATCGTTGCCGACCACCATCACCTGGGCCTGGCCGGAGAGGAAGGCCTGGATCACCGAATTGTAATTGTCGAAGCGGCGAACATCGGCGGAAGCCGGCACCACCGCCGTGAGGGAAGTGTCCTCCAGCGTGCCGCGATTGACGGCAATGGTCTTGTCGCCAAGGTCTTCCTTTCCGGCCACCTTGAGGGCCTGTGGGCCGATCACGGCGATGTAATAGGGCGCATAGGCCGATACGTAATCGACCACCTTCTCGCGTTCGGCGCTGTAGCCGACGCTCATCAAGAGGTCGACGCGCTTTTCGGTCAGGAAGGGAATGCGATTCTGGCCGGTCACGCTGACGAGGTTGAGCTTGACCTTCAGGCCGTCGGCGAGGATCTGCGCGACGTCGATGTCATAGCCCTTCAGGCTCATATCCGGGTTGACCGAGGAGAAGGGCGGGAAGTCACCGAAGACGCCGACATTGATCACGCCGGCCTTGGTGATGTCGTCGAGTGCGTCGGCCTTGGCCGCGACGGTCGCGGCAAACAGGGCGGCCGTCAGGGTGGCGGCCCGCAGGAGACTGCGTAGGATCATGATGTCGGTCCTTTCCTTGAATGGTTTGTTCTGGTTGGAGGAAATGGCTCAGGCTGCAACCGGCACCACCACGCAGCCTTCGGCCGGCAGCCCGACGATGACCGGCTGGCCGAGGCCGTGCACGTCACCGCCGCGGTTGGGCTGGACGGCGAGGACCTGCCCGCCGCCCTGCAATTCGACCAGGATCTGCCGCATGGCGCCGAGCGGCGTCACCTCCAGCACCTGGCCCGGGATGCGGTTGCGCTCACTGGAAAGAGCCGCCGCCTGCAGCGGCATCAGATCGATGCTCTCGGGCCGCACGCACAGATCGACCTCGCTCCGCCCAGCCGTATCGTGCGGGGTCGAGACCACCAGCTTCAGGCCGTTGGCACCGACAAAGGCGGCAAGGCCGTTGCCCTGGGCTTCCAGGCGGCCACGGAACCAGTTGGCCCGGCCCATGAACTCAGCCACGAAGCGCGAGCGAGGCTTGCCATAGACCTCGTTCGGCGGTCCTTCCTGCACGATGCTGCCGCTCTTCATCACGAAGACACGCTCGCCCAGGCTCATCGCCTCCTCCTGATCGTGGGTGACCACGATGGTGGTGGCGTCGACGGCGGCGAGCACCTGCTTGAGTTCGGCCCGCAATTCCTGGCGCAGCTTGGCATCGAGAGCGGACAGTGGTTCGTCGAGCAGGACCAGGCCAGGCCGCGTCGCCAGGGCGCGCGCCAGGGCGACACGCTGCTGCTGGCCGCCACTGAGTTGATGGGGCTTGCGATGGCCGAAATCCGGCAGGCGCACCAGTTCCAACATCTGCGCGACGCGGTCGTCGATCTCGTTTCGCGGGCAGCCGCGATAGCGCAGCCCGTAGGCAATGTTCTCGGCGATGGTCATATGCGGAAACAGCGCATAATGCTGGAACAGCAGGCCGACATTGCGCTGATAGGGCTTGAGCCGTGTGACATCCTCGCCGGCGATGCGCACCGTGCCTGCATCCGGCCTTTCGAAGCCGGCGATGATGCGCAGAATGGTGGTCTTGCCGCAGCCGCTCGGTCCCAGAAGGGCAACGGTCTCGCCGCCGGCGATCGAGAACGAGACGCCGTCGACCGCCGTCACATCGCCGAAATGCTTGACGGCATCGATGAATTCCACGGAGTTCGCCATGTCTCGCTCCCGTTATTTGAAGAGTAGGTCGTTACCTGAACATTCCTTGGCCGATCAGACGATCGAAGCCGACGAGCCGTTCCAGGATGATGATGAGGATGGCCGTGATGCCGACGAGCAGGACGGCCGCGGCCGCGATGGTGAGATCGAAGGAGGCCCGCATATTGCTCACCAGCGCCACCGGTAGCGTGTAGGTGGTGGGATCGGTGAGGAAGAGGCTGACGGCGACATCGTCCATCGAGATGGCGAAGGTGAAGACGGCGCCGGTGACGATGCCGGTGCGGATCAGCGGCAGGGTGACGCTCCAGAAGGCCTGCCGCTCCGTGGCGCCCAGGATCAGAGCCGCCTCGGTCAAGCGCTTGTCGCGGCCGACCAGGCTGGCCAGCGTGGCGCGCAGCGCATAGGGCAATGTGATGATGATGTGCCCGGCCAGCAAGCGCGGAAAACCGCTGATCACGCCAATCTTGGAGAGGAAGAGCAGGAGGGCGAAACCCGTCACCACCGCCGGCACGATCAGCGGCGACAGGAAGGCCCCCATGATGACACCCTTGCCGCGGAAGTCGCCGCGGTCGAGCCCCACCGCCGCTGCGGTCCCGATGACCACATTGACGAGGGTCGCCAGCACCGCGATCTCCAGGCTGGTGCTCAGGCCCGCCACGACATAATCCTGCGAGAACAGTTTTTCGAACCAGTGCAGCGACAGGCCGGGCGGCGGCAGCGGCCCGAGATAGTCGCGGGCGTCGAAGGCGAGCAGCCCCGCCACCAGCAACGGCACGATCAGGAAAGCCAGGCCTAGCCCGATCACGATGTTCGTGGTGGAGATGGCGACACGGTCGCCCCACAGCTTGGTCTTGCCCTCGGCGGTCATGCGCGTTGCCTCCGGCCATGCTGCACCAGCGAGACCAGATAGACGACGATGAGGGTCAGGATCAGCATGGTGATCGAGACGGCGGCGCCGCTGGGATAATTGGAGACGTCGCTGAAGCGGTTGTAGATCACGTTGGAGATGAACAGCACCCGCCCCTTGCCGAGCACCATCGGAATGACGAAGGCGCTGATCGAGAAGGTCAGCGAGACCAGGAAGGCCGAGACCAGCGACGGCAGGCTGCGCGGCAGGGTGATGTCGAGATGGGCCCGCCAGGCGGGCGCACCCAGCGACTGTGCGGCATCGATCAGGCGAGGATCGAGATTCTGCACCGTGCCGATCAAAGTCAGCACGCTGATCGGGATCACCGCATGCAAGAGCCCGGCCCCGACCAGCGTCTCGATATACCAGCGGCTGGTCGGCGCTATCCCCAAAAAGGTGAGCAGTGGACGGGCGATGCCGACCGAGCCGAAGGTGAGCTCCAGCGCATAGGTTCGCACCAGCATGGACAGCAGCACCAGCGTGATCATCAGACCGATGCAGGCGACCCGCCAGCGCTTGGAAAAGCGCCGCACGACGCCATAGGCAATCGGGAAGGCGATGATCATGCCGACCAGCGAGGCGGCGACGCTGATGCGGAACGTCTCCATCAGCACGCCTGCGAAGGACGGGCTGACCAGTTCGCGGTAATTGTCGAGGACGAAGGGCGAATCCGCTGCCGAGCCGATGCGGCCCGGCACGAATTGACGGAAGCTCTCTAGGGCGAGGTCGAGGAGCGGCGCGGCAAAGATCAGGACGAAGACGGCGAGCGCCGGCACGAGCAGCAGCATCGCGCCGCGATTGGGGGATGGCGTCGACAGGCTGGCCGCCGGATTGGCTTGAGACGACAAGGCGATAACCTCCTGCAGACGGGACAGGCGAGGAGAAAGGTGCGAGCGAAATAGGCGTTGACTTCACCCTCCCCTGGAGGGGTCGGCACTTCCTCTTGGAAGTGCCTGGGGTCGACGCGAAGCGTCGGGGTGGGGTGACCTGCCCCCGACTAACGTGGAGTGCTTGCCGCCCCAATCCGAGAATTTTTGCGAGGTGAGTCACCCCCCCCCGGGCCTACGGCCCGCCCCTCCCCCTCCAGGGGAGGGTTGAGAACCTCAAAGCAGCGGGGCGATGTCGGCTTCCCAGCGCTTGGCCCAGGCATCCTGGTTGGACAGCACCTCATTGTAGTCGGGTACATGGACGAATTCGTCCATTTCGGCTGGCGTGAAGATGAGATGCTTGAGGTTCTCGGGCTTCTCGGCCTTGGCGTTGAGCGGCGCTTCGCCCGCGACCTTGGCGTAGAGCGTGTTCATCGCCGGGCTGATGGCGAAATTGATGAAGTCCAGCGTTGCCTTGAGATTGGGCCGGTTCTTCAGGACGGCAAAACCGCTCTGATAGAGGAAGGTCGCCATGCCTTTCTGCTTGGTCAGGCGGGTCACCGGGAAATTCTTGGCGACCGCCGCCCAACTCGGTTCTGCAAAAAAGCCGACGGAGGTCTCGCCTGCGGTGAAGGAATTGGTGAAGTCGACATCCGTCACCGCGATGCGACCGATATTGCCGGACTTGGCGAGATCCGCCATCAGCTTCCAGCCCGGCTCCATGTTCTTCTCGTCGCCGCCGCCATGCAGGGCCAGCGCCACGATCTGCAGCATCATGCTCTGGGTCGGGCCGGGCCAGCAGATCGCCCCTTTGAGCTTGGGGTCGAACAGGTCGTCGATCTTGGCGACGGGCATCGGCACGGTATCGGTGCGATAGCCGAAATACATGCCGCCGACGGCGCGCGGCACCGCCATGATGCCGCCCTTGTCGTTCTTGATGATCATCTTGGCGGGAATATCGGCGAGATTGGGAATGTCGGCTGGATTGACGGTTTCCAGCCAGTCTTCCTTGATCATCGAGTTGAAAGAGCCTTCCCAGCCGGCGACATAGTCGAAATCGGTGCGCGGCCAGATCGCCTTGATCTTGGGCAGGATGGCGGCGGCGCCGCCCTGGTGCAGCACCCAATCGACATCGACGGCGCTTTGCTGCGCGGCGATTTCCTTCATCGCCTTGACGACATCGCCGCCCCATTCGATGGCCGTCAGCTTGGTGCCGGCCGCCCGGGCCGGTGCGGCCTGCCCCAGCCAGACGGGCAGGCTCAGCGAACCCATGAGAGCGAGCAGGTTCCTGCGCGACAATTCGACCATGATGTTTCCCCTCGGTAGCCATCACCATGCCCTCGTCGTGGATCGACTGTTATGGACAGGCTCGGTACGAGGCCAAGGGGCCTGAAAAAGGCAGGCTGCGGTAGCCGGATAATTCGCGTGAGGGTATAAGCGTTGCTGAATGCTCCCCGGGGGAAACGGATCATCTCATACAGAAGATACGGAGTGTCTGTTTGTCATCCCCGGCGAGGCTACAGGCCTCGGGAAGGGGATCCAGGGGCCAAGAGATTCTACCTGCGGCCCCCTGGATCCCCTTCCCCTCGCTTCGCTCGGCCGGGGATGACAAAACACTCGCCCGGATCGATATCAGGCGTGGCCGAGTTCGACTTTTCGTGGCGATTTTGTCGAGCTCGGGTCGGTCACTGAAAACAGCTCAGGCGTGGCCGAGCTCGACTTTTCGTGGCGATTTTGTCGAGCTCGGGTCGGTCACTGAAAACAGCTCAGGCGTGGCCGAGCTCGACTTTTCGTGGCGATTTTGTCGAGCTCGGGTCGGTCACTGAAAACAGCTCAGGCGTGGCCGAGCTCGACTTGGCGCAACACGAAATCGGCCAGGAAGCGCGATTCCTCGCGCGCGCCGCTGCGAACGTACAGGCCGATGTCGATCCGGGCCGAGCCTGGCATGTCGATCGACTTGTCGAGGGCGCGGCAACCCTCGGGAATCGTCGCCGCGATCATCGGACCGATGCCGATGCCGACGCGCACCGCCGTCGCCATCGCCACCAGGGTCGAAGCCTCGCAGACGATGCGCCAGTTGCGGTTGCGCGTAGCCAGCGTCGCCATGGCCGGTCCCCGCCAGGGACAGCTCTCCACGAACATGATCACGGGAAGCGGCATGTCCGGCGTGAACTCGATATCGGCACGCCCGACCCAGTGCAGATATTCGTTCCAGACATGCGCCGGCTTGCGGCTGCAGCGGCTGGTATCGCACACCGCGATATCGAGTTCGTCATTCTCGAGCATGGCGGCCAGGCGCGCATTGGACTCGACCAGGATGTCGATGTCGACACGGGCATTCTTGTCGCGGAAATCCCGGAGAATATCGATCAGGCGGGTAGCGGCAAAATCCTCGACCACGCCGAGGCGGATGCGCCCCTCTATCTGCCGGCCATTCAGGCGCTTGCCGACTTCGTCGGTCAAGGTGAGGATCTCACGGGCATAGGGCACCAGGAGCAGCCCGTCCGCGGTGAGCGTCAGCCCCTTGGGGCTACGCTCGAACAGGTCCGAGCCGACCAGCGCCTCGAGCTTGCGGATCTGCATGCTGACCGCGGCCTGCGTGCGATGCAGCGACAGCGCCGCACCGTTCACCGTCCCCACTTCGGCGACGGAGAGAAAGGCGCGAAGCAGATAGGGATCGAGATTCAGCATGCGGGGCGCCGGATAGGGTGGTCCATGCTTTCGGTCCCCTTGTCTGGCGCCCCCACCTGTGCTGGCTGGCCTTCTGCGACCTGAGGACACCTGTCGGCATTGTTCCACACCGATCGAAAATCACAAGGGCTTATACCGCTCGGCGACAGGTCCCCTTGCCCCCTGGAGCAAAGCGCGTTTAGCCGGAAACGCTTGTTTGCTCTAACTCTTTGGTTCCAAGCCAATCTTACGGATTGGCTGGAGCGTCTTTGCGATTCTTGGCGTCACCACCAAATCGCAAAACGCTCTCGGCTCTCACGCCTTTGCAGCCACGACCTCCACCTCGACCTTGAATTCCTCACGCGTGAAGCCCGAGACGATCATCAGGGTGGAGGCAGGCGGCGGATCGGCGACCACCGCGTCGCGGGCCTTCATATAGCCGGCCATGTGCTCGCGGCCGGTGACATAGGCATTGATCCTGACGATGTCGGCGAGCGCCATGCCGGCCTCGGCCAGGATCGCTTCGATCGCCCTGAAGATCAGCCTGGCCTGCGCTTCCGCACCCTCCGGAATCGACTCGTCCGGGCCGATGCCGAGCTGGCCGGAACAAAACACCATGCGGGCGCCGGCCGGCACCTCCACAGCATGGCTGTAGCGGGCGAAGGGCGCACGCAGCGAGGACGGCGTGATGGCGCGAAGCATGACGGGTCTCCGAAAATCTGGCCGGCGCAAAATTAATCGTGATCACGACTTGTGCAAGCTTGAATTGGCGCTAACAATCGTGCGTCGGCGTTGCGGCAATCCGATACCAGAAACTCGCAAGACGAACCGAACAGAGGCGACAGGAATGAACAGCATGCTCAAGACCGCCGTGCTTGCAGCAACGGCCGTGGTTTTTGCCGGCTTGAACGGCGCCTATGCCGAGGAACTGGTGAAAGTGCGCTTCGGCACCAACTGGCTGGCGCAGGGTGAGCATGGCGGCTACTACCAAGCCGTGGCCGACGGCACCTACAAGAAGTTCGGCCTCGACGTCGAGATCGTGCAGGGTGGCCCAACCGCCAACAACGCCACTGCCCTGGTTGCTGGCAAGAACGACTTCTATATGGGCGGCAATCTCGTCGAGGTCTTCTCGGCGGCCAAGGAGGGCGTTCCCCTCGTCGCGGTGGCCGCGACCTTCCAGAAGGACCCGCAGATCCTGATGACGCATCCCGGCGTCGGCCTCGATAGCTGGGATGACCTGAAGAAGGCCAAGACCATCTTCATCGGCCCCGATTTCCAGGCCACCGGCTATGCCTGGATGAAGGCGGCCTTCGGCTTTACCGACGAGGTGGTCAAGCCCTATGACTTCAATCCCGGTCCCTTCATCGCCGACAAACAATCTGTGCAGCAGGGTTATGTGGCGTCCGAGCCTCTCCAGGTGGAAAAGGGCGGCGGCTTCAAGCCCAATGTCTTCCTGATCGCCGACCAGGGCTGGAACACCTATTCGACCCTGATCGTCACCCGCCAGGACATCATCGATGCCAAGCCTGACGTCGTGCAGAAATTCGTCGACGCCTCGGCGATCGGCTGGGCCACCTATCTCTACGGCGACAACAAGCTCGGCAATGCGGCGATCCAGAAGGACAATCCCGACATGACCGACGAGAACCTCGCCTTCGCCGTCAAGCAGATGAAGGCCTATGGCATCGTCATGTCAGGTGACGCCGAGAAAAACGGCATCGGCGCCATGACCGACGAGCACATGAAGTCCTTTTTCGACAAGATGGTCACCGTCGGCCTCTACAAGCCCGATTTCGACTTCAAGAAGGCTTATACGCTGAAATTCGTGAACAAGAATGTCGGTTCCGACCTGATCAAGAAGTGAGCATGGTCAATAAAGTGCATTTCCCGGGAGCGCGGACGTCCATGTCCGCTCTTGGAAACGCCGAGGATGCAGAAAGGAAGAGCGGACATCGCGACATGCCACGCATGTCGCTGCGACGTCCGCACTCCCAGGAACAGCCCCTCTCCGCGGGAGCTATGCCTTGACGCCATCCTCCAGCCGCCCGATCGTCGTCTCGCTGCGCGACGTGGGCAAGACCTTCTCCTCGGGCACCACCGCGCTCCAGCATCTCGATCTCGACATCCGCCAGGGTGAGATCCTCTCTTTGCTGGGTCCCTCGGGCTGCGGCAAATCGACGGCACTGCGCATCATCGCCGGGCTGGGCGAGGCCTCGAGCGGCAGCGTGGTCTGGACCGATGGCGACAGCGACCATTCCCGCGACGTCGGCTTCGTCTTCCAGGAGCCGACGCTGATGCCTTGGGCCAGCGTGTTCGACAATGTCTGGCTGCCGTCGCGGCTCAAGGGCGTGTCGCGAAAGGCTGTCCGGGACAAGGTGATGCAGGCCCTCGACAGCGTCGGCCTCACCGCCTTTGCGCAGGCCTATCCGCGCGAACTCTCCGGCGGCATGCGCATGCGCGTCTCCATCGCCCGGGCCATGGTGACCCGCCCGAAGCTCCTCCTCATGGACGAGCCCTTCGCGGCGCTCGACGAAATCACCCGCCAGAAGCTCAACGACGATCTGATGCGCCTGCAGGCAGAGCTTGGCTGGACGGTGGTGTTCGTCACCCATTCGGTATTCGAAAGCGTCTATATTTCCGATCGCATCGTGGTGATGGCGGCTCGGCCGGGACGCGCTTTCGCCGAGATCGCCGTCGACGCCGAGCGCCCGCGCGGCGCTGCCTTCCGCACCACGCCCGTTTACGTCGACTATTGCCGCCAGGCCTCCGCCACGCTGACCTCGGCCATCGGCAAGGCGGTCGAGAGCGTCGATGGACATTGATCGCCAAGAATTTGGACCGGGGGGCAGAAACAGGATGAGCGTGATCAGTTCGGCGGGCGATGCCGCCACTCCTCCCGTCACAACTCGCCGGAACCCGTCGGCACTCCTGAAATGGCTGCTGCCGCTCGCCTTTCTGGTGATCGTGCTGGGGGCCTGGGAATATTGCGTGGCCGCCGGCCTTACCCCGATGAAGGTGGTGCCCGCCCCCAGCGAGATCTGGGCTGCCTTCTTCCGCGAATGGGAAACACTGGGGCCGGCCTGGCTCTTCACCCTGGAAGTGACGTTGAAAGGCTTCGTGCTCGCGGTGGTGGGCGGCGTTTCGCTCGCCATTCTGTTCTCGCTGTCGCGGCTGGTCGAATATACGCTCTATCCCTATGCCATCATCCTGCAGGTCACGCCGGTGCTCGCCCTGGCGCCGCTCTTGCTGGTGATCTTCTCGCAGGCCACCGTGCTC
Source organism: Labrys sp. HAY1-8F (assembly GCF_056754975.1). Taxonomy (NCBI): domain Bacteria; kingdom Pseudomonadati; phylum Pseudomonadota; class Alphaproteobacteria; order Hyphomicrobiales; family Xanthobacteraceae; genus Labrys; species Labrys sp. HAY1-8F. The sequence continues at coordinate 4,283,461 of NZ_JBPGWZ010000002.1, read as the reverse complement.
CTGATTTGCGTATGGCTCGTCGCCTTCTTCCCGGTGCTCGCCAACACGCTGATCGGCCTGCGCTCGACCGACCATAATCTGCTCAACCTCTTCGAGCTCTACCGCGCCTCTTCCTGGCAGAAATTGTGGCTGCTGCGCCTGCGCGGGGCCCTGCCCTATTTCCTCGGCGGCGTGCGCATCGCCGGCGGTCTTTCCCTGATCGGCGCCGTGGTGTCGGAACTCGCCACCGGTGCGGGTGGCGCGCGCGGGGGGCTTGGCTATATCATCTATCTCGCGCCACGCTATTTTGCCTATCCGCGGGCTTATGCCGCGCTGGTGCTGCTGTCGCTGACGGGCATCGCCATCTTCCTCGCCCTGTCCTATCTGTCGCATCTCCTGCTGTACAAATGGCATGAGAGCGCGCTGAAGCGGGAAAACTGACCGTGTCCAAGCCCCTCGCAGTTCCCACCGATGGCCGATGGTCGGTCGAGGCCAGCGTACCGGCCTGCCTGGTGTCGCAACCACTGGCCGGCGCCGACCAGGATGGCCTGGCACGCATCTGCCTGACCGTCGCGGACGGGCGCATCGAGGCGATCGAGGCCGTGACAGGTCCCTCCGGTACACTCAGCGCAGGCATGGTCTTCCCGAGCTTCGTGGAACTGCACACCCATCTCGACAAGGGCCATATCTGGCCGCGCCGCCGCAATCCCGACGGCACCTTCTTCGGGGCTCTCGACAACGTGACCCTGGATCGCGAGGCTCATTGGTCGGCCGCCGATGTCGCCGCCCGCATGGATTTCTCACTACGCTGCGCCTATGCGCACGGCACCTCCGCCATCCGTACCCATCTCGATTCGATCGGCAAGCAGATCGGCATCTCCTGGCCTGTTCTTGCCGAAATGCGCGAAAAATGGGCCGGCCGCATCGAATTGCAGGCCGTCGCGCTGTTTTCCATCGAGCATGTGGCCGATCGCGCGCACATGTCCGACATCACCGCCGCCCTGCGCGCGCATGACGGTATCCTGGGCGGCGTCACCTACATGGTGCCCGAGCTCGACCAGGGCCTGGACACGCTGTTCCGCCTCGCCGCCGACAACGGCTTCGATCTCGATTTCCATGTCGACGAGACCCAGGACCCCGAAGCCCGCACACTAAGCCATATCGCCGAGGCGGCCCTGCGGCATCGCTTCGCCGGCCAGATCACGGTCGGCCATTGCTGTTCCCTCGCCCGGCAGGAGGGGGACGAGATCAAGGCTACCATCGACAAGGTGGCGCAGGCCGGCATCGCTGTGGTCTCGCTGCCAATGTGCAATCTCTATCTGCAGGACCGCGTGCCCGGCCGCACCCCCCGCTCGCGCGGCGTGACGCTGCTGCACGAATTGAAGGCTGCGGGCGTGCCGGTCGCGGTCTCCTCCGACAATACACGCGACCCCTTCTATGCCTATGGCGATCTCGATGCCCTCGAGGTCTTCCGCGAGGCGACGCGCGTGGCCCATCTCGACCATCCCTTCGGCGAGTGGCCAAAGGCGGTTACGGCGACGCCGGCCTCGGTGATGGGCATCGATGCCGGGCGGCTGCGCGTCGGTGGGCCTGCCGATTTCGTGTTGTTCAAGGCCAGGAGCTGGACGGAGCTGCTGTCCCGCCCGCAGGCCGATCGCATCGTGGTGCGCAAGGGCCGGGCCATCGACACCGCTTTGCCGGACTATGCGGAACTCGATGCGGTGCTGTCAGACCGAACCGAAGGTTTGGTCCGGCGATCGCAGGCCAGCGGCCCCTAGGCGCCCAATCAACCAGACTTGACGCACCAGACATGGTGTGCCGATCTCCAGATCGGCATTTATCTTCGACGGAACGCTTCGCTTCCAAGAATGCCGATCTGGAGATCGGCACTCCGAGATCCGCCCATGACCGACATCGCCGCCCTCAAGACCCGCCTGCCCGACATCCGCATCGAGGATCACCCGACCTTGGTGCGGCAGAAGAGCCGCGACTTCTTCTGGTATTCGCCGGTGCTCAAGCGCGAGCTCGACCACATCACCGGCGATTGCATCATCTTCGCCAAATCCACGGACGACGTCGTCGCCACGCTCGCCGCCTGCTACGCGCTCGACATTCCGGTGACGCCCCGCGGCACCGGCACCGGCAATTACGGCCAGGCGATGCCGCTGTCGCGGGGGGCCGTGCTCGATCTGTCCTTCATGGACAAGATCATCTCGATCGAGCCGGGCGTGCTGGTCGCCGAAGCCGGCGCGGTGATGGCCGACATCGACAAACAGACGCAAGCCCATTCCGGCCAGGAATTGCGTCTGCATCCCTCCACCGCGAAGACGGCCACCATCGGCGGCTTCGTCGCCGGCGGCTCGGGCGGCGTCGGCTCGATCACCTGGGGCGGCCTGCGCGACTGGGGCAATATCACCCGCCTCAAGGTGGTGACGATGGAGGCAAGCCCACGCATCCTCGATCTCACCGGCGAGGATCTGCACAAGGTCAGCCATGCCTACGGCACCAACGGCATCATCACCGAAGTCGAGATGCCACTGACATCGGCCTTCAAGTGGATCGACGTCATCGTCGGCTTCGATACGCTCGCCGAGGCGGCCGCCTTCGCCAACGAGACCGGCGAGGCTGACGGCATCCTCAAGAAGCAGCTCGCGGTGGTGGCCGCGCCGGCCGCGCATGACTATTTCAACCGGCACCGGCGCTGGATCCCGCGCGACAGGCATATCGTCTGCGCCATGATCGCCCCGCAGAACTACGATGCCTTCCTCACCATCACCCGCCGGCGCAAGGGCGCAGAACTGTTGTTCTCGACGTCGGGCATAAGCGAGGCGGACCGCAAGGGCCTGCCCGACATCTACGAACTCGGCTGGAACCACACCACGCTGCGTGCCCTCAAGCTCGATCCCACAATCACCTATCTTCAGACGCTCTACCCCTTCCCCAACCAGCTCGAACTCGTCTCCAAGATCCATGCCGTCTTCGGCGACGAAGTGGTGGCCCATCTCGAATTCGTGCGCTTCGACGGCAAGATCACCTGCTTCGGCCTGCCGCTCGTCAAGTTCACCACCGAGGAGCGCCTCGACGAGATCATCCGCATCCACGAGGACATGGGTGCGCCGGTGTTCAACCCGCACCGCTACACGCTGGAGGAAGGCGGCATGAAGCAGACCGACGAGATGCAGCTCGCCTTCAAGCGCGAAGCCGATCCCAAGGGCCTGCTCAATCCCGGCAAGATGATCGCCTGGGACGATCCCGATTATGACTATTCCTCGAACCGGACCTATCTTTTCCGGGGCATGCAAATGGAAGCCTGATCGGCTTGCCAGGATATCGGACACACTCGCCTGCCAAATGCACCTCGCCACGAAATGGCGAGGTCCAACACCAAACCATAGCTATGAAAGGCCCTGCCATGTGTGGAGCACACAACAGCGACAACACCAATCTGGCGACCGGAACGCTCCAGGTCGACGATGAGCGGGTGCGCATCACCCGCTACGATTTCGAGCCCGGCCAGGAGACGGGCTGGCACCGCCATGAATACCCTTATGCCGTGGTGCCATTGGTCGACGGCACGCTGCGTATCGTCGACACGCAAGGCGAGAAGCTGGTTCCACTCGCTGCCGGCACCTCCTACTCGCGCCCGGCCGGCGTCGAGCACAATGTCTTCAACGGCGGCCAGTCCCACATGGCCTTCGTCGAGGTCGAGATGAAGGGCTGATGCGGGTCCTCGTCCTCTTCTCGCACCCTTGCGAGGAATCCTTCGGCGCGGCGCTGCATACCTGCGCCGTGGAGACCTTGCGCAAGGCCGGCCATGAGGTCGACGACTGCGACCTCTATGCCGAAGGGTTCCAGCCCGTGCTCACGGCCGCCGAACGGCGCACCTATCACGACACCGCAAAAAACCGCGATGGCGTGGCTGATTATGTCGAACGCCTGCAACGGGCGCAGGCGCTGGTGATCGTCACGCCGATCTGGAACTACGGCTTTCCGGCCATCCTCAAGGGGTTTTTCGACCGGGTCTTCCTGCCCGGCGTGTCCTTCACCCTGGTCGACGGCAAGGTCCAGGGCAATTTGCACAACATCACCAAGGTGGTGGCCGTCACCACCTATGGCGGCTCGCATCTGAAGGCCCTGCTGATGAGCGATCCGCCCCGCCGCGTGGTTACGCGCATGCTGCGGGCGGTGGTGAAGCCCTTCGCGCGCTTTCAATACCTTGCCCATTACTCGATGAATCTGTCGACCGACAGTTCGCGCGCCGCCTTCCTGGCCAAAGTGGAGAAGACGCTAGGCAGGTTTTGAATTCTTCGCTAATTTTCTCTGCTTAATGAATACCGCTAATTTACTGAATAAATAATACATTCTTCCACTACATTCGACCAATGCGATATCATGTGGATTATTGGGATTGTAAAGAATATTTACCCAATCGCCAACCTTATAAGAATTACTACAAACACCAAATTTAGGATATTCCTTGAAAACAACATTACTTACTTCATATTCAAAAAGATATTTATAAATTGGGCCATCGGCATCACCAATTATATTGGCTTCACGCACGGTTGATGAAGTGCTTTTCCAATCAATTGTACGGAATACAATGCAAAAAGTCGCAGTCCACATGGCCAACAAGGCGAGGCCAAGCGCCGCAAACAGAATGAGTCCGTCCATGGTTACATCCCGATGCTCCACCCTCGATTACAGAAACGAAGGTCTGAGCATGTTCTGAACTATAGTTGCGGATGTCGGATTGCTCAAGCCGGTCAAATATTGAAAGGTCACCCACTACATGAATCCGCGGCGATCCCGTTGCCCAGAGAATCCAGCTGCACGACGTCATTTGAACTAAGGCTCACTAAATCCTCGACATTTTCTGCCAGAAACTGTATCTGAAGCCGGCTACAGCAAATCATCAGCCGGCGGATCATCACCATGCGACATCCGGCCTCCAAGACACTTGGTTATCAGTTGATCCACGTGGCCCGCCTGCATCGGGCCCGCACCGCCAAGCTCCTCGAAGGACTTGGCCTGTTCCCGGGCCAGGAACAGGTGCTCGAAGCCCTTGCCGGGCGAGAAGCCCTGTCGATGAGCGAATTGGCGGAAATCCTGCGCGTCAGGCCCCCGACAGCCTCCAAGACGATTGCGCGCCTGTCGGCCGCCGGCCTGATCGAGCGCAAGGCGACCGACGGTGATGGGCGCGTCGTGCGCGTGGGCCTGAGCGCGGACGGCAAGGAAAAGGCCGCGGCTATCGCGGCCCTGGCGCTCGACATCGAGGCGGAAGCCACCAGCCATCTCGACAACAAGGACCGCAAGCGCCTGCGCAAATTACTCAAGCGAGTCGAGAAAGGCTTCAAGCACGCGCTCGGCGGCGAGATCGACGCCGATGATGACGACGAGGGCGACGCCGACGAGGCTTGAGGAGTGGGAAAGCCTTCTCCCCTTGCGGGAGAAGGTGGCGCGAAGCGCCGGATGAGGGGTTTTGCAACCTTACCGTTCTTCGTGGCTCAACGCCCGCCTCCGATTCGAATTGGATGAGTCGGGAGACCCCTCATCCGCCCCTTCAGGGCACCTTCTCCCGCAAGGGGAGAAGGGAAGTCGCGCACCTCACCTCGCCATGATGGCCTCGACCAACTCCTTAGCCCGGAACTGGTAGCCAGCATTGTCGACGGCCGCCCATCCGCCCTTGCCGTCATCGACGATACGGCTGCGCATGCCGCCGGCCTTGGCGATGATGTCATAGTCCTGGCCTGAGTCGGCGGGATAGGCGAAGGTCATCACCAGATCGGTCGAGCCGACATTGACCGAGCGGTGGATCCAGTAGGGCGGCACATAGCACAGGCTGCGCGGCCCGATCTCGACGCTGCGGATTTCTCCGGCCGGCGATTCCAGCAGCATGATGCCGTGTCCGCTCTCGCCGTAATACATTTCCGGACGATTGGGATTGGCGTGGATGTGGCCGCGCGTGAGGAAATATTCCCGCCCCACCTTGCCTGGAATCATGCGGGTAACCCCGATGATCATGTCGCCGGCATCCGCCGAGGGCTTGTAATCCGTCACCTCGTAAACCACCTTGTCGCCGAGTTCGGCGAGGACGGTTCGATAGGCAGCCTCGTCTTCATAGAGGCCGGCAAGATCGCCCATCGTCTTGGTGTAGCGGTTGGTTGCCCCCCGCAATTCCCCGTTCTCGACATCGACGACGCACAGACCCGGCTCGCGCATGGGCATATCAACCAACCTTTCTTTTGATTGCGGCGCTCTTGGAAGCTCGCCATTCTGTAGCATCACTACATTTTTATCAGCACCCCGACAACCCTCGGCGCACTATTTTAACTCATTTTAAGCTAATTTAGACAATATTGCGTTGCAATATTTCACGTATGTGATTTTGTTTCAATTTTTTAAAATTTGGATCGCTTGACCCCTGTCAAAAAATGTACTTATGCTACAGAACAGGGCCAGGAAAAACGCCCTGACGGACGACGTGGAGGAGAGAGCCAATGAAGAAAACCCTTTTGGGCGGCAGCCTGGCCGCAGCACTGCTGGCCGGCACGATGGGCATGGCGAGCGCCGCCGACTGCAAGATCGGCGTGGCGATGTACACGCTGAGCGCCCCCTATTTCGCCGCCCAGCAGGCCGCCGCCATCGATCAGGGCAAGAAGGCCGGTTGTGAGGTCACCACCTCCGATGGCCAGAACGACATGGGCAAGCAGATCTCCGACGTCGAGGACATGGTCGCCAAGGGCGTCAACCTCCTGATTCTCAACCCGCGCGATCCGGAAGGCCTCGTCGGGGCAGCCAATGCCGCCACCGCGGCTGGCGTGAAGGTGGTGGTGATGGATTCCTCGATCAACACCAAGGCCAAGATCGTCACCCAGGTGCGCTCCTCCAACGACCAGAACGGCTTCCTCGTCGGCCAGTGGCTGGCCAAGAAGATGCAGGGCAAGCCCGTCAAGATCATCCTGCTCTCCGGCTCCCAGGGCAATGAAGTGGGCCGCGACCGCCGCCTCGGCGTCTTCCGCGGCCTTGTAGAAGGCCAGCTCGTCAATGACGGCAAAGCCAGCTTCGAGGTGCTCGGCCAGGGCTGGGGCAATTGGGCGACCGAGGACGGCCTCAAGGCCGCCGAGGACCTGCTGCAGGCCCATCCTGACGTCACCGTGCTGCTCGCAGAGAACGATTCGATGGCGCTGGGCGGCATGAAGGCGCTGCAGGCCGCCGGCAAGACCGACGTGCTGGTGCTCGCCGCCGCCGATGGCCAGAAGGAAGCGCTCGCTCTCATCAAGGACGGCAAATATGGCGCGACCGGCCTCAACGATCCGGATCTGGTGGCGCGTACCGCTGTCGATATCGGCCTGAAGGCGCTCAAGGGCGAGCTCTCCCCCGACACGCCCAAGCTCGAACTCACCACGCCGGCGGTGATCACGCAGGAGAACGTCGACAAGTTCTACAAGAAGGACGCGGTGTTCTAAGCGGCGGCTTCGGCGTCATGCGCCTTCTCCCTTTGGGGGAGAAGGTGCCCCGAAGGGGCGGATGAGGGGTCTCGTACCCCATCCGAAACAACTTCAGGGACAAGCACCAAGAACAGAGAGGTTTCGTCAACCCCTCATCCGGCGCTTCGCGCCACCTTCTCCCACACGGGGAGAAGGCAATAGTCGCCCTGCGATATCCAAACCAGCGAGGCATCATGTCCGAACTCGCCAGGCTCACCGCCATCACCAAGTCCTTCGGCGGCGTACATGCCCTCAAGGGCGTCGACTTCGACGTCCAGAGTGGCGAGGTTCATGCCTTGCTCGGCGAGAACGGCGCCGGCAAGTCGACGCTGATGCGTGTGCTGGGCGGCGAACTGCACCCCAGCAGTGGTGAGGTGACGGTCGCCGGACGTCACGTCGACTTCCGCGATCCGCGCCTGGCCAGGGCACTCGGCATTGCCGTGATCCATCAGGAATTGGCCCTTGCCCCCGATTTGTCGGTGGCGGAGAACATCTTCCTGGGCGAACTGCCCGGGGTCTTCGCGGGGCCGGGGCTGAGAAAGCGCGCCGGCGAATTGATCAAGCGGCTCGGCTTCGACATCGATCCCGGCGAGCGCGTCGGCAATCTCGCCGTCGCCCATCAGCAGGTGGTCGAGATCGCCAAGGCGCTGTCGCGCGAGGTCAAGATCATTATTTTCGACGAGCCGACCGCCGTGCTGTCGGATCGGGATGCCGAGCGCCTGCACAAGGTCATCGCCGATCTGCGCAGCCATGGCGTCGGTGTCGTCTATATCTCCCATCGCCTCGAGGAGGTGATGCGGATCTCCGATCGCATGACGGTGATGAAGGACGGCCAGCTCGTCGGCACCGTCGCCGCCAAGGACGTGACCATCGACGACATCATCCGGATGATGGTCGGCCGGCCGCTCTCCGCCCTCTTTCCCGAGAAGGGGGAGCGCAGGATCGGCGAGGAAGTGATCAGCGTGTCCGCGCTCCATGCCGGCCGCAAGGTCCGCAATGTCAGCCTCGCTGTGCGCGCCGGCGAGATCGTCGGCCTCGGCGGCCTGGTCGGCTCCGGACGTACCGAGGTCGCCCGCCTGATCTTCGGTGCCGACAGGCCCGATAGCGGCGCCATCAAGTTCAAAGGCAAGCCGGTGCATTTCCGCTCGCCGCGCGACGCCGTCGCGGCGGGCGTCGGGCTGGTCCCTGAGGATCGCAAGCATCAGGGCGTCATCCTCGACAAGCCCATCCGGGTGAACGCCACCATGGCTCGGATGTCGTCGGTCACTACTGCGCTCGGCTTCCTGCGCCGGGGCCTGGAACGGCGCACCGTTGGCGAACTCGGCCAGAGCCTGCGCCTCAAGGCCGCCAGCGTCGACGCGCCCGTATCGAGCCTGTCGGGCGGCAACCAGCAGAAGGTGGTGCTGGCTAAGTGGTTCCATGCCGACGGCGATCTCATCATCCTCGACGAGCCGACCCGTGGCGTCGACGTCGGCGCGAAGACCGAGATCTACACGCTCGTCAACCGCCTGGCGGAAGCCGGCAAGGCCGTCCTGGTAATCTCTTCCGAACATCAGGAGCTCTTCGGCTTGTGCGACCGCGTGCTGGTGATGCGCGAGGGCGAGATCCGCGGCGAACTCAGCCCGGGCGATTACAGCGAGGAAAACCTGCTTTCCCTGGCCATGAGCGAAGGCGGGCAACCCGGCAAAGCAATTCAAGCGGCGAATGGTATAGGACAATGACAGCTCTCAGCGAGAACCGCGGCGACGGCAAGCGCGGCTATGATCTCGGCGCCCTGGTGCAGCGTTTCGCGACCCTCGGCATCTTCCTGGTCCTGGTCATCGTCGCCTCCGTGTGGACCGACAGCTTCCTGACCAAGAACAACATCCTGAACGTGCTCCGCCAGGTCGCCTCCGGCGCTGGCATCATGTCGGTTGGCATGCTTTTCGTCATCCTCACCCGCGGCATCGACCTTTCGGTCGGTTCGGTGCTGGCGCTGGGCTGCGTGCTCACCGCCTATTTCATCGCCAAGCTCGGCTATGGCGTCGGCGTCAGCATCGCGCTGGTGATCTTGTGCGGCGCCGCCTGCGGCCTCGCCGTCGGCTTCTTCGTCGCCTATATGCGCCTGCCCTCCTTCGTGATGTCGCTGGCCATGATGGCGATCGCCCGCTCGCTCTCCTTCATGATTTCGGAAGGGCGGCCGATCTCGATCGGTGACGGCGGCCAGGCCCTGGCCGATTTCGGTGCCGGCTACTGGCTCGGCATACCCCAGCCCGTCATCCTGATGTTCGCGGTGTTCATCGTCGGCGGCATCGTGCTCTCCTTCACGCGCTTCGGCCGCATCATCACCGCCATCGGCTCCAACGAGGAAGCGGTGCGGCTGTCCGGCATTGCGGTGCCGCGCTATGTCCTGGCCGTCTATGTGATCTCCGGGGCGCTGGCCGGCCTCGCCGGCGTGATTTCCGCCAGCCGCACCACCATCGGCTCGGCCCAGGTCGGCGTCGGCATGGAGCTCAACGTCATCGCAGCCGTGGTGATCGGCGGCGCCAGCCTGATGGGCGGGCGCGGCGACGTGGTCAACACGCTGCTGGGCACGCTGGTGATGGGCATCATCGCCAACATCATGAACCTCGCCGGGGTGCCCGGCTACAGCCAGCAGCTCTATACCGGCCTGATCATCGTGGTCGCGATGCTGCTGCAATACGCAACCGGCACTCTGAAGCGATAGACGACAACCCAACGCGCTGCCGACTCCGTTGACAGCGCGTATTTTTCTGTCTAAATTTTCACATAAATGATCTTATTTCACAAATGTGAATATTGATCATTCATCGCCACCAGGCGATGCGACACAGGGAATTCTTCCAATGGCTGAACCTCGCGGGTGGCACAGCGCACAGGGCCGGGCCTTCGGTGGTCCGCTCAAATACATCCAGCGGGCCGGCGAAATCGGCCGCCTCGCCGATCATTTGCGCCCTCTCGGCAAGCAGGCCTTCCTGCTCGTCGACGGCTTCGTCTTCGAAAAGCTCGGCGCCTCCATCCTCGCCTCGCTCGAAGGCAGCGGCCTCGGCCTCACCATGGAGAAATTCAACGGCGAATGCTGCCGCGAGGAGATCGACCGGGTGACATCCCTGGTCTCCCAGGCCAAGGCGGATATCGTCGTCGGCATCGGCGGCGGCAAAACCGCCGACACCGCCAAGCTGGCCGCGATCGCCAACGATGCCCGCATCGCCATCGTGCCTACCATCGCCTCCACGGACGCACCGACCAGCGCCATCGCGGTGACCTACACGCCGCAGGGTGTGTTCAAGGAATCCTTCATGCTGCCACGCAATCCGGACGTGGTGGTGGTTGACAGCGCCCTGATCGCCAAGGCCCCCGCCCGCTTCCTGGTGGCCGGCATCGGCGATGCCCTCTCCACCTGGTTCGAAGCCCGCTCCAACCTGGAATCGCGCTCCGACAACTTCATCGCCGGCGGCTATCCGGCCCCGCTGGCTGGCATTGCCATCGCCAAGGCCTGCCATGAAGTGCTGATGCGCGATGCGCTGGCAGCCAAGCTCGCGGTCGAGAAGGGCGCGCTGACGCCAGCCGTCGAGAACATCATCGAGGCCAATACGCTGCTCAGCGGCCTGGGTTTTGAGAATTGCGCTGTTTCCGCCGCCCACGGCATCCATGACGGCCTGACGGCTCTGGAGGAAAGCCATGGCTTTTTCCACGGCGAGAAGGTCGCCTTCGGCGTGCTCTGCCTCCTGATGCTGGAAGGGCGTCCGCTCGCCGAGATCGAAGAAACCGCCCGCTTCTGCAAAGCGGTGGGCCTGCCGACCACCCTTGCCGACCTCAGGCTCGGCAAGGCCACAGCCGCCGACATCGAGCGCGTCGCCAAGGCGGCCCTCAAGGAGGGGTCGATCACCTGGCGGGTCGCGGTGCCCTTGTCGGTGGAAATCGTCCGCGATGCCATCATCGCCCTGGACGCCTTCACTTCCTCACTCTTCGGCGCGGAGCGGCAGGCCGTTTGACGGCCCCTGCTCCCCCTTCCCCAACACCTCCTCCATATTCAAGGACTTTGACCATGCGCGCAGCCGTCATGTATTCGCCAGGTGACATCCGCCTCGAGGACGTTCCCAAGCCGGTCGCGGCAACCGGAGAGGTGCTATTGCGTGTTGCGGCTGTCGGGGTATGCGGCTCGGACCTTCCTCGCATGCTGACCAAGGGCGCCCATCGCATGCCGATCATCTGCGGGCATGAATTCTCGGGCCATATTTCGGAGATCGGGTCGGGCGTGACCGGTTTCGAGAAGGACGAACTCGTCGGCGTCGCCCCGCTCATCCCCTGCCGGGTCTGCGATCAATGCGCGACCGGCAATTTCTCGCGCTGCCGCAACTATGACTATTTCGGCAGCCGGCGCGACGGCGCCTATACCGAATTCGTCTCGGTGCCGGTGGGCAATCTGCTCAAGGCCCCGGCGGATGCCGATCCCCGCGCCATCGCCATGACCGACCCGGCCTCGATCGCCCTCCACGCCGTCTGGAAGGCCCCGCCCACCGTTGGTCAACGCGGCGGCGTCATCGGCTGCGGCCCGATCGGGCTGTTCGCCATCCAGTGGATGAAACTGATGGGCTGCACGGAAGTCGTCGCCGTCGACGTCTCCGAGCAGAAGCTCGAACAGGCGCGCGAGGCCGGTGCGACCCACACCCAGCTGATCACCGATCCGCTGCCGGCTGGGCTGAACTGCGACCTCATCGTCGAGGCCGCCGGCCATCCCTCCTCGATCAACTTCGCCGCCAAGCTGGCCGGCCCCGGCGGTCATGTCGTGTTCATCGGCATCCCTGTCGGCGAGGTCGCGCTGGAGAACCAGACCTTCCAGCACTTCCTGCGCCAGGAAGTGTCGCTGCACGGAGCCTGGAACTCCTTCGGCGCCCCGTTCCCCGGAAAGCAGTGGACGGTGTCGCTCGAGGCTCTCGCCACCGGCAAGCTCAAATGGGAGTTCATGATCACCCATGAACTCACGCTCGAGGAACTGCCCGGCATGTTCGAGAGCTTCAAGCGCAAGAACGAGTTCTTCTCCAAGGTGATGTTCAGGCCGTAAACTGTAAAATCGACACAAAAGCACGTCGATCCTTACCATCCCCTGGAGGGGGAGGGTCGGCCTGAAAGGCCGGGGTGGGGTGAAAGAGCACCGGCTTTGATAATCTGGCGGTAGTTTCGACTAGAGAGTCACCCCACCCCGACACTGCGTGTCGACCCTCCCCCTCCAGGGGAGGGTGAAGCGGACAAGATGTCCGCGCTCCCGGAGAACCACTCATGCCACGTCTTCTCGGCCTGGATTTCGGCACCGGAGGCATCAGGGTCGGCGTGTTCGACCTTGAAAGCCGTGCGATGCTTGGTGAGCGGGAGGTCCAGTACCCCACCCGCCACCCGCATCCGGGCTGGGCGGAGCAGTCGCCGATCGACTGGTGGGACGCGCTCGGACAGGCCAGCCGCGGCCTGATGCGCGACCTCGGCTCGCCTCATATCGATGGCGTCTGCGCCGCCACCACGGCCTCGACCGTGGTCGCCTGCAAACGGGATGGCACGCCCCTGCGCCCCTCCCTCCTGTGGATGGACTGCCGGGCTGCCGAAGAAGCGGCCCGGACCGCGCTCTCGCAGCACCCCGTGCTGGCCTATGCCGGCGGCGGCGATGCGGCCGAATGGCTGGTGCCCAAGGCGATGTGGCTCTCGCGCCACGAGCCGGACGTCTATGCCGGGGCCGACATCATCTGCGAGTGCCTCGACTACATCAATTTCAAGCTGACGGGCCTGTGGGTCGGCTCGCGCATGAACGCGACCTGCAAATGGAACTACGATTCCGTCACCCGCCGCTTCCCTGACGAGCTCTACGCCGAATTCGGCATTCCCGACCTCGCCACCAAACTGCCAGATGATATCAAGGCAGTGGGCGCACCGATCGCGCCGGTCAGCGCCGCGGCGGCCGAGCATCTCGGCCTCGTTAACAGACCCATGCTGGCCCAGGGCGGCATCGATGCGCATACCGGCATCGCAGGCGCAGGCACGCTGCGGCCGGGCGAACATCTGCTGATCGGCGGCACCTCGATCGTCCATCTCTTCCAGCTCGCGGCGCAGGCACCGGTCACCGGCTTCTGGGGGCCATATCCCCATGCCCTGGTCGATGATTATTGGCTGGTGGAAGCGGGCCAGGTTTCTGCCGGCTCCGTGATGTCCTGGTATGCGCGCGATATGTTCGGGCTCGACCAGCAGGAGCGCGCTGCCCTGGTGCAGGAAGCGAGCGCGTTGCCGGTCGGCGGCACCGGTCTGCTCACACTCGATTATTTCATGGGCAACCGGACGCCCTATCGCGATCCCCTGCTGCGCGGCGCCGTACTCGGCCTGTCGCTCAGCCATTCCAGGGCGGACCTCTATCGCTCCGCCGTCGAAGCGGTGGCGCTGGGTTCGGCAAACGTGTTCCGCCGCATCCAGGAACTCGGCATTGCCTGCAACCGCATCGTCTCTTCGGGCGGCTATGCCAAGAACCCGCTGTGGCTGCGGGCCACGGTCGACGCCATGGGCATGCCCGTCGAACTCCTCAGCCAAACCAATCTCACCCTTGTCGGCACGGCCGCCTGCGCCGCTACCGGCGCCGGCCTGTTTGGCGACCTCTTTGCCGCGGCGGATGCGGTGGCCCAGCCGGTTACGCTGGTCGAGCCCGACCTCGCCGCCCATGCCCGCTATGGTGAATTGCTGCAGGATTATCTTGAAGCGACCGAGCTTCTTGCGCCACTCTCGCGCAAGCTGGCATCAAGACAGCTTGAGGGATCGCGTTGATGAGTGTCGGCAATCTCGACCATGACGTCCAGTTCAGGACGATGTCCGGCGAGCAGCGCGAACTCCTGATGATCCAGGTCGCCAAGCGCTATTATGAGCTCGACATGACCATGGGCGACCTTGCCAAGGAGCTCAACCTCACGCGCTGGCAGGCCAGCCGCCTGCTGACCGAGGCGCGCGAGGCCGGCATCGTGCGCATCGAGATCGTGCCGCGGGCGCCGCGCTCTCCTGACATCGAGTCCAGGCTGCAGCGCCGCTGGAACCTGAAGGAAGCCGTCGTCGTCCCCAACAATGGCGAGGAGGACGAGGGCCTCCTGCTCGATGCCGTGGCGCAGGCTGCCGCACGCATGCTCGCCGGCCTCGGCAAGGTGCCGCTGATCGGCGTCTCCTGGGGCCGCACCATGAGCGCGGTTGCGCACCGCCTGCCGCCCTTCTGGAACGAGGGCGTGGAAGTGGTGCTGCTCAATGGGGCCATGAACATCCGATCGCCCTCTATCCGCACCAACAACACCGCCGAACTCTTCGCCCGCTCGGCCAATGGTACGGCGACCTTGCTGCCGGTGCCGGCCATTCTGGGCCATGCCGCCACCCGCGTGGCGCTGGAACAGGATCCCACTATCGCCAGCGTGCTGGAGCTTGCCCGCAAAGCGCCGGTGATCTGCTTCGGCATGGGCACGATCAGCCCCGATTCCGTGCTGGTGCAATCGGGCTTCGTCACCGAAGCGGAAACGGCGGCCCTCAAGGCGAAAGGCGCCGTCGGCGATATTCTCAGCCGCTATGTCGATGCCCATGGCAATATCGTGGACGCGGACATCGATGCCCGAACCATCGGCCTGGATCTGCGTTTTTGTCGGGAGCGGAAATTCTCGATCGGCGTCGCCGCCGGCAAGTCGAAACAAGCCATAACCCTTGCCTGCCTCAGGGCCGGCTATCTCAACGTGCTCGTCACCGACGAGCAGACAGCACGCTTCCTCCTGGATGAAACCCACCATGGATAAGACCGATAAAGGCACGCCGGCTGCCTCCAAGAAGCCGGGCCAAGTCTCCTCTGCTCAAGCCGCTCCGGCCCTTAGCGTGGTGCCCACCGGCTCCGCCCTGATCGTATCAGGCCAGGGTGCCCATGCCCGCAATCCCGGCACGGCCCTCAAGCCCGAATGGTTCGAGGCGATCGAGGTCAATCTCAGCGCCACCGAACGCCGGGCCGCGACCCTCGGCGGGCGCCGCACGGTGAAGAAGGAATACCAGGCCGCCTGGCTGGTAAAGGCGGTGCAATGCATCGACCTCACCACCCTGGCGGGCGACGACACGCCCGGCCGCGTGCATCGCCTCGCCCTGAAGGCGCGCCGCCCCATACGCGAGGATATCGTTACAGCCCTCGGCCTCGCCGATGCCCCGCCCACGGTGGGCGCCGTCTGCGTCTATCCCACCATGGTCGGCCCCGCCGTCAAGGCGCTCGCCGGCTCCGGCATTCCCGTCGCCTCGGTGGCGACGGGCTTTCCCGCCGGCCTCACCCCGCTGCCGCAGCGCCTTGCCGAAATCCGCTATGCCGTCGACCAGGGCGCCCAGGAGATCGACATCGTCATCAACCGCGCCCAGGTGCTGACGCAAGACTGGAACGCCCTCTATGATGAGATCCGCGCCATGCGCGAGGCCTGCGGCGAGGCCCATCTCAAGGCCATTCTCGCCACCGGCGACCTCAAGACGCTGCGCAATGTCTACAAGGCCAGCATGGTCGCGATGATGGCGGGCTCCGACTTCATCAAGACCTCCACCGGCAAGGAGGACGTCAATGCTACCCTCCCCGTCAGCCTCACCATGCTCCGTGCCCTGCGCGACTATGGCGAGTTCACCGGCGAGGCGGTGGGCTTCAAGCCGGCCGGCGGCCTCAGGACGGCCAAGGACGCCCTGGCCTGGCTCGCTTTGATGAAGGAAGAGCTCGGCCGCCCCTGGCTGGAACCCAATCTTTTCCGCATCGGAGCCTCATCGATGCTCGCCGACATCGAGCGCCAGCTCGAGCATTTCGTGACCGGGCGCTATTCGGCGCTGACTCACCACGCTCTGGCATAGGAAACGCAACGCGAGAACCTTCTCCACGAAGTGGGGAAGGTGGCCCGACGAAGTCGGGTCGGATGGGGTGCGGCCCGCTAGTGGCACCCTCTTCGGACTGAAAGCGCTAGCGGCCCACACCCCATCCGTCATTGCTTGGCAATGACACCTTCCCCACTTCGTGGAGAAGGCCAGGCGCACCTCCCTCCGCTAGGGAAAAGGCACGCCGAAACCTATGCCCAGGAGGCCCCCGATGCCCACCGTCAAGGAAATTCTGCAAACCATGGACTATGGTCCTGCCCCAGAAGCCGACAATCACGTCACGGCCTGGCTCGCGAGCCATGAAAAGGGCTTCAAGCACTTCATCGGCGGAGCCTTTGTCGCCTCCAAAGGCAAGGAAACCTTCGAGGTTGTGAACCCCGCCCGCGATACCCTGCTCGCCAAGGTCGCCGCCGGTACATCCGAGGATGTCGATGCCGCCGTCAAGGCCGCGCGGAAGGCTTTCCCCGCCTGGTCGGCGCTGCCTGGCCATGAGCGCGCCCGCTATCTCTATGCCATCGCCCGCCACATCCAGAAGCGCGAGCGTTTCCTCTCGGTGCTGGAGACGCTGGACAATGGCAAGCCGATCCGCGAGAGCCGCGACATCGACATTCCCCTGGTCGCCCGGCATTTCTATCACCATGCCGGTTGGGCCGAACTGGTCGAGACCGAATTCGCCGGCTACGGCCCCGTCGGGGTTTGCGGGCAGATCATTCCCTGGAACTTCCCGCTGCTGATGCTGGCCTGGAAGATCGCGCCGGCGCTCGCGGCCGGCAACACGGTGGTGCTCAAGCCCGCCGAGTTCACCCCGCTGACGGCACTCGCCTTCGCCGAGATCTGCCGCGAAGCCGGGCTGCCGGATGGCGTGGTCAACATCGTCACCGGCGATGGCGCCACGGGTGCGGCCCTCGTCGCTCATCCCGATGTCGACAAGATCGCCTTCACCGGCTCCACCGAGGTCGGCCGGCTCATCCGCCAGGCCACGGCGGGCTCGGGCAAGAAGCTTTCGCTCGAACTCGGCGGCAAGTCGCCCTTCATTGTCTATGAGGATGCCGATCTCGACGGCGCCGTGGAAGGCGTGGTCGATGCCATCTGGTTCAACCAGGGCCAGGTCTGCTGTGCCGGTTCGCGCCTGCTGATCCAGGAAGGCATCGCCGAACGCTTTCTCGGCAAGCTGCGCCGCCGCATGGAGACGCTGCGCATCGGCGATCCCCTCGACAAGTCGGTCGACATGGGAGCCATCGTCGCACCGGTGCAGCTCCAGCGCATCCAGGACCTCGTCAAGAAGGGCGAGCAGGAGGGCGGCACGCTCTGGCAGGCCGATTGCGCCCTGCCGGCCAAGGGCAGCTTCTTCCCGCCCTCGATATTCGTCGATGTGGAACCATCCTCCACGGTCTCGGAGGTCGAGATTTTCGGCCCGGTTGCCGTGGCGATGACCTTCCGCACGCCCGACGAAGCCATCCAGCTTGCCAACCACACGCGCTATGGCCTCGCCGCCTCGATCTGGTCGGAGAACATCAATCGCGCCCTCGATACCGCCGCCCGTATGAAGGCCGGCGTGGTCTGGGTCAACTCGACCAATCTGTTCGACGCCGCTGCCGGCTTCGGCGGCTATCGCGAGAGCGGCTTCGGCCGCGAGGGCGGCCGTGAAGGCCTCTATGAATATCTCAAGCCCGACTGGGAGAAATCCCTGCCCGCGGCCGAGGACAACAAGGCTGGCGCCCTTGGTGTCACGCCAGCCGAGGCGCCTGCAGGTACCGCCCTGCCCAGCATCGACCGCACCGCCAAGCTGTTCGTGGGCGGGAAGCAGGCCCGCCCTGATTCCGGCTACAGCTATACGGTCAAGAGCACGGCCGGCGCTACGCTCGGCCAGGCCGGCCTCGGCAATCGCAAGGACATCCGCAATGCGGTAGAGGCGGCGACCAAGGCAAGCGGCTGGGGCGCCGCCACGGCGCATAACCGCGCGCAGGTGCTCTACTACATCGCCGAGAACCTGTCGGCCCGTGCCGCCGAGTTCGAGCAGCGCCTGGTAAGCTACGGCCACAGCTCCAAGGCGGCCAAGGCGGAAGTCGAGAAGGCGATCCGGCGCATCTTCTACTACGCCGCCCAGGCCGACAAATATGATGGCCGCGTGCATTCTACCCGTTCGCGCAACGTGACGCTGGCGATGAACGAGCCCTTCGGCGTGGTCGGCATTCTCTGCCCGGATGAGGCGCCGCTGCTCGGATTCGTCTCGCTGGTGCTGCCGGCGATCGCCATGGGCAACCGCGTCGTCGCGGTGCCGTCGCCGGCCTTCCCGCTGGCAGCGACCGACTTCTACCAGATCCTGGAGACCTCGGACGTACCAGCTGGCGTTGTTAACATCGTCACCGGCGCGCGCGACGAACTCGCCAAGACCCTGGCCGAGCACGACGACGTCGACGCCCTCTGGTATCACGGCTCCAAGAGCGGCGCCGCCTCTGCCGAGAAGGCCTCGGCCGGCAACCTCAAGGCGACCTGGACCAATCAGGGCCGGCCCCTCGACTGGCTCAAGGACGCGCAGGCCCAGGGCGCCGACTATCTGCGCCATGCCACCCAGGTGAAGAACATCTGGGTGCCCTACGGCGAGTAAGGCCCGCACTTCCTTTGGAGCGCGGACTTCCAGTTCGCCTTTGCCATCCTGCAAGCGCGGCATTTCCAAAAGCGGACATCGCGACATGTCTTCATGTCGCTGAGAAGTCCGCGCTCCAAGAAAGCCTCACGGCTGATCGGCGGCAACCTCGCCGGGCTGTTTGGGTCGATACTGGCCCTTGGTGATCACCTCCTCACCGACCTCGACCAGATGGTGCCCGACGGTGCGCAACAGATGCAGGGCGACGGTGATGTCGCTCTCGACGATATCCAGGAATTCGCGCGTGCCGATGCGCAGGCCCGTCAGATCGGCTATCGCGATCATCGACACCATGCGCGTCTGGCCGAGGATGACGGCGAGGTCGCCAATCAGGCGTCCCGGCAGGATGGTGTCGATCAACTCCTCCTCACCCACCACATTGATCCAGCGCAGCTCGGCACTGCCGGAGGCGACGACATAGGCGCCATCGGGCACCTCCCCGGTTCGGAAGACATAGTCGCCGGCTTTGGTCGACATCCAGCGTGAGGCATAGGCGAGCAGCTCGATCTGGCTACGCTTCAGGCCGCGGAAGCTCTCCACGGCCGAGAGCACCTCGACCTTGGCCTGCAGATCGCCCGACATCGAAGCGTGATAGGCTGGGACCGGTGGGCGGCTCGCCCCATTGATCGGGCGGCCATCGCGGATGGTAACCACCAGATCGAAATCCTCGCTCTGAGCGATCTGTGGCTCCAGCACGATGATGGTGCTCTCGGGCAGCAAGCCCCGCAGCCTGAGCCGGATGGCGCGGCGGTCCGCCTCGGAGGCACTCGCCATGGCATGATCGAGCAAGACGAGATCGGGCCGGCGGATCAGGGCCCGGCCGAGGCCGATGCGCTCGCGCACCGCCGGCGAGAGATTGGTGCCGGCGATCGCGGTGCGCACGTCGCCCACCAGCAGACGCAAGGCGCCGGCCAGCCCTTGTGCCTCCACCACCTCCATCAGCACATGATGAATCTGCCGGCGGGTCGCCTCCGACGGCGCCACGGACAGGCCGAACACCAGGTTTTCCAGCACGGTCAGGTCATAATTATAGGCTCCGGCCTCAATCGGCGAGAAGGTCCCGCCCGCCAGCTCCCTCAGACGCGCGCCGTGGCGGGCGCGCGCCGCCAGGATGGCCGCAGCAAGCTCGGCAGGAAAATCGGTACCCAGATCACTCGGCGCGATGTTGAAGAGCAACGACAGCAGCGTGCCATGCTCGGCGACGCTCATGCCGGCGACATCATGGGTCTGCTCCTTGGACGCGACCGACCTCAAGCGTTCGAACAGCTCGGGGCCGATGGTGGTGAAGCGGCGCAGCAGCGGATGCCGCGGCCCGACTTCGCCGAAGGCCCTGACCAACGTCGAAGCGAGATCGATCGAGAAGGCCAGGAGCTGTTCGGCGATGTCGAGTCCCGCGATGTCAGCCAGGAGAGCTTCACCCGGATGGCTTGATTCAGTCTCGCTGTGATGGTGCACGGCGTAGAGCAGATTCTCACCGATGGTCAGGCCGGGATTGATGGCACCGGGGTCGAAACGGTCGATCTGCTCGGCCAGCCCTTCGGCCTGGAGGCGCAGCGTCACCTCTTCCCGCAGGGCGCGGACGCGGCCAGCGAGATCGTCATGCTGGCCCGCGACAAGATAGCCGTCGAGGGCGCGATCGAGCAGCATTTCCGAACGGCCGATCACCTCGATGACATCGAGCCACCAGGCATCGACCTCGCTGTCGTTCTTGAAACCGACGAGCCCGCCATCCCTCCAGGAAACATCGAGGCGATCGGTACTGTTGGCGGTCTCCGTCGCTTCGACCAGGGCCTTGGCCGCTTCGCCCGACGGTTCGCCGGAAGACTCCGGCTCTAGATAAAGCGGCAGCCGGGTATTCTGAGCGATGGTGCCGCGAAACAGATAGGGCGTGCTGTTGGCGACGCCGATACGCGCGGCCAGCATAGTCGGGCTGGCGCCGGCGAGATCGAGGCCGGATATGGTCACCTGCCCAGCGCTGGGCATCGAAGCACCAGAGAGCAGATCGCACAGGGCCCGTCGCACCAGCATGTCCGCGCTCTGAATGGCAACGAGCGACCCGCCGGGTATGACAAGATCGACCTGGTCGAGCAGAGGCACGCCGCCAAGGCCCGGCATGGTGACGTCGCGCAAATGGATCGCCCCGTTCAGGCGGGGGACGTCGGCATCCGCCACCACGGGAGCCAGCGCCTCCGGCACTTCGAACTGCTCCAGCAGGCTGTCATAGCGCGAGGACGCCTCCTGGGCCTGGTTCCAGTAGGTCAGCAATTCGCGCCAGGGATCGGCAATGTCGCGGGACGCGGAGAGCGCCGCGATCAGGGCGCCGACGCTGAGTTGGCCATGGATGACCAGATAGCCGCCGATCAGGAAGAACAGGAAGGGGGTGAACTGGGTGATCGAATTGTTGACGAACTTGATCAGGAATTTACGCTCGAAAATGAGCAACCGGATCGTATAGAGCTCACCCAGCTGATTGCTGAATTCGGCAAGCCGGTAGCGCAAACCGCCATTCTGGCGCAGATCGGCGACGCCGGCGACGCTTTCCCCAATGCGCTCCGACAGGGCGCGCACCCTGCCGACGCGCTGATGATGAAGCCTGTTCACATAGCGCTGCATACGTGGGATCAGGTAGGCCTGGACCGGGATGAGGCCGATACCGGCAACGCCGAGCCAGACATTCTGGAGAAAAAGGAAGGCGACGATGGTCAGGATCTGGCCGAACTGGAACACCGGCTGGGCGAAGGCATCGCCCATCACTCCGCTCAACGGCTCCGCCTCGGCGGTGACCATCGAAACGACCTCTCCCTGCGAGACAGTATCGAAGCGCTGCAGGGGAAAGCGCAGCACCTGGGCGATCAGCTTGTAGCGCAGCCGCCGGATCATGCGTTCGCCGATGACGCCTCTGTAGATGCTGAGCTGCATCTTGATGACGCCATTGGCCAAGGTGCAGATCAGGAAGGCAACGCACAGCACCACGAGGAGCGTGGTCTGATCGAGATGAAGACCCAGGCGGTTGAGCGGCGTGGCGTGCCCCTGAAGCGCCCCGTTCAGGATGTATTTGGGCAGCTCCAGCGATAGATATAGGACCGGAAAGGAGGCCACGGTCGCGGCAAGCAACAAAAGCTGATGCCGCCTGCTATGGCGCCAGACGAAGGAAAATAGTCCGGATTTGTCCGGATCGCCATTGTTGGACAAAAGCCGCCTCCCGCCCGTTGCGAGATCCCCACATCTTCATGTGTGACTACAACCCACAATAGCAAGCCGCCGGCAGGCGAAAAGCGCTTCGATGTACGTATTGTCGAGCGATGAAGGCCTGTTTCCATAGCGTTTTGCGATTTGACGGTTTCACCTGGAATCGCAAAGGCGCCCAAGCCGATCCGTCGGATTGGCTTGGAAACAAGGAGGCGGAGCAAACCAGCGTTCAGTCATGACCGCGCTTTGCTCAAGGCCATCACCACATATGCAGGGACGTCGTGCCCTGCGCCGTACCGCACCAGGAGGCCGTCTCGATATTGAAGATGAGCGCGCTGACGACCTGCCTGGCGACGTTCTGGTGGAAGGCCATGACGCTCTCGGCCTTGATGAAGAAGGATTGCGTCAGCAGGCGATGGCCCGATCGGGCATCGGACAGGGTCACGATGACATTGAGGTGGGGCACGCCGGCCACGACCTGCCCTTCGACCAGATAGTCGATACCGGCGACCGATCTGGACGATGTCTTGCGCCGCGCCGGCGGCTGCACCAGGATCACGCGCGAATTGGCGATCGCCCCCCTGATTTCCTGCACGATGGTGTCGAAGGCAGGCTTCATCGCGCCATCCACCCCACGCAGGCTGAATGGCATCACCGCGACTTTGGCCTCCGCCGCACCACCATCGAAGTCAACGTCGTCGGGCGCCTGCTCCAGTGCCTCCGGCGAATCGGTGAGGCCGCCGGTCGGCGTGTACATGTAGCCCCGGCCCGGTACGGTATGGATGATGCGATGCCGCTCGTCTCCGACACTCTGCCGCGCATCGCGAATGCAGCGCAGCAGGGCTGCTTCCGTGACCACCGCGCGCGGCCAGACCGCCGCGAACAATTCGTCCTTGCGGACGACCCTCCCGGCATTGCGGGCAAGGTAGCTCAGCAATTTGAAGGTTCTGGAACGCACCGGCACGCGAGCACCGGCCTTGCGCAATGTACCTCGGCTGAGATCCAGAACGGATTCGCCGAGCCTGTATGTCAGCTCCTGATCCATGTCTCTACTCTCTCGGCAGTGGGTCCGGGCGGGGTTTGCCCCTGCTCCATCTGATCTGGTGCCGCCGAGAAAGCGCAGGAGGATTTGCAGGAAGCCTCCGACTGTCTCAGCCGCAGGTCCAGTTTCGCTATTATTGCGAATGAAACATCACCAAAACAGATGAGAGAAAGCCGGTTTTGCCACGACCACGACGCCCTTCGAGCGATTGAAGGGAAGATCCAGCCGGCTTCACGCCATGCGCGGCAGCGGCGCCAGCCCGGCGAGCAGGGCGACCACCTCTGCCTGGCGCCTGCAACCGGTCTTCTCCAGCACACCGCGCACCTGGGTGCGCACCGTATTCGACGTTACCCCGCTATGCTGGGCAATGTCCTCCACGCTGTCGCCCGTGGCGAGGCTGCGGGCGACACGGGCCTCCGCCGGCGTGAGATCGAAAAGGGACTGCACCAGTTCCACCGGCGGTGCCTGCGGCGCCGTCACCGGCGTCAGGATCAGGGTCGCCGCGCTGCTCACGAAAATATCGCGCGCGCTCAGGCGGATCGGCACGATATGGGCAACCATGGCCTCAGGTTCACCCCGTACCGGGAAGGAGCGTACGCTCGCGCCATGCGGCTGATCGATGGTGATGATGGCATCGCGCAGGAGCTTGTCAGCCGCCTTGTCGACGAAGGAGACGCCATCGAAGGCGCGCCAATGCACGAAATCGCCGAGATCCTCGATCAGGTCGTTGGCGGCCAGCACCTTGCCCAGCCGGTCGAGCACCAGCGCCGGTAGACCGAGCGCGGCCAGGGTCTGGCTGGCGACGCGGGCGCGCTCGAGCTGCAGGCGGGCGGTCATCAGCGCACTGCGGGCAAGGTGGGGGCGCAGCGTGTCGAAACGATCGACGAGGGCGCGCTCGGCCGGCCCCTGGGCGAGCCAGCGCGTGAACAAGAGCAGCAGCATTTCCCGGGTCGGCAATTCCACCGTGGTCACGATCATCGAGCCGATGCCGGAGGGGCGCCAGAAATCCCGATAGAGCGGCTCCTGCTCGAGCTCGATCTCCGTCATGATGTCCCGCTCGGTGATGAAGCCCGCTCGCGAGGACGCCAGCACCCGGTTCAGCCCATGGCCGCGCTGCGCGAAACCGCCGGCCAGCGCCGCCTTGGCCCGCTCCCGGGCGCCGGACGACGCCGTGAGCATGGTGGCGTCCTTGCCGAAGACATAGAGGCTGCCGCCAGCGCCCGACGTCATGTCCGAAAGCGCGTCCAGCGTGCCCGGCCATTGCTCCGGCACGAAGGCACATTCGTAGATCCGATCGACCAGTTGCTGATCCATGACGGCTTCCTCGCGAAAGCAACGCTGCATTATTCCAGATCACGTCGCTTTTTCACAAAGGAAATAAGGCCTTCGGTGTCTCATCAGTCGAGTTTCAACTCGAAAAACACCTGATCGCGTAAGAATATACCATCAATCAGCATCCCCTCGGGGTAGCCGGTCTCCGGCCGGAAGGCATCCGGCACGATTCGGGTCATGCGAAAACCCCGGCGCTGATAGAAGCGCAGATTGGCAATATCGGCCGTTGCCGTCGAGACGACCAGCGAGTGCGCGCAGCGTTCCCGGCAGAAGGCGATGGCCGCCTCGACCAGTTCTCGCCCGATACCCACGCCCCGATGCTCGGCCAGCACCGCCAAACTCTTGAGCTCGAGCACGCCGGGCTCGTCGGTGGCGAGGATCTGGGCATGGCCGATGATGGCCTCCCCCTGGCGGGCTACCAGCACATCGCCCAGTCCGATATAGGAGGCGACCTGAACGGGTGAATCATCGGCCAGAGCGAACAGCGCCAGCAAGGCCTCGCGCGGCTCCTCATATCGTTCTATCGGCATCGACACATCCGCAGGCAGGGATCGGGCATCACACGGGTCCGCGCAGCCAGTCCGGGACCTCGCCGAAACCTTCGACCAGGTGATCGACAATGGCCCGCAGCTTGCGCGGCATCGGCTTGACCGGCGGCCAGACCGCGGCGATCGGCAGGGGCAGCGGCGGATGGTCGGGCAGCAGGGCAACCAGCCGGCCATCGGCCAGTGCCTCATGGGCGATGAACATCGGCAGCAGGGCCAGTCCCAGGCCGGCAATCGCCATGTCCCGCATCACCTCGCCATTATTGGCGGCGATGCGCCCGCGCATCGGGACGCTGACGACACCGCCAGAGCCATCGGCCAACTGCCAGACCTGGGTGGCCTGCAGGTTGCGATAGCCGATCGCGGGATGATCGGGCAGGCCGGCAAGATCCTTCGGTGTCCCTCGCCGTTCCAGATAGTCGGGGCTGGCACACACCACCCGCGGATCGTCGCACAATTTGCGGGCGATCAGGCCGGAATCCGACATCTGGCCGATGCGCACGGCGAGGTCGAAGCCGCCGCGCACCAGATCGACGAAGCGATCCTCGTAATCGACCACCAGTTCCAGATCGGGGTGGCGCAGGGCGAAGGCTGCCAGCAACGGGCTGAGATGGCGAATGCCGAAACTCATCGGCGCCGAGATGGCGAGCGAACCGCGCAGGCCCGACATGCCCCAGGCCACGCTCTCGACCGCATTGGTCATCTCGGCCAGAGCCGGCCGCAGCCTCACGGCCAGTTCGGCCGCCGTCTCATTGGGCAGGATGCGCCCGGCATGGCGCTGGAACAGCGGCGCGCCCAAGGCCAGCTCCAGATCGGTGATGCGCTTGCTGACCACCGATTTCGACAGGTTCGCCCGCGCCGCCGCGCCGGAGACCGTGCCGGCCTCCATCACATCCAGGAAGGTCTTGATCTCGTCGATGGTCCATTTCATGGCGAGCGTCCAAATCGGTGGGCCGGTCCCACCTCTGCCTACCCCGTCAGCCCTGCCTTTCCAAGCCCAGCCGTTCGAAATTTTCGAACGCAGCGTGTGCAATGATCACGCTACACGGCACAACCGTTCGCGGCGATATTACGGTCAACGCAACACATAGGAGGCTGCCATGCAGCTCACCGGCATTCATCATCTCACCGCAATCACCGCGAACGCCCCAGGCAACAAGCGCTTCTACACCGATACGCTCGGCCTGAGGCTGGTCAAGAAGACCGTCAACCAGGACGACACCAGCGCCTATCACCTGTTCTACGCCGACGGCGAGGCCACGCCCGGCAGCGACCTCACCTTCTTCGACTGGCCGGTAGCGCCAGAGCGCCGCGGTACCCATTCGATCAGCCGCACGGGCCTGCGTGTGTCCGGCGAGGATAGCCTGAACTACTGGGCCGCCCGTCTCAAGGATTTGGGCGCTACCGCCGGTGACGTCGGCCTGATCGACGGCCGCGCCGGCCTCGAATTCGAGGATCCGGAGGGCCAGCGTTTCCGCCTGGTGGACGATGGCGGCAACGGTACGCTGCACCCCTGGAGCCGCAGCCCCGTGCCGTCGGAACACCAGATCCGGGGCCTTGGTCCGATCACCATCTCGGTGCCGAAGAAGGAGCCCACCGATGCCATACTCACCCGCGTGCTCAACATGAAGGAGGAGCGCGACTACGCTTCGCCCGACGGCGAGGGCCGGGTGCATGTCTACCGCATGGGCGAAGGCGGTGCGGCCGCCGAGTTGCATGTCGCGGTGCAGCCAGGGCTCGGCACTGCCCGGCAGGGTGCCGGCGCCGTGCATCAGGTCGCCTTCCGCACCCCCGACGTGGCGGGGATCCATGCCTGGACCGAACGGCTCGGCCAGTTCGGCATTCCGAGCTCGGGCGAAGTGGAACGCTACTACTTCCGCTCGCTCTATTTCCGCGAGCCCGGCGGCAATCTCTTCGAGATCGCCACCGATGGCCCCGGTTTCGCCGTCGACGAGCCGCTGGAGACCCTCGGCGAACGCCTGTCGCTGCCGCCCTTCCTCGAAGGCCGCCGCGCCACCATCGAAGCCGGCCTGCAGCCTCTGTAGAAGTACCAGGACGGCGACAATCAGCAAACCTACAGCTGGCGCCGGGGCATGCCCTGGCGCTGGTTTTTTGCTGAGGACAGGCCTCGAAGCCACGCCACAACGGAAACGCACAATCGTTCAAGATCGCGGCCGCTGAAGGCCCCATAGATTGCGCCATTCGAGAATGGAGCAAAGCAGCATGGAAACGACACCCAAAGCGATCAACTTCGCCGAGAAAATCTCAAGGATCAGCGATCTCTGGCAGCCTCGCGTCATCGCCGAAATGAACGACTATCAGTTCAAGCTGGTGCGCATCGAGGGTGATTTCATCTGGCACGATCATCCCGAGACGGACGAGACATTCATCGTCCTCAGCGGCCGCCTGCGCATCGATTTTCGCCATGGCGCCGTTGTCATCGGCCCTGGCGAGATGGCCGTGGTGCCCAAGGGGCTGGAGCACAAGCCCTATGCGGAAAGCGAGGTCCATCTCCTGCTGATCGAACCACGCGGCACCCTCAACACCGGCCATAAAGGCGGCGAGCGCACCGCCCAAAACGACGTCTGGGCCTGAGATCGCAGCGCACTCTGCCTCAACTCTCGACCACCACGTCAAGCAACTCGCCACCGAGAGAAAACTTGGCTGCAAACAATTCGTTGTCGTTACGGGCCGGCAGGATCGCATAGTCGAGGGTCAGCGCCGCGCCGCCGCTTTTCTCGGGCGAAAGCGAAAAGCATCCGCGCTTGAGAACGAGCGCCGCGGCAAAGGCCTGTGGAGAGACGGCACCAGGATCCGTTGCATCGGGAAAGATCTGATCGAGAGCCCGGCGCAGGGTCGGGGTACCATATGTGAAACGCTCCTCCAGCCATTCCAAGCGCATTGCCTCGGGAAAGCCCAACCGCACGCCGGCATCCAGCCTGTCCAATTTCTCGACCAGGGGTACGAACGGATCCAGATGCTCCGGCTCGAAGGCAGCCATGGTTTTCTTGGTCATGAAGAGATTGAGCGGAATCTTGCGCCCCGCAACGGTCGACGTTGTCAGGCGCGAAAAATCCGACAGCTTGCGTCGCCCGAAATAGGGATGGCGATATCCCGCCTCCCACCGTGATGGTGCGATTGAATCCGGCAGGTCGCGCATCGCCTGTTCGACCTGGTACTCGATCCCCGAGAAATTTCCGGCCACATCGAAGAGAGCGGCAAAAACCGGCGGCCACCAGGTGACGCCGGCAAACTCCCAGGCAGCTTGGTCAAGCGCGCGATATTGCAAGGCGAAGGGCCGCTGATCATAGGGGTAAGGCGTGAGCGAGGATGGAAGCAATTCATCGCCGCCGCCCATCATGGCGCAGATGAGTTCGAATGCCCCCACGGAGGGTGGCCAGGAACGAAAATGATCGCGAACGCGCCGGTCATTCTCTTCCAGATTGCGGCAGAAGGCTTCGAAGGCCGGCAGGCGCGGTAAGAGCGCCTCGTAATGCTCACGCGTCGGATGGCACATATACCCCGCCCTGTAGGCGACGTCGGAGCGATTGTCAGACGGATGGAAGATGAGATCCCACCCGTCCGCCGTGACCTGTCGGAAATAGGCGTGCGTAGCGATTGTCTCGGGAGACTGCATGACGACCTCGAGGTTCGATCCCCGCACGGTGCCGCAACTGTGCTCGGGAGGCAATCAGGCCAGATCCGATCGCCCCAGCTTGAGCAGTTCCGTTAGATCTTTCGCCAAGAAGAGAAGCCGTGGAGCTACGCCGTCGCCGGCGGATCCTCACCCGGCGCCAGCGTCATCACGTCGGCCCAGTCGGGATGCTTGCGGTATTGCGCCCGCACATAGGGGCAGAGCGGCAGGATGCGAAATCCGTCCCTGCGGGCATCCTCCACCATGTAAGCCACCAGCGCGGCGGCAGCACCGGTGCCGCGCATCGTCTCGGGCGCGCCGGTGTGGTCGGCACTGATCAGGGCGGGATCGCGCCTGGTGAAGACGATCTCTGCCTCCCCTTCCACGCCGTCGATGCGCGCGACATAGCGCCCGCGCGGCTCGGCAAGCTCTTCGCGATGAATATCGATGTCAGCCATTCCGGCCTCCCTCACTGCTTTCTTCATACCAATGACGCGCCGCCGACAGATCGGCGGATGACAATTCGTGGCCGGCATCGACGCTGCGGGCGGCGACGTCAGCGCCCCGATCCCGCAGCCAGGCCTCGAGCCGGGACGCCTCCTGTCCGAAGGGATCGCGTGCCCCGGTCAACATCAGGGCCGATGTCCCGGCAAGATCGGCATCTGGCAAGGTCTCGAGCACCGGCATCGCCCGCAGGAAAATGGCGCGCCTGACGATGCCGGGATGCAATCCCATCACGGCGGCGATGAAGTTCGCGCCGTTTGAATAGCCCAGAAAGGTCAGACGGGTGGGGTCGAGTCCATAGCCTGCCACGGCCCCGTCGACGAAAGCCGCGAAGGCCTTCGCCTCGAAGGCGATATCGGCCTGATCGAACTTCGTCATCCCCATGCGCCGGAACCAACGCAGCACGCCTTCCTCATGGCTCCGCCCACGCACGCCGAGCAAGGTCGCATGGGGTGCGATCTGCCGAGCGAGCGGCATCAAATCGGCCTCGTTCCCGCCGGTGCCGTGCAACAGGACCAGGGTGCTGCCGTCGGGCTGGTCCGGCGTATGGAAGCGATGCACGAAGGGCAGATCCCGGCGCGGCAGGCGCGGCTCTCCTGGCAGGGAGAATTGCGGCAGCATCGCCTTCAGGTCGTCCGCCCGCTCGGCATCGCCCGGCGGCACGAACAGGCGTTCGCCAAGATGATCGGCCGCCTCGTCGATGGCAAAACCTGGGCCATCCGTCGCCACTTCGATCAATGTGCCGCCCGGCTCGCGCACATAGAGCGAGGTGAAGTAGTTGCGATCGTGGAAATTGGTCGGCGACGAATTGAGACGCGACAGCGCAGCCTCATGCTTGCGCACCTCGGCTACATCCGCCGCGCGAAAGGCGACATGATCGGCCGTGCCGGTGCCGGGAATGCCGGGCACATAGCCGGAGGCATCCCGGATATCGACAGCATCCGTATCCGACAGCATACGCTGGAGATTGCCCTCGCGCGGCCCGGGCCGATAGCCGAACCGCGCGATGAAGGCCGCCGTTTCCTCTGGCTGGTCGGTCAGCAGGGTCACGGCGCGCAAGCGCCTTGGCGCGATCGCTTCATTGCCCCAGGGCGTGGCCGCCGGTAGGTCGGCGCCGACGAGCTTGACGATGACGCCGTCGGGATCCTTGAGCCGTAGCACGGATTCGCCGAATTCCTGCGATGGCCCCGTCATCGGCACGCCATGGCTCAGGGCCCGCGTCATCCAATCGCCGATGCTCGCCGAAGGCACGGCAAAGGCGATCTCGGAAACCTGGCCATTGCCGACACGGCCCGGGGCACCGTCCTCCCAAACGAGGAAGGTGACGATGGAGCCGGGCGAGCCGAGACGATCGCCATAGAAGAGATGGAGCTGCTGGGCATCTTCGTAACCACCCGTGCGCTTGATCAGGCGCAAGCCGAGGAAGCCGACATAGAAGTCGACATTCGCCTGCACGTTGCGCGTCATCAAGGTGACGTGATGGATACCGTTCGCGGCAATTGCCGTCATGAGCGCGCCTCGTCTTCCCCGCTGGTGATTTGGCAAACCTCGCATGATCGTTTCCATCAGTCCAAGCCACTGATGCCGAATTCGGCGTTCTCGATTGACGAACGGCAAAAAGGTTTTGGGCGGACGGCTCCCTGTTTATGCTGAGCCATGGGCCGCGTATGGCCGACAACGTCCGCAGCATCAAGCGGACTGGAGGATCGAATGAGCTGGAATCCCGCCCTGACACCCGGTTGCCCCGATGCGATCGGCATCGACGCGATCGAAACCTTGATCGTACCGCGTTCGCGCGATCTCGGCGGCTTCGAAGTGCGCCGCGCCTTGCCGGCCCCCAAGCGCCAGATGGTGGGACCGTTCATCTTCTTCGACCAGGCGGGGCCCGCCGAATTCCTGACCGGGCAAGGCGTCGACGTGCGCCCGCACCCCCATATCGGCCTGGGCACCGTCACCTATCTCTATCGCGGCGATTTCCACCATCGCGACAGTCTGGGCACCGACCAGGTCATCCAGCCCGGCGCCCTGAATTGGATGGTGGCCGGGCGCGGCGTCACCCATTCCGAACGAACCTCTGCGGAAGCCCGCCAGGGCCCCAACAGCCTGTTCGGCATCCAGACCTGGATCGCCCTGCCTGAAACGCATGAGGACATGGCGCCGATGTTCGAGCATCACGGCAAGGAGAGCCTGCCGGTGATCGAAAGTGACGGCGTCAGCGTGAAACTCATCCTCGGCAATGCCTATGGCGAGAAGGCGCCGGCGACATTGTTCTCGGAAACCTTCTATGGCGATGTCGTGCTGGCCCCCCGTGCCAGACTGCCGCTGCCGGACGAGCACGAGGATCGCGGCCTCTATATCACGCAAGGCTCCGTCACCATCGCCGGCCAGGATTTCGCGGCCGGGCAGATGATGGTCTTCCGCCCCGGCGATGCCATCACCGTGGCGGCCGGCGACCAGGGGGCCCGCCTGATGATCCTGGGCGGCGCCACCCTCGGCGGGCCGCGCTATATCTGGTGGAACTTCGTCGCCTCCTCCAAGGAGCGCATCGAGGAAGCCAAGACCCAGTGGCAGGCGCAGAAGTGGGGCCAGGGCCTGTTCGATCTGCCCCCGGATGATCGCGCCGAACATATTCCTCTACCGGATTGAGGCTGGTCGCGGCATCCATTCTCCCAGGCAAACAGTCGTCGACGAACCTTCTTCATCACCTGGAGAAAGTTCGTCATATTTTAGGGATGACTTTGCGCAAGATTCTTCATACAACTTCACCTTGCGCGTGACCTTGCCCATTGACTCAGTTTGTGGAAATGCGCAACAAAATGAAGGGCGCCCCCATGATGTGGCTCGGGCGCCTATCCCGTCGCCACGCGGGCAAAAAGAAACAAGCCATTTCCAGGGAGAAACCAGATGTACAGGAAGATAGGAGCCGGCCTCGCCGCACTGACGGTCAGCGTCCTGCTCGCCACCACCTCCGCCTATGCCGATTTCTGGTCCGACGCCTCCAAGGACCTCCAGGGCGTCACCATCCACGGCATCTCGGAGAGCACGCCGCCCTCCAACTATGTGAAGAACGTGCTGGGCCCGGCTTTCACCAAGGCCACCGGCATCAAGGTGGAGTTCGAAGCCACCTCCTGGGACCAGATGTACGACAAGGCGATCAAGGACATGGAGGCCAAGACCGGCGTCTATGACTTCGTCTATATCGAGCAGGACATCATCTACAGCTATCTGGCCCGCAACTTCCTGGTCGACATCACCAAGACGCTCGCCGACAAGCCGGCGCTGAAGGCACCGGACTACGATCCCGCCAAGTTCACCACCTTCGCCAACTACTTCAAGGACGACAAGGGTGACCTCTACGGCGTGCCGATGGAGGCCTTCATCAAGATCTATCTCTATCGCAAGGATCTGTTCGATGATCCGGCGGTGAAGGAAGCCTACAAGAAGAAGACCGGCAAGGATCTCGCCCCCGCCAAGACCCACGAGGACTACAAGGCCATCGCCGATTTCTTCACCGAATGGGGCAAGGACAAGGGCGAGGAATTGTGGGGCTCGACGGTGCAGGCCAATACCGGGCATCCCGCCTCCTGGTACGAATTCTTCGAAAGCGTCGCACCGACCTTCGGCGTCTATAATTGGGGCATCGACGCCTCCAAGAACTATGCCGCCACCGTCGCCAATGGCGGCTCGATGAACAGCCCAGAGGCCAAGAAGGCGCTGGAATACTGGTTGAGCCTGCTGCCGGACGCTCCGCCCGAATCCACCGCCAGCACCTGGGACGAAGTTGCGGCCACCTTCGCCGCCGGCCGCGCCGCACAGGGCCTCGTCTATGGCGAGAATGCCGCCTGGATCGCCACCGATGCCGGCAAGTCCAAGGTGGTGGGCAAGGTCGGTGTCGCCCTGCCTCCGACCTCTCCGGGGGTGATCGAGGCCGCCGAAGCCGGCAAGGGCTATATCGGCTATTATGACGGCGGCGCCTTTGGCATCTCCTATGCCTCCAAGAACAAGGAGGCGGCCTTGCTCTTCCTGCAATATATCGCCCAGGAGAGCGTCCAAGCCGATTGGGCCGTCGCCGGCTCGCGCATCACCCATAACTCGACTTATGACGATCCCAAGGTGAAGGCGCAGGACGAGAAGACCAACGGCTATTATTCGCTGATGAAGAAGGACGGCAAGCTCTTCGCCGGCGCACCGCCCTACCCCTTCCATGCCCAGGTGCGCGAAGCGACCGCCTCTATCTTCTACAAGGCGATCACGGGCGATCTCTCGGCGTCCGACGCCCTCGATCAGATGGCGGCCACGACGGAGGCCGAACTCAAGAAGCTGGGCTATCGCAAATAGCGGGCCTGCCGGAGCCGCCCAGGGCGGTTCCGATTTACCGGAAATAGCGGCGGGGCCCCTGGCTTAGCAGGAGTCGCGCCGCTGTCCTTTACTGCCTCGCGGGTGAAGGAATCCCCATGCGATCGTCGACAACCGGCTGGCTGCTGCTGGCACCCACGCTGTTCATCCTCGCTCTGTTCGGTATCGTGCCGTTCATCTACGTGATGGTGGTCTCCTTCACGCAGTGGAACAGCTTCGCCGCCGATCCGGCCATGCATTTCAACGGGCTCGACAATTTCCGCGCCCTGGTATTCGACACCGACTTCCTCAAGTCGATCTGGGGGACGTTGAAATTCGGCTTCTTTGCCGTGGTCAGCGAGATCGTGCTCGGCTATTTCCTCGCCCAGCTCTTCATGCGCGATTTTCCGGGCAAGGGCTTCTTCCGCACCATCCATACCCTGCCGCTGGTGATCGCGCCCATTGCCGTGGGCGCGATCTGGCGCCTGCTGCTCACG
This sequence comes from Labrys sp. HAY1-8F, assembly GCF_056754975.1. Taxonomy (NCBI): domain Bacteria; kingdom Pseudomonadati; phylum Pseudomonadota; class Alphaproteobacteria; order Hyphomicrobiales; family Xanthobacteraceae; genus Labrys; species Labrys sp. HAY1-8F. Next base: position 4,249,381 of record NZ_JBPGWZ010000002.1, on the reverse strand, counting down.
CCGGGCCTCGGCCCGGTGCCGAGCTATCTGCGCAGTTGGTTCGGCTACGACCTCAATATCAGCCGCTTCTCGGACCAGGCCTTCGCGGCCGTGGTGATCATGGACATCTGGCACTGGACGCCGCTGGTGACGCTGACCCTGCTCGCAGCCCTTTCCTCCCTGCCCAAGGATCCTTTCGAGCAGGCGCAGATCGACGGGGCCAGCCGCTTCCAGATCTTCTGGCACATCACCCTGCCGATGCTGAAGCCGGCCATCCTCGCCACCGTGTTCATCCGCCTGATGGACGCTTTGCGCACCTTCGACGAGATCTTCATGCTGACCAGCGGCGGCCCGGGCGACGCCACCCGCTTCGTCGGCCTCTACATCTACCGCGTGGTGTTTCCCAAGAAGGATTACGGCTATGGCGGCGCCATGTCCGTGCTCGTGCTCTACCTCACCATCGTGATGTGCTGGCTGCTCTATTCGGCCCTGGTAGCCCGGCGCGACCTCAGGAGGCCCGAGTGATGCGCAAGCCCAATGTCTTCGTAAGCCTGCTGCTCTGGATCGTGCTCAGCCTGATCACGCTGGCGCCGATCTACTGGCTGTTCGTCGTCTCAGCCAAAAGCCGTGTCGAGCTGTTCGGCAGGCCGAGCTTCCTGTTGACCTCGTTCTTTCCGGACAATTACGCCAACGCCCTGACGGATCCGAACCTGCAGAAATACATGCTGAATTCGGTCATCGTCGCCACCTCCAACGCGCTGCTGGTGACCCTGCTCGGCTTCCTGGCCACCTATGCGCTGACGCGCTACAAGCTGGTCGGCAAGGAAAACGTCTTCTTCTGGACCATCACCAACCGCATGGCGCCACCGGCGGTATTCCTGCTGCCCTTGTTCCTGCTCTATACGCAGGTCTTCGCCATCGGCGACTGGAAGCTGTACGATACCCGCATCGGCCTCATCCTGCTCTATTGCGTGTTCAACCTGCCCTTCGCGGTGTGGACGCTGCGCCCAGTGCTCGACGCCATTCCGCAGGAACTCGACGAGGCTGCCACCATCGACGGCGCCTCGACCTTCCAGCTCCTGACCAAGGTGATCTATCCGCTGGCCCGCCCGGGCCTCGCCGTCACCATGATCCTCACCTGGATCTTCGCCTGGAACGAGTATCTGCTGGCAGCCACCCTCACCAGCGTGGAGGCACGCACCATCACCACGCTGCTCGCCGAATATGTCTCGGTCACCGGTACCAATTGGGGCCAGCTCGCCGCCACCGCCATGCTGACGCTGATCCCGGCCCTGGTGATCCTCGGTGTCGTGCAGCGCCATATCGTCGCCGGCCTGACCTTCGGCGCCGTGAAGGGATGAGGCCATGAACCAGTTTACGAATCTCGACGAACAGAACGAAGAGGCCAAGAAAGTCGCCGAGAAGACGGGCTTCCTGCCGATCCACACCAACGGCTTCGACCGCGGCTTCATCGCCGTGGTGTTGCTGATCGCCATCCATCTGTTCTGGATGCGCTTTCTGGAGCAGTCGCTGTCGATCTACATCGCCACTGCGATCTCGCTGGTGCTCGGCTATGTGATCATCAAGAAGGGGTGAGTTCTTCGCCTGTCGAGGCATACTGCCAGGGTAGAATCTTGCTCTTGCACTTCGGCGCTCTCCCACTATTGTCATACAAAATAACATGACAATAGTGGGAGACAGCGAGCATGGCCAAGCGCATCATGTTCACCGGCGGCAGCGGCAAGGCCGGGCGCCATGTGGTGAAGGATCTCCTCGATCACGGCTACCAGGTGCTCAATATCGACACCCGGCCATTGGACGATCCGCGCGTACGCACGCTGATCGCCGACATCACAGATGCCGGCCAGGTATTCAATGCGCTGTCGAGCTATATGGGCACCCACGAGTTCGACGCCTCCTTGCGCCCGCAGAGGGTCGATGCCGTCGTTCATTTCGCCGCCATTCCGCGCATCATGATCGTGCCTGACAACGAGGTGTTCCGCGTCAATGCGCTCGGTACCTACAACGTCATCGAGGCAGCGACCAAGCTCGGCATCCGCAAGGTCGTGATTGCCTCGAGCGAGACGACCTATGGCGTCGTCTTCGCCCATGAACATCGCAGTCCCGCCTATTTTCCCCTCGACGAGGACTATGACGTCGACCCGATGGACAGCTACGCCCTCTCCAAGGTCGTCAACGAGAAGACGGCTCGCGCCTTCGCGCTGCGCGAAGCCACCGACATCTATGCGCTTCGCATCGGCAACGTCCTCATCCCCGAAGACTACACCGAAAACTTCCCCAAATGGTTCGCCGATCCAGGCTTCCGCAAGCGCATCGCTTGGAGCTATATCGATGCGCGCGACCTCGGCCAGATCACCCGGCTCGCCATTGAGAAGGACGGCCTCGGCTTCCAGGTCTTCAATGCCGTCAACGACGACACCTCGTCCAATCTGCCGACCGCCGAACTGCTCCGGCGCTTCTATCCCGATGTGCCGGTGAAAGGCACGCTCGGCGAATATGAGACGCTGCTTTCCAACAAGAAGGCTCGCGAGCTCCTGGGCTTCCGGGAGGAACATCCCTGGCGGCGCTATGTGAAGGGCTAGGGCGGCTTCGACCGGGCCAGTTCCTGCCTGCGTCATGGCGCGCTGAGCGAGGCAATCCAGGCCAGGAAACCGCGGCATTTGACAGCATAACTTATGCGTCCTACTTGTACGGACAGGATTACAAGATACGAACCATCTGGGAAACGCCATGAGCTTCGACGAACGCCCCGCCCTCTCCCCGCGCGACCTCGCCAACGCCATCCGCTTCCTGACCGTCGATACCATCGAGGCGGCTGGGACAGGTCATCCCGGCACCGCCATGGGCATGGCCGATATCGCCGAGGTGCTGTGGAACCGCTTCCTCAAGCACAATCCGGCCGACCCGGCCTGGATCGATCGCGACCGCTTCGTACAGTCGAACGGCCATGGCGCGATGCTGATCTATTCCCTGCTGCATCTGTCAGGCTATGATCTCTCGCTGGAAGATTTGAAGGCCCATCGCAAGCCTGGATCCAAGACGCCGGGCCATCCCGAACATGGCATGACGCCGGGGGTCGAGACGACCACCGGCCCGCTCGGCCAAGGTTTCGCCAATGCCGTCGGCATGGCGCTTGCCGAGCGCAAGCTGGCGGCCGAATTCAACCGCGATGGCTTTCCTGTCATCGATCACCACACCTATGTCTTCCTCGGTGACGGCTGCCTGATGGAAGGCGTGGCGCAGGAGGCTGCTTCGCTCGCCGGCGCGCTCGGCCTCGGCAGGCTGATCGCCTTCTATGACGACAACGGCATCTCGATCGACGGCGAGGTCAAGGCGTGGTTCGCGGACGACACGCCGGCGCGCTTCCGGGCGCTGGGCTGGCACGTGGTCGCCGATGTCGACGGCCATGATGCGGGCACCGTGCAGGCGGCGATCGAGGAGGCGCGCGGCGCGCATGACAGGCCGAGCCTGATCTGCTGCCGCACCATCATCGGTTTCGGCGCCCCCAACAAGCAGGGCAAGGAAGAAGTCCACGGCGCCCCGCTGGGTGCCACCGAGGCTGCCGCGACCCGCGAGACACTGGGCTGGCCCTATCCGCCGCATGAGGTGCCGCCCTCCATCCGCGCCGGCTGGGATGCGCACGGTCGTGGAGCTGACAGCCAGGCGGCCTGGGAGGCGCTGTTCACCCGCTATCAGGCAGCCTATCCAGATCTGGCCGCGGAGTTGCAGCGTCGCATGGCCGGCGAAGCGCCCGCAGCTTTCGCCACGGCCGTGGCCGATTATGCCGATGCCCTGGTGAGGGAGCCGCCGGCCCGCCAGCCTCTGCGCAAGGCCTCCAGCAAGGTGCTTGCCCGTTTCACCGCGATGCTGCCGGAGCTGATCGGCGGCTCGGCCGATCTCAGCCAGTCCACTCTGGCCTGGACGCCGGCTTCCAAATCAATCCTGCCCGGGGATTTCGCCGGCAATTTCATCCACTACGGCGTGCGCGAATTCGGCATGTCCGCCGTGATGAACGGCATGGCTGCTCACGGCGGCCTGATCCCCTTCGGCTCGACCTATCTGGTCTTCAGCGACTATGCCCGCAACGCCGTGCGCCTCGCCGCCCTGATGAAACTCAAGGCGATCTTCCTCTACACGCATGATTCCATCGGCGTCGGTGAGGACGGGCCGACTCACCAGCCCGCCGAGCAACTCCTCGCCTTGCGCGCCATTCCCGGCCTGTCGCTATGGCGCCCCGGGAGCGAACTCGAAGCGCTTCTTGCCTGGGAAGCGGCAGTGGGCCGTGAGGGGCCCAGCGTCATCGTCGCGGCCCGCCAGGACGCTCCGGCGATTGCCCATGTCCCTGAACACCGGCAGGCGATCCGGCGTGGCGGCTATGTGCTTTCCGGACCGGCGGAGTACCCTGATCTCGTCCTTGCCGGAACCGGCTCCGAGCTGGGACTCGTTGCCGAAGCCGCAGCGCATCTCGCAGCAGAGGGCATCCGCACGCGGGTGGTATCGATCCCCAACGCCAATATTTTTGCCAGCCAGCCCGCGGCCTATCGCGACGCGGTGCTGGCCCCCGGCACGCCCACTTTGTTCGTCGAGGCTGCCTCGTCGATCTACTGGTACCAATTCCTGCGCGGTCCCGGCGCGGTTGTTGGCATCGACGCCTTCGGCGAGAGTGCGCCCGGCCCGCTACTTTACCGGCATTTCGGCCTCACGCCCGAAGCGATCGCGGCAAAAGCGAGAGCTTTGCTCCCGGCAACTTCTTAAGAACCGTCCTTCAGCGCGCCCGATGCAATTCGATGGTCAGGCGCGTACGATCGGGATGGTGCCAGGATTCGTAATATTCCACCGGCCTCCCTTCCTGATCATAGGTAAGTTCACGGTTGAAGAGCACATGCGATCCGGGATCGAGCCCGAGATGGCCGGCAATCTCCGCATCGGCCGTGCCGATTTCCACAGTGCGCTGGCCGCTGGAAACGATCACGCCGAAATCCCGTTCGAGGCATTCGTAGAGCGAGACCTGCTCGAGCCCCGGATGGGTCAGCAATCCCGGCACCCGGCCATAGGGCAGGTAGTTGCGCACCAGCAGCAGCACCTCGCCATCGGCATAGCGCAGGCGTTCGATCAACACGGCCTTGCTGTCGCCGATACGCTCGGCGATGGCCACGGGGGCGTCGATCAGGCGTTGCGCCAGGATTTTTGTGCTCAGTTTGAAGCCGGCCCGCGCCAGATCCTCGCGCAACGGGTCAAGGCGTTGGCTTAGATTGATCGGCACCTTGCGCTCGCGCACGAAGGCACCGCGTCCCCGCTCGGTTTCGATCAGCCCCTGCAGCGCCAGCGACTGCAGTGCCTGGCGCACGACGCTGCGCGAGACGTCGTAGCGGGCGCAGAGCTCATGTTCAGAGGGAAGCCTCCCGCCCGCGGCATAGAGGCCCTGCGAAATTCCAGCTCTCAAGGTCTCGGCGAGTTGGAAATAGAGGGGAACCGGCGTGGAGCGATCGAGCATGAAGGGAGCGGGCAAATCGGCAAAGGGGACCAAAGGACCCTATCAGCTTTACCGCCGGAGCAACAGGCGCGCCTGCCCCTCCTTGCCCAGCGTTTCAACCGCGCCGGCGATCAAGCCGCGTCAGTTTCCTGAGCGAGCACGCCGCTCACACCAGCACTGCCGCGGATCGCATAAGTCAGCGGATCTCGGCCCATCTCTACCGCGAGAGTCACGAAAGTTTCGGCATTGCAAGGCAGATAGGAGGATTCAAGGCGCGCCAGCGTGCTGAAGGTCACGCCCGTGAGCGCACCGAATTGCCGATAGGTCAGCCCGCGCGTTGCGCGCACACTCCGCAAATCGTCGCCAAATCGCTTCCAATCGATCTGTAGCGATGTGGCGTTCTTCTGGAAGGGACGGCTCGCTCTTTCCTGCATTTCTTCACTCACTTCACGCCCGGTTCGATCGCGCTACATTGCCTGACACTCTTTCAGCAAACACTTTGAAATATTCCATCGCGACTTCCCCAGGACTGGGAAGACTCCGCAAAATGCACTGCACTTCAACAGCTATACGTAAGGTATTCCAATATACGGAACCATATCGAAATACATTTAGCGTTACATCTAAAAAACGTAACATCACATTTTCTTGAGGGCACTGCAAAAACGCACAGCACAACTTCGTGGCAACAAGCACAATAGGCCAAGCGGGGCCCGGCTCACGCCGGGCCCCGCTTTCAGATCGTCCAGTTCGGATCAGAAGGTGCGCTTCAGGCGAACGCCACCCTGCCAGGAGTTGGCGGAGCCATCCAGAGACCCCAACGGCCCGATGCCAACTTCCTGCTTGGTGTGGGTATAGGATACTTCGCCAGCCACTGAGAGGCCCTTGACGATCATATAGGTCAGATTGCCCGCGATGGAGTATTCCTTGAGCGAGATATCGATACCCGGGACAACGTTGCGCAGGATGCCGTCGGCCTTCACGTCGATGTAGCTACCCACAAGATTGGCGTTGAGCTGCGGCGTGATATTGCCACCGAGTTCGGCCACGATCGACCAGCCCTTGGTTCTGCCATAGCCCGAAATACCTCCTGGCCCGATCGACGAGGGGAAGAGGTCCGACAAGCCGATGAGCGTGCCGAGGCTGTTCTTGACACCGAGATATTCGGTGGCGCCATCAGCATACTGACCTTCAACGATAAAATGCCCGCCATCGATAACCGGAATTTTAATGAGGGCAGTACCACCGATGGCGTAGCCATATTTGTTGTCATGAGTTGTGGGGATCGAAAAGGGGATGTTGGTGCCGCCCAACGTCAGCGTCCCGTCGACAGTCTCGGGTGCGCGCAACTGGTGAAGAGCTCCTTGGAGGGCCAAGGATCCCCAACTCGAGTCATAACGCAATTGACCAACGACATCCGGGATTTGCTGCCCGCCCTGCAGATTGATGTCCACGCCGGCAGGACCCAAGCCGGTGATCGTGCCACTGATGCCCACGTCGTTGACACGGTGGTCGCGGCCATCTTCGATCGATAGCGTGGCGCTGAAGCCACCGCCAAACTGAGCAGTGTAGGCGAGCAGGTTCACCGTGCTGGTTTCTGCGTAATAGGGCGCCCAGATCGTATCGCCATACTCGTTGTCGTAGAAGCCGAAGAACGAATGGGCGTAACCAGCCGTCAGGCCACCGAACTGGATGAAGGCCTTGTCGATCGTGAAGGTGTTGCCGTTGTAGATGCCGCCACGGCCTTGAGCCGAAATCGGATGCGAGTCGGCATTGATCTGGAAATAGGAGCGCAGCAAGCCCCAATCGGTCTGCGTGCGGGCGTCGAACCAGATACGGGCCTGAGTGTTGAAGGCCGAGCGATCATCGTTCCGGTTCTGCCCGACATTGGTCAAGACATTGTTAAGTGATGTCGGAGCTGAATTGATGCCTACCCGGTCGCCGCCGAACACACGATAATCGGCGCGGATCTCTCCGCCGATCTTGAGGCAGGTGTCGCTGCCGGGAATGTAGAAAAAGCCAGGCCCGAAGGCCGAGCAAACCTTCACATATTCAACGGCTTCGCCCTTGGTCATGGGCAGGTCGGCAGCCTGCGCGGCGCCAATGGCGGCAATGCCTGCAGCAGCGCCGAGAAGTGCGGATTTCATCGTCATCAGAACCCCCTCCGGGACATTATTTTACTTGCACGAGGGGGCTTCTTGACATGACACCCCACTCGCAACAGCCGACCGAACTTGGCGCATGCTTGAGAAGCATTTGGCCGCCGCGTGAATTGTCGCAGTAAGGGTGCGATATTCTAGAAAGCACTACAATAGAATTCCCACGCCTCGGAACCGACAGAAAACATTTTGGCGAATATGTGTCACTCAAAAGACACAACCCGGATACACGAGCTTCCGCTGAATAAATTACTACCGATTTCGGTATTTTTAATTTATAAATCTGCACATTAGAAGTCTATATTGGCGTTTTATAATTGGAACATATTAAATAAACACATATTATCTCTACCCATCAGGCAAAAGTCGAAATACGACTCCCACCACGGGCAAATCATTTTCCGTGTGGTAATATAAGACTTGCAGGTCCGCTGCCGACGCGTAGGGACGCCGGAACGAGTTCGCAAAAATGCCTATCCGGCATCACGTTTTGCTTGCAGGCACGGTTGCCATGCAACGAGATGGAGAGCTCCTCCTGGATCAGGCACGAGCACACCTACGCCGGACCAGGGGTCCGGCGGGACTCGACAGTCGTGTACGCAGATGCAGCCGCCGGCCCTCAGGTCGTCTTTCGCGGCCAGGGCGTTTCAGCCACCGGCGTCAGCGGGCCCTTGCCATCGCGCCAGGAGACGAGATTGTCGACCACCAACTGGCCCATGGCTCGGCGGGTATGAATGGTGGCCGAGCCGACATGCGGCAACAATACCGCATTGTCGAGCGCCGCCAGCCCCTCGGGCACGCGCGGTTCGTCGGCGAAGACGTCGAGCCCTGCCGCGAGAATGGTGCGATTGCGCAATGCCTCGATGAGGGCGTTCTCATCGACCACCGAACCGCGGGCGACATTGATCAGCACGCCTTCGGGGCCAAGTGCCTTGAGCACATCGGCATCGACCAGATTGCGCGTTTCCGCCCCGCCGGGGACGATGATCATCAGCGTATCCACCGCCTCCGCCAGCGCCCGCACGCTGGCATGATAGGCATAGGCCACATCCGCCTGGCGGCTGCGTCCGTAATAGGCGATCTTCAGGCCAAAGGCCTCGGCGCGGCGTGCGATCGCCTTGCCGATCCGGCCCAGGCCCACGATACCCAACGTGCGTCCGCGCAGCGTTGCCTTCGTCAGCGGATAGTTCTCGCTCAACCATTTGCCCTGCCGAAGGAAGCGATCCGCCTGCGGTATTTCGCGGATGGTCGCCAGCAGCAAGGCCATGGCGAGATCGGCGACATCCTCATTGAGGACTTCGGGCGTATTGGTGACGATGACACCATGCCTCGCGGCTGCCGCGGCATCGACGGAATCATAGCCGACGCCGAAATTGGCAATGATTTCGAGCTTGGGCAGGGCCGCGAGCAGCGCCTCGTCGACATGGGCGTGACCGCCGGCAGCGAGGAAGCGCACCCGGTCCGCAATTCCGGCCAGCATGGCCTCGGGATCTTCGGCCAGCCAGAGCTTGTGCACGGTGAAGGCCTGGTCAAGGGCCTCGACCGTTTGGGCAAGCATGGGCTTGGGCATCAGAAGATCGGGTGCGGACATGCCGGAATACTCTCGCGGAACGGAATTGATCGAAGGGCGCTGCCAACGCCTACAGCATCAGGTCCGATTCCGGAATTGGGCCTGATGCTGCAGGTTGTTGTTACCGCGTGGTTTTTGCCGAAAATCAGCATCTATTTTTCGGCCCAGCGCTCCAAAACGTTTTGCGGTTTGGTGAAATCGCCTGCCGCAAGGAGGCGTTTTGCCCAAACACGCCTCGGTCAGAGAGCCGTCAGCTTGCCGCCGAGTTCGTCCTCGATGTGAGCCTGCACGATGGCATCCATGTCGCGGTCCGCGATGAAGCCGAGTTCGAGGGCACGTGCCGTATCGAAATCGCGCGGCCAACCCGCCACGATCTTCTCGATCACGGGATCGGGCTGATGTTTGATCAGCGCCACCGCCTTGTCGCCGGCCGCCCTACGCAGGGCCTCGATCTCCTCGGCCACCGTTGCGGAAAGGCCGGGCATGGAAAGATTGCGCCGAGCGCCCAGGCGGGCCGTGTCGATCGCCGCGGAATGATGCAGGAAACCGACCGCCGAGCGCGGGCTGGCGAACCAATGGCGCACGTCGTCCGAGACAGGCAGGATCGCCTCCTGCCCGTTCAGCGGCTCGCGCAGAATGCCCGAGAAGAAGCCGGAGGCCGCCTTGTTGGGCTTGCCCGGACGCACCGCGATGGTCGGCAGGCGGATGCCGATGCCGTCGAAGAAGCCGCGGCGGCTGTAGTCGGCCAGCAGCAATTCGCCGATTGCCTTCTGCGTGCCATAGGAAGTCAGAGGCGTGTTGAAGAACTCGTCGCCGATACGCTCCGGGAAGGGCGCGCCGAACACCGCAATCGAGGAGGAAAAAATCACGCGCGGATAATAGCCCTCGCCCGGCCTGGCATCGCCATGGGCCTGACGGATCGCGTCGAACAGGCGCTGGGTGCCTTCCAGATTGATACGATAGCCCTTTTCGAAATCGGCCTCGGCTTCACCCGATACGATGGCGGCGAGATGGACGATCACATCCGGGCGGGTATCGATCAGGCGCTCGACCGTACCGGGCACGGGCAGGTCGTCCTGGCTGGCGCTGCAGGCGAAGGGCAAGCCGGCGGGGACCTCGGGCAGCACGACGTCGCTGAGCAGGGCTTCGCTTACGGGCTTGCCGCCAAGCTTGCCGTCGCGGCTCATGCTCTCCAGCAATTTGCGGCCAACCATGCCGGCCGCACCCAGAATCAGGACTTTCATCGCCTCGCCTCGTCATTTCCCCGCGACCGAAAACCGCCAGCCGAAGCCCCGCGCATCGCGTCGCACCTTTTGTCTCATGATGCCCGTTGCGGGCCCGAAGGACGGCTCGAATCCGCCGTTTCTCCTTGTAGCGATAAGGCCTTTGCCAGAGCGAGGCAAGCTCTTGTCTTACAAATTGAGCGAGAGCGTTTGCGATGGGACCTGGTGTATGACGAAGGCTCCGCAGCCACTTCCTGCGGAGCCTTCGTCATCCCCAATCGGGTGTCGTGATCAGGACCGGGGTCGGGGTCCGACCATGGCGGTCAGCGCACCCTGAGGATCACGGGCCTGGATCACCCACATCTCGCCGGGCACTTCCATCGGCTCCAGCGTGATCGTGCCGCCATTGGCGGCAACGCGCCGGGCCGTCTCGTCGATGTCCTCGACCTGGACATAGTAGACCCACATCGGTCCGCACATGTCCTCAGTCCGGGTCATCATGCCACCATAGTCGGTGCCCTTCTTGCCATAGAGCTGATAGACGCCCATCGGCCCCATATCGAGGCCCTCGCGCTTCTCCCAGCCGAACAGCTTGGAATAGAATGCAAGAGCGCCCGCCGCGTCGCCGGCATGCAGCTCACGCCAGGCGATATGGCCGGGCGTGCCCAGGCCCGGCATCTCCGGTGCCTCGCCCTGCCCCTTGAACAAGCCGAACACGGCACCGTCGGGATCGGCCGCAATGGCGAAACGGCCGATGCCCGGAATATCGTCCGGAGCGCGGTAGATCTGGCCTCCGAGCCTGGTCACCTCGGCTGCCGAAGCGTCGACGTCGTCGGATGCGACGAAACCGCTCCAGTTCGGCGGGGTGTTGCGGGCGGCGGCATCGGGCGGAATGTCCATGAGGCCGGCGACCAGCGCGCCCTTGTTGGAAAACAGCATATAGGCCGGGCCCGGCATGCCGGAATCCGCCGCCTCCCAGCCCAGCACGGCGGCATAGAAGGCCGCGGCCCCCTTCACATCCGTGGTCATCAATTCATACCAGACGAAGTCTCCGTGTGTGACCGCCATGACAAGCTCCCTTGGATGCCGGATTTCTGTTCTTGGAAAAAACGATAGGCGAACGACATGGCGGCCCGGCGACAGGCCTCCGCTGCTCATGAATGCAACCGCCTCGACCGCGACAATCTGGAGCAAAGCGCATTCATGACTGAACGCGCTTTGCTCCAGCTCTTTGTTTCCAAGCCAATCCAACGGATTGGCTGGAGCGTCTTTGCGATTCTTGGTGACGCCGTCTCATCGCAAAACACTTTAGTCCTGGTATTCGTCGTGCCGGCACACGAAATCCATGGTGGTCGCCTCGTTGCGCCCCTTGGGCGCCCGGTCGAGGATCATCAGGGTGCCGATCAGTTCCTCCGGACCACGGGCATAGCTCGAATAGGTATGAAACACCTCGCCCTGCTCATCCTTGTAGAAGGCGCTCAGCCCGGGCAGTTCGTCATGGCCCTGGGCACTCGGCTGGCTGGTGAAATTATAGGTGATCTCTTCGCCCGCCAGGTCCTCCCGGCTGAAGGAGACCTGGTAGTCGAAGTTGAAATTGCTGCCGAAGGCCGAAGCCCAGGGGAAACGCCAGCCCATGCGCGCCTTATAGGCCTCGATCTTCTCCTGCGGCGCGCGCGAGACGGCGGTGAGCGTGACGTCGTGATGGTTGAGATGGACCAAAGCGCCGTCGAGATGATCCGCCAGGAAGGAGCAGCCGGGACAGCCAGCCTTCCAATCGGGGCCCAGCATGAAATGATAGACGATCAACTGGCTGCGCCCGTCGAACAACTCCGCCAGCGTGCGCCGCCCCTCGGGCGTGTCGAACAGATAGGCCTTGTCGACCTTGACCCAGGGTAGAGCCATGCGCTCGGCATTGAGGCGATCGCGCGCCTGCGTCGCCTCCTTTTCCTTGATCAGAAGCGCCTTGCGCGCCGTCAGCCACTCTTCCCGGGACACGACTGAATGGGCCGGCATGTCGACCTCCCTCGCTCGGATTTGTATTGCTTGACTAAATAGGTTGATATCAACATTATTAGATCATGTCAAAACACCTTTCCCATGAGCGGTTCTCCTCCAAGATAGGGCTCGATGCCGAAGAGCCTCCCGCTTCGGACTGCGAACCGCAACCTCTGGTTGCATTTGCAACGACCCTGATCGTGCGCGATACCTGCCTATGCCTGCATGTGCAGCGGGCAGCGCGAACGCTGGCGCGCCGCTTCGACGATGCCTTGCGGCCGCTGGGGCTGACCAACAGCCAGTTTTCGCTGCTGATGGCGCTCAACCGCCCCTCCCCCCACCGATGGGCCCTGTGGCGGCACTTCTGGCCATGGATCGCACCACCCTCACCGCCGCGCTCAAGCGGCTCGAAGCCCGTGGCCTGGTGCAGGTGATGCGCGATCCCGTGGACCGGCGTTCGCGCCTGCTGGCGCTGACGCAGGCTGGAAAGCAGCTCCTCGCCCGGGCCATACCGATCTGGCAGGACAGCCATGCCCGCCTCGAGGCCGGGATGCCCGACGGCCACGCCATCCGCCTGAGGCAGGATCTCGCCGCTCTCGGTTGACCCATGACACGACAAAGGCCCCGGTTGCCCAGGGCCTCGGTCAGAGACGTCCGATGTCTGTCGCCTCAGTTGAAGGTGTAGGACAGGCCGCCCATCACGCCGAAATCAGGCTTGCGTCCACCGGGCGAATAGGTGCCGGCGACATTGGCGCGCCACTTGGCATCCTCCGAAGTCCAGCCCAGGCCCGCGGCCATGCCGACCTGACGATGATAGACCGCCATACCTCCGGCAACCGAGACCTTGCCCGGCCTGTCGTCATAGCGCAGGGCCGAGGCCGCCATGGCAGAGGCAATGCCCTGCCGGGCTTCCTTGAGATTGTTGGACACCTGGCTCTGCAGATTGGCGATGTTGCCGCCGATGCCGTCGAAGCGCTTGTCGAGGGCGGTCAGGGCACTGCCGACATCATTGTATGTGCCCGTGCTCAACTTGTAGGAAGTCCCAGTAAGTTGGCCGTTGCCATCAACGGTGGTGTTGCCACCCAACGCGGCCGCCACGGAGCTGGCGGAATTGTAAAGCTGCGATCCGTTGATAGCCTGCTTTGAGTTCCTTCGACACTGCCCCATTGGCGACATTGTCGATGGTCACCGGTGTGCCGGCATTGCCTAGGGTGATGCTAGTTTTGGTCGATGGATCATCATACTTCACCGCCGCATTGGCGAGATTGGTGGTGTTGGTGTTGAGCTGCGTCATCGCGTCCGACACGGTGCTGTACTGGGTAGGGCCGGCCGTATCGACATTGCCCTTATTGTCGATCTTGGTGACGTTCTGCTGGAAGCCCGAGATCGTACCCGTCTTCGCATCATATGTCGCGTTGCCGCCCAGCGTCGTGGCTGTAGACGTGCCGAGATTGTTGACGTTGTTGCCGATCTGCGTGACCTGCTGGCTGGCAGCCTCGATCGCCTGGTTGGTAGCATAGAGCTGCGAGCCGTTGATCGCATCCGTCGAGGTCGCCGAAATCTGGCCGGCCGCGACATTGGTGATCGTGCGCTCATTTCCCGTCGAACCCACGCTGACCGTGCTGGTCGCGTTGGTGCCGGCGAAGATGTAGTCGGTGCCGTTGATGGTCGTGCCCTTGGTGTTGACCACCGTCGAGGTCACCGAGCCCGCACCGAGCGCCACGTCGCCATCATTGGCCGAGGCCTGAGCGCCATTGCCGATGGCGGTCGAGTTGGTCGTCGTCGCCTTTGAATTGGCGCCAACCGCCGTAGCCCCATCGGCCGAGGCCTGGCTGCCCGAACCCATCGCGGTTGAGCCATCGCCGCTGGCCTCGGCATTCTTGCCGGTGGCAATCGATCCCTCTCCGCTGGCCTTGGCCTGCGTGCCGGTTGCGATCGAGTCGTTGCCGGAAGCCTCGGCACTATTGCCGACCGCCACGGACGACTCGCCACTCGACTGCGAGCCATTGCCGGCGGCCAGAGACTTGTCGCCGCTCGCCACCGACTTCGGTCCGATAGCCACGGCACCATCACCGCTGGCGACGGAATCGGCATCCGTCGAATTGGCGTGGAAATATTTGATGCCGCCGCCATTGATGGAACCGCCGATCTTGTCGATGACGCCCTGCACCGAACTATAGGTACTGCCACCATAGTTCAGGCTGGTGATCACCGTGCCCGTCGTCGGATCGAAGCTCGAGCCACCGCCGAGGCCGCTCGCCACCGAATTGCCCAGGCTGAAGATCTGCGAGCCGTTGACCGCATCGGTGGAGGTCGTCGACACGTCGCCCTTGGCGACATTGGTGATCTTCTTGCCGCCGGCATCGATGCCACTGGTGGTCACGCTCGGGCCGCCATCAATGACAAGGCCGGTCGTGTCGATCTTGGCGGCCCCGATCGTCAGGCTGTTGGCGATGGTGACATCATTGGCAAGGTTGAAGGTAACCGCGTTGCCCGACTTGGTGATGGCGATATTGCCGTCGGTGTTGTTGAGGTCCACCGTATCGCCCGGAGCGACATTGGACGAATTGGCGCCGTTGGCGGTGAGGTTCCAGCCCTTGTTGGCGGTCTGGTTTACAGCATCCAGCTGGCTGACGTTCACCACATCGTTCGGAGCGACGCCGTTGGCGACATTGGAGATCTTCTGCGGCGAGCCACTGCCATGGCTGGCGTCATAGGCACCCAGTGCCGAGTTCCATTGCAGGGCATCCGTCTGCAAGGCCGTCACTGAGGTGTTCACCGCGTTGAAGGCATTGCCGACATTGTTGTAGTCCGTGCCGCCAATAGTGTAGCTCGGCGCGCTCACCGTGCCGGTGGTCGGGTCATAGGTCGAGCCGCCGCCGAGATTGCTGGCGACCGAATTGCCCAGATTGTTGGCGGCGTTGCTGACCGTCTGCAACTGGCCGACATTCACCGCATCGGTGACGTTGGTGCCCGCTGCGACATTGGTGATCGCCTTGTTGCCGGCGTCCACACCGTTGATGGTCACGCTCGGACCGCCCGCGATGGTCAGCCCCGTCGCATCGAGCCTGGAGGCGCCGACCCCCACGCTGCTGGTATCGATGGTCACGGCGCCGACTGACAGGCTGTTGGCGATCTTCACATCGGAGGCCAGGTTGAACGTCGCATTCGACCCGGCCTGTGTGATCACGATGTTCTTGTCGGTGTTGTTGAGATCGACCGTGCCTCCAGGCGCTACGTTGCTGGTGGTCGTGCCGTTGTTGGTGCTGAGGTTCCAGCCCTTGTTGGCCGTCTGGTTCACCGCGTCGAGCTGACTGACATTGACGGCATCATTGGCGGCAACGCCATTGGCGACATTGCCGATGGTCACCGGCGTGCCGGCATTGCCCAGGGTGATGGTGTCCTTCTTGGTCGGGTCGTCATATTTGACGGCCGCGTTCGACAGGTTCGTCGTGTTGATGTCGAGCTGTGTCAGCGCGCCGGCCACAGTAGTCTGCGGGGTCGTGGCCCCGATATTGCCCTTCCCGTCGATGGCCGTGATGTTCTGACTGAAGTTCGCGATCTTGCCGGTGGTCGGATCGTAAATCGCCCCGCCGCCGATGGTCGAGACCGTGGTGCTGCCCAGATTGTTGACGTTGTTGCCGAGATTCGTCACCGACGTGGCGACAGTGTTGAGCTGGCTGAAGTTCACGGCATCGTTGGGGTCGCTGCCATCGGCGACGTTGGTGATCTTCTGGCTCGCCGCGTTGATACCGGCCGTCGTCACGCTCGGCCCGCCCGCGATGGTCAGCCCCGTGGTTGTTACCGTGGTGCCGCCCACCGTGAGGCCAGTGGCGTCGAGCGTGTTGCCGCCTGCCGTAATGCCGTCCAGGGTGATGCTCTTGGCGAGATCGAAGGTCGCGTTCGGGCCGTTATGGGCGATGACGATATTGCCGTCGGTGTTGCTCAGATCCACCGTGCCACCGGGCCCGACATTGCTCTTGCCCGCCGTATCGCCGCCCGTCGACAGGTTCCAGCCGGCATTGGCATTGTTGCCCACCGCCTGCAGCTGGCTGACATTGACCGCATCATTGGCGGCCACGCCGTTCGCAACGTTGCCGATGGTCACCGGCGTGCCGGCATTGCCCAGGGTGATCCTGTCCTTCACTGCCGGGTCGTCGTACTTCACCGCGGCATTGGCGAGATTGGTCGTGTTGGTGTCGAGCTGCGTCAGCGCGCCGCCGACCGTGGTGTAGTCGGTTGGTGCTCCGGCAGCGTCACCCTTGTTGTCGACGGCCGTGACATTCTGGCTGAAGCCGGACAGCGTGCCGGTGTTGGGATCGTAGGTCGTGCCGCTGCCAATGGTAGAGGCGCTCGATTTGCCCAGATTGTTGACGTTGTTGCCCAGGTTGGTCACCGAGGTGGAGACGGTGTTGAGCTGGCCCAGATTGACCGCGTCCGTCGCATTCGTGCCGGCGGCCACATTGGTGATCGCCTTGCTCCCCGCATCAACGCCGGCCGTGGTCACGCTTGGCCCGCCCGCGATGGTCAGCCCATTGGTGGTCACCGTGGTGTTGCCGACCGTCAGACCGGAGGAGTCCAGCTTGTTGCCGCCCGCCGTGACGCTGTCGAAGGTTGGCGTCATCGAAGTGGCGATGGCGATGGTGTTCCCGGTCTGGGTCAGCGCGATGTTGTTGCCGGCCTGGTAGGTCACCGTATCGCCGGGAGCGATCTTGGTCGAGCCGCTTCCCGTGGCCGTACCGGTGCTGCCGGCTACCGTGCCGGTATTGGCATTCCACCCCTTGTTCGCCGTAGTATCCAGGGCCGAAAGTGCGTTACCGACATTGTTGTAGGTGTTGCCCGAGATATTATAGCTCGGTGCGCTCACCGTGCCGTCCGGATTCACTACCGAGCCACCGCCGAAATTGTTGGCGACCGAATTCGACACGCCGTAAAGCTGGCTGCCGTTCACCGCGTCGGTCGAGGTCGCGCTGATATTGCCCTTGGCGAGGTTGGTGATCAGGGTGAGATCGCCAGCCCCGATGCCGCCCAGCGTGATCTTGGTCTTGCTCGTGGGGTCGTCATACTTCACCGCGCCATTGGCGAGATTGGTCGTGTTGGTGTCGAGCTGCGTCAGCGCGTTGGACACCGTGGTGTACTTGGTCGGCGCACCGGCCGCATTGCCCTTACCGTCGACGGCCGTGATGTTCTGATTGAAGCCCGTCAACGTACCCGTATTGGGATCATAGGTCGTGCCGCCGCCAAGGGTCGAGGCGGTCGAATTGCCCAGATTGTTGACGTTGTTGCCCAGGTTGGTCACCGAGGTGGAGACGGTGTTCAGCTGCCCCAGATTGACCGCGTCGGTGGCGTTGGTGCCGGCGGCCACATTGGTGATCGCCTTGCTGGCAGCATTGATGCCGGCCGAAGTCACACTCGGGCCGCCGGTGATGGTCAGGCCGTTGGTATCGAGCTTGGAATTACCCGCCGTCAGGGTGTCGACCGTGACGTCCTTGGACAGGTTGAAGGTGACGGCGTTGCCGGTCTTGGTGATAGCGAGATTGCCGTCGATATTGTTGAGGTCGACCGTGCCGCCGGGCGCGACGTTGGAAGAATCGGCGCCATTGGCAGTCAGGTTCCAGCCCTTGTTGGCGGTCTGCTGCACGTCATAGAGCTGCGAGCCATTGACCGCGTCGGTAGAACCCGCGACCACCGCACCATTGGCAAGGTTGGTGATCTGGGTCGGCTGGGTCGCACCGACACCGCCGAGGGTGATCTTGGTCTTGGTCGCATCGTCATATTGCACCGCGTTGGCGGTGGCGTTGCTGACGACACCGAACAATTGCGAACCATTGATCGCATCGGTCGAGGTTGCCGTCACATCGCCATTGACAACATTGGTGACCTTCTTGCCGCCCGCATCGACGCCAGCGGTGGTTACGCTCGGACCGCCCGTGATGCTCAAGCCGGCCGCGTCGAGCTTGGAGGCGCCCACCACCACGCTTGAGGTGTTGATGGTGACGGCGCCGACCGACAGGCTGCTGGCGATCTTCAAATTGGAGGCGAGATCGAAAGTTGCGTTCGGGCCGTTATGGGCGATGACGATGTTGCCGTCGGTGTTGCTGAAATCCACCGTGCCGCCGGGGCCGACATTGCTCTTGGCGCCTGTCGCGCCATTGGTCGACAGGTTCCAGCCGGCATTGGCGTTGTTGCCAACCGCCTGCAACTGGCTGACATTCACAGCGTCATTGGCGGCAATGCCATTGGCGAGATTGCCGATGGTGGTGCCGCCGGCCCCGCCGAGCGTGATCTTGGACTTGGTCGCCGGGTCGTCATACTTGACCGCGGCATTGGCAAGGTTGGTCGTGTTGGTGTCGAGCTGCGTCAGCGCAGCGCCTACCGTCGTCGTCGCCGTCGGTGCAGCCGCCGCGTTGCCCTTGTTGTCGACGGCGGTGATGTTCTGACTGAAGCCCGACAGTGTACCGGTCGCCGGATCATATTTGGTGCCGCTGCCGATGGTCGAGGCGGTCGAGTTGCCCAGATTGTTGACGTTGTTGCCCAGGTTCGTCACCGAGGTGGAGACGGTGTTCAGCTGGCTCAGATTGACCGCGTCGGTGGCATTGGTGCCGGCAGCCACATTGGTGATCGCCTTGCTCGCAGCGTTGATGCCGGCCGTGGTCACGCTCGGACCACCGGTGATGGTCAGGCCGGTCGTCGTCACCGTGGTGTTACCGACCGTCAAACCGCTGGCATCGAGCTTGTTGCCGCCCGCCGTCACACTGGTGAAGGTCGGCGTCATCGAAGTGGCGATGGCGATGGTGTTGCCGGTCTGGGTGATCGCGATGTTGTTGCCGGCCTGATAGGTTACGGTGTCGCCGGGCGCGATCTTGGTCGAGGCACTGCCGGAAGCCGTGCCGGTGCTGCCCGCCACTGTGCCCGTATTGGCGTTCCAGCCCTTGTTGGCAATGGTGCTGACGGCGGTCAACTGACTGACGTTCACCGCGTCATTGGCGGCAATGCCATTGGCGACGTTGCCGATGGTCACGGGCGTGCCGGCATTGCCGAGGGTGATGCTGTTCTTCGTCAGCGGATCGTCATACTTCACCGCGGCGTTGGCGAGATTGCTCGTATTCTTGTCGAGCTGCGTCAGCGCAGCGCCCACCGTCGTCGTCGCCGTCGGTGCAGCCGCCGCGTTGCCCTTGTTGTCGACGGCGGTGATGTTCTGGCTGAAGCCGGACAGTGTGCCGGTCGCCGGATCATATTTGGTGCCGCTGCCAATCGTCGAGGCTGTCGAATTGCCTAGATTGTTGACGTTGTTGCCCAGGTTCGTCACCGAGGTGGAGACAGTGTTGAGCTGACCCAGATTGACCGCATCGGCGGCATTGGTACCGGCGGCGACATTGGTGATTGCCTTGCTGGCGGCATTGATGCCGGCCGTCGTCAC
This sequence comes from Labrys sp. HAY1-8F, assembly GCF_056754975.1. NCBI lineage: Bacteria > Pseudomonadati > Pseudomonadota > Alphaproteobacteria > Hyphomicrobiales > Xanthobacteraceae > Labrys > Labrys sp. HAY1-8F. Next base: position 4,229,541 of record NZ_JBPGWZ010000002.1, on the reverse strand, counting down.
GCTTGGCCCGCCCGTGATCGTCAGGCCGGTGGTGTCGAGCTTGGAATTGCCGACGGTGATGCTGCTGGCGATATTGAGATTGCTCGCCAGGTTGAAGGTCGCGTTCGGACCGGTGTGGGCGATCACGACATTGCCGTCGGTGTTGCTCAGGTCAACCGTCCCGCCAGGCCCGACATTGCTCTTGGCGCCGGTCGCGCCATTGGTCGACAAATTCCAGCCGGCATTGGCATTGTTGCCCACCGCCTGCAACTGGCTGACATTGACCGCATCATTGGCAGCCACGCCGTTGGCCACATTGGTGATCGCCTTGCTGGCGGCATTGATGCCGGCCGTGGTCACGCTCGGACCACCGGTGATGGTCAGGCCTGTGGTGTTGAGCGTGGAATTGCCGGCCGTGACGCTGGTGAAGGTGGGCGTCATCGAGGTGGCGATGGCGATGGTGCTGCCGGTCTGCGTGATCGCGATGTTGTTGCCGGCCTGATAGGTCACGGTGCCGCCTGGCACGATATTGGTGAGCGCACTGCCGGAAGCCGTGCCGGTGCTGCCGGCAACCGCACCCGTATTGGCATTCCAGCCCTTGTTGGCTGTCTGCTGCACGGCAAAGAGCTGAGAGCCATTGACTCCGTCGGTGGAAGCAGCCGTTACCGCGCCATTGGCCAGGTTGGTGATCGTCACGCCGCCGGCCGGAGCTCCCACGCCACCCGTGGCGCCGAGCGTGATCTTGTTGCCGCCGGGAGCATCGTATTTGACCGCGACATTGGCCAAATTGGAGGTGTTGGTGTTCAACTGGTTCAGGGCACCGGCGACCGTGGTCTGCGCCGCCGCCGCACCGACCGCGCCGGTGTTGCTGACCGGATTGATACTCTGGCTGAAGCCCGACAGCGTGCCGGTCGCGGTGTTGAAGGTCGTGCCGCCACCGATGGCCGAGGCTGCCGAATTCCCAAGATTGTTGACGTTGCTGCCGATCGTGGTCACCGAAGTGCCGATCGCGTTCACCGCCTGGTTGGTGGCGAAGAGCTGCGAGCCGTTCACCGCATCGGTGGAGGATCCGTTGATCCGGCCGGCCGCGACATTGGTGATGGTCCGTTCATTGCCGGATGTGCCGACACTCACCGTCGAATTGGCGGCATTGCCGGCATAATTATAGCTCGTGCCATTGATCGTACTGCTGGACGTGTTCACCACGGCTGTCGTGGTCGAACCCGCGCCGAGTGCGACGTCATTGCTGTTGTTAGCCGTCGCATTAGAACCGATCGCAGTAGAGGAGCCTGCAGAAGCATTGGCCTTCCCACCGATCGCCGTTGCCGAACCGGCCAAGGCATTGGCGCCGCTGCCCACTGCCGTGGCGTAGGTGCCGCCGGAGGCATTCGCGAAGCCACCGATTGCCGTCGCTGACCCATTGCTGGCGACAGAGCCGGCACCTAGGGCCGTCGCATAGGTGCCCCCGGACGCGACAGAATTATAGCCCAGCGCCGTGCTTGATCCGCTGCTCGCATTAGCCTTTGTGCCGATAGCTGTGGCGAACCCCACCGTGGCCGCCGCACCGGCACCAACCGCCGTGGTCGAGCCACTCGCAGCGTTCGACCCCGAGCCAACGGCGACCGCGTTGGTCGCCGCACTGACGGCTGTGTCACCAATTGCGATTGCACCTGCGGCTGCGGCGTTGGACAAATTGCCGAGTGCGACGGAACCTTGGCCGATCGCGTTATTGCCGTTGCCGATCGCCACCGCGCCATTGGCGGCCGAGGTGCCGGTCGTATTGCCGGCTGCAATATTGTTGGCACCGAGCGTGACCGCGCCAGTGCCATTAGCCACATTCGGATCGCCGATCGCCACGGCGCCATTACCGATGGCCTTCTGGCCCAGGCCAATGGCCACGGCGCCCCCCGCAGCCGTGCCCGCGTTGGCATTTGCCCCCGCGCCAATGGCGACGTTCTGGCCCGTCGCGCCAGAGACGGAATTCGTGCCCATCGCGATGCCGTTTGCGCCGGAAGCCGCCGCATTACGTCCGAAGGCGATCGAGTCGGCAGCCGAGGCATTGGCGGCCAGGCCGAACGAAATGGCATTGGCTGCCAGCGCCAGCGAGTTGGTCCCGATTGCGACGGCGTTGGCGCTGTTGGCGTTGGCGTTGAATCCCATGGCTGCGGCGGTGGCGACCGAAGCGTTCGAGTTGACCCCTAACGCAAAGGAATTCTGGACGGCGTTTGCCCCCATGCCGATCGCCATCTGATTGGCATAGACATTGAATGTCGTCGCTTGGCGGTTCGGATCACCGAGTTGGATGAAGACGTTGTTGCTGTTGTCGATGCCGCCACGGAAGAATTGGGCGATGCCGGCTGTCCCCGTATTTCCGCCGCCGCCCAGGACCAGATCTTCGGGCGTCGCGCCCTGTGCACCGTCCTGATTGGAGATGATCTGCAGAGCCTGCCCGGTGCTCGGAGAACACCGCATGGTGTTCTGGGCCGGGATCGAGCCGATTGCCGTGTTGACGGTACTGCAAGACAACTGTGCCCAGGCCTTGTCCGGGCACAGGCCGACGACACCTAAGACAGCGAGGGCAGTCGATGCGAGCAGAAACTTGTAGTAGCCGCTCACTGCGCCGCCGGAAGCCTGGGCTGCGACAGATATCCCGCACGATAAGCTCCCGCCCGTCGTCAAGGAGCCGACGCCCAGTCTCTTGTTTCGCATGCCCATACAACGATGCGCCATGCGCAAAACGGCATGGATGCGCCGGCGCAGGCTGCGATGGGCATGCTTGGCGAGATGAAGGCTGTCGTGGTTCGGCATGGGCCCCCGGTCTGTCTTGAACGTCGCGTCTTGCAGGCAAAGCCGTCCCTTCCGAAGACGGCCCTGATAGCAGTTGACCTGGGGATTCCCGTTTCCCGGGCAACGATTCATGCTTCGAATACTTGATCCCCCGACCTCGGGTACCCCTTTAGGAATAGCCGACAGCCGTAGCGTCAGGGCAAAGAATCCCGCGCGTTCTTAGCTAATACCCTCGATTACGTAGACGTGCAAACACAGACTAAAACATTAAGTGAAGTATCTTTTTACCTTCAAGCAAATTTATAACTTAATTTTATTCGAGAAAACTATTTCTATGTCAAATTATTATAGTCCTAAAGGATTATTTCCTAGAGGATATATGAAATTATTGGGATAAAAATTTCAAAAAAAATGATAAAAATATTTTAGATTATTTATGATCGAATAAAGAAAACAAATCAGTAAATCGATTTATAATTTTGTATAATTTAGTATCAAAGCACAATAAAGAACGCCTGACGTAATTTTAATTTCGCCAAATCACGCAAATACATTTAGGCGATACGATGAGATGCGCATGAGAAATTCTGGGTCACCTCGTTGACCAGGAATGCTTTCCTGAATAGCTAGCCTGCCACAAGCGAGATGGAGGGCACCCCTAATTCGAAGGGATTAAGCCTATTGAGCAGGCCCCGCCGACCCTCGGGACTGTTGCGAACAAGCAACAAGGCGAAAAAATCGGATGCCGCCAGCCCGGCACGCGCCTTGCGTCAACAAGTCAGTCAACAGGCGCCAGAAAGGCCGACTAGGCCCAGGCAGCAATCGAGAACTTCCGGATTTGAACCGCGACAAAGAAAAAGGGCGGCCCGAAAGCCGCCCTCTCGCAAGATCTATTGGATCGGAGCCGGATCAGGCTCCGGCTTCGGCTTGGGTTTGGGTTTCGGCTTGGGTTTCGGTTTCGGCTTGGCTTCCGGCGCAGCCGCTGGTGCGGGCGTCGCGGGAGCGGCGGCGGCCGGCGACGCTTCCGCCGGCGGCGACACTGGTATCTGCGCTGCGTTCGGTCCACCGGCCGAGGGCGACGCACCCGCCTGCGCGATGTTGACGCTGAGCCCATCGACGAGCAAACGCCGATCGCCCCCCTGGAAGAGCAGCTCGAAAGTCAGCTTCGTGTCGCCATTCACCGGAAAGAAACCCGCGAGATGGAGCAAGCCGTTCTTCTCAACCTGGGGAGCGAGGGTGATCGTCGGCTCGAGCACCAGCGCCGCCGCCAGATCGAGCCCCGCCTTGCGCTGGCCGGCGAAGACTTCGGCCAGTTTGGCATCGCTGTTCTCGCGCTGGAATCCAGGCGAGCCGAGATCGCGCAGCACCGAGTAATTGCCGGTCTTATTGGCCTGGTCGAGCGCGACCAGGGTGGAGCGCACCAGTATCAGCACCGTCTTGGAATCGAGATTCATCGCCTGTGGGCCGGCCGGTGCCGCATTTGCAGGAGCCGGCGTGGCGGGAGTGAGCACTGGCTGCTGCTGGGCCATGGCTGGCAAAGCCAGGCCGGCGGCAACGGCGAGGGCAAGCAGGCTGACGCGTGTGAAAGGAGAAGAATGCCTCCGGCAGGCCGCTTTTCTCTGCGATACACGAAATTTCATGAGGATCGAGGTCTCGTTGGAGAGGAGCACAATGATCAAGCTTTCACAGATTTCCTCGTGCCTGTCACCTCGCATGTTTCAATCTATCCACGCCAGCCGAGACCCGATACATGTGACGGCAGCAGATGGTCGAGCATGATGGCACCGCCGCCGCGTACTTCGGCTCGACAACGTTACGGAAAGAAACAATGCGCGTTCGTGTCGGTTGCCTTCTCCTCGCCTTGGCCGCAGGCGGCCTCGGGCCGGTTCCACCCATCCCGGCCATGGCGCAGGATCAGCCGGCCCCCAAGCCGGCCAGAAAGCACAAGCCCGCCGCAAAACAGCCCGCCAAACCTGCCCCTGCGCTGCCGGCCCCGGTGGTGCTGCCGGAGCCGCCGCTGCCCGTGCAGCAGATACGCCAGTTCGGGACGACGTCCTGCACCAGCCTGGTCGACCAGATGTCACGTGGCTCGCTGAACAGCAAATATGACGTGCAATCGGGCTGGAACCGCCAGGACCCGAAGCAGCATGTGTTCCAGAGCGTCGCCGTCATCGACCGGCCGGAAGTGACGCCGGCCAACGGCCTGGCCGCCATCATCGCCACGCCAACGCCATCGGGCAGTTGCGACGGGGTGACGGTGCAGGTCTTTCCGCTTGCCAGCGATTGCGCCACCGCGCAGACCTATATGCGCTCGACAGGTGCCAGCCCGATCCCCATTCTCAACACTCAGATCATGATCGACCGCAACGGCAAGCGCATCTTCCTGCTGCCGGGCGTGAACAAGACCTGCATCGCCGTCTCCGTCGATTCCAGCTTCGGTCCCGCACCTGTCGCGCAGACGCCGTCGTCACCGGCTCCTGGGCCTGCACCTGTGCCGGTCCCCGCACCGGCGCCGGCACCGGACGCCATCGTGCCGCATGCCGTCCCGGTCACACCGCCAAGCTCGGAAATCCTGCCAACGGCCCAGCCGCCGAAATGAGCCCGAGCACGCGGGAAAGCTTCCCGCGGACCGGCTGTGCATGACCGAAGGGAATGGCTTGATTCGGGTTTCCAACCTGCTCTAATCGCCGAACGCGCCGCTTCCCTCGCCATCCGGCGCACCATCAGGCCTCAATAGAAAAGCAGGTCATGCTCGATATTTCCGCGCTCCAGTCGATGAAGGTGTTGTTCGCAACGCCCTGCTATATCTCTGCCGTCAGCATGAATTATGTGGTCAGCATGTATAGCCTGGCCTGCGATGCCACGCAGCTTGGCCTGAAGACCGTGCTGCACATGCATTCGGAGAGCCTGATCACACGCGGACGCAATATGGTCGTGCTGAAGTTCATGCAGGACGAGTCCTATACGCATCTATTCTGGATCGATTCCGACATTTCCTTCACCACCCAGCAGGTGGTCCGCCTGCTGCTCGCCGATCGCGACGTGGCCGGCGGGGTCTATCCGATCAAGTCGCTGGCTTGGCCCGATCCCCTGCCGGGCGGCTTGACCAAGGACGAGATGGAAATCCGCTTCGCCCGTTATGCCTTCAATCCCGTCGACCACGGCAAGACGCCGATCGGCCAGCATGTCGACGATGAAGGCTTCATCGAGGTCTCGGAGGCGCCCACCGGCTTCATGGTGATCAAGCGCCATGTCTTCCCCAAGCTGATGCAGGCCTATCCCCATCTCAACTACACGCCGGACGGCCCCCCCGACAATCCGCTCAAGCCGCTGCACTGGCTGTTCTTCGACTGCATGGTCGATCCCGATTCCGGGCGCTATCTGTCGGAAGACTATGCCTTTTGCCGGCGCTGGCGCGACATCGGCGGCAAGGTCTGGGTCGATTCCCAATCCAAGCTACAGCATCTGGGCCAGTACAATTATGTCGGCGATGTCGAGACCAGCCTGAAGCAGCAGGGGCACTGGTAGAGCCGCATCGAGACGGCGAGGAGCACGAATGCCGGACTATGCCATGACGGCGCCCCTCGTCGAGCTTCTCGGCCCGGTGCGCCGCACTCATATCGTCGATATCGGCGCCAATCCCATCGATGGGGAGCCGCCCTATAAGTCGATGCTGGCGGCAGGCCTCGCCCGGCTCACCGGTTTCGAGCCGCAGGCCGAGGCGCTGGCCAGGCTGGAGGCAACCAAGGGGCCCAATGAGAATTATCTGCCCCACGCCATCGGCGACGGCAGCGAGGCCTATCTCAATCTGTGCGCCTATTCGGGCTGGAGCAGCCTGCTCACCCCGCGCCAGGCCGCGCTCGAGGTGTTTTCCTATTTCAAGCCCAATGCGGAGGTGATCGGCCGCATTCCCGTGCGCACCACCCGCCTCGACGATCTCTCGGTGCTCCCGGAGATCGACATGCTCAAGATCGACGTGCAGGGCGCCGAGCTCGCGGTGTTCCAGAACGGTCGCGAGAAACTGCGCTCGGCCGTGGCCGTCCAGACCGAGATCTCCTTCATCGCGCTCTATGAAAACCAGCCGGGCTTCGGAGAAATCGACATCGAACTGCGCTCGCAGGGTTTCGTGCCGCATTGCTTCAAGGCGGTGAAGTTCAGCCCGATGGCGCCCTATGTCAGGCCGGAGAACTGGACGCCGGCCGCCAACCAGCTGCTGGAGGCCGACATCGTCTATGTCCGGGATTTCGTCGACCCGGATGCCATGACCGACGAGCAGCTCAAGCATCTGTGTCTGCTGGCTCAATATTGCTATGGCAGCATCGAGCTCTGCGGCCGCTGCATCGACCTGCTGTGCCGGCGCGGCGCCCTGCCGCAGGACGCGCTCGCCCGCTACACCGCACTGCTGGAGGCGGCGCGTCCCTCCACCACCGCCTGAGAGGGCTTGACGACACAGCGGCGGGCGCGTTCTGTGGAGCATCAGTGAGACCCCTCCCCATGCCCGCCGACACCAGCGCTTCCCGTCACCCCGAAGTCGCCGCTTTTCTTGCCGCCCATCCCGATACCCGCTTCATCGAAGCCTTTACCCCCGATTTGACCGGCTATGGTTTTGGCAAGCGCCTGCCGATCGAGGAGATCGACAGCCTCTACCGTTCCGGCATGGGCTTTTCCGCCGCGCCCTATGTGCTCGATGCCAGGCATGACGGCTATGGCTCCGGCGGCATCGGCTGGGACGATGGCGACCCGGATGCCAAGGGCGTGCCGATACCAGGCACGCTCAAGCCAATGCCTTGGGCAGCCGTGCCGACGGCGCAGGTCATGCTCAACATCTCCTATGCCGTTTCGGGCGAACCGTTATGGACCGATCCGCGCCACCTGCTCAAGACCATCCTCGCCCGCCTCGCTGCCGACGGGCTCCATCCCACCGTGGCTTGCGAATACGAGTTCTTCCTCACCGACGGCACTCGCGAGGCCGATGGCCGCATCCGCCCGCCGATCCTCAAGCGCACCGGCCGGCCGCTCGGTCCGCCGACCAACCTGTCGGTGCTGACGCTGGAGGAAGTGGCACTGTGGTCGGCGAAGGCCGATGATGCGGCGCGGGCGCAGAATGTGCCGATGGGCAGCATCATCGCCGAGATGGGTGTGGCCCAGTTCGAGACCAATCTGCATCACACTGATGATGCCATGCTTGCCGGTGATCACGCCGTGCTGCTGAAAAGACTGATCCGCGGTACCGCCCGTGCCGAAGGCTGGGACGCCACCTTCATGGCCAAACCCTATGAGGACGAGGCGGGATCGGGCCTGCATGTGCATGTCAGCCTCGCCGATGCCGAAGGCCGCAACATCTTCGCCAATCCCGCCACCGGCGAACAGACGATCCGCCATGCCATCGCCGGCATGCAGCGCCTGATGCCTGAATCGCTCGCCTTCTTTGCGCCCAACCACAATTCCTTCCGCCGCTTCGGCGGGCTGTTCGCACCGGTCAATCGCAAATGGGGTGAGGATAACCGCACCGTCGCCCTGCGCATACCCACCGACAAGGGCGCGGGACGGCGCATCGAGCATCGCGTCGCCGGTGCGGATGCCAATCCCTATCTGGTATTGGCGGCCATCCTCGCCGCCGCCCATTACGGCATTACCAGGAAACTAGAACCGGATGCGCCCGTTGTCGGCAAGCATGCCGGCTTCACGCGCGATCCCGGCCTGCCGGCCGATGTCTTCGAAGCCGCGCGCCGGCTGGCGCGGGCGAGCCTGTTGAAGGAGTATTTCTCCAAGCGCTATCTGGAGACCTACGCCCATTTGGTCCATGGCCAGCACGAGGATTTCCTCTCGGTGCTGAGTCCGCGCGAATACGATCTGTTCTTCTGAAACCCGCCCTCATCCCGATCGGCGAACAAAGTTAACCGCCATCGCGAGCGGAGCGAAGCGATCCAGACCCCAAAAGGCCTGGATTGCCGCGTTGCTCTGCTCCTCGCAATGACTTCAAGCGGGTTGAACGTTCCAGCCGGCCTCAGATCCCCCGCGCGCCCCGGGCTCTTAGCCGGATCATCACGCCGCGGTCGTGCTCCTCGGCGCGCCGATGCGCCCTGACCTGGAGCAGATCCTTGCGCGCCATCAAGCCGACCAGGGTCCCGCTCTTGCGATCAAGCACCGGTACCCGGCCAATATCGGCAATCGCCATGCGATCGGCGAGCGCGCCGGCGAGTTCATCGGCATAGCCGATCTCGAGTTCCTGCCCCTCGAGTATCTCCTCCAGCGACAGGGATTGAATGTCGTCATCCTCCGAGGCATGCACCGACCAATCGAGGATATGACCCCGAGAAACCATGCCGACCACGCGCCGTTCGGCATCGACGACCGGATAGCTCTTGTGGCGGGGCTCCCCGCCAGTGAAGAAGGCAACTGCCCGCGCCACCGTCATCGCTGCAGGTAGCGTGTCGACCTCACGCACCATCAGATCGGCCACACGGGCGAGATCGAACGGATCGGTGTGGTACTCGCCCGAAATATGATGGCCACGACGAGCGATCTTCTCCGTCAGGATGGAACGCTTCATGGTCAGCACGGTGGTGGCATAGGCCATGCCGCAGGCCGTGAGGAGTGGCAGGAGTACGCCGAGATTGCCGGTGAGCTCCACCGCAAAGAGCGTCGCAGTCAGCGGCGCGCGCATGGTGCCGCCCATCATCGCCGCCATGCCGAGCAGGGCCCAGAAACCCGGATCGGCTTGCGGCAGGACAAGGCCTGCCAGCGCTCCCAGCGCGCCGCCGAGCATCATCAAGGGCGCGAGGACACCGCCGGATGTCCCCGAACCGAGCGAGATTGACCAGATCAGGGACTTGACCACCAGGAGCAGGATCACCGCCTTGAGAGCCATCTCGCCGGAGAGCAGATGGCGGATATTGTCGTAGCCCACGCCGAGGGCACTCGGGTCAAACAGGCCGCCAATGCCGATCGCCAGGCCTCCGAACAGAGGCCACCACATCCAATGCAGCGGCAAACGATGGAAGAAGTCCTCGCTGGCATAGACCATGGCTGTGAGGACGCCCGAACCCACGCCGGCGACGATACCCATCAAGACCCAGCTGAGGAAACCGGGCAGGGACAACGCCATGTGCCCGGTGAAGCCGAACAGGGGTGTGGGGTCGAGCAGCAGTCCGCGTTCCGCGGCTGCCACGGCGGCCGCGACCACCACCGGCAGGAAGCTGCGAGGCTTCCATTCGAACAGCAAGAGCTCGATTGCCAGCAGCACCGCTGCGATCGGGGTACCGAACACCGCCGTCATGCCCGCCGCGGCGCCGGCGACCAACAACGCCTTGCGCTCATTGGCGCTGAGATGGATCATCTGGGCGATGAGGGAGCCGATGGCCCCGCCCGTCATGATGATCGGCCCTTCGGCGCCGAAGGGACCACCCGAGCCGATCGAGATTGCCGAGGACAGCGGCTTCAGCACCGCCACCTTGGGATTGATCCGGCTCTTGCCGATCAGGATCGCCTCCATCGCCTCGGGAATGCCATGGCCGCGGATCTTCTCAGAGCCGTAGCGTGCCATCAGGCCGATGATCAGGCAGCCGATCACTGGCACGAACACGGCCGCCCAACCGAGCGGCGTACTGGAGATCGGCAGGCTCTCCAGCGAAAAACGGCCATAATAGGCGATGTTGGTGCAGAGCGTGATCAGGCGCAGCAGCACGAAGGCGGCGCCCACGCCAGCCGTGCCGACAAAAACGGCGATCGCCATCAGGAGGATCACCCGCCTGTCCGTGGTGAAATCGCCCAGGCGCGCCGGCAACCCGCGGGTCCCCGCCTCGGCATCATGCCCCGGGGTGCCCAGAGTCGAAGTGGTCATGTCTCTGATATCCATCTGTCGGGCCTGGCCCGGCTGAATTTTGTATCGCAATACGATATATTTTGCGCAAGTCAACGGATTTTCGTAGAGAGTGCGGCAGACAGGAGAATCGTGGAGCGATGGACCCTATGCGGCAACAAGATCCGGACTACGCCGCCCTCGCACGCTTTCGGCATGCCTTGCGCAAATTCCTCGCCTTCAGCGAGGAGGCGGCGGGCGCGGAGGGCCTGACCTCGCAGCAGCACCAGGCCTTGCTCGCCATCGCCGGCCTGTCGCAGGGCGGTGCCCTCTCGATCGGCGAATTGGCCGAGATCCTGATCCTGCGCCACCACAGCGTCGTCGAACTGGTCGACCGGCTCGGCAAGCTCAGCCTGGTCGAACGCATGGCCGATCCGTCCGATGGCCGGCGCGTGCTGGTGCGGCTCAGCGAGGCAGGCCGACAGAAGCTGCAGGCCTTATCGGAAACCCATCTGAAGGAACTGGCAGCCATCGGACCGACGCTTTCCGAGCTCCTGCAGGCCTTCCGCGGCTGATCACGCGACCGGTATCCGCGGCGGCATCGACCTCAAATCGGCGTGAAGCGTAACGAACCTACCCTGCCCGCGCGTACAATCCTCCAGACGCGATGATGTCTTGCTTCGGCAAAGCGTTCTGTGACTTGAATGAATCATTCCTGATCGCAAAGGCGCTCCAGCCAATCCTTTGGATTGGCTTGGAAACAAGGAGTTAGAGCAAATGAGCGTTCACGCTCAAACGCGTTTTGCTCGAGTGGAGGACGATGATGAAACGACGCGGCATCCTGATCCTGGCGGCAGCCCTTACGACCTGCCTCGGCACCGGCCTGTGGTTCTCGGTTTCGAACGCCGAAGAATCGCCGCGCAAGGTCGCCGCCCCCGGCCTCGACACCCGATCGACAGCAGGCTCGGAAACAGCGGTGCTGGCAGGCGGCTGCTTCTGGGGCGTGCAGGGCGTGTTCCAGCATGTGAAAGGCGTCACCTCGGCGGTTTCGGGTTATGCCGGCGGCACGGCCGACACCGCCACCTACGACACCGTCTCGACCGGCTCGACCGGTCACGCCGAAGCGGTGCGCATCCGTTTCGACCCCCGCCTCATCTCCTACGGCCAGATCCTGCAGATCTATTTCTCGGTGGCGCATGATCCCACCCAGCTCAATCGGCAGGGTCCCGACAGCGGCACGCAATACCGCTCGCAGATCTTCACCGCCAGCGCGGAACAGGCCCGCATCGCCGCCGCCTATGTCAGCCAGCTCGACGGTGCCAAGGCCTTCGCCCGGCCGATCGCGACGCGCATCGCGCCGCTGCAGGGCTTCTTTGCGGCGGAGGCCTATCACCAGGATTACCTGACCCGCCATCCGACCCAGCCCTATATCGTCATCAACGACCTGCCCAAGGTCGCCGCCCTCCGGCAGCTCTTCCCGTCCGTCTATCGCAGCGACCCGGTCCTGGTAGCCGGCCGCTGAGGCCGAACTACGGAACAAGAGCCGTGACGTCGCGGCTGAAATGCACGATGCGGCGATCGGGGCGTTCCTCCACCCGCTCGATGGCGTAGCCGCGCCGCTGGTACCAGGCGACATTCTCGGTGAAGCGCTCATTGGTGTAGAGCCGCACGAGCCCATGCCCGTCGCGCCGGGCCCGGTCTTCGGCAAAATCGAGCAGGGCCGAACCCAGGCGACGGCCCTTGAGCGCAGGGGCCACGGCAAGGCTCCAGATCAGCAGATGATCGGGTTTCGGCTCGACGATGAGGGCAGTTTCGAGGGCCTCGGACGAACCGGACACCCAGATCTCCATCGCCTCGAACAGGGCCATGAAATCCGCATCATGCGGCGGCAGGGATATGCCGATGCGCTGTTTCAAGGGAGCATAGGCCGCCTGCTGCAGGACGGTGATCGCAGGGATCTCGGTTCTGGCGGCGCGACGAAATTTCATGACGAGGCTCGAAATCGTGCAGCTATCGGGGATCGAGGGGGACCGGCGATGATGCACATCCGAATCCGCCCGATCGAGCATTCGCGCAATCGATGCCGACCCGCAAGAGGTTCCAAAGCAAGGACGTTCATCCGCCCTCGAAGCCTCGCCGGGATTGTCGGCTCTCCCGGGCTCCCCCTCAATTCGCCATCAACCGTTCGAGATAGGCGCACACCATGTCGGCCATGGCATCGGAATAGGCCTCGATCTCCGCCGGCGTCCGCGGGCTTTCCGAAAATTGCTTGCCGATCGCGCTCAGCGTAGAGGCGATCAGGTCCCCGGCCAAGGTTCGTGTCGTTTCCGAAGCCTTCGGCAGAGCCTCCCGCATGAAGGCCTCGACGATGCCGTCTCCCGCTGCCTTGGCTGCCTCCGCCTCGGGCGCGTCACGGTAGAGCGGCGCAGCATCGTCGAGCGCCCCGCGCACCGTGGCCTCGTCGCATTCCGAGCGGATGAAGGTATGGACGAGAACACGCAGCCTTTCGAGCGGCGGCTTGTCGCCGTCCTGCAGGATGGCGCGCAGTAACTCGGTCGTCTGCCGCCATTCGTCGCTCTGGAGCCTGAAGAGAATCGACGCCTTGTTGGGGAAATATTGATAGAGCGAACCGACGCTGACGCCGGCCTTCTCGGCCACCCGCGCCGTGGTGAAGCGCTGAGCGCCCTCCTTCCTCAAAACCTGAATGGCGGCCTCCAGAATGACGGCGACCAGCTCGGTCGAGCGGGTCTGCCGAGGCTGTTTTCGTAAGGAAACAGAAGAGCTTCGACGATCGGTCATCGGGATGCAGGCCAATGCGAATAGTGAACGCGACGAATTAATCGTATTTCTAGTCCGGCGCAAGAATGCGTTTTCCCAAACCGGAGCCTGCCATGACCACCCTGACCGCCGCCCCGCTTGCGCTCCTGCTGGACCGCCTGTTCGAAGAGGCCGACGCCACCTCGCCGGCAGCGATCCCCGCCGTGGCCGAGCTCTCCCGCCCGGAACGCGAGCGCCTGATGCGCAGCAAGACCGAATATCTCGACCTTTATGGCCGGCTGAAGGACCTGCCGCTCGCCGTTTCGCGCGAAACCGGCCTGCTGCTCTACATGCTGGCCCGCAGTTGCCGGGCGCAGACGATCGTCGAATTCGGAACCTCGTTCGGCATCTCGACCCTGCATCTGGCCGCGGCGCTGCGGGACAATGGCGGCGGCCGGCTGATCACCAGCGAGTTCGAGCCGTCCAAGCTGGAACGGGCCCGGCAAAACCTTGCCGCCGGCGGTCTTCTCGATCTCGTCGAAATCCGGGAGGGAGACGCACTGCGTACGCTGAGCACCGGCCTGCCGGAGGCGATCGATCTGGTCCTGCTCGACGGCGCCAAGGCCCTCTACCCCGAGATCCTCGATCTGCTGGAAAGCCGGCTCAGGCCTGGCGCCCTCATCGTCGCCGACAATGCCGACTACAGCCCCGACTATCTCGCCCGCGTGCGCTCGCCGGCCCGAGGCTATCTGTCGACCCCCTTCGGCGAGGATGTCGAACTCTCGATGCGGATTGGCTGAGCCCAATCCCATCGCTGCGAGGCGCCAGGAACGCTGCAAGGAGCTGGAGGCGAACTTCCGGCCCTTGCCAACCGCGACGTGATGGCAGATTGCCGAGCCGGCACATTGCCATCACGATGTCGACGCAACCCGTGCAGCGCTCGACAGGTCGAAACGATGCAACAGCAGCGTCCCTCCATTTACCGGCAATTGGGCGGCGAAGACGGTATCTCCCGGCTTGTGGATTTGTTTTACGACATCGTCGAGCAGGATCCGGCGGCGGCCGCACTCCACATGCTGCATCTCGACGGCCATGGCGTCGCTCATTCCCGCGTCGAGCAGACCCGCTTCCTGATGGGCTTCTTCGGGGGACCGCGTCTCTATGTCGAATTTCACGGCCATTCGGATGTGAGGGCCATCCATGCCCATGTGGCTGTGACAGCCGAGACGCGCGACATCTGGATCCGCAGCATGGACAAGGCGTTCGACCAGACCGGCTTACCCCCGGAGGTGAAGAAGAGGGCGATGACCGCTCTCGCGACCGCAGCCCGCCTGGTGCACGACGTCAATCCCCTGCGCAATCGTGACGAAGAAATCGAAGCTGGAACGGACTCGGATCTACCGTAAAGACCAAGGAACCCGATTTTGAATCGGCCCGTTTTCGCCCGGCAAGCGTTCAGCCGAAGCTCAGCTTGCTCTTCTGCTGACCTTGAGCGTCAAAATTGGCTGGATCCAGCCAGGCTTCGTAGCCCGCCTTGAGACGTGGCCATTCGCCGTCGATGATCGAGAACCAGGCAGTATCGCGGTTTTGGCCCTTGGCCACCATATGCTGGCGGAAGACGCCCTCGAAGGTGAAGCCGAAGCGCGTCGCCGCCCGCTTGGACGGTTCGTTGAGATTATGGCACTTCCATTCGAAGCGCCGATAGCCAAGCGTCTCGAAGGCATGGCGGGCGAAGAGATAGAGAGCTTCCGTTGTCACCCGCGTGCGGGCGATCGCGGGCCCCCAGAGAATGCTGCCGATCTCGATGACGCCGTGCACGGGCTCGATCCGCATCAGGGCCTGTCGGCCCTCGGCCTTGCCGCTCGCTCTGTCGATCACCGCAAAGAACATCGGATCCGCCGTCGAGGACGCTTTGTCGAGCCAAGCCGAGAAGTCGGCGGCATTCCCCGGTACGCCCTCGAACAGGTAACGGAAGCGCCCGTCGGCCCCCGGCTCCTGGGCCGAATGCAGGAGATCGGCGCCGTGGAGCGTCGGATCGAGTGGCTCCAAGCGGGTATAACGTCCATCGAGCACGACGCGCTCCGGGCGCGGCACGCCCTTCCAAGTCGACAAGTCCATCGAATGTCCTTCGCGCCTATGCGATCAGGAAAGCGGCCCGTGCCGATTCCGATCCATCATCCCAACGATCAAATGATCAGATGATCGCATTATTGCGGCGGCGCGATGCGTTGTTCAAGCGAAAGCACCTGCTGGCGCACTACGCCGGACAGGGCCTTGGAGGAGGCGACCGAGCTGAAATCCGTATCGGGGTGAGGCACATTGCCAGCGCCGCGGAACACCTTGAGGCCATCCGGCATCACCACGATGTCGCCATTGCGCAAAGTGGGATCGACCGAGATCGGGATCTGCGGCAGGCCACGCGCATTGGACTGGCAGGTACAGGCCGGGTTTTCGCTGTCGCGGAAGGCATAAGCGGTGGGCAGCGCGGTGTAGAGCGCGCCTGCACTGTCGACGGCCGATTCGATCGCCGGCTTGGTGTTGCCATTGCTGCCATCATTGGAACCGCTGGCCTTGTAGAGCACCATCTGGCCGCCCGAGCACGAGGCTTCGCACATCGAGCTCTGCATGTCCTCGTCGCGCTGGGAGCGGATGAAGCCGGTGGCGAAATAATAGCCGTCACAAGTGCGCACGCAGTAGCCCCGCGCCTTGGGCGCGCTGACCACGGGCGCGGGTGCCGGACGAGCGCGTTGCTGCTGTTGCTGTTGCTGCGGCACGGGTGCTGGCGCCGGCCGCGATTCCTGGCGGGGCCGGAACAGGAAATCGAACAGGCCAGCCTGAGCGCTGCCACCCACGGCAACCGTCAGGAGCAATCCGGCGGCAAGGGGAGCGGCAAGGCGTTTCAAGGTCATGGCACGGGTCCTGGCAGGTCCAAGCGAAATTTCCCGATATTACTCACGGATGAGCAATATCGGGAAATTCCGCAAGCGTTTGAAATCCCGTGGGTTCCTCCTGATCGAGCCTGTGGCTCGATCAGGAGGAACCCACTTGGGAAGGGCCGGCAACGACCGGCCCCGTCTTCTATGCGAGCATCCCGTCAAAATCATGTCGGTGACACTTTGTCACCAACTAGTGATTGTCGCGGGGGATGCCATAGGTCTGGGCGACCCTCTGATACTTGACAGCAGGCTTGAGCACCATACCGTCGCCGAGTTGATCCACCATGGCGCGCTGGATTTCCTGCCAGGGCGTCTGGCTCGGCGCATAGTGAAAACCACCCGCCGCGGCGAGATCGGCCCGACGCTTGGCCAGTTCCTCGTCGGAGATCAGGATGTTGGCCTCGCCCTTGTTGAGGTCGATGCGCACCCTATCGCCAGTCTGCAGGATCGCGAGACCGCCGCCCGCGGCTGCTTCCGGCGAGGCGTTGAGGATGGAGGGCGAGCCCGAGGTGCCCGACTGGCGCCCGTCGCCGATGCAGGGCAGCGAGGTGATGCCGCGCTTGATCAGCGCGGCCGGCGGCTGCATGTTCACCACCTCCGCCGCGCCGGGATAGCCGATCGGCCCGGTGCCGCGGATGAACAGCATGCAGTGTTCGTCGATGCCGAGAGCCGGATCCTCGATGCGGTGGTGGTAGTCCTCGGGCCCTTCGAACACGATGGCCCGCCCCTCGAAGGCGCCGGGGTTCTTGGGATCTGCGAGATAGCGGTCGTGGAATTCCTTGGAGATCACGCTGGTCTTCATGATCGCCGAATCGAACAAATTGCCCGAGAGCACGATGAAGCCGGCATCCTGCACCAGCGCGGTGTCGAAGCTGCGGATCACGTCGGGCAGCTCGATCTTGGCGTCCTTGCAGTTTTCGCCGATCGACTTGCCGTTCACGGTGAGCGCATTCTCGTGGATGAGTTTGTGCTTCATCAGTTCGTTGACCACCGCCGGCACACCGCCGGCATGCTGGTAGTCCTCGCCGAGATATTTGCCGGCCGGCTGCAGGTTCACCAGCAGCGGCACCTTGTGGCCGACGGTCTGCCAGTCGCGGATGTCGAGCTCGACCCCGATATGGCGGGCGATGGCGTTGATGTGGATCGGCGCATTGGTGGAACCGCCGATGGCCGAATTGACCACGATGACGTTTTCGAAGGCCTCGCGCGTCATGATGTCGGAGGGCTTAAGGTCCTCATGCACCATGTCGACGATGCGCTTGCCGGTCTCGTAGGAAATCTGCTGGCGTTCGCGATAGGGCGCGGGAATGGCGGCCGAACCGGGAAGCTGCATGCCGAGCGCCTCGGCCAGCGAGTTCATGGTGGTCGCGGTGCCCATGGTGTTGCAATAGCCGGTCGAGGGGGCCGAAGAGGCCACCATGTCCATGAAGTTCTCATAGTCGATCTCGCCGGTGGCGAGCATCTCGCGCGCCTTCCAGACGACCGTGCCCGAACCGGTGCGCTCGCCATGCCACCAGCCGTTGAGCATCGGGCCGACCGACAGGGCGATGGCCGGGATGTTCACGGTGGCCGCCGCCATCAGGCAGGCAGGCGTGGTCTTGTCGCAGCCGATGGTCAGCACCACGCCATCGATCGGATAGCCGTAGAGCAATTCGACCAGGCCGAGATAAGCCAGGTTGCGGTCGAGCGCGGCGCCGGGACGCTTGCCGGTCTCCTGGATCGGATGCACCGGAAATTCGAAGGCGATGCCGCCCGCCTCACGGATGCCCTCGCGCACGCGCTCGGCGAGCACGAGATGATGGCGGTTGCAGGGGGAAAGGTCCGAGCCGGTCTGGGCGATGCCGATGATCGGCTTGCCCGACTGCAATTCCTTGCGGGTCAGGCCGAAATTGAGCTGGCGTTCGATATAGAGCGCGGTCATACCCGGATTGTCCGGATTGTCGTACCAGGCTTGCGACCGCAATCTTCTCGTCTTGTTATTGGTGTCAGCCATGGCAAGCCTCCCTGTCTTTCGTGCCCCGCCCGCGCTCTACCGCGGACAGCATTTACGCTCTACTTCACGAGTTAACACTTTTGTCAGACTATTCGCAACGGCAAAGCTCATGCGGCCGATTGCCGATTCCCAGTTTCGTGATTCTGGTGCTAGCAATGCAGTTCAGCCGACATCCCGCCGCAATGGAATGACCCAAATGCCCGATCTCGTTCCCGCCTTTTCCCGCATCGGCGAGGAGAACGCCTTCGCTGTCCTCGCCAGGGCCACGGATCTGGCACGCGAGGGGCGCGACATCATCAATCTGGGCATCGGCCAGCCTGATTTTCCCACACCTGACCATATCGTCGAGGCCGCCATCAAGGCGCTGCGCGACGGTCATCATGGCTATACGCCGGCCACGGGCATCCTGCCGCTGCGCGAAGCTGTCGCCGCCGATGTCGAGCACCGCACCGGCGTTGCCGTCTCGCCCGACGAGGTCATCGTGGTGCCCGGCGGCAAGGTCACCATGTTCATGGCCATCCTGATGTTCGGCGAGCCCGGCGCGGAGATCCTCTATCCCGATCCCGGCTTTCCGATCTATCGCTCGATGATCGAGTTCACCGGTGCCACGCCGGTGCCGGTGCCGATCCGCGAGGAGAACGGCTTTGCCTTCTCGGCCGCCGAGACGCTGGCGCTGATCACGCCGCGCACCCGCCTTCTCATTCTCAATTCGCCGGCCAACCCCACCGGCGGCGTCACGCCCAAGGCCGAGATCGATGCGCTGGTGAAGGGGCTGGAGGCCCATCCCCATGTCGCCATCCTCTCCGACGAGATCTACAGCCAGATGAGCTATGACGGCCTGCAGCATGTCTCGCTGCTGACCTATCCCTCCATCCGCGACCGCCTGATCCTGCTCGACGGCTGGTCCAAGACCTACGCCATGACGGGCTGGCGCATGGGCTTCTCGCTCTGGCCGAAGCTTTGGGGGGATGCCGCCCGCAAGCTGGCGGTCAATTCCTATTCCTGCGTCAATGCCAGCGCGCAATGGGCCGGGCTTGCCGCCCTCACCGGCCCGCAGGATGCGGTGCATGCCATGGTCGCCGAGTTCGACCGGCGCCGGAAGATCGTGGTGGATGGCCTCAACGGCCTGCCCGGCGTCAGCTCCGTGGTGCCGAAGGGCGCCTTCTATGCCTTCCCCAACATCCGGGCGACCGGCTGGAAGGCCAAGCCCCTCGCCTCCGCCCTTCTGGAGAAGGCCGGCGTCGCCACCATCGGCGGGCCCGATTTCGGCGTATATGGCGAGGGCTATATCCGGCTGTCCTACGCCAACTCAGCCGAGAACATCAGGCGGGCTTTGGCACGGATGGGCGAGTTCCTCAGCGCCAATCCGGGAACGGGCATGTAAGCCCCAGCCAAGCCAACGGATTGGCGATTGCGGCTTTGCGGTTCCAGGCGATTCCGTCTAATCGCAAAACGCTTTGGCCGCCGCCCCGCAATCCGCAAGGAAAACGATATGACTGATCTCGTCGCCATCGGCGAATGCATGGTGGAACTGTCGCGCCGCGGGGACGGCATGTCCCTGGGCTATGGCGGCGATACCTTCAACACCGCCGTCTATGCGGCCCGCCTCGGGCTCGACGTCGCCTATGCCACGGCGCTGGGGGACGACCCCTATTCCCAGGCGATCTCGGACCTCGCCGTCGGCGAGAAGGTCGGCATGGCCGGCGTGCCGCGCCTGGCCGGCCGCGTGCCGGGGCTCTATGTCATCGAGACCGATGCCAAGGGCGAGCGACGCTTCTATTACTGGCGCGACAGCGCGCCGGCCCGCAGCCTGTTCGAGCTCGCCGAGGCCGAGGCGCTGATCGCCCGTATCGAAACCGCCGCGATCGTCTATTTCTCCGGGATTACGCTGTCGCTCTATACATCTGCGGGCCTCGAGCGTTTCGATGCCGTCCTGAAACGCGCCAAGGCTGCTGGCGCCAGCATCGCCTTCGACGGCAATTACCGCCCGCGCGGCTGGGGTGGCGATCCCGCCCGGGCCCGGCAGGCTTTCAGCCGTTTCCTGCCCTTGGTGGACATCATGCTGCCTACCTTCGACGACGAGCAGGCGCTGTGGGGCGATGCCACGCCGCAGGACACGCTCACGCGCCTGGCCGACCATGGCATCGGCGAAATCGCGGTGAAGGACGGCACCAACGGCGCCTTCCTGCGCCGGGACGGCATCGATGGCCACGTTCCGGTGCCGCAAGCGGTCTCGCCCGTCGACACCACCGCCGCCGGCGACAGCTTCAACGCCGGCTATCTTGCCGCCCGCCGGCGTGAGCGCTCCAACGAGGAGGCGGCGCTGCAGGGCCACCGGCTCGCCGCGCGCGTGATCACCCATCGCGGCGCCATCATTCCCCCCGAGGCGATGGCCGGATTGTGACCCATATTTCACGCGACTGCCGTTGGAATGCCATCTTCTGTCAGCATGAACGGCCCGTCTCCTGATCTTAGACTGAACAATTCAGGAGTGGATACCGGGCACGGTGGCCACTTCGAACCCGTTCTACTGCTGACAGGAGGCTCTGATCGTATAGAAACGATTCAGTAGCTGGGACAATCGCATTGAAACGGGAACAAGGCATGGCTGAAGTGGTGGGCTCGCTCGACCGCGCTGTGGCGCGCGACGACGGCCCCAAGGTCTCGGCGGCCGCCATCCCAACGGCTGAGCGCCCGAAGACCGGCCTGCTCAAGCACATCGACTGGAGCAAGGCCGGCCTGCTGGTCGGGCTGGTGGTCTTCACCATCGCCGCGGCTGCGCTCTACCAGATTTTCGCCGGCATCACCTGGTCCGAGGTGAGCAATGCGGTGTCCCGCATCGCCTGGAGCCAGGTTGCGCTCGCCTTCGTCGCCACCGCGCTCTCCTATGGCGCCCTGATCGGCTATGACCTGCTGGCCCTGCGCCATGTCGGCGCGCGGCAGGTGCCCTTGCCGGCGATCGCCTTCACTTCCTTCATCAGCCACGCCTTCACCTATACGCTCGGCTTCGGCGTGCTGACCGGCGGTGCCGTGCGCTGGCGCCTCTACCAGGCCCATGGCCTGAAACCGAGCCAGATCCTGGCCGTGGGCGCCCTGACGACGCTGACCTTCTGGCTCGGCATCGCCACCGTCGCCGCGGTCTGCCTCTTGTTCCAGCCCTCCGTGCTGGCGCCCCTGGATGGGCTTGCGCCCGGCCTCAACCTCGCCATCGGCCTCACCGTGATCGGCGGCGTCGCGCTCTGGCTGATCATCTCGGCCCTTCGCCCGCGGACGATCAGCATCGGCGAGCACACCATGCCCCTGCCCGGCCCGCAGGCGACGCTCGGGGCCATCCTGGTCGGCCTGCTGGATACGGTGGCCGCCGCCGGCGCGCTCTGGCTGATCATGCCGGCCGGTCCGGACGCCGGTTTCGTCAGCTTCCTGGTGGTGTTCGCCATCGCCACCGTGCTCGGCGTCATCAGCCATGTGCCGGGCGGCGTTGGCGTGTTCGAGACCACGCTGATCCTGGCCCAGCCGCAGATTCCCGCCGCGGACATGCTGGTCTCGCTGATCCTGTTCCGGCTGGTCTACTACGTCATTCCCTTCGCCATCGCCTGCGTGCTGTTCGGCGCCTATGAAATCCGCCAGCGCCAGCATTCGGTGGGCCGGATCGCCAAGACGGTGCATGCGATCGCCCGGCCGATCATCCCGCGCATCGCCAGCGTCGCGGTGTTCATCGGCGGCGTCATCCTGCTGTTCTCCAGCGCCACCCCCGAAGAACATTATCGCATCGATATCCTGAGCGATCTGGTGCCGCTGCCCTTCCTGGAGGTCTCGCAGCTCGCAGCCAGCATCGCCGGCCTCGTGCTGCTGATCGTCTCCTATGGCCTGGTGCGGCGCATGGCCAATGCCCAGCGGCTGGCCGTCTTGCTGCTGATCGCGGGCGCCGTCTCCGCTTTGTTCAAGGGTCTCGATATCGAGGAGGCCATCATCTGCAGCATCGTCGCCGGGCTGCTGGTGCTCTACAGGGACGAGTTCTATCGGCAGGCCGATCTGTTCTCGGTGCGGCCTTCCTTCGAATGGATCATCGCCTGTCTCGTGGCGGTGGGCGCAACCGTCTGGCTCGGCTTCTTCGTCTATGCCAATGTCGACTACCAGCACAAATTGTGGTGGGATTTCGCCTACAACGCCGATGCCCCGCGCTTCCTGCGCGCGACGCTGGCCATGGCCGTGGTCGCCATCGGCATCGCTGCCTATATCCTGATGCATCCCAGCCGCGCCGCCTTCGATCCGGCGACGCCCGAGGAACTGGAAACGCTGGTGCCCCTGATCAGCGATTCCACCCGCTCGGATGCGCATCTGGCCCTGCTCGGCGACAAGCGCTTCCTGTTGTCGGCCAGCGGCAAGGGCTTCACCATGTATGGCGTGCAGGGGCGAAGCTGGATCGCCATGGGCGATCCCGTCGCGCCCGAGGACGAGGTCGACGCCATGGTCTGGCGCTTCAAGGAACTGGTGGACCGCAATGGCGGCACGCCGGTGTTCTACCAGGTCACCACCGGCCATCTGCCTGCTTATCTCGACGCCGGCTTTTCGCTCGCCAAGCTCGGCGAGGAAGCCTGGGTCGACCTCGAAAAGTTCACGCTCGAAGGCAGCGAGGGCCGCCGCCTGCGCCAGGCCCGCGCCAAGGCCGAGCGCTCCGGCGCCTCCTTCGAGATCGTGCCGGCCGCCGAAGTCGACGCCGTCCTCGACGAGCTCCAGGCGGTCTCGGACGCCTGGCTCGAGGAGAAGGGCAACAAGGAAAAGGGCTTTTCGCTCGGCTTCTGGTCCTCAGACTATATCAGGCGCTACGACCAGGCCGTGATCCGCCAGGACGGCCGCATCGTCGCCTTCGCCAATATCTGGCGCGGCGCCGACAAGCAGGAATATACGGTCGACCTGATGCGCTATCTGCCGCAAGGCCCGGCCGGCATGATGGACCTGTTGTTCATCGGCCTTCTGGCCCAGGCCAAAAGCGAGGGCTTTGCCTGGTTCAATCTCGGCATGGCACCACTGTCAGGCCTGGCGCGCCATCGCCTGGCGTCGCTGTGGAGCCGCATCGGCTCCTTCGTCTACAAGCGCGGCGACCGCTTCTACAATTTCGAAGGCCTCAGAGCCTATAAGGACAAGTTCAAGCCGGATTGGCGACCGAAATATCTTGCCTTCCCCGGGGACTGGCCCTACCGCAGATTCTCATGGATGTTACCGGCTTGATCGCTTCGAGCCCGAGACGCGCTTTGCCCGAGGAGGCCAGTTGATGCGCCGCATCGCCTTGTTCTGTTTCGCCCTGCTGGCCTCCACGGCATCGGCGCTGTCGGCCCCGCGTGAGGTCAAGGTGCAGGAGGAGGTCCTCGGCACCGTCACGGTGCTCGCCCCCGAGGAGGAACCCACCAAATTCGTCGCCTTGCTGTCCGACAAGGACGGGCTCACGCCGGCCTACCGCGCCGTGGCCGACAAATTGGTGGACCAGGGCGCGGCCGTGATGCTGATCGACAGCCAGGCCTTCATCGACGGCCTCGCCAAGGGCGACGAGGAAGATTGCCACTATGCCTTCGGCGACATCGAGGACTCGGCCCGCGAGGCCCAGCGCCAACTGGGCATGCAGACCTGGCGCTGGCCGGTGGTCGTCGGCCTCGGCACGCTCGGCGGCACCTTCGCCTACATCAATCTTGCCCAGGCCCCGGAAAACACCGCCGCCGGAGCCGTCTCGACCGGCTTTTCCGACGAGATGGCCTCCAAGCTGCGCATGTGCGAAGGCGCGCCGGTCTCCAAGGCCGCCGACGGCAAATGGCAGTACAAGCCGCTCGCCAAGGTGCCGGGACGCTGGACCTATGTCGGCGCTTCCGCCCCCGATCCGACGACGCAGGCCTTCGTCGCCGGCACCAAGGATGCCCAGTCGG
Source organism: Labrys sp. HAY1-8F (assembly GCF_056754975.1). Lineage (NCBI taxonomy): Bacteria > Pseudomonadati > Pseudomonadota > Alphaproteobacteria > Hyphomicrobiales > Xanthobacteraceae > Labrys > Labrys sp. HAY1-8F. The sequence goes on along the minus strand of NZ_JBPGWZ010000002.1, from coordinate 4,205,373 downwards.
TCTTCGCCGACGGCGGGGCTGACGCCGTTGTCGATGCCGTGGTGAAAGCCGCCGTCGAGATGGGCGCGCCGCCCAACCAGGAACTCAGCGACCTTCCTCTGGTGGAGCTGCCGGCCTCCGGCCCGCCGACGGGCCTTGCCATCTTCATCTCCGGTGACGGCGGCTGGCGCGACATCGACAAGACCATCGGCGAGATCCTGCAGAAGGAAGGCGTCGCCGTGGTGGGGGTCGATTCGCTGCGCTATTTCTGGAGCACCAAGGAGCCCGATGTCATCGCCGGCGACCTCACCCGCATCATCGGCTATTACACCAAGCTGTGGGGCGCCAAGCGCGTCGCCGTGATCGGCTATTCCCTGGGCGCGGACGTGATCCCCTTCGTCTGGCAGAAGCTGCCGCCGCCCATGCAGAAGAAGATCAACCTCCTCGCCATGCTGGGCCTGGAGCCGACCGCCGATTTCGAGATCTCCGTCTCCGGCTGGCTCGGCGTCGCCTCCTCCTCGGACGTCGACCTCAAGCCCTATCTGCCCGGCCTGCCCTTCGAGAAGACCATGTGCTTCTACGGCAAGGAGGAAGTGGTCGAGAACGGCACCGCCTGCGTCTTCCCCGAAATGAGCAAGGCCACGCTGGTGGAACGCCCGGGCGGGCATCATTTCGACGGAAATTACGAGCCGGTGGCGCGGGCGATTTTGGAGAGGTTGAAGAAGTAGGGCGAAGCATCGGCCTGGGCCCATCCATAGGCTCCCTGGCACGGCTGGAACGGCCTTCCATCGTCTCGCGGCGTAACGCCCGGCGCTACGCGAGAGTACAACCTTCATAGGAGACATCGATGAAGCGTGTTGCCGCCGGCGAGCATCATGCCGCCTATGAATTCGGTCGCATGACGTTGATTTCTCTCCGGGACGGCTATGTCGACATGCCCGTCACCCGGTTGCGCCAGCCGGGCGACCGCCCCTTCGGCCCCGACCTGCCGCCACAGCTTCATCTCGTCGAGGGCGGACTGAGGCTCTCGGTCAACGCCTTCGCCATCGATGACGGCGAGGCGGTTACGCTGATCGACAGCGGATCATCGAACGCCTGGCACCCGAGCATGGGCTTCCTGCCCCAGGCCCTGCGCGAGGCGGGTATCGCCGCCGGCCGGATCCGGACCGTCGCCTTTACCCACACGCATCTCGATCATATTCACGGGCTCATTCTGCCCAATGGCGAGGATGCCTTCCCGAACCTCTCCCGTCTCTTCGTACCCCGGGCGGAACTCGGGCTGTTCCGGGACGAAGCCAGACTCCAGCGGTTCCACGAGAGAGCGGAACCCTTCGAACCGGGGCAATTCCTGGGGGCTGATGTCGAGGCCCTGGCCGCGCCGGGCCACGAGGCCGGCCATACTTGTTTTCGCGTCACCAGCGGGGGCGAGACGATCCTGATCTGGGGTGACACGATCCACGTGCCATCGCTTCAATTCGACAGGCCGGAGCTGACCTGGGAGTTCGACGCCGACCAGGAACAGGCGCGCGCAAGCCGCATGCACCTCATGGCCCTGGCCGCCGACAATGGCTATTGTATTGCAGGGGCCCATCTCGACTCACCCGGCGTCGGCCGGATCTCACGCAAGGAGAAGGGCTTCCGTTTCGAGCCTTTGTAGGATCGGCAAGCTGCGATTAAAGAAGAGGCCGTTGCCGCCATACCAATTCACCCTCTGGAACGACGATTTGGACGCGAGCCTCGAAACGACTCAATTGGGGACGGTAGTGGACTGTCTGCCTTGAGAATCTCACACCAAAAAAGCCGCCGTCGCAGATGGGGATGGTGGTTGTGAGAAGCATATTACCGCGTCTCGTGCCAATGTAGGCTAGGCTCTAATGGGAGATCCTTACGGTCAGATGTTTTTTTGAGGGTTTCGTACAAGTAAGTACAGCGATTAGTGTTTCCTGGAGCATCCAATCTGCGGTGATATATTTCTCCGGACATCATCGCATTCAGCCCATGCCAGCAATTACGATTGTACGGTGGATTCCAGCTAAGGGACAGTCTTAATCCGCGCTGCATAGTCAGCCTTAACAGCGGCTATCCGTTGCAAAAGCGGCATAAATCGTTTAAAGTCGACCTTTGTTTTGCCTTTCTTAATAATCGTTTTAGCAAAATCGTTTTTGAAATAATGAGTGCTTTTGTTTTTCTTGCCAGTAACGTCGAATTTCTTGCCACCAAGGGTTTTCTTTAAAATTTTTTCGGAGAAAAGTCGCTCAATATACATATCTTTATCGTCAATTTTCGGAATGGCGACAACGTAAAGATTGGCGTAAATATAGTAAAATGGCTCTGAACCGTCCACAGGCGTCGCGGACTTGGTTATATTCTTGATGTGACTAAACAGTCCCTTCGATTCCTGGTCATTGTCAACGACGATAATCAGGGGATGCGTTCCGCCATGTTTGAAGTCGTTTATCCGGTCGCGATACTCCCCCAGGAAATTGCTCAGCTCGGTCACGCCACCACCCAGCTTTTGTAGCTTCCATGTGAGACTGTCTTTTGTGTCTTTCACATCGCTTCGATTGAAAAATCGTACTGCGGGCTTGATCACGCCGCCGTTTGACTCGATCAGTGTAGGGAAACTAGTCGCAAGGCTCTCGACGGCGCACTTGATGTAAATGTTATCTGTCTTACCCTCACAAAGGACAGTAGGTTTGTCAGTACCCCAGAATGAGAGATAGTCCAAGAGCTTGGCATAGGTGCATGCGTAACCGGGCAGAGGTACGCTCGGGTCAAACTCGGCGCCATCAGCTTGCCGGACCTCTTCGCGCTCCTTAATATGATAAACGAAATTCATTATGCCCCGAACTTGCTCCGGAGTTTTCACCAATTTCAGCTTCCCGTTCTTCTGGAAAGCCGCGCCCTTTGTCCATAATTGGTGGCACATAGCGCGCGCCATCCGAGAGTATTCAGCGCGGATGTTCACCTTCTCATTAACAACAAGCCCCGTGACGTCCTGACGGGAAATGCGATACTGCATTCGGGTCTTCTTTGGATTAATTTCAAAGCCGCTTTGCTTGATGATTCTCTTGAGTTTTTTTCCAATTTTCCAAGCATTATCTTGGTCGTGTGACCTCGCGGCGAGAGCGCCCGGAAACCCTTTTTCATTCGTCGAAAAGGTCAAGTCATCAACATAGCGGGTGTACGTGCAGTTCAGGGACGCGGCCAGTTTATGCAGCCGTATGTCGAGGATATGCGCGACAATGTTGGATATCACGGGCGAAGACGGGCTACCCTGCGGTAGCCGGTTCTCGTAGCAGGCTATCTGGGCGATCAGTGTGGCGACTGTCTTACTGACCCCGTATCGGGAATTTTTCAGGAAGAAGCCGTAGACGCGCCCGAAATTGATGCTTGGGAAGAAGTTGGCGAGGTCCATATTGAACACCCAGCGTCGACCTTTGTGCGCTCGAGCGTTTGTTGCGATAGAGAGAGTTGGTTTGAACCCATGCGAAAGCACATGCTCATCCGTGGTGAGCTCGCCCTCGAGTACTGTTTCAATCTCTTTAAGCCTGTTGGCCAGCCGCCGCTGAATGCGTTTCAGATGGGAGACAGGCGCACAAATCTCGCGTTTGCCTCCGCTCTTTTTTGCAATTTCGAACTTAGTGTATTTGCTGGCTTCAGGAATACCGTGGATGGCATGCCCCAGTGCCTTCGGACTTACTCCAAGAAAGGCGGCGAAGCCGTGCAGAGTCTGGACGGCCTGGAGGGTCTTAAGGGTAGAACTTGTCACGGAAATCCCCGAAGGAAGACGGCTTGCGGACACTCCTAAGCACGGAGAGACATTGATAAATTGTAGAGACCGCAGGTGGGCAATCCACCCCAGCAACTTTTCCACCTATCACGAAACATGATAGAAGAATCTGTCCGCAAGCCTATCGTTAGTTAGGCCGAAAACTTAGAGAAATTCAAGCTGTGAAAGTCTGAAATTACCTACTACCGCTTCCCAGCTAGAACTGTTTTGGAGTGGTGCTAGTATCGCGTTGCGCCTTACGACCAGTACGCGAAGCACTACCGGATCAAGATGCAGATAGGCCGGACCCAATGAACCAAATTATCGCCCTGCAACCAGGAATGCTTCGAACTAACCTCCGGGGGCAGATCCGGCAGACACAGCTTCCGAGGTGGAAGGCGCTACTTCCGCTTTTCGAGGCGGTGATGAACTCCTTTCAAGCAATCCAGGACGCGAAGTCCGACAGGCGGCATTGTGTCACGATCGTCGTCGAGCGGGACGAAGATCTCGTCGGTGAGGACAATGCTCCTATCGTCGGCTTCGAGATCCGCGATACCGGCATCGGCTTCACCGACGAGAACTTCGACTCATTCAACACGGCGTATTCTGAACATAAGTATGAACGAGGCGGGAAAGGCCTCGGCCGGTTCATGTGGCTCAAGGCTTTCGAGACAGTCCACGTCAGAACGACTTTTCAAGCCCAGGACGGCTATGACGAGCCAAGTCACTGGCTGCGGGATTTCGAGTTCGGCTTCGACTACGACCCCGACGCGGCCAGCGCGACGCAGACCGGTAGCGGTGTGCCGGGAACCACGGTCAGACTCGGAGGCTTCCTTTCGCCCTACCGCGAGGAATGCCCGGCCGACATCGAGATACTGGCGCAGCGACTAGCCGAGCATTTCATCCTCGTCCTGATGCAGCCGGAATGCCCCGCGGTCGAGCTTCATGACGGTGGAACCAAGCTGTCCCTCAACAAAGTGTTCGACGACAACTTCAAGCGCGGCGGGCACAGCGGGAACTTTGAGATAGCCGGGCGGAATTTCCGCATCGATGGGTTCCGCCTCCACTCGCCTCGCGCATCGAAACATCGCCTGATCTACGCGGCAAACTCCCGCGCCGTGATCACCGAAAGGCTCGACCAGTTCATTCCCAACTTCATCGGGCGCCTGCAGGACGAGGGGGGAGCCAGTTTCGTCTACCTCGCGGTGGTCCAAGGGAACTATCTCAACGACAGGGTCAACAATTTCCGCACTGACTTTGACATGCGCGAGGAACCAGAGGACGGGCAAGGCGATCTGCTTCAAGTCGAAGACCTCCGACGGTCCGACATCCGGACGGAATGCCTCGCATTCGTGCAACGGGACCTCGCCGAACTGATCGAGGGTCTCAACACCGCAAAAGCCAAGCGGGTCCGGAATTACGTTCGAACGGAAGCGCCGCAGTATAAACCCCTCCTTCGTTACTTGGATGAGTTCATCGGCTCGATCTCGCCGAACGCCTCTAAAATGGACATGGAGTTGGCGCTCCATCGAGAACTCCATCAACGCGAGGTCAGCCTGAAAAGGGAAGGATCCCGCATACTGACCGAGGCGGCCAAGCAGGAGGACTACGAAGGGTACCGTCAGCGCCTATCGGAGTTCATGGAGCGTTCAAACGAACTCGGCGTCTCGGCTCTCGCCCAGTACGTATCCCATCGCAAGATCATCATCGAGCTGTTGGAGAAGGCGCTCTCCAATGACAAGCGGACGGGCAAGTACCCGCTCGAGGAGGCGGTGCACAATATCCTGTTCCCAATGAGAGCGACGGACCAGGATATCCTCTATTCGCAGCAAAATCTTTGGATCATCGACGAGCGCCTCAACTTCCATTCGTTCATTGCTTCCGACCGGCCTCTCAACTCCCACACCGATTTCACCTCGGAATCGCGCAAGCGGCCGGACCTTTTCATCTTCGACCGGAAGATCGCATTTTCCGAGAAGCTCGACGACGGTATGCCGCTTGTCAGCATCACCGTCATAGAGTTCAAGCGACCGCAGCGAGACGATTACACCGGCGACGATAATCCGCTCAGACAAGTGTTCGAGCAAATACAACTCATTCGCGGTGGCCAGTTCAAGGATGACAACGGACGATCGTTGTCGGTTGCGGGGGACAAAATCCCCGCTTTCGCCTACGTCGTCTGCGACATCACGCCGAGCATGCACGCCGAGCTGAAGATGTCGGACGCGATGCCCACCCCGGATCAGCGGTCCTATTACGGATATCACCGGACCTTCGGAATCTACTTCGAGGTCATCGACTACGGGCGGCTTCTTGCCGATGCTAAGCGACGCAACCGCGTCTTCTTCGACCGCCTGAACCTCATGGACGCCCAAAGTCCCTAGAATACGACAAAAGATGTCGTGTAGGGAAACGACCTGCCCGAGTCCCTCAAAAAGTCCGCTTAAGCCGAATGGCAGCTTTTTGGACATCGCGAAATGTTCTGAACGGCCGAAGGGGGCGCAAAGTAGTCATTCCGATGTGCCGCCCCCCTCTCCCCCTTCGATAGCTGACTGCCCCCAATCCCCCACTCCTTCCACCCCATCCCGACTTGCCTCCGTCACATCCCTGTGGAACCCTCCCTCCTCCACCGCCTTTCGGAATGCCCGCCATGCCTCGTCTCAATCGCCGCCAGACGCTGGGCCTCGGCCTTGCCGCCGGCTTTTCCGTCACCATGCTGTCGGGCGCTGCCGAGACCGCCGAGGCGGCGCCGGCCGGCACCACCTTCTCGCTGCTGCTCGTCAACGACATCTACAAGGCCGGCGACACCAAGGGCCGCGGCGGCTTTGCCAAGCTCGCGGCCGTGGTCAAGGCCGAGCGCGCCCGCGGCGTGCCGATGCTGTTCTGCCATGCCGGCGATTGCTTCTCGCCCTCGCTGATGTCGGGCTTCGACCAGGGCGAGCACATCGTCGCCCTCACCAACATGATCCGGCCCGACATCTTCGTGCCCGGCAATCACGAGTTCGACTTCGGCACGGAGGTCTATTTCAAGCGCATGGCCGAGGCGAACTTTCCCTTCTACGCCGCCAATATGCGCCGGGCCGACGGCAGCCCCATCCCCGGCATGAAGGACAATTCGATCCACGAGCTCGGCGACATCAAGGTCGGCGTCACCGGCCTCGCTTTGGCGGCGACGCCGCATATGTCGCAGAGCGGCGACCTTACCTTCGCGCCCGAACTGGAGACGCTGAGGCGCGAGGTGGAGATCCTGCGCAAGCAGGGCGCCGAATTCATCGTCTGCGTCGCCCATACCGATCGCGACATGGACAACCAGATCGTGCGCTCGCGGCTGGTCGACGTGCTGCTGACGGGCCACGACCACGATCTCGCCATCAGCTATGACGGCCGCACGGTGATGGTGGAATCCAACGAAGAGGGCAATTTCGTCACCGCCATCGACTTCGTGGTGACGGCGAGCGGCGAGGGCAAGAGCCGCAAGCTCGCCTGGCTGCCAAGCTTTCGCGTGCATGACAGCCTGTCGGTCGAGGCGGATCCTGAGGTGCAGGCCGCCGTCGACAAGCTCGAGGCCGAGCTGTCGCGCGAACTCGACGTGACCATCGCCACCACCGCCGTCGAGCTCGACAGCCGCACCGCCAGTGTGCGGTCCCAGGAAACCGCCATGGGCGATCTCATCGCCGATGCCATCCGCGCCCGCACCGGCGCCGATTGCGCCATCACCAATGGCGGCGGCATCCGTGCCAACAAGCTCTATCCGGCCGGCGCCCGGCTGACCCGCCGCGACATCCTTTCCGAACTCCCCTTCGGCAACACCACCGTGCTGGTCGAGCTCAAGGGCTCGGACATCAAGGCCGCGCTCGAAAACGGCGTCTCCCAGCTCCAGAACTATGCCGGCCGCTTCCCGCAGGTTTCGGGCCTGGCCATCGTGGTGGATACCAGGGCGCCCGTCGGCGCGCGCATCGCCTCGGTCAGCGTCAACGGCGAGACGCTCGATCCTGTCAGGCGCTACAAGGTCGCCTCCAACAACTTCATGCTGGCGGGCGGCGACGGCTATGACGCCATCGGCCGGGGGCGCGTGCTGATCGGGGAGACCGACGGCAAGCTGCTCGCCAATGAGGTGATGGTCTATCTGCGCGAGAAGGGCACGGTCACCACTGGCGCTGGGGGGCGGATCAAGGTGGAGAGCTGAGGCGAGGACTCTCTACCCTCCCCTGGAGGGGGAGGGTCGAGGCGAAGCCTCGGGGTGGGGTGACTTCCTTACAAGAAGATGTCGTCTCATCCTCAAAGCCGGAGCTTCTTCACCCCACCCCGGCCTTCCAGGCCGACCCTCCCCCTCCAGGGGAGGGTAAAGAGCGTACTCTCATCGCAAAGTAGCGCCTATGGACGAGGACATCTGCGCCCCAGGCCTGCCCTCAATGCCCGTGATTACCGCTCACGCCGGCCCGGGCATGGCGCTCCACCGCCGGGGCAGACAGCAGCGGCGCCACGATGAGATCGGCCAGGCGCTCGGCATCGCCGCTGAAGCCATGGCCGCCCGCCTCGCGCAGGATGGCAAAATCCGGACGGGCCTTGGCCAGGGCCGGACAGGCCAGTGCGGCCATGCGATCGTCCTGGCCGTAGATGCATTGCACATTCGGCGCGTCGATGCGCGCCGCTTCGGGCAGGAGCGGGATCTCGTTGGGATAGTCGTCGTCGCTCAACTCGACGCGCATGTCCGTCACCGGCGCGATCGACAGCAGGGAGACCACCGCGACGATGCTCTTGATGCGTTTGGACAGCCGGTTATAGACCAGCGGCAATGCGTCGCCGCCGAAGGAATAGCCGACCAGCGCCACCCGCTCGACCGGCCAGGCCGCGCGGTAATGCTTGATGATGCGCTTGAGGTCGGCGGCGACTTCGTCGGGATCGCGCTTGGCCCAGAAATAGCGCCTGGAATCGATGGAGACCACGCCGACCCCGCGCCGGGTCAGCGCCGTCGCCAGATCGACGTTGAGCTGGCCCATGCCGCCATCCCCCGTCAGCACCACGGCGAGGCGGCTGGCGGGCTGCTCGGGTTCGGAGACATAGAGCGGCAGGTCGGACAGATCGCCCGGACCATGCGGACCGGCGTCCTTGCCCAGGGCCTCCGCCGCCTCTTCGGCGGCACTCTCGTCGCCATCCTCGATTTCACGCAGCGCCACAAAACTGGCGGTGGTCGCCGCCGAAACGTCGGCGCTGGCGAGGGCCGCCTTGTCGACGAGGCAGGCCGAGATCGTATCGGGCTTCATCGTGGTGGTGTGCACCGCGATCACGCCGGCGAGGCGATGGCTGTCCGCCTGCAGGGCCAGGGAGCGCGCGGCATCCCGGCCCAGACCGGCCCCGGCCAGCACGGGCGTGACATAGGGGGTGATCGCCTGCTCGCGTTCGATGCGCAGCGTGGTGTCTTCGATATGGCCGGCGAGTTCGGGGCAGGTCATGCGATGGCGGCCGCCGGCGGTGCGTCTCGATGTCGGCCAGTCCAGGCCGATCACCAGATCGCCGCGCTGCTGGAACTCCGCGGCGAGGGTTTCCTCGTCATTGCCGAAGCCGTCGGCATCGGACAGCAGCACGATGACATTGGCCGGCTTGTCGGCCGGACGATACAATTTGACGTCGTCGAAGATCGCGTCTTCCAGCTCTTGCGGGGCGGCAGCCTGCGCCGCGGCCGGCAATTGCGCGAGGATCATCACGGCGGACAGGGCAAAGAACAAACGCATGCATCACCTACTGGCAAGCGACGGCCCACCGCTTCGCATGCCTCAAGGTAAACTATGCCGGGCTCGATGTGCTGTCGAGTCCGCGAAAGGACGTAGCCCCATCACTTCATGTTGATGCGCGTCATCATCACGGCCGCCAGGATCAGGATGCCGCCGACGAGCTGGTCGAGGCTCAGGGCTTCGCCGAAGACGAAATAGGCGATGATCGCCGACAGCACCGGATGCGAAAGCAGGATGATCGCCACCACGCCGGCGGGCAGCCGCCCGATGCCGACCGCGCTCAGCCCCTGGCCGAGCACCTGGCAGATCAGGCCGAGGCCGATGACCACCGCCCAGCCCTGCGGCGACTGCGGCAGGAAGGTGCCGCCTTCGACCAGCATGATCGCCACCAGGCCGAGGGCGGCGACCACCGTCGAAACCAGCGAGGCATCGGCGGCCAGGCGCGTGTTGCGCGCCACCCGGAGGGCGACGAGATAGAAGGCATAGGCGAGCGCCGCGCCGAGAGCCAGGAGGTCGCCCCTGCCCATGGTGAGGCCGGTGCGGTGGGCGCCGCTGGTGATGGCCACGCCGACGAGGGCGATGGCGAGCGCTCCCAGCACCGCCGGCCGGATGCGGTCGCGCAGCAGCACGAAGCCGGCGACCACCGAGGCCACCGGGGCGAGGTTCGAAATGAAGCTGGCATTGGCCACCGAAGTCAGCGGCAAGGCGGCATGGTAGAAGGCAAGATCGGCTGAAAAAGCCACGCCGGCGAGGCTCGCCGCCAACAGGCCCGGGCGCGTGAGCAGGGAGGCCATGCTCGTGCCGCCGGCCCGCCGCCTTTCCGCCTCGGCCCAGACGAACAGCACCGGCAGAGAGAACACCAGCCGCCAGAAGGCGGCGGCGGCCGGCGCGACATCGCTGAACCGGATCAGGATGGGCGACCAGGCAATCGCCAGAACGGAGGCGATCATGGCGCCCAGGCCAACGGAATCGAGCGCCGGCAGGGGGGTGGGGCGGGGGGCGGAAACGATGTCGCTCATGACATACTCGGAGGCTGATACGCGTACTTGCCGCGAAGATAGGTCACGCTTCACATAAGCGAAAACGAATGTATCTTATGGCAGGATTTCATTTTCTTATGGAACGCCGGATATGCGCCATTTCGATACGGATAGCCTGGAAACGCTGGTCACCATCATGGATCGCGGCGGCTTCACGGCCGCCGGCGAAGCGCTGGGCAAGACGCAGGCCGCCGTCAGCGTGATCGTCTCGCGCATGGAAGCGCGCATCGGCAAGCGCCTGCTGGAACGCTCGCGCAAGGGGGTGACGCCGACTTTCGCCGGCGAGATCCTGATCGGCTATGCCCGCCGCATCCTCAGCCTGGAGGATGAGGCGCTCGCCGCCATCGGCGGCGACGAGGCGGCAGGCCGGGTGCGCCTGGCCGTGCCGGATGACTTCGTCGACATGATGGTGTCGCCGCTGATCGGCGCCTTCTCCCGGCGCTTCCCGCGCGTGCAGCTCGAAATGCGCTGCGATCTCTCCTTCCGCCTCGAACCCATGCTGGAACGCGGAGAGGTCGATCTTGCCATCATCACCCAGGACCCTGCCCGCCCGCTCGGCGAAGTGCTGCGCCGCGAGCCGAGGGCCTGGTGCGCGGCGCGCGACCATCGGCCGGAGCTGATCGATCCCCTGCCGCTCGCCATGTTCCCCGAGGGCTGCCGCTGCCGGCCCGATGCGCTCGCCGCCCTCGACGCCATGAACAGACCCTGGCGCATCGCCTATACGTCGAGCCACATGCCCGGCATCCATTCGGCCGTGAATGCCGGCATGGCGATCACCATTCTCGGCATTTCCTCGATTCCCAAGGAATGGCGCCGCCTGGGCGAAGACGAGGGCTTCCCGGAGCTGCCGCATCTCGACATCGCCCTGGTCGTGCCCGCCAATGCCAGCGTCGCCACCAAGCGCTTCGCCGCTTTCCTGCGCGAAACCGTGCTGCAGCAGGAGGCCCTGGCGGCCTAGAGCAACGCGCCCTTGATCCCCTCTGCGCGCTGCGACAGCAGGAAGGCGGCGCTATCGGCCAGCGCCTCGCTCTTGCGGCCGATCAGGTTGACGCGCACGGCGCGCCGCTCGGCCGCGGCCGCCAACCCGGCCCGGCAGGCCGCCTGCGGCCAGCTGTCGGCATCGGCCCCGACGATGAACAGCATGCTGCCGGTCGGCGCCAGCACGGGCAGCGCCGCGTCCAGGGCCTCGACGCCATGGCCGAGATTGAGCGCCAGTTCCGCCTGCCAGGCCTCGCGTTCCTGCCCCTGCCCGGTCGCCATGGTCGCGTTGCAGACCAGGCCGTCCAGGCGCCCGAAGATCTCGATCACGGCGCCGATGAAGGCGGTCGCCTCTCCGGCCACGGAAAGGTCGCAGGCATAGGCCAGGCAGCGCCCGCCATGGCCCTCGATCGCGGCATGGGCATCGGCCAGCTCCTGCGCCGAGCGCGCCGCGATCGCCACCGCCGCCCCTTCCGCCGCCAGGCGCTCGGCAATGGCCCGCCCGACACCGCGCGAAGCCCCCGTCACGGCGATGACCTTGCCGGCAAACTCCAGATCCATGCAGCCCTCATTCACAACCGAGCAGCGACAGTGTCAGATTGGTGAAAAGGGGGCAACTGGGCGCTTTCGGAGTGCGGACATCTTGTCCGCCTCTTTCTTTCCAACGAGCATTGCGCTTGGGTTGGGGGAAGAAGCGGACAGGATGTCCGGGCTCCGTCCCTTACCGCATCAGGCGCGGCACCGTGCCGATCAGGCCCGTAGCCTCGCGGATGAACAGCTTCTTGGCAGCCGGAAAACGCTCGACCAGGCCAAGGCCGACATCGCGCACCAAGCGGATGGCATCGTGGTCGTTGGAGAACAGGCGGTTCAAGCCATCGGTGGCGATGCCCATCGAGACGGTGTCGAAACGCCGCCAGCGCTGATAGCGCTCCAGCACGTCCGGGCTGCCGATATCCAGGCCGAGCGCGGCGGCATCGGCGACACATTCCGCAAGAGCGGCGGCATCGCGGATACCCAGATTGAGGCCCTGCCCGGCAATGGGATGGATGATATGGGCGGCATCGCCGACCAGGGCCAGCCGGTCGCCCACGAAATTGCGGGCGATGCGCATCGACAGCGGGAAGGCGGCGCGCGGCCCGATCACCTTGAGTTCGCCGAGCTTGAGGCCGAAGCGGCGCTCCAGTTCGGCATGGAAGCCGGCATCGTCGAGACCGAGGATGCGGGTCGCCTCCTCGGTCTTCTCGGTCCAGACCAGGGAGGAGCGCCGGCCCGTCAGCGGCAGGATGGCGAAGGGACCGGCGGGCAGGAAATGCTCTTCCGCCCGCCCTTCATGATCGAGTTCATGCTCGACGGTGGTGACGATGCCGGACTGGCCGTAATCCCAGCCATGCATGGCAATGCCGGCCTGCTCGCGCAGCCGCGAGCGCCCGCCATCGGCCGCCGCCAGCAAGTGCGTGGCGATGTCGTCGCCGGAAGGCAGTTCGGCGGTGATGCCGTCCTCGGTCAGCTTGTAGCGGCTGACAGTGGCCCCCTGCCCGCGCAGCTCGATGCCGAGGGCCTCGGCCCGCGCCACCAGGGCATCGAGCAGCAGCCGGTTCTCCACCATATGGCCGAAAGGCTCGCCCGGCTCGACGTCACCGCCGAAGGACAGGAAGGTCGGCCGGATCGGATCGTCGAGCTTGGAATCGGTGATCACCATGTCGAGGATCGGCTGGGCCTCACCGGCCACGGCTTCCCAGACCTCGAGCTTCTCGAGAAACCGCCGCGCGCCGGTGGCGATGGAGGAGGAGCGCGGATCGCGCGAGGGACCCTTACCGAGCATGGGATCGACGATGATGACCGAAAAGCTCGCGCCGAGCTCGGTCTTCAGTGCCAAAGCGAGGCCGAGGCCGGCAAAGCCGGCACCGGCTATGACAAGATCGGCTTTGCTGGCCATGTGCGAACCCCGCGCTTGACTTTCCAAAGCGTTTTGCGATTTGACGGAACCATCTCAAATCGCAAAGACGCGTCCGACCAAAGAGCTAGAGTAAAAGGGCGTTTCTACCAAAACGCGCTTTGCTCTAGGAAGGACCGATGCTCTGCCTCCATCAAGGAAAGCTTCATGTCCGATCCCTTTGCGAATCTCCTCTCGATACTCGATCTCGAACAGCTCGAACACAATCTTTACCGCGGCACGAGCCCGCAGGGCGGCTGGCAGCGCGTTTTTGGCGGCCTGGTGATCAGCCAGGCCCTGGTGGCAGCGACCCGCACCGTCGAGCCCGACCGCCATGTGCATTCCCTGCACGGCTATTTCCTGCGGCCGGGCGATCCGAGCGTGCCGATCATCTACCAGGTCGACCGGCTGCGTGATGGCAAGAGCTTCACCACCCGCCGCGCCATCGCCATCCAGCATGGCCAGCCGATCTTCTCGCTATCCTGTTCCTATCATCGCCCCGAAGAAGGCTGGCACCACCAGGCGACCATGCCGGATGTGCCCACCCCCGATCAATTGCCAAGCATCGCCGAGCTCAAGGATCAGTTCCTCGGCCATCTGCCCAAGATGGTCCGCGACTATTGGGAGCGCGAACGCCCGATCGAGCTCAGGCCCGTCGACATGAAGCGCTACATCGCCCGCACGCCCCAGGAGCCTCGGCAATATATCTGGATCCGCGCCGCCCGTAAGCTGCCCGACGACCGGGCCCTGCACGAGGCCGTGCTGGCCTACACCACCGACATGACCCTGCTCGACACCACGCTCGTCGCCCATGGCAAGAGCGTGTTCGATCCCGACGTTCAGCCGGCCTCGATCGACCACGCCATGTGGTTTCATGCCCCGTTCAAGATGGACGAATGGCTGCTCTACGCGCAGGAGAGCCCCTTCACCGGTGGCGCCCGCGGCTTTGCCCGTGGCGAGATCTGGCAGGATGGCCGCCTGATCGCCTCGGTGGCCCAGGAAGGCCTGATCCGCAAGCGCTGGGACAAGCCGCCGGCATGAGACATCGCGTCGAGAGGGAGCTTGGCTGTCGCGGCTATTTCGCCGTGAAGAATGTCAGGAGCACCTTGCCCTTCTCGCCGATGAGGCAGACGAAACGGTCGGGCCGGCCCGTCTCCTTGGCCCGCTTGATATAGGCCTCCCCGAGCACGACGACCTTGACCGGCACATCGCCGACCTTGGTATCCGCCGCCGAGACGGCGATGCTTTCCTGGTCGATGACGAGATCGGCGATGTCGGGCGACTTCTGCTGAAGGGCGAGCAGGCCGCTTGCCTTGCAGGCTGCGACCTCAGGAGCTTCGGCCGCCTGGGCATCGAGCGCCAGCACCATGCCGCCCGCGGCCAGAAGTGAACGCAAAATCATCGCCATATGGCCAAATCCCCTACCCTTGCCTGTGCAAAATTGCCCTGGTTAACGCAAGGTGAGGTCATTTGTTCCGCAACTATCTGCCCATCCTGGCGAGAATTGATTGTTCCAGTGCGGCGCCGTCGCCCTCCACCAGCACCAGCTTGATCCGGCTGGTCGCTCCCTGCGTGATCGACACGCGGCTCGTCGGCACGCCCACAGCCTTGGCGACCAGCTTGACCAGGGCCTGATTGGCTTCTCCACCGGCGGGAATTGCCCGCACCTTGGCCGTCAGCACGGATCTGCCGTCCGACATGATTTCCACGGCCCCGATCACATCCTTGCCGCCCCGAGGCGTCAAGCGCATCGCGACGAGCAGCCCATCCGACGTGATTCGCCAGGGTTTGCCGAAACCGGTATCGCTCAAAGCACGTTGGGATAGATGTAATAGGCGATGATCCGCTCGATGAAGATCGCGATCAGGATCGCCACGAAGGGCGCGAAATCGATGCTGCCGAAATCGGGCAGGCGGCGCCGGATCGGTGCGAAGACCGGCTCGGTCAAGCGATAGAGGGCATCGCCGATCGCCGCCACCGTCGGATTGCGGCGGCTGACGACGTTGAACGCCACCAGATATGAAAATACCACGGAAGCCAGCACGATATAGATATAGAGCTGCAGCAGGATGAGGATGATGTCGAGGATTGCGCGCATCGGGTCTCCAAGCCTTCCGGGCCATTCACACCTGCCCCTGATCTAGCGACCGGAAGGGTGCACCGCAAGTGCGGGGGATTGGGAAGAAGCGGACTTGACGTCCGCCCGTCCACCGCACCATTGCCTCTCCTTGCGATCTCTGCGACACATTCGCCATGAGTACGCACGATCACGATCACGACCATGACGACCATCACCATGGCGCGCCGCCCTCCCCCATGGCCGAGCGGGTGAAGAAGCTCGAAGCCGTGCTGGTCGAGAAGGGTTATGTCGACCCGGCTGCCCTCGACGTCTTCATCGACACCTATGAGAACAAGGTCGGCCCCCGCAACGGCGCCCATGTCGTCGCCCATGCCTGGCGGGACGAGGAATTCCGGACCTGGCTCCTGGAAGACGCCACGGCGGCCATCGCCTCGCTCGGCTATTCCGGCCGCCAGGGTGAACATATGAAGGTGGTGGAGAACAAGCCGGGGCTCCACAACCTCATCGTCTGCACTCTGTGCTCCTGCTATCCCTGGTCCGTGCTCGGCCTGCCGCCGGTCTGGTACAAATCTGCGCCCTATCGCTCGCGCGCCGTGATCGATCCGCGCGGGGTGCTGGCCGAGTTTGGCGTCACCCTGCCTGATGACACCGAAATCCGGGTCTGGGACTCGACCGCGGAACTGCGCTACCTCGTACTGCCCCAGCGGCCCGACGGCACCAAGGGGTGGAGTGAGATGGCATTGGCCCAGCTCGTCACCCGCGATTGCATGATCGGTACCGGCCTTGCCATCCAGCCTGGAGGGCTGTGAGTTCCAACTCGCAACGACGAAACTTCAACTGGTGCCTGCATGACCCGCTTTATCGCCAATGCCCGCATGTACTCGGTCACCCCGGAGGTCGAGGACCATTGGAAGACCCTGCTCGGCCATGTGATGGCGAGCGCCGGTGTGGCCTTCGACTATGAGCCCTACCCCGCCCCGCAGCCCCTGGAAGTGCTGTGGGAGCGTGACGATCTCGGCTGCGTCTTCATGTGCGGCTATCCGATCGCCTTCCAGCTCTCCGAGGTGATCCCGATTGCGGCGCCCATCCCGGCCGCCGAATGGGCCGGCGGCAAGCCGCTCTATCGCTCCGATCTGATCGTGAAGGCGGACAGCCCCTTCCGGCGCATCGAGGATACGTTCGGCCATCGCATCGGCTGGACGGTCGAGCACTCCCATTCCGGCTTCAACGCGCTACGCCATCACCTGCTGCGCTATCGCTCGCCCGATCATCCGGTCCTCTATCGCGAGGTGGTCGGCAATCTCGTCACCGCGCGCGGTATCCTCGACAAGGTGTTGGCGGGGGAGATCGATGTCGGTCCGCTCGACGGCTATTGGCACGAACTCATTCGCGCCTATCGCCCGGACCTGACCGAGGGTATCCGCGTGATCGGCTCCACCGGGCTGGCACCGATCCCTTCCTTCGTGGCGGCTCCCGGCCTGCCGGCGGAGACCATCGTGCGGCTCAAGGCCGCCTTTGCGGCCGCCCATCACCTGCCCTGGTTCCCACCGCTCGGCGAGGCGCTTCGGCTCAGCGGCTTCGCGCCGGTGGAACAAGCGGATTTCGAGAAGACGCTGGCGTGGGACCGCGAGGCGCGGGAACAGGGCTACGCTACCATCGCCTGACCGCCAGGGTCTCAAAAGAAAAGGGCGGAGAGACCCCTCACCCGCCCTTCGGGAGCCTTCCCTGTATGGGGAAGGCTCGACAGATCTCGATGTGCCTCAGTAGAGCGGTTCCGGCTCCAGGCTCGAACGCCGCTTGGCCTTGGGAGCGGGCGCCGGCTCGGGCATGCCGCCCATATCCGCCTGCACGGCTTCGGGCTGGATACGGATCGTGGGAACGGTACGCGACTGGGCCACCATGGGCCGCCTCGGCTTGGCCGCAGGTGCAGAGGCCTCAGCACCGGACGGCCCTTGCTGGAAGTTGAACTGCGGCTGCGAGCGGCCACGAACCGGCGGCAACGCGACATGAGAGCCGTCAGCCTGGCTTGCACCGATATGCGCTTTGCCGATGGAACCGCGCGGCCGCGCCGGCGGCAAGGCCTCCGGCATCATGCCGGCATCCGGGTCATTCTGGGCGACCTGCACCTGGGGTTCGGCGCGGCGCTTGACCGGGCCGAGGCGAGGACGGGTCGGCGGCAGGATGTCGATGACGGGATCGGCCTGCGGACCGGCATCATCCTGATAGGCCACAGTCGGCAGAGGCCGGGCGGCAGGCCGCGAATATTTGCGCGGCTGCGGCGAGGGCATCGGCTCGGCAGCGGCCACCGTCGTCGGCAGCGGCGGCATCTCGGCCTGGGCCACCATCACCGGCGGAGCATAAGGCGCATCGCCACCGCGGCGGCGCTTCTCGTAGAAGGCATTGCCACCGGCAACAGCGACGTAATGCATGTTGTTGTAGGGGTAGGTGTAACCGGCCGTGTGGAAGAAATGCACATTCTTCGACATGCCCGGATAGCGCTTGCCGCTGATCACCTGATCCGCCACGCGGAAGGCACGCTCGCGGCCGGAGTCGTTCATCCGCTTCGTCAGCACGCCCGGGGCGAACTGCACGCGCTGGCCGACCGTGCCGCAGATCGAGCGCGGATATTTGCCGGACTCGACGCGGTTCATCACCACCGTGCCGACGGCAAGCATGCCGTCATCGCTGGATCGGTTGGACTCGAAATACATGGCACGGGCCAGACACTCACGCTCATTCGTGGTGCTGGCCACGCGCGAGGTCGAAAAGAGGGCGCAGCCGCCAAGAGCCGAGGTTACCGCCGCTATCGCGAGGAAACGCAGGGCAGATGTGAGGGTTCGTGTCTTCATGCGCTCGTTGTGTCGTGAGAAAGTTAACGACCGGTAATCATTTTTGTGGCGGAATTGCAACGAGCCTGCAAAACTTCTCCATAAGGGTGTCTTTTTAACGGGATGGTTACCCGAATCTTGCCAGCCGTGCCCGATTTGCAACACTTTTGGGCGGGCGGAAGCGTCTGATACCAAGTCTCGAAAACGCTGACCTGTCGAAGTATGTGCTCTTGAAAGTGCTTCGACTGATGGGTGGGAAGTGCAGGCGAGGACGCCTGCGATCCCGGGAAAAGTCAGCATCTTCGCGACTTGGTATGAGAACGAGACGCCTTTAGTCACCCTCCGCGGCGGAACGACCTCCGATCTCCTGGCGCAGCCATTTGAGCAAGGTCGATATGGTGCGATGGCGCCAGCGCGTTTCGGGGGCGATCAGCCAATAGCCACCGAGCGAGACGTCGGTCTGCAGAAGTTCGACCAGCCGCCCCGCCGCGATGTCCCCGTCTGCCTGCAGGCTGGTCGACAGCGCCACGCCCTGGCCCGCCAAGGCTGCATCATGGGTGGATGAGGCCGACCACAGCCACGGCCCCTTGAGCGTGGCGGCCCGGTAGCCGGCGAGACGCAAGAAGCGGTGCCATTGGCTGGCATTGTCTTCATGAATGAGCTTCTGGCCGGCAAGGTCGGCCAGGCTGGCTATCGGCGCCTGCGTCGCCAGCCAGGCCGGGCTGGCGACGGGAAAGATGCGCACGCGCTGGAGAAGTGCAGCCATCACGGGCGATGCTGGAGCCTCCTCGGCGAAGATGATGGCGGCATCGGCTTCATGCCGCTCGAAATCGGGCTGGTCGGAGGTCGCACGCACCATGATGATCGTGTCCCGCAGCACCGACTGCAGGGCATCGAGCCGCGGCGTGAGCCAGCGTGCTGCCAGGCCCGGGGCGCACCACAGCCGCAACTGGCCGCGCAGGCGCTGGGCCGGCCGCAGTTCCACGGTGACTTCGGCGAGCTGGCCGAAAGCCGCGGTCGTCACCTCGAACAGGCGGGCGCCGGCCTTGGTCAGCCTGACGCCGCGCGCCCCGGAGGTGACGAGGTGAAGATCGAACCAGGCCTCCAGGTGGCGCACATGCCGGGACACCACGGTGTGGCTGACGCCGAGCGCCTCGCCGGCCTTGCGCATGGAAGAAAAGCGCCCGACCGCCTCGAAGGCCCGGAGCATCGACAAAGGCGGCAGCCGGCCGCCGAAGGCCGCCTCGGCGCCATCGCCGGCATTCATCTCCTCGCCGCCGCTCGGTGCGTCTTCGCTCGAAGACTGATTGCCTGGACCCACCACCACGCCGCGCCCTTTCCATGCCCGATCCCGACCCGCAGCCCTGCCTGCTGCAATGCGCCGGGTGACTGGTGCCTCAAGGCTTCAGTGGTTACAAATCCGCACCACCGCGGCAGGCATAAAGCACCTGCCGCCTTGCGGCAAGACGTGGCAGGATTCCAGCCAAGCGCCTGATCAGCCGCAATCCAAGAGCGTCGTCACGGAAGGGCTCCGAACCGATCGGACAACAGCCCGTCGATGGTCCCGCACGGAGATTGACGAGCCGGTCGCACAGCGCCATAGCATGCGCCCACAGCGCATTGATCAAGCAATCGGAGTTCGATCCATGAATGCACCCGCCACCAAGGCGCATGGCGCCAACCGCACCCAGACGGAAGACCTTCTGGAAAGGCGCGCCAGCGTCTTCACGCGCGGCATGAGCGCGGGCCAGCCGGTCTTCGCCGCCAAGGCCAAAAACTCCGAGATCTGGGACGTGGAAGGCCGCCGCTTCATCGATTTCGGCGGCGGCATCGCCGTGCTCAACACCGGCCATCGTCATCCCACCGTGATGAAGCGGGTGCAGGAGCAGCTCGAGCGCTACACCCATACCTGCTTGATGGTGACGCCCTACGAGCCGGCCGTGCAGGTCGCCGAGAAGCTCATCGAGATCGCGCCGATCTCTGGCCCCAAGAAGGTGATGCTGGTCACCACCGGCGCCGAGGCCGTCGAAAACGCCATCAAGATCGCCAGAGCCCATACCGGTCGCTCCGACGTCGTGGTGTTCAACGGCGCCTTCCACGGCCGCACCCTGCTGGCGATGGCGATGACCGGCAAGGTCGTGCCCTACAAGACCAAGTTCGGCCCCTTCCCGGGCGGTGTGTGGCGCGTGCCCTATCCGATCGAGCACAAGGGCATTTCCGTCGACGACACCTTCGAGGCGCTGAAGTGGCTGTTCAAGACGGATGTCGATCCCAAGAACGTCGCCGCCATGGTGATCGAGCCGGTGCAGGGTGAAGGCGGCTTCTACATCGCCTCGCCGGAATTCCTCAAGCGCCTGCGCGCGCTGTGCGACGAGCACGGCATCCTCCTGGTCGCCGACGAGATCCAGACCGGCTTCGGCCGTACCGGCAAGTGGTTCGCCATGGAGCACACCGGCGTCGAGCCCGACATGATCACCACCGCCAAAAGCCTGGCCGGCGGCTTCCCGCTCGCCGGCATCGTCGGCAAGGCCGCGATCATGGATGCGCCGGAGCCCGGCGGCCTGGGTGGCACCTATGCCGGCAATCCGGTGGCCTGCGCCGCCGCGCTCGGCGTGTTCGAGGCCTTCGAGGCCGAGGACCTGCTCGACAAGTCGATGAAGCAGGGTGAACTCATCCTCAAGCGCCTCAAGGCCATCAAGCGCAAGAAGACCGGGCGCCCGATCGGCGACATCCGTGGCCTCGGCGGCATGACGGCATTCGAGCTCGTCACCAGCCATGGCGGCAACGAACCCGATCCCGCCGCGGCCAAGGCCCTGGCGGCCGAGTGCCTCGAGCGCGGCCTGATGATCCTCACCTGCGGCGTGTATGGTGAGACGGTGCGCCTGCTCGCCCCGCTCACCATCCAGCCGAAGGTGCTCAAGGAAGGTCTCGACATCCTCGAAGCCGCCCTGCTCGGGCAGAAGTAAAATCGGCGCGATGGGCCCTTTGCGGCTCCTCGCCGTCACCATCCTGCTGGCGCTCCTCGGCGCCGGCGGGTCTGCTCTTGCCGAGGTCCGCTTCGGCAAGAACGTCTTCATCGGTGGCCACGACTTCTCCCACCGCCGCTACAAGTCCGTGCATATCGAAACGACGACGCGGCGCCCGCCCTGGTATGGCTGCCGCTGGTATCGGCCGGGATCGCGCTATCAGGGCCGGCTGATCCGCACCCGCACGCAGATCTGCAATCTCAGGCAGATCCCGTATTCGCAAAGGCGGCGGTGATACTCGAAGGGCGGGTCTTCAGACCCGCCCTTCGAGAACCTGCGCTGCAATCGAGAGTTCTCGCCTGCTCAGCACCTCTCACGATAGATATTCTCCCTGCCGTTTCTTGGCGGCGGCTCATCCATCAGAATATCCATGCACTCATCGGCTTCTCCAGCGGGAGAAAACTGCAACTTTTGTTGCAATCGAACGAAAGTTCCAAGGTATTTCCAATCTTTCGAAGGAGTATCCGACTTCATGACAAATGAATCGCTGGAAATTCTGAACGTGTCACCAAAGTCCATAATGGCAATATTCTTTGAATCCACGCGGTAGAGATTCACTCTTAAATTCGGCCCCCAATCCGCGATAAGCTTTTGATCCAGCGTATTTCCGTTGCGACTGACAACCGATAGAGATCTATCCCCTCCATACTGGATAACCGTTAAAGTAATACCAATATCCAAAATTGTTATACTAGCTTCCTGATATCGCAAAGAAAATACATCGCGCGCATAAGATCCAAACAAAATACCCAATGCCAGCAAAAACATGCTGCACCCAGAACGGTATCTGCGACCTGTATTTCCTCTTTTCCTCATGACAAGCAATTGAACGGCTTGCCATGAAGACGTGTCGGCTTCCACGACACAATTCCATGCAAAACTCATGGATTATCGACAAAGGGTCGTCACCCGTCCGGAGCCGACGCAGGCCTCATGCCGGTCCGAAGACCGGCACACCAGGACACCTACACCGTCTCCCACGCGCCGCTTTTTTCCGAGCGGAAGAGCGCATCGATGATCTTCATGTTCTGCACGGCGTCGGCCGGGCCGTAGGGCAGCGTGATCTCGCCACGGATGGCGGCGGAGAAGGCATCGACCTCCTCGGCATATTGATCGACCGGGGCGATGGTCTCAGCCACCGCCGAGGCGTCGCCGAGCGTGGAGCCGTCATCGGTATAGACGGTCACGGCCTCGGCCTGGGGTGCGTTGAAGGGGATGGTGATCTCGAAACGCTTCTTGGTACCGACGATGTCGACCCGCTGCAGCGGAGTGAGCTGGGTCGACACTGTGAACTCCGTGCGGCGCCCCTCGCCGAAATCGAGAATGGCCGAGGCGAGGCGGTCGACGCCCGTCGCCGGATCGCGATCGATGAGGGCGATTACCCGCCGCGGCTCCGCATCGAAGATGAAGCGGCCGGCGACGATCGGATAGCAGCCGATATCCAGGATGCCGCCACCGCCGATGTCGAGCTGGTTGCGCACATTGGCCGGATCGACATTGTAGTAGGAGAAGAAGGCCTGAATGGCCCTGACCTCACCCAATTCGCCCAAGCGCGCGGCCTCCCTGGCCCGCAGCCATTGTGGATGGAAGCGCACCATGAAGGCTTCCATCACCAGCCGGTCGCGCGGCAGCACCAGGAGCTGCGCCGCGTCCTGGGCCGTCAGCCCGATCGGCTTCTCGCACAGCACATGCTTGCCCGCCGCCACGGCCTGCAGGGTGAGCGGCACATGGAGATGGTTGGGCAGGGGATTGTAGATGGCATCGATATCCGGATCGGCGAGCAAGGCTTCATAGGAACCATAGGCCTTGGGGATGCCGAGATCGTTGGCAACGGCCTCCGCGCGGGCAAGGTCGCGCGAGGCGATGGCGACAGCTTCCGCGCCCTTCGCCCGCTGGATGCCGGGAATGACCTTGCCCGTGCCGATCTTTGCCGTGGATAGGATACCCCAACGTGTCTTGGCCATGCCGGCTCGCTCCCAGGAAATTAGTCCGACTTATCGATGGGCGGCATTCTTGGCATGGCCAGAGACGAGAGGGAAGACCTGTCGTGGCTGTGGATGACCAAACGCATTTGCGCTGCCGCATCAGGCCCCGGCTATGGACTCGACCTTCTTATTGGCGGCAGATAGACAGATCCCACCATTCGCCAACAGAAACAGTTTCAGCCCATGAGCAACAACAGAACACGCCGCCCGGGCGATCCTTGGAAGAATGCCGAGGCGGTCTTCAAGCCCGCGGCGCCCAAGGCTCCGGCGGCTACCGCGCCGCGGCCGGCGCTGCCCAATGCCAAGGAATTGGTTTCGCTGCGGATTGACCGCGACGTGCTGGAGCACTTCCAGGGCGATGGGCCCGGGTGGCAAGACCGCATCAATGCGATCCTGCGGGAGGCTTCCGGCGTCGATCACTAGAGCAAAACGCTTTAGCCCGGTCTTCGGCCGGACAAGCTGAATGCGGAAAACGAAGGCTGAAAACTCGATCTCAGCCCGTCACCAGAAACTCGGGATCGGCCGGAATCTGCATGGCCGTGACCAGATGATTGGTCTTGCCGGCCAGGCCGATGATGGCGAGCAGCTCGCCATATTGTGCGTCGTTCATCCCCTTGGCCCGCGCGGCAGCCGTATGGGAATGCACGCAATATTGGCAGGCATTGGCCGAGGAGACCGCGATATAGATCAATTCGCGCACCAGCGGATCGAGGGCACCCTCGCCCACCATCACCGCCTTGACCTCCTCCCAGGTGCGTTTCAGCAGCACCGGATCATTGGCGAGACCACGCCAGAAATTATTGACGAAATCGGATTTGCGCGTCGCCCTGATATCGTCGAACACCGCCTTCGCGGCCGGATTGGCCGCGACCTCGTCGTCGCTGAGAAGTTTTACTGTGGCCATTATGTGCTCCTGTGTAAGGTGGACGTCGATCGGGGGGCGCACATCTTTACCCTCCCCATCGAGGGAAGGGTAAAGAGAGAGCCTGTTCTCCTCCTACGCCAGCCTCTCCCCGCTCTCGCCATCGAAGAGATGCAGGGCCCTGTCGTCAAATCCGATGCCGACCTTTTCCCCGATATCGCGCTGAAAATCCTTGTCGACCTTCACCGTCACGCTGGCGCCACCACAGCGGCAGGTAACCAGCGAATGATCGCCGATCAGCTCGATGGCGAAGACTTCGCCGGCGAACTTGCCGAGATCCGGCTCGGTCACCCGGCAATCCTCGGGCCGTATGCCGGCAACCGCGCGCGGCGCCGAGGTGGTGTTGGTGGTGCTGAAAGCGCCGGCCTCGGAGGAAAAACGCCCCTCCTTCAGCCCCCCCTCCAGGAAGTTCATCGGCGGCGAGCCGATGAATCCGGCGACGAAGAGATTGGCGGGGCGGTTGTAGATGGTCGCCGGCGTATCCAATTGCTGCAGCACGCCCTTGTCGAGCAGGGCCACGCGATGGGCAAGCGTCATCGCCTCCACCTGGTCATGGGTGACGTAGATCGTGGTGATGCCGAGCTCATGCTGCATGTGCTTGAGCTCGGCGCGCATGTGGCCGCGCAGCTTGGCATCGAGATTGGACAGGGGCTCGTCCATCAGGAACGCGGCGGGACGGCGGATGATGGCTCTTGCGAGCGCCACACGTTGGCGCTGGCCGCCGGAAAGCTGGCGGGGCAGGCGATCGAGCAGATGATCGAGCTGCACCTGACGGGCCACGTCCTTCACCGCTGCCTCGATCTCGGCCTTGGGGCGTTTGCGCACCGTCAGAGGGTAGGCGATGTTGGCGAACACCGTCTTGTGCGGATAGAGCGCATAGGACTGGAACACCATGGCGATGTCGCGATATTTCGGCAGGACATGGGTGACGTCGCGCTCGCCGATCCGTACCGAGCCCGATGTCACCGTCTCCAGTCCGGCGATCATGCGCAGGGCCGTGGTCTTGCCGGAGCCGGAGGCGCCCAGCAGCACCAGGAACTCGCCTTCCTTGACCTCGAGATCGAGCCCCTTGACGACATCGACCGCGCCGAAGGATTTGTGGACGTTGTTGAGCGTGACTTGCATCTTCAACCCTTGACGGCGCCGACCATCAGGCCTCGCGCGATATGCTTTTGCAGGAATGCGGCAATGGCGATGACGGGCACGATCATGATGACGATCAGCACCGACATGTACCACCATTGCGGGCCGCGGGTGGTGTTCTGCGCCGAGACCAGCACGGGCATGGTCTGCGCATTGGCATTGGAGAGGAACAGGGCCAAAAGATATTCGTTCCAGGCCAGGATCAGCACCAGCATGAAGGTGGCGGCCAAGCCCGAACGCACCAGCGGCAGGGCGATGGTGAAGAACACGCGCAGCTTGGAGGCGCCGTCGATCTCGGCGCTCTCCTCGAGGTCGAGCGGAATGCCGGCGAAGAAATCGCGCGTCAGCCACACCACGATGGGCAGGTTGATGGCAGTATAGGTCGAGATCAACGCGATCTGGGTATCGAGCAGCTTCAGGTTCTGGAACATCACATAAATCGGCAGCACGGCCACGATCGGCGGCATGATGCGGTTGGAAATCATCCAGAATTCGATGTCGTTGTTGCCGAGCGCCGCCTTGAAGCGCCGGCCGATGGTGCCGAGGATCATGAAGAACAGCACCAGGGCCGCCACCACCGCTGCCGGCCAGGGCACGGCAAATAGGGTCACGGCGACGACGACGCCGGCGGCCAATACGATGAAGGCAAGGATTGCCGCAAGCTTGACCTGGAAACGGATGCGCACCAGGGCATAGGCGGCGAGCGAGCCGATGATCAGGGCCAGGATCGTGCTCACCAACGCCACGATGATCGAGTTCACATAGGGCCAGAGCGTGTTGTTCTGGAACAGCATGAAGTTCCAGGCATCCAGCGTCGGCTGGAAGTCGATGAAGGGCAGGTAATAGGGGCCGGCATCGACCTGGATCTGCACCTTCAGCGAGGTGACCAGCACCCAATAGAGCGGGAAGAGTACCACGAAGGTCCAGCCCAGCAGCGCGGAATAGGTCAAGGCCTTCGGGATCGGTGCCAGTTCCTCGAGGCTGCGGCGCTCGAACAGGCGGCGCAGCAGAGGACGGTCGTCTGTGTCGGCATTCATCCCTGATACCTCCGGCTGGGGCGCACTACGAAGTTGAAGAAGGAGACGCAGGTGATCGTCGAGACGAACAGCAAGAGGTAGCCTACCGCCGCCGAGCCGCCGAAATCCTGGGTGCGCCAGGCGATGAAGGAGTGCAGGGTCAGCGACTCGGTCGCCAGGCCCGGGCCACCGGCCGTGAGCACATTCGGCATGTCGATGATCTTGAAGGCCTCGATCAGGCGGATCAGCACCACCGTCGCCGCCACCGGCGCGATCGCCGGCCAGGTGATGTCCCTGAAGATCTGCCAGGGGCCGGCCCCGTCGAGATGAGCGGCCTCGAGCTGGTCGCGCGGCTGATTCTCGATCGCCGCCAGCAGCACGATGAACATGAAGGGCGTCCATTGCCAGGTATCGCCGACCAGTACCATCAGCCGCGCCGACCAGGCTTCCGTCGCCCAGGACCATTGGCTGACGCCGAAGAGCTGGCTGAGCGGAGCGAACGGTCCCTTCTGCATGTCGGCCAGCATGCGGAAGATGTAGGCGACGCCCACCGGCGTCACCATCACCGGAATGAAGAAGATCACCCGGAACCAGCTGCGGGCGCGGATCGGCTGGGCGCAGAGCAAAGCGAGGCCGAGCCCGATCAGGAACTGCACGGAAACGCCCACCACGACATAGAGCAGCGTGTTGAGGAGCGTGCCGGGAATGCCGCCCGCCACCGTGGTCGCAAGCACGACGTAGAAGATCCCGGCGATCAGGCTGGCGGTGATCAGCCGCCCGAGGAAACCGAAGAGTGCGAACCCATTGGTCGCAAAGCGAAATAGCCAGAGCCCGAGCAAGGCGAGAAGGGCTGTGAACAGCAGCCATTCCAGCCAGCCGAAGGCCTTGAGCGTGCCGAGGAAATGATATTGCTGGGCGCCGAGGAACAGGCGCAGATAATTGTAGAAGCCGATGAAGGTGAGCGTGAAACTGCCGCCGGCGAGCTTGAAGCGCGACAGCGACAGATAGGCCGAGGCGATCAGCGGGAAGATGGCGAAGGCCAGGAGGATGAGCACGGCCGGCAGCACCATGATGCGGCCGGAATGGCGATCGACCCATTGGGAAAGACGCTCCCGCCGGTCCGTTTCATCAGGGATGGAGAGGTTGACGGCCATGGCTATCCTGGCTTGGGTTCTGCGCGCTCAGATGATGTCGGGACGGCCGACTTCCTTGCTCCTCGGAAGGCTGGCGTGGGTACCGATTCCTAGCTCTCAAGATAAGGCGCAACAATCCTTCCCCGACTTCGGGGAAGGTGTCGATGCACAGCATTGACGGAAGGGGGAGCGTGGCTCGAACTGAACCAGTAAAGCAGCAAGGTCACGCCACCCTACCCGAGCCGGCTATGCCGGCCCACCCTCCCCGAAGTCGGGGAGGATTGTCGCGTCCTACATGGCTTGGTTAAAGCCTGCCACCAGAGGTTGCCCCCTATTTCGCGCCCAGCGTGTTCTTGTAGAACTTCAGCTGGTCTTCCGTACCGATCTGCTCGTTGAGATCCTTCCAGCCGTCGGCAACCGCCTTGATCGTGGCCTCCTCGTCGATCTCGCCGGCCAGGAAGCGCGCGATCGCCTCGTCCAGCACGACCTGCTGATATTTCTGGTTCTGCGGGATACGCAGGTCCAGGATCATGTTCGGGCTGTTGAGGCTGTCCTTGATGGCGCCGAGATAGAAAGAAGCTGCCTTCTCGCTCATGCCACCCTTCTTCCAGGAATCATTGTAGCTGAGCTGCGACAGGCGATAGGGATTGAAGCCAGTCTTGCCGATGGTGACGTCGACATTCGACTGGGCCGGCGCGGTCATATAGGAGAAGAAGGCGTAGGCCGCGTCCTTGACCTTATCCTGCGCCTTGGCATTGATGCCGCCGCTCCAGCCGCCGAAGGCGGCATAGGGCGCATGGTTCACGCCGTCGATGGCATTCGGGCAGGTCTCCTTGGAGCAAGCTTCCAGCTTGCCGCTCTCCCAGTTCAGCACCTGCTTGGAGCCGGACATGAGGGTGGCGCCGGTCTTGTCGATCACCTTCGAGGTCGCCGGATCGATGGCGAGCACGCCGACGTCGCCCCAGTCGAGATTGAGGGCGCATTTGCCGGAGGTGAAGAGCGGGCGGGTATCCGACACGTCCATGTTCAGTTCGTCCGGCGGACCATACTTGCCGGATTCCTTGAGGAAGGTCAGCGCCTTGCGGAAGGCCTCGTTATCGACGAGAGGCGCCATGTCCTTGGTGTTGAAGAAGGTGCCCTGCGACGTCCCCTTCGACTGCGTCATCGACCCGACCACGTCGGTGACGAACCAGTAACTCTGGGCGTTGCGCTTCTTGGCGATGCAGGAGCCGTAGACCTTCTGGCCGTCGACCTCCATGCCGTTCAGCTTCTTGGCCGCTTCCAGATATTCGTCCCAGGTCGTCGGCGGCTTGAGGCCGGCCTTCTCGAAGATGTCGGTGCGATAATACAGCATATGAAAATCGCCATCGAGCGGGACCAGATAGGTCTTGCCGCCATAGCTCGACGAGAAGTCGCGGAAGAAAGGGGCGATGTCGTCCCAGGCGATCGCCTTGTCCTTGGCGACCCGGCCACCGATGTCCTCCAGATAACCACCGGAGACATAGTCCACCATCCATTGAGGCGCGAACACCGCCGCATCGACGGAATTGGTGCCGCTGGCCCAGTCTGTCAGCACCTTCTGATAGAGATCGGAGAAAGGCACCGCGATCACGTTGATCTTGGCGCCGGTCAGTTTCTCGAATTCCGGGGCGCGCCGCTGCAGCGGCTCCTGGATGGCGCCCGTCTGCGTCATGATGTTGACGGTAACGCCATCGAATTCGCCCGCCTTGGCCGGCAGCGCCACCCCAGCGAGCGCGACTGCCATCAACGCAGCACCAATAACTCCGTTTCTCGAAGCCATTCGTCCCTCCCAAATGTCGTTTTTGTTTTTATGCCGATATCAGGCGCTGCATTCACGCCAACACATCCCTGCAGCAGGACATCGCGGTTCGATTATGGCACCGCCGCTCAGAAAACGTCAAATGTCTGATCAATGACGGGAAGATCGCTTTTATTCTAGAATCAGCTATAGGATCCGCGATGAGTTCTTGAACGCTATACCGTCGACGAAAGCATTGTTTACCTGCTTTTCAAGTTCCCCTTTTCGCCTCCTTGCCGCAAGGAACAGTACAGTCTATCGTTCAATATTCTCCTGCCAATTCCTCTACTGTATTCTCCCGATTTAGTCGCCAACAACCACAAAAGCCCAAAGACCAGCAACGACATGTCTCTCCGGTTCGCGATGAATGACTGGCCATGTGAGGAAGCGGCATCGTGTTTACGCCCGTGATGAAAGGCCATAAGGGGCTGGCTCGCGTCGGGGGATCGCAGTGGAGCGTGCGCGAGGCCGATCCTCATTTCATCTTCAAGCTCGGCCCCTGGCCGGCCAGATATATCGCCATCGAGATCATCTCGAGCGGCCCCGAGTTCGAATCGCATCTTTATATCGATACCGGTTATGGTTTTCGGCCCGAGCAGGTGCTGCCGCTGCCGCCGGAGCGCCATGGCGTCTATGCCTTCAGGACCGGGGGGATCAGGGGCTTCCGTCGTGTGCGCTTCGACCCCTGCGAGGAATATCCCGGAGCGGATGCGGAGCCAGGCAGCTTCACCCTGAACATTCGTACCGCCCGCTCGCTGGCCTCCCTCCGCCGCCAGCTCGGCACTGCCGCCGATCGCCTGCATCTCATCGAACTCGACGAGTTGGCCAACGCGCCACCGCCGCCGCGCCAGCTCGCGCCGGAGGAGCACTTCCAGGCCGTCCTGCACCTGGCGGAAGCGGGCCTCGCTGATAGGGAGCAGCCTGACGAAGGGCTGCCGGCACCGCTGCTTTCCTTCGTGGTTCCACTGCACGATACGCCGCCCACCTTTCTCGACGCCCTCCTGAACTCACTGCGCAGCCAGCGCGCGCGCAACTGGGAACTGCTCCTGTGCGACGACGCGTCCAGCAGCAGGGCCACTCTTGCCTGGCTCGAACGCATGGCGGGGCAACCCCAGATCCACATCCTACGCACGCCGCACAATCTGGGCATCGCCGGGGCGACCAATCTCGGGCTCGCTGCGGCGCGCGGGGACTGGGTCGGCCTCATCGACCATGACGACGCCCTCGCGCCGCTGGCCCTCGACTATCTCAACGATACCATCCGGCGCCATCCCGATGCGCAGTTCATCTATACTGATGAAACCATCACCGATGCCAGGCTGAAGCCGATGGGGTATTTCTTCAAGCCGGCCTATGACCCCGTGCTGCTGTCCGGGGTCAACTACATCAATCATCTCTCGCTCTATCGCCGCCAGCGCCTGCAGGCGCTGGGCGGCCTGAGTTCTGGCTTTGACGGGTCGCAGGACTATGAACTCCTGTTGCGCTATCTCTCGGAGCTCCCCCGGCAAGCCATCATCCATCTGCCTTACCCCGCCTATCTGTGGCGACGGCATCGGGCCTCCTATTCCGCCACCTTCACGGCCACGGCTGTCAGCCATGCCCGCCGGGCCCTGGCCGCGCATTACGCCAGCAACGGTGTCACCGCCCCCGTCGGCCCGGCACTGGTGCCCGATCTCCACCGTGTCGAGCTTTCACCCGATCGCCGTGTTTGGCCCTTCATAAGCATCGTCATTCCCAATCGCGACAGCCCCGCCCTCCTCGCTCGCCTGCTGGCCGATCTCTATGAGCGTACCGATTACGCCGACTTCGAGATCATCATCGTCGACAATGGCAGCACGAACGCGCAGACGCTGTCGCTCTACGAGACCATGCGCCGGCAGCATGAGAACTTCCGGACATTGATATCGGCCGAACCCTTCAATTTCTCGCGCCAGGTCAACCGCGGCATGCGGGATGCGAGGGGCCAGGCGATCCTTCTTCTCAACAACGATATCGCAATCATCACCGCCGACTGGCTCAAGGAAATGGTGAGCTGCCTCGACTATCCTGAAACCGGCATTGTCGGGGCCCGCCTGCTCTATCCCACCGGCAGGCTGCAGCATGCTGGGGTTATCGTCGGGCTGGGTGGCCTGGCCGGCCATTGGTACGCCAATGCAGCGCAGGACACGTCGGGGCCGATGAACCGCCTCAAGGTGCGCCAGACCCTGAGTGCCGTCACCGGCGCGTGCATGCTGATCTCGCGCCAATGCTACGTCCGGGTCGGCGAGTTCGACGAGACAGCTTTCGCCATCGCCTATAACGACGTCGACTACTGCCTGCGCGCAGCGGCCGCCGGCCTCCGCACCGTATGGACGCCCTTCGCCACTCTCACCCATCACGAATCCGCCTCACGGGGCAGCGACGAGACAAAGGCGAACAGGGAACGCTTTCAGCGCGAAAAGGAGGCCCTGCGCCAAAAATACCGCACGGACGTTTTCCAGGACCCGGCCTACAGCCCTTGGTATTCCAGACATTCGTCCGCCCCTCGCGACATTCTGCCGCCGAACCTGCCGCCGCCGCGCTCTTGGGCGGCAACAACGACCGTTCCCGACGAATCCGATGCTTTCCTCGTGTTCAAGGCCGACCAAGCATGACCGTCATCATCGGGTGTCATTTCCGCAAGGCGCGGCCACCGGCATGAAGCTCACGCCGCTCGTCGATGTCGTCCTGCAGGACGGCCGGACCATCTCGCAGAGCCGCCTGCCCTGGTTGCGGATCGAAGCCCCGGTACGGCAATGGGCCGGGCGCTGGGTCCGCCTCGTCTTCGAGGCCAGTCTGCTGGATCCGTTGACCCGGCCGATCCTGCGCATCATCCGTCCGGGCGGCGAGGAGGATGTGATGCTGCCTGCGCCATCCTTTGGCCGCGGGATTTGGATCGGCTTCCTGCCCCCGGACGCAACCGAGCTGCATCTGTCACCGGCCGACTGGGTCGGTCCGTTCGCCTTCCGGGTGGTGAGCCTGGGCCGCATCGGCCCCCTCCCGCGGCTGGCCAGGGGCGCGAGGCGCCATCCCAAGGCGGTCCTGAGCGCATTGTGGGCGAGCATGCGCGGCAATCGGCGCGTAGAGGTGGCCCGGCTCAGGCGCGCCCTCGGCGCGACGCCCCTCGCGATGTATGAAGCCTGGCGCATCGAGCGCAGCCGCGCCGTCGAGTGGACGGGCCTCGACATGCCATCACCTGCGGCAGCCAGTGCACGCTTCCGTCTCGTCATCATCGGAGATCCATCGAAGCACGGACCGGCATGGCATGACTTCGCCGCTAACCAGCCTCTCAAGGGCATCGCCCTGTCATGGGCTTCGCCGCAAATGCCGCTCTTCCCCCTCCTGGACGAGAGCGGGGACGACGACCTGGTGATTGTCCTGCATGTTAATGATCGGCTGAGCGATTTCGCCCTGGCGGCGGTCGCCCAGCGATCCGTCGAGGACCCCGCGGCCCTCTATTATGGCGACGAGGAATGCGATGGGGCGCCCCGCTTCAAGCCGGACTGGAGCCCTGTCCTGGCCCGCCATGCCGCGTTGGTCGGGCGAGCCTGGTTTGCGCGTGCGGGTTGGCTGCGCCAAGCCATGCCGTCCGGTGCGACGGCGGAAGACCTGCTGTTTCGCCCGCCCGTCGACGCCCTCGCCCGGGCCGTGCATGTCCGCCGCATTCTGCTCGCCACCTCGCATGCCAGCCCAGCGGCTCCTCTTTCCCCGCTCAGCCCTGCCGCCATCACTGCCGGCGGACAGCCGCCAATGTCGACGATCATCATTCCGACCCGGGACCGCGCCGACCTGCTGTCGGCCTGCATTCGCAGCCTGCTCGACCACAGCACCCAGGACCATTTCGAGGTCGTCATCATCGACAATGGCAGCACGGAGCCGGGCACCCTGGCCTATCTGGACAGCGTGGCGAAGGACCCTCGCTTTTCCATCCTGCGCAGCCCCGGCTCCTTCAACTTCGCGGCAATCTGCAACGAGGCCGCCGAGCGAGCCCGCGGCGATATGCTGGTCTTCCTGAACAACGACACCGAGATCCTGTCCGACGATTGGCTGTCCCGGCTGACGGGCTGGGCTCGGCAACCGGATATCGGAGCTGTCGGCGCAAAACTTCTCTACAAGGACGATACGCTGCAGCATGGCGGCGTCGTCCTCGGCATGGGCGGGCGGGCCGCCCATTTCGAACGACGCCTTCCGCGCTCCGATACTGGCTTTTTCGGGCGCCTTTCCATACCGCATGAATTGTCGGCCGTCACGGCCGCCTGCCTGGCGGTTTCGCGCGAGAAGTTCCGGGGTATCGGCGGCTTTGACCAGAACAATCTCCCGATCGACCTGAACGATATCGATCTATGCCTGCGGCTCAACGAGCGCGGCTGGCGAACCTTGCTGGATCCGTGCGTGGTGTTGCACCATCACGAGTCCGCCTCGCGCAACAACAAGATGCCGTCCGAGATGCTGTACAGAAAAGAAATAGGATATTTTCGCTCGAAATGGCTTCACCTGCTCAGGAACGACCCCTACTTCCATCCTGCGCTCTCACTGGAGTGGTATAGGGCTGCGCTTGGTTGAGTGCGGAATTTTGTGAATTCGTCCCGGTATAGATCATTTGGACAAAAATTTAGGGCTACATATTGCGGCGCAGCGATTTTAAGGTCTCATCCATGCCAAATTGCGCTATGAAGAGATGGAGGCTGGGCCATCATAGTGGGGCATCTAGAAACACCGCCGAGTGGAAAAGTAAATGTTATCGAAATGGCTTGGCAAGCAGAGGCGCCGATCGGTTGCCGCATTCCAATCCGCACAGAAACCGACAAAGATATTTGACCGCTATGTAATTTCGATGCCCAGCCATCAGAACGCCGTTGATGTCATTCAAGGTTGGAGCAGTGCTTTTCCGCCGGAACTGGGTATTACGGCTGGACCGCTGGCCACCTATACGGATTCCCGGATCGCGTGGATGATGAACCAGCATGGTCCGCTCGAGGGCAAGGTCGTTCTGGAGCTCGGGCCGCTGGAGGGCGGCCATACGGTCATGCTCGAACGTGCCGGCGCCATCGTCGATGCCATCGAGGCCAATCAGTCGGCTTTTCTGCGCTGCCTGATTACCAAGGAGATCTTTGGTCTGTCGCGCTCTCGCATCTGGCTCGGCGATTTTGTCAAATGGCTCGAGGGCACCGAGAAGACCTACGATCTCATCGTGGCTTCCGGCGTGCTCTACCATGCCAACGATCCTCTGCATTTGATCGAACTGATCGCCAAGCGAACCGACGCCACCTATTTCTGGACCCATTTCGTGGACGACGAGCTCATGCCGCCATCCGACCCGCGACGGGCCGTCTTCGCCAGCAAGCCCCAAATCCAGGATTTTCATGGCATCGCCGTGCGAACCTATCTGCGCACCTATCGCGGCGCCGCCAAGCATGCCGAGTTCTGCGGCGGTCCCATGGATCAGCACCGCTGGCTCAATCGCGACGACATGCTGGCGGCCCTCAGGGCGGTCGGCTTCACGCACATCACCTTGGAGGACGAGCAACCCGACCATCGTTACGGGCCGGCGATGTCGATCTATGCGCGAAAATAGAACGGTCGCCCCCAAGATCCTCGAGCAAGCCGGCGCCCGCCGCGGCAGGCTCGATTGGACAGAAACAGCGATACGGATGAGCGCGATCTGGATATGAGAACGGATCTGAAGCAGCAAAAGGACGGCGAAGCCGAGGAGCTTCTGCCGCCCCCCGTCAAGGAGGACAAGCGCCGGCGCACCGGGCTTGCCTTGCGCCAGTTCGCCAATGCCACCAAGGTATTCCGCGGGCGGAGCACCGACGTCACGGTCGTCGATGAAGCTCCCTCTCCCGAAGTCATCCCCGACCTCGGTTCGCGGCGGTCGAGACCTTATCTGTGGAGCTTCCTCCTGCTGGTGCTCATTCCGAGCATCGCTGCCTTCGTCTATTTCTTCGCCATCGCATCGGACCAGTTCCAGTCCGAAGCCCGTTTCACCGTGCGGGCCATGGAGCCGGAACTATCGGAGAAAGGCGGCGAGTCGGAAACTGCGGCCACTCCGACGAGCGGCTCAATGATACCGGTGTCCACCGCCCAGAACGCCCATATCGTTGCCAATTACATTCGCAGCCGCGCCATCATCGACGACATCGGCGCGCAATTGAATATCCGCGAGATCTTCCAGCGCCCCGAGGTCGATCGAATTGCCCGCTTGTCCGAGCATTCGACGATCGACGAGCTCACCGACTATTGGCAGCGCAAGGTGGATGCCTATGTCGATCCAGTCTCCAGCATCGTCACTGTGGATGTCACCGCCTTTCGGGCCGAGGATGCCCTCCGGCTCAACCAGGCCATACTCGCCGAAAGCGAGAGGCTGATCAATCGTCTGTCGGAGCGGGCGCGGCGGGATGCGACGCAGGCCGCCGAGATCGAAACACGCCAGGTCTTCAAGCAGTTGCAGGATAGCCTCAAGGCGTTGCAGGACTTCCGCAACAAGGACGCCCTGATCGATCCGAGTCAATCCGGCACCCAGATCACCACTTTGCTGATGCCCTTGATGACGGAACGGCTGAAGCTGAAGAATGACGAGGCTGTGATGGCCGCCGAGCTTCAGTCCGACGCCCCCAGTCTGCGCGTCCTGCGCAATCGCATCGCCTCCCTGGACGAGCAGATCGCCACATTGCGTGGACAGTTGACGGGCAGCGACTCCCAGACCCTGGCAGCCTCACTTGCCAAGTACGAGGAACTCGACGTGGACCGCCTGCTCAACGAACGCAAATATGCCCGGGCTCAGGCAGCGCTGGATCGCGCCGAAATCAGGGCACGGCGGCAGGCCACCTATCTGAGCATGTTCGTGCCGCCGAGCCTGCCCGAATTCGCCAAATATCCCTACCGTCTCATCTACCCGCTGATGTGCTTTTTGTCCCTGCTGATCATCTGGTCGATCGGCGCCCTCACCTACGCTTCCGTGGAAGATCATCGGCTGTGAGAAACGCAGGTCGACATCGGTCAATCGGAGCGATGGCCCGAACGCACCCAGCCCCGCGGCGTGACCGGTATTCCAGTTCGGTGAGGCGGATGGGAGGTCGCGGCCGGTGAAACGGCTCAGGTCCCTGCTGAAATCGTTCCGGGAACGCCCCGTGATCGCGCGGGATTTCGATCCCGTTTTCTATGCCGCGCACCACCCCGATCTGCAGGATCTGCCCAGTGCCGAGCGCCTGTGGGCGCACTATGTCGAGCACGGCCGGCGAGAAGGGCGTCCGCGTAATCTCGACGAGGCGATCGCCGCTTGGGAAGAACGCTTCGGCCCACTGCCGCCCGCCTTCGACGTCACCGCCTATCGCCTCCTCAACGAGGATCTCGGCCGCGCTTACGCGCATGACCATCAATTCATCCGTCATTTTCTGGAACATGGCAGACAGGAAGGCCGGCCTTTCCTTGTAGACATGCCCATCGGCGGATCGAATGGTGTTCCCGCTGGCGCCTGGCCTGCTCTGTTCCGCACGGCCGAATTCACGGCCATGGCGCAGAATTGGCTGCCCTCGATCACCCTGTCGCGTACCGAAGCGTTGCGCGTCTTCGTGGAGCAGGGAATCGAGCGTCTCGCTCCGATCAGCTTCAAGCACGGTTTCGATCCGCAGTTTTATCGCCAGACCTATGATCTGACCGATCCGGCCGACACGGTCGACCTTTACCGGAACTGGCTCACCGAAGGTGTTTCGGCCGGTCGTGCCCCCAACGAAACCGCCTTCCTGCAGCCTTATCTCGGTGAGCGCTGCTATCCCACGGATTTCGCCTGGCAGGCCTATCGGACGGGATTGCCGCCGGCCGATAGGGCCGGGATCGCCAATCGCGCCGGGGCCCTGGCGCATTTGTTCGAGCGGGGCTTCGAGGCAAACGAGGAAGTCGCGGACAGCATCGATTTCGATCTCCTTGCGGCGATCGGCGACTTTCAACTGCGGCGAGGCCGCCTCGGGCTGGCAGCCCGAGCCTATGACCTAGCCGAGCGGCACGATCCGGCCAGGTTCGATGCCTCCCTGCTCTATCGGCGCGGCAAAGCCCGCCAAGCTCGATCCGCCGGCGAAGCCCTGTCCGATTTCCGCTTGGCAATCGCACGGGATAGCCATCCCTGGGATGCCGTGGAAGCAGCGGTCACACTGCTGATCGGCGAGAAAGCCTTCGAGCAAGCCCTGCACATCCTGCGCGAGCAGCGGGAACGCTGGAGCGAGCGTGCCGATTTCCTCGCCTGTGTCCATCGCACCCTGGAGGCTTGGTTCGATCATGCCAAGGCCAGCGCTCTCGAGCTCTACGGTCGCGGGGTGCGCGAGAAGGCCGATGGCGTGATCGAGGCAGCGCTGGGTGGGATCCAGGAGGCACTCGTCGCGCTCGACCGCCTGCCGCCCACGCTACCGTCCCAAGCCGAAGGCGCCGTCGTCATCCTGGCCAACCAGGAACTGCGCCAATGCCGGCATTACCGGGTGGAGCAGAAACTGCGCCAGTTCGAACAAGCCGGCTTGCAAGCCCAGGCCTTTGCCGAGACACAAGCCGAAGCTTTCATCGCCGCCCTCACGGGCGCCAAGGCAGCGTTCTTCTATCGGGTCACAGCCTCGCCCGCCGTACTGCGTGCCATTCTCCATGCCCGCGCCCTCGGCTTGCCGACCTATTACGAGATCGACGATCTCGTGTTCGACAGCCGTTATTTCCCACAGGACCTGGCAACCTATGAGGGCCAGATCACGCCGCAGGAGCATCTCCATCTCCAGCTCGGCGTGCCGCTCCATCGCTTTGCCATGGCGCTATGCGACATGGCGATCGCCTCCACATCCGCTCTCGCCCAGCACATGCAGCCACTGGTTCGCCTGGGCAGGTCCCTGGTGCTGCCCAACGGCCTCGACGCGCGCAACGACAGCTTCCTCGCGCACAGGCGCGAATTGCAGCTCGCCGATACACCGGTGACCCTGTTCTACGGATCGGGCACCAGAGCGCATAATCTCGACTTCACCCGGACGCTGGCCCCAGTCCTCCTCGACCTCCTGCACGAATATCCGCGGTTGCGCCTGGTGGTCGCCGGCCATCTGCGACTAGGGCCGGAATTCGCTACCCATGCCGCCCGGATCACCCAGATCGGCTTCGTCGACGACATCGACGAATATTGGAGTGTGCTGCAGGCTTGCGACATCAATCTCGCCGTGCTCTCACCCGGAGAGATCGCCGACTGCAAAAGCGAGATCAAATGGCTGGAGGCTGCTGCCTGCGCCATTCCGTCCGTGGTCAGTGCCACAGCCACCTATCGCGAGGTACTGTCGCATGGCGTCGACGGCTTTCTGGCCGGAAACGAACAGGAATGGCGAGACGGCCTGACAGCTCTGATCGGCGCCTCGAAGCTGCGCCTGGAGATGGGAAACCGCGCCCGCGAGAAAGCGCTGCAGCTCTATGCCATCGGCAGGGGCGCCGAAATTCTGGCGGCGACCTTCACGCCTTCGCAGCCGGAACCCCTCGCCCGACCATCCCCACCACGGCTTAAAGTACTGATCTGCAACGTCTTCTTCGCACCGCAAAGTTATGGCGGCGCCACGCGGGTGGTAGAGGACAATGTCGATTATCTCATCGATCATTGCCCGGATATCGAGGTCAGCGTCTTCGCCGGCGACGAAGGGCGCCTGCCCTATGAGGCCCTGAGCTGCGACAGTTACAGAGGCCGTCCGGTCTTTCGGGTTTCCGTCCCGCCGGACCGGCTCCGCGACTGGCGTCCCTTCAACCAGAGCCATGGCCGGGAATTCCGCCGAGTGCTCGATCTCGTCCGGCCGGACATCGTGCATTTTCACTGCATCCAGCGCCTGGGCGCCTCCATCGTCGAAGCCACGGAACAAGCCGGGATTCCATATCTCATTACCCTGCACGATGGCTGGTGGATCAGCGACTCCCAGTTCTTCATCGATCGCGACGGCGTTCTGCGACTGCCCGATCAGGATCCGTTCAACATCTGCCCGGTCGAAGGCGTCAGTCTCTCCCAGTCGGTCGCGCGCCGCCAGGCTCTGGCCGCGCTGCTGGGCAAGGCTGCTGCCGTCCTCGCCGTGTCACAGTCCTTCGCCGCCCTCCACCGTCATGCCGGCATCGCCGCGGTGGGCGCGCTCGAAAACGGCGTCTCTCCCCTCCAACTCCATGCGCGCCGCCCCAGAACGGACGGACGCCTCGCTCTCGGACATCTGGGCGGCCGCTCGATCCAGAAGGGCGCCATCCTGGTCGAGGCGGCCCTGCGCAAAGGCCGTTTCGAGCGGCTGGCTCTAACCATGATCGACCACACTCTCGCGCCGGATGAACGCCAGTCCACCTGCTGGGGCGCCACGCCGATTCTGTTGCGCGGGCCTTGTCGCTCCGCCGAGGTCGCGACACTTTATGGGGAAATCGACGCGGTGCTGGCGCCTTCGATTTGGCCGGAGAGCTTCGGCCTGGTGG
This sequence comes from Labrys sp. HAY1-8F, assembly GCF_056754975.1. NCBI lineage: Bacteria > Pseudomonadati > Pseudomonadota > Alphaproteobacteria > Hyphomicrobiales > Xanthobacteraceae > Labrys > Labrys sp. HAY1-8F. The sequence goes on along the minus strand of NZ_JBPGWZ010000002.1, from coordinate 4,165,523 downwards.
CCCGAGAGGCGCTTTCACTGGGCCTGCGTGTGGTGGCTTCCGACAGGGGAGCGATCGGCGAGTGCATCCGGGTGCCCGAGCAAGGCGCGATCATCGACGTCTCCAGCGATGCGGCGCTCAGCGATATTCTGGGTGCCATGAACGCCAATCCCGAGGCGTGGCGCGCCGGATCCTCCCCAGCGCAGGCCCCCCTGCGTCAGTCGGCTGACCAGGGCCGGGAATTGGCGCATCTCTATCGTACCATCGCGCAGCGCTGAGCGCAGCGGATCGGGCCCGCTCAGGCCAGACGGCGACGAATGACACCCACCAGGCCGATACAGGTGAACCAAGCCAGGATCGAGCCCAGCAAGACCAGGCCAATATTGAGCCAGCGGCGCGGATAGCGGGGTTCCTCGGCCTCGGCCGGCATTTCGACGGGATGCAGATACAGCATCTTCCGTTCGCTGTAGATGCGCGCCATGTTCAGGCTGATCGAGGCCTGGGCATAGCGTCTTTCCGCGATCTTCTGCTCGAGCTCGAGATTGGCGAAGCGGCTGAGCTTCTGGGACAGGGCACCCTCGTCGCCCTGTTGCTGCATCGTGGTGATGCGGCCCTGCATGCCCTTCACCTGCTCCTTGAGCGAGGCGATCCGCTGGGCGGCCAGGCGCATCTGGGGCGCGTCGGCGGCGATATAGGCCGAACGGGTCGCATATTCCGACTGCATCTTCAACAGTTGGCCCTCGATCTGGGTCAGAAGCGTACCCAGATTCTTGCTCTCCTCCTTGATGTCGAAGACCCCTTCAGCGTTACGGGCCTTCTCATAGGCGACCCTCGTACTCTTGAGAGCCTCCCCAGCCAGCGTCAAATCCCGCTCCGACGCCGCGACGGTATCCTTGAACATGCGCTCATTGAGCTGGTTGATCATCGCCTCGCATTGCTCGATCACCGCGGTTGCAATCGTCTTCGCATCCGCTGCACTGAATGCCCTTACCCGCAACGTGACGATGCCGGATGGCATGGAGACTGCAGCCGAAGAACGTCGTGTCCAATAATTCGTGAACTTCTCGATCGGCAGCGCAGCGTTGAAGCGGGAGAAATGATCGATCGTGTCCGAGCTATAATATTTGCGCAGATTGATGGATTCCTGCAGCTTTGATACCAAAGTCTGGCTCTCGGCATAGGATACGACAATCATCGTATCCTGCACGATCGCCATCGGCGGCAGGCCCGTGGCCGAGCCGAGATCGTCCATCTTGGGCAAAGCGCCACTGGAGACCGTGAATTTGGCGATCGATTCATACTGGTCGGAAGCGATGAAACCGAAATAGCCTATCGAAGCGATATTCGGCAGAACCACGACAAGAACCAGCAGAACGAGGCGGATGACGCGTTCGCGCGCACGCCGGCGCTGGCCCTGCGCCCCATAGAAGGCCTGCTTGGACCGGCTGGAGAAGCGGGCACGACGCGAGGCATCGGACAGCGCCCTGGAGACGGACCGAGTGCGTTCGATCGATCTGCTTTGCCGATCATCGATTTCAGTCTGGATATCGTTCATCGATCCGTCAGCGGTTCAAGCGGTTATACATGGCAATGGCATCGGGCACGTTCGGGTACATGGTCAGCCGTCCATCCGCCAGCACACCGCCACGGTCGCAATAGGTCGCGATCGTGCCCATCGAATGGGAGACCACGATCAGGCCGGCATTCCTACGCCTCTCGTCGAAAGCCTGCCGGCAGCGCAGTTGAAACTTGGCGTCGCCGACGGCCGTGATCTCGTCAATGAGGTAGACGTCGAACTCGATCGCCATCGACAAGCCGAAGGCCAGGCGGGCCGCCATGCCCGAGGAATAGGTCTTGATGGGGACGTCGAGATAGTCGCCGAGATCAGAGAAATCCTCCACGAAGCGGGCTGCCTTGGCGATATCGGCGCCATAAGCCCTGGCGACGAAATGTACGTTCTCGCGGCCCGACATAGCAGGATGAAAGCCTCCCCCAAACCCGATCGGCCAGGATATTCGGACGGATCGACGGATCTTGCCGCCGTTGGGCATCTCCGTCCCGGCAATAAGCCGCAGCAGAGTGGATTTCCCCGCCCCGTTCACCCCCATCAGGCCATAGGAATAGGAGGTATCGAAGATCATGGAGACGCGGTCGAGGATCATCTTTCGATGCTTCTCGACCCTGTAATACTTCGTCACATCGCTGAGTTGAATCATCTCGACCGAAGAATTGCCATCCAGGATTGATGCCCCATCCCTCGCGGACGACGGCACCATATCAGGTTCACGCCCAATTCACTATTCAAATGGCCAGGCACAGTATCAACGCGACCGTTCGAGGACCGGCAGGACATGCGACAAAGCTTCTTTGTACCTTTCCTTGCTATGCTCTGATTGCAGCCTATCGCAGCTGCCTTGCCGGAGACGCTGCCACAGGTCTTCGGAACGGTAGAGCCGGACGATCGCTGCGGCGAAGCCCTCGGCATCGTCCACCGGCACGGCGAGCACTTCCTGTTCATGCTTCCAGCCGAGCTGAGCTGCCAGCAGATCGGTGATCACCGTGGGTACACCGAAGGAAGCTGCTTCGTAGACCTTGTAGGGCGTCCCCGCGGCAAAGCGCGTCGGTGCGATGGCGATGCGGCAGGCATCGTAGATCGGAGTGAGATCGGCCACAGGTCCATGCCAGGTGACCCGGCTATGCGCCAGGAAACGGTCGAGAGCCAAGCCCGGAGCGACGTAACCGACCAGATTGAGCCGGGTTTCCCAGCCGAGTTCCGCCTCGACACGCGGCAGGATTTCCTCGATGAACCAGTTCAATGAATCGTAGTTGGGCGTGTTCTCGGCATAGAGGCTGCCGACGAAGACCAGGCCATCCCGGTCCTGGAAGTTGCGGAGGGTCGGGGTCACGGGCCGATAGGTCCCCACGACCCTGGCATGGGGGAAGCCGAATTTGTGCAATACTTCGGCTTCGGACGGGCTGACCGTGATGATCTCCTGGCAGAAATGCCCATGCTGGAATTCACGCGCCATGGCCTCGCCGAGATCGAAGGGTCTGTTTTCCCGCTTGGCCTGCAATTCCTCTCGAAGCGAAAATATCGCCTCCGTATCGAGGACGACGCTCGTCTTGTTCGGATTCAAATTGAGATCCTCAAGATATCCGTAAAGAAAATTCAGATTGTGTGCGCGACAAATCCAGATGCAGTCGAAATAACTCTTTCTATCATGAATAAATTTATTGAAATCATGATGATTGAGATCGTGGATTATCTCGACGTTGTCAGGAAAATCTGCATAGATTTCGGCAAGTGGCGCTGCCGTGCCATGCACCGGGAATACCGTGACCTGATAACCCGCCTCCGCCATCACGCGGATGAGGTCATTACTGCGTACCGCACCGGCTCCGAGGCTGCGCAACGGTATATAGTCTTCGATATAGAGGATCTTCGACTGGATCCTGCCGGCGAAACGTGCCTCCAGTAGTGCCTCCGGCGTGTTCGGAAAGCGATGCTTCAAAGCCTGGAAATGCTTGGCGTGGAAGGCCTTCTGGTTCCTGTGCATCAGCCCGAACGCCGCGCCCGAGTCGCGCGAGCTGCCATATTCGTAATGGTAGACCACCACATTCGGATCGTAGACGACGCGGTAGCCTTCCTTCCACACCTGCAGACAGAGGTCGGCATCCTCGTAATAGGCCGGAGCGAATTGCGGATCGAAGCCTCCGATCTCTGCAATTAGATCGGCGCGCGTCATCAGGAAGACCCCGGAGACGAAATCCACGTCGCGCACGAAATTCGCTTCCGGGCTGAGCGGAGCCCAGTCCCGCATATAGCCGTTCGTCTTGCCGTCCCGCCAGATGATGCAGCCGGCTTCCTGCAACTTTTCATTGGTGCGGATCACCTTCGCACCGACCACGCCGACATGCGGATCAGCCTCCAGCCGCGCCATGGCTGCGGCGATCGCCCCGGTCGACAGCTTCACATCATTGTTCAGGAACAGGATGAAGGGGGCATTCGCGTGCAGCAGCGCGCTGTTGCACGCGTGAATGAAGCCGACATTGGTCTCGAAACGCATATGCACCATGCCCGTGACATAGCGCTGGATCTGTTTGACCTCGTCGGTCGAGCCTGAATCCACCAGAATGAGCTGCAGGGCGCCGGCATAATTGTCGCGCAGCGAAGCCAGCGTCATCAATGTCATGGCCAGATGGTTGTGCACTACCACGATGACACAGACATCGGCGCGGCCGTCGACGGTGAAGTCGATTGGCCGGCGCGCATGCTGGGGGGCCATGTTCTCGGCATGGCTGAGGAACAGAGCACGGGCCTGCTTCTCAGGCACGTCGATGGGGGCTCCGGTCGGCGCGAAGGGCAGCCCTTTCAGGAGGCCGACGGTAAGGAGATGGGCGAAGGGATCGACGACCTTGGCAAGCTCGGCATTCACAACCACGCTGGAGCGGCGGGCCCAGTAATATTGCAGATTGATATAGTTGGTGGGATTGCGCAGCTCATGCTGGCCATAGCGCAGGAAATGCAGATAGGCGTTACGGAACCACTTGCCCCTGCCGATGACCTTCTCGATATCCCCGTAGCGTTCGATGTAAAACCGTTCGCGGAAATGTTCGAGCGGATCGAAGGCGGAAGGATCTGGGTTCGACAAATAGTGATGCAGCGCGCATTTGAACCGCTGCTCTGCAACGGCCTGTTCGACGTCGGGATAATGCAGATAATACCAGGCGGCGTCGAAATAGGGGGACGTGGTGACATCCCCCCTGCCCTCGTCGATCCATGCCAGATAATGCTGAAACGCGGCCACGCCATGCGGCACGGGATGGCCGACATTGTCGGCCATGTGACGGCGATAGATTTGTGGCGAGAACAGCAGATGGGCCTGTCGGCCTTCCTGAGCTCCCCTCTTCAGATAATGGTCATAGAGATTGGTGAAGCCCCCCTTGATCAGGGCGGCATCGGTCAAATCCGCGTGAAGCTGGCGGTAAAAGCCTGGTTCGAACAGCCAATGGGCCGAGCGCTCGCTGCGCCCGCTCTGGCAATAATGCTCGAAACCACAAGTGATCCGCCCCTCGGCGATCTCCTGGGCCACCTGATCGTACTCGGAAACGTAGAAAGCCTCGTCGAAGTAACGATTGGGCGAATGCCCGAGCTTCATACCCTGGGTGAGATAGAACTCCAGCGGATCCGCTTCTTCGGCCGCAATGGGATAGGTTCGCCGATACCAATCCGGGTCGAACCGGCCCCATAGCGGCCCGCCTCCGTCAGCCGAACCCGTGAGCGTCTCCAGAACCACCCCTTCCAACGCCTTCCACTCCCCCAATACCCGACCGCGCTAGAGCACAACGCATCTCGGAAAAACGCCATTCTTCTACAACTGTTTGTTTTTACTTGTATTTTCTGCTTCTCGCGACATCATCGGGTGCCACCTCCCTTGGTGTTGCCAAAGTCGGCAAAGAAGGTCTTGCGCTTGCCCTTCAGCCAATCGCGATCCTCCTGGCTGGCATCCTCGTCTTCCACGAAGTCTCCGGTCATGAAATAGGGCCAGGGCTGCTGTTCGGGCGGGCGCTTGAGAATATCGCGATAGATCGCGATCAGATCGCGCGCTTGGTCCGCGGCACTCCGGGGCTTCACGGCCAGAGCCGGCGGCGAATCGAGATAGCGCTCGGGAGAAGCGTTGATCTCCTCGAGCGTACTCAACAACGGTTCTATCGTGGCGACGTCGAGCACCCAGCCATTGATGCCATGCTCGATGCCTTCTCCGATCGCACCGCGATCGGAGGCGATCACCCACAGGCCGGCGGCCGTGGCCTCGCGCGAGACCAGGCCGAAGCTTTCGGGCCAGACCGAGGGCACGAGCAGGACATCCTGCTGGGCGTAGAGCGTGTGCATGTCTTCCTGCTTGGTCTTGCCGACGAAGCGCACCAGCGTCTCGCCCCAGCGGGTTTCCAGCACCGGGCCCCCGAAACGCTGATGATCGACGATCGTCAGTTCGAGATTGGCAAAACGGCCCTGTTTGAAGGCAGCCTGCACGAGATGAAACCCCTTATGATGGGTTTCGCCACTGACCTGGACCAGGCGTATCTTGCCATTGGGGGAGCGGGTCTTCCTGACGCGCTCCATCGCCGGCACACCATTGGGTACCGAGCGCGTCGCCGGATAACCGGAGCGATGCATGATCTCGGTGAAGGCATCCGAGACCCCCAGAATGGCGGCGGAGCGCTCGAGCAGGATACGCAGGCGGCGGCGGCGTTCGAGCGAGCGCCCGATCGACTTGCCGAAAGGGGGCCTCGAGGGCAGCGCCTCTTCCGGCTCGACGGGCGCGCCGGTGACATCGGTCAGGAAATTGTAATCCGACACCCACCAACCGTCGTGGATGGTGTTGATATAGGGCACGCCCGCCCGGATGCAGGCCGTCATCAGGGAGGCACTCCCTCGCTGGGGGGAATGGATGTGCACCAGGTCGGGTCGCCAGAACTCCAGCACACGGGCAAAAAGCTCGCCATAGCGCTCGTTGAAGGGGCGCCATTCCTGGATGTCCTCGATCGGGGAATTGGCTCGGAAGACCGGGATGCCCTTATAGTTCTCGACCCGGAGCTGATAGGCCTTGCGATTGTCATTGTCCGACGTCATCACCGCAAAATCGCATTCGGTGGCGAAGTTCGAGCCGATGAAGCTGTCGATATTGTCGCGAATGACACGCGTCGAACCGCCAATGGTCTGCGGCGGGAAGAAGATGTTGAAGAACAAGATCCGTTTCTTGCGCCTGGAGACCTGGAGCCTGGTATCGCTGCGCGTGAAGGCTGGTGCCAGCAACTCCTTGAAGCGCTCGGCGTTGCGTTCGAGGCTGTGGAAATTCACGGCCTTGGCCCGCGCGGCCTCGGCCATGGCCTGGCGGCGTTCGGGGGAGCGGATCAGCGTCTCGAGCGCGGTCTCCCAATCCTCCGATGTATGGGCGAGAAAGGCGTCGACACCGTCTTCGAGCACTTCCTCGTAGCGATGGGTGGCACTGACTACCGAAGGCACGTTGAAGGCGGCAGCCTCCAGCCATTTGATCTCGCTCTTGCCGTTCGTGGTCGGCGCGGGCACGAGCACGGCCATGTTGATGTCGGCCTCGGCCAGCAGCGACCAATAGGACTGCACATCCTTGGTCCATTCGAGCTGGGTGATGCGGTCCCGCATCGCATCGAAACGCTGGTCGAGCGAAAGATAGCCCACCACCATCAGGCGCACATTGGCGTGACGCTCCATGAGGTGCAGCAACGGTCCCCCAACGAGATCGAGGAAGTCGCTGTTATGCGCCTTGGTGCCCGAGCCGTAGAACAGCACGATGTCGTCATTGCGACGCACCCGGGGGATACGCTGCTGGAAATGTTCGGCATCATGGCTGTCGATGCCATTGGGCAGCACGAAGCAACGCCCGGTGCGCACCAGCTTTTCCATGTAGCCGGCGAGCAGGGTCGTCGAGGCGATGCCGTAATCGCACATGGCAAGGGCCGCCCGGAACAAGGGCACCCCCATCTGCAGCGAATGGTAGAAGCTCTTGCTGGCCGAGGCGCCATAGGTCTCGATCGGCTCGGGATAATGGGTGCCGTCGAAAATCAGGTCATCGATGTCGTAATAGCTGGGAATGCCGAGTGCCCGGCAGATCGAGATGGCGCGGATGTTCGACGGCAGGGCCGGAAGGCGATAGAAGATTGCGGCGCTGGCCCCTGGCATGGCCGTGATGAACTCGTCGACTTCCGCCTGGGTGTAGACCTCCAGCTTGAGGCCGGCCACCTTGGCGATCTCGATCTTCTGGGTGACGCGATATTGCGTGCATTGCCGTAAATCGACATTGGCCAGCATGACGATACGCTGATCGGACGTCGCCGGCAGCGGCGGGCCGGGCGGATCGAAGGTGTTCCACCAGCTTGCGATATCGGCGACCACCTTGGCCATGACATCGTCAGCCTCCTGACGACGCTCCTTGGCATAGAGCTCCTCGGCCGCCATCCAGGCTTCTCGGAATGCGGCGTCGATGGTCAGGCGCAATGCCTCGCGCCACCGAATGTCACCGCCGGAAGCCGTCCTGGTCTGGAGAAGCACCTCCACAGCTTGCTCCGGCTCGCGAATCTTCAGGGCGGCCTCGATGGCCTTGACGGCGGTCTTGACCTGGATCGAGCCAGCATCGATGGCCTGGCGATAGAGGGTCAGCGCCTCCTGCCAATTCTCCCGCGCGGCCAGGCAATCGGCCCAACGCTCCCGCTCCGCCAGGCCGAGCGGGTTCTTGCGGTCGACAAAGGCATAAAGGCTCGCCGCGCGGTCGGGGTTTCGTGTCTTCAAGGCACCCGCCAATGCCAACAGGAAGTCCGGCCCGCCGCTCGGCCCGAGGGGAATTTCGTGGGCCGGGATCGCATCGTTGACGGTAAGATGATAGAGCAGGTCCCAGCGATGCCTGGGCGTCACGCCAGGCCGGCTGCCATAGGCCCGCCAGTCGAACCCGGCAGGATATTCGAGCAGCGCCAGGCCATGCAGCTTGAGATGTTCGGCAGCATTGCCGGGCACCTTCGCTTTCAGTCCGGTAAACAGCCAATATTGATAGAGTTCGGCTGGCGTCTTGCCGGTCTGGGCCGGATTGGCATCGGCAAAATAGGCCGGATCGAAGGCATGCGCGAAGGAGATCGGCGCCAGGCGCTCGAACCCTTCACGGATCATCGCCTGCAGGGCCTCCTGCTTGTTGGCGACCTCCCCGACCCAGCGCGAGTTCAGGAGGTTGAACTCCTCCAGATTGAGAAAACGCAGCCAATATCCATCCTGCAGCCCCTCGCGTTGCGCGAGTTGATCCAGGGTGGCAACCGCGCCGGCCGGTTTGCCGATGGACTGATAATGCTCGAGCAGGGCGTCGTTCGGCATCTGAACGCCCTTGAAATAGAGGGCGCGGTAGAGGTCGGCATCGAAGTGGTAGGGAACCCGCCCCTCCTTGCGACCATGCTGCAGAAAATGCTTGGCAGCCGCATAATACGAACCGAGGGAGGCGAGATCCGGATAGCGGTCGAGATATTCCTTCCAGTCGAACAATTCCGGCAGCTTGCCATGCTCGGCTTCGATCTCGGCAACGTACAGGCCGATGCTACTCTCGTTGTAGAGCCGGCCTTCCGCCGCTCCATGACTGGCATAGTGTTTTTCGGCCCTGGCCTGCGAGAAGGATTGCAGATCGGTATGGGAGCCGACGTAGACCTGCCAGTCGAAATCGGCGGGTAGATTGAGGTCCGGGTTGGCTTGATGCCCTGACGGCACGAAATGGGGCGCCTTCATGATCGGCGCCAATTTTGTCCAGAAACGAGAGCTCTTGCCCATACTACACCGGTATTCGTAACACGCTTTCAGTTCCGATCGCGGAGGCAGGTCAGTTCTCGTCCTGCAACCGGGTCTCGGGTGTTAGAGACGCCCCACCAAGCAGCGGAGCTTAGCCAAACGGCAAAACAATCATCCCTGGGCTGCTGGCTCCTGATTGGCATCTTCGTTGATACATCGAACAGATTACTATCTGTTGACGATCGGCGCCGCCATGACAATGATATTTCGATCCAGCACGACATGTGGTTTGTGGATATAGTTTCACAGGAAATCATCAGCGCGAAAAAAACTGTAGGTGATATGAATCCTGCCTGTTTTCCTCGTTCAGTTGTTGATCTTCACCGGATTGAAAACAAACATCAAGCGGTCTCAAGGATTGGATCGCTAGGTAAAAACTGTGGAAGAAAAACGCCGTCTATCTCCAATACAGGAATGAATGTATCACTCCTGCACTTCCACCGCATCCCGGCAAAACCTATTCCAACCAGGAATGCCCCGCTACGCCGCCGCTCTCTTGTGGGCTCATCCGTTAGTGACGCTGCCGTTCTCGCTCGATTCGACCCGGTAGACTGGCAATTTTGCGTGAAGGTGGATCTCGAGCAGGATCGGGGGAGAGCCGTCGTAGTCCAGCAGGTCGGCTGGTATCAGGGCGTCCCCGTTCGACCAGCGCCACATGACCTCACCTTGACGCTCGCAGGCATAAAACCCTTGCTCCAGCCTGGGATGATCGAGCGCGATCTCGCGGAGGCCATGTGCGCCACGCAGGCATAGGCGCCCTATGGCCACGCCGAGCAGACGCTCGTCATCTCCCGGGGGGTCGGCGCAGCCGGATCGCGAGACGAGCCGTGCCTGTTTGAAACCCGGCGGCACGACAAAGGTGTGGATAGCACCCTCGATCGACACGGGCCTGTATTCTCGCTCGTCGAACCGCAGGCGTAGAGCCGGATCGCCCACCATCCTGTGATCCGCCATATCGGCTTGCGGCAGGGAGTCCAGCATGGGCTTACTTTCTATGGCCGGGACGCAACAGGCAGGGTGCGGCGGGTGGCGGCGGCGATATCAACGCGTCCGGGCCGGACTCACGCCAAATCTCGAATGTCGCCGTGCGAGACAGGCAAGAAGGCGGGAGCGAATGCAACAGCTTCGCGAGACTGACCGACACCAAGCGATCCCTTCCGATGAAAAGTGCCATTCCGTCCCTGGCGAGGCGCCGTCGACGCCGTGGCGCGAATACCTCTTTTGACTATACAATTCCGCTTTCGGCTGATCCAGACCCTTTCCTGGACGGCAGCCGACGATGCCAGTCTGATAGCGGAGGCTTTGTCCAGAAAGGCCGGCAGGCGCTTTCAGCCAAGATAGAATTTGAAAAACCAAGATCTAGGGACGAATTCCGATGCAAGCAGATGCCTGCTGGCGTGGATGGCTCATCTGTCATCAGGTTCGTGCTGATTCGTCTGGCGTTCCAGCCATTTCTGCGCACTCAGCTTCCGGCTTGGGCTGAGCATGCGGTAGAGCGCAATGAGATCGGCCTCGTCCGGCGACAGGGTGGTCTCGATGCGCTCCTCGGCGAGCCCGTTCAGCAAGGTGTCCTCGCCGACCCCCAGGGCCTGGCACAGGCCAGCCAGATGTTTGTTGACACTGCCTTCCCGCCCGGTTTCCCAGAAGGCGACCGCCGCGCGCGAAACCTCGACGGCATCGGCGAGTTGCTGCTGCGTCATGCCGACGGCCTGTCGCAGTGCCCGGATCCGCTTCCCGAGCTCGGCGCTGGGCGAAACCTTCTGCCCGGCCTTGGCATCCTGATCTGTCAAGTCAGCGTTGTTGTCAGCGATCCAGCGCCGGAATTCACTGCGGGAGGTCTCTTGCGGCGTATCATCGGCAGACTGGGGCGTCATGCGGTAGAGCACCTTGCCCTTGAAGACGTCGACGACGACCCGTCCGGGATTCTCGCGATCAGGAGACATCCAAACCTGGCCGGGCTGCAGGATCGTGGCATAGCGCATGCCCCTGAAAAGCATGCCAGCCAGCCCTGTTCAAGGGCTGGCTGTTCTTGTCGTCGAAATTGTTAGCCGTTCAGCACGACATCCGCAGAGGCGTCACCGTCGACCACATAGGGACCTGCCGCCAGGATCTGCAGGCCCAGCATGGCGATGGCGTTGGGAGCGCGCTCGCCGAGCGGAAGTACGGCATCGCCGTCGGTCCAGCGGCGGTCACCCTCGCGCACCGACCAACCGCGCAGATAGCGGGTAGTCAGATGAGCGTCGATCACGCGGCTGACATTGCCGTCCTGCAGCGTGACGCCACCGACGAGCACGCCGAGGAAGCGACGATCATCGACATAGGGCCCGATCGTGTCGGCCGGACGGCTGGCACGCGAGACGACCCGCACCGAACGCACATTCGAGGGGATCATGAACAGCGCCATGCCATCGGCTTCGCGAGCCTGGCGGATGATGCGGCCGCTCTCGGTGACCAGATGCAGATCGGCTTCACGGGTCAGTTCGACCGGCTGTGCCTGCACCGGATCGTTGCGCATGGCCGCCCGGGCCTCGATGGCACGGAAGATCGGCTCGACGAAAGCGCGGTCGACGCAGAGCGGCGCCGCGGCATCAACAGCCCAATCCTTGGCCTTGCCGGCGAACGGCACCACGCCGTGCTGGGCAACGAAGTTCTTACGGTTGCCCGTATCGAGATAGCTCTCGGAGAGCATGCCGTTGGCATGGATGATGCCATGCTGAGCCAGTTCGACATGGTAATAGGCGTAGGTCTGGAAGGAGCGGTCATAGAAGATGCTCCGGCCATTGACCAGCATGCGGATCGGCACCAGCTTACCTTCGAAGAAGAAGCTGTGCTCGGCCGTGACCAGCAGATCCTGATAGGGCACGCCCTCTGCAATGGCATCCTTGAGGATCCGGACGGGGTAGCCGCCCATGTCCATGGGATACACCGGGTTGCTCAGAACATGGCCCGAGCCGATCCAGGTGACCGGACGCAGTTCATCCTTGCCGTTGATGGAAACGAAGACTTCGTCGCCGACACGGATATCTTCGATCGCGATTTCGCCGGCAGCCGTGCGGATGAGCGTGCCAGCGAGGAAGCAGACGATGGCCTGGTCGGTGACTGTCAGAGTACTGCCGTTCTGACCAACCGTGAGAGGGCCGTTCTGGCCGACGGTATAGGTACCTGCATTGAGAGTTTGACCTGCAATGGTGACGGTTGCGATGGTTCCATTGCTGCCATTCAAAACGGTGATGATCTGATTGCCACCTGAATTGGTAACCGTGTAGGTGGCTGCAGTACCGGAGGTATTAGTAAACTCCAGATGGTTTAGACCATTGTTCGTCGCAAAGCCGTTGATCGTGGTGCTGGACAGATCGATCAGCGTACCACCGCCGTTGACGGTAAAGGTGCCGCCGCCGGGACCGTAATTGATCGTGGAACCGGTCAACACATTGGCAAGGTTGGTGCCGTTGGTAAACCTACCGCCATCCGTGAGGTTTACCGTCGTACCGCTCAAAGCATTAGCCACAATGCCATTGGCCATCGTAGCGCTGCCGCCATCGACATTGACCACAAGGCCGCTGAGAGCGTTGACGCCGGAATTGATCGTCGCTGTACCACCGACATAGACCGTGTTGGGGGTCAACGTAGCCAGGCTGACGAGAATGCTAACATTGCCCGTTACGCCCGGCGGAATAACGTAAGTGCTTCCAAGCAAAGCATTGGCAATGCTCGCTGTGCCGCCATTGGTGGTAACAATATTTCCTTCGGGGACATTGGTAAGCGTTGTCGTCCCGCTCGCGCCACCCGAAATTGCTACCTGATCTAGAAAGCCAGTTATTACGTTTCCGCCAGTACGGGTAATGTCATAGCTGACACCGCCGGCGTTAGGTCCAAAAACAGCCATTCATTCCTCCTGTATCCCTCGGAATTCCGGCCTGTCCCCCCACGGCCACCCCGTACTTCCGATGAGGTATCGTTTACGCCTTTTGGAATAGCACATAAAGTTTGCTTTCGGCAAACATAAATTAGCGCCGCCAACAGGACGATGGGCAAAACGCATTTCATCAACCCTGCTCAGCCGCCTTGTTCGACAGCCGCTTTGACCTGCCCGTAAATATCGAGGTCGGCCTCGAGCAGCACCTCGGTCTCCGGCAACCTGCGCAACCGTTCCGACAGGGCCTGCACGGGTGGCAACAGGGGAGCGATCTGCACGGCGCCCTGCGGCATGCGCATGATCTGTTCGAGATCCTCGGCGAAGGCATGGGGACGTTCGCGGATACCGACGACTCCGGCAGTGGCGAGATTGGCGAGCGCCGTCGCCACGGCGCCGCGCGGCAACAGCCCCTCGAAGCTCTCGGCCGCGAGCTGGCGGGCAAGCGGATTGGATAGGATGGTAATCACCTCCCCCGGCATCTCGGCGAAGGCTCGGACCAATCCTTCCGCGTCCGTCTCCAGAGTGGCAACGAAATCGATGGCGGGCTTGAAGACGGAGAGATCACGCTGTCCCAGCAGGGCATCGCCATATTTCGGCACCAGCTTGAGCGCCATCAGCCGCTCGGCCAATTCGTAATAGGGATCGTGCAGCAGGGTCACCCAGGTAAAGCGTTCATAGATCAGCGCGTCATATTGCTTGAGGGTGAGCCGCCCGCTCACATAGAGCGAATGCGCGTGCTGCAGATGGAAGATCTGGGTTGCCGTCTCGGCCCCCAGCCGCTCGATGCCGCGGTGGAAATAGTTGAAATGCTGCTTGAGCGCGGCATCGAGCCCCCAGAGCGGAAACAGGTGGGTCTCCAGCCTGAACAACCGGTTGGGCAGGCCCTCGTCATCGAGATTGCGGCGATAGATCAGGATACCGCTTTCCTCGTCCACCACCTCGACATAGCGCAGGGCGCCGAGGCCGGGGACATTGGCGTCGTTGAGCAGGAAACCGCACAGGCCGTTGAGGTGGCGGCCCGCCGTCACCAGGGCCGGACGCGGCTCGCTGCAGCGGATTCGCGCCACCACCTGCCCGGCAACGAGAACATGCAGGATCGGCGTCTTTTCGTAATCGTCCGGAACGACATAGCCGGTGATCTCACCGCCCTCGTCCGATTCGATATTGAACAGCATGACCTTGCCCGATTCCTGGAGCAAAGTGCGCTTAGACGGAAACGCTTGTTTGCTCTCACTCTTTGGTTCCAAGCCAATCCTACGGATTGGCTGGAGTCTCTTTGCGATTCTTGGCGATTACGCCAAATCGCGAAACGCTTTAAGCTGGGTTTTTCGGCCGCATTGGCTTCACCACAGCAGCGACTCCTCCTCGAGCACACGCAGCAGATATTTGCCGTAGCTGCTATTCTCGACTTTCTTGGCAAGGTGGCGCATCTGATCGGCGTCGATCCAGCCACTCGAAAAGGCGATCTCCTCCGGGCAGGCCAGCCGCACGCCTTGCCTGTGCTCGAGAACGCGCACGAATTCGGCGGCCTGCAGCAGGCTGTCGGGCGTGCCGGTATCGAGCCAGGCATAGCCTCGCCGCATGCGCTCCACATGCAGGCTGCCCCGCTCCATATAGATGCGATTGATGTCGGTGATCTCGTATTCGCCGCGTGCCGAAGGCTTGATGGTTCGGGCGATGTCGACCACCTCGGCATCGTAGAAATAGAGCCCTGTCACCGCCCAGTTGGATCTGGGCTGCTTGGGCTTCTCCTCGATCGATGTCGCCACCGCATTCTCGTCGAAGCCGACCACGCCATAGCGTTCGGGATCGGTGACGTGATAGGCGAACACCGTGGCTCCCTGCCTGCGGGAGACGGCCGAGCGCATCAGGCCGGGCAGGCCGGCACCATAGAACAGGTTGTCGCCCAGGATCAGCGCCGAGGGCTGCCCGTCGACGAAGTCGGCCCCGATGACGAAGGCTTGGGCCAGGCCGTCCGGACGCGGCTGTTCGGCATAGCTCAGCTTCAGGCCCCACTGCGTGCCATCGCCGAGCATTTTGCGGAACAGCGGCAGATCATGCGGCGTGGAGATCAGCAGGATTTCGCGAATACCCGCCTGCATGAAGGTGCTGAGCGGGTAATAGATCATCGGCTTGTCGTAGATCGGCAGCAATTGCTTGGATGTGATGCTGGTCATCGGATAGAGCCGGGTGCCGCTGCCGCCGGCCAGAATGATACCACGCATGCTCAACAAATTCCTTGATCAAGGCCTCACGGACGGCCGATTGCGATAAACACGCCCTGGCATCAGGGCGAAGCAGAAGTGGATGAGCCGGTGCCGGCACGCCCGGCCAGCAGGCGGGATACGCAGTCGCCAACCGAGGCGCGCCAGTCGGGCAAGACAATGCCGTAGCGCTCCTGCAGCTTGCCCGCATCCAGCCTGGAATCGGCGGGGCGGCGGGCCGGCGTGGGGTAATCCTTGGTGTCGATCCGCCGGACGCGGGCCGAGGGGCCGCCGGAGGATGCCGATGCCGCAAACACCGCCTCGGCGAGGTCGGCCCAACTTGCCTGTCCGCTGCCAGCGACATGGAACACGCCGAACAAGGGGGTGTCAGCCGCCTTCTCGTCCACGACCTTCTCGTCCAAGACCCGCCGGGCGATCCTCAGCAAGGCCTCGGCGAGATCGAGGGCATAAGTCGGGCTGCCGAGCTGGTCGGCCACGACGCCGACCTCGTCGCGCTCGCCGGCGAGCCGTAACATGGTCTTCACGAAATTCTGCCCATAGGGCGAATAGACCCATGAGGTGCGGCAGATCACATGGCGCGGATTGGCGGCGGCAACACGCAGCTCACCCTCATGCTTGGACGCGCCATAGGCGCCGAGCGGACAAACCCGATCCTCCTCGCGATAGGGATGCTGCCAGCCGCCATCGAAGACATAATCGGTCGAGACATGCACAATCGGCACGCCGAGCCGCTGCGCGGCCTGCGCCACAAGCCCCGCACCGGCGGCATTGACCGCATGCGCCTTCTCCGGCTCGCTTTCGGCCCGGTCGACTGCCGTATAGGCGGCGGCGTTGATGATCACGTCCGCGCCCGTGCCAAGCAGCGTGGCCGAAACCGTCGCCGCCTCGCTCAAATCGAGTTCGGGACGGCCGAGACAGACGATATCCACGCCCGAAGACGCGCCGACGGCCCGCAGGGAGTGAGCGAGCTGCCCTTCCCTGCCCGTCACCACAATACGCATCACAAAACCTCCTAAGCCGCTTCCTCTTGACCGGGCCATGGCACAATCGAGAGGAAGCCGCAGGATATTGAACATTTGCAGGGTTTCTCGACGAGGCCCATCCGCAGGCCTCATCGAGAAACCCTGCTTGGATCCGACAGCCAGCAGGCTCAGGCGCTGACGAGCCCCAGCCGTTCGCCGGCATAAACCCCCGAGCGGATCGGGCGCCACCACCAATCATTATCGAGATACCATTGCACCGTATGCCGAATGCCGGATTCGAAGGTCTCGACGGCTCGCCAGCCCAGATCCGTCTCGAGCTTGTCGGCATCGATGGCGTAGCGCTGGTCATGGCCCGGACGGTCGGGCACGAAGGCGATCAAATCCCGTCGCGGACGCGAGCCGCCGACAAGGCCATCCAGGACATCGCAGATGGTTTCGACGACACTCAGATTGCTACGCTCGCTGCGCCCGCCGACATTATAGGTCTCCCCGGGCCGGCCCGTCCGCACGATCGTCCACAGGGCACGGGCGTGATCCTCCACGAAAAGCCAGTCACGCACATTGCTGCCATCGCCATAGACCGGCAAAGTGCGGCCCTCCAACGCGTTGAGAATGACGAGCGGGATGAGCTTTTCGGGAAAGTGGTACGGCCCGTAATTGTTCGAGCAATTGGAGATCAGGACCGGCAAGCCATAGGTGCGCATCCAGGCCCGTGCGAGGTGATCGGACGCCGCCTTGCTGGCCGAATAGGGCGAGCTCGGATCATAGCGCGTGGTCTCGGTAAATAGGCCGTCGCTGCCGAGCGAGCCATAGACCTCATCGGTGGAGACATGCAGGAAGCGGAACGCGTCGCGGTCCCGACCCGAAAGCGTACGCCAATAGGCACGGGCCGCTTCCAGCAGGGTATAAGTTCCCACGATATTGGTCTGGATGAAGTCGTCGGCTCCGGCGATCGAGCGGTCGACATGACTTTCGGCGGCCAGATGCATCACAGCGTTCGGGCGGAAAGACGCCATGACCGCATCCAGCTTCAGCCTATCGGTGATATCGCCGCGCATGAAGCGATAGTTTCGTGAGCCGGCTATCGAACGCAGCGAATGGGGATTGCCCGCATAAGTGAGCTTGTCGAAGTTGAGAACCTCGACATCCCCTTCGCCCGCCAGCAGGCGCACCACAGCCGAACCAATGAAGCCTGCACCGCCTGTCACCAGAACACGCATCATGCGACGCCTTCCCGTTCATGATCGTAGAAAAAGCAATCCGGCAAATCCTTCAGGGCCGGCAGTTCGAGGTCCTTTGCCGAAAGGACCGGCCCCTGCGCCGGCACAGGCCAATCGATGGCAATGGCCGGATCGCTCCACAAAATGCCGCCGTCGTCGGCGGGGCTGTAGTAATTGGTCACCTTGTAGGCAACCAGCGTATCCGGCTCCAGCGTGCAATAGCCATGCGCGAAACCGACGGGCACCCAGAGCTGGTCACCGTCAGTGCCATCGAGACGAGCCGAAACATGCTTGCCATAGCTAGGCGAGCCCTTGCGAATATCGACGGCAACATCGAGTATCGCGCCCCGAATGACCCGGATCAACTTGCCCTGCGCCATCGGGGAGCGCTGGAAATGCAAGCCCCTCAGCGTACCGACTGCCCCGGATAGAGCCTCATTGTCCTGAACGAACTCGACATCAGCCACCTGCTGACGAAACGCACGTGCATTGAAGACTTCCGAGAAATACCCACGCGCATCGCTGAAGCGCCTCGGGCGGACCCGCACCACTTCGGAAATGGACAAACGCTCGATGATCATCAAACTGGCACTCGTCAGAATTTATAATGATTTATTTGAAATTCATTACAGGTGTCAAGTTTATATTTCTCGTTAATGTGAAAAATAAAGTAGAATATAATTACATTATCGAACGGTGCCATATTAAATGCAACTCTAAATAAGCCACACTATTACGTACAATATAAATAAATATATATGACTTCATAATGTTACGACTTAACTTAAGTATATTTCTTTGTAAAAATCAATAATTAAAATATAAAATTGTAATCTTCAGAGTTATATTTTGAATTCGCTATATTTTAGGTCAGATTCATAAAAATCGATATATGATTTTTACAAAAAATCTTTACGCAATGCAAAAATGTTACTATTATGTACAATATATAGAAAAAAACATCGCGTTAAGCAAATAAATCTTTAGGGAAATTTGCGATAACCCGAATATATGCACACTCCGCCCTGCAATTGCTCAAGTCACCGCCGGTGGATGCCTCTTCAATCCCGCGGTCTTCCGACAAACTTCGCCAATTAATCAAGTATATTGAAGAAATGGGTTTTTCTGTTTCCGTTTTCAATTCAAGGCCTTAGGCCGCGCGTCGACCGAAACAGGCCTGATCACCCGTGAGGAATAGAACGAACGAACCGCGGAAATCGCGTTCGGAAATCGGCCAACTCCTCTGCCCGTCCGAAGACGATTGCCTTCGCAAGAGCACAGCGGAGGAGCCCATAACGCCATCACCGGTTCACGTAGCGCCCGAACCGCAAGGCCTTGCCGTCGAAGCGGCCCGGCCCGCCGCGGCAATCTCAATCCGCCAGCGGATGCAGGTCGCGCACCATCGACTTCACACGCTCGTCGAGGACATGGGTGTAGATCTGCGTGGTGGCGATGTCGGCATGGCCGAGCATCATCTGCACGGAACGAAGATCGGCGCCGTTCTGCAGGAGATGGCTGGCAAAGGCATGGCGCAATACATGCGGGCTGATGCGGTCGGCGCGAATGCCAGCGCTCGCCGCCAGCAGCTTCAATTCCCGCGCGAAATGCTGGCGCGTGAGATGGCCGCTCTCGCCGAAAGACGGGAACAGCCAAGGAGAGGCGCCATCCCTGCCCGCCTCCGCGAGCAGGGCAAGATAGGCCCGCATGGCCCGCCGGGCAGCCTCGGTGAGCGGTACCAGCCTCTCCTTGGAGCCCTTGCCCACCACGCTCAGCATGTCGAGCCCGGGCCGGGCCGCGGTACGCTTGAGGCTGACCAGTTCCGAGACGCGCAGCCCGGAAGCATAGAGCGTCTCGAGCAAGGCGCTCATCCGCGCTGCCCGCAGACGCTCCGACAAAGGACGGGCGGCATCCTCGATCCCCTCGGCCGCCGCCGCCAGCAGGCGATCGACCTCCGCCTCATCCAGCACCTTGGGCAGGCTACGCCCCCGCTTGGGGCCGTCGAGCACACCGGTCGGATCGTCGGTACGAAAACCTTCGGCATAGAGGAATTTGTGCAATTGCCGGATCGCCGACAAATGACGGGCCAGGGTTGTCGCCTTGAAGCCGAGGTCCGTCAGGGCGGCAAGATGCGCCCGCGCCTCGTCGGCACCGGCGGTGGCGATCGCCCCGCCCCGGCCCCGCAGGAAATCGCTGTAGTCGGTGAGATCGCGCCGATAGGCCTGCAGCGTATTGTCGGCGCCGCCACGCTCGGCGGACACCATGTCGAGGAAGGCATTGATCAGGCGGCTATCGCTGGCGGGCTTGGGCATGGCGTCAGCCTAAGCCCGCCGAGGTTAACAGCCGGAAAACCGCGCCGGCTATCGGCAGCTCAATAGCCCAGTGCCGCGCGCAGTTCCGCCTTGGCCGGCGCGAACTCGGCCTTGAAATCGTCCTGGCGCATGATGGTGACGGCGATCACCGAGCCGGAAATGCGCCCCATCTCGATGTCAGAGGGGTAGTGGATGCCGGCGACCAGGCGGCTATGCCCGTAGTCCCAGGCCCGCGCCATGATCTCGACACGCTTCTCGGGAACCATGTCGGCGAGGACGATGCCCATCAGCGTGCCGAGCGTGGTATGGCCCGAGGGATAGGCGCCCGAACTCGACATCTTCACCACCGGCTTGACGATGTCGCTCACCATATGCGGGCGCGGCCGGTTGAGGGTCTTCTTGGCCGGATCGACGACGGCGGCTTCGGTTTCGACCACGCGATCGAAGAAAGCGGCGAATTTCGGCAGCTCGATCTTGTCGAATTTGGGCCCGAACAGCTCGCCGGCAAAGCGCCAGACGCTCTCCTCGTCATCGGCCTTGGCATGGGCGACCATCTCCGGCGTGCGCTCGACCTGGAGAGTGAGGATCTCGGCGAGCTCGGCCTTGGTCTTCGCCGAATCCTTGGCCGGCGGCGGCGGCAGGATGGTGACGAGATCGATGGTCTTGGCATCGGTGAAGGGCCTGGCATCTTCGGCATTCGCGGGAGCGAAAGCGGCCAGCGCCAACATGGCGGCGGCAGCGAGAATCGTGCGCATGAAGCACTCCTGTGCATGGGGGCCGCGCCCGCATGGCAGCCGCCGATGACAGCAGGATGACGCTGCTTTGCGCCATTCAGAAATAGAGCGGGTGGTCTTCGAGAGCCAGGGCGATCACCCGAAGCGAGGCCGCGGCCTGCAGGTGGGCATTCGGGCTGGTTTCCTTGACGATGACGGCGGCAAGTTCCCTCAGTGCCCCGATCATGTCGCGCAGCAGCTTGGCATGCGGGATGCGGATGGCCAGGAGGCGGGCGAGCCGCACCAGCATCTCCGAGACGGCGGCGGCATGGTCGGGCTCGATCTGGCCCTCGCGCAGAAAGCGGCGCAGACGCAGGATTTCCAGCCCCATGGTCACGGCGGCCAAGCTCCCGTCCAGCACATATTGGCCCTTGCTGCCCACCCGCTCCAGCGGCGCCATCAGCTGGTTGATGCGGTCATAGGCCAGACTCTCGAAAGCCGAGGGCTTGGGCAGGCGCTCATGCAGGCAAAGCCGGGTGAGATCGGCCCGGAAGGCCTCCACCACCCGCTCGACCACGCTTTGCGGCCGGCGGGGCAGCACCACCGCGAACACGGCAAGGCTGAGCAGCCCGCCGCCGAGCACCGCGACCGCCGCATTCAGGAAAAGCCAGGGCTCGGCCACCATCGGCTGGCGCGGATTGAGAAAGAGCAGGAAATTGATGGCGAAGGCAGTGGCGATCGGGGTGAAGCGCGGATTGGCCATGCCCAGCGCCGCCGGCAACAGCACCAGACCGATCAGCGCCAGCAGCCAGGGGAGCCCCGGCAGATGCGGCAGCATGAGCTGGCCGACCAGGAAGGCGGCCGGCACCGAATAGGCAGTACCTTTGAGGAAGTCCCAGGCCGAGCGCAGCGGATTGGGCATGGTGGCGAACAGGCTCGACATCACCGCCACCATCACAGCTGCGCCGGCAAGATCGGCCCAGCGCGTGGCGATCCAATAGGCTGTGACGATAGTGGTGGCAATCGCCGCCCTGACGGCATTGACGACCGCCACCTCGGTGTCGCGATCGATGGTGAGGGCCGGCAGCTTCCACTGACCGGGTGGATCGGGCGCGCGCAGCCGCAGGGCGGCCAGCCCCTCCAGCACCAGGCGGATGGCCGTAAGGAACTCGATCAGCAGGGTGATGCGTGCCGCTGCCGCCGCACGGTCCTCATGCGGCTGCAGCGGCGCGCCGCGCATCGCCTCGGCCTCCCGGCAGAATTCCTCGATCTGCCGCCGCCAGGGGCGGACGTCCTGGGTGAGCCAGTCGCCCTGGGCGATGCCGTCCAGCATGGTCCTGATGCGGTTGAGCAGCGGGCGCCAGCTCGAATCCGGGGCGCTGGCGTGGGCAAGCAGCGTGTGCACGGCCGAAATGGCCGAGAGCATGTGGCCGATCGTGTGCCGCGCCATGCGGCCATGCGTCACCAGGCTCGGTGCCTCCAGGCGTGCATAGGCGCGCATGCCGGCCAGCGCCTCGATATCGACGATCAGGCGCTGGTAGCGGGCGTCGAGTTCGGCCTTGGCCGTGCCGCCGATGGCGCCCGCACCATAGAGCGCGATCTCCCTCAGGCTTGCTCCCGCCCGTTCGACCAGCAGGTCGCGGGCAAGCTGAGGCAGCAGCAGGCGGCTCGCCAGCCCCGCGCAAACGATGCCGAGCATGATCTCGATGCAGCGGGCCGCGGCCAGTTCACCAACGAGATGGGGATTGTCGAAAGCCGGCAGTCCGATGATGGCGGCGGTGTAGCCGGCCAACACCGCCCCGTAGGATTCGGGATTGCGCAGCATGGAGGCCACGAAGGTACACAGGCCGATCCACACCGCCAGCATGGCCAGGAAAAGCAGATGCTCGCTGCCGGTGAGCTTGACCATCGCCACCGAGGCGAGCGCGCCGATCAGCGTGCCGGCCAGCCGGAACAGGCCCTTGGCGAGCACCATGCCCGCGACGGGCTGGCTGACGATATAGACCGTCATCATCGCCCATTGCGGTTGCTCCAGCCCGAGCGCATAGGCGATCGCCAGGGCGAGGAGCCCGATGGCGGTGGTACGGAATGCAAAGATCCAGTCGGCCCGCGGTGGCAGGACCAGATGCGGCAGGCGGGACGACAGGCGCGCGGGAAGCAAGGTCGGGCGAGACATCAAACCGGCCATACAGGGTTTGTCGCTGATTTGGTACCGGATCATGACGCGAGATCATGAAGGGCATCCTACCGCCGAGGCGGCTATGCTCAGAGCGGCAGCATAGGAAACGATCGTTTCCGAATCCCTCCTCGCCTCACCAGATCCCGGGCAGCATGCGATAGCGCACGCGCTCGGCGTAGTCGGCATAGGCTGGCAGACCGCCCATCAGCGTATGCTCCTCGATACGGGAGCGGATCGCGAACGCCAGGAAGAAAACCGGCATCATGGCAAGGCCCCACCAGGAGCCGATCAGCAGCGGCGTGCCGATGAAATAGAGCATGACGCCGGCATACATGGGATGGCGGATGACGGCGTAGGGGCCCGTCGAGATCACGTGATGGTGACGCTCGGCCTGTACCTTGACCACCGGTGCGGCGAAGGAATTTTCGCGAAACACCCACATGATGAAGAGCGTCGAGGCCAGATAGAGCACCAGCCCGATGCCCTGGAGCAGGACGGGCATGGTGGAGGCCTGCAGGCGCCGGTCGAGCCCGATGACCACGAACCAGGTCACGGCGACCACGAGGAAAACCCGCATGAACCATTTGTCCGCGCTGGGCTGCTCGGGCGCTTTCAGCCGCATGCGTTCGGCCAGCAGACCGGGATCGGTCCTGGCGAGCCACAGGCCGGAGGCGAGGCCGACAATGAGGGAAACGACCAGGTAGAACCAGGCCGAAGCCCAGTGCAGCGTGCCGGCCGAGAGGAACAGCACCAGGGCCATGATGCCGACGAACACCAGATTGTGCAGGACCAGTTTGACGATCATGGGCACCGTCTCCATTGGGTGGCGCCATCATCCCGCACGTCTTGGGCAAAAATGCAGTTGTCCGAACACGAAGCCTGAACGGGAAAGCCTGGCCGCCGACCACCAGCGCCGCCTTTGTGCGGGACTGCCTTCCGCCTGCCTATGCCTACGGCTTGCTGCCCATGCTAGGGCTTGGCCGGCTCCTTTGGAGGCTCCAGGTTCTTGAGCGGCACATCCTGGCTCATCGGCCGTGTCGCCGGCTTCACATAGGTGCCCAGCACATAGACGAGGCCGAAACCGGTCAACCCCAGCAACAAGAGAATGAGAAGGAAGCGGAAGAGGCTGGGCATGAGGATCCTGAACGCAACGGTGCCAGGATAATGCGCGATTCAGGGCAGCGCCATGGCGTTGTGCCGTCCGCGCGCCCGTGAGGCTCTTGCATCGAGGCCCCTCTCCGGTTCATTAGAACGATGAACTTGTTGATGCAGGACGATATGAGCGGCTTTGCGACACCTCCTGTCCCGGCCGAACGCGAGAGGAAAGTGGCGGAGGCCCTCGCGGGGCGGTCGGTCGTGCTGGTGGGTATGATGGGAGCAGGCAAGAGCGCCGTCGGCCGGCGCCTGGCGGGGCGGCTCGGCCTTGAATTCCGCGACGCCGACACCGAGATCGAAGAAGCCGCCCAGAAGACCATTTCGGAGATCTTCGCTGCGGATGGCGAGACCTTCTTCCGTGACAAGGAGCGGCGGGTCATCGCCCGGCTGCTGGCCTGCGAAACGCCGATCGTGCTGGCGACCGGCGGCGGCGCCTATATGAATGAGGAAACCCGCGCCCTCATTGCCAATTGCGGTGTTTCGATCTGGCTGAAGGCGGAACTCGATGTTTTGATGCGGCGCGTCCGTCGCAAGCCGACCCGCCCGCTCCTGCAGACGCCCGATCCGGAAGGCACGCTGAGGAAGCTGATCGAAGCGCGCTACCCCGTCTATGCCGGGGCCGATATCACCGTGCTCTCGCGCGACGTTGCCCAGGAGGCGGTGCTGGAAGATGTCGTCACCGCCCTCGAACACCATTTGTCGACCGAAAGATCGGATAGATCCGCATGAGCCAGCCCATCGTCGTTCCCGTCGCGCTGGGCGCGCGCTCCTATGAGATCGCCATCGGCCCGGGCCTGCTCGCCGAGGCCGGCCGACGTATCGCCGCCCTCGCACCCAAGGCGCGCCTCGCCATCGTCACCGATGCCAATGTCGCGGCCCTGCACCTGAAGACATTGGCTGACAGCCTCGATGCCGCCGGGATCGCGCACCAGACCATCACGGTCACACCCGGCGAGGCGTCCAAGAGCTTCGCCACCTTCGCCGAGGTCTGCGAGGGCCTGATCGCCACCCGGGTCGAGCGCGGCGATCTCGTCGTCGCCTTCGGCGGCGGCGTGGTCGGGGATCTGGCCGGCTTTGCGGCGGCGGCAGTCCGGCGCGGCATGCGCTTCGTGCAGATCCCCACCAGCCTGCTGGCGCAGGTCGATTCCTCGGTGGGCGGCAAGACCGGCATCAATTCCCGCCACGGCAAGAACCTGGTCGGCGCCTTCCACCAGCCCAGCCTGGTGCTGGCAGACACGCAAGTGCTCGACACCCTGTCCAAGCGCGAGTTCCGCGCCGGCTATGCCGAAGTCGCCAAATATGGCCTGATCAACGACGCCCCCTTCTTCCATTGGCTCGAGGAGCATTGGCAGGAGGTGATGGCCGGCGGGCCGGCGCGCGAGAAGGCCATCGCCACCTCCTGCCGCGCCAAGGCCGGCATCGTCGCCCGCGACGAGACCGAGACTGGCGAGCGGGCCCTGCTCAATCTCGGCCACACTTTCGGCCACGCCCTGGAAGCGGTCACAGGATATGATTCCGCCCGCCTCGTGCATGGTGAGGGCGTCTCGATCGGCATGGTGCTGGCGCATGAATTCTCGGCGCGGCTTGGCCTCTGCTCGCAGGAAACACCATCGCGCGTCGCGGCTCATCTCTCCGTCGCCGGCCTGCCCACCCGCATAGACCAGGTGCGGGGCGGGGTCGGCACGGCGGATGATCTGATGAACGCCATCCTGCAGGACAAGAAGGTCAAGCGCGGCAAGCTCACCTTCATTCTCACCCGCGGCATCGGCGAGAGCTTCATCGCCAATGATGTCGATCCCAGTGCCGTGACGGGCTTCCTGGCAGAGAAGCTCGCCGATGTTTAGAGGCTCCATACGAAGCCACTGCCGCCGGGTCATCCCGGACGCGGCGCAGCACGGGATGACGAAGAGCAGGCCTCTCGCAGTGCTCCCTCCTCGATCCCATAGGCGCTGACCATGCATCCCGAGGCCTGGTACTCGCTCTTCATCGTCTTCCTGCTCCTGCTGGCGGGCTTCTTCTTCGCGGGCTCGGAAACCGCCCTCACCGCCGCCTCACGGGCGCGGCTGCACTCGCTGGAGAAGAACGGCAGCCAGCGCGCCAAGATCGTCAACAAGCTGCTCGACATCCGCGAGGCGATGATCGGCTCGCTCCTGGTCGGCACCAGTATCGTCAACACAGCCGCGGCGGCTCTGACGACGGGCATCCTGCTCGACATCTTCGGCGATGTCGGCATCTTCTATGCCACCATCGTCATCTCGGTGCTGACCATCGTCTTCGTCGAGATCCTGCCCAAGACGCTGGCGATCAACTACCCCGAGCGGTTCTCCCTGGCCGTGGCCTGGCCTGTCAGGCTGGTAGTCGTGGTGTTCTCTCCCGTCACCGGCCTGCTCGGCTGGCTGGTGCGTGCCATCCTGCGCCTCTTCGGGCTCGAAGTCGGCAGGCATCCTTCCCTGCTCTCGGCCACCGACGAATTGCGCGGCACCGTCGATCTCCTGCATAAGGAAGGCTCGGTGGAGAAGACCGATCGCGACATGTTCGGCGGCCTGCTCGACCTGCAGGAACTCACCGTCGACGACGTCATGGTCCACCGCACCAAGATGTTCTCGGTCGACCTCGACGAGGGGCCTGCCCAGATCGTGCAGAGCGTGCTGGCCGCCCCCTATACCCGTATCCCGGTATGGAAGGACAGCCCCGAGAACATCATCGGCGTGCTGCATGCCAAGGACTTGTTGCGGGCCCTCGATGCCGCCGGCAACGATCCCCTCAAGCTCGACATCGAGGAGATCGCCTTGCCGGCCTGGTTCGTGCCCGACACCACCTCGCTGGTCGATCAGCTACGCTCCTTCCGCCGCCGCAAGCAGCATTTCGCCTTCGTGGTCGACGAATATGGCTTGGTGCTCGGCATCGTCACGCTGGAGGACATCATCGAGGAGATCGTCGGCGACATCTCCGACGAGCACGACCTGGTGGTGACGGGCGTGCGCCCGCAGGCCGACGGTGCCGTCAATGTCGACGGCTCGGTGCCGATCCGCGACCTCAACCGCGCCATGGACTGGAACCTGCCGGACGAGGAGGCCACCACCATCGCCGGCCTGGTCATCCACGAAGCCCGTACCATCCCCGAGGCCGGCCAGACCTTCACCTTCCACGGCTATCGCTTCCAGGTGTTGAGGAAGCAGAAGAACCGCATTGCCTCGCTGCGGATCACCCCGATCGTGGCGGAGACGCCAGAGGGGTGAGAGCAGGGCGTGGCGCGCCCCAGCCATCCGGGCTCGCTGGGTGCGATGCCCGCCGCATAGCCGAGGACTTGCGGCCGTGCCGATCACCTGGCTGGAACAATCACGATCCGAGAAGTGCGCATTCTCCCTCGAAATCAGGCGGTCCCGAATGGGACAGGCCGCGCTTCACTGCCCCTCATCCTCCGCCCCAGCTTCCCGTTTGGTGACATTCAGGATTTGCGGTATGGCGTATTGGCGATCCTGCCAGCGAGGTTGATGGTCCATTCCCAAGCCGACTTTCCACGCGATCGCACGCCTCGCGGGCGTTGGTACGGCGACGGTCGAGCGTGTGCTGAACGGCCGCGGTGGTGTGCGGCCACGCTTGACCGAAAAGGTCATCGCAGCCGCGCGGGCGCTCGACTATCCGCGCCGGCTGCCGGAGCTGCACCGCGGTATTTTGCGGATCGACGTGATCCTCGTGCGGCCTGAAACCACCTTCTTTTCGCGCCTGTCACAGGCCTTCGGCCGCATTGCCGCCGGCCTGGATGCATCGCTCGCCGTGCATCGCACCTTCATGGACGAGCATGATGCTGCCGCGATCGCCAAGCGCATCGCGGAGCCCGAAGCGAGGCGGGCAGGCCTCATCCTCGCCGTACCTGACCATCCACTGATCCGAGCCGCCCTGGCGAAGGTCAGAGCCGAAGGCATCCCGGTCATCCAGATCGTGACGCGTTCGGAGGGGACCGACGCTATTTATGTCGGCATCGACAACTACGCCGCTGGTCGTACGGCCGCGCATTTCCTGTCCCGGATGCAGCCGAGCCGGGGCTCGGTCATCGCCCTCTGCCACAGCCAAGCCTATCAGGTGCACCGCGAACGTATCCGGGGGTTCTCCGATTATCTTCAGGAGCGGCCTCGCGACGGCCTGTTCTTCGTTGCCGTCCTGTTCGGCCTGGATGACGCCGACCACAGTGCGAATAGGCTCGTCGAGGCCTTGCGGGCCTGGCCCGATATGGTCGGTCTCTACAACGCAGGCGGCGCCAACGCCTCGCTGTCGTCGGCTTTGCGCGGCCATCCGCGCGGCGGTGAGATTTTCTTCATCGGCCACGAACTTACCGAGCGCAGCGCCGTTGCGCTGCGAGAAGGGGTCATGTCGATGGTGATCGATCAGGCACCCGAGGCCCAGGCGCGGCGCGCGCTCGACCTGATGCTGGCGCGCCTGGGCCTGGTCGGCGCGCCCCTTGCAAACGACCCCATCCGCTTCGTGACGATCACTTCCGAAAATCTGTGACGCTTGAGGTTCTTGATCTGATTTGATCAGGAAAGCAGCGGCGTGGCCTGCCGCCCCCGCCTATGGTTCTCCCGCCAGTTTCGGGAAGACCACCATGGGAAAACGCATTACGGTCTATGACCTGCAGAGCCGGAAGGGTCAGAGAAAATGGCTGCAGCTGCATGTCGACAATGCGGAGGAAGCCGCTGCAGCGGTGGAATGCGGCATCGTCGTCCTCTCCTGCGAGCCCGATCATCATCTTGAAGGCATCCGCCAGGCCGCACCTGCGGCTTTTCTTTCGGTCGGCATGCCGCACGGCACCGTCGCCTCCCCCGAAGAAGCCATCCGTCTTGGTTTCCAGATGCTGAGACGTGGGGCGGATGCGATCTATTGTTCCCATTCGCCGCTTTTCATCGAGGCTATGGCCCGGGAGGGCATTCCGGTCACCGGCCATGTTGGTCTCGTGCCCAACCGTGGGACCTGGACGGGCTTTCGCGCCGTCGGCAAAACACCGGAGGAAGCGGTGCGCGTCTTCCGGGCGGTCAAGGATCTCGAAAACGCTGGTGCAGCCGCGATCGAGGTCGAAGTGGTGCCGGTGCGGCTGGCCGAATACATCACCCGCAATACGCCGATGATCACCATGGGGATGGGCTGCGGCTCTGCCTGCGATACCCAATACCTCTTCTCCAGCGACGTGCTCGGTACGCACGCCGGCCATTATCCCCGCCATGCCAAGCGCTATGCGGATTTCAGGGCGCTGATGTCGGAGCTGCAGCACAAACGCGTCGAAGCCTTCAGCGCCTTCGCCACGGACGTCGCCGACGGCACCTATCCCGAGCGCAAGCACCAGGTGGACATGGACGATGCCACTTACGAGCGCTTCCACGCGCTTGCACGATCAATCTGACGGAGCACCTCCATGGATGATTTGACCTTCGGCAAGCGCAACAAGCGCGGTGACTGGGCTCCCGCCAACCGCATAGAGATCGCACCGGTCTTCGTGCTGCCACCGCAGCCATTCGCCTTCCTCAAATGGCTTCCCCATTATTTCCTGCCGTGGAACCTGCTGTTCGCCGCTTCGGCCGTGGCCTACTGGTATTTTGCCGTGCCTGAGACGGAGGCTTTGAAGACGCTGCACTGGGGTTGGGTACTGCGGCTCTTCGCCATCAACTCCCTGGCGGTCTTCTTGTTCTACGGCGCATTCGAGCTGCGTCTCTATATCCTGCGCCGGCAGGGCAATCGCTTCAAATACAACGGCAAATTCCCGGGCGACGCCAGCAATCCGGCTTTCCTGTTCAACAGCCAGAACCTCGACGGCATCATCCGTACCTTCGCCTCGGGCGTTCCGATCTGGACGGCGATCGAGGTCGGCCTTCTCCATGTCTCCGCCAATGGCTGGGGACCCTGGGTAAGCCTTGCCGAGCATCCCTGGTACCTGTTCTGCCTGGCACTGATCGTGCCGCTCTTTCACGAGGCGCATTTCTTTGCGATCCACCGGCTGATCCATTGGGGCCCGCTCTACCGCTTAATCCATTCCGTGCATCACAACTCGGTCAATCCCTCGCCCTGGTCCTCGCTTTCGATGCACCCGGTGGAGCAGTTGCTCTATTTCTCCTCGGCCCTGGTCCATCTGATCATCCCCTCGAATCCGATCTTGGCGATCTACCAGCTGCATTATGCCGGCTTCGGCGCCGTGGTCGGCCATCTCGGCTTCGACAAGATCGAGCTGGGCGAGGAGGCTGCGATCGATAGCCATGCCTATACCCATTACCTGCATCACAAATTCTTCGAGGTGAACTATGGCGACGGCCTCGTGCCTTTCGACAAATGGTTCGGCACCTGGCACGACGGCACCGCCGACGGCGATGCCCGCATGCTGGCTCGCTACGAGAAACGCAGGGCGCGGGCCAACGCCGAAAACAGCGCCCAATAGCCAGATCAAGCGAGGGGATCACTGAAATGAACTGGATTTCCGCCTGTCATCTCGACGATATCGAACAGGAAGGCGCGCGCCGCTTCGATCATGCCGGCCGGACCTATGCGCTCTACCGTTCGCCTGCCGACGAAGTCTTCTGTACGGACGGCCTGTGCACCCACGAGGCCATTCATCTCGCCGACGGCCTGGTCATGGATTACGAGATCGAATGCCCCAAGCATTCCGGTATTTTCGACTATCGCACCGGCGAGGCGAAGAGACTGCCAGCCTGTAAGAATCTGAATGTCTACGCGGCGCGGATTGCCGATGGGGCCGTCATGGTCAAACTGCCCGGCTGACAGCGGTTCCCCGCTCGCCCTCCCCCTTCATTGCAGTCCCTATGAAATGCTCCAATCCTTGGGCAAGGGTGCGGAACTCGCTGCGCCTTGGGGTAACATGCCGACACGTAGAGCCATTCTGGCACGAGGCGTCCCGACGGCCGGTAGCATGCTCGGAGCGAGCCTATGCCGGAGGAAGGTGAGCCTCACGCCGCCACCTGGATGGCCTTCGGCCCGAGCACTAAGATCTGGGGCAAAAGGCTGCGCTCCGTCGCCCGGGAAAACCTGGCGGAGATCGCCAAGGCCATTGCCGCGCATGAAACGGTGAACATGCTCGTGCGGGAGGAGGAGCATGACCTCGCAGCGCGCCTGTGCGGCCCGGCGGTCAATCTGCTCGTCCAACCGATCGACGATCTGTGGATGCGTGACACCGGTCCCGTCTTCGTCAAGAACGCCTCCGGCGAACGAGGCGGTGTCGGCTTCAACTTCAATGGCTGGGGCGACAAGCAAAGCCATGCCAGAGACGCCAAGTTGCCGCCTTCGTGGCGGGCAAGGTCGATGCGCGTTCATCGAGACCGACTTCGAGATGGAAGGTGGCGGCATCGAGGTGGATGGCGAAGGAACAGCCATCATTACGCAGAGCTGCGTGCTCAATCCGAGCCGCAATCCCGGCGTGAGCAAGGCGGCCTGCGAGAAGGAACTCTTCCGTCTCCTGGGGCTGGAAAAAATCATCTGACTGCCCGGCATCGCCGGCATGCAGCAGCGGGTGGCGGCATCCATTGCACGACGCAGCAGCAGCCGAAATAGGGCTTCGACCATGCCATAGGCAAAGGCGTTCCGATGAGCGAAGAAAAGACGTTGGAGACTGAAATTGCCCCATTCCGTCAGCCGATGGTGACCTCGAGCGGCATCGTGTTGGGCTTCCTGCTGGCCTTGCTCGGTCTGGCGATCGCGCTGGTCATCTGAGCGGTGCAAGCATACGGCGAAAGGCCGGAAATGACGAGACGCAGGCTGCGCATCCCACATTGCCGCCCTGCTGAAGGCTCGTTCACCAGCCGGACCGTTCGAAATTGGAAAGCCCTAAATCCCGCCGAGAGGCCAACTGCCACTGGCTGAAAATCCGGGTGGAGGTCGCGGCTCCTCGAGTTCAGAGCTTGTGAGTCGTCGCTCCGAGACGACGCCGAACCGAGGCTTCCAATTCCTCGGCAAAGACGATGGTGGAGCGCAGGACCGCAATCTCATTCAAGGCCTGTGATCCCTGATCGTCGATCGCGATCGGAAATTCCATCTTGCCCACAGCAGTAGGCACGCGAACGCTGAACAGAAGGCGACCGCTCCCCTGTACTTCGACTTTCATCAATTCGACATTTGTCATTTTACTCTCCTGTAATGAAAAAAACCGCCCCTCCATTTTCGAAGCCCGAATTTAGAGAATTAATCCGAATATTTGAGTTTATTATTTGAGTTATATTTCAACTTCGAATGACGACGAGTAATCGCGCGGCGGGATGCCCCATCAATACCCCATTCCTCCATTTGGCATGGCGCCGGCAGCGTCCGATTCGGTCGACACGATAATCGCTTCGGTGGTGATCATCAGGGCCGCAACGGAGCCTGCATCCTGCAATGCTGCCCGGACCACCTTGGCCGGGTCGATGATGCCGGCCTCGAGCATGTCGACATAGCGCTCGGTCTGGGCATCGAAGCCGAGATTGGGATTGTTTGCTTCCAGAAGCTTGCCAACCACCGTCGACCCCTCGACGCCGGAATTCTCGACGATCTGCCGGATTGGCGCTTCGAGCGCACGCATGACGATGGCAATGCCTGCCCGGACATCGGGATTGTCCGAGACGATCTTGTGGAGGACAGCCTTTGCCCGCAGCAAAGCGACACCGCCCCCGGGGACAATGCCCTCCTGGATCGCCGCGCGGGTGGCGTTGAGCGCGTCCTCGATACGATCCTTCTTTTCCTTGACCTCGACCTCGGTTGCGCCACCGACGCGAATAACAGCCACGCCGCCCGAGAGCTTGGCGAGGCGCTCCTGCAGCTTCTCCTTGTCGTATTCGGAGCTGGTCTCTCCGATCTGGTTCTTGATCTGCCGGATGCGGGCCGTGATCTCCTTCTTGTCGCCGGCACCATCGATAACGGTGGTGCTCTCCTTGTCGATGTGCAGGCGCTTGGCACGGCCGAGCATGTCGATCGTGACATTCTCGAGCTTCACACCAAGATCGTCGGAGATGAGTTGTCCGCCCGTCAGCGTGGCAATATCGGCAAGGATGGCCTTGCGCCGATCCCCGAAACCCGGCGCTTTCACCGCGGCAACCTTGAGGCCGCCACGCAGCTTGTTGACGACGAGCGTTGCAAGAGCTTCACCCTCGACATCCTCGCAGATGATCAGGAGAGGCTTGCCGGTCTGCACCACCGCTTCCAGGAGCGGCAGGAGGACCTGGACGCTCGTCAGCTTCTTCTCGTGGATCAGGAGATAGGCATCCTCCAGATCCACCGACATCTTCTCGGCATTCGTGATGAAATAAGGGGAGAGATAGCCCCTGTCGAACTGCATGCCCTCGACGACATCGAGTGCGGTTTCGGCGCTCTTGGCCTCCTCCACCGTGACGACGCCTTCATTGCCGACCTTCTTCATCGCCTTGGCGATCATCTTGCCGATCGAGGCGTCGCCATTGGCCGCGATGGTGCCGACTTGAGCGATTTCATCCGAGGATCGCACCTTCTGGGCCCTCGCCTCGATATCTTTCACCACGGCAAGCACGGCGAGATCGATGCCACGCTTGAGATCCATCGGATTCATGCCGGCGGCGACGAATTTCGTACCTTCCCGGAAAATGGAGGCGGCCAGCACCGTCGCAGTCGTCGTTCCGTCGCCGGCAAGGTCATTGGTCTTTGAGGCGACCTCACGCACGAGCTGGGCGCCCATGTTCTCGAATTTGTCGACGAGATCGATTTCCTTGGCGACGGTCACGCCATCCTTGGTGATGCGAGGCGCACCGTAGGCACGGTCGATGATCACATTGCGCCCTTTGGGCCCAAGCGTGACCTTGACGGCATTGTTGAGGATCTCCACGCCACGCAACATGCGATCACGGGCATCGCTGGAGAATCTGACATCTTTGGCGGGCATGGTTGAACTCCGGTCTCTGTTGTGTGTGAAAGGCAAAGGCAAGCACGGCGTTTACGGCCGCCTCAGCGACGGCTTTCGTTTTGTCGGGACGGCGACGACGCTGCTCTCCCATGATCGGGATCGCCTCACCTTGCCCCGCGTCTGCTCTGCCGTTTCGAAGTAGCGACCTCGTCCCACCGCCGAGGCGACCGACAACGGTTCGGTCTGCCTGAGGTCGAATGTCTTTGAAGTGCACTTTTCAGGCTCGGCGCACATCGGCACGCCACCCCTTTCTTTATACACTCTTTGGCACTCCATGGACATGAGTGCTAGAAAATAAAAATCAACCCTTATTCCAGAGATTGAAGAAAATTTAATTCCACTTGACCGAAAAATTCCAACACAACTTTTGTATACTTTAAAAAATAATTCTCGATATTAAAACGAATAGGGAGTAAAGTATTCTTCCTTAATGGAAAAAACGCATGGCGGATTTAGAAATGGGATCTTTAATAAAAGGTTTTATTTGAATCTCTGTATTTTCCGAGCGCGAAGCCGTGCCCAGACCTGCCATGAAATAGTATCCATACGGCGTTGATTGGCGCACCTCGCGACTGCAGAGCGAACGTCGCGACATGGCAGACAATACGCACGATGGCATGTCCACGCCCTTCCCGAGACGTCTTGCGAACAGCGATATCGCTTCTGGCGTGGCGCCGAAGCCCAGGCGAAGGACGCGTTTTGGACATTTGCTTCGCCGCGTGAGGAGGCCCCGATGCGACAAATTCTTTTCAAGTCACCATTCGACGATGGCTTCGACAAAGCGATCGCCAATTGGGAGAATGAAGGAGGCGCCATGCGGGTAGCTCCCGACAGACTTTCCTTGCAGGTTCAGCGAGATTTGCTCGAACGGGAAATATTCCAGGCCATCCTGACAAGAGGCCTGGACGACGAAGGGGCCTTTCGCCCATTTCATTCCTTCCCGTGGGCAATCCGAGCAACTGTCGTCGAATGAACGCCCCCGCCCGGAATCTGGTTGTCGCAGCGAAGGTGACGATCAGCCGGGTGCCATCAGAGGCGGAAACGGCGATGTTGGAGCAATGTGACCCGCCTGCAGGGGAGATTCCTCTAACTCTTTGTTTTAGCGTACTTTCTTATTCGAAAGATCTGTCGCTTTTTGGAAGTCGCTCTAGGGACGACGTGAGGACCCAAGCCATGAACAGCCCCGGAGGCGTCCTTCTGGAAAAGGCGGTTCTCGCCTTGCTTCAGCCCAAAATCGGCTATTTCTCCGACCATGCCGTGGTCACGCGTACGATGCCGATCTCGCTCTGGCGCGAGCATATGCAATCAGCCATCCAAGCCTACCTTGCCGCTGCGGCGGTAGAGCGAAAGTCCTCCCGTTCTCGCAAGAGCCGAGAGCGGAAATTATCCGTCGGCAAAGGAGAGGTGTGATGAATGTCCGCACGACGCGTTCGACGGTGACTTTTACCAAGCCATTCCGCCTCGATGGCTTCAACGAAAATCAACCGCCAGGAGATTATAGGGTCGACATCGACGAAGAGCTGATCGAGGGCGTGTCGTTTCTGGCCTATCGCCGCATAGCGGCTCTTTTCCACCTGCCGGCGCTCTCACAGCCACAAACCTCGATCCAGGTTGCCAGCATCACGCCTGCCACGTTCGACGCCATGCTCGAACAGGATTCCACGGCGATTTAGCAATTGCCGGAATTGGCTCGGCAACACGACCGCAAGTCTCGTCGGGCTGGACTTACGCGGTCAGCCGATGTGCTGCAAATCGGAGCCAAATGGCGGCAGGGGAAGCATTTTACGTTGGTACCTCGTATGTCCAGACCCGAAACGACTTCAAGACATGCGGGCCGAACGAGTTGATGAGAGGGACATCGGCTGCGTCCCGGCCCCGAGCAACCACGATCCGGCCAATCCGGGGAACATTGTTTCGCGGATCGAACGTATGCCATGCCCCGCCTAGGAACACCTCTATCCAGGCGCTGAAGTCCATGGGGTCGACAATGGGGACGCCGATGTCCCCCAGATGACCGTTGACGTAGCGCGCGGGAATATTGAGGCAGCGGCAGAGCGTTAGCGCCAGATGCGCGAAGTCGCGACAAACGCCGATGCGCTCATGGAAAACCTCGAAAGCCGTTCGTGTCGAACGGGCCTGCATGTAATCAAAGCGGATGTGCCCGTTGACGAAGTCGCAGATTGCCTGCACGCGGCCCCAGCCGGGAGCGATCTTGCCGAACATATCCCAGGCGATCTGGCTGAGGCGATCCGTTTCGCAGTAGCGGCTCCCCATGAGGTAGGCAAGGCAGTCATCTGGCAGTTCAGGCACCGGGAACTCCCGAGCGGACGGGAATATCCTGTCCGGCTTGCCGTCGTCCTCGATCGTGGCATCGCCCCAGATGGTCAGGTCGCCCGTCGGCGCCACAAGCCGACGGCAGCGATTGCCAAAGAGATCGTGATAAGTCGACAGTTCGGCGGGTGGCGTGGTGAGGATCGTTTCTGCGGCCCGAATGTCGGCCGCGCGATCGTCGTGAACAGACATCAGGCAGACCAAGGCGGTCGGTTGTGGGCAGTTCAACGTGATTTCGTAGCCATAGCGGATCAGCATCAGACCACCGATCGGAAATCAGAGACGGTCAGCGTGTAGGAACTGAGGTGATCGTGAGAATAGGCCTCGCGGGCGACATCATGGATGGATGCCCGCAAGGCATCGAAAGCCGAAAGACACTCCGCTTCCGATGCCGTCGATCCGCGTGACATCGTGGCCGCTTTGGCGAGCGCACCAGCCTCGACGAAGAACCGTATTTCGAACATGCCATCATACCCGAAGAAACGGACGGCGTTCCGTACTTCATCGAAGCTACGGCTTAGGTTGGGAAAGGCGAGTGTCATGATTGGTACCCCGTTCTGGCAGGTCCCGAGCGAAGTACGATTTCCATAAAACGCCCTTTGGAAACATCCTTTGCTCGAACTTCTTGTTTTGACGAACTTTCATCGCTGTCGATGTTCAGGCGGCGCCCTTTCATCCAGAAGCGCGATGCTGCCGAGACTCTGTGCGAATAGAGGCGGTTTCCTCCGCTATCACTGATGGTGACGGCGTCGGGTTGCTGCGGCATGTTGAGGGTACGCCAAAGCTGACAGGCGATCTCGATCGCATCGTCGACGCCGGCGGCATCCACAGTCTCACGGCCGATCACAGCATGCGCATCGTCAGCCTGACGGACGCGGTAGAATTCAATCACGACCTTCATCTGCATCTCGTCGCTCCGCACGATTTCATCGTTGTCGGATCTTCCCCCTATCGAGTGCGGCGCCCGAATCGGAGGGAATGATCGGTACCGGCGGCCGCGGTGACCTTTGCATGCCAGATCCAGGCAGGTGGGCGAGGGAGCTCACGCGGCGAAGCACAAGCCAGGAGCCCCTGGATTGTTTCCTCGTCAGGGTAGGCACGGGAGCTTCCAAACGACAGACAAACGCCGATATGCCATGCAGTGGCTATATTTTGAGCTTCTGCCTCTCGAAAAGGCAATCAGCCAAGTCAACAACCTCTATAGATATGCGCTTCGATTGGGCTCCAAAAAAGGCGCAATTGATTTTATTTTTTGGTGAAGGAAAAATACTTCCCAATGTTAAAATATTTCAAAGAATGGCACGCGATTTTGTATCCGGATTAAATTATTATGGATGTTGCCATTCATCTTGAACAGATACTATTCGGTCGAGCATCGGCAGTACATGCCAGGCATTCGCCTTTTTTCCCGCGCCTCGAACACGCACCCGTCAAGCCGCCATCGCCCCCGACCACCGCCCTCTCGCATGCGGTCGTGGGAAGGGTGTGGCGGTACCGCGGATCCTCTCCCCCGTTCCCATGTGCCCTACGTCACACGCCAGTCGACGCCCCTTTGCCACGCCCTTTAAACTTGCCTCGATTTCCCCTATCTGGTTGCTCAATATTCAAAGCGTCTTACGATTTGGCGGAACCGCCAGAAATCGCAAAGACGCTCCAGCCAATCCGTTGGATTGGCTTGGAAACAATCAGCCTGGAACAAATAAGCGTTCGGTATGAACGCGTTTGCTCCAGGGGTGCCAACCCAGGGGAGAGCCGCATGGCCGAGTTTGACGCCGCGATCAAAGCCGCCGAATCCGAGATCAAGGCCGCCCAAGCCAAGATTTCCGAGGTCAGCTCGAAAATCGAGCGCGCCCATTCCAAGATGGAGCAGGGCGAGGACATCTCCATCGACATCCAGAACGCCACGCTCGACGACGTTCATGCCCATTCCAATGCCATGAACGCCAACATCGCCGAGCTGATCATGGGCCTCGACGACGTCACCGCCGGCTTCTCCAAGGAATTCGACGCCATGCGGGAGAAGTCCGGCTGGGAGAGCTTCGTGGGCATGTTCTCCTCGGCGAAATCGGACTCCATGCGCGAGGAGCGCCTGCGCGCCGCCTCCATCGACGACAAGCTGCAAGACCTGATCTCCAAGTCCGACATCATCGTCAACCTGCTGCAGAGCCAGCTCGGCGTGCTCAACGACCACAAGAGCCGGGTCGAGAAGAACCTGACCGGCACCCTCACCGACCGCGAGAACACCGTGGCCGAGCTCGAGAAGATCCGGGCCGAGGTGCTGGCGATGGACCCCAGGATCATCGACCTCGAGAACAAGATCTCGATGGAACAGGACGCCGCCGCCCGCACGCGCCTGGAGAGCGAGCTCGCCCAGACCAACGGGATCTACAACGAGCTGGTGCAGCAGGAGCAGGTCAAGGTCGCCCAGTCGCAGACGCTGGAACGCTATATCGAGCAGGGCAAGACCTGGGTCGACAGCCTGCAGAACCAGGCGGCCACCCAGATGGTGCTGATCAACAAGCTGCAGACCGACACCAAGCAGCGCGTGGTGCTCTATGACGCGCTCACCAAGTCGCTCAAGACGGCCCAGCAGCAGGACGTCGCCCATCGCATCAACGAGATCGGCGTCAAGACCGACCAGGAGGCCCAGGCCGCCATGGCGGCCATCGGCTCGGCCACCAACCAGCGCATGGCCGAGATGATGGAAAAGCACGAGGACCATATGGTCTTTGCCCGCAAGGTCCTGGAAGAAAAGGCCAAATCCGACGAGCGCTTCGCCCGCCGCTTCGCCAAGATCGTCGAGAAGCACGACAAGAACCTCTATGGCGGGGCGTGAGGCTCGCTTACCCATCTCGGAACGGTGCGTGTGACGATGTTTCCCGTGGCTCGACTTTTGTCATTGCCGGGCCTGACCCGGCCATCCAGCCGACCTTTCCATCAAAGATGGATCAACACTGGATGCCCGGGTCAGGCCCGGGCATGACAAGATCGGTGTTTCCACCATCAGGAACTAGAGGCCGCCCTTGAACCCTCCCGGTAACGACCACGTCACCTTGCCGGATCCCCAGGCGATGCGGCGCTATTTCGGCAAATTCTCCCGCATCATCCGCCACTTGCGCGAGGTCACCGGCCAGACCGGCCTGGCCAACGACACCAAATATGGCGGCAATGAATTCGGCAGGATCCAGCTCGACCTGATCGAGAACTATCTCCAGCGCCTGGCCAAGACCTTCACCGCTCTCAGCCTCAAGCATCTGATGTCGGGCCGGGTCTCCTCGTTTCCGCTCACCTTGGCGATCGACCGCTCGGAGAGCGGCTTTCCGGTGTTCCAGGAGATCATGACGATGGCGAACGACCTCGTGCAGGTCGACCGCCACCTCGCCAACCAGCCCGACCAGGTCCGGCTGAAGGAGGAGATGATCGCGCACATCCTCTCCGAGCGGGCCAGGCCCACCAGCCTGCAATATGCCCTGAGCCAGCGCATCTACTACGAGACGCTGAAGTCGCGCGGCCTGTTCTTCGCCCAGAACCATCCCCAATTCGTGCTGCTGTCCGACGCCAAGGCGCAGCGCCGGCGCTACCTCCTGCACTGGGCCGTCTATGACAGCGCCCTCAGCCTGCCGGTGATCTATCTCCTGGTGGTCGAGGATACCGGGCACGTCATCCTGAACGAGGATCAGATGCGCTGGCCGCAGGTGCAGTCCCACCTGATGGCTCAGTCGCTCTCCAGCCTCAAGCTCCTCACCATCGCCCGCGGCTTCGACGTCGATTTCGACAATCTGCACCCCAAGCTGTTGAGGCGCATCCATGTCGGGCCGATGTATTCGCATGCCTTCACAGAGCAGACCGGCCCCTTGCGCGAGATCCTTGCCGAGGTCTCGCGTACCGAGGACAGCGACTGGGCGTTGGCCTGGACCATCGAGACCCTGGTCTCGGCCCGCAGCGAAAGAGTGCCCGCCGGCCTCCTGTCCACGGTGGAGCGCGAGATCTTCGACCTCGACCAGTACCAGCCCGCCGCCGCCGAAGCCGGCGTGACCAGGCTTGAACGCTCGCTCATCCTGCCGGTCCTGCCCTATCAGGTTCTCGTCGACCGCGACCCGCCCGGCTTCCGGGACGTGCGTAAATATGTGGTGGGCGAGGACGGTTCGCTGCTGACGGGGTTGTGATGGGTAGCGCCGCGCGAAAAACCTTCTCCCCTTGCGGGGAGCATAGAATGACCGTGAGGACCCTATGACCGCTTCCCTCAATCTGATGGAAATCCGCGAAGCGGCGATCCGCGCGCAGTATCCCCAGGCCCTGGCCCTGATGGAGGGGTTCGAGCATGCGCCGCGCATCGCCAAGGCGAAGCCCGCGCCAGCCGGCGCCGCGCCGGCCGAACGCTCGCCCGGCATTCCCACCGCCACCGGCCGGCTGTTCCGCGCCACCACGCCCGGCCTGACCGCGCGTTCCAGCGCGGCGCAGGACGGCGTCCATCTGATCGCCCGCATCAGCCAGGCCGATCCTGGCGAAGCCCTGATGAGCCCGGCCCAGGCCAGCGTGCTGCAGGCTTTGCGCCGGGCGCTGGCCACCGCCATGGCCGTCGGCGAGCTCTATGAGGAGCGCACCGCTCTCGGCCAGCTCAAGCGCGACAATCGCGAGGGCCGCCTCGATCCGGCAAGGCGCACCGAATTCGCCGAGCTCCTCACCGCGGCCTCCCTGATCGCCCTGCACGTCACGGCGAACATGCTCTCCTTCCTCATCGACGCACAGGCGAGCGAGGGCCAGGCCGAGGTCGGCGAGCTCGAGGAAATCCTCACCGACAACCCATCCATCGCGCTGCAAGGCGCCCTGTGGGAACTCGACGGCATCCTGAGCCGAATGGATGGCGGCCTCAAGCTGGTGCCGACCCTGACGGCCTGGTGCGAACGGCTGATGGAGGCGGTCGCCATGCGCGCAGGCACCGCCTCGCGCCTGGAGGCCTTCACCAGCGCCGCCTATCGCGTCGAGGCGGACGATTTCCAGATCAACGGCTTTGCACCCTCCACCCACAAGCGCTCCACCGCGCTGACCATGGCCTTCAAGAAACCGACCGAGGTGGTGGGCAACCACATCGCCAAATACCAGTCGATGAAGCTGGCCAAGATGCTGATGGCCTATGATTTCGACAAGCGCCTCAATCCCTTCGCCGAACTCGGCGGCTTCATCTTCACCTTCATGGGCGATGGCAAGCCCGGCACCGGCAAGACCACGCTGATCCAGATGATGGCCGGCCTGCTCAACGAATATTGCGCCAATGCCGGCTATCCCTTCCGCTATGCCAACCTCTCCACCGACAGCATCGATTCCTACCAGGGCAAGTCGGCCCAGAACGCCAAGGCCTTCATCCGCGAAATCATCGACCCCGCCGTGATCGGCTTCGGCACCATCGACGACATCGACCAGCTCGCCGGCAAGCGCGGCGACCGGCAATCCTCCTCCGGCCAGCTCGAGATCACGGCCGTGTTGATGGAGAGTTTTGCTGGCGCCAATACCGTGGTGCGCGGCAATTGCACCTTCGGTATGTTCTCCAACTTCCCGGAAAATGTCGACGACGCCCTGCGCCAGCGCGCCGGCGCCCGCTTCCTGGTGGATGGGCCGCAGAGCAAAGAGGACTATATCGACCTCCTGTCCTTGCTGCTCGGCAAGCGCCACCAGATCCCGCTCGGCGAGCACGACCTCTTTGCTGCACAGGAGATCCGGCAAGCGGTGGCCGCCTCCTATGACGCGCATTCGCGCCCGCAGGAGGAAGCCCTGAAAAAGGTGTTCGACAGCGTGCAGGGCAAGATCGGGGCGCTCGACACCGTTGCCAGGCTCGGCGCCTATCTCAAGGCGATCCAGGAGGCAGACGAGCGCTTCACCGGCCGCGCCATCAAGAACATCACCGATGCCATCAAGGTCAGGGCGATGGATTTCGAGCTGCCGGACGAATGGATGGAAAAGCCCGAGCTCTTCCTCACCAAGGACTATGCTACCAAGCTCGCGATGATCTCCGAGCTCGCCAAGCCCATCACGGTCGAAATGGTGATCCAGGAGATCAATCGCTACGCCGATAGCGAATTCCGCTATGCCGACAAGTCGGACGAGGCGGCCATCGACAATGCGGTGCGCGACATGGGCCGCATGGAGGAAGCCAAGAAACGCTATCTGGAGCAGCGCACATGATAGTGATCATCGGCGTTGGACGTTCTGTCATCCCCGGCAAGGCCGAAGGCCTTGGGAAGGGGGGCCAGGGGCCAAAGGGTTGTTCACGTAGCCCCTGGATTCCCTTCCCGCCGCCCGCGGCGGCGCCGGGAATGACAGATAGTCTTTCGAGGTCATCGTCATGATGGAGCGCCTGATCGAAGCGGGGCTGATGTTCGGAAACCTCATCGAGGTCTCCTCCCCCACCATGGTGGCGCGCTACAATGCGGCACTGGAAAAGCTCATCGGCAAACGTACCGCCCTCACCGAATTTCACATCGACCTCTCCGGCTTCTCGCCGGAAGTCGGCGACGAGCTCGACGACATCCGCTACCTCAATCCCGAGGGCTGCAACCGGATGTTCATCCTGCTCAGCCTCGACCAGCTCAAGGCGCCGCTGCTGAACGCCCAGTTCTCGACCATGCGCTCGGTGCTGCGCAACTTCATCCAGGACAATGCCAGGGAACTGATGGCGCTCAGCGTGCGCGAGGCCGTGATGGGCGAACTCGTGCATTCGATGTGGCGCATCAAGAGCCCGGCCGACCTGTTGGAACTGCGCACCGTCACCGTCGAGGCCAACACGCCGACCGACCGACTCGGCGAAGCCGAACAATTGTCGCGCCTGATCGAGGACTTCCGCGTAAAGGACGATCTGTGGCAGGACGACGCCTATATCGACGGCATGATCAAGCTTGCCGGCCGGGTTGGCGACATCACCAGCAATCCCGTGCGCTTCCGCAAGACCGACTACAGCCAGGGTAATTTCTACACCAATTATTTCGACGGGCTCTATCTGTTCCGGGACATGTCCTACCCCGCCATGCTCTATCGTGGCGTGGCGCCGGGCTTTCCCAAGATCGGCACCGTGGAGACCAAGGATCTCGAAAGCGCCGTGGATGTCTGGCACTTCCTGCAGCTCAACGGCCTGATCACCTCGGTCTTCGAGGCTGCTGACCTCAACGCCAAGGCGCTGCTGCGCCAGCGGCTCGATTTCATGCTGGCCAGCGTCCTCGCCGGCAAGGATGACGCACCGGCGGAGCTGGCCCGGCTCAATCGGCAGGACCTGCGCCGCTTCGCCATGCGCCATGCCGACGACCTGCCGCCGGAATTCGAGGCGGTGGAAGCAGCCCTGCGTGCCGCCGAACAGGGCCTGAATCCGCGCTTGCCCGGCCCGTCGGAACCTGGCTGCTTCTATCTCTATCGCGCGGCCCAGTTGCCGGACCGCGACCTCGTCAACCAGTTGCTCAGCGAGTTCACGCCGCTCGACATCCGTCAGCTCTTCCTGTGCAACAAGCCGGCCTTCTACAAGGCCTATCAGGGTTGGTCCGGGCGCAAGCAGGATTACGTGGTGGAGTTCCTGTCCAGGGATGAAGCACTCAGGAACGACGATGCCTGGGAGGATCTGTTCGGCGACGGCACGCCGGAGGAAGAACCCCAGCCCCAGGCCGGACCATGGGGCGCGATCCCGAAGGGGTGAGGAATGGAGCGCGGACATCTTGTCCGCCCCTTAAAAACACCCTACCTCTCAAATCGCTAAGAGCGGACACCGCGACATGAAGGCATGTCGCCGGGATGTCCGCGCTCCAAGGTTGGTTCATGCTGCGTCTGTTCAAATGGATCCTGATCGTCCTGGTGCTCACGGTCGGCTATTGCTGGCTCGACCAGGTGCTGCCGCGCTATGACGTGGTGCGCATCGTCGGCACCGACACCAAGCGCCTCGACAGCTCCGGCTTCTTCGACAGTGAAGCGCCCAATGTGCAGGCGACCAATACGCGCGACGTACGCTTCATCAACACCGTCTACCCCAGCGGCACCCTCAGGGTATATCGCAACGAGGATACCGACTGGGGCTTTCCCTGGT
This sequence comes from Labrys sp. HAY1-8F, assembly GCF_056754975.1. Taxonomy (NCBI): domain Bacteria; kingdom Pseudomonadati; phylum Pseudomonadota; class Alphaproteobacteria; order Hyphomicrobiales; family Xanthobacteraceae; genus Labrys; species Labrys sp. HAY1-8F. The sequence continues at coordinate 4,121,195 of NZ_JBPGWZ010000002.1, read as the reverse complement.
ACTACAAGTTCGACTCCGGCAACCTGATGGCGGCGGCCCAGTCCTTCCAGTCCAGTACCGAAAGCCCGAAATGGGTGGTGATCAAGAGCTATGGCTGGCGCGTCACCTATTTGACCATGTTCCCGAACGTCCTTTCGATCCGCGCCGCCAGCGGGCCGGACGAGTATGTCATTCCCTGGATGCGGATCTTCGTGTTCGGCGGTCTGGCGATCGCCCTGATCTGGCTCTATTTCCGCCTGCGCCGCTTCAAGCGCGAGCGGCTCGACCCGATGCTGACCCGTATCGAGAACCATGTCAGCGCCGCGGCTGATGCCGTCGACGATCATGCCGTCGCCGTCTCGAGCCGGGCCACGGGTTTCATGGCACGGATCCGGCGCTGGCTGGATAGCTGGAAGCCAAAGAACCAGCGGCGCTACAAGTAGGATTGGAGATCCGTCTCCGGCCTGAATGCCTCAGGCTGCCGCTCGCGCGATACCATCACCCACGATCGTCAGGGTCAGCGGTCCCGGAAGCATTTCGCCGATCGCCTCGAAGGCGGGGTGCTCCAGCGTCACAGCCGGATCGAGCTCGATCACGCCCGTGGTCTCGCCCTGCGCGAAGCTGAGCTTGGCGTTGAAGCGGCGGGCTAGAGCCTTCATACTGGCATTGTCGGCATGGGTGGTGACCTCGAGGCGGGTATAGCCGAGGCCGAGAGCGTGCAACAGCAGGCGCGCGAACAAGCGTCCGCCAATGCCCTGATGCTGGCGATGACGCTCGACGCTGAAGGCGATCTGCGCCGTCGGCTCGGACAATTCGGGCAGTTCATGGAGTTCGGCCGCGCCGAGAACCTGGTCGTCCTCGACATAGCCGATGACGGTGGCGCCGCCGCGGAAACTGCGCTCGGCATAGTCGGCGATGAAGGTGGCACTGATGCCGCCATTAAAGCGGTCATGCCGGCTCTCACGGTCCAGCCGCAGCAGGTGATCGCGAAACTTCGGCAGATCGGACGGTCTCAACTGCCGGATAATGCCCCTGGGGGCTATGGTGGTGACCTGGTTCATCTCGCAGTCCTCGTGGCTTACCCTCGAGTCGTCACCTCCCTGTGCGCCAAATATTGTGCACCGCAGCAATAATTGCAAGAGACCTCTGCTGCACCGCACTCAAAGCTGCCATGCAGGGAATGAAAGCCGGTGCCTTCCTCCTTTTTCAGGCCATGCGGAAACCGGCAATCGGAGGCCGGCCAACGGAAAGCCCCGGAACTGGCGGGTAGGCTAGGCTCCGATTTGCTGCATGAGGCCGAACACGTCCATCAGGATACGCGAGCGCTTGATTCTGCCGCGCTCCAAGCCATCGATCACCATGCCCCAAACCGACACAGTGTGTCCCGAGGCGGGAACACCGAAGAATTCCCCCTCATGCGTGCCTGTCCATGTAAAGCGGGTCAGCACGCTGGACTGCTCGGCGATCTGTTCCTCGATGGTCCAGTGCATGTCGGGAAACGCAGCGAACATGCCGCGAAGCACATCCTTCAGCCCGGCAAGACCAGGCCCTTGCCCTGGGAAGGGAACCAGCTCGATCATGTCCTCCGCCATGTAATCGCCGGCAGCATCGAGATTCCGGCCATTGATGACGTGCTCCACGAAGTCACGAACCAACTGCTTGTTTTCTTCGGCCATCCTCAACCTCCCCAAAGATCCATCACCAGACCTGTCCACCCACCGACGCCCGCCCCGGCAATCATTGTCCGGTCGTAGCAGCGATGATCGACCCCGGATGGGCCAGGCGCAACGCCTATATGTTTCCCAGAACCTGCTTGCGGATATCGTCGGCCAGCGGATGCAGCGTCTCGGCCGGCATTGATCCGACGAGGCTGTAGCCCATGCCACGGGTTGCCCAGGTCCAGCCATCGACCTTGCCTTCCGAATGGGCCGCCATCGCCCTGTCCTGGTCCACGGCCATCGGCCTGGTCAACATCACGAGGCGGCCGCCGCGATCGTCGTCATACATCAGCATGAGCGCCGGGCTGTGAGGCGTTGACACGACCCGCCCGCCCATCAGCCGGTACCCCGCCTTCGACAGGTCCGGCAAGACAGGCCTGCGCCCCATCCGTTCAGCCGCCCAATCGGCGAGCTCGGTTGCCTTGTCGGCACGGATTTCGACCGGCCGGACGGTATCCGAGGCATAGGCACTGAAATTCGCCGACGCCTCGCGGGCCAAGGCGCCCACTCCCTCCTGGGGTATGGATGTCATCTCGCGCAAAAGCCATCCCCCCGAACCGCCGATGGCGAGAAGCAGGATGGCGGCGGCCGTAGCCCACCATCGCGAAACGTGGGGCCGCCGCTGCATATCGATCATGTGAGCCAGGTTGAGCCTGGTGGGAATGGGTTCGTCCGCGATCGCAGCAAAGGCGGTACGCAGATCCGAACGCTGGCCGGCATAGGACCCAAAGCGGGCGGCGATGTCGGGATGCGCGTGGAGATAGGAAGCGATCTCCGCCCGGCGGGCCTCGTCGAGGGCGCCGTCGATATAGGCGTGGAGATCATCTTCGGAAATCGGTTTGTCAGTCATTTCACACTCCGCAGATGGCCGCCGCGCCTGGTGGCAGATCGGTCAGAGTTTTCAAGAATTTGCCGCAGGCGTTCGCGGGCGCGTGAGAGCCTCGACATGACGGTTCCGATCGGGATCGCCAATATGTCGGAAACCTGGGCGTAGGAAAGATCTTCGACGCAGACCAGCAGGAGCAGGCTGCGCTGGTCATCCGGAAGCTGCGCAAGCGCCGAGACGAGGTCGGCATGGACCAGGGCGTCCTCCTGGGCCGGCCGATGGACAAGAACGCCTTCCTCGACATCCTCGAACGGCAGGTGATCGCCACGCCGCGCCTTCTGTCGAAGCCGGTTGACGGCGAGATTGTGCAGGATGGCAAACGCCCATGTGCGCGGATCCTTGCCACGCCGCTGCTGCCAATGCGCGATCACCCGTTCCAGGCAATCCTGGACCAGGTCATCGGCGGCGACGGCATCCCTCAGCAAGGCGCGGGCATACCGTCGCAAGGCGGGGATCATCGGCTCGACAAGCCTTTGCAGGTCCCTCATGGCTTTTGGTCACTCATGGCTTTAGATCACTCATGGCCTTGACGCTGCTCCCGCTCGATGGCGCGCTCGCCGGGATGGCCGAAGCGAGCGCGCCGGTCGCTCATTGAACCTGCACCTGGACCACTTCGTCGGGCTTTCCCGGCGTGGAGGCCGCAACCACCAGGAACCGCCTCTCGTCCTTGTGCCTGGTTTCGACGATCTGGCGTATCGGTCCGACGGCATTGACGATGGCGGAGCCGGCCGGGTTCGTGGTGAAGGCCGAAAGCGGCTGCAACGGGCCTCCTCCATCCGGCTGGCTCGAAAGCGCAAGGACATAGGACTTCTTCGGTTCGAGTCCACTGACCGCGGCCTGGAGGATTTGAGTCAGGCCCTGGTCAAACAAGGATACGCTGGTCGGGGCAATCTTGTCCCCTCTTCCCCCGGGCGCAAGCTTCAGATGGGCGGCCTCGCCGGAAGTGCCGAGCGGCACCAGGTTCTGCAGGCCGTCGCCCTCAGGCACGGCATTGGGGACATAGGCGACGGCCTGCGGCGCCTGCCCGATCGGAATGGTGGCGATCACCTTGTTGGTCAAGGTGTCGATGACGGCAAACTGGTCGGCATTCTCGAGGCCGACATAGACCCGGCTGCCATCGCCGGAGGGCCAGATGCCATGCGGCAGATTGCCGACCGGAATGGTCGCGACCTGCCGGAAATCATCGGTGCGGAACACCTTCACTTCGTTCAACCCGCCAATGGTGACATAGGCGAAGCTGCCATTCTTGTTGACCACGAGGTTGACGTGATTGGTGATCGGCCCCGTATCGAGCGTCTTGACGAGATCGAAGGGAGGCTCGGCCTTGAAGACCTGCGTCTTGCCGATGTCCTTGAGGGTGAACCACACCTGCTTTCCATCGGCCGAGGCCGCAATGTTCGGGCAGAAGGGGCTCGCCTGCTTGACGCTCCCGACGATCTTGTGATCGGCCGTGGACACGACGACCGTCTGCGGGTTGAATGACGAGCAGACATAGCCGTATTTGCCGTCCGGCGAGAAGATCTGCATGCCCGGCCCACCGGAAACCTTGATCCTTAGCTTTTCCTCGAAGGTGCCGGCATCGATAACGGAGACATAATCCTCACCCCGCACCGTCACCCAGACTTCGCTGCCATCCGGTGTGAAGAAGGCTTCATGCGGGGAACGCCCGACATAGGTGGTGTGCTTGACCGCGTTGGACGCTGTATCGATGAAGGTCACGGAATTGGAGCCGATGGAAACGACGGCCAGCGTTTTATGGTCGGGAGAAAAGCCCATGCCGTGGACCAGCACCTGACCCTTGTAGAGCGGGCTGAGATTGCCCGGCTGGGGATCACCGAGCCGGATGACGCCGAGCAGCTTGTTGTCCACGGGATCGCTGACCGAGACGGTGTTCGAGAACTGCTCGGCCGCATAGAGGCGATCCCTGTGGCTGATCGGAATGTCGGCACCCGACGCCGATCCTGGCACCTGCCCGGCTAAACCGGCAACCGGTGCCAGCATGGTGCCAGCGAGAAGGCCAAAGGCAAAAAGGGTGCGGCGCATGAATGAGTCCTTCATTTGCCCGCTCCCGTCATCGACATGGCAGGAGGCGGGGGATTGTCGTTGGCGGGCGGATTGAGGGGAACGCCGGCAAAGGGCCGGGCCTGCGTCGGAGCGGCGGCCGGAGGCGGCACCGGATCCCCCACTGCCAGGCGCATGGCGGCGATTTCCTGTTGCTGTTCGACGATGATTTCCTGGGCAATGCGCCTGAGTTGTTCATTGCTGCCGTAACGCAGATAGGTTTGGGCCATATCGATCGCGCCCTGGTGATGCGGGATCATCATCTCGATGAAGTCGCGATCGACATTGCCGGTCGGCTTGACCGCCATCGCGCTCATCATCTTCGACATCGCGGCATCGTTTTCCCGGAGGAACGGTGCCTCGGCGGAGGCCGGCGTGGCCTCGTATCCATGGTACTCGGTATCGTGGGCGGCAGCCGGCACGAAGCCGGCAGCCAGGATCCAGGCCAGCACGACGAGGGCGGCCTTGCGCTGAACGATCATGTTTGGTGTCCCGTGGTGTTTCGAACGAGCTCAACTGGGTGGACAACCGGGGGCAGCGTTTATTCCATCGCGCGGGAAATTTTCTGCTTTGCTGTCTCGGGCTCCCTATCGGACCCATATTCACCCGGATAATATTGACATCCATTCGACCCAAGCCTATCCTGCGCGCCCAACAGGACCCGGGATCATGACCCATCTTGCCCTTATCGCCTTTGCCGGACGCCAGCGTCTGGCCGAAGGTGACGCAACCACCGTTGCCCTGGCCATCCGCCAGGCCCAGGATTCGGGTGAGGCGTTGCCCGTACAGGTGTTCGAAGATGCCACCGGTCGGCCTGTTGACCTGGATTTGCGCGGCACGCCGGATGACATCCGCGCCCGCTATGCCTTGATCGAGCCACCGCCACGTGGGCCTGGGCGTCCGAAGCTCGGCGTCGTCGCCCGCGAAATCACCTTGCTGCCGCGTCATTGGGACTGGCTGGCCTCACAGCCGGGCGGCGCGTCGGTGGTGCTGCGCCGGCTGGTGGACGAAGCGCGCCATGCCTCCGAGGCGACGGATCGGCTGCGTGAAGCGCGCGAGGCTGCCTATCGTTTCATGAGCGCCATGGCCGGCAACGAACCACATTACGAGGAAGCGATTCGCGCCCTGTTCGCCGGCGACAACGAAAAATTCACCGCCATGATCGCCGGCTGGCCCGATGACATCAGCAGGCACGCGCACAAGCTGGCGGAGGCGGCCTTCACGATTGCACCGCAAGGCAATGGCAAGGGGCAGGAGCGATACAAGCCCGCAATCGGGGGCCTGCACGCCTGAAACAGGCCAAGATCGGGCTCCGGCCAGCCTCCGTGACAAACCTGCCGGGCGCCCCTGACGTAACTCCTTTGCCGGCCACGCGAATTTTCACTTTTTGCAACGCAGAAAAATTTCGGCCCGGGCGAAAATTTTTTCTTGCATATGACGCCCATTCTTCCTATTTCCCGCCTTGCCCAATTTCGCACGTGCCTGTGGCCGCGTGTCGGTCGGTGGACATCCAGACAAGAGGCTGGACGGTCGCCAGGGATGGACTAGGGATCGCGGCAGTGGTCTCTTGAGGTGATCAAGCACTGAGGTGCCAAAGTCATCGAATCCCGAACAACGATCGGCAGCCGGAGGCGACCGGTGAACCCCGTACTCCGCGGGGGACGCAGCTTGAAGCAACGACGAAGCGGGCTTTTTTGGTCTCGGCTGGTTTCCATATCCAGCGACTGAAGAGGCTTGTTTCTCTTTGCCAGGCGTGCGGACCGGGTATCCCGATCCAATCCAAGGCAGTTCCGAACCATGCGGCGGCTTGTTCCGTTGCGTGGCGATTTGCATCCCGTCGCGGCGAGGCATCCGGCCTTTCCGGCGGTGGGCGGCGCATCAGCATCGATCGTCCGCGGCTCCACCCCGCGGCGGCCGCGGCGACGCACCGATCCTTGAGACTTTTGGATTTTGGGGAGACCCGCCATGACCGACCGCATCCTCGACTACCTCCGACGCACCCCCGCCGACGGCCCCCGGCTCGTCGTCGACATCGATGTGGTGGAGCGGAATTATCGGGCGTTCGCGCATGCGCTGCCGGACACCCGCGTCTTCTACGCCGTCAAGGCCAACCCGGCTCCCGAGATCCTCAACCTGCTGGCCGGCCTCGGCTCCAGCTTCGACTGCGCCTCCGTGGTGGAGATCGAGCAGGCTCTGGCCACCGGCGCCGGTGCCGATCGCGTCTCCTTCGGCAACACCATCAAGAAGGAGCGTGACATCGCTCGCGCCTTCCAGCTCGGCGTGCGCCTGTTTGCCGTCGATTGCGTGGCCGAGGTCGAGAAGATCGCCCGCGTCGCCCCTGGTTCGCGCGTGTTCTGCCGCATCCTGTGCGATGGCGCCGGCGCCGAATGGCCGCTGTCGAAGAAGTTCGGCTGCGCCCCGTCCATGGCCCCCGACGTGCTCGAGCATGCCCAGATCCTGGGCCTCACTGCCTATGGCGTGTCGTTCCATGTCGGCTCGCAGCAGGGCAATGTTCAGGCCTGGGACAGCGCCCTCGCCACGGCTGCCGGCATCTTCCGCGAGATGGCCGAGCGCGGCATCACGCTGTCGATGGTCAACATGGGCGGCGGCTTCCCGGCCAAGTATCTGCGCGCCATGCCCGGCGTTCCCGCCTATGGCGATGCGATCTTCAACTCGCTGCGTACCCATTTCGGCAACCAGCTGCCCGAGACCATCATCGAGCCGGGCCGCGGCATGGTCGGCGATGCCGGCATGATCGAGGCCGAGGTGGTGCTGGTGTCCAAGAAGGCCGAAACGGACGAGATCCGTTGGGTCTATCTCGACATCGGCAAGTTCCATGGCCTCGCCGAGACCATGGACGAGGCCATCCGCTATCCGATCCGCACCGAGCGGGACGGCGATGCCAAGGCGCCCTGCGTCCTGGCCGGACCGACCTGCGACAGCGTCGACGTGCTCTACGAGAAGACCCCTTATGATCTTCCGGTGAGCTTGTCGATCGGTGACAAGGTGCTGATCGAGGCCTGCGGGGCCTACACCACCACCTATTCCACCATCGGCTTCAACGGCTTCCCGCCGCTGGCTTCCGTGGTGATCTGAGATTCAGCGAGGAGCGGTAGAAACCGCTCCTCCGACCTCCAGCCATTCCGTCGTCTCCCAAGCCGGGCGTCCGATCCGGCCTGTGGGGATAGTTGTGTCCCGTACGGCCGTTTCATCGGTGCGAGGGCTGTCGCTCTCCTTTTGCCAGGAGCCACGGCCATGATCCGTATTGTTCCCGAAACCTCTGCCCATCTCGAAGCTCGCGAGGCGCTGCTCCACGCCTGCTTCGGTCCCTCCCGTTTCGCCAAGACCAGCGAGCGCCTGCGCGAAGGCCGCCTGCCGGCCCAAGGCCTGGCCTTCACCGCCGTCGATGACAACCGGCTGATCGGCACGCTGCGCCTGTGGAACATCTCCGCCGGCCCGGGCCGGCCGGCCCTGTTGCTCGGCCCGCTCGCTGTCGATGGCCAGTATCGCAGCGAAGGTCTCGGCGCGCGCCTGATGTGGCACGGCATCGGCTATGCCCAGGAATATGGCCACAAGGCCATCCTGCTGGTGGGCGATGCTCCCTATTACAGCCGTTTCGGCTTTTCGACCGATCTCACCGAGCGCCTCTGGCTGCCCGGCCCGGTGGAGCGCAACCGCTTCCTCGGCCTGGAGCTGGTGCCCGATGGACTGGTGGGAGCGGCCGGCCTGGTGAACGCCACCGGCGAACTCGAAACCGCACCCGACTTCGCGGCGCTCGTTGCCAGGGCAGCCAACGAAGCAACTTTCCGCTTCGCAGCGTAATCTTCGGGGAAGGGTCCCTTTGCCCGTGGCGCTCCCCGAGGCGTCATCGCGTCTTCACATATTCGCGACAAAACTTGCACCCGCGGGCCCCAGCCCCTAAACGCTGGGGCTCGCACATTTTGGAGGATTGAATGGCTCAATGGCCTGTCTACGGTAAGATTTCCGGCCCCGTCGTGATCATTGGTTTCGGTTCGATCGGTCGCGGCGTGCTGCCGCTGATCGAGCGTCATTTCGAATATGACAAGGAGCGCATGGTCATCATCGACCCACATCCGCTCGATGCCGACCGCAAGATCATCGAGGAGCACGGCATTCGTTTCGTGCAGGAGGCCGTTACCAAGGACAACTACAAGAGCCTGCTGCAGCCTTTGCTTACCGCCGGCGGCGGCCAGGGCTTCTGCGTCAATCTCTCGGTCGACACCGGTTCCGTCGACCTGATGGAATTCGCCCGCAGCCTCGGCGCCCTTTATATCGACACGGTGGTCGAGCCCTGGCTCGGCTTCTATTTCGACAAGAACGCCGGTCCTGAAGCGCGCACCAATTATGCCCTGCGCGAGAGCATGCTGGCCGCCAAGCGCCGCACGCCCGGTGGCCCGACGGCCGTTTCCTGCTGCGGTGCCAATCCCGGTATGGTCTCCTGGTTCGTCAAGCAGGCGCTGCTCGACGTCGCCGAGGCAACCGGCCATGGCTCCGCCGATCCCAAGACCCGTGAGGAATGGGCCGCGCTCGCTCATAAGGTCGGCGTCAAGGGCATCCATATCGCCGAGCGCGATACCCAGCGCGCCAAGAATCCCAAGCCGCGCGGCGTGTTCGTCAACACCTGGTCGGTGGAAGGCTTCATTTCCGAAGGCCTGCAGCCGGCGGAGCTGGGCTGGGGCACGCACGAGACCTGGATGCCCGAGACCGGGCGCACTCACAAGGAAGGCTGCGGCGCGGCGATCTACCTGCTGCAGCCCGGCGCCAATACCCGCGTGCTGAGCTGGTGCCCGACGCCCGGCCCGCAATATGGCTTCCTCGTCACCCATAACGAGGCGATCTCGATCGCCGACTACCTGACGGTGCGCGAGAATGGCGAGGCGGTCTACCGCCCGACCTGCCACTACGCCTATCACCCGGCCAACGATGCCGTGCTCTCGCTGCACGAGATGTTCGGCGCGGCCGGCAAGGCGCAGGACAAGTTCGTCATCCTCGACGAGAAGGAAATCGAGGACGGTGCGGACGAGCTCGGCGTGCTGCTCTACGGCCATGGCAAGAATGCCTATTGGTATGGTTCCCAGCTCACGGTCGAGGAGACCCGCAAGCTCGCGCCCTACCAGAACGCCACCGGCATGCAGGTCACCTCGGCCGTGCTGGCCGGCATGGTCTGGGCCCTGGAGAATCCGGAAGCCGGCATCGTCGAAGCCGACGAAATGGACTTCCGCCGCTGCCTGGAAGTGCAGAAGCCCTATCTCGGCCCGGTCAAGGGCTACTACACCGACTGGACCCCGCTCGACGGCCGGCCGGGCTTCTTTCCGGAGGACATCGACACCTCTGATCCCTGGCAGTTCCGCAACATCCTGGTGCGGTGAACGATCTTGCCTTCTCATTGAGAGGGGGCAAAGCGAGACGCGACAAGCCTTCTCCACGCAGTGGGGAAGGTGACCCCGCAAAGCCGGGTCGGATGGGGTGTGGCCCGCAAGCTCCACCCATCCGATCCGGCCCCCAACAATATGTAGAGCCTGTGCTCAACTGGTTCAGGCCCCGCTAGCGGCCCACATCCCATCCGTCATTTCTTCGAAATGCCACCTTCCCCAGCTGCGCTGGAGAAGGTCAGCCGCGCCTTATCCTGCAACGATGGAATGCAGGCCGAGTTGATTGAAGCGCTGAGCACGTAGGGGAAAAAGCCCTCCTACGCCGGCGCGAAACGGAAATGGCCTGTTTGCGGGAAGGCGAACAAGGCGTCCTCTTCCCGCGCACCCTGCCCGATATTGTGGATCGCCAGCCTGCGCCCCGGCGTCTCGGCCGAGACCTCCGACGAGACGATCAGGATATGCGGCAGATTGCCGGGCAGCATCTGGGTGACCAAGTCGCCCGGCAAGTAATCGGCCGGATCGGCGGTCACCGGCAGCACCGTGCCCTTGCGCTTGAAGAAGGCGATCAGATTGGGCACGCGGCGGTGGTCGATATTGGGATCCGGCGCTCGCATGCCCCAATTCCTGGGATAAGCGGCAAAGCCGGCCTTCATGTCCTCGTGCACCAAACGCTGGAGGTCGAGGGCGAAGGCCTTGCGATAGGCGCGCACCACCACGTCGGTGCACACGCCCCGCTCGGGCGCCACGTCGCCGCCGGGATAGGCGATGCGCTTATAGGCGGGATCATAGAGGGTGGTGACGCCGATCTGTCCCCGCGCCGCATCCACCAGGTTCTCGCGCCAACCGGCTGCTGCGGCTTCCGCACTCTGCGCGCCGGCCATTCCGGCAGCCAGGGCAACAAGACCCGATAGCAGGACCCGTCGACGCGTGACTTCGTTCATGTCAAACCCTTGCTGCCCACCAGTTTCTCCAGCGCCGACAGCCAGTGCTCGTAATAATGCGAGCCGTCGTCGGCGGGCGCGGCCGCGATCTCGCTGCCCAGCGCCTGCGCCCATTCTGGCCAGGTGAACACGCCTTTTTCGTGGAGGGAGACGGCGAGCGCGAAGGCGCGGGCCTCCCAGGGTTCGCGGAACACGGGTTCGCCGCGGTCGCGCGGAATGGAAGGAATGGCGTCAAGCGGGGTCAAGGTAGCTCTCCCACAGATCGAGCATCACGGTCAGCGTCGGGTCGGCCTGCGGCCCCCAGAGTTCGGTACCGGCGAAGCGCACCGTATAGAGCCATTCGGGATTCTCGCCTTCGCCATGGGCGTTGCTGTCAGGCAGCACGAACATGCCATGGGCTTCGACGATGGTACCCAGATGCCCGCGCGCATAGCGTGGCAACCTCGTATGGGTGAGCTTGTGCTCGTTGCGTGCCCGCACCCCCTCGCCGGCGGCAAAACGCGCGGGCTGGCTCGCCGGGCGATCGCAGCGCGTGCCGGCGGCCAACGCGGCCGGCACCTCGGCCGCCTTGATCACGCGTTTGAGCGGCTTGCCCGGCTCGATCGCCTGCCCCTCGGCAAGCTCTGCCTCGCTGACCAGCGCTTTCGCCAGCATGAGCTTGATCAGGGCCTTGATCCAGATCTCGTAATAGGAGGAGGACAGATAGTCCGCCGGCGGCAGGCTCTCGCGCGCATAGCGCCCGGCGTCGAGCGGCCAGGAGCCGGTCGCGCCCATCGCCAGCGTCACCGCCATCGCCCGCTTCTCCCAGGCGGCGTGGAAGAAAGGTTCGTCCTTTTCCGGCGCGATCGGCCCGAAGCCCATCATGCCGCCGAGGTCCTGCGCACCGTTCATGCCAAACTCCGAGAAAGGCAAGGCCACCAGCCTGTCTTACGCGGAGTCGGTCCCGCTTGGCAAAAGCAATGAAGCCTCACCCTCGCCCCGGCAGCATGCTCTGCAGCACGCCGTCGCGATCCCACAGCCAGTGCTTGAGGGCAGCGGCCACGTGCAGGAGGACGAGGCCGATCAAGATCCAGGCGACCCGGTGATGCAGCGCCTTCATCTGCTCGGAAAGCTCGAAATCGGGCGCAACGAGATTGGGAACATGCCCTCCCCCCGGCAGCTGGATCGGCAGCGGCAGAGGCGAGGCCGAGATCATCACATAGCCGGTGATCAGCATGGCGAAGATCAGGCCGTAAAGCGCCGCATGCACCGCCTTGCTCAGCACGCGCTCATGGCGCGGCATGGTCTGCGGCAGCACCGGTGCCCTGGCCAGGAGGCGCCAGGCGGCACGCAGGGCCATCATCAGGAAGACGAGGGCACCCAGGCTCTTGTGCAGCTGATAGAGATCGAAGCGCTCGCCCTGGTCCTCCACCCATTCCACCATGACGAGGCCGAGCCCCAGCATGAACAGGATGAGCGCGGCGCAGGACCAATGCAGGAATTGCCCGGTCGCACTCCAGCGATGACGGAGGGATGGCCTCGCCTTCATCACCACGCCTCCCGTCACTGGGCTTGCGCCTCAGTGGTGACGATCAGGTCGACATCGTTGCTGATCGCCGGAAAGCCCGCGCTCATGTTGAAGGCGAGGCGCTTGATCACCCCGGTCGCGCGGAAGCCGATCTGCGAGCTTCCCCCGTTGGCGGGCTTGTCCAGCGCGACGTCGATGGTGAGCGGGCGGGTGACGCCGCGCATGGTGAGGTCGCCCGTGACCCGGGCATGGCTGCCATCGACCTTCTCGACCTTGGTGGACGTGAAGCTGATGGTTGGATACTGCGCCACGTCGAAGAAGGCATCGGTGCGCAGATAGTCGTTGAAGGAGGGCGAGCCGACATCCACCGATTTCGCTACCACCTTGAAGGTGACGCGGCTGGCGGCGGGATTGTCGAAATTGATCGAGATCCTGCCATCGAAATCATGGAAGCGCCCCTTGGTGCGCGGCCAGCCGATGCCGTCGACGACAAAGCCCACCGAGGTTCGGGCTGGATTGATGCGCCAGTTGCGCGCTTGCGCGGAATCGGCCTGGCTGGCGCCGAGCAGGCAGATGATCACGGGTATGGCTCCTAGAGAGAGCCTATTCAGTCTGGCGGTGGTCATGGCTCAATTCCGTCTCGATCCGTCACACAGGAGGTTCGGCTGGAAAACACACTGGGCCGGATTTTATTCGTGTTCCCGATGATAGGCCGATCACAACGGGGTGAGCAGGAGAAAGACGACGTGTCCTAGCCCAGGCCGATGCGCGGCGCCGGCGCGCGCGAAGCCTGATCGATCAGCCAGTCGACCAAGGCGCCGATCTCCGGCTTGGCGAGGTTTTCCTCGCTGCAGATGCAGTGATAGTTCTTGGCCGCCGGCACACGCTGCGTCAGCGGCTGCACGAGCCTACCTTCGTCGAGATCGCGCGCCGAGATCACGTCGTCCACCAAGGCGACGCCATGGCCATCCCGCGCTGCCTGCAGGATGAGGGCGAAGTCGCCGAAATAGATGTCGGCCGCACCCGGATATTTCACCCGGGCTTGTGCCAGCCATCGGCGCCATTCCGATCCGTCGTCCTCGTGCAACAGGCGATGATGCAGCACGTCGGCAGGCTGGCGGATGGCATGCGGCCCACGCAGCAATTGCGGGCTGCAGACCGGCATCAGATAGACGCCATGCAGCATGCGCCACCAGAAGCCCGGCCAGGGTGGGTTGCCATAGACGATGGCGACATCGGTCCTGCGCCAGTCGATAGCATGGAATTCAACGCCGCTGGAGACCTGCAGCCTGACATGCCGGTGATCAGCCATGAAGGCGAACAGCCGGGGCGCGAGCCAGGTCGTGCCCAGGACCGGCGGAATGCAGATGTTGACGACGACCTCCGCCTGGCTGTCGATGCGCTGCGCCGTAAGATTGCGCACGCCCTCGCCGATCTCGGCCATGGCGGCCCCGACAGATTGCCGCAATCCCAGGCCCGCCTCCGTCAGCATCAGCCGGCGGCCTGTCTTGGTGAAGAGTTCCACGCCGAGATGGAGCTGTAGGGAACGCAATTGCTGGCTCACCGCCCCTGGCGTGACATGCAGTTCGGCGGCGGCAGCCCCGACATGGCCGAGCCGGGCGACGACCTCGAAGACCTTGAAGGCATGAAGCGGCGGAAGCATGTGAGTCAGATCATTTAGTTTTTCTGCTCCTTTAACTAGCAGAACATTTAGCTTGTTTCCATGCTTTCCCTGCCTGAAAGTCTGGTCATCCAGAACAGAACGGCCGGGATCACGGCATCAGGGGAACGCTTCCATGCGCTCGACGAAGAACCATATCGCACGCGCCATTCTATGCGGCCTTGCCGTCTTCCCGTGGATCTCCATCGGGCCGGCACGGGCGGCGGATGTCCCCTCCTTCGTGCAGAACGGCACCTTCAAGGTCTGCACCGCCGGCGAATTCCCGCCAATGGAATTCTACGAAAAGCCCGGCGACAAGGCCCTGGTCGGCTTCGAGATCGATGTGGCTGAGGCACTGGCCAGGCAATGGGGAGCCAAGACCGACTATGTCGTCGGCGACTTCAAGGGCCTGTTGCCTTCGCTGGATTCCCAGCGCTGCGATGCCGTCATCAGCGGCATCACGCTGCGGCCCGAGCGGCTGCAGAAATATGACGGCATCGCCTATTTCAAGACCTCCACCGTGATGGTGACGGCCGCCGGCGACGGCGAGACCCGCACACCGGAGGATCTGAGCGGCAAGACCGTCGCCGTCGAGGCAGGCACCAGTTTCGAGCCGACTCTCGCCGCCCTCAACGCCACCTTTGCCAAGGCCGGACGGCCCGAGGCCGTGCTGCAGCCCTATCCCTCGGCCGCGGCCGTCATCCAGCAGATCCTCGTCGGCCGCGCGGCCGCGACCATCACCCTCGACACCACGGCAGCCTATCGCATGGCGCAAACGCCCGGGCGGCTGCAGATGCCCTATGCCTATGCCGACAAGGAATTTTACGCGATCTATCTGCGCAAGGATGTTGGCGACCGCAACGCCGTGCGGGCCGGCCTCGAGGCCTTGCAGGCGGATGGACGCATGCAGGACATCCTGAAGAAATGGAACCTGTCGCCCCAGGCCGTCGAGATCGACGGCGTTGCGGCTCGATGACCCGGCGCGATGTTCGATTTCCATCTGTTCCTCGAAGCCGTCTTCGGCTGGCCCCTGGCCGAAGGCGCCCTTTTGACCATCGCGCTGTCGCTGGTGGTGATGTCCGTGTCGATGCTGACGGCCATGGGCACGGCCTCCCTCGCGACCTCGCCGCGGCGCCTGGTGCGCTGGAGCATCGTCGGCTATGTCTGGCTGCTGCGCGGAACGCCGGCTTTGCTGGTGTTGCTGTTCATCTGGAACGGCCTGCCCCAGCTTTCGCCGCTGTTCCGGGCCGGCTGGTTCTCGCCCTTCCTGGCCGCCTTCATTGCACTCACCTTGATCCAGGTGGCCTATCTCACCGAGATCCTGCGCAGCGCCTTCGCGGCCGTGGGGCCGGGGCAGCGTGAAGCCGGTGCGGCGCTCGGCCTGCATCGCGGCCAGATCTTCGTCCTCGTCACGCTGCCCCAGGCCATGCGCATCGCCCTGCCCGCCCTGATGAGCGAGTTCATCACGCTCCTGAAGACGACGTCGCTTGCCACGGTGATCTCGCTCAAGGAACTGATGACTGTCACCCAATATGCCATCGCCACCAGCTTCCGCTTCATGGAGTGGTATGGCGCAGCGCTGGTCTATTATCTCGTGATGGTCTCGATCCTGACCGCCATCCAGATGCGGACCGAGGCGATCTTCGCGCGAGGCCGGCGTTGATGTTCTCGCCTTCCATAAACGTCGCGCTGCCTCATTCGAAGAAATCACGCCTTGATCCTGGAGTAACGGCATGACCGTGGTCCCTCCTACTGCCTGGTTTGCCAGGGAAAGCCTTACGCCCGACCTGACCCGGCTGTGGGAACCCTGCGTGCACGCCTTCTTCCAGGCCAACATCTTTCACCTGAGGGGCCGCGATGCCGATCTGGTGCTCGATTTCGGCATGGGCCTGTCCTCGCTGCGCGGCGCCCTGGAACTCACCGAAAGCAAGCCCGTCCTGGCGGTGGCAAGCCACGGCCATGTCGACCATGTCGGCTCCTTCCACGAATTCGAGCAGCGTTTCGGCCATGTCGCCGAGCAGGCGGCCTTCGCCGAGATGCGCGACGATGACACGCTCGCCTCGCTGTTCCGCGACATGGATGGCGCCGTCACACGTCCGCCGGTCCCATCCTGGCAGGCGGCAGACTATCGCCTCGACCCCGCTCCCCTCACCGCGTGTCTGGCGGAGGGCGACACCATTGATCTCGGCAATGTCAGGCTGCGCGTGCTGCATCTGCCGGGCCATTCGCCCGGATCGATCGGACTGCTGGACGAGCAGGGCGGCCTGTTCTTCAGCGGCGATGCGATCTATCGCGGCGGCCTCG
Source organism: Labrys sp. HAY1-8F (assembly GCF_056754975.1). Classification (NCBI taxonomy): domain Bacteria; kingdom Pseudomonadati; phylum Pseudomonadota; class Alphaproteobacteria; order Hyphomicrobiales; family Xanthobacteraceae; genus Labrys; species Labrys sp. HAY1-8F. The sequence goes on along the minus strand of NZ_JBPGWZ010000002.1, from coordinate 4,104,746 downwards.
TCGACGACGTGCCGGGCGCCGATAAGATAGTCTATCGCAGGACGATGGAGCGCCTGGCCCGGCTCGACATCGCGGTGGCCCATGGCGGCCATGGTGACAGCATGGACCGCGCCGCCATGCAGGCGATCGCTCTCGACTATCTGCGGGATTGAGAAGAGAAATCTTTGACTTGTCATCCCCGGCTGAGCCACTCGCGAGCGCAACGAGGTGAAGGGGATGACGGATCAGGTTCGGCGCCCTTGATATAAGATTGAGCCGCATCTACCGGCTTGCCGGCATTGACAAGACCGGCTGCCTGGCGCATTGGGCTCGCCCCCAATTTTCCTGATCGGTGCCACCATGCTGCCCTTGGCCTGCCTCGGCGAGCGCATCGTCGTCCTCGGCCCCTCCAATGCCGGCAAGTCGACGCTCGCCGTCGCCCTCTCCAGAAAGCTCGCGGTTCCCGCCATCCACCTCGACCAGCTTCACCATCGGCCCCATACCGATTGGCAGCCCCGGCCAGAGGCGGAGTTCGCGGCCCTGCACGATGCCGCCATCATGGGAGAGCGCTGGGTGATGGAAGGTAATTATTCGCGCCTGATGCCCCAGCGCTTCGCTCGGGCCACCGGCGCGATCCTGATCACTTCCCATCACTGGCTGCGCTTCTATCGCTATCTCAAGCGCACGCTGGTCAACCGCTCCAGCCGTGCCGGCCATCTGGTGGGCGCCAAGGACAGCCTCAAATGGGAGATGATCCACTGGATCCTGGTCAAGACCCGCGACAGCAGCAGCAAATATACGGCGATCATCGGCCAGTCCGGCGTGCCAGCCGTCGAATGCCATACGGCGAAGGAGCTCAATGAGCTCTATCGGGCCTGGGATTTGTAGAGGCTTGTCCCGTCGCGGAGCATCACACGAGCGTGCCCCTTTTTGCTGAGGATCAGGAAGCCTGGATGCGGGCGGCTTTCGCGCCCTCTTCGTTCATAAGCCGCTCGATAATGCCAGCCAATTCGCTGGTCACTCGATCACTATCGGATAATACGATGGCATCACGATAGTAGCGTGAAACATCATGCCCCAGACCCAGTGCGGCTAGCTTGATATCACCGCTCGCTTCCACCCTCCCAATCACGTGGCGCAGATGGCGCTCCAGGATCGTGAGACCGTTGTTGGAGAGCGTGGAATCGTCGACCGGAGCACCGTCCGAAACAACGATCAGAATTTTGCGCCGCTCATGGCGGTTCCGCAATCGCCCGACGGCCCATTGAAGAGCTTCGCCGTCGACATTCTCCTTCAAGAGATTAGGTCTCAACATCTGCATGTAAATTGAATCATTGCAGACGCCGGGCTCGCTCCCATCCTTGTAGATGATATGCAATAGGTCACACAGTCTTCCGACCTCCTTCGGAAATGCTCCTTGCCTGCGCCACTTTTCGCGCGATTTTCCTCCCTTCCAGGTCGATGTCGTGAAGCCCAGGACTTCGCAGCCCGAGCCCAGGCTGACGATGAAATCATGCACCACACTGCAGGCCGTGGCAGCCAGCAAGATCGGTTCTCCTCGTAAAGAACCGGATTGATCGACGAGGAGGGTTATAAAGAAATCTGCCCGGCCTTGATCGCTGAAGCGTTCTCGCAGTCGCAGGCCTCTTTCGTCGGTCTGAGGCCCAGCCTCCAAGCGCCGTTGCGTCAATCTCTCTTCGTAGAGAACTCGATCATGCTCGGCCGTTTCGGCAGCCGTCTGCGACAGAGGACCAAAGAACTCATCAAAGTCACGCGCATGAATCACACGGTCGAATTCCCGGGTGAAAACGGAATAGCTGCCGTTTTCCTTTCTCTCCGCAGAGAAGAAACGCATGAGCAGCTTGGCTAAGGCGAAAAGTCCACAGGCGACCGGTAGCGCCAGCAATATCAGAACGGCGAGCAGGCCGTTCGTGAACATGGAATCCATGTCCTACCCCCCGATCTCCTCCTTGCGCTTGGCGATATAGGCGTCCATTGCCTCGCGCACGGCCGGATCGAGCGGCGGCGGAACATAGGCATCCCGCGTTTTCTTCCAAATCCCCAGCGCACGATCGGTCGCGGTACGCTCACCGGCATCGCGCCAATTCTCGAAATTGGACCAATCGGAGAGCACCGGGCGGTAGAAGGCGTTCTCATAACGGGCAAGCGTGTGGGGCGAGCCGAAGAAATGGCCGCCCGGCGCCACGCCGCGGATGGCATCGAGGGCGATCTCGTCGTCGCCGAACTCGATGGGTTTGAGGATCTCGGCCCAGCCGCGCAGCAATTCGGCGTCGATCACGATCTTTTCGAGGCTGGCCGACAGGCCGCCCTCGAGCCAGCCGGCCGCGTGGTTGATGAGGTGGCTATGGCTCATGATCGCTGCCCAGAGCGAGAAGCTGGTCTCCCAGGTCGCCTGAGCGTCCGGCGCCGGGCTGGCATTGACGGCGCTGGTGCGCACCGGCACGCCGAGGCGCCGACCGAGCTGGGCGGTCGCCAGGGCCGCATTGACATATTCGGGCGTGCCGAAGGCGGGCGAACCCGTCTTCATGTCGACATTCGACGTGAAGCCGCCCATCACGCAGGGCGCGCCGGGACGCAGCATCTGGCAGAGAGCCATGATGGCGCAGGCTTCTGCCGTCTGCTGCACCAGGGCACCGGCCAAAGTTACCGGTGCCATGGCGCCCATCAAGGTGAAGGGAGTGATCACCACGCATTGGCCATTACAGGCCATGGTCATGATGGAGTCCATGATCTCCTCGTCCACCACGCGGGGCGAGTTGACATTGGTCACCGTCATCAGGGTTGGACGGTCCGCCAGGGCCTCGATGCTGCAGCCGTGCTCGATCGCCGAAAGGGCGAGCGCATCACGCGCCTGCACGCCGCCGACACCGCGCGCCGCCCAGACCAGATCCGACAATTCGATATGGGCGCGATACATTTCCAGATGCCGCACGGGGACGGCGATATCGACCGGCTCCACCACCACGCCGCCCTGCCAATGCAGGAGGCCCAGGCCATTGGTGATCTTGAGGATGTCGCGGAAGGCCTCCAAGTCGCCATAGCGCCGGCCGCGCTCGAGGTCACGCACATTGGGCGCGCCGTTGACCGGGCCGAAATTGACGACATTGCCGCCGACATGCAGGTCCCGCTCGGGGTTGCGTGCATGCAGCACAAAGGACGACGGAGCCTTGGCCAGCATGGCCTCGACGATATCGCGGCCGAGGCGCACCATCTGCGTCGCCTCGTCCACCAGCGCTCCGTGGGTACGATAGGTCTCACGCGCCCTCGGGCTGAGGATCTTCATGCCGTCGGTTTCGAGCAGAGTGAAGGCGGCATCGAGGATGCGCTCGACCTGTTCGGGCGAGAGGATGTCGACCGGCGCGAAGCGATTGGTGAGCCGCGGCATCGGCGGGGTTGCCGCCCCAGTGTTGCGGCTGCCGCGTTCGCGGCGGCCGGCACGACCGTGCTCCGGCGGCGTGTTCTCGCGGGCGATAGGCTGGTCCGAGGGATCCTGGCTCATCCGCGCAACCTTCCGCCGTTCGGATCGTGCAAGGGAGCCTTGCGGATGATGGCCGGGCATTCCCTGCCAAAGATGTCGATGGCGAATTCGCCGCCGTCCTCGTGATATTCGGACTTGATGTAGCCGATGGCCACGCTTTTGCCGACATAATGGCCATAGCTGCCGGAGGTGACGTGGCCGACGACCTTGCCCGATTTGAGGATCGGCTCATAGCCGATCACCTCGGTATCGGTGTCGACCTCCAGCACGGTGAATTTCTTCTTCGGGCCCCGCTCGCGCTCCGCGAGCACGGCGTCGCGACCTGTGAAACCTTCCTTCTTGAAGTCGACAAAGAGATCGAGACCCGTTTCGGCAGGCGTGTAATCGGGCCTGAAATCCTTGTTGAAAGAGCCATAGGCCTTTTCGATGCGCAGGGACGACAGAGCCCGGCCGCCGAAATGCCTGAGGCCGAGATCGCGTCCGGCCTCGAAGATCTCATCATAGAGCGTGGCCTGGTAGTCGGGCGTCGCCCAGATCTCATAACCGAGCTCCCCGGTGAAACCGGCGCGGGAGAAGATCACCGGGGACATGCCGACGGCGGTTTCCTTTACGGCGAAGAGCTTGAAGGCATCGGGCGAGAGGTCCTCACGCACCAGGCGCTGCATCAGCGTGCGGGCATTGGGGCCGGCGATGGAGAAACCCGTGAGCGTCGATGCCGCCGAGCGCACATGCACGTCGGCGGGCGGGTTCTGCAGCCAGAACCAGCGCAGGTGATAGGCCTCGGCGAAGCCCGAGCCGATCAGGAGATAGCGGTCCAAGGCAAGGCAGGCGATGGAGAGATCGCCGACGATGCGCCCCTCAGGGTTGAGCATCGGCGCGATCGCCATGCGGCCGGGTTTCGGCAGCTTGCAGGCCAGCAGCTTGTCGAGCCAGGCGCGGGCGCCGGCGCCCTCGATCTCGTATTTACCGTAATTGGAGGTCTCATAGATGCCGACGGCCTCGCGCACCGCCAGGCATTCGCCCCTGACATGCGGGAAGGCGTTGGAGCGCCGATAGGTCGGGTTCTCGACGGGTTCGACCCCGGGCGGGGCGAACCAGAGCGCATGCTCCAGGCCGAAATTAGCGCCGAACACGGCACCCGCTCGTCTCAGGCGGCCATAGACAGGCGTGCGCCGCAGCGGCCGCGCATCCGGCAACTCCTCGTTGGGGAAGGCAAGGCGGAAGCGCCGGCGGTAATTCTCGATCACCTTGGCCTTGGTATAGCGCGGCGTGGCGAACACACCGAAGCGTGCGACGTCCATGGCCATGATGTCGGCACCCGGATCGCCCTCGGCCATCCAGCGCGACAGGGTCAGGCCGATGCCGCCACCCTGGCTGAAGCCCGCCATCACGGCACAGGCCACCCAGAAATTCGGCAGGCCCTTGACCGGGCCGACCAGCGGGTTGCCGTCCGGCGCGAAGGTGAAGGGGCCGTTGATCGATTTCTTCACGCCGGCCCGGCCGACAGCGGGGAAGTGCTCGAAGCCGACCTCGAGTTCTGGGGCGATGCGGTCGAAATTGTCGGGCAACAACTGGGTGGCGAAATCATCCGGCGTCTTGTCAACAGACCAGGGCGTGCAATTATGCTCGTAGGTGCCAAGCAGAGCCCCTTTGCCTTCCTGGCGCACATAGATCTCGCCGGAGAAATCGGTGGTGTTGATGATCTCCTTGTCCAGTCCTTCCAGCTCCGGGATGGCCTCGGTGACGATATAGTGGTGCTCCATCGCCAGCACCGGCAGCTCGATGCCGACCATCCGCCCGATCTCGCGGGCCCACAGGCCGCCGGCATTGACGACATGCTCGGCATGGATGGAGCCCTTGTCGGTGGCGACGTCCCAGGAGCCGTCGGGACGCTGGCTGAGGCCAGTGACGCGGGTGAAGCGGTGGATCTCGGCGCCCAGCTTGCGAGCCGCGCCGGCATAGGCATGGGTGGTGCCCCAGGGATCGACATGGCCGCCATCCGAGCGCCAGAGCGCGCCGGTGAAGTATTTCTCCTCGATCAGCACGTTGCGACGCTTGGCCTCTGCCACCGGGATGATCTCGGTTTCCATGTCGAGATAGCGGGCACGGCTGGCGACGAGGCGCAGATAGTCCATCTCGCCCTCATTGGCGGCCAGCATCAGGCCGCCATTGGCGTGGATGCCGCAGGACTGGCCCGTCAGGGCCTCCAGCTCGCGATAGAGGTCGATCGTATATTTCTGCAGCTTGGAGACGTTGGCATCGCCATTGAAGGTGTGCATGCCGCCGGCGGCGTGCCAGGTCGAACCCGAGGTCAGCTCGTTCTTCTCGATGAGCGCGACATCCGTCCAACCGATCTTGGCCAGGTGATAGAGGATGGAACATCCCACCACGCCACCGCCGATGACAACGGCACGCACTTCGCTCTTCATTCTCGGGACCCTTTCACGGCAACAGGTCCCTGATACACGACATCAGGCCGCTCCGCGACGATGGTAGGGAAAACGTCCTGATGACAAAACAAACATGACCAGAGTCAACTCATCAGATTTTTCAGGCTAAAAGTGAGGATAGGAAACAAATGATGGATAAGGAAACGCATTGGCCCGGGGATCGCAGGCTTCCAGCCCATGAGCGCCAACTTTGGGTGGTGGCACCAGATTGGAGGGTCGATCTCCAGATCGACCATCTTGGAAATGTCGGCCAGATAGAGGACAAAGGTGGTCGATCTCGCTCCATCAATTGATGGAGCTGTGGAGATCGACCCTCCACACCACCTGCGCCTCTGGCCGCAAAGTTGGCGCCTATGGGCTTCCAGCCTGCATCTTCGCCTGCCACAGGCGTAGCGTTTCCACGACGCAGGCTGGAAGCCTGCGATTCCAGGGCTCACCCCGTCGCGAAGCGTGCTTCCAGCAAATCAAGCTCGCGCACCAATCTGCGGGCCACCTCATCCGAAAGCCGCCGGGTCCGGGCGAACTGGAAGATCTGGTCGCGCTCGGCCCTGAGGCCCGCCAGGCGCAGCTGGCGCTCGATCTCGTCGATACGCCGCGTCAGCTCGGCTTCCTCACCGGTCTGCAGCCTCCCGTCGATGCGCTGGCGATAGAGATCCATGATTCGCACGCTGGCATCGGCATAGAGATCGGCATCGCTGCGCCCCAACCCCAATTCGTGCTGGGTCCGCTCGATCGCCTTGATCGCGGCTTCCGCCGCGGCGATGCGGGCCTGGTCCTCTTCCTCCTGATGCGAGGGCTCGGGCGGCAGCTCAAGGCCTTTGAGCAGGCGGGGAAGCCCCACGCTCGCAGCCACCAGGGACATCACGATCACCCCGGCCGCCAGGAAAATGGCAAGATCGCGCGCCGGGAAAGGCGAACCGTCGGTCAGGGTCAGGGGTAGCGTCAGCACGCCGGCCAGGGTGATGGCACCGCGCACGCCGGCCAACGAAGCGGCGGCGATCAGCCGCCAGCTCGGCAGTACCTCCACCTTGCCCTTGCGCGCGGCCCGGAACAGGGTGAAGCGCAGCGAGGTCCACACCCACAGGAAACGCAGGATCGCCAGCGACAGCGTGATAGCGAGGACATAGACGATCATCCAGATCGCGCCATGGCTTTCGGCCGCAGCGGCGACGATCTGCGGGATCTGCTCGCCTAGCAGCACGAAGATGATGCCGTTGGCAGCGAATTGTACCATGTCCCACACCGCACCGCCGCGCATGCGGGCAGCGACCAGCGACTGGCCGAGGCGCTCGACATAGCTCATGGTCATGCCGGCGGCTACGGCAGCCAGGATGCCCGAGCAATGCAGTTCTTCGGCGAGGAGATAGGCGGCAAAGGGGATCAGCAGGCTGACCAGCACCTGCGAACCCGCCTCGTCGCCGAAGCGGCGGGCGACCCAGCGATTGGCGAGGGACGCCCCCCAGGTAACGGCGATGCCGATGGCGACGCCACCGCTCGCCACCCAGATGAAAGTGCCGAGCGCGCTGGTGAAGGAGAAGGTGCCGGTCAAGGCCGCGGCGACGGCAAAACGCATGCAAACGAGGCCGGAGGCGTCGTTCAGCAGCGATTCGCCTTCCAGCACATGCATCAGCCGCTTGGGCACGGGGACCCTGGCAGCGATGGCCGATACCGCAATGGGATCGGTCGGCGAAACGACGGCCGCAAGCGCAAAAGCCACCGCCAGCGGCATGGAAGGGATGATCCAGTGGATGAAGAAGCCGACACCGATCACGGTGAAGACCACCAGGCCCAAAGCGAGCTCTATGATCGTCCCCTTGTCGCGGAACAGGCCGTCCTTGGGGATGCGCCAGCCATCCAGGAACAGAAGCGGCGGCAGAAACAGGAGGAAGAAGACCTGCGGGTCGAGCTCGACCTTGAAGCTGGCGAAGGACGCGATGAGCGCGCCGAAACCGATCTGGACCAGCGGCAGCGGCAGGACGATCGGCAGCATCCTGGCCAGCGCGCCGCTGAGAACGACCGCCAGCAACAAAAGTAGAATGACCGAGATCGTCTCCATGCCCGCCTTATCCGCTCGTGACGCGGTCAAGCTAGGTAGCGGCTGTTAAGATATTGTTGACCAGTCCGAGTTTTCACCAGTTCTCCGGGGTGCGTCGGATCCAGCATTCCCTCCGGCCGGTAACGACTCTCCTAAGGAATCAGGTACGGCCGAAGCCCGATCATCGGAATAGCTCCCAACAACAAGCGCAAGGCGTTCAATGGATTGGGAATAGCCGCAATTGTCCATTGCGCGACATGTTGGCTTAATCCTAGGTTGAACCGGACGGTGGACCTGCAAAACATTTGGGCCGCCTTGCCTGCAAGGTGTCGTCGGGGGAAACGCAATGTCTTCTTACAAATCCATTGAGCAAAATCCAAAATATCAGGAACTCGTAAGGCGCCGGCGAACGCTTGGCCTTACGCTTTCGGCCATCATGATGATCATCTATTTCGGCTTCATCCTGGTCGTCGCCTATCTGCCCGGCGTGCTGGGCCAGCATCTGGGTACTGGGGTGACCACGATCGGCATTCCGATCGGCCTGCTCGTCATCATCACCGCCTTCATCCTCACGGGCATCTATGTCCGCAAGGCCAATGCCGAATTCGACACACTGACCCGTGAAATCGTCGAGGAGGCCCGCTGATGGCACGCCGCGCCCTTCTCCTCGCCGCCCCTATCCTCGCCCTGACGGCAAATCGGGCCTTCGCCGATGCGGTCTCGGGGCCTGTGCAGCAGCAGGCCACGAACTGGCACGCCATCATCATGTTCGGCCTGTTCGTGCTCCTTACCCTGGCCATCACCGCCTGGGCGGCCCGCCGAACCAAGTCGACCTCCCAGTTCTATACGGCGGGCGGCGGCATCACCGGTTTTCAGAACGGCCTCGCCATTGCAGGCGATTTCATGTCGGCCGCCTCCTTCCTCGGCATTTCCGGCCTGGTCTATCTTTCCGGCTATGACGGCCTGATCTATTCGATCGGCTGGTTGGTCGGCTGGCCGATCGTGACATTCCTGATCGCCGAACCCCTGCGCAATCTCGGCAAGTTCACCTTCGCCGACGTGGCGTCCTTCCGCTTCAAGCAGACGCCGATCCGCGTGCTGGCGACCTGTGGCACCCTGGTCACGGTCGCCTTCTACCTGATCGCGCAGATGGTCGGGGCCGGCAAGCTGATCCAGCTCCTGTTCGGCCTGCAATACAGCTACGCCGTCATTATCGTCGGTGTCTTGATGATGCTCTATGTCACCTTCGGCGGCATGGTCGCCACCACCTGGGTGCAGCTCATCAAGGCCTGCCTGTTGCTCGGTGGCGCCACCTTCATGGCCCTGATGGTGCTGGCGACCTTCTCCTTCAGCCCCGAGGCCCTCTTCGCCAAGGCCGTCGAGGTCCATCCCAAGGGCCAAGCGATCATGCAGCCGGGATCGCTGATCTCCAATCCGATCTCGGCCATTTCGCTCGGCCTCGCGCTGATGTTCGGCACGGCCGGCCTGCCGCATATCCTGATGCGCTTCTTCACCGTCGCGGACGCCAAGGCGGCCCGTAAATCGGTGTTCTACGCCACCGGCTTCATTGGCTATTTCTACATTCTCACCTTCATCATCGGCTTCGGCGCCATCACCCTGGTCTCGACCAATCCGGAGTTCCTGACCGATCCGGCCAAGGGCCTGGCCTCCATCCGCGGCGGCGAGAACATGGCGGCCGTGCATCTGGCTTCGGCCGTCGGCGGCAACATCTTCCTCGGCTTCATCGCCGCCGTCGCCTTCGCAACCATCCTGGCGGTGGTATCAGGCCTGACGCTCGCCGGCGCTTCCGCCATCAGCCACGACCTCTACGCCACGGTCATCAAGGGCGGCAAGGCCAAGGAGCAGGACGAGATCCGCGTCTCCAAGATCACCACCGTCGTGCTCGGCGTGGTCGCCATGGTGCTCGGCATCACCTTCGAGAACGTCAACGTCGCCTTCATGGTTGGCCTGGCCTTCGCCATCGCCGCCTCCTGCAACTTCCCGGTATTGCTGATGTCGATGATGTGGCGTGGCATGACCACGCGCGGCGCGGTCATCGGGGGCTATCTAGGCCTGATCTCCGCCCTCGTCGGCGTCATCCTCTCGCCCGGCGTGTGGGAAGCCGTGCTCGGCCACCCCAAGGGCTCGGCGCCGTTCCCCTATTCGAACCCGGCGCTGTTCTCGATGGTGCTCGCCTTTGCCGGAATCTGGCTGTTCTCCAAGCTCGACAACAGCCAGCGCGCCGCCCAGGACCGGGCCGGCTTCGACGATCAGTATGTCCGTTCGCAGACCGGTATCGGTGCCGCGTCGGCCAGCAAGCATTGAGGCAAGGGTGGCCCGGATGAGGTTCACCCCTCATCCGGCTGCCGCCACCTTCTCCGGCAGGGGGATGAGGGGGCTTCCTCAAGCCCGCAACCACCGTGTCACCTCAATCCAGCTTCAGACCATATTCGGCCGCGCTTTCGACCAGCACCTCGGCGAAAGCCTGGGCCAGGGTCGAGGGCGCAAAAAGATCATAGGCCGGCTCGTCGGACACCTGATGCAGCAGGACGGGAATCTGCGCCATCACGGTCCGTGCGACACGACCCGGCCCGAACACGCGCGGATGCAGGTCGATCCGGCATAGTTTCATGAGGGCGGTGCGGGCCTTGGCGCCCGACAGGCGCAGCACGCCGAAGGCGGAAGACAGATCCACCACCGAAGCGCTCTCGCCGAGCGCATGTTTGAGGCTGACGGCAAGGCTGCCCGGCCGGCCATGCTTGTCCAGAACCAGCCAATCGCCGGGACCTGATGACAACACCTTCAGGGCCCCCGAGACCGCCGACCGGCCCGGCTCGGGTAGATCGAGCCCGAATTCTGCCTGGAGCGCACGGCGCAGGGCCGCATCGCCGCCCCGCCGCAGCTTGATCTCGGCGATGTCGGGACTGCGCTCGGCCAGTTGCACCTCGGCGACGCGATCAGAGGGGCGATCCGGAATCAAAGCATGATGACCGGGCACGGAACGCGGCAGAGGCAGCGGCTCGACGGCTCCGACCGGCGAAGCGTCCTTCACCCTGAGATTATCCGGATCGATGAAATGCGGGGAGACGATGGTGACCTCGCAGGCTTCGCCGCGCACGGGATCGGCGGCATGAAGCCTCTGGCCGATCCGCTCCTTGCCGCCGCGCAGCAGGGCAAGGCCGATGAACCCCTCCCCCTGCGTGGTCGGGCAGGCCGCGGTGAGGAAGCCCAGGCTCTCCTTGGCTTCGGCCGAGGCGGTGAGATGGGCACCGGCCCGCAGCTTGCGGCCGGAGTCGTCCACCTTCACGCCGACCAGGGTAAGGCGCCCGGCATCGGTCAGGCCAGGACGGCCTGCCAGGACACGGCCGACATAATCGCCCTTTTTCTTGAGCATGCGGCCAAGGCCGAGATCATCGGCCGTGGTCTGGCCGTTGAGTTCGCTGCCCGCCACATGCCCTTTCTCGATCCGCAGCAGATTGAGGGCATCCAGCCCATAGGGCTTGATGCCGAAGGGCTTGCCGGCGGCGAGGATCGCTTCCCATACCGGCTCGGCATGGCCCGATGGCACCGAAACCTCATAGGCGAGTTCGCCCGAGAAAGAGATGCGGAAGAGCCGGCCGGAAACCCCGGCGATCACGGTCTCGACGACAGCCATGAAGGGAAAGGCCTGGCCATCGAGGTCCTGGCTGGCGATGCGGGAGAGCACCGCCCTTGCCTTCGGCCCGGCGACCGCGAAGGTCGCCCATTGTTCGGCGACATTGGTGATCTGGACGTCGAGATCGGGCCACACCGCCTGATGGTGGAATTCGAGATGCTCCAGCACCGGCCCGGCATTGGCCGTGGTGGTGGTGACGAAATAATGGTCCTCGGCCAATCGCGATGTGGTGCCGTCGTCGAAGACGATGCCGTCCTCGCGCAGCATCAGGCCGTAGCGCGCCCGTCCCACCGGCAGCGAGGAGAAGGCGTTGGCATAGATACGATCGAGGAAGACGCCCGCATCGCGGCCCTGAACGTCGATCTTGCCGAGCGAGGAGGCATCGGTGACGCCGACGGCCTCTCGGACGGCCTTCGCTTCGGCCAGCACCGGCGCCCAGCTTGTATCGCGCGAGGGGGAATAGACCAGGGGCCGTAGCCACAGCCCGAGCTTGACGAAGACGGCGCCATGCCGTGAATGCCAGTCATGCAGAGCGAGCCGGCGCTTGGGCCGGAAATGCTCGCCCGTCTCGGCGCCGGCAAGCGCACCGAAGGAGACCGGCGCGGCATAGGGCCGGAAGGTCGGCAGGCCCGTTTCGGCGATGCTCTCGCCCTTCTCGCCGGCGAGGATGGCACTCCCGACGAGGCCACCCGTCTTGCCCTGGTCGGTGGCCATGCCGAGCGTGGTGTAGCGCTTGGCGTGCTCGACATGGCCATAGCCTTCGCGCACCGCGAGCCGCAGGTCATCGGCGGTGACGTCGTGCTGCAGGTCGACGAAGGCCTTTCCGACGAAGGCCTTGCGGGAGCCGCGCGAAACCTTGGCCTCCCAGAAGGGCTGGGGCGGCGTGCCCTCGCCCTCCGGCCCCGCGGCATCGCCGACGAGCTCGATCCGCTCATTGCCCCTGGCGCGGAAAGACACGGCCTTTTCGTCCCATTCGAACGGCAACCGGGCCTGGCCGGCCAGTTGCAGCCGGGGATCATGGCCGCCCGAGATGCAGAGCAGATCGGCCAGCAGCATTTGCGGCCGCAGCCTTGCCGCGATCGAGGTGATGGTCAGGACATGGAGGGGAGTGCCTTCGGTGGCGGAGACCTGCGACCCGAACCAGACGGGGATGCCCGATCGCTCCGCCTCGCGGCCGGCCGCCGAATCAGCCCTGACATCGATGATACCGGCAATCTCGACGCCGGCTTGCGCAAGCTGCCTCACCGCCTCATAGGCGCGATCATTGTTGACGAAGAAGGCCGCCCGCCGGCCCGGCGCCACGCCGAAACGCGCGGCGAAGGTCGCGGCCGCCGAAGCCAGCATCACCCCGGGCCGGTCATTGCCGGGAAAGGCGATCAGGCGTTCCTGTGCGCCGGTGGCGAGCACGATCCTGCCCGGGCGGATGATCCATTGGCGCTGGCGCACCTCGTTCGGCTTCGGCGTGGCGCGATGATCGGCCACCCGCTCGACGGCGCCGACCACCAGCCCGTCATAGAGCCCATAGGCACCGGTGCGGTTGAGCAGCGTCACCTCGGGAAGCGCCGCAAGTTCGGCGAGCTTGTCCGTCAGGCCATCGCGCATCGCCGGATCGAGCAGCGCCGAGCCGCCGAAGGCGAAGTCCTGTTCCAGCACGATCACGCGTTTGCCGGCCCGCCCCGCCGCCAGGGCGCTGTCGAGCCCTGATGGGCCGGAGCCGACGACCAGCAGATCGCAATGGGCATGCATGGTGTCGTAGCTGTCGGGATCCGGCTCCCGCGCCGCCCGCCCCAGCCCCGCCGCCCGGCGGATCAGCGGTTCATACACCTTCTCCCACCAGGCTGGCGGCCACATGAAGGTCTTGTAGTAGAAGCCCGCCGGCAGAAAGGGCGAAAGCCAGCCATTCACCGCGCCGAGGTCGAAACCGAGCGAAGGCCAGCGGTTCTGGCTCACCGCCTCCAGTCCCTCGAAGAGTTCGATCGTGGTCGCTGGAATGTTGGGTTCGCGCCGCGCGCCTTTGCGCAGTTCCACCAGGGCCGAGGGCTCCTCGGGCCCAGCCGTGAAGATGCCGCGCGGCCGGTGATATTTGAACGAGCGCCCGACGATGCGCACGCCATTGGCCAGGAGCGCCGAGGCGAGCGTATCGCCGCGATAGCCGTGCAGGATCTTGCCGTCGAAGCGGAAGGACAGCGGCTTGCCGCGATCGACCTGCCCGCCCTCGGCGAGGCGATGGGGACCGCTCATGCCGAACGCTCCGGCAGGGCGATCTCGTCATGCCCAGGCAGAGTTTCCCGGCGGGACCCATCGGTGGCCCCCGCCGGGAAACTCTGCCCGGCAACCACGGTCTGGATCTCGTGGTTGACCGTATCGCGCAGCACCTTCAGCACCTGCCGGCAGCCATACACATGCTGCCACCATTCCAGATGCCAGCCTGCCGGATTGGCGCGCTCATAGACATAGTAGTAATAGGCTTGCGCCTCGGCCTCTTCGCCCGGCCGCCGCACCGAAGCATCGCCCCGATAACGGAATTCGACCTCGTCGCGCAGGCCGCAATGGGGACAGGCAATTCTCAGCATGATGGGCGAGCCTCGACGGTCAGGACGCTTCGCAAATCCGCTGGACCGAGAGGGCTGTCATCCCCGGCGCCACCGCAGGTGGCGGGAAGGGGATCCAGGGGCTGACGAGCACGATCCATGGCCCCTTCCCCTCGCTCTGCTCGGCCGGGGATGACAATTGCGGTCATTGCGATGCTTCTCATCTCAATGCATCCAGGCATAGGGGCCGATGCCCCGTTCGTCGATCGCCCGCCCCTCCCGGAAGCGTTGCAGGCCGAAATGGGCGATCAGCGGGTGTGGCGCGCCGGTCGCCACCAGATGCGCCGTGGTGAAACCGCCGGCGGGGATCGCCTTGAAGCCGCCATAGCACCAGCCGCCATTGAGGTAGAGATTGCGCACCGGCGTCGTCGAGATGATCGGATTGCCGTCGGCGGTCATGTCCATCGCCCCGCCCCATTGGCGCAGCACGCGCAGGCGCCCGAGGGCCGGCATCAGCGTGAGGCCGGCCGCCAGCACATCCTCCACCATCGGCAGGCTGCCCCGCCTGGCATAGGAGTTGTAGCCATCGAGCGCCCCGCCGAAGACGAGGCCGCCCTTGTCCGACTGGCTGACATAGAAGTGGCCGGCGCCATAGGTGACGACGCAGTCGATCAGCGGCTTGACCGCCTCGGAAACGAAGGCCTGCAGCACATGGGTCTCCAGCGGCAGGCGGAAACCGGCCATACCGGCCAGCAGCGAGGAATGCCCGGCCACCGCGAACAGCACCTTGCCGGCGCGGATGCTGCCGAGGCTGGTTTCAACACCGGTGATCGCCTCGCCTTCACGCGTGAGGCCGGTGACCTCGCAATTTTCGACGATGTCGACGCCGCGCCGGTCGGCGGCACGGGCATAGCCCCAGGCGACCGCATCGTGGCGAACGGTGCCGCCCCGCTTTTGCAGGAAGCCACCGAGCACGGGAAAGCGACCGTTGTCGACATCGACCAGCGGCACCAGGCGCTTGACGCCCTCCTTGTCGAGCAGTTCGGTATCGACGCCTTCCAGCAGCATCTGGTTGGCACGGCGGGCCAGCAGGTCGCGCTGGCCGTCCGCATGCACGAGGTTGAGGGCGCCGCGCTGCGAGACCATGGCATTGTAGTTGAGCTCGGCCTCGAGCCCTTCCCACAATTTGAGCGAAAAGTCGTAGAAGCGGATGTTCTCGGGCGAGAAATAATTGGAGCGGATGATGGTGGTGTTGCGCCCGACATTGCCGAGCCCGATGCCGCCGCGCTCCAGCACCGCGACATTGGCGATGCCGTGATTCTTGGCGAGATAATAGGCCGTGGCAAGGCCATGCCCGCCGCCGCCGACGATCACCACGTCATAGGCCTGTTTGGGCGCCGCCTTGCGCCAGGCCGGCCCCCAGCCGCGATGTCCGCGCAACGCCTCCAAAGCGAGGCGAAATCCCGAATAGGCGGAAGAGGTGACGGACATGGGCTCCGCTGTAATGCCGCGAGGGCGCCTGCCCGACGCAGGCGCCCCCCGACTTAAGCACCTCGCCCGCCGCTGGCAATCGAAACACCGACACAGACCTCGATTTTGTTGGCGGAACCCCGGCGCCGGGGAGACCCGCACAGATCATCCCGCCGTGATCCCGCGCAGCACCGCTGCCGCAACTTTCTCCCAATTTTTCCGCCGTTCCGGTCTTGCCCCGCGCGACGCATATCTATATGAAGCGCCCGACCAGCTGCGGAGAGGTGGCAGAGTGGTTGAATGCACCGCACTCGAAATGCGGCATGGGGGCAACTCCATCGGGGGTTCAAATCCCTCCCTCTCCGCCATTTATCCCTGAAATCATTATCGTTTTTGGCACGAAGGTGGCGATCTCTGAGATGCGTCTTGCCAATTAAGTGCACTGTCACCGTAATTGCAAAGTCGCCTCGCGCCCGTGGTGGACGAAAACCACGATGGGGCGAGCGGTGGGCATCACCATTGACAACCATGTCCGTCATAAGATGACCGACTATGAAAGCCTCTACCAAATCAACGGCATAACGCGAGAAGAGGCGCGCACAATCATCCTGCCGAGTGTGAACGCCATTCTCCGCTCGTGGCAGGAAGCGCCCGAGAATGGGGGTTATGACAGCCCAGAGGGACGGCGGGTCTGCCTCACAAGCAAGAGCGGGGAGGTGATCAACGCCAGAATTCGCAGGGTTCCTCGCGTGGTCTAGTCGGTGCACTACGGGCGTTGCGAGCGGGTCAGTTTGGGCCGTGCTATGGTGGCGCTCTGCGCTGATATGAGGAATTTACCGTGTTCAATTGGTCGGTAGAGCGCTTTGCGGCTCTTGTCGCGGCATGCGTGGTAGGCGGATGGCTTGGCGCGGCGTTCGCCTATAGCCAAAGATCAGACCCGAACGAAGGCTTTTGGCGGTGGCTCAACACCCCGCACCTGTCGAGTAGGGGACTGCCTGAACAACTTGTGTGCACCGTTGTGGGGTCCTTGGTGGTGGGCGGCATCGTGTTGGTTTGGGGGAAAGCGGGGCAAAAGAGATAGATAGAAGTTTCAAAGCGGGCGCGATACCATCCACGTGCTTTGATCTCCGGGCGCGTGCGCGACATCGCGAGGGGGGCATGGGGGGATTGCGCGACTATTCCAGTCGAGGCCTCTCCTCAGATTTTTCCGGCAAAACATTTCGGTGCCCCTAGTGGGCAGGTGCAGGTCCCCTTGTGCGGGAGCGTTCTGGTTAGCCGTCCTATCCATCGCCTGGACCAGTGCCTCTAACCGCAAGATGGTAAATCTCGCCTGCGACAGGAGGTCCTTCAGTTCCTTCTCGGGAACCTTGGCAGGCTCCTTACAGGCAACCTGGAGGCGGTCGGTTAGGTTTGTGTATCGACTATCGTCCATGTTGCGACTCTCCTTTTCGAAGGGTCTTCATAGCACCCGTGAGGGGCGCACTGAAGCTCATTAAAGGACACGCATAGGGCAACCTACCGGGAACGATAGGCTGGCGTATACGGGCTCCTGGTCGATGGCACGGGTGTTGCGGCTCGTGCCTCTGCCGCCTCATTCAGGATATCTTGAAACACTCTTTGGCACAGGAAGAAACTCCACTCAATCACAGAGAATTGTCCGGATGCCACTATGTATATGCCGATGAAATCCGAGAATTAATTGCCCAAAATATCCATAATATCGGAAGACTTTGCTTTCTCCCATTTTCTTTTAATATATCTCGATGTGTATTCTACCTCAGGAAAAAGAGATCTAGAGTTTATATTTAGAATATCTAATTCAGAAATTATTTTCGATTTGCTATCTTTAGGGATATCAATCTGGGACAATTTAAAGGAGACGACATTGTCGAATGATTTGTACGATAATAGACCGGCAGCGACGAAAGCTCCAGACTGAGCCATTACACGTCTATTTGACTTTGATGGGTAAACGAAAAAATATTTGCGAAAATCAGTGGCTCGTATTTTATTTTGAAAATACGGCTTCTCCATTCTAACAAATTGTGCAAGACGTTCCGTGCTTTCCAGTTGTTGCAATTTGCTGTCAGGTGACTTTCGATCCGATACAGTTTCCTTCAATTCATCTCGTTCGTCATCTGTCAGTCGAGATAGATTGCAAATCAAACTTACTGTATCGCTATCCGGATAGCGAATATTCTCTTTACGAAAATCTAAAATTAAAACTTTTCCATCTTTGTCGCGCTGCGGCTCATCTGAACATGCAAAAAATAATCCAACGAGTGGGTTTAGCGAGACATCCAGCAATCGTGTAGGAAGCCCATAGTGTTGGGCGCGGACAAGGCGACCAAACATGGTCTTGTCTTCTGTGAACTCCGTAGGTGCTTCCGCCATTAGTTCGCTGATAATGTTGCTTTCTGCCTCACTACGTAGGCCCCGCATTACAGAGGGCATCAATTTCCAAGATGCGCTTGCCTCTCCCCGAAAGCAGCGCACTCCAGTTGTAGGTTTTAATTTATATATTTCATTGAGAAATGATGTCACACTGTTGACGCTAACCGACTGTGCCTCTTGTGCCCTCTTACGGGGTGCAGTTAAAGCCTTTGCCACGTTTGCTCCCTGTGACTCTATTTATCAAACGCGTAATGACATAAGTCGTCTTTGCAGTAAACAATTAGATTTAAACTTGGCCTATGTGACTCCGTGAGAAAACAATGAAAAAGTAATCAGATAGGCGTCACTGTTGCTTGTGCGTCGATTGTTTCGGCAGTTTCACCGCTTCGACGCACCGCCGTGCTTGTTTCATCAGTGGCCTCGCAGAATATCGCCCGAGCGTTATGCTCTTCCGCTTATGGCCCACGACAATAGCAATGGTGTTTTCCGGTTGGTCGGCGCATTCTGCCTTGGTGATGAACAGGAAGGAATGGAAATTGACTAAGGACCGTCTTTTGATCGGCATCTGTTCACCGGCACCCTGCCCGTAAAGCCTTCGGGTTGGCAATGTTGACTGTAGGCCCCTATAGCATCTGGAACCAACTACCACGATAGCGCCGCTGCGGCAGTCCTCGCGAGAGACTGCGGGGAGTCTATGGCCCGCATTAATGGACACGCATTGGCAATCTACCAAGAATGATAGGCTGGCGCATACGGGCTCCCTAGAGCTCCTCTGGCGGTAAGGTTCGCGTACCTTTGCAGTTTGGGTAGCGGCTGCACCCCATGAAAAATCGCCTTTTATTGCGACCGCGTCGAGCTAACCGTTTTTGCAAAGGAAACCCACACAACGGGCAGGCCATGCCGCTCTCGGCGGCCTCTTGCTTGATCGCGTCATCGCTTGCCTTCTGTATCTCCGCTGCCTGCGCGCGTTCGCGCATAGCCCCGGCATCCTCGATGGACTGGCGCCACAACCACATAGCGGTCGATGCGCCGAGCGATAGAAGCAATGATAGGAAGCCCTTACCATGATCTGAAACCCCTCCATGCCATGAACATGCACCTCTCAAACCGATGGAATGCGAGCGCCAGCCATCTCTGCATGTTGTCGGCAAGAAATACCCAAGGACGACACTAGAAACGATGCTAGTGACGAGGAATGTAGCAATGGTCGCTACAATGGGATTTCTAATGAACGAAGGTAAGTTGCGCATGAGGTGAGATTACATTGATTATCTCACAGTCGCGAACCCTTTGCGCGAGAGCCAGAGAATGAGTTATGGGGGAAAGCGCGTTTCCAACCTCGCTGAGGCTCCTGCTAGAAAGTTTGAGGTGAGATATTTTGTCCCCTTTTAGGTTACCCTACTGATCGGTAAGCATGAATATTGGGGGTTACAATGATCAAACAAGCAGTGATTGCTATGGGTGCCGTACTCGCCAGTTCCATCTGCGCGGACGCGGGAAAATATCGGATATTTGGGCCGGGCGCCTCCAGTTGCGCAACGTGGTTATCCGGCAACAAGGCTAGAGGCGATGTATGGATAACAGGAGCGTGGACGATGTTGGACCTCTGGCGCTCTAAGGCCACTCCAGACAGGGCAGACGTGGGGCACTCGACAGATGCCCTTGGCATCCTCGGGGAGGTCGAAAAGTTGTGTCGAGAAAATCCTTCACTCGGCCTAGCAGAAGCCACGGTTCGCGTATTCGAGACCCTTAGACAAGAGGGCAGATAGGAAGTGTATTTGAGGCATCATGACGGTAGACGTTGGTACGTGGCGGTGGTACAAACCATTCAAACTGATCATAGCCTAAGATACTGAAATATAAAGATTTATAGGCGAAGAAGGGCCAGTCCCTCCCTCTCCGCCATTTACTCCTGAAATTATTGTCGTTTTCGACCTGATGGTAACTAGTCGTACCATTGGTCCCGTTTTCGCCTAGCTCACCCCGTTTGAGACGGCGCCGTCATTTGCGGAAGAGACAGGCGCCCCGCTGCCAGCTTACAACCGGCTGCGCAACTCCGCCAAATCGGCGGCGAACCAGATGTCCTGGCCGCGATTGGCCTCCCGGACGAAATCACGCAGGGCATCGCTGCCGGCGATCCAGGCCGAGATATCGCCGATCACGGCGAGGCGCATGCGATAATTGACGAATTTCTGCGCCACGGCGCCGGCGAGCCGCGTGCGCAGGCGGAAGAAGTTGTCGCCAAGCCGCGTGACCGGAATGGCAACCAGCCCCGCCTCGTGTTCCCAGGCCTTGCTGAGAAAATCGTTTATATCGGCTTCGCTGGCGAGCTTCTCACCGTCTGCAGCACAGACGAGCACCCGGACGCCGCCGATCTCCTCGACGCTGTCGTTCATGGTCGTTCTCCCGGTGGCCCGCCTCAGACGATCTCGTAGATGTGATACTGATCGCCCGTCGCCTGCGGAAACGCCCGGCGCCGGAAGGCGGGCGGCAGCTTGCCGTCCACCAGGGCAATATCGACATTGGAGATATAGAAGCCTCCCTGCGCCATCAAACCGGGCAGATAGGCGATGATATCGGCCACGATCGGCACGGCGCCCTGCCGGTCCTTGAGGCCGAGGTCGGAATGGGCCAGCGCGGCCTTGCGCGGCAAGCGCTGTCCAGCCGTGCGGATGGTATCGCCGATATCGCCGAGGAAGAGCAATTCATCCGCCGGGCGCACGAAGACATTGGGGCTCACGCGCTTTTCGAAGGCATAGATATCCCGATCGGGAAAGTTCTGGCGCAAATGGTCATAGGTCCGGCCATGGCCGAGGCCGAATTCGAGCACCGGCCCCTCGATCCCCCGGATGAGCTCGACGGCGAGGTCGAGGCAACTGCGCTGGGCCGTCATGCGATTGATAAAATTATCGAGATAACTCATTATCCATTTCACATCATTGCAGAAATCCCGGCCGGCCGTTCTCGGCTGCCGTCCCGGCGGGCGCCGGAAGCCGGCTCCCGGACGCTGTGTCCGGGCCGGATATACCGGCCGTCATAAGCCACCGGCCCGGCGCGAGGCAAGCGATCCGGCGGCCTCTCGCGACACGGCGCGGCCTGACAGAAGCAGCGTGCCGGTGTCTCTCAATGTCCGTCAAATTTGCCGGTGTGCGCGAACACAACGTAGCGGCTACGTTGATTCTGCGAACGGCGCGGCACTCTCCGAACAGATCCCCTCCCTGCCGTGTCGTTCGTGTCTTTCCAGCTCGTCTCTCTCTCGTCTAACCTCCCAGCCCGCGCAAGCGGGCTTTTTCTTTTCCTGCGTGCATTGACCAGACAAATCGGTTGCACTGATTTCCGTTCGGTTACTCTCTGGAATAGGGAATGGCGATCTCCGCCCGTTCCAGCAGCCACTCCCAGTGGCCGCGGGCATAGCCGCGCGAGACGTCGGCAAGGAGCTTGGCCATCTCGCCCTCGATCGCCGCGATCTCGGCCATGGCGTGGCTGTTGGCGACCAGCAAGACGCGCACCGCCGCACGCGCATCGCCGTCACAATCGGCGATGACGCGCTCCACGCTCGCTTCCAGATCTTCCGGCAAAGCCTGTTCGGATTTGCTGGCTTGCGAGGTCATTGACGGTTCTCCCTGTTCAGAGGACTGGAATCGGCAGATATCTCGCCCCACCGGGACGGTGCACGAGCCCTGCCCCGATGACGGAACGGGCGTCTGCTGCCCGCCCCGGCCTTGATCAGCACGAACGCAGGGCAAAGCGCGTTCATGCGAGAACGTTTTTGCTCCAACGCCTTGTTTCGAGATGCCGTTGCGATTCATCCGCTTCGGCAAATCGCAAAATGCTTTCGGATTCGAGACCGGAAAATTAGGCGAGCCGGCTGCGGCTGTCGAGCATTTTGTTCATGTTATGTTCCGGAATAAACGACACCGACACGAGCCTGGTCCCGATCTCCCGCAGCCAGGCAAGACGCCTGAAAAAATCTGCACGAAGCATGGAACCAAATCCCGGCCCACCGGTTGAGTGTGTAGTCGGATGCCTTGAGACCGTTCCTGGCATTCGAGCGGGCTCGCCCGCATGACTTCGAGCTGTTGACGCACTCGTAGTTTCCTCGGGCTTTTTGGCCCGACCCAACGACCCAACTGCCGGGTGCCCCCGCATCCGGCTTTTTCTTTGCGCCGACCGCTACGGCACAAGATCCGATTTCGGAATCGGATCCCGTGCCGTGGATCTTTGTTGTCGCATCGTTTTTGCCGAAAACCGGAGTCCACTTTTCGGCACGATGCTGCTGCAGCCTCAATTGCGCAGCACCGCGCAACTTCCGCCGACGCGGTGCAGCTTGTCACACAGCAGACTCGCCTCGCGCAGGCTGCGGGCTGGCAGGCGGACACGATAGAAGGCCCGCCGGCCGCGCCCGGCCATGCGCGTGCCGACAATCAATGTCTCCCGGCCCGCCAGAACGGCCGAGAAGCGCTTCACCGCCCGCTCGTAAGAGGCGATGGCGATCGCCTTGGAGAAATTGCCGGACAGCTGCACGCCGAAGGGCGCATAGGGGCCCTCGATCAGGCGCGGCACCTCCCTGCGCACGGTGGTGACGACGGCGAGGCAATCGACCGGCTTGGCGGCGGGCTCCTCCCCGGCCTTGAGCCCGTCGTTCGAAACCCAGTCGTCAACGCTGCGATGGGTGATGAAATAGACATAGGCACGTGTTTCCGAGGGCAGATAGCGCCCGCCCGCCAGCCAGTCCGAGAGGCGCTTGGGCCCGGCATTATAGGCCGCCAGCGCCAGCCCCCAATTGCCGAACTGCGTCTTGAGCGCGCTGAGATAGGCGGCCGAAGCCGGAATCGCCTTTTCGGGATCGAAGGGATCGTCGAGTTGCCATTCGGCCGCCGTGCCAGGCATGAACTGGGCGATACCCTGCGCGCCGGCACTGGAGATGACGTGGGGACGGAAACTGCTCTCGCGCCAGATCAGCCGGGTGAAGAGTTCGGGCGGAATGCCCTTGTCCTTGGCCGTGGTCTCGATCAGACGGCAGATCGCCTCGTCCAGGCTCTCCTGGCGCGCCTCGGCTCGGCCCACTATGGCCATGCCGGCGAAGGCGGCAAGAAGCAGCATCGTCGTCAAGCAGATTACTCTCGATCGTGGCCCCGGCCCGATCGAGAGTAATCCGCAAGACATCAAATATTTGCAGAATTTTCCGGCGGGGTCCATGGACGGAGCCCGTCGGAAAACTCTGCTTGGGAAAAGCCGAAGGTTCACAAACAAGGCCCCGCCACTGCCAGCGCGGCCTTCTCTATCGCCATAGCCGAGCTCCTCGGCAAGTGCTTCTTGGCGTCCTGCTGTTTCTTGACCTCCTGCTTCCTGGCTACGACGGGCCGGCCTTTGGGTAATGACCCATGACGCCGCGGCCGCCTTGCCAGGATCGCCTGGACTGGTGCAAACAGGGCACCCCGCCACTTGGAAATTCCATCATGACGAGATGTCATTGGGCCGTAGTCGCTCTCGCCTGGTTCGCGGCCTCCACCGGCACGGCCCTGGCCGCCTCCGAATTCGATCCCACGCCGCTATTGCCTGTTTCGATCGAGGAGGCCGACCGCTCCCGTCTGATGAATTTCGAGCAGACGCGCCGCAGCGCCGTCGATGCGGTGCTCGGCTCCAATGCCCGCCACACCGCCGACGGCATCGCCCTGGAGGAGATCCTCGCCGGCGATCCCAGGCCGATCGCCAATACACGCGAACTCGTCGGCAATTGGCGCTGCCGCAGCGCCCAGCTCGACGACGGCTCGAAGGCCAATGACGGCAAGGGCAGCATCTATGCCTATCCCTATTTCAAATGCGCCATCAGCGAGCGCGGCGGCAAGCTCTTCTTCGCCAAGGTGAACGGCTCCCAGCGCGTCAGCGGCTTTCTCTACCGCGTCAGCAACACCCGCTTCGTCTTCCTCGGCGGCAATGCCAATGGCGACGATCCGCCGGTCGCCTATGGCGCATCGCCCAAATCCGACGCGGTGGCCTATCTGTTCAAGGCTGGCCCGCGCAAGCTGCGCCTGGAACTGCCGCAAACCTGCTGCAGCACGCTCGAGATCCTCGAACTGGTGCGCTGAGCCTGCCGGCTCTCGGGGGGCTGGTCTTCAGACCAGCCTGAAGCGCGGCGCCTGCCAGGGATGAAGATGCCGGGTCTGAAGTGCCAGAGCGATGCAACCCCTCATCCGCCTTTCTCAGGTTTGTTCGGAAGACCTTGAAAGGGATCTGAAGGCCCGCCCCCGGATTCATGCCGTCGGCGGCAAAGAAGCACGAAACATCTATCCCGCCCGCGTGAAGGCAGCCCGGTCCAGGGACAGAAGATCGCCGATGCGCTCGATGGTGACGTCGGGCTTGGGATCGACAGTGTTCATATCCGCTTCCAGGGCGTAATGGCCCTGGCGCACGAAGATGGTGGTGAGCTTGTCGCCCATCACCGCCTTCATCTTGGCGAGCAGGCGGGGCTTGTCGTCGACCATGGCGTAATGCTCGGCCGGATAATGGCGCTGCACGGAGTCCAGCATCTGCTCCTTGTGCAGATAGATCATCACCCGCCCTTCCACCGCGTCCCACAGGCCGGCGCGCTGCACCTTGCGCGGCTGGAACACGATGTCGCCATCTGAAAGCACGGCGGGAGCGCTGAAGCTCTTGAGATGGGCGATCGCTTCCAGCGCCTTCGGGAAGACGCGCTCGGCGAAGGGATATTCCAGGAGAAACTTAGACATCTGGAGCAGGTCGGGGTCGTCGTCCAGCCCGGCGCGGAAGAGCTGGAGTGCGGCGAGATAATCGGCATAGCCGTAATCGTCGCGGATCTTGCCGTAGATCGTCCAGTAGCGCGCGCGCTGGTCCGCTCCGAAGGCTTCCTCGATATGGTCGCCGAGGTCCTCGCCAAAGCGGTCATTGTCGAGCAGCGTGTTGTCGACGTCGAGAAGGACGACGAGCTTGCGGTCAGGGGACACGGCGAACTCCTATGATGTTACGCGAAGTAGAGACAGGGCGCGGACAGGGCCGCGCTACAGTACAGGATCCGATATTGGAATCGGATGCTGTACTGTAAGACTTTGTTGCCGCATCGTTTTTTCCGAAAACCGGCATCCACTTTTCGGTACGATGCTCTAGCGCCCCATCCGGTTCCAGGCGTCGAGGCCGGCGATCTTGTAGGCCTCGGCGAGGGTGGGATAGTTGAAGGTGTTCTCGATGAAATAGTCGATCGTGCCTTTGAGGTTGAGCACGGCCTGGCCGATATGGATCAGTTCGGTCGCGCCCTCGCCCAAGATGTGCACGCCGAGCAGGCGGCGCGTCTTGGTCGAGAAGATCATCTTCATGATGCCGCTGTCGAGCCCCATGATGTGGCCGCGCGAGGTCTCACGCAGCCGGGCGATGCCGACTTCGTAGGGAATGCCCTTCTGGCGCACTTCCTCCTCGGTCAGGCCCGTGGTGGAGATCTCCGGCACCGAATAGATGCCATAGGGGAAATATTCGGGTGGCGGCGGCGGTTCGAGGCCGAAGGCATGGCAGGCGGCCACCCGCCCCTGCTCCATCGAGGTGGAGGCGAGGCTGGGAAAGCCGATGACGTCGCCGGCCGCGTAGATATGCGCCACCTCTGTCTGCAGGGTCGCCGGATTGACGCCGATGCGGCCGCGATGATCGGTCTTGAGGCCGGCCGCGTCGAGGTTCAGCCTGTCCGTATTGCCGACGCGCCCGGCGGCGAACATCAGCATCTCCGATGACACCTTGCGGCCATCGCCCAGCTTGGTGACGACGCGGCTCTCCTCGCGCTCGATCGAGACCACCGGGGAACCCAGGCGCAGCGAGACGTTGCGGTCCCGCAATTCATGCATGAACTCCTCGATCAGCTCCTTGTCGATGAAATCGAGGAAGCTCGAGCGCGGCTCGATCAGCGTGACGGCGACGTCGAGAGCACTGAAGATGGTGGCATATTCGACGCCGATCACGCCCGCACCGATCACGGTGAGGCTGCGCGGCAGCCGGGGCAGCTCGATGATCTCGTCGCTGTCGAAGACATTATCGGAATTGAACGGCACATAGTCGGGGCGGAAGGGCTGCGTGCCGCAGGCGATCAGGATGTAATTGGCCGTCACCGTGCTGCGCGTGCCGGTCTCCGTGGTGATCTCGATTTCGTGCGGGCCGAGAAAGCGTGCTTCGCCGCGGGCCGTGCGCACGGTGTTGCGGCTGAACTGATGCTCCAGCACCTCGACCTCGTGGTCGAGTGTCTTCTGGAGGCGGACCATCAGGTCGGTGGCGCCGATATCCTGCTTGACCCGGTAGGCCCGGCCGTAGAAGCCACGCTCGCGCCAACCCGACAAGTTCAGCACCGTCTCACGCAGCGTCTTGGAGGGAATCGTCCCGGTGTGCACCGACACGCCACCCACGCGCCGGCCCTTCTCCACCACCAGGACCGACTTGCCGAGCTTGGCCGATTGCACGGCGGCGCGACGGCCGGACGGGCCCGAACCGATGACGAGCATGTCATAATCATACATGGAGGGAAGTCTCTAGGCCGTTGGAACAAGGTGTCGAAAAGGCGGGAAGTGCCCGGGAGCATGGTCATGCTGCATGACAGCATGAATGCACATAGGGCTGCCACCTGCCAAGAGACAAGAAAAAATGCCGCGACGACGTCGAACCATCTGCCATGCAGCCGGCGGAATGAAGCGTTGTTTGCCTTCTCCGCGAAGCGGGGGAAGACAGGTCGCGCGCCTATCCTGGCGCCCGGCCCGACAGCACATCCTCCACCGCCGTCGACCAACTGCCATTCGTGTGCTTGGCCCAATAGGCCTCGAGCAGCGCCCGGGTGACCGGCCCCATGCGGCCCTCGCCGACGGCGGCGCCATTGATCCGCGTCACCGGCATGATGCCGCCGGCCGTCGAGGTAATGAAGACCTCGTCGGCAGCCCGCGCCTCGGCCGCCGTCACGACCCGCTCCTCCAGGGGAAAGCCGAGTTCGGCGGCGAGTTCGATCGCGCTCTGGCGCGTAACGCCACGCAGCACGCCGCGATCGGGTGTGGCGATCCGGCCCTGGCGCACGGTGAAGATGTTGAAGCCCGGCCCCTCGGCGAGGTTGCCGTCGGCATCGGTCAGCACGGCGCTCTGCGCGCCGCGATCATAGGCATCGTAGAGGCCCATGACGAAATCCAGCCAGTGATAGTTCTTGACGGTGGGATCGACCGAATCCGGCGGGATGCGGCGAATGTCGGACAGCACGATCGGAAGCCCGGCCTCGCGCTGTTCGGGCTTGAGGATCCAGCCGAACGGAATGGCAAAGCAGATCAGTTGGTTATGGGCCTCCCTGGGGTCGCGCGAGAAGGTCGGTGAGATACCGCGCGTCAGCACCATCTCGACATAGGCATCCTGGAGCCCGGAGCGGGAGACGCATTCGGCGAGAATCTGGACCAGCTTTTCGGGCGAGACCGGCAGCGTGAGGCGCAGCCTGTCGGCCGAGCGCAGGAATCGCTCGATATGGGTGTCGAGGCGGAAGAAGCGGCCCTTCCAGACATGTACGACGTCATAGGTCGCGTCCGAATGCAGGAAGCCCCAGTCGAGCACCGAGATCTTGGCTTCAGACATCGGCACGAAGCCGCCATCGATATAGGCTGTTCCGGCAGGATAGTTCATGCGGCCCCACTCTTGCCCCGCGACCTTTGATCGGAATCGGGCATGCGCGATCTGCGCCCGGTAATGAAAATAATTCAAGACCGATGTCGCCCTCCGCCAGGCTCATTCGTCGTCACGATAGGAGGCCGAAGAAATTCGCCCAGGCAAGGAAATGGATACGATGACGATCACCATCACGGCGTTTGAACGATCACCCGATGGCGGCAAGGGACTGGCACGCGATACGCGCGTTCGCTGGGCGCTCGAAGAAGTGGGCCAGCCTTATGAGGTTCGCCTGGTTTCCTTCGCGCAGATGAAGGCGCCTGGCCATCTGGCCATCCACCCCTTCGGCCAGATCCCCACTTACGAGGACGGTTCTCTGTCGCTGTTCGAGACCGGCTCGATCGTCTTTCACCTCGCCGAGCGGCATGCGGGCCTGCTGCCTGGGGATCGCGATGCCCGAGCGCGGGCGATCACCTGGATGTTTGCCGCACTCAACACCGTCGAGCCGCCGATCCTCGACCTGACGACAGCACGGATCTTCGAAGCCGACAAGCCCTGGAGCGCGGAGCGCCTGCCCTTGGTAAAGGACCGCGTTCGGGCCCGGCTCGACCAGCTCTCCGCCCGGCTGGGCAACGCCGACTGGCTCGATGGGGCGTTCAGCGCAGGTGATTTGTTGATGGTATCCGTGCTGCTGCGACTGAGAATGTCGGGCCTTCTGGACGAATATCAAAACCTGGCCGCCTATGTCGCCCGCGGGGAAGCTCGGCCCGCTTATGTCAGGGCCTTTGCCGCGCAATTTGCGATCAACGCCCCGTCAGCCCGTTGAAACATGAGCTCGCAAAGCCGAGCCGACAGCACAGACTACGCTCTAGTTTGGCCCCAGCGCATGGCCGCGAATGCGATAGCCGAGTGTGAGCGGCATTCCCGGCTCGATCGTGATCGCCGTGCGCACGCCGGACTGGGCGATGGGATTGTCCGAGGCGGCGATCACCGAGCCGAAATCGAAGGCCGAGGCCACGGGCTCGACGCCCACGCACAGATGGCGCCCGTTCCAGGGCGGGAATTTGCGCCCGCGATTGCTCATCCACAAGAGGCAGGACGGCAGCTTTGTGGTGTCCCAGGAAAGATCCCAGGCAACCCGGTCGTGCTCGTCGATGAGATGGACGCCGCCTTCGATGCCGCAGAGTTGCATTATGTCCTCGCGGTCGTCGGCGAAGGGCAGCCTGTCGAAACGCTCGCTCCCGCCTGACTTGACCGCGACATCGGCAAGCGTCGTGAACCTCCTGTCCGGCTCGGCCCGGGCTGCCGCTTCGGCAACGGGATGGCTGAGGCCGAAACGATAGGTACCGGGCTCGATGCGAAAGGATCCTGGTTTTCCACGCAGGGCGAAGTTGGGATGAAAGCCGAACGGCCTGACGCAACGGTGCCGGGCCCGGATCTCGACAGAAACATCCAGTTCCGCCTGCCCGTCGATCGGGCGGATCGTGCGTGTGATCCTCTCGATGGGCGAGTCGCTGGGATAATCGAGGCCGAGGGTGATCGCATCTTGCGTGCGCGACACCAGGCTCCATTCGGCGGCAGCGCTGTGGCCATGCAGCAGGTGATCACTCGGGCCGAGCGGATGGCCGCTGTCCGGCAACGAAGCATCCACCAGCCCCCGCCAGGCGCCGATCAGGGGATCGTCGCTGCTATAGAGCCTCCCAAAGGGCAGGCAGGGCCAGTCGCCCCGGAGGTTCTCCAGGCCCGGCTCGACTTTTTCGCCGGCCGTGATCCAGGGCGCCTCGTGGAAGGGTTCGACGAAGCGGCCGTCCTCCAAGCGAAAGCGCGTGCGGCCCAGGGCGGCAGCGCCGGCATGTACCGTCACCTGGCCATGCGACCAGTCGAGCGACCAGGTTTGCGGCATGTAGATTTCCTGATTTCCGGCGGGGCGAGTATCCGGGCGGCAAGATTGGTCGCCGCCCGGAACTCGTGCTCAGAACTTGAATTCCTCGACATTGGCCGGCGTGACGATCTTGGCGGGGCCGAGCACCACCTCACCCTTTTCGCCCACCGTATAGTCGCCAAGCCGCCCGGCCTTGAACTTGTCGCCCGGCTTGCCGGTGATCTTGCACTGCGCCAGTTGCTGGGCACCGTAATAGGTAAGATAGCCGAGATCCTTGACGTTCCACCAGATGTCCTGGACGGAGCCGTTCTGGATGTATTTCTTGATTAGGGTGGCCGGCGCCAGGCCCGTCAGCTTGACCTTGCCGAGGCTGCCAGCCTGTTCAAGGGCGCGCGCCGCGGCCGGCAGGCCGATGCCGGCGGGGATGATGATGCCCTTGAGGTTCGGGAAGGCTTGGACGAGCGCCAGGGCCTGCTGCTGGTTGACCTGCTCGCTCTCCTGGCCATAGGCGATCTGCACCAACTTCATCTTGGCGAATTTTGGCTCCTTCATCTTGTTCTTGATGAAGTCGATCCAGGCATTCTGGTTGGTGGCCGTCGGCGTGGAGGAGAGGATGGCGAAATCCCCCTCATAACCGATCATCTGCCCCATGCTCTCCAGCATCATCTCGGCCAGGCTGTCGCCCTTGGCCTGGTTGAAGAACAGCGAGCGGGCGGCTTCCGAGACGTCCGAATCGTAGGAGACGATCCTGACGCCCTGCTTGGCGGCGCGCTTGAGGGCCGGCGCCACGGCATTGGCGTCATTGCCGGAGATGGCGATGACGTCGACCTTCTGGGACACCAGATTGTTGATGAACTCGATCTGGGCTTCGGCGGTCGCCTGGGAAGGCGCCTGCTGGATCACCTTGCCGCCGATCTCCTTTTGGGCCTCCTCCGCCCCGGTCTTGGCGACCTGGAAATAGGGATCGGTGTCGAGCTTGGGCAGGAAGCCGACGGTCACGGGCTCCTTGGCGCATTTCTCGGCCGCGAAGGCCGGCGCCGCCAGAGCGCCCAGCATGATGGCCGTGGTCAGGATCAGGTGTGTTCTCATCGCTTTTTTCATGGCTCGTCTCCTCCTTCACGCCTTTCTTCAGGTCGTTGTTGGTTTACGCTTTCAGTCAGGTCGTTCGTTCCGGTTCTCGCGGCCGGCCGGCTGCCTTGAACTTGGCCTGGAGACCGCCATAGAGGCGCTGGGCCGTGGTGCTGAGCAATAGCGAGAAGATCAGCAAGAGCCCGATCACGGTGCCCTGCGCATCGCCGCCGATCTGGCTCAGCCCCAGCACGTTGCGCAGCGTGGCGATCAGTACCAGCGCCAGGAACACGCCGGTCAGCTTGCCTTTGCCCCCGAACACGCTGACGCCGCCGAGAAGCGCGATGGTGATCACGTCGAGTTCGAGGCCGATGGCATTGTCGGCCCGGGCATTGGCAAGGCGGGCGGTGAACACGATGGAGGCGATGGCACAGATGAAGCCGCTGAGGACGAACAGGCCGAGGCGGATGCGCGCCACCCGCACCCCGGCATAGAGCGCCGTATCAGGGCTGCCGCCGATGGCGTAGATGCGCCGGCCGATGCTGCTCACCTGCAGCAGGATGGCGAAGACCGGCGCCAGCACGAGGAAAGGCACGATCGTCCAGGGGATCGGCGTGTCGCCCAGCGTGTCGATGCCGAAATCGGTGAAGCTCTCGGGAAACTCGTTCACCGAGCCGGTTCCGAGCAGGATGTAGCCGATGCCGCGAAACATCGCCATGGTGCCGAGGGTGACCACCAGCGAGGGCAGGCCGAGATAGGTCACCAGCAGGCCGTTGAACGCGCCCGCAAGGATGCCCGTCAGCAGCGCCAGTGCGATCGCACCCTCCAGCGGCAGGCCCTCGCGGATCAGCACGCCGAACACCACGCTGCTGAGAGCCAGGATACTGGCAACGGACAGGTCGATCTCGCGGGCGATGATCAAGAGCACCATCGGCAGCACGATCAGGGCTCGCTCGGATGCACCGGCAATGGCCTGCGAGATGTTGAAGGCCGTGGCGAAATTCGGTACGGCCAGCACCGCATAGGCGAGCACCGCTACGGTGAGCAGCGCCAGGAAATTCTCCCAGCTGGCGATCCTTTCAATAAGGCTCGTCTTCATCGCCCTCTCCGTCCCTGATGGGTCCGCCGCCCGATAATGGTGTCGACACCGATGGCGAGTAGGATGACGAGGCCATAGACCCCCTGCAGCCAGAGCGGATCGACGCGCACCAGCGTCAGCCCGTTCTGGATCACCAGGAGCGTCAGCGCGCCGAGGGCGACGCCGAGCACCGTTCCGGCACCACCCCTGATGGCAACGCCACCCACCACCACCGAGGCGATCACGGTGAGTTCGAAGCCGAGCGCCACGCGGGCATCGATGGTGGCATAGCGCGAGGCCCACAGCGCGCCGTCGAAGCCGGCCAGCAGGCCCGCCAGCATGAAGGCGCCGAGCACGAGAGCCGTGCGGCGGATGCCGATAAGGGCGGCTCCATCCGGATTGGAGCCGATGGCATAGAGCTCCCGGCCAACAGGCCAGTGCGTCAGGATCACCCCGATCACCACCAGGCAGGCGAGAGCGATGAGGATCACGGCCGGAATGCCGATGATGCGGGCGCTGGTCATGTCGAGCCAGGCTTGCGGCACCTGGTCGGCGCTGATCTGCCGGCCGCCCGCCCACAGGCTGTTCAGGCCGCGGAAGACCGAAAGGGTGCCGAGCGTGACCACGATCGCCGGCACGCGGCCGAAGGTCACCACCAGCCCGTTCAGGGCACCGCAGGCCAGGCCTATGGCACAAGCCGTGGCGACGCCCAGAAGCACCGAGCTTTCGGGATGGGCATGCATGAAGCTGGCGGCGCCATAGGCCGACAGGCCGATCACGGAGGCCACCGACAGATCGATGTTGCGCGTCAGCAGGACCAGCATCTGGGCCACAGCGACGATCATCAGGAGCGCCGCGTCCATGGCGATGGCGGTCAGGTTCTCGGGGCTGACCATGCGCGGATTGAGGAACATCACCGGCAGGACAACGGCCGCCATGGCCCCGACCAGCCCGACCTCGCGCCGGCGCAGCAGCGCCTTGAGCCAGCTGCTCTGAGGCTCATCGAGCTTTGCGGCCTCATCCCGCGGCGCCAGCGCCGGCTGCTTGTCCAAAACCACCCCGCCGGCATCGGTGGCCGCGCGTATCACCTTTTCCTGGTCGGCCTCCCCGCGCGCAAAGGCGCCAGCCATCCGGCCCTCGCGCAGCACGACGATGCGATCGCACATGCTCACCAGTTCGGGCAGTTCCGAGGAAATCAGGATGATCGCCAGCCCCTGCTGGGCCAGTTCGGCGATCATGGTATGGACTTCGGACTTGCTCTCGACATCGATGCCCTGGGTCGGTTCGTCGAGGATGAGCAGCCTGGGCTGGGTGGCGAGCCATTTCGACAGCACCACCTTCTGCTGATTGCCGCCCGAAAGTGTCTTCACAGGCTGGGCGAAGCTGCGGAATTTCAGCTTCAGGCGCCGCAAATGCGGCTCGACCAAAGCCAGTTCCTGCCGGCGCATCACCAGCCCCGCCATGGTGGCCTTCTCGATCACCGGCAGGGAGGCGTTGTCGAGGATGGGAAAATCCATCACCAGGCTCTGGCCGAGCCGGTCTTCCGAGACATAGGCGATGCCGGCGGCCATCGCGGCGGGCGGATCGGCAAAGGATACCGCCTTTCCTTCCATCTCGATGCGGCCCGCCGTCGGCTGGTCGATGCCGAAAAGCACGCGGGCGATCTCGGTGCGCCCGCTGCCCACCAGCCCGCCGAGGCCGAGAATCTCGCCGGCCCGGACGCTGAAGGAGACGTCGTCGAAGGCCCCTTCGCGCGACAGGCCGGAAACGGCGAGCACCTCGCGGCCGGGCTTGGAGTCCCATTGCGGATAGATGGCCTTGAGCGGCCGCCCGATCATCATCTGCACGGCTTGGTCACGGTCGAGTTCCACCGCCCGCCTCACCCCGATCAGATGGCCGTCGCGCAGGACGGCGATGCGGTCGGCGATCCGGTAGATCTCTTCCATGCGATGGCCGACGAACATCATCGCCACCTGCCGGGCCTTGAGATCGGCGACCACGGCGAAGAGGCGCTCGACCTCGCGCTGGGACAGGGCAGCGGTCGGCTCGTCCATGATCAGCACCTTGGCGTTGACCGACAGGGCACGGGCGATCTCGACCAATTGCTGCTCGGAGGTGCGCAGCTCCTTCAATTGATCCTCGGGCGAGCATTTCAGTCCGACGACGTCGAGCAGAGCGCGCGCTTCCTCGCGCATGCGCTCATAGTCGATGCGGCCCAGGGAGCGCTGCGGCATGTGGCCGACGAAAATGTTCTCGAACACCGTCAGGTCGCCGAACAGGCCAGGATGCTGATGCATCACTGCAATGCCGCGGCGCTGGGCTTCGAGCGGAGACCAATGCTCCACCGGCTGGTTATCGATGGCGACCGCGCCCTCGTCCGGCCTGTAGACGCCGGCAAGCAGCTTGACGCAGGTGCTCTTGCCCGCGCCGTTCTCGCCCAAAAGGGCCAGCACCTCGCCGGGCAGGAGATCGAAACTGGCGTTGGAAAGAGCGATCGTTCCTCCGAAGCGCTTGGAGGCGTTCACCAGCCCGGCAGCCGCCGCGGGGGACGCGATCGAGGCTCCGAGGCCCTCATCGGCCAGGCTGCTCTTCATGGCATTGCCCGCCGGCGACGACGCGACCGAGATACCCCCACCATCATCCTCCCGCACCCTTTAATTATTAAAGCAAATGGATATATCGATGCCCCTGGACTGTCAAGCGGATGCCCTCTCCCCTAGCCGGCCCCGATATAGGTTTTCAGGCTGGCGCGCCCGATACCCGGCGCCTTGGCCTTCACCAGCGTGGCGCTGTCCGGCGCGAACATGGCATAGAGCGGCAGGATGGCCGCGCCGATCGCCGCCGCCTGCGGCCCCATCGTCCCGACCGCGATATCAGGCGCGAACAGCCCTTCCGGCATGATCGCCTGGAAACGGCGCGACACCGCCTCGACCGTCCGCTGCAGGATGGCCGATGGCAAGATGCCGTCGATCACGATCGCCGACACATCCACCACGGCGATGGCGCCGACGATCGCCTGGGCGAGCGCGTCGGCGCAGTCCTCCACCCACGCGCCGAGATGGGGTTCGGCCGCCTCTCCGATCTCGGCCAGTTCGTGGGCCCGCCGGATCGGCACGCCGTTCTGGCGCAGATGGTTGGTCAGCACATAGATCGAGGCCCGGCGCAGCAGGATCTCGAATGGCCCTTTCGGCGCCGGCACGCTGGACAGCAGCGAGGGCGTCACGGGATAGGGGCCGAAGGCGGCCGAATTGCCGTTCGGGCCGGTCTCCAGATTGCCGTTGATGATCAGTCCGCCGCCGATGAAGGTGGAGATGAACAGATAGATGAAATCCCTGGCCTCGCGCCCCCGGCCATAGACCAGTTCGGCCGTCGCCGCACCGGAGGCATCGTTCTCGAAGAAAAGCGGCAGATCTATGCTGTCGGCCAGGGCCTTGGCGAAATCGAAATCCTCCCAGGCCTGGGTGATCGAAGCCGGCATGCCCAGCTCCTTGGTCCAGCTGTCCATGAAATAGGGCATCGCCACGCCGACGCCGACCACCCGGCTGCGCAAATCGGGCGCCAGGCCGGCCCGGAAGGTGCGGACATAGGCGGCGGCCAGCTCCGCCACCATCTGCGGTTCGGGATATTCGTAGTCGCTGGTCTCCATGCGCAGGGTGCGGCCGGTGAAATCGACCAGCACAGCATCGAAGGCTCGCCGGCCGACATGCAGGCCGATCGAAAAAGCACCGTCGGGCGCCGGCGCATAGAGGGTGGAAGGCTGCCCCACCTGTCCGGCGCGCTTGCCTTCATGCCTCACGAGCCCGACTTCCTCGAGATGGTCGACGATGACGGCCACGGCCTGAGGCGTGAGATTGGCCGAGCGGGCGAGTTCGGCCTTGGAGGCCTGGCCGAGACGCTGCAGCGCCTCGAGCACCACGCGCTCATTGTAGCGCCGGACCTGGACGGAATTGCTGCCCTTGCGGCTCGCCGGCGCGTTCGGCTGGGACATGGTCGCCATCGTGCTCCAATGAATGAAGGATCTCGAGCCGGAAGGATCCTTCAATTATTAAAGCACTATGCTTAATTATCAAGCGAGATGACACGATTGAGGGGAACGCTTCCCGGAAACGCGGACGTTCTCGTCCATGCGTCCTCAAGGTAGCGGACCCGCGAGATGACAAAGGCGACAATAGAACTCGACGCATGTGTCCCCTCACCCCGTTCTTACGGGGAGAGGCTAGCGTCGCATCTCACATCCCAAGTCAGCGCTTAGGGACGCGGTATCCAAGTTCCTGGATACATCTTTCCCTATCGCTGCGCCGTCTGCGCATAGGCGCTGCCGAAGCGATTGGCCAGGAAGGCCGACAGGGCAATGTCCTCCTGGCGGATAAAGCCCTTCTGGGGCAGTTCTCCTGCGGCCAGCATGTCCAGCACGGCGCAGATGGCGGAGGCCGTCGTCACCTGGATGGCGCTGCGCAGGCGCAAGCCGACGCGGCGGTTGTAGATCTTGTTGGCATAGGTCTCCTGCACCAGGTGGCCGTGGCGCTTGCCGCTGACGGTGACGAAGATCACCACCACGTCCTGGATCGTCGCCGGCAGGGCATTTTCGAGAATGTCCTTGAGCACGTCGCGGCGATGCCTGAGATCGAGGTCGTTGAGGAGCGCCTTCATGATCGCCGCATGGCCGGGATAGCGGATGGTGCGGTAATTGAGCGTGCGCACTCGCCCCAGATAGGTCTCGCACAGGCTGCCGAGGCCGCCCGAGGTGTTGAAGGCTTCATAGGTGACGCCGTCGAGCGAAAATTCCTCACGCTCCTCCATCGCCGGCACTTCGACGCGATGGCCATCGACGATCGCTTCACAGGGTTCGCAATATTCGTTGATGACCCCATCCGTCGACCAGGTCAGGTTGTAGTTGAGCGCGTTGGAGGGATATTGCGGCAGGGCGCCGACCCGCATGCGGATGGAATCCAGGCTGTCGAATTGCTGGGCGAGATCATTGGCGACGATCGAGATAAAGCCGGGCGCCAGCCCGCATTGAGGGATGAAGGCGCTTTTGGCCAAAGCCGCGAGGTCCCGCACGCGGCGCGTCGAGGCGACGTCCTCGGTCAGGTCGAGATAATGGACATTGGCGCGCGCCGCCGCTTCCGCAATACGGGTGGTGAGATGAAAGGGTGCCGCGCTGAGCACCGCATAGGCACCGTCGAGCACTGCACCGAGGGCAGCCTCGTCCTGGAGATCGAGTTCACGTTGCGCCACCGCCGCCGAAAGCTCGGCACTTTCCAGCTGCTCGGCCGAACGGTCGATGACTGTGACTTCATAGTCTCCGCTGACCGCCAGAATATCGGCGATACACGCCCCGATCTTGCCTGCTCCCGCTACCACGATCTTGCGCATCGTCGGCCTCCCCTGTCGCGATTCTTGCTCAAAAGCCTACGCCTGCCTCCTTTTGTTTCGAAGACTGCATTTCGACGATATGCCGAGCTTTCTTTGCACAATGCAGGGCGTTATATCGTCATTATGACGACACCCGCCGATGATGTCCTGATTGCCATCCTGCGCGAGAATGCCCGCGCCTCCACGGCCGAGATCGCCCGGCGCCTCGGCGTCTCCCGCACCACCGTGCAGAGCCGCCTGGCCCGCCTCGAACATCGCGGCGTGATCGTCGGCTACACCATCCGGCTTTCCGAGGAACACACGCGCTCGCTCCTGCGCGCCCATGTCCTGCTCACCACCGTGCCGAAGCTGATCCGCCAGGTGGAAGCGGGCCTGCGCGAAATTCCGTCCGTGCGCACCCTGCACTCGGTCAGCGGCAATTTCGACATGATCGCAGTGATCGAGGCCCGGTCCGTGGGCGAACTCGACGAACTCGCCGATCGCATCGGGGCGCTGGAGGGCGTCGAGCGCACCTCGACCTCTCTCATCCTGTCGACCCGGATCGAGCGTTAGCTGGGCGGTGACCGATCCCGACACCGACGGATCTTCGATAATCGACGTTCAGTTTCGGTTCAGCCGCAATCGGGATGATGGCGGCCAAATCATGAGAGGTCGAGATGCTCCTGCGCAAGAAACTGTTCGGTCTGGCTGGAACCCTGATGCTCGCCGTCTCGCCCACGGCGATCGTGCTGGTGCAGGATGCCATGGCCCAGGACGCCCAGGCCCCAACCACGGAAGCGCCCGCGCCGGGCTCCAAGCCCTCGGTCGAGGACATTCTGAAGCGCCATAAGAAGGGCAGCGGCCAGGACGGCGAAGGGGCTCCGGCAAAACGGGCTGCCCCCGCCGAATCGCAGGACCAGGACGGCGGCGCTCCCGCTGCAAAGCCGAAGCGGCAGAAGCCGGCTGCCGAGCAGGAGGGGGCAGCGCCCGGTTCCGGCGCTGACGAGGCCCCCGCCGCCAAGCCCAAGCGTCAGAAGCCTGCGCCCGATGCGGCTAGCCAGGACGCGCCCGGCGAACCGGCGCCGGCCGAGACGCCTCCTGCCGCCAAGCCCAAGCCCAAGCGCGAGAAGCCGGCACCCGATGCGGCCGGCCAGGAAACTCCTGGAAAACCGGCCGCTGGCGAGCCGGCACCGGCGGCTCCACCGACAAAGCCGAAGCGCCAGAAACCCGCCGCCCCTGGCGAAGACAGCGGGCAGGACACACCGGCCGCCAAGCCCGGCGCTCCTGCCCAGCCGAATACGGATCAAGGTGCCGGTACGGCCCCCGCGCAACCCAAGCCTCTCCAGCCCAAGCCCCAGCAGCCTGCCGCCGGCGACGGCCAGCCAGCTGCGGGCCAGGAGACGGACAAGGAGAACGGCGGCACGCCCGAACCGCGCGGCAAGCGCCGCGACCGCACGCAGGGCCAGCCTGGCCAGGGCCAGCCCGGCAATGACGGCGTGCCGCAGGGCGTCGACGACGGCCAGCCGCAGAACCGCCTCCAGAATCGCCCCCAGGACCGTCCTTTGGACGGCCGCTCAGGCGGGCGCAACCAGCTTCCCGGCCAAGGCGGCATTCCCCTGCCGGCCGACGGCACGCAGCAGGGTCAGGAGGGGCGCCCCGGCCTTCCGCCGCAGCCGGACAACGGCAGCCAGCAAGGCCAGGGCCGCCCCCTGCAGGGTCCGGTCGACCGGGCGGCGGAACAGCGCGCCATCGGCCTGTTGGGTGATACCACGCCGCCCGACCGTCTCAACGACCAGCAATTGCGCCAGCGCCTCAACGTCTATCGCTCGGCCCTGGCGACCGGAAACCTGTCGGAAGCCACCGAGCAAGCCCTGATTCAGCGCCTCAACGGCGCACGCGCGGCCCTGCGCAACCGCGTCGCCGACCAGGAATATGGCGGCGAGCAGCAGCAAGGCCAGGCCGGGCGCGGCTCGCCGTTCGGCCGCTCCCAGTTCCGCCAGGGTTCGCCCCGTCCCCAGGATATTCCCGCCATCCTGGCGGATCGGCGCCCGTCCAACGTATTGACCATCGAACAGCTCAACCGCCGTATCCTGGTCTATCGCGACGCCTCCAACGACCAGCGCTACAATCCCGAGGACCGTGAGGCCTTCGCGCAATATCTGCTGGACGACCGCAACGATCTGCGCCGCCGCCTGCTCAGCGATCGCGGTCAGCGCACCGACCGCCTGCGGGGCGATGAAGACGGCAGGCGGTTCGACATGGACATCAACCCGCGCGGGCAGCGCTATCAGAGCGTCTGGGCCGCCGAAGTCGATGACGACCAGATCGAGCAACAATTTGCCGCCCGCCCCCTCAAGCCTCTGCCGCGCCGCTATCCACGTGCCGAATTTCTTGCCCGGCCCGAGGTGGTGATGGAACAGCCCGCCGTGCGCCAGTCCATTCCCAGCGTCGAACTGGATACCATCCACTTCGGCTTCAACGAATCATTCGTACGCGAGGAAGAGATCGCCAATCTCGACCGCATCGGGCGCATCCTCGAGCGCATCGTGGCCGCCCATCCGGGCGAGGTCTTCGTGATCGAGGGCAATACGGATGCGGTGGGCGACGATGCCTATAATCTGCGCCTGTCCAAGGAGCGGGCTGAGGCTGTGAAGCAGGCCTTGACGCAATATTACGTGATCTCGCCCGACAATCTGGTCACGGCGGGCCTGGGCGAGCGCTATCTCAAGATCCCGACGCCGGAGCCCGAGCAGGAAAACCGCCGCGTGACCCTGCGCCGTATCACGCCTCTGCTGGAGAAGTGACGGCTGCGATAAAGATCGCGGCGCGCATCCCTGTCGGATGCGCGCCGCTTTTGCTTGCCATCGCTTCCCCTTTCGCTTAAATCCCGCGGCGCGGTGGCAACTGGTCTCCGCGTCTCCTCGCCTCATGCATAACAGCCACGGCCGGGATCGCATCCTGGCCGCTTTTGTGCGGCGTCCCCTCATCGAGAGCGTCTCAGCACGTTCGAGAGTTCATCGGAGCCTAGTGGCCGTATGTCCGGCAGCCCGCGTCCCCGTCTTGTGATGAAGTTTGGCGGCACCTCTGTCGCCACTGTCGAGCGCATCAAGAATGTGGCGCAGCATGTCAAACGCGAGGTCGCCGCCGGCTACGACGTGGCGGTGGTGGTCTCCGCCATGTCCGGCAAGACCAATGAGCTCGTGGGCTGGTGCAACGAGGCGTCGCCGCTCTACGATCAGCGCGAATATGACACCATCGTCGCCTCCGGTGAACAGGTGACCTCGGGCCTCCTGGCCCTGACGCTCAGCAGCATCGGCATCAAGGCCCGGTCCTGGCAGGGCTGGCAGGTGCCGATCGAGACCTCGGCCGCTCACGGCTCTGCACGCATTTCGGCGATCCCCTCCAAGAATCTCGATGACGGCTTTGCCGCCGGGGAAGTCGCGGTGATTTCCGGCTTCCAGGGCGTCGAACCCATAAGCGGGCGCATCACCACGCTGGGCCGCGGTGGTTCCGACACGTCGGCCGTCGCCATTGCCGGCGCGATCGGTGCCGAGCGCTGCGACATTTACACCGATGTCGACGGCGTCTACACCACCGATCCGCGCATCGTGCCCAAGGCCCAGCGCATGGACCGCATCGCTTTCGAGGAAATGCTGGAAATGGCTTCCCTCGGCGCCAAGGTGCTGCAGGTCCGCTCGGTGGAACTGGCCATGGTCCACAAGGTGAAAACCTATGTAAGATCGTCCTTCGACGATCCAGAAAACCCCAATCCCGGAACCCTGATCTGCGACGAGGAAGACATCATGGAACAGCAGGTTGTGACCGGCATCGCCTATTCGAAGGATGAAGCGCAGATCACCCTGCGGGATGTTGCCGACCGTCCGGGTGTCGCCGCCGCCATCTTCGTGCCCCTGGCCGATGCCAACATCAACGTCGACATGATCGTGCAGAACATTTCCGCCGACGGGGCTTCCACCGACATCACCTTCACGGTGCCGCAGGCCGAGTTCCAGCGCGCCAAGGATGTGATCGACAAGGCCCGCAAGGACGTGGTGTGCGACAATGTCGAAACCAATATGGACGTCTCGAAGATCTCGGTGATCGGCATCGGCATGCGCAGCCATGCCGGCGTAGCGGCAACCTGCTTCCAGGCCCTCGCCGGCCGCGGCATCAACATCCGCGCCATCACCACCTCCGAGATCAAGATCTCCGTGCTGATCGACGCGGCCTATACCGAACTGGCGGTACGCACGCTCCACACGCTTTACGGGCTCGACAAGGCCTGAGCAACCGCGCCTTGTTCTCATGACGACGGCATAGCGCCCCGATGACGCAGTGCCCGGCAAGATCGGAAATACTTCTTTCAATTTCCGTGAGATCTTGCGACAGAACAAAAAGTTAGTGCGTGCTTCGTTTGGATTCTCGCGCGAGGTACGCCCCTATTCATTATGGTACCGGCCGCTTCGCCAGAACCGGCCGGCCCTCTGAGACAGCGGACGGCCCCGGTTCGCCGGGTCGTCAGATCTGTCGAGGACATGGAGGCATCGGATGCGTGGCGCGATCGGTGGCCCGCGCCTGCTCCTCAAGCGGCTCCGCGAAGTCATGGCGGAGCCTGTTTCGGCGCAGGAGAGGCTGGACAAGACCGTTGTCTTGATCGCCGCGAACATGGTCGCGGAGGTCTGCTCGGTCTATGTCCTGCGCACCGACGGCACGCTCGAACTCTATGCCACCGAAGGCCTCAATCCGAACGCGGTGCATTTGACCACCATGCGCAAGGGCGAGGGCCTGGTCGGCCTCGTCGCCAAGGAAGCCGAGGCCGTCACCACCTC
Source organism: Labrys sp. HAY1-8F (assembly GCF_056754975.1). Classification (NCBI taxonomy): domain Bacteria; kingdom Pseudomonadati; phylum Pseudomonadota; class Alphaproteobacteria; order Hyphomicrobiales; family Xanthobacteraceae; genus Labrys; species Labrys sp. HAY1-8F. The sequence goes on along the minus strand of NZ_JBPGWZ010000002.1, from coordinate 4,062,897 downwards.
GGACGCGCAGCACCATCCCTCCTTTGCCTACAAGCCGGAAACAGGCGAAGAAATCTACAACGCCTTCCTCGGCGTGCCGATCCTGCGCGCCGGCGAGACGCTCGGCGTCCTGGTCGTGCAGAACAAGGCCCAGCGCGCTTATTCGGAAGAGGAGATCGAGGCGCTCGCCACGGTTGCCATGGTGCTGGCCGAGATGATCGCTTCCGGCGAGCTTCAGGCCCTCGCCCGCCCGGGCGCCGATCTCGCCAGCCGTCGCGCCCTGCAGTTGACCGGCGCCCCGCTTTCCGAGGGCGTCGGCCTCGGCCATGTCGTGCTGCACGAGCCACGCGTGGTGGTGAAGACCTTTATCGCCGATGATGTCGGGCGCGAGACAGACCGCCTCGACAATGCCATCGTCGGCCTGCGCGACGCCATCGACGCCATGCTCGACCGTGGCGACCTCGCCCGCGCCACCGAGACGCTCGACGTGCTCGAAGCCTATCGCATGTTTGCGCAGGACCGCGGCTGGATCACCAAGATGCGCGAGGTCATCGCCACCGGCGTCACCGCCGAGGCGGCGGTGCAGCGCGTGCAGTCCGACACGCGCGCGCGCATGCAGCGCGTCGCCGATCCGATCCTGCGCGAGCGCCTCTACGATCTCGACGATCTCGCCAACCGCCTGCTGCGTCAGCTCACCGGCGACGGGCATCACGTCTCCTCCGACGCCATGCCCAAGGATGCGGTGCTGGTGGCCCGCTCAATGGGGCCGGCGGCCCTGCTCGATTATTCGCGCGACAACCTGCGCGGCCTCATCCTCGAAGAGGGTGGCCCGACCAGCCATGTCGCCATTGTGGCGCGCGCGCTCGGCATTCCCACCGTGGGCGAGGTCGAGGGCATCACCAGCCTGGTCGAACAGGGCGATGCCATCATCGTCGACGGCTCGGTGGGCGAGGTCCAGGTGCGTCCGGCGCCCGATGTCGAACACGCTTATGCGGAGAAGGTGAGGTTCCGGGCCAAGCGGCAGGAGCAGTATCTCGCCCTGCGCAACCTGCCCAGCCGCACGCGCGACGGCAGCGATATCAGATTGTTCATCAATGCCGGCCTCCTGGTCGACCTGCCGCATATCAAGGAGAGCGGCGCCGACGGCATCGGGCTGTTCCGCACCGAACTGCAATTCATGATCGCCTCGCAGTTCCCGCGTACCGGCGAGCAATATGCGCTCTACAAGGCCGTGCTGGAGGCTGCCGGTGACCGGCCCGTGACCTTCCGCACCCTCGATATCGGCGGCGACAAGGTGCTGCCCTATATGCACCAGATCGAGGAGGAGAACCCGGCGCTCGGCTGGCGCGCCATCCGTCTCGGCCTTGACCGTCCCGGCCTGATGCGCTCGCAGCTCCGCGCCTTGCTGCAGGCCGCCGCCGGACGCGAGCTCAGGGTGATGTTCCCGATGATCTCGGCCGCCGAGGAATTCGACCAGGCTCGCGGGGTGGTGGAACGCGAGATCACCTTCCTGCGCCGCCACGGCAAGCCCCTGCCGGATCTCGTGAAGCTCGGCGCCATGGTGGAGGTGCCCAGCCTCCTCTTCCAGCTCGACGAGATCCTGCAGCGCACCGACTTCCTGTCCGTCGGCTCGAACGATCTCTTCCAGTTCCTCTATGCGGTCGACCGCGGCAATGCGCGTGTGGCCGGCCGTTTCGACACGCTCTCGCCCTCGGTGATGCGGGCCCTGAAGATGATCGCCGACAAATCCAACGCCGCCGGCGTGCCGGTGACGCTGTGCGGCGAGCTGGCATCCAGACCGCTGGAGGCGCTTGCCCTGATCGGCCTCGGCTTCCGGCAATTGTCGATGACGCCGTCCGCGATCGGCCCGGTCAAGGCCATGTTGCTCGAAATCGACACGCGCGAGATCACCGACCTCGTCAACCACTACCTCAAGCCGGAAGCGGAGAAGCCGCTGCGCCTTGCCTTGCGGGAATTCGCTGCCGAACGCGGCATCCCGTTATAGCGAGGCTGCTCCGGGAGCGCGGACGTCCTCGCCCGCTTTTTTTCCCCATGCGCACCGTTTCCAAGATGCGGACGAGGACGTCCGCGCCCCCAGGATGAATAGATGCTACCCCTCGACCGCCTTGATGCCTTGCTTCGCCGCCGCGATTTCGTCGAGGCGGAGCTCGCCTCCGGCCCGGATGCCGAGTCCTATGTGGCCTTGGCTCGCGAACTCTCCGAACTCGATCCCGTCGCGGCAATCATTCGCGAATGGCAGGGTGCCCAGGAAGAACTGAAAGGCGTCGAAGTCATCATTGCCGAACCGGCCATGGCCGGCGAGATGGCCGAGATGGCGGAGGAGGAACGCAAGTCGCTGCTCGAACGGCTCGGCGAGCTGGAGACCGCGATCAAGCTGTCGCTGCTGCCCAAGGACGCCGCCGACGAAAAATCGGCCATCCTGGAAGTGCGCGCCGGCACCGGCGGCGACGAGGCTTCGCTTTTCGCCGGCGACCTCCTGCGCATGTATATGCGCTATGCCGATCTCCAGGGCTGGAAAACCGAGATCCTGACCGAATCCGAAGGCACCATGGGCGGCTACAAGGACGTCGCCGTGGCAGTCAGGGGCAAGGGCGTCTTCGCCAAGCTGAAATTCGAATCCGGCGTGCATCGCGTGCAGCGTGTACCGGTGACGGAGGCGGGCGGACGTATCCACACCTCCGCCGCCACGGTCGCCGTGTTGCCCGAAGCCGAAGAGGTGGATATCGCCATCGAGGAGAAGGACCTCAAAGTCGACGTCTTCAGGGCGTCCGGCGCCGGCGGCCAGCACGTCAACACCACCGACAGTGCCGTGCGCATCACCCATCTGCCCACCGGCATCGCTGTCGCGGTACAAGCTGAACGCTCCCAGCACAAGAACCGGGCGCAGGCCATGGCGATGCTGCGGGCACGCCTCTACGAGGCCGAGCGCGAGCGGGTCGACAGCGCCCGTGCGGCCGACCGGCGCGACCAGGTCGGTTCGGGTGACCGTTCCGAACGTATCCGCACCTATAATTTCCCGCAGGGGCGGCTCACCGATCATCGCATCGGCCTCACCCTCTACAAGCTCGATCAGATCATCACCGGGGATGCCCTCCACGAGGTGATCGACGCGCTGGTGACCGAAAACCAGGCCCGGCTTCTCGCCGCCAGCGAGGCTCGGGCGTGAGAGACAAGCTTGGTCTGCACGGCAAACGCCGCGCATGGGCGCTTCCATGACCACGCTCGGCGGCCTCTATCGGGAGATCCTGACCGACTTCCGGACAGCGAGCCTTGCCACGCCCGAGCTCGACGCGCGGTGGCTGGTCGCCGAAGCCGCCGGCCTGCCGGCGACCGCGATCACGCTCTCACCCGACAGCCCGATAACGGCCGAGGCCGCTGCGAAAGCCTACGCCTTCCGCGCCCGGCGCCTGGCCGGGGAGCCGGTGGACCGCATCCTGGGGAGCCGCGCGTTCTGGAGCCTGGAATTCCGCCTCGGCCCTGCCACCCTGTCGCCAAGGCCGGACACCGAAACCATCGTCGAAACCTGCCTTGCCCTGCTGCCCGAGCGGGATGTAACCTATCGTCTGCTCGATCTCGGCACCGGCACCGGCGCCATCCTGATTGCCCTGCTCCATGAAAGACCCCGAGCGAGCGGAATCGGGATCGATTGCTCTGCCGACGCCCTGGCTGTTGCTGCCCTGAATGCCGCCGATAATGGCGTTGCCGACCGGGCTCAATTCCAGCCCCGGAATTGGACGGAGGGCCTGGAGGATAAATTCGACCTCATCGTCTCCAACCCGCCCTATATTCCCTCCGCCGATATTGCCGGGCTGGAACCCGAGGTCCGCCAGCACGACCCGCTCCTCGCCCTTGATGGTGGCACGGACGGCCTCGACGCCTATCGTGCCATTGTCGCCGACGCGCCTCGCCTGCTGCGCCCGGGCGGGCTGCTGGTCTTCGAGCTTGGCATCGGCCAGGAGGACGCCGTGGCAGCGCTGATGCGCCAAGCCGGTTTCGAGATGATCGGTCCGGCGCGCAAAGATCTCGGTGGCGTCGCCCGGGCTCTCGCCGGCCGCTGGCCGGCCTGACGTCTAGAGCAGGCGCTCAACCAGTTCCATCCCGCAGAAAGCGTTGCAGCAGCGGCACGCAAAAATCCAGGAACACCCTGACGCGATGGGGAATGTTGTCGCCGCCGAAGAAGAGGACATGCATGTCCTCCTCGTCAGGCGTGACCGCATCAGCGAGGATCTCGACGAGGCGACCAGCCGCCAGCTCGTCGCGGATGTGATAATCGGCAAGGCGCGCCAGACCCACACCGGCGACGGCCATGCGGCGCAGCGTCTCGCCATTGTTGGCGAGCAGGGAAGCGCGCACGGCACGGTCGACGATGCGGCCGCTCTCACTAATCGGCCATACCGGCACCGCACGGCGGAAACTGAAACCCAGGCAATTGTGCCGTATGAGGTCATCGACCGATCGCGGCATGCCATGACGGTCGAGATAGGCCGGAGCTGCGACGATCAGGCGTCGCGAGGTGCCGATACGGCGTGCCCGCAGACGCGAGTCGGGCAAAGCACCCACCCGAAAAGCCACGTCGATATGCTCCTGATAGAGATCGAGCTTTTCTTCCGAAAGCGCCAGGTCGACGGCAACCTCCGGATAGGCCTGCCAGAAGGCCGGCAGGATCGGCTCGATCGCCATTGCCCCGAAGGCCAGCGAAGCCGTCACGCGCACGGTGCCGCTGGGGGTCACGGCCTGCCCGCTCAAATCCCGCTCGATCGCATCGAAGTCGTCGATGACGGCACCGCCGCGCTCGTAATAGGCCCGCCCTTCCCCGGTAAGAGACAGACGCCGGGTCGAACGCTCGAACAATCGCAATCCCAGGCGCGTCTCGATCCGTGCAATCAGCTTGCTTACCGTCGAAGGCGTCATGCGCAACTGCCGGGCGGCACGCGAATAGCTGCCGGTTTCGACCACCAGCCGGAACACCTGCATCTCGCCAAAGCGGTTGTCCATCTGCTGCCTGCTCTTACTCGTGAAACGATTTCATAAATAAGGTGATCCCCGGCGCCTTTCCCGGAACCCGACGCGGCCCTACCTCCACCTGAACCCAGGCGGCAGCGCTGATGCCGTCGTTGCTTGGAAACCAAGGAATCGAAAGTCGAGAAACGACAATGGATGCAATGGCCCCACTACCACGTACCGCCAATGCCGGCACACCGTCCAGCTTCTGGCCGCTGACGGCGCTGGCCATCGGCGCCTTTGGCATCGGCACCACCGAATTCTCGCCCATGGGCATGCTGCGCGACATTGCGCAAGGCGTCAGCGTCGACATTCCGACCGCCGGCCTGTTGATCAGCGCCTATGCCATCGGCGTGATGGCTGGCGCACCGGTGATGACGCTGCTGCTGGCCCGCCTTCACAAGCGCACGGCCCTGATGGTGCTGATGGGCATCTTCACCATCGGCAATCTGCTGGCGGCGATCGCACCCGGCTACTGGACGCTCATGGCCGCCCGCATCGTCACCAGCCTCAATCATGGTGCCTTCTTCGGCCTCGGCTCGGTCGTCGCTGCCAGCATCGTGCCACGGGAACGCCAAGCCAGCGCTATCGCCGCGATGTTCCTGGGCCTGACCATCGCCACCATCGGCGGCGTGCCGGCGGCCACCTGGATCGGCCAGGCCATCGGCTGGCGCCAGACCTTCGCTGCGACGGCCCTGCTCGGGCTGGCGGCCATCCTGGCGCTCTTCCTGGCTCTCCCGAAAGGGGAACCCGGTAGCATGCCCGACATCCATCGGGAATTCGGCGCCATTGCCCAGCGCAGCGTGCTGACCGCCATGGCGGCCACCGTGATGGGTGCGGGTGCCATGTTCGTCCTCTATACCTATGTCACCTCGGTACTGGTCGAGATCACCCAAGCCGGCGCCAGTTTCATCACCCTCGCCCTTGCCCTGATCGGCATTGGCCTGACCCTCGGCAATACGCTGGGTGGCCGCCTGGCCGACTGGTCGCTGGACGGCGCCGCCAGGCTCTCACTGGCAGCCCTCGGCGTGATCATGATGGTGCTGCCGCTCGCTCTGACCAATCATTGGGGCGCCGCAATCGGCCTTGTCATCTGGGGCATGGCCGCCTTCGCCATCGTGCCGCCCTTGCAGATGCGGGTGATGCAGGTCGCGTCGGCGGCACCGGGCCTGGCTTCTTCCATCAATGTCGGCGCCTTCAATCTCGGCAACGCCCTCGGTGCCGCCATCGGCAGCGCAACCCTCAGCCTGGGCCTGGGCTATACAGCCATACCGATTGCTGGCGGATTGCTGGCCCTTGCCGGCCTCGCACTCACCTTCGTTGGTAGCGAGCGGGCAGCGGCGGTAGCCTGCCCCGACCCGACCTAAGGTGGCGTTATTGCTGGGACCGCAGGCGTCCTCGCCTGCTCTTGGAAGGGCAGCGCTCACAGGATGGGAAGATGCAGGCGAGGACGCCTGCGATCCCAGGAAAAAGAAAACCCCGCCGAAGCGGGGTTTTTTTTGTGATGGATGGGGAAGCGCCTCAGGCGGCGGCCTCCTCCTCCTCTTCGGTGGCGTCGTCGAACTCTGCCTCGGCTTCCTTGGCACCGCCACGCTTGGGGCCCTTGGCGAGGTTGGCTTCGATCACCTTCACGGCCTCGGAATCGATGAGGTCGTCCACGGCGGCGAGCTCGCGCGCCATGCGATCGAGGGCCGCTTCATAGAGTTGACGCTCGGAATAGGACTGCTCGGGCTGCGCGTCGGAGCGATAGAGATCACGCACCACCTCGGCAATGGCGATCAGGTCGCCCGAATTGATCTTGGCTTCGTATTCCTGCGCACGGCGCGACCACATGGTGCGCTTGATGCGGGCACGGCCCTTGAGCGTCTCTAGCGCCTTGGCGACCACAGCCGGCTCGGACAGCTTGCGCATGCCGACGGAAGCGATCTTGGTGGTGGGCACGCGCAGCGTCATCTTGTCCTTGGAGAAGGAGATTACGAACAGCTCAAGCTTGAAACCGGCTACTTCCTGCTCGTCGATCGACACGATCTTGCCGACGCCATGCGAGGGGTAAACAATGCTCTCGCCCGTCTTGAAACCCTGCTTCGTGGACGTCTTTTTCGCTGTCGTCATGACGCTTCAACGCTCCTATCATTGGCGGATGCCGAACCGGCAGCCGCACCAAACCACGGACAGGCTCGCGCCTGTTGCCGCAAACACCATTCGACAGTGGAACCAGGCCAAAGCTTCAAGGAGCCGCCGCGAGGAACGTCGAACTGAAGGACGGTCAAAAATTCCATGTATCTATCGGCGCTACCCGCACCGACCGACTGAGGTCCCTTGAAGCTGAGCACAAAAAAATTGCCCCTGTGCGGAGCAGCGGCGGGGGTAACTCGGTCTCTCTCTTGACCATGCCGTGTGTATACACCAAAAATCGGCAAAAATCAACGCTTTTACACGCAAAAACGGCGCGTAAAGCGCTCGTTAAGGTTGATACCACGCGGTTTTTGTGAATAGCCGCTATGCAAAAAGCGACGGGCACATGCGAGCGCATCCCGACGGCCGCCTGTGGCCGAGGACCAAAAAACGGGCAGCCATGCGGCCCGCACAGTGGAGGCGAACCCTGCCGAATTCGGCCGGGATCTGGCGGTCAGGCGTCGCCCTGGCCCGGTTCCGGAGAGAGCAGCGGCAACTTGTCCGGCTTGCCGTCCCACTCCTTGGAATCGGGGAAACTGTCGCGCTTGACCGTGATATTGGGCCAGCTCTGCGCGAATTTGGCATTCAGCTCAAGCCAGGCCTCCAGGCCCTTTTCGGTATCGGCCTTGATGGCATCCGCCGGACATTCAGGCTCACAGACACCGCAATCGATGCATTCGTCGGGATGGATGACGAGAAAATTCTCACCCTCGTAGAAACAGTCCACCGGGCAGACTTCCACGCAGTCCATGTATTTGCACTTGATGCAGTTCTCAGTGACCACGTAGGTCATGCCAGAAAATCCCGAAAGTTTATAATCTTGCTAAAACTGCCTAGCCGAACTGCGCCGACGGTTCAAGGCGCACCAGCACAGAGCAGCCATTCGTCGCGGTGCTGGCTTTAACACAGTTCATCACAAACGGGGCACTGGACCTGTCCTCTACCCGGCCTGTCCTGCATCTCCAGCGCCCGGCTGGGGCGACAGCAAAGCGAGCTTGCCAGGCCTGCCGTCCCACTGCTTGGCATCCGCTGGGGTTTCGCGCTTCATCGTGATCTCCGGCCAGAGATAGGCATAGCGCGCGTTCAGTTCAACCCAGGCCTCCAGCCCTCGCTCGGCGCCGGAATGGATGGCATCCGCCGGACAAACCGGTTCGCAGATGCCGCAATCGATGCAGAGCAAAAGCGTTTTTCGATTTGGCGGAGTCACCTAGAATCGCAAAGACGCGTCGAACCAAAAAGCTGGAGCAAACAAGCGTTCAGTCATGAACACGCTTTGCTCTAGGGATCGATGACAAGCATGATCTCGCCTTCCCGGAAGCAATCCACCGGGCACTCGGCGACACAGTCCATATATTTGCATTTGATGCCGTTCTCGGTGACCACCTTGAGCAAAGCGCGTTTTCACATAAACGTCTCTTTGCTCCAGCTTTTTGGTTCGACGCGTCTTTGCGATTCTTGGCGTGACCGCCAAAATCAAAAAACACTCCGAGTCATGGCGGCCATTCCATCAAGGGAAGTCCTCAATGGAATGGCCGGGTGTGGCACGCTCGAGGCACAATTGCGGTCACAAGAGATCGCGGGCGATTTTCTCATGCCAGCGGCGCTCGGCTGCCACCTCGCCATTGGCGAGGGCCTTGAGCTCGCCTTCCAGGATGAAATCGGCCGCGGTCGCCTGCATCGCGGTCTTCACCTCGATACGGATCTGCCAGCCCTCGCGCCCCATCTCATAGCTCTCGGTGAGGTGGTAGCGCGCGCTGAGTGGATCATCGCCTCTGATGGTCAGTTCGCGCCGGAGACTATGGGAGAGCGTGGTATCGATCTCGTCGAAGCGCAGCACGCCCTCTCCGAACAGGCCGCCCTCCCCCTCCGTGACATAGGTGGCCGTGTTCGTCAGGAGATCGAGCGAGGTGGTGCGCGCCATCCGCCCTTCGGCGACCTTCGACATCGGGGTACGCGCCGCGCTCACGGCGGGCTCGAAGGCGACGACGAAGTCGTCCGCGCGGGCCTCGCGCACCGGCATGCTCAGCCGACCCGGGCAGCGCAGGGTCAGCGTCACCGGTTCCGGCGCCGGCCAGATCAGCGGCCAGTAGGCCGTCGACAAGGCCAGGCGTATGCGATGCCCCGGGGCGAGAGCATAGCCGCAATCGCTCAATTTGAGGCGGATGGGATAGAAGCGGCCGGGCACCAGCGCCTCGGGGTCGGCATGGCTGTCACGATGGGTCAGGTTGAACACGCCGTAGGCGATGCGGCGAGAAGATCCATCAGGCGCGACATCGCAGAGCCGGGCGCAGAGCTGGGCCAGAGGCTTATCGGAGGCGATCTCGATCTCGATCTCCGGGGCGCCAAGCAATTCGACCCGTTCGGTCAGGACCTCGCCGTCGAAGCTGCAGGAGAAGGCATCGTCATGGCGCTGATCGGCCGGCTCCTCGCCGCTGACGCCGGTGCCCATCCATTCCCCGGCCGCTGCCCCCGTCCAGGCCGGCGAGGCGAAGGCGATCTCGCTGGCCGGGCCGGGCTCGGTCGTCAAGGTGCCCGGCGCCAGATGGAAGGTCTTGGCGATGATCTGCGGCGAAGGCCAGGTCATCTCGCCGACAAAGCGGCCAGGTACCGGATCGCGGTGACCGGGCGGCGTCCATTCCTCGATGAAGGCCCGCATCATCGGCTCGGCCATGATGCCGCGATCCCGGCCCTTCAGCCAGTGATCCCACCAGCGCGTCGCCTCCTGCAGGAAGCCGATGGCAGGGCCCGGCACGCCGTCCTGCGGGTAGATATGGGCCCAGGGCCCGATCAGGCCGAGCCTGGGCACCTCCAGGCCCTCCAGCAGGCGCGGAATGGCATTGGTGTAGGCATCGCCCCAGCCGCCGACTGCGAAAACCGGACATTGCACGGCCGAGAAATCCTCACAGATCGAGCCGTGCCGCCAATAGGCATCGCGCCTCTGATGGGCGAGCCAGAGCGCCGGGAAGAAAGGCAGACGTTCGAGCCGGTGCTGCCATTGCGCCCGCCAGGCCTCGCCGACCAGCGCCGGATCCGCCGGGCGCGCCTGGTAGGCCAGCATTATGCTGCCCCACCACAGATTGTCGTTGAGCAGGGTACCGCCCATAAAATGGATGTCGTCGGCATAGCGGTCGTCGGTCGAGCAGACGGTGATGACAGCCTTGAGCGCCGGCGGGTTGAGCGCCGCGACCTGCAGGCAGTTGAAACCGCCCCAGCTCTTGCCCATCATGCCGACGGCGCCCGAGCACCAGGGCTGGGCCGCGAGCCAGGCGATCACCTCGCAGGCATCGTCGAGCTCGCGTTGCAGATATTCATCCTCGAGCAGGCCGTCGGATTCGCCGCTGCCTCTCATGTCCACGCGGATGGCGGCATAGCCATTGGCAGCGAACCAGCCATGCATCGGCTCGTCCCGCCCGCGCGTGCCGTCACGTTTGCGGTAGGGGATATATTCGAGGACCGCCGGCACAGGCCTGGCCTCCGCATCCTCGGGCAGCCAGAGGCGGGCTGCGAGCCGGGTGCCATCGGCGAGTGGGATAAAAAAATGTTCGATCGTGCGGGTCGCGGTCATCGGAAAAGACTTTATGAAAGACAAACGAAAGGGCCGGTCCGAGGACCGGCCCTTTCTACGAACTATTGGATTACGCCACCTTGCGGCTGGCGAGAATGTTGTCGAGCCAGTGGGTATCCATCTCCGGCACGGAGCTGATCAGCTTCTCCGTATAGGGGTGGAAGGGCGGCGCGAAGATGTCGGCCGTCGGGCCCTGGGCGATGATCTCGCCCTTGAGCATCACCGCCGTGCGATGGGCGATGCGGCGCACCGTGCCGAGGTCGTGGGTGATAAACATATAGGCGAGACCAAGATCGTCCTGCAGCTTCTTGAGGAGCTTGAGCACGTCTTCCGCCACCAGCGGGTCGAGGGCGGAGGTCGGCTCGTCGCAGATGATCACCTCCGGCTCGGCCGCCAGGGCACGCGCGATGCAGACGCGCTGCTTCTGGCCGCCCGAGAGCTGTCCGGGCCGACGGTCCGCGAACTCCTCCGGCAGACCGACCTGATGCAGCAGTTCAAGCACCCGCTTGCGCACGTCCCCCGCCGAACGGTTGAAGTAGAAGCTCACCGGGCGCCCGATGATCTGCCCCAGGCTCTGGCGCGGATTGAGCGCCACGTCCGGCATCTGGTGTACCATCTGCAGGCGGCGAAGGATGTCCTTGCTGCGTTGGGGCAAAGCCGGCGGCAGGGTCTTGCCGTTGAGTGAGACATCCCCCTCCCAGCGCGGCAGCAGGCCGACCACGATACGCGCAATCGTGCTCTTGCCGGAGCCGGACTCGCCCACCACCGCCAGGGTCTCGCCTTTTGCGAGCTTGAAGGAGGCGTTCTTGACGATCGCCACCGGGCCGTAGCCAGCGGTGACGTTGGTCATGGAGAGTACGGGCTCGGCCCCCTCCGCCGGGGCGGTGAGCTGGAGATGCTCGGCCTCGCGCCGCTCGTTCACCAGCGCCCGGGCATAGTCGGTCCGCGGCGCCTCCAGCACCTGCTGGGCCTCGCCGACCTCGACGGTCTTGCCATGACGCAGCACCATGATGCGATGGGCGATCTGGGCCACCACGGCAAGGTCGTGCGTGATGTAGAGACCTGCCGTGCCGAATTCCCGGATGAGGTCGCGCAGCAGCGCCAGCACCTCGATCTGGGTGGTGACGTCGAGCGCCGTGGTCGGCTCGTCGAGCACGATCACGTCGGGCCGGCAGCTCATTGCCATCGCCGCCATGGCGCGCTGGAGCTGGCCGCCCGAGACCTGGTGGGGATAGCGGTCGCCGATCGTGTCGGGATTGGGCAGTTGCAGGATGCGAAAGAGCTTGCGGGCATAGGCTTCCGCCTCCGGCCGCGTCATCACGCCATGCACCACCGGCGCCTCACAGACCTGGTCCATCAGCGTCATGGCCGGGTTGAAGGAAGCGGCGGCACTCTGGGCGATATAGGCGATGCTCTTGCCGCGGAAATTGCGGCGCTGCGCGGCGGTGGAGGCACGCAGTTCGGTGCCGTCGAGCTTGATCGAGCCTCCGGTGATGCGCATGCCGGCCCGGGCATAGGCCATCGACGCCAGGCCGATGGTGGACTTGCCGGCACCGGACTCACCGATGAGGCCGAGGATTTCTCCCCGCCGCAACGTCACGTCAACATTGTCGACCAGAACGCGGCCGGTGATGGTCTCGACCCGGAGCTTTTCCAGCTCGAGGATCATGTCGGAAGAGGTTTTGTCGTCTGCCATCTCAGCCCCCTTACATTTCCGCTTGCGCGCCGGATGGGCGGGCATCGATCGACAGGAACCAATCGACCACCAGGTTGATGCCGATGGTGAGCAGGGCGATGGCGGCGGCGGGATAGAGTGCCGCGGCCCGCCCGAGCTTAAGGCTGGTGATGTTGTCGCGCACCATGCCGCCCCAGTCCGCATAGGGCAGGGGAACGCCGAGACCGATGAAGCTCAAGGCGGCGATGAACAGGAAGTTGAAGCAGAAGCGCAGTCCGAACTCCGACATCAAAGGCGCGGCGGCATTGGGCAGGATCTCGCGCCAGACCACCCACCAGATGCCCTCGCCGCGCAGCCTCGCCACCTCGACGAAATCCAGCGAGGCGAGGTTCATGCCGAGCGCGCGGGCAAGGCGATAGACGCGGCTGGAGTCGAGGAAGGCGATGGTCAGCACCAGGGAGGTCAGGGTCTGGCCGAAGATCGACAGGATGATCAGCGCCCAGATCAGCAGCGGCACCGACATGACGATGTCGACGGCGCGCGAGAGCACGGCGTCGATCCACCGCCCGGTCACGGCCGCCACAAGGCCGAGCGTGATGCCGATGGCGAAGGACATGATGGTGGTGACCAGGGCGATGCCGATGGTGAGGCGGGCGCCATAGATCAGGCGGGTGAGCATGTCACGCCCGATCTGGTCGGTCCCCAGCCAGTTGGCCGCCGAGATCGTCGCCCAGGTCTTGCCGACGGTCTGCGTCTCCGAATAAGGAGCGAGCCAGGGGCCGGCGATGGCGACGACGACGTTGAGCGCGATGATGAACAAGCCGATGACGGCAGTGAGCGGCGCCTTGTGTCCGAAAATGACCATGCTGCTTTCCTACCGGGGATGCCGCAGACGCGGATTGAGGATGATCGCCAGCACGTCGGCAATCGTATTGAGGATGATGAACACCGCTGCAAACAGGATGCCACAGGCCAGGATCGCCGGCACGTCGCGCTTGGTCACCGCGTCGATCATGTATTGGCCGACACCCGGATAGGTGAAGACCTTCTCGATGACGACCACGCCGACCACCAGATAGGCGACGTTCAATGCGACCACCGAGATGATCGGCGAGGCCGCGTTGGGAAGCGCATGCTTGGTGACGACACGGGCCCGCGTCAGGCCCTTGAGGAAGCCCATTTCGACATAGGGTGTCGACATGATCGACAGCACCGAATTGCGCGTCATGCGCATCATATGGGCGGTAACCAGGCAGGTCAGCGCCACCGCCGGCAGGAAGGTCACATAGAGACGGAAGAAAAAGCCCATGTCGGAATTGACGGTCGCCAGCGGCGGAAACCAGCGCCAATAACCGGCAAAGAGCAGGATCAGCACCCCGCCGATGAAGAATTCCGGCAGCGAGATGGCGATCAGTGCCAGCACGTTGGCGGCACGGTCGGCCAAGCGCCCCTCGGTGATGGCGCAGGTGATGCCGGTGATGACGGCGAGCGGCACGGCGATCACGGCCGCGTAGCAGGCCAGGAACATCGTATTGGTGAAGCGCGGCCACAGATCGTTCACGATGGCGTTCTGGTTGGTGTAGGAGCGACCAAAATCAAAATGCGCGACGATGTTCCAGAGCCAGTTCAGATAACGCTGCCAGGCCGGCACATCCAGACCGATGCTGCGTTCGAAGGCGGCCTTGGTTTCTGCCGTGGCCGCCTGGCCGAGCACGGCGTCCGCCGCATTGCCCTGCAAATTGAGGGTTAGAATAAACAGAATGAGCGAGATGGCGAAGAGCGTCACCAGCCCCTGGACGATGCGCCAACCAATAAGACGTCCCACAATGTGCCCTTTCGACCTGTTGCCGACGGAGACCGGGCACGTAGCAGTTCCCCCCGCATGCGCCCGGCCTTCTGCAATATGAAAGGAGAAGAGCGAGGCGCCTCACGCGCGTCGCCCCCGAAGCGCTCCACGATCTGGCTGATACACCAGGGATCGCAGGAACGCGTCGAAACAAAGAGCAGGGGCAAAGCGGCGTTGTCGCCAAACGCCCCTTGCTCCAGAGTTCTCAGGCGAACCAGCCCTTTTCAGCGACGCGCTGGTCGCACATGTCGTAGCGTGGATGCGGGGCCGTCCCCATGATCTTCTTGGAGTAGGCGTCGAGATAGTCGCCGACCGCATAACAGACCATGCCGCCATCGTCGTGGATCATCTTCTGGCAATCGGCATAGATCTGAGCGCGCTTGGCTTCGTCGCTCTCGACGCGGGCGGAGATCAGGAGCTTGTCGAATTCAGGACGCTTCCAGTGGGTGTCGTTCCAATTGGCAGTGGACAGGAAGGTCTGGGACAATTGCAGATCGATGTTGGGACGTCCGCCCCAATAGACGGCGCAGAAGGGATCCTTCAGCCAGATGTTCGACCAGTAGCCGTCGCCCGAGACACGGGTGACCGTCAGATCGATACCCGCCTGCTTAATGGCCTCCTGATAGAGCAGGCCAGCGTCCGTCGCGCCGTTATAGGCGCCTTCCGAGACCTTGAGCTCCATTTTGGGACTACCGGCCTTCTTGTAGTGAAAGGCGGCTTTCTCTGGATCGTAGGGCGTCTGCGGCACGTCCTTCGCGTAGTATTTGTGTGACGGGCTGATCGTGGTGTCGTTGCCGATGGTGGCGTAACCCTGGTAAACCGTGTCGACGATCTTCTTGCGGTCCATGCCGTATTTGAGCGCCCAGCGCAGATCGGCGTTGGTATAAGGATCGGTATCGCACAGCGCCACGAAGGCGAATCGGTTGCCGGTGCCCTTGCTCTGTACCACACTCACGTCAGGCGAAGAGGTCACTATATCCATGGTCTTGGCATCGAGACGGTTGATGGCATCGACCTGGCCCGAAATCATGGCCTGCAGGCGGGACGCTTGGTCCTGGATATATTGCAGCTCGATGCCATCGAAATTGCCGCGTCCCGGCTTCCAGTAATTGCCGGTGTTCTTGGTCACGACGCGCACGCCGGGCTCGAACACTTCGAGCTTGTAGGCGCCCGTGCCGATCAGCTTGGAGAAGTCGGTGTAGCCATTGGGCACGCACAGGACGTGGTAGTCGGAGAGATTGTAGGGCAGATCGAGATTGCCCTCGGACAAGGTGATCTGGACCTGGTTGGCACTGAGCTTCTTGACGTCGGTGATCGAACTCAGCAGATCCTTGGCGGCAGACTTGGTATCGCCGCGATGCAGGTTGATCGAATAGATCGCGTCATCGGCATCGAGCGTCTTGCCATTGTGGAACGTGACGTCCTTGCGGATGTTAAAGATCCATTCCTTGGCGCCGGGCTTGTATTCCCAGCTCTCGAACAATTCGCCCTTGGGCAGACCGTCCTCGCCGATTTCGACGAAACCGTTGCAGATCTGGTAGCCGTAGGAGATCGGCACGGAATCGGCATAGGTGCGAGGGTCGAGACTGTCGGAGGCGGAACCGCCCTCCATGCCCAGCTTCAAGGTGCCCCCCTTCTTGGGGGTGTCGGCCGCCAGGGCCGGGCCGCCGAGCGCACCCAAGGCGCCGAGGCTCAAGCCGAGCGCAGCCGCACTCTTCATCAATTCGCGACGATCAAGGATCAGGCCCGACCCTTGCTGCGTGAAGTTCTTACCCGTCATGTCAATGTTCCCTGCGGCTCGCCTGTATGGAATTTGCGCTCGTTGCCCGAGCGTTCGACCTGCCCACTATCGTGTCCTGCAAGCCGCTGTGCAAGAGACCTACAAACGACATCAAATGACAGCAGCGCGACGTTCCTTCATTTTCGTCAAGCTTAGATCACGCCAGATTTGCAGATTTGAACGTCAGGTAAAGCCCGAATTTTCAACGAGCATGCCTGATTTTCATCGTTTCCGGCCAAAAGAGATCCCCCACGAAGCAAGCAATTACAGACGATATCAGGCCCATCCGCCCCGATAACCGAAAACCCCGGCCATAGGCCGGGGTTCGGATCTGTTGCATGCCGTTGGGATCAGCTGTGATAGGCGCGTTCACCATGTTCGACGATATCGAGGCCTTCGGCCTCGGTCTGACGGTCGACGCGCAGCCCGACGACGAGATCGATGATCTTGAACAGGATCGCCGAACCGACGCCCGTCATCACGATGGTGAAGGCGACCGCCTCGACCTGGACCCAAAGCTGGCTGGCCATGGTCACGCCGTCCGCATAGCCGACACCGCCCAGGGAGGGCGACGCCAGTACGCCGGTGCCGAGGGCACCGAGAATACCGCCGATGCCATGCACGCCGAAGACGTCGAGGCTGTCGTCATAGCCGAAGGCATTCTTCACGGTCGTCACGAAGAAGAAGCAGACGATACCGGCGATGAAGCCGAGCGCGATGGCGCCGGCAGGGCCGACGAAACCGGCGGCAGGCGTCACCGCCACCAGACCAGCAACCGCACCCGAGATCGCACCCAGCATCGAGGGCTTGCCATGGGTGAGCCACTCGATCAGCGACCAACCGAGGATCGCCCCGGCCGTAGCGACGAAGGTCGTCATCATGGCAAGGCCCGCGCTGGCACCGGCCGAAAGCGCCGAGCCGGCATTGAAGCCGAACCAGCCGACCCACAGCATGCCGGCGCCGACCCAGGACAGGGTGAGCGAATGGGGCGGCATCTGCTCCTTGCCGAAGCCAGTGCGCTTGCCGATCATCAGGCAGCCCACCAGGCCGGCGACGCCCGCATTGATGTGCACGACGGTACCGCCGGCGAAATCGAACGCGCCCAGCTTGAACAGCCAGCCCGTCGACTGCCACACCGAATGGGCGACCGGGATGTAGATGAAGGTGACCCAGAGCAGGCAGAACAGCACCACGGCCGAGAACTTCATGCGTTCGGCGAAAGCGCCGACGATGAGGGCCGGCGTGATCGCAGCGAAGGTCATCTGGAAGCACACGAACACATATTCGGGAATGGTGCCGCTCAGCGTGTCCTTGGTGATGCCGGCGAGGAAGGCCTTGGAAAAGCCGCCAAAGAGCGGGCCACCGTCGCTGAAGGCGAGGGTGTAGCCGTAGAAGACCCAGATCACCATCACCACCGAGGCGACGATCAGCACCTGCATGAGAATGGAGAGCATGTTCTTGGCGCGCACCAGGCCGCCGTAGAACAGGCCGAGGCCCGGCGCGATCATCATCAGCACCAGCGCGCAGGACACCAGCATCCAGGCGGTGTCACCGGAATTCAGCGTGGGCGGCGGCGTTGCGGTCTGGGCGAGAGCGGGGCCTGCCAGCAGCCCGGCGCCGAGCAAGGCCGACACCGCGAGTTTGAGGGAACGAAGGGAAGTCATCGGGAAAGCATCCTGTCTCATGGAAGTCGAGGGCATCGGCAGAGGGGACCTAGAGCGCGTCGCCGTCGCGCTCGCCGGTGCGGATGCGCACCGCGGTTTCGATCGGCGTGACGAAAATCTTGCCGTCGCCGATCTGGCCGGTCTTGGCGGCTGCCGAGATCGCATCGATCACCTTGGCGACGAGATCGCTCGGCACCGCCACCTCGATCTTCAGCTTGGGCAGGAAGCTCACCGCATATTCGGCGCCGCGATAGATCTCGGTATGCCCCTTCTGGCGGCCATATCCCTTCACCTCGGTCACGGTCAGGCCGTGCACGCCCAGACCCGTGAGGGCATCGCGCACCTCCTCGAGCTTGAACGGCTTGATGATGGCCATCACTATTTTCATGCTGTTCTATCCCCTTAAAGCGTTTTGCGATTTGGCGGTCGGACATGCTCTTTCAAGCCGCGTGCCAACTGCGAAACGCCGTGCTAACATCATGAAAAATCACGACAAAAATTACCCTCCTGCCATGTGAGGACCACTCGCTTGCCAAGGTATGCACAAATTTTGGGCACAATGGCCGTCGTTGCGATATTTTCAAGCAATGTGCATACGGCGTTGGCGGATCCGTGCTCAGTCCCGGCGGAAGCGGGCGAGAATGTGACGATTGCCGGCAAAAGCGACGAGGGTCATCTCCTGCTCGCGGACGGCCGCAAGATCAGGCTTGCGGGCGTGGATCTGGCCTCGCTGCGCCTGCCCGATCTCACCAACGGCACTGCCACCCTGGTGGCTTCGGCGGGCCCCGACAGGCACGGCGCCCTGCGGGGAGCGCTCTATCTGGAGGGGCGAGATCTGGCCGCCGATCTCGCAGCCCGTGGATTGGCACGCATTCGGCCTTCCGTTGGGGAAGAGGTGTGTTACACAGAATTAATGACTGCGGAAGACAATGCCCGTCGGGCTCGGCTTGGCCTCTGGGCTGAACCGGGCTATGCAGTCGCCGATGCGGCGACTCCTGAGGCCGTTGCCCGCCACGCCGATGGCTTCGCCATCGTGGCGGGACGCGTGCTGCATGTTGGAGTGACGAAGACGACCGTGTGGATCGATTTCGGCAAAATCTGGCGCGAAGACGTGACTTTGGCGATCCCCGCCAAACAATGGCCACGTTTCGAGGCAACCGGTCTCAGCGCTGCTGCCCTTGAGGGCAGCTATGTCAGGGCCCGCGGTGTCGTGACGATGCGCGACGGGCCTCGCATCGAAATTACCGAGCCGGCGGCGATCGAACAGGTCGCGCCGGTGTCGCCGTGAAAGGAGTGGAGAGCTGAGCGAGATGCTGGGGGGCGCGACAAGACAACCGAACTGGTGGCGGGTTTGCGCCCTGGCGGTCGCGCTCGGCCTGTCTTCTTGCGCCACCGTGGGCGACAACGACCAGTCGGGCGAGCTTGCGCGCGCCATGCCGGCGGCCCTCCCCGCCGAGGCCCCTCGCGTCATTGCTCCTCCCAATGCGGAAGACCGCGAAAGCGCCCGCGTTCTCGCCTCTTATGGTGGGGCCTATCGCAATGCCGCCCTGGAGCGCTATCTCGACGATCTCGTCCAGCGTCTTGCCGCCCAGTCGGACCGGCCCGACATTCCCTACAAGCTGACGGTGCTGAACGCCTCGTCGATCAACGCTTTCGCTTTGCCCTCCGGCCGGCTTTATGTGACGCGCGGCCTGCTGGCGCTCGCCAATGACGATGCCGAAATCGCCGCGGTGGTCGCCCATGAGATGGCGCATGTCTCCGCACGCCATGCCGCAGCACGTGCCGATCGCGAGCGCCAGTCCGTGGTCGTCTCCAAGGTGGCGAGCATGGTGCACAATCCCGGCCTGGTTTCCTCAAGCCAGAACAGTCTGGCGAGCTTCTCGCGCCAGCAGGAATTGAACGCTGACGAGATCGGCATCCGCACCATCGCCAAGGCCGGCTTCGACCCCTATGGCGCCGCGCGCTTCCTGACCTCGATGCGCCGGCAGGTGGAGGCGCGTTCGCGCCAGGCCACGCCGGACTTCCTGTCGACCCATCCCTCCACGCCTGAACGCATCGCCAAGGCCAACACCGAGGCTGCCCAATATGGCGCGCCTGGTTCGGGCGAGCATGACAAGTTCCGCTATCTGTCGGTGATCGACGGGCTCACTTATGGCGAGGATCCTGCACAGGGCTATGTGCAGGGCCGCATCTTCTGGCAGCCGCGCCTGGCCTTCACCTTCACCTCCCCGCCCAATTTCACCCTCGACAACACGCCGCAGGCCATTCTCGGCATTGACGGCAATGGCCGGGCGCTGCGCCTCGATACGGTGAAGACCAAGGATGGCCAGTCGCTGTCCGATTATCTCGCCTCTGGCTGGATCAGCGGTGTCGATACCGCCTCGGTCTCCACCCTGCGCATCAACGGCAACGAGGCGGCGACAGCCCTCGCCCGCGGCCAGGACTGGAGCTTCCGCCTCTATGCCATCCGCTTCGGCAGCGACGTCTATCGCCTGATCCTGGCAGCACGCGATCTCAATGCCACGACCGATGCGCTGTTCCAGGAAACGGCCAACAGCTTCCGGCGCATGACACCTGAAGAGCAGCGCAATGTGCGCCCCGAGCATATCGACATCGTCACCGTGCGCTCGGGCGATACGCTGCAATCCCTGGCAGCCCGCATGGCCGACCCCCAGGACCAGTTGGAACGCTTCCTCGTGCTGAACGGCTTCGACGAAACCAGCCCGGTCAGGCCGGGTGATCGGGTCAAGGTCGTCACGCAGTAGCCGCAGCCCCTCACCCGAGTCGATAGAACGCCGCCGCATTGTCCCTGAACAGCTTGCGCCGCTCCGACGGCGAGCAGTCATGCACGATCTCGTCGACGACATGCACCCAGTCTGGATAGGTCCCCGCCAGTTCCAGCACATGCCAATCCGAGCCGAACATCACGCGGTCGAAACCGAAACTCTCCAGGGCATGCTCGACATAGGGCGTGATCTCCTGGCGGGTCCAGGTGCGGTGATCGGCCTCCGTGCATACGCCGGAAATCTTGCAATAGACGTTGGGCAGCGCTGCGAGCCGCTTCAAATCGGCGCGCCAGGGCTCCATCTCGCCTGCCTTGATGGCCGGCTTGCCGATATGGTCGAGTACGAAACGGACATCCGGGCATTGCTGCACCATGCGGATCACGCTCGGCAGTTGATGATGCAAAATGCAGATGTCGAAGGACAGGTCGTGGCGGGCCAACAGCTTCAGGCCGGCCAGGAAATCGGGCTGCAGGCAGAATTCCGGATCGGACTGGCCCTGGATCAGCCGCCGGATGCCCCGCAGGGGCTTGTGCTCGCGCAGGCGTTCGAGGTCCCGCTCGACGGCGGCGCCCCGCTCGAGCGGCAGGCTCGCGACCATGCCGCCGAGACGCGGTTCGGCTGCCGCAAGTTCCGTCACCCAGGCGGCTTCGTCGAGATGCTGGCCGGCATCGACGTCGACTTCCACGAAGACGAAACGCTCGATCTCGTCCGGTTTGGCGGCAGCGAACACATCCGCCGGCACTGCCTTCGGCCGCAGACCGGTGATACCCTGCGTCCAGGCATAGCCCAGGCGCGCCGGGTCGAGCAGATGAACGTGGCTATCGATGATGGGGTAGTCGAGCATGATATTGGGCCTATGGCGTTTTGCGATTTGGTGGAATCACCAAGAACCGCAAAAGCGCGTTTGCGCTTAAACGCGCCTTTGCTCCCGACGGCGTTGATCTTTTTGGTTGAGCCAATGCTATTGCCTGACAATTAAGCGGTCAACCAGCAGGCGAACTGCGTTCTCACCAGCCCCGCGTCCGGATCGCCTCCGCCAAGCGGGAGACGTCCGGGCCGCTCGGGCGATCCTCCTCCAGACGCTCGACATGGGCGCGCACGAAATCGCGGATATGCGCGGTGCCCTCGCCCAGCGCGACCGCGCCGCGCAAGTCGATGCTCTGGGCCGCAACCATCATCTCGCAGGCCGCCAGCACCAGCACCCGCGCCGCGCTTTCGCCGAGCTTGGTCACCGCGGCCGGCGCATTGGCGGCATGATCCTCGACGCCGTCGGCGGCGTGCAGCAAGGCCAGGGTCGCCGGCTGGGCTCGAGCCCGGATCTCGCCCTCCAGGGCACCAATGGCTTTCTGCAGCGTGGCGAAGCCGGTGCGGCTCTGGCCCATCGGGGTAAGGAAGCGCGGCTGGTCGGAATAGACGGGCGACATCAGCTTCAGGGCGCGCTGGGCCGAGATCGTCGCCACATGGGAGAGCGCCTGCGACAGCGCCTCGAAACGCAGGGTGAAGCCGGTCATGTCGAAATTGCCGTTGGAAACCAGTTGCCCCTCGACGATGACCGGGTTGTCGCCGGAATGGTTGAGTTCGAGCAGCACCATCGCCTCCGCCTCGGCAAAGGCGGTGCGCGCGGCGCCATGCACCGGGGCCACGCAGCGGAAGGACAGCGGGTCCTGAACCCGCCGGCTCGCTTTGTTGTCGCCGAGTGGGCCGCCGGCCAGCAGGGCATAGATCGTCCGGGCCGCCTCGATTTGCCCGGGAGCTGGACGGGCTGTATTCACTGCTTCCGCCAGAGGCGTGATATTGGCGCCGAAGGCTTCCATCGACAGCGCGGCGGCGCGGTCGAGCGTATCGAGCGCCAGGCGCGCCTCCGCGAGCACCAGGGCGCCGCGCCCGGTGGAAGCGGCATTGGCCACCACGAGGGCATGCCCATCCTTCGGCCCGATCGGCACCGGCTGCAGCCCGGCCCGCCGCAGCGCCTCGGCGCCGGCCAGGCGTTCGCCGCGATATTCGGCCTCGCTTTCACCGAGCAGCGCCAGGGCCATATGGGCGAGCGGAGCGAGGTCGGCCGCCCCGATCGAGCCGATGGACGGCACGATGGGATGAAAGCCCGCATTCAGGGCAGCAGCCAGGGCCTCGACGACGGCGAGCGACACGCCGGTCTGGCCAACACTCATGCCGGCAATACGCGCCGCCATCATAGCCCGGACCTCGGCGACCGGCATTTCGTCACCCACGCCGACCGCGCGGGCAAAAGCGACACGCCGTTGGAAAGCGGCGAGATCGTCGGCCGAGAGCCGGGTGTCGACGCCGGCGCCGAGCCCGGTGGTCAGGCCGTAGACCGGTTTGTTCTCGGCGATGGCTTGCTCGATCACCGAGCGCGCCGCGCAGATGCGCTCGCAGGCAGAGGATGACAGGACGACCGGGCGGCGCTCACGGGCAACGGCCGTCAGCGCATCGATGGTCAGAGGCGCATCGCCGATCACCACGGGTTCGCCGGACATTCCTTGGGCTCCTTCATCACCATCGGTCCGCGCCATCGTTTGCGTGACCTAACATCGCCAATCGCATAGAAGGAGTCGCATCTCCAAGGAAATGTGCATGCTGCGAGGGTGAGAATGAGCGCGCTGATCGAATTGTTCTTGTGCCGGAGCGACAATTTCGGCGTACTGCTCCACGACGAGGCGACCGGACGCACCGCGGCCATCGACGCGCCGGAGGCCGAAGCGATCGAAGCGGCCCTCGAACGGCGAGGCTGGCGGCTGACCGACATCCTGGTCACCCATCATCATGCCGATCACGTCGAGGGCATCGAGGCGTTGAAGACGTCCTATGGCTGCCGGGTGGTGGCGGCCAAGGCCGATGCCCACCGCATCCCGGCCGTCGACGAGATGGTCGGGGAAGGCGATACCGTTGCTGTCGGTTCCCTCGTGGCCGAGATCATCGACACGCCCGGCCACACAGTCGGCCATATCGCCTATTGGTTCAGGCAGGAGAAGCTGTTGTTTGCCGCCGACACCCTGTTCTCGCTCGGCTGCGGCCGGCTGTTCGAGGGCACGCCGGCGGACATGTGGCGCTCGCTGCTCAAATTGCGGGCCCTGCCCGATGATACGCAGCTCTATTGCGGACATGAATACACGCTGGCCAATGCGCGCTTCGCCCTCACGGTCGATCCCGCCAACCAGGCGCTTGCCAGGCGCGCCGCCGAGGTCGAGGCGCAGCGTGGTGCCCACCGCTTCACCCTGCCAGTCCTTCTTGGCGCCGAGAAGCGCGAAAACCCCTTCCTGCGCGCCGATGATCCCGGCGTTGCCGAGGCGATCGGGCTGGCGGGATCAGATCCTGTCGCCGTGTTCACCGAATTGCGCGAGCGCAAGAACCGGTTCTGATCGGGCAAAAGAACGCACCGGGATACTCCTGTCGCGACCGGCGGGAGCGCTCGGGCACGATATCCTCGCAAAACAACAGGAATGACCATGACGACCGCCGCCGAGATCATCGCCCTCCTCGACATGCAGCCCCATCCCGAAGGCGGCCATTATGCCAGCACCTTCTCCGACGGCACTCTCCACGGCGACAGGCCGGCTTCGACCGCGATCTACTACCTGCTCCAGGCGGGCGAGCGTTCGCATTGGCATCGGGTCGACGCCGCCGAGATCTGGCATTTCCATGCCGGCGCGCCACTGGCCCTCGACCTCTCGGCCGATGGCGCGACCACCGAGCGCCTGATTCTCGGCACCGACTTCGACGCCGGCCAGCGGCCACAAGGCGTGGTGCCGACGGGCGTGTGGCAGGCGGCCCGTAGCCTCGGCGACTGGACCCTGGTCGGCTGCACGGTTGCCCCCGGCTTCCGCTTCGAAGGCTTCGAGCTGGCCCCGCCGGACTGGGCGCCGGGCACGCGATAGCTTGGGACGAGGTTGACGGGCGACCAGACCCTATACATATTACAGCATGTATATCCGGAGCCATATTCATGCAGGTCGCTAAATGGGGCAATAGCCTGGCTGTTCGCATCCCCGCCGTCGTGGTCGAGGCTCTCCAGTTGAAAGAGGGCGACGAGATCGAAGTCCATATCGCCGAAGAGCGTCGGTTGGAAATCGCCCGCAAGCCTGGTCGCGAAGAGTTGCTGCGCCGGTTGCGGGCGTTTCGCGGAAGGCTGCCTGCGGATTTCACCTTCGACCGTGATGAAGCAAATGCGCGATAGCGCCGATGCCCGGTGATTTCTTCGACACGAATATCCTGCTCTACCTGGCCTCGTCGGATACGAGCAAGGCGGATCGGGCAGAAAAGCTCCTCCTCGCGGGCGGCACGATCAGCGTTCAGGTCCTGAACGAAATCGCCAATGTGATCCGCTGCAAACTCGCCATGTCATGGCAGGAAACGCGGCAGTTCCTGTCGCCTTTGCGCAGCCTATTGCAGGTGGTGCCCAACACCGTCGAGATCCATGGGACCGGGATCGACCTAGCCGAACGCTACAAGCTCTCCGTCTACGATGCCATGATCGTCGCGGCAGCCCTGACGAGCAACTGCGACAGGCTGTGGTCCGAGGACATGCAGAACGGCCTGTTCATCGACGGGCGCCTGCGGATCGTCAATCCATTTCTGCCTTAGCACGATCGTTGTGTTTTCCTTCGAAGGAGTTTGGAGTGTCAGCCTCCTGGCTGACATCTTGAAAAAAGCGCTTGCCGGCAAAGGATGTCAGCCCTGCTCCATCACCTGATGGAACTGTGAGGCTGACACTCCGTATATCCGGCGCTCTCTCATGCCAACGCAACTGGGAAGTGTTAGCCCTGCTCCAGCCCCGGCGACGACCCGGCCCATCCTTACACTTTCCTTATGCCGGGGCCCGATAATCGGAATCGAACCCTGACGCGCTTTGGTGGCAAACCAGACCCATGCCCAATCGGGTTGGAGTTTTGTCATGCTAGATCTTGCCTATGTGGCGCTGGGGCTTGGTGGCCTGTTCCTGATGGTCCTTTATGCCCGCGTCCTCGACAGGCTGTGAGGCGCATCATGTTCGATCCCCTCCTTGGCCTCCTCGTGGCCGTCCTGCTCGGCGCCTATCTCGTGTTCACGCTGGTGCGCCCCGAACGCTTCTGAGTTTTACGGCTTCACCGCCTTTCTTCGCCGGCCGCCCCCGCGCCGGCGCGATGGCGCGTGACGGGAGCGGGGCCGGCTCATCGGGAAACGGCCCCGCTCCCTGCTCGTCCCCTCTTTTCCGGGCCCCACGCCGATCTCTCGAGAGAAACCGTTCTCGCGAGAGAATTGGCGGGGCCCGTGCTCTTTTGGAGAATTTCCATGTCCCTGAACGGATGGCTTCAGATCATCCTTCTGTTCGCCCTGGTGCTCATAGCGGTGAAGCCACTGGGTGCCTATATGGCCCGTGTCTTCACCGGTGAGAGAACCTTCCTCTCGCCCGTCCTGGCGCCCGTCGAGAAGGGTTTCTACAAACTTTCCGGCATCGATCCCGCCCGGGAGCAAGGTTGGCTCGCCTATACGCTCGCCATGTTGTTTTTCAGCATGGCAGGCTTCGCCTCGCTCTACGCGATCTTCCGGCTGCAGGCCTATCTGCCGCTCAACCCGCAGGGTTTCGACAATCTGCCGCCGGATCTGTCCTTCAATACGGCGATCAGCTTCGTCACCAACACCAACTGGCAGAACTATGCCGGCGAAAGCACCATGAGCCATTTCAGCCAGATGGCTGGGCTCACCGTGCACAATTTCGTCTCGGCCGCCACCGGCATCGCACTTGCCATCGCCCTTACCCGGGCCTTTGCACGTTCGAGCGCGGCGACGCTCGGCAATTTCTGGGTCGATCTCACCCGCTCCACGCTCTATGTGCTGCTGCCCATCGCCATCATCGTGGCGCTTGCCTTCGTCGCCATGGGCATCCCGCAGACCCTGCAGGCCAGTGTCGATGTCACCACGCTGGAAGGCGCCAAGCAGACCATTGCCATGGGACCGATGGCGAGCCAGGAAGCGATCAAGCAGCTCGGTACCAATGGTGGCGGCTTCTTCAATGCCAACTCGGCCCATCCCTTCGAGAACCCGACGGCTCTCGCCAACTACCTGTCGATCTTCTCGATGCTCGCCATCGCCGCGGCCCTGACCTACACCTTTGGCCAGATGGTTGGGGTGCGCCGCCAGGGCTGGGCCCTGCTGTCTGCCATGGCTGTCATCCTGATCGCCGGCGCCGCCGTGGTCTACTGGTCTGAAACGGCGGGCAATCCGATCCTGGCGCATCTCGGCCTCGACGGGGCCCTCGGCAACATGGAAGGCAAGGAGATCCGCTTCGGCCAGGCCATGACCGCCGTCTTCGTCGCCGTCACCACCGGCGTTTCCTGTGGCGCCGTCAACGCCATGCATTCCTCGCTGACCCCACTCGGCGGCCTCATCCCGATGTTTCTGATGCAGCTCGGCGAAATCCTGCCTGGCGGCGTCGGCTCGGGCCTCTATGGCATGATCGTCTTTGCCATCCTCAGCGTGTTCATCGCCGGCCTGATGGTCGGCCGCACGCCGGAGTTCCTCGGCAAGAAGATCGAGTCGCGCGAGATGAAATTCGCCGTGATGGCGATCCTGATCCTGCCCACCGCGATCCTCGGCTTCACTGCGATCTCGGCCATGGCGCCCTTCGCCCTGTCGCAGCTCGGCAACGCCGGCCCGCACGGCCTCTCCGAACTGCTCTACGCCTACACTTCGACGACCGCCAATAACGGTTCGGCCTTCGGCAGCCTCTCGGCCAATACGCCCTGGTTCAACGCGACGCTCGGCATCGCCATGCTGCTGGGACGCTTTGCCTATGTCGTGCCGGTGATGGCGATTGCAGGCTCCCTGGCCGCCAAGACCAAGGTGCCTGCCTCGGCCGGTACGTTCCCGACCCACACGCCGCTGTTCGTCGGCCTGCTGGTCGGCGTCATCCTGATCGTCGGCGGCCTGCAATTCTTCCCGGCGCTCGCGCTGGGGCCGATCGTCGAGCACTTCGTCATGCTCGCCGGCAAAACTTTCTAAGGAACGGCTGTCATGTCTTCCAAACCCACTTCCCCCTCCATGTTCGACGCGGCCATCCTGCTGCCGGCGATCAAGGATGCCTTCGTCAAGCTCGATCCCAGGCTGCTCGTCCGCAATCCGGTGATCTTCGTCACCGAGGTCGTGGCCGCCCTGGTCACCGTGCTCAGCCTGCGTGACGCCTTCACCGGGGCCGGCGTCGGCTTCAGTGCCCAGATCGCCGCCTGGCTGTGGTTCACCGTGCTGTTCGCCACCTTCGCCGAAGCCGTGGCTGAAGGGCGCGGCAAGGCGCAGGCCGAGAGCCTCAAGCGCACCAAGTCCGACCTCAAGGCCAAGCGCATGCCTTCGGCCGCGGCCGCCTTGGGAAACTTCCAGGTGATCGACGCCACCAAGCTCGTGGTTGGCGACATCGTCATCGTCGAAGCCGGTGATCTCATCCCCGGCGACGGCGAGGTGATCGAGGGCGTCGCGTCGGTGAACGAAAGCGCCATCACCGGCGAATCCGCCCCGGTGATCCGCGAATCCGGCGGCGACCGCTCCGCCGTCACCGGCGGCACGCAGGTGCTGTCGGACTGGATCAAGGTGCGCATCACCACCCAGCCCGGCTCCTCCTTCATCGATCGCATGATCGCGCTGGTCGAGGGCGCCGAGCGCCAGAAGACCCCCAACGAGATCGCCCTGTCGATCCTGCTGTCGGGCATGACGTTGATCTTCCTGATCGCCGTGGTCACGCTCTGGGGCCTTGCCGGCTACTCCGGCACGCTGCTCTCCATCACAGTGCTGGTGGCGCTGTTGGTCACCCTCATCCCCACCACCATCGGCGGCCTGCTTTCGGCCATCGGTATCGCCGGTATGGACCGCCTGATCCGCTTCAACGTGGTGGCGACCTCCGGTCGCGCGGTCGAGGCCGCCGGCGACGTCGACACCCTGCTGCTCGACAAGACAGGCACCATCACCTTCGGTAACCGCATGGCGACCGAGTTCCTGCCGGTGCCGGGCGTCAGCGAACAGGATCTGGCCGAGGCCGTGCTCCTGGCCAGCCTCGCCGACGAGACGCCCGAGGGCCGTTCCATCATCGCGCTCGCCCAGGGCGAATATGGCCTGACTCAGCCGGACCTGACCTGCAAGGCAATCACCACCATCGCCTTCGCCGCCCAGACCCGCCTGTCGGGCATCGACATCGACGGACGCTCCATCCGCAAGGGCGCGGTCGATGCCATCGTGAAGTTCGCCGGCACCACGCTGGAGGCGGCACCATCAGCCTTCCGGCAGGCGGTGGAAAAGGTGGCCCGCACGGGCGGAACCCCCCTCGGCGTCACGGACGGCAGCCGCGTCCTCGGTGTCGTTCACCTCAAGGACGTGGTGAAGCCCGGCATCAAGGAGCGCTTCGCCGAGCTGCGTTCGATGGGCATCCGCACCGTCATGGTGACGGGCGACAACCCGATCACCGCGGCCGCGATCGCCTCCGAGGCCGGTGTCGACGACTTCCTGGCCGAGGCGACGCCTGAGGAAAAGCTCGCCTATATCCGCAAGGAGCAAACGGGCGGCCGCCTGATCGCCATGTGCGGCGACGGCACCAATGACGCGCCGGCGCTGGCCCAGGCCGATGTCGGCGTCGCCATGCAGACCGGCACTCAGGCGGCACGCGAAGCGGGCAACATGGTCGACCTCGACTCCAGCCCCACCAAGCTGATCGAGATCGTCGGCATCGGCAAGCAATTGCTGATGACGCGTGGCTCGCTCACCACCTTCTCGATCGCCAACGACGTCGCCAAATATTTCGCTATCATCCCGGCCTTGTTCATCGCGACCTATCCCGAGCTCGGTACGCTGAACGTCATGAACCTGGCTTCGCCCCAGTCGGCCATCCTCTCGGCTGTGATCTTCAATGCCCTGATCATCGTCGCCCTGATCCCACTGGCCCTCAAAGGCGTCTCCTACAGGCCGGTCGGCGCTGCCGCGCTGCTCAGGCGCAACCTCCTGGTCTACGGCCTCGGCGGACTGCTGGTGCCGTTCGTCGGCATCAAGCTGATCGACCTGGTCGTCGCCGCCCTGCATCTGGTGTGACGGCGATGCGCATGAGGAACGGATGGAGCGTGGCCCGCTGGCTCGCTCTGTCCGGCCAGCACCGATCCCAGGCCCATGCACTGCCCCTCCCTACGGGGAGGGCTCCCGCCTTCCGAGGCAATCCCGTTTTCGCGCTCCAAGGGAGCAAGCCCATGTTGACCCATATTCGCCCCGCCATCGTGATGATGGCCCTGTTCACCCTGCTGCTGGGCATCGTCTATCCGCTGCTCGTCACCGGCATCGCCCAGGTCGCCTTGCCCGGCCAGGCCAATGGCAGCCTGATCGCCAGCAACAACACGGTGATCGGCTCGTCCCTGATCGGCCAGAACTTCACGTCGGAACGCTATTTCCAGGGCCGCCCCTCGGCGACTTCCGGCACCGATCCCAATGATTCCAGCAAGACCGTGTCTCAGCCCTACAACGCCAGCGGTTCGACCGGCTCCAATCTCGGCCCGACCTCCAAGGCGCTGGCCGATCGCGTGGCAGCCTCGGTCGAGGACCTGCGCAAGCAGGGCGTGACCGGCGCCGTTCCTGCCGACGCGGTGACGACCTCGGGATCCGGCCTCGACCCCGATGTCTCGCCAGCCGATGCCGTGCTGCAGATCCCGCGGGTCGCCAAGGCTCGCAACCTGCCGGAAGCAGACGTGAAAGCATTGGTCGATGCCCAGACGTCAGGTCGGCTCTTTGGCGTGATCGGTGAGCCGCGCGTCAATGTTCTCGCCCTGAACCTTGCGCTTGATGCAATCAAGCTGAAGTGATGTTGTGCTGGTCTTCCTCTGGTGAAGCATCGAATCGTGCCGGTCCCGCTCCATCTCTCGATGGAGCTTAGAAGACCGGCACATCGCATTTGAGGCCCCATGCCAAGCGCTGCCTCCGACAAACGTCCCGATCCCAACGCCCTGCTGACCCTGGCGGGACGGGAAGGTCGCGGCCGCCTCACCGTCTTTCTCGGCGCGGCACCGGGTGTCGGCAAGACCTACGCCATGCTGTCGCGGGCGCGGCGGGAGAAGGAAGCGGGCATCGACGTCGTCGTCGGCATCGTCGAAACGCATGGCCGCAGCGAGACGGCCGCCCTGACGGATGGGCTCGAGATCATGGCACGGCGGACGGTCGACTATCGCGGCCGTCAGCTCGAGGAGTTCGACATCGATGGCGCGCTCGCCCGCAGGCCGCGCCTGATCATCGTCGACGAACTTGCCCATACCAATGCGCCGGACAGCCGCCATCCCAAGCGTTACCAGGACGTTGAGGAACTGATCGGTGCCGGTATCGACGTGTGGACGGCGCTCAACATCCAGCATCTGGAAAGCCTCACCGACGTCGTCTCGCGCCTCACGGGGGTGACGGTACGCGAAAGCGTCCCCGACAGCGTGATCAAGAAGGCGGACGAGGTCATCGTCGTCGACATCACGCCCACCGAACTGATCCAGCGCCTGGAGGACGGCAAGGTCTATCTGCCCGATAACGCCAAGCGCGCCGCCGACGGCTTCTTCAAGCCCGGCAACCTCACCGCCCTGCGCGAGCTTGCCCTGCGGCGGACCACGGAACGCGTCGACGACCAGATGCTGGCCTATCTGCGCCAGAATGCCATCGAAGGCCCATGGGAGACGGCAGACAGGCTGATCGTCTGCATCGGCTCCGACAATTTTTCCCAGCAGGTCGTACGGGCGGCCGGGCGCTTGGCCACCGGGCTGAACGCCGATTGGCTGGCCGTTACGGTTGAGCGCCCGGGACAGGAGGCCGGTGGGGAGGCGCTTGCCCAGCTCGAGGCCAATCTACGCCTTGCCGAGCGCCTGGGCGCGGAGGTGCGGCGGCTCAACGGCCACGATTATGTCGGCGAGATTCTCAGGCTGGCCAGGGCCGAAAACGTCACGCAGATCGTGCTGGGCAGCGGCAAGTCGAGCTGGTGGCAGCGCCTGACCGGGCGCTCTTTGGCCGACGACCTCCTGCACCGCTCCGAAGAGATCAACGTCACCATCATCACCAACACCATGGCCGAAGCCCCGCCGGCGCGACGATGGTGGCGCCGGATTGCCCTGCAGCCCTCGCTGGCCGGGCTCGCCATGGCGGTGGCCTGCGTTGCGGCAGCCGTCGGCATTGGTATCGGCCTCAGGCATTTCGTTTATCTGCCCAATGCCTCGATGCTGTTCCTCATGGCGGTGCTCGCCAGCGCCCTCACGGTCGGGCGCTGGAGCGCCATCACCGCGGCGGTCCTGTCCTTCTTCGCCTATAATTTCTTCTTCATCCCGCCCCTCTACAACTTCACCATCGCCGAGCCGCACGAAGTCTTCGCCCTCGCGGTGTTCCTGATCGTGGCCGTGGTGGCGGGCGACCTCGCCGGGCGAGTACGCGAGCGGGCGGAGGGCGAAGGGCGGCGCGCCGCCAACATCATGTCGCTCTACGAGTTCTCCCGTAAACTCTCGGGCATCACCAGCCTGGACGATGTGCTCTGGGCCGCCGTCGCCCATGCCCAGGCGACGCTGCACGGACGCGTCGTCATCGCCGTGCCGCAGGACGACGAGCTCAGCGTCGCCGCCGCCTGGCCGCCGGACATCAGCCTCGACACCACCGACATGACGGCGCTGCGCTGGGCGTTCGAGAAGAGGGAAATTGCCGGCCGGGGCACGGGTACCCTGCCCAACATCGCCTTCGAATTCAGGCCGATCCTCACCCCGAACGGGGCCGTCGGCGTGCTCGGCCTGGCCCAGCTCGAAGGAGCTGAACCGCTCTCGCCGGCCGAGGAGCGCATTCTCGTTGCCATTCTCGACCAGACCGCCATCGCCATCGACAGGGCAAAGCTCGCCAAAGAGAATGTGCGTACCGCCGCCCTCGAGGAAAGCGAGAAGCTTCGCAGCGCCCTGCTCTCCTCCCTCTCGCACGATTTGCGTACACCACTGGCCTCCATCACCGGTGCCGTCACCACGCTGCGCCAGCTCGGCACCAAGATGAGCGAGGAAAGCCGCGACGATCTGCTTGCTTCCATCGAGGAAGAGGCGGCCCGGCTCAGCCGCTTCGTCGCCAATCTCCTCGACATGAGTCGCCTCGAAGCGGGTGCCCTCAATGCACGGCGCGATTTCATCGACGTGGCCGATGTCGTCCGCGCCGCGGTGGATCGCGCCCGCAAAGCTTTCCCAACCCGCCTGATCGAGACCAGCCTAGCGACCGACCTGCCGCCCGTGCGCGGCGACCAGGCCCTGCTCGGCCAGGTCCTGTTCAACCTGCTCGACAATGCCCACAAATATGGCGGGGAGGATTCCTCGACCGCCGTTTTCGCCCGACGCGAGGATGCCGAGGTGGTTGTTACCATCACCGATCAGGGCAAGGGCATTCCGCCTGACGACCTGGAGAAGATCTTCGACAAGTTCTATCGGCGGGGCAAGGTCGACGGCCGCGCGCCGGGCACGGGTCTCGGCCTCTCGATCAGCCGCGGCTTCATCGAAGCCATGGGCGGCACCATCACCGCCGAGAGTCCGGCCGTGCGCAAACGCGGCACCCGCATTGTCATTCGCCTGCCGGTCGGGGCATGATGGCGTGTACCTTTCCGGTGTGCCGGTCTTCAGACCGGCATTCTCCGCTGCCATGCCGGTCTCGTTCCATCACTTGATGGAGCTCTAAAGACCGGCACACCAAGAGTTTCCCGTCTTATGCACATTCTGGTTGTCGACGACGAGCCGCAGATCCAGCGTTTCCTCAAACCGGCGTTGATCGCCGCCGGCTATGAGGTGACGCCGGCCGTCAACGGCGCCGACGCCATGCGCCTGATCGCCACCGCCGCGCCGGATCTCGTCATCCTCGATCTCGGCCTGCCCGACATGGACGGCAAGGACATCATCACCAAGGTACGCGAGTGGTCGAAAGTGCCTGTCATCGTGCTGTCGGCCCGCGACCGCGAGACCGAGAAGATCGCCGCTCTCGATCTCGGCGCCGACGACTATGTTGAAAAGCCCTTTGGTATCGGCGAATTGATCGCCCGCATCCGCACCGCCCTGCGCCATCGGGCCCATGACGAGGGCAACGCCACCCGCTTCGAGAGCGACGGCCTCGTCATCGACACGCTGAAACGGCTGGTGAGCCGCGACGGCGAGGCCGTTCGCGTCACGCCCAAGGAATATGACCTGCTCGCCATGCTGGCGCGCCATGCCGGCCGCGTCGTCACCCATCGCCAATTGCTGACCTCGGTGTGGGGCCCGGCGCATGTCGAGGACCTGCATTATCTGCGCGTCTTCATCGGCCAGCTCAGGACCAAGATCGAACGCGATCCCGCCAATCCCCGCATCATCCAGACGGAGCCCGGCATCGGCTACCGGTTGAAGGACGAGGAATGAGGATGCAGGCCGGTCTGAAGTCCGGCCTGCATCCTCACATCACCAACTTCAGCGCCAATCCGCACATGGTCATGCCGATCAGCCCGTCCAGCACCCGCCAGGCGCCCGGCCGGGCGAAGAGCGGGCGCAGCAGGCGGGCGCCATAACCGAGCGAGAAGAAGAACAGGAAGGAGGCGCAGACCGCACCGATGCCGAAGGCGGTCTTGGCATTCGGATATTGCGTGGAAATCGAGCCAAGCAGCACCACCGTGTCGAGATAGACATGGGGGTTGAGCCAGGTGAAGGCGAGGCAGGTCATGAGGGCCCGCCCCAATCCCAGTCCGGCGCCCTCGGCCGGATCGAGCCCGCCATGATCGGCAAGGGCGGAACGGAAGCTTCGCAGGCCATAGAGCACCAGGAAAGCGGCCCCGCCATAGCGCATCACCGGCTCGATCCAGGGCACGGCCACGCCGACCGCGCCGAAACCGGCCACCCCGGCGCTGATCAGCACGGCATCCGACAAGGCACAGGTGAGGCTGACCCAGAACACATGCTCACGTCGCAGGCCCTGCCGCAGCACGAAGGCGTTCTGCGCACCGATCGCCACGATCAGGCTGAGGCCGAGCAGGAATCCGGATATGAGCGCGTTGGTCATGGTCTCCCCTTCAGAGCATGCGCCGGTGTCGTCGCCGGAGCAGGGTTTGACTACACATCTCGGCCGGATTAGAAAATTTAAATAATTTACTATTGGATTAGGAAAATTAATCCATGCTGGACTATGCCCTGCTGGAAGCCGTGGCTGCCGTGGTGCGCAGCGGTTCCTTCGACAAAGCCGCGCAGGAAATTGGCGTGACGCCCTCGGCGATCTCCCAGCGCGTGAAGTTGCTGGAGGAACGCCTCGGCACCGGCCTGATCGTCAGGGGGCAGCCCTGCACGGCGACGCCAGCCGGCAAACGCCTCTGCCGCCATGCAGAGGAAGTCGGCCTGATGGAGCATAGCCTGCGCAGCGAGCTCGGCGGCCTGGTGCCATCCGGCCCGGCTCCCACCGTGCGCATCGCCGTCAATGCCGACAGCCTGGCGACCTGGTTCCTCCCCGCATTGTCCGGGTTGGAGGGGCGCCTGTTCGATCTCGTGCTCGACGATGAAAGCAACACGGCCGAATGGCTGCGGCGCGGCGAAGTCAGCGCGGCGGTGGGCATCGCTCCGGGGCCCGTACAGGGCTGTAGCAGCCGCGCCTTGGGCATGCAGACCTATGTCGCCACCGCCAGCCCCGCCTTCATGCGCCGCTGGTTCCCCGACGGTCTCGACGAGGAAGCGGTGCGGCACGCCCCTTGCCTCACCTTCAACACCAAGGACGCGCTGCAGGACCGCTGGCTGGTCGAGACTTTCGGCCGGCCTATCAGCCGGCCCAGCCATTGGATTCCCTCCTCCGGCGCCTTTGTCGACGGCGCCCTGGCCGGGCTCGGCTGGGGCATGAATCCGCTATCGTTGGTAAAGGCCCATCTCGAGCAGGGATCCCTCGTTGCGATACGTCCCGGCTCGCAGCTAATGGTGCCGCTCTACTGGCACTGGAGCCGGGCCGTCGAAAAGGGGCTCAAGGACATCACCGCCTCGATCCTGCGCACGGCGAGGGCAAGGCTGGCGCAGGCGTGATATCGCCGTCCCCCTCTGGACAGGACGGCGTTTGCCATTACCATTGTCCGACAAATCAGAATCCATCTTCAAAATCCCAGGGACGGAACCCATGCAACTCCCCATCATGCCCGGCAATGCCGCGCCGCGCCGGCTCGGCAAGACCTCCGTCATGCTCACGCCCGTCGGCCTCGGCGGCGGCCCGATGGGGGACATGTTCGAGAATCTCGACGAGGAGAAAGTCCGCGCCACCTTCAGGGGCGCTTGGGATGCCGGCATCCGCTATTTCGATACCTCGCCCTGGTACGGCCGCGGCCTCAGCGAATTGCGTTTCGGCGAGGCACTTCGGCAAAGGCCGCGCTCCGATTTCATCCTCTCCACCAAGATCGGGCGCACCTTCCACCGCCCCAAGGACGTCGATAATTACAAGGGCCCGTTCTGGTATGGCGGCCTCTCCTTTCAGGAGCGCTTCGACTACACCTATGACGGCGTGATGCGTGCCTATGAGCAAAGCCAGATGCGGCTCGGCATCAACCGCATCGACCTCCTGCTCATCCATGACCTCGACGTGCCGCATGTCGGCTCGGCCGACCTCGTCGCGCAGCATTTCCTCGATCTGGAGCGCTCGGGCTGGCGTGCGCTCGAAATGCTCAAGCATTACGGCGAGATCCGGGGCATCGGTGCCGGCGTCAATGTGCTCGGCACCATTCCCGAAATGCTCAAGCGCTTCGACCTCGATTTCTTCCTGGTCGCCATGCCCTATACGCTGATCGACCAGGGCCCGCTCGACCTCGAATTCCCGCTCTGCCAGGAGCGCGGCGTCGGTGTGGTGATCGGCTCGCCCTTTGCCTCCGGCATTCTCGCCACCGGAGCCGGCGTGCCCACGCCCTACTATCGCTACACCCCGGCCGCGCCCGAAATCATCGAGAAGGTGCGCAAGATCGAGGCCGTCTGCGTCGCTCACAACGTGCCGCTCAAGGCGGCGGCCTTCCAGTTCGTGCTGCGCCATCCCATCGTGGCGAGCGTGATCTCGGGCGCCGTCACGCCCGAACAGGCACGCGAGAATGTCAGCCTGCTCGGCGTCGCCATCCCCGACGCCTTCTGGAGCGATCTGCGCCAACAGGGCTTGATCCATGCGAGGGCGCCCTGAAAGGCGCCTTCAGCCTGAATGCGCCTTGCGATGTGCCTCTGCCAATGCGCCGAGGCTGTGGAAGTGAAAATCGGGCTCCGGCACGCCCTCGACCGCCAAAG
The DNA here is from genome assembly GCF_056754975.1 of Labrys sp. HAY1-8F. Classification (NCBI taxonomy): domain Bacteria; kingdom Pseudomonadati; phylum Pseudomonadota; class Alphaproteobacteria; order Hyphomicrobiales; family Xanthobacteraceae; genus Labrys; species Labrys sp. HAY1-8F. Next base: position 4,026,158 of record NZ_JBPGWZ010000002.1, on the reverse strand, counting down.
TGGCACCGCCGTGCTTGCCGGCGCGGCGGTCGAGCCAGGCCCGGGCCAGGCCGATCCGCGATGCCGGGACGTGATCGTGGTGCAGGCTCTGGGCCGTATGCAGTACATCGGCCGGTTCGAGGCTGAACTGCAGCGACAAATGCTCGAGCAGATAGCTGAAATTACGCGGATCCGGCTTGTAGGAGCCTACATCCTCGGCGGTGTAGACCGCATCGAAGAGGCCACCGAGCTTGGTGTTGCTGCCGGCGAAGCTGCGACGGTCGACATTGGAGAGTACGGCCAGCCGGTAGTGCCGCTTGAGATAGGCGAGCGCCTCACGCGAATCCGGAAAGGCCGGCCAGTCCGGCACGGAAGCGCCGAAGCGCTCATGCAGGTCGGCATGGACGGCGATGCCCCAGTCCTGCGCCAGCCGCGCATGGGTGACGGCAAGCAGGGTCGAATAGAGCAACGATGGCGTTTCGAGTTCCTGCTCGGTCTCGCGGCGGGCAAAGGCGGTTAGCGCCTCCTCGCGGCCGATCGCGCGACCGCTGGCGCTGAGCAGCGGCTGAAGCGCGTTCCAGATCCCGGTTTCCCAGTCGATCAGCGTGCCGTAGCAATCGAAGGTCAAGACCTTGAAATCGGTGAGTTTCGGCATCTCTTTCTCCTCCCGGGGCCCTGCGATCCCACCCGCGTCGCCAGGCTCATGCCACCATGACGCGAAAAGGGCGGTGTCGCCACCGCCCTCCTCCGGTCCACCAATCCTCACGAAACCAGTTCGCTGTCCCAGTAGAGATAGTCGACCCAGCTTTCATGCAGATAGTTGTGCGGATAATGCCGGCTCGTCTCCAGGAGTTCCCAGGGCGAAGGCCTCGCCGGCTTGCGCAGGGGCTTCATGTCCATGCGATCCGCCTTGCGGGCGTTGCAGTCGCCGCAGGCCGCCACGATGTTCTCCCACGAGGTCGCGCCGCCCTTGGAGCGGGGAACCACATGCTCGAACTGCAAATCGCGCGCCTGGAAGCCATCGCCGCAATATTGGCAGGTGAAGCCATCGCGCAGGAACAGGTTGAAGCGGGTGAACGGCACCATGCGCTCCACCTTCTGGTAGTCGCGCAGGGCAACGACCGAGGGCAGGCGCATCGTCGTCGACGGGCTGCGCACCACGGCATCATATTCCGCCACCACGCTCACGCGGTCGAGAAAAACGGCCCGCAGCGCATCCTGCCACGACAGCAGCGAGAGCGGGAAATACCGCAAGGGTCTGAAATCGGCATTTAAAATCAAAGCGGGGTGGGACGACATGACTACCTCAACGCTCGAACTCCGGGGATTGGGCACTGGTTTGAGGAATGGATGACCGGTTATCCGGCCGGCGGCTGGTTTTCGCTGTCTGACTCCCGGCCAGCCCCGTTGGCTGGTCTAGCTGGACAGTTGTCCGGCAACGAAAAGACGGAATGATGACAGTAGAATGATGTGCACGCAGCTCTGCGCGATACGAGCATCTGCAGAGTTTCCCGGCGAGGCCTATGAGGGCCGCGCTGGGAAACTCTGCTTGGACAGGCATGCACGCATGCCCGGGCATGCGCACATGCCGCTTGCTTCGGATTGTTTGGAGTGTGCCGCGCGCGTACATACCCTCCTGCCATCAAGGCGGAGGGGACTGCCCTGCCGCCGGTTCAGATTCTCGTGTGATCCAGCGCCAGTCGGGCGACGATCATACGGTTCGTATTCGGCAATTCGCTGCCGCCACCTTTGCCCAAGCTGCAGATAGGCATGCCCATGCTCGGCACCAGGGCCGGCAATTGGGAGGCGTCATCCGCAAACGCAAAGATGTTGAAACTGGTCGGCAACGGCATGTCCGGTTCTTGAAGGAAGGGGCCCATCCCCTTCTCCATGACTAGGCTTATGCCGCCCGAAAACGACAAAAATCAAGCGCGAAAGCACCAATCACTCGCGAAAACAGCAAAAATTTCGAGAGAATTCGGCTCTTTTCCGATGAGCCTGATCCAATCAGATAATATCTTATACATGCAGATAAGATCTGGAGGATTCGCGGCATCGGCTCCTTCCGCCTGCGATGTGGCTTGTGTTTCGCGCAGCGCGATTCAGCTATGCGAAACTATATGTTGTCTCTCCCTACTTTTGCCATTTCGTCGGAACAAAAGCCTGCCTATAAATATCCAAGCGTCATGACCGGCGTCGAGTCGGCCACAATTTTGGCCCGCCCTTTGGGACGGGCCTTGTCATGAATTGCCTGCTCCCATGTCCGAAGTGACCGCCGGCCTGATGCCTCGAATGGCACGGCCCAATTTCAGAACCACTGCGCTGATCATTGCCAGCGCCATGTTCATGGAACAGCTCGACGCCACCATCCTGGCGACCGCCCTGCCCACCATGGCAAACTCCTTCGACGTCTCGCCGGCCCATATGAGCATCGCGCTGACGTCCTATCTGCTCAGCCTGGCAGTGCTGATTCCCGCCAGCGGCAAGATCGCCGACCGCTATGGCGCCCGCAGCGTATTTTCCATCGCCATCGCCGTGTTCATGCTCGGCTCGATCCTGTGCGCCTGGGCACCGACCCTGCCCGTCCTCGTCGCCGCGCGGCTGCTGCAGGGCGCGGGCGGCGCGATGATGGTGCCGGTCGGCCGTCTGGTGCTGCTGCGTACCGTCGACAAATCGGACCTCGTCTCCGCCATGGGCTGGCTGCTGGTGCCGGCGCTGATCGGCCCAATCCTCGGCCCGCCAGTCGGGGGCTTCATCGTCACCTTCCTCGACTGGCGCTGGATCTTCTACATCAACATCCCGATCGGCCTGCTCGGGCTGGTGCTGACCCAGATCTTCATTCCCAACATGAAGGAGGACAAGCGCGAGCCCTTCGACATGAAAGGCTTCGTGCTCTCGGGTGTTTCGCTCGCCTGCCTGCTGTTCGGCTTCGAAATGACCAGCCGCGGCAGCGCCGAGGAAGCGCCGCTCGCCATCGCACTGCTGGTGATCGGCGTCGTCAGCGGCGCTGTTTACATCGTCCATGCCCGCAAACCACGCGACTTCGCCCCGATCCTCGATCTGACGCTGATGCGGGTGCGCACCTTCCGCGTCTCGCTGGTCGCCGGCTCGCTCTCGCGCATCACGCAAGGCGCCCAGCCCTTCCTGCTGCCGCTGATGATGCAGATCGGCTTCGGCATGTCGGCAGTGGAGAGTGGCCTGCTTACCTTCGCCACCGCCTGCGGCTCCATGCTGATGAAGGCGGCAGCCAAGCCGATCCTCAAGCGGTTCGGCTTTCGCACCACATTGATCTGGAACAGCCTGTTTTCCAGCCTGCTCTATGCGGCCTGCGCCCTGTTCCGTCCCGACTGGCCGCATTGGGCCATCTTCGCCGTGCTGCTGGTCTGCGGCTTCTCGATGTCGCTGCAGTTCACCGCCTACAACACCGTCTGCTACGATGACATTCCGCCGACCCGCACATCATCGGCCAACAGCTTCTACACCACCTTCCAGCAGTTGATGCTGTCCTTCGGCATCTGCGCCGGCGCCCTCGCTCTGACCGGCTCCAAGCTGGTGCTGGGGCACGAACACGCCACGTTGACCGATTTCTCGATGGCGTTCCTGTTCGTCACCGCTATTTCACTGTTGGCTTCGCCGGTGAGCGCCAAGCTGCCGCATAATGCCGGGGCATCGATGAGCGGCCATCGCAATCGGCACGAGGCAGAGCAGGCGACCTGAGCGCTACGACGGCCGGCCCTCAGGTCACCGGGCTTTCGCGCCGATAAGGCTCGAGGGCATTGAGCCCTAGGAGTTCCGTCAGCCTGGCGCCATCACTGACGCGCCGGAACCACCCGGGTGCCATCCAGGGCGCGTCGCCATCCACATTGGGAGCGCCGCGCCCAGCCACGACATCCTCGATCCAGAGCGTCCTCGTCTCCAGCGAAATGCGCGTGAAATCGGTGCTATTGGGCACGCCGGCATGCGCATGCGCACTGGAAAAGGCGATTATCTCGCCCGGTTCGATCACCACCGGCTCGACCGCTCCGACATCCACCGGTGCGCTCAGATGCGGAATGGCATCATCGGCATCGACGGCATGGCGGCCCGCGATCCTGGAGCGGGCCAGCACGGCCTCGAGATCGAAGGAGGCGCTGTTATTGGGTACCGCCCGGGTCCACAGATCCGGATAGATTGCAAAGGTGCGCCCGGCCGTGATCGGATAGATCGGCGCCCACCAATTGGTCTGCGCATAGAGGTTGGAGCCCCAGGTGTCGCGATGGAAGGCGATGGTGGCGGTGCTGCGCGCCCTCGGCAGGTTCACAGCGGGAGCCTGATGAGGCTGGAAGCGAAGATGCAGCCGGTCACGGGCGAGTTTCTCCGGATCGAGCCCGAGCGTCGCGAAGACCTCACCCCACAGGCGCTTGACCTCCGCGGATTGGACGAACGCCTTCTGCAGCCGGGAAAACTCCTCGACCTGCCTGTCATGGGGCAGATGGCGATGAATCTCGGTCGGCTGATGCGGATGGAAAGCATCTTCCAGCAGGCTCCGCGTGAAGGCCACCAATGCCTGCATCGGCATCAGTCCGGCGAAACGGGCAATCTCACCGGCATAGATGTGGTCATGGAAATCGCGCGGCGATATGGGAGCGGCGAAGGACGAATACATACGGCGAGCCCAGCTGTTTCAGTCGATTGAGCATTTGCTCTTGGAGAGGCCCGCCATTCTGACCCATTGCAACCGGAAGAGGCAACCGCGGGCCCCTTCAGTTCTGCCGAGCCAGGCGCGGCGGCTCTTGCAGGACCTCGTCCGGCGGCACCAGGCGCCCCTCCTCCGCCTTGTTGATATATTGGCTCGCCACCAGCACACCCTTGATCGGGCGCAGGATCGGGATGCAGGAGAGCAGCAGGAAGGGCAGCGTGGTGACGAAATGCACCCAGAGCGGCGGCTCGAAGCTCAGTTCCATCCACATGCCGAAGCCGGTGGCCGGAAAAGCCATGGTCATCATTACGAAGAAGGCCGGCCCATCCGCCGGATCGGCGAAGGAATAATCGAGCCCGCAGGCGTTGCATTTGGGAGCGATCGTCAGGAAGCCGTTGAAGAGCTTGCCCTGTCCGCAACGCGGGCAGCGGCCACGCATGCCGCAGCGCCAGATCGATTGAGAGGCTGCCGATTGTTCTTCCATCGAAGAGCTCCTTCGTCCGCATCAAATGTATGGATTGATATTCCATACAAATATCGCTATCCTGCCTACAAGAATCAGGAGATCGGCCCTTAAAAATCAAAATCCTACGATTTTCTCGGACGATCAGCACATTCTTTGTATTATTGTAGGCATACAAATGCAAGACAATTTGCCTGCGGCATTCTGGCTCCCCGCCGAACTGGCCCGCGACGCGCCTAAATATCTCGCCATTGCCCAGGCACTCTCGGCAGATATCCGCTCAGGACGCCTGGCGCCGGGCGTGCAATTGCCGCCGCAGCGCCAGCTCGCCAAGGCGCTGGGTGTCGATCTCACCACGGTGACGCGGGCCTTCAACGAGGTTCGCCGTGCCGGACTCGTGGAGGGCAACACCAAGCGAGGCACCATCGTCAGCCTTGCCAGGATCGTGCCTCCCCGCGTGATCGTCGACGAACCCCGCTCGGCCGAGGCGATGGCCCTGATCGATCTGAGCATGAACATGCCGCCCCAGCCGGCCGAGGCCGGGCTGCGCGAGGCCATCGCCGAAGGCATCGCCACCGTCCTCGCCTCGCCCCATGCGCTGGCGCGGCTGCATTATCAGGACAATGCCGGCATTCCCGGCGACCGTGCGGCCGGTGCACGCTTCCTGGCGCCCCGCCTCGGGCCGGTCGCACCCGAGCGGCTGGTGGTGACCTCCGGCTCGCAAGCCGCCCTCTTCGCCGTGGTCTCGGCCCTGCTCGAGCCGGGCTCCGTGCTGGCGGCGCCTGAAGTCACCTATCCCGGCCTACGCTCGGTGGCCGCCCGCTGCGGCGTGAGGCTGGCATCGGTGCGCACCGACGGGGATGGCCTGCTTCCCGACGCGTTCGAAGAACTCTGCCGAACGAGTCGGCCGAGGGCGCTCTATTGCGTACCGACGCTCGACAACCCGACCACCGCGACCTTGTCCGCCGAGCGCCGGCAGGCCCTGGTCGCCATCGCACGCAAGCACGACATCGCCTTCATCGAGGACGACGCCTATGGCGCCCTGCCCGAGCAGAGCCCGCCTCCGCTCGCAGCCCTCGCTCCCGAGCGGAGCTGGCATGTCGCCACACTGTCAAAATGCGCGACGCCCGCGCTGAGATTGGCCTATGTCGTCACGCCGGGCCAGGCCGAGGCGCTCGAAATCACCGCCCAGACCCGGATCATCAATTTGATGGCGCCACCTCTGATGGCTGGCTTGGCGACCGCCTGGATCAAGGACGGCACGATGGCGCGCCTGACTGCCGCCATCCGCCGTGAGAACCACGCGCGCCAGACGGTCGCCGCGACGGCGCTGAACGGCTTCGCCTATCGCGCAGCCTCCGATGCACAGCATCTCTGGCTCAGCCTGCCTTCAGCCTGGGTCGGTGCCGATCTCAGCGCGGTCGCCCGCAAGGCCGGACTTGCTTTGGTCGGCAGCGCTGCCTTCGCCGTCGGCGCCCCGCCACCAGCCCTGCGCATCTCGCTCGGTGCGGCGCCGAGCCAGGATGCCCTGCGCCAGGGCCTCAACACGCTGGCAGCCCTGCTTTCGGTACCGCCGGAGGGTGTGCCGGGCATCGTATGATTGCAGCGTTCCCGGTCCACGAGCCCGCCCGGTATCGTCATGGACACGGTCACTCGCGCCGTCTTTCTGCCGATGGCCGCGGCTAACGAGCTGCACAATCGCGCGAACGGGACAATCCGGGCTCGGATGTAAAGGGTTTGGTTACCAAGATTGGGCAAAGATTTGCGGGTCGATCGGCGGATCGATGACGCGAGGCGTTTCCCCTCGCCAGCAACCGCATTCAGTACCCAACCGAAGGTCCTCGCGCCGCAAGGCCGCCTGGCCGTCCGGAAGCGAGTAACATGACCCACGCCCGTTCTCCCGGCAGCCATGTCCGAGGCCGAAGGCCACGCCGGAACACCGCCGGCTGGATGGCACTTGCGGGCCTTTGTTTCGGAGCGACCGCCGCGGCCTGGACAGCGATCGCGTTGGTGGCGCCCTCGATGGTCTCGGCCTCCAGGCCTGCCCATCTCCAACTACGCGCCGAAGATCCCTTCGCCCCCAAGGCTCTGGTGCAGGCGGGCGTGCTCCGGCCGGCGCCCCGCCCCACGGAACACGAGACTCCGGTCGCCGCTGCCGAACCCGCCCCCGACAACACCGGCCCCGAAATCGCGGAGGGCGTGCGTCTGCCCGCCCCGGGCGGACGCGTTCACCCGGCCTCACCCGTGCTGGCCAGCCTGATGTCCTTTGCCCCGGATGCCGACGGCACGCACGAGGCCCTTCCCGTCATTCGTTCCGTACAGACGGTCGCGGCCCTGCCTTCGCCGCCGGCGGAGCAGGTGGCGCCGGATGTCGTCGTCACCGGCAGCCTGCCCGAAGCCTCTGCCGAAGCCCTGCCCCTGCCACCGATCCGCCCGACCGGTGACGGCCAAATCGATGGCAGCCAGATTGACAGTCGCTTTGCCGAAGGCGATCCGGCCGATCTGGTGCCGCTACCGCCCACCCGTCCGGCCATCCCCCTGACAGCCCTTGCCTCCATTGCCCCCGATGAGGGACGCCCTCTCGACCGCCCCACCATCGAAGCGCCGCTGTCTCGGCCGGTGGCCGGCAATCGCACCGCGGTCTATGACATCTCCGCCCGCACGGTCTATCTGCCCAGCGGCGAGCGCCTGGAAGCCCATTCCGGCCTCGGGCCATTCCTCGACGATCCCGGCTCGGTGCATGTGAAGAACCGGGGCGCCACGCCGCCCCAGACCTATGACCTCAGGCCCCGCGAAGCCCTGTTTCATGGCGTTGCCGCGCTGCGCATGATCCCTGCCGGCGGATCCGGTACCGTCCTCGGCCGCGACGGCCTGCTGGCGCACACCTACATGCTCGGACCGCGCGGCGATTCGAACGGTTGCGTATCCTTCAAGGACTATGCTCGCTTCCTGCGCGCCTATCGCAACGGCGAGGTCAACAGGCTGGTGGTCGTCACCGGAAACGGCAAGGCCAGCAGCCAGATTGCCTCGCGCAACAAGAGCCGCTGGTGGTTTGCCTCCGGCCGCTGATCGCATCGAAGCACTTTGCGGCGTGAGGAAAGCCCCTCCGCAAAGATGCGTTCAAACAAAGGAGCGTTTACGCTCAAGCGCTTTTTGCTTTAGGATCGCAGCCTGTCATTCAATCTGACAGATCCGGCTCGCGCCTTGGCTGCGGCAGCCGAGTAGCCGCATCGTATTGACGACGGTGCCGCAATATTCGTCGCAGGCCGCCTGCCGCGCTACACAGGCATTATCACATCCGGCGCGGAAGTCCTTCCGATCGGGGCCTACTTCCAACAGCTTCTATCCTGTTGGATCATAGCTGCAATCAATAGAACGAAGTCAATTCTTCGAGTGCATGCTGGCCAAGGGAGACCGGAACGCTGCACTCCTTCGCCCGAGGCTCTTGAAAGTGCCGCGGCGCACCACTCGCTACGCCATGCCTGTCCGCCATTGCCTGCGTCCCCGCGCGGACGATGAGCAGCAGGCCAAGTACCCGTTTTGCATGCGGGCTTCCCCCGCATGGGCTGACAGGCCGTCGTGGCATCGCCTCGCGCTCGTCTGGTCCGGGAATTGCATTCGATAAGAACGCGTGAAGGAGGAAACCGGCTTGAGTTCAACATCCATCGGCACCGCTGCCCCTGCCTTGCAGCGCCCCGAAGACGAGAATCTGGGCATCGGCGCCAACCTGGCCTATGGCCTGCAGCATGTCCTGACCATGTATGGCGGCATCGTTGCCGTCCCCCTGATCGTCGGCCAGGCGGCCGGCCTGGCGCCTGAAGAAGTCGGCATGCTGATCACCGCCTCGCTGTTCGCGGGCGGTCTTGCTACCATCCTGCAGACCTTGGGACTGCCCCTTTTCGGCTGCCGCCTGCCCCTCGTGCAGGGCGTCTCCTTTGCCGGTGTCGCCACCATGGTGGCCATCGTCGTCAGCCCCACCGGTGGCGGCCTGCCGGCCGTGCTCGGCGCGGTGATGGCGGCCTCCCTGCTCGGCCTTCTGATCACGCCGATCTTCTCCAAGATCACGCAGTTCTTCCCGCCTCTGGTCACCGGCATCGTGATCACCACCATCGGCCTGACGCTGATGCCGGTGGCGGCGCGCTGGGCGATGGGCGGCAATCCCAAGTCTCCCGATTTCGGCAGCGTGCCCAATATCGCGCTCGCCGGTGCCACGCTCGGCACCGTGCTGCTCCTGAGCAAACTCGGCAACGCCGCCATTTCGCGCCTGTCGATCCTGCTCTCCATGGTGATCGGCACGGCAATCGCCATGGCCTTCGGCATGACCGATTTCTCCAAGGTTGCCAGCGGCCCCACCGCGGCCCTGCCCAGCCTGTTCCATTTCGGTTGGCCGACCTTCGGCGTCGCCGCCACCGTCTCGATGTTCATCGTCATCATCGTGACCCTGGTGGAGACCTCGGCCGACATCCTGGCCGTGGGTGAGATCATCGGTACCAAGGTCGACTCACGTCGCCTGGGCGATGGCCTGCGCGCCGACATGCTTTCCTCGACCCTGGCGCCGATCTTCGGCTCCTTCACCCAGAGCGCCTTTGCCCAGAATGTCGGCCTGATCGCGGTCACCGGCATCAAGAGCCGTTTCGTGGTGGCCACCGCCGGCTTCATCCTGGTGACACTCGGCCTGCTGCCGGTAATGGGACGGGTGATCGCGGCCGTACCCCCCTCGGTTCTGGGGGGGGCCGGCATCGTGCTCTTCGGCACGGTGGCGGCCAGCGGCATCCGCTCCTTGTCCAAGGTCGACTACGCCAACAACATGAACCTCATCATCGTGGCGACCTCGATCGGGTTCGGCATGATTCCGATCGCCGCGCCGCAGTTCTACGAGCATTTCCCGTCCTGGTTCGTCACCATCTTCCATTCGGGCATCAGCTCGGCCGCCCTGATGGCGATCACGCTGAACCTGGTGTTCAACCATCTACGGGCCGGTAATTCCGACCAGCAGTCCGTGTTCGTAGCCGGCATGGAACGCACCTTGCGCTACCAGGACATCTCGATGCTGCACGAGGGCGACTATTTCCTCAACGGCAAGCTCTACGATGCCAAGGGCAGCGAGGTGAAGGTCGAGGGCCCGGGCCATCACTGATACCGGATAAGGCCGCCCCCGGCCCCGGGCATGCTGGGGCCGGGGGCGGCCCTTTCAAGCCGGTGCCGTCCTCTTCAAGAGTTCGGGCAGATGCCGGATGATGCGATCCGGGCGAGCGTCGCTGGCCGCCGGCAGGCCTCGCCCGAAGGGGTCATGCCAGACGGCATAGATGCCGAGGCGCTGCGGCGCCACGACTTCCCATTCGAGATTGTCACCGACCATCCAGGCCTCTTGCGGCCGCACGCCGAGGCTGCTCAAAGCATGATCATAGGCCCGCCGGTCAGGCTTGCCGAAACCGTATTCGCCCTCGATCTGGATATGGTCGAACAGGCCGGAGAGCTGATAGCGCTCGATCTTGGCGCGCTGCATGTCCGCCGCGCCATTGGTCACCAACGCAAGACACACGCCTTCGGCACGTAGTGCCCCCAAGGTCTCGAGAGCGCCTGGGAAGAAACCATGCCGCTCCACCCGTACCGCCGCAAAGCGCTGGCAGAAGCGCACGGCCAGGCTCGGCACCCCCCATTTCTCAAGGGCGGCCGAGATCACGGCTAGCCGCACTTCGGCAATACTGCTGCCGCCGAGGCTCAACCGCGCCGCCCTGGCCCTCTCGGGGTCGGACCAGAAGGCCTGGAGCGCCTCGTCGAGCGCGCCGGCAACATGGTCGGCCGCATGCGGGCCAAGCTCGGCTGCGAATTCACCAGCCACATCCTGCAACGCCAATAGGCGATCCCCTTCGGTAATGAGGGTATCGTCGAGATCAAAGAGAATGGCCCTGGGCAGCATGGTCGAACACCTCAGCAGCAATAAGCGCCTTCTCGGCTGAACGCTTGCTCACTCAGACTTCTTGCTTTGACGCGTTTTCGCAATGAGGAGTCTATCGATCTTCCGGAAAACGCTCCGGTAGGAGATTGGCACCTGGCACAGCTCGCGAAAACCAAAATCGCGGCGTCAGGCTGGCCCGTTCTCGGCATGCTCATCCAGCACGGCGGCGATCACCTCCCGGGCCGATCGTTCGGTGGGCAGAATACTGCCGTGCCCACAGCAGATGAGCAGGGCCTTCCACAGGGCCCAGCCACGGGCGCGGGCCCAGATAGCCTCGTCAAATCCCGCCCCAGCTGCCAGTTTCGCCTTGAAGGCCGCCCGGCTCTCGCCCCGGAGGAAGGTCCAGGCGATCACCAGATCGCAGGCGGGATCGCCGACGGCACTGCTGCCGAAATCGATCACGGCGCTCAGCTTCCCGTTGCGTATCAGCAGGTTGCCGACGGCGATATCGCCATGCACCCAGACGGGAGGCCGTTGCCACCGTGTCGCCAGCGCCCCCTCCCAGACCCGGCCTGCCGCGCCGGCGTCGATTTCGCCCCGTAATTGGTCGAGGCAGCGCCGCGTCTCGGCGTCATAGACGCTCAGCGCCCCGCCACGATAGAAATTGTCCGCACCGGCGGGCGGCCCCTCTGCGGGCGCACGCTGCAGCGCCAGCAGGAACTGCGCGAGGTCGGCCGCGAATCCAACGGGATCGGCGAGATGCTCGAACACCGCCGGCTCACCCTCGATCCAGCGATAGACCGACCAGGGATAGGGATAGCCCTCCGCGGGACGGCCGAGGGCGAGCGGTGCGGGAATCGGCAATGGCAGATGCGAAGCCAGCATGGGCAGAAAGCGCCATTCCTTCTCGACCTGCGGCACATAGGAGGCGGCGGTCGGCAGGCGCACCTTCTTGTCCTCGCCCAGGCGGAAAGTGGTATTGTCCCAGCCATTGCGCTCGACCCGCCGGACCGGCTGATCGGCCCAATCAGGAAACTGGCTATCGACCAGGCGGCGCACCAGTTCGGCTTCGATCGTCAAGCGGCCGGCCATGCGGCATCCTCCCGTTCCACCCAATCGCCGACCTGCACCACTAAGCCGTCCGCGCTGGCTCCACCAGGAAGCGGATCGCCAGGAAGGACAGCCCACCAAGCCCGCCCAGCAGCGCCGTCACCGCCAGGGACAGGCCGGCGCCGATGGAAGTCAGCGCAAAGGCGAAAGCAAAGGGCGCCATCGCCGCCACGATCAGGCGCGCGGCCATCACCTTGCCCTGCAGCGTGCCATAGCCCTCGCTGCCGAACAGAGCCAGAGGCAGGGTGCCGATCACGATGCTGAACAGCCCGTTGCCCAGGCCGAACACCACCGCAAACACCACCGCGCCCGTGGCGGAGGGCGCCGTGAGGGCGAGCAGCGCCACCGAGGCCGGCATCAGCGTCGCCGCGATCAGCGCCAGAGCGATCGACGGCAGGTTACGCCCGAACACCATGTTGACCAGGCGGCTGAGCACCTGGGACGGGCCGAACAACGTACCGATCATCGCTGCCGACGCACCGAGCCCGAGGCCCGACAGCAGCGGGATCATATGGACCAGAATGGCCGCCACCACCAGCGACAGCGCGGCAAAGCCGACGATCATCAGCCGGAAGCCGAGCGGGCGTTGGGCGGGCGCGAGCAGCCCTATCACGGCCGGCTGCTGGCCGATCGTCCTGCTGTCCCGCTTCGACAGGCCGAGGGAGAGCCAGACATACAGGGGAAAACAGACCGCGAGATTGAGCCCGGCAAAGACGAGATAGACACCCTGCCAATTCATGCGCTCATGCAGGGCCGACGTAACGGGCCAGAACACGGTGGAGGCAAAGCCCGCTATCAAGGTGAGATAGGTGATGCTGCGCTGGGCCGCGCGTGGCCGGATCTGCACCAGGAGAGCGAAGGCAGCGCCATAGAGCACCAGATTGGAGGCAATCTCCATCACGATCAGCGCCGCCACGAAACTCACACCGCCGGGCGCCATGGCACAGGCAGCCAGTGACGCCGAAGCGCCGAGGGAACCGACCGCCATCACCCGGCCCGCCCCGATCGCGTCGATCAGCCGACCGACCCAGGGGGCGGTTGCTCCCCCGATCAGCAGCGCGCCCGAGAGGGCGCCGAACACCCATTCCGTGGTCCAGCCCAGGCCCCGCGCCATGTCGGCGGCCAGGATGCTGAAGCTGTAATAGAGCGTGCCATAACCGATGATCTGGGTGATGCCGAGGGCGATGATGGCCGCAACCGGCGAGCGTTCCGTATGCATGTCTGGATCAGTCGCAATCAGGTCCGGCGAGGGGTCACGACTTCGCCGTCTTCCTTGACGAAGGCCGCAACCGGATGGTCGAGCAGGTCGAGTACGGCTTCGGACGGGCGGCACAGGCGCGTGCCGCGCGCCGTCTCGACGATCGGCCGGTTGATCAGGATCGGATGGGCCAGCATGAAGTCGACGATCTCACGGTCGCTCCATTGCGGGTCGCCCAAGCCAAGCTCGGCATAGGGTGTGCCCTTCTCGCGCAGGAGGTCACGCGGCTTCATCGCCATGGCGGCCAGCAGCGCGACGAGCTTCTCCCGCGAGGGTGGCGACGTAAGATAGTCGACCACCACCGGCTCCTCGCCCGACTGACGGATCATTGCGAGGGTATTGCGGGAGGTGCCGCAAGCGGGGTTGTGATAGAGGGTGACGCTCATCGCAGGGGCTTTCGATCGGAAGCTAAGAGCCGGCGCCGACGCTGCTCCGACAAAACACCCATCGCATGGGCGCGGCCTATGGCTCAAGGCCCCTGCCCTGCGCCAAGGTGCCGCCGGAAGAAGCGGAGGACCTCAGCGTTGAAGTCCCGATGGAAGGCAACCCGGTCGAAACCCGCCCCATCCGTGCAGATCTCCGCTTCGCCGAAATCGGCGGCGGCCTTGGCGAGTTCAGCGCTGCAGGGCGCCAGGAAGGCGAAATGCCCCGCCTTGGCGGCAACATGCAGTTCCGGCCGGGCGGTGAGATTGTGCGCCACCGTGTCGGCATCCTTCGGCCCCACGCCATCGCCGCCGAACTCGGAGGCCCACAACTGCACGGGAACGGTGACCGGCCGCAGGCCTGCTACGGTGAATTGTGCCCCGAAGGCCGGGTCGGCGATCACCGCCGCCTTGATGCGCGCATCATGCGTCAGCGCCCGGCCGTCGGTCGCACCGGCCTCGATCTGTGCGCACCAGCGGTTGCCCGGATAGGTCGGGCATTGACCAAGGATGAGCCGGAAGTCCGGCGTGCCGCCGATGGCCGCAAGCCCGGTATAGCCGCCCCTGGAAAAGCCGAACACGCCGATCCGCTCCGGCGCGATCCGGGCGGCGCCGGGCCAGCCCGCCAGCATGAAATCGACCAGCCGCTTGATGTCGTCGGGGCGTTCCAGCATGGAGGCGATGTCCCCCGGCCGCCTCGTTGCCGAGCGGCCGCTATCCAGGGGATGGTCGACAGCCGCCACGATGAAGCCGGCATCGGCCAGCGCCAGCGCGGTGTCGCGATGACTGACGAAGGAGCCGCCGACCCCGTGCGAGATCACCACGAGCGGCATTTGCATGCCGGCGAGCGGACAATCGCGCACGGCCTCCACCACGATCGGGCCGAAGCGGTTCGCGGTGGGGGTGCCGCCGGCGCAGGGATACCAGACGCCGCCGGTGAGCGCCGGCCGGCCGCCACCGGCCGGAATCTCGATCAGGCTCAGGCCAGCCGCCCGGCTACCGGCCGGTGCCAGCAGGCAGAGCAGCGGCAGAAAAGCGAACAGCAGCAGGCGCAGGCGTAATGGGACGGGCGGTCTCATCGGGCTTCTCCGGATCCGGTATCGGGAGAGGCCTGCCTGCTCCGATTGCACCTGCCGGTCGTACCGGATCGCAATCGAGGTCGTACCCGCACGCGATCCGGACCCGACGCTGTCTTGCGATCAATAGGCCGTCAGGATGGTTGCCCGCCGCCTAACCGGGCATGGCGGCTTGAGACGGAGACAGGATTGCCGCAGGGATCCTTGGCATTGGCGAACCGATAGCCGTCGGCCGGATGAACCGGACCAAACACCAGGCCGTTTCGGGCGCTCAGCGCGCAGAACGCATCCACGTCCTCGACATCGAACACCAGCTTGACCAGGGACTGGCCACTGCGCTGCCCCTTGCCGGCCTGATGCAGCATCAGGCGCATGCCTCCGCCCGGATTGACCAGTTCGACGATCCTGTCCTCGGGGTGGCGTATCGCCTCGAAGCCGAAATGCTTTTCATAGAACAGCACCATCGCCTCGATGTCTCTGGCGTAGATCAGCAGCCGGTTGAGCGGGACGGCCTTCAGCTCAGCAAGCCTTTCTTGCCGAAGTGTTGCTCGAGGAAACGGGTAATGATCTCCACCACCAGCTCATGGTCGGCCTGCTGGGGCAGGCCCGATATGGTGATGGCGCCGACCAGGCCCGTGCCCTCCACGATGATCGGAAAGCTGCCGCCATGTGCGGCATATTCCTTGGGATCGACCATGAAGCGATCATGGAAGGAGGGACCGCCCGGCAGCGTCGACTGGCCCATATAGAAGGAGGAATGTCCGAACCGGTAGACCACCGCCGATTTGCGCGCGATCCACTGATCATTGTCGAGCGAGGTTCCGGCCAGGGCAGCATGGAAGAGCTGCTGGCGGTTGCGGCTGACATTGATCGCCACCGGCAAGGCGCGCTCGCGGGCGATGCCGAGCGCCAGCGTGCCCAGATCGATGGCGATGTCGTTGTCGAAGGCCGGGAAGGTGAGCACCGCCTCCTGGTGCAGCAGCTCGCTCAGCGTGATCTCGTCGGGCATGTGGGCCTCCTTGCCCGACGATCATGCGGGGACCCGCCACCCCTGGCAAGACGGCAGGCGAATTCCCGCACAGGCAAGGCGTGCACCAGTGTGCCGCCCCACCCTTATGATTTGATAGGGTTGTGGAAACGCCCTTCCACGAACCAGTAGCGCCCGCTATTTGCGGAAGGTCGCCTCGCCCGCATCCGAGACCTGCACCCAGCGCTTGTCGGGTGCCGCGCCCGCGACGTAGGCGTCGTTCCAGTTCCACCATTTATAGGGCGGCGTCTGCGGATAGCCCTCGGGCGAATCTTCCCAAGACTCCTGGCGGCCGAGCGGGGTGATGTCGAGATAGTTCCAGGTGCCGCCCATCTGCTCGTCGCCGCGGCTGTTGACGAAATAGGTGCGGAAGATCCTGTCGCCGTCGCGGTAGAACACATTGGTGCCGTGCCATTCGCCCACGCCGAAATCCCAGTCGAAATCGTCGATCACGGTGTACCAGGGCATGGTCCAGCCCATGCGCTGCTTCAGCCTGGCGATATCGTCCTGAGGTGCCCGCGAGAGGAAGACGAGTGTGGTGTCACGGGCATTGAGATGAGAGAGATGGGCGACCTGGTCAGCCACCATCGAGCAGCCCCGGCAGGCATGCTCGGGCCAGCCGAACACACCTGGCTCGAAAAAGGCGCGATAGGCGATGAGCTGGCTGCGCCCCTCGAACAAATCCGCAAAGCTTGCCCGGCCCTGCGGCCCCTCGAAGACATAGGCCTTCTCCACCGCCATCCACGGCATGCGCCGGCGCTGGGCTGCCAGGGCGTCGCGGGCCCGGGTATGCGCCTTTTCCATCGCCAACAGCCGCTCATGCGCCGCCTGCCAATCCTGCGGCGACACCACTGGCGGAATGTGCATGCCCGTGGCTCCGTCCTGTCCATTTCCGGCTGAAGTCGTCATCGCAAATCTCCTCATTTCGGCCAGTCGCGTCTCGCGCGCCAAGCACATCGGCACGCGCCGCCGCTGGCTCGTCATCGGTGAGGAGAGAGTGCCACCGGGAAGAGGAGGGGTGGGAGTAACAAGTGTGACGGTATTCGGGAGGGTCTCCCGATCGAAAGCCCATGCCGGAATTACCGGCAACGGCCTGCGTCGTTTCGGCACGATCAAAGACAGGCATGTTGTATCGATTTATCGCGGCTTGTCGCACGAGGTTTTTTGGCTAGGATAATCAACATAAAGCGCCCGGAAAGAGGAGCAGTTTCATAAAATTTAGAATACCAAGAGGAAAAGTTATGAAATTGGGTCCATCTATTCTTTTAAATTGCGCGACGGTTTTCGGCGTCATCGCCCTTATAGGCTCGACCTCTCCTCTCGCGGCGCAGGAATCCGACAAGACGGTCGAGCTTCTTCAGCAGCTTCTGCGCTTCGATACATCCAACCCGCCGGGACGAACGCTGGAGGAAGCGACCCACCTCAAGAAGATCTTCGACGCCGCCGGCATCGAGAATGAAATCATCAAGACCCCGAAGGAAGGCGTGGCTCACTTCATCGCTCGCCTGAAGGGCGACGGCAGCAAGAAGCCTGTGCTTCTGGCTGCGCATTCGGATGTGGTGCCGGTTGAACGGCACACCTGGAGCGTCGATCCTTTCGCCGGCGAAATCAAGGATGGCTATGTTCTCGGCCGGGGTGCCATGGACTTCAAGGGTGGACAGGCGGTGTTCGTCCAGGCTCTCCTGGAGCTCAAGAAAAGCGGTGTCGCGCTCTCGAGGGACGTGATCTTCCTGGCCGAAGCCGATGAAGAAGCCGGCGATTACGGCACCGACTGGCTGGCGAAAAATCACTGGGACAAGATCGACGCCGAATTCGTCTTGAATGAAGGCGGCTGGATCTTCCAGGACAAGAAAGGCGTCACCCGGCAGGTCAACATCACGACGCGTGACAAAATCTATGCCGGTCTCAGGCTCAAGGTGACGGGTACGCCCACGCACTCCTCGCGCCCGCAACCGGACAGCGCGGTCGGCAAATTGACGAGGGCCCTGGCGAAATTGTCGGTATGGGACACCGAGCCCACCCTCACCGGCCAGACCAGGGCCTATTTCCAGGCCCTTTCATCGAGCGCAACCGGGCAGATGAAGCGCGATCTCCAGACCTTGGCCTCGAGCAGTGACGCTTCGGCACTGAAGAAAGCCGGAAAACGCGTCTCCGCCACCGGTGATTACCCATTGCTCTGGCACGCCCTGATGCGCAATACGGTGGCGACGACGATCATCAAGGCCGGGGTGAAGGAAAACGTCATTCCCGGCACGGCCGAAGCCTATGTGAACGTGCGCCTCATTCCGGGCTCGACGCCCTGGGACGTGCGAGCCCAGGTCGAGAAAGCCATCGCCGATCCGGATATCAAGATCAGCGTCGACACCACCCTGTCGGAAACCGACGCCAAGGCCTACTACAAGAAGCGCACGGAAGCCGAGGCATCCCCGACCGACACGCCCCTGTTCAAGGCTCTCGAAACGGCCGGAAAGAAGACATGGCCCGAGGCTACGGTGGTTTCGGCCCTGTTCGAGGCCGGTACGGACGCTTCCGCCTGGCGAGACCGCGGGATACCGACCTATGGCATCTATCCATACCCGCTGGACAATGAAACGCTCGAACGCATGCACGGCAATGACGAGCGCATCGCGGTCAAGTCTTTGAAAGAAGGTACGTCTTTCATTTACGACACACTGGTCGGCGTGGCCGCGAAGTGATCACCAGTCCTCCTTCCCGCGGGTTGGAAGGAGGAAGGCTTGGAGCGCGGCACCGGGACATCCCGGTGCCGTAACGTCGGCAATAACGGACAGATGGTCGTGGCCGTTGAACGAGCATCGCCAGGAAACATGCTGGCCACCACGATGGATCTGCAGCCCGACAGAATTGCCGGCTAGCGCCTGGCTTGTGAAAACAGATCCCTGAGCAAATTACCTCCTGGCATTTTCGCCAGGGGAATGTCGGCCTCCTCGAACCAGACCTTGTCGGCCTCCGGATGAGGGCCGCTCAAGACGACGCTGCCTTTGCCGAAGGAATAGCGCGCCGCCGCGACATCGCCGTTCTCATAGGTGGCGATCTGCCGAAAGCCCGCATCCTGCTTTGCGCTCGGCAGGTAAGGACCGTCCTGAAAGAATATTCCCTGTTTCTGGCCCGCCCAACGCACGGTTATGGCTGCGTCGGCAATCGTCTTGACGGCGAAGCCGGGACGTCCGACCTCGGAGTCGAGATCATGCGGGATCAGGCCTATCCCCGTGGCATCCGCAAGATAGGCGCCCATGCAGACGCCGACATAATGGCCGCCCTGCGCCACGTAATTGCGAATGGCGCCGATGCGGGCCTTGCCCAGGCTCCGCAACGCACCCGGAATGTCCTGACCGCCACCCGGCTGCACATAGATGTCGTAGCGTGACAGGCTTTGGGGGGAGATGTCGGTCCGTTCCCCCGTCCCAACAAATTCGACACGGTAGTTCGGCCCGAGTTGCTCGATCGATGTCTTCATGGTTTCGGAGCAGCCTTCACAAGAGGCCGGGCCCCGATACACCGCCACCCGAATGAGTTCGCCCTTTGCCTGTGCGAGAGACGGCGCGGGTAACGTCCCGAGCAAGACAGCCCCAATAGCAGCCGATGTACAGAGCTTCATGATACCTGCACCAATGATTTTGAAGGATACTTCCGAACCGGACGCCGATTTGAACGGCGATCCTCGATGGGGCCTGCGGCTGTTCTATGACGGCAAGGAGGCCGGAGTGGGCAACCGGCATCTGCTCCGCACAGGCATCACCGGCCACCGCTTCATTCGGCTTTGGATGAGAAGCGGCTGGCTCACCCACGAGCAGGGCTTGTTGGAACGAAGGCATTGTCCGGAAATAGCCGAAGCGCCGCCCTGGTCATGCCCGGGCATCCAGGGGGCCCTGCTTCGACGTCTGGAGGGAGGAGCTGGATTGCCGGGTCAAGCATGGCAATGACAAAGAGCCAACTCGATTTGTTTATTAATGGATGAATCCTAAGCCGGCGACGAAGGCACCTTCTTCATCCCGCCGTCTCAGCCATCATCCCAGCCAGCGCCTCGCTCCGCGTGAGGATGGCATCGCCCATATAGGCGAGCGCGGTAAAGCTGCGCTCGGCCGCCTCCCGGTGGCCGGTGCCGCAGGCGTCCTCGACGATAACGGGCACGAAGCCGAGATCGGCGCCGTGGCGGGCCGTCGGCTCGATGCCGATCTCGATGGCGACGCCCATGATGGCGAAGGAGGTAAGACCGCAATCGCGCAGGATGGTGGCGAGCGGCGTGTCGGCGAAGGCCGAGAAGGTGATCTTGTCGAGGATGGCCTCGTCTTCGCGTGGCGCCAGTTCCGGCGCGATCTCGAAGCCGGGCGAGGAGCGCAGGAACCAGGGCTTCACCGCGGCGGGGTCCTCGGTGCGCTGCCAGGCCATGGCCTGGCGATATTGGAAGCGTCCCATCAATTTGGGCGGCATCGACATGTGTCGCAGGAAGATGACGCGGTAACCGCCCGCCCGCGCAGCCTGCAGCACGGTGGCATTGCGCGCGATGATGGCGGCGCTGTCGGCAATCTGGCTGAGGATGCCCACCTGCATGTCGTAGACGATGACGGCCATGCGGTCGGGCCGGCAGAGCTCCGCGAGGGAGCCGTGGAGTTCGAGACCGAAGGGGTTCTTCATGGTATTCGGCTCCTCGCGGGGATGCCGCCGACCTGATGACCGGCGCCATGATGGCTCCACACCTTACGGCGAGGCTCTCCGCAAATCACCCCTCCTGGCCACATGAAAACGGGAGGGACCTGCCCGCCCGTCCCGGGTCCAGCGCGTGGCCAGCCTATTCGGCTGGCGGCGCGAGCTTGGTGACTTGGATCCTGGCGTCGTGCAGGACGCCATGCATCTCCAATTCGTCCAGCAGGCCCTTCCACAGCGAGATGCACAGGCCGATCATCACCAGGAGAAAGGGGGCAGCGGCGATGATCGAGGCCGTCTGCAGGCCGGCGAGGCCGCCCATCACCAGGAGCACGCAGGCCGAGGCGCCGGCGAGCAGGCCCCAGAGCACCACGATGCCCGCCTGCGGATGGGGAGCGCCCCGGCAGGAGAGCATGCCCATCACTACCGAGGCGGCGTCCGCACCGGAGACGAAGAAGATCGCCACCAGGAACATAGCGATGGTCGAGGTCACCGTCGCCATCGGATATTGCGCCAGCAAAGCGAACAGCGATACCGGCGCGCCCTGGTTCTTGACCGCCTCGACCAGGCCGCCGGCACCCATCAGCTCGGAATGGAGGGCGGTTCCGCCCATGATGGTGAACCAGACGAAGGTGACGGCGCTGGGGATCAGCAGGACGCCGATCACGAATTCACGGATGGTACGGCCGCGCGAGATGCGGGCGATGAACACACCTACGAAGGGCGCCCAGGAGATCCACCATGCCCAGTAGAAGATGGTCCAGTTGGCCAGCCATTTACCGTCGCTGAAGGCGGCGGTGCGGAACGACATCGAGACGAGGTCACTGAGATAATAGCCGAGCGATTCGATCAGCGTGTCGAAGATGAACACGGTGGGGCCGAAGACTGCCAGGAAGAGCAGCAATACCACCGCGATCACCATGTTCATGTTGCTGAGGAACTGGATGCCCTTGCCGACACCGGACACAGCCGAGAGGATGAAGAGCACCGAGAGCACGGCGATGATGGCAAGGGCAATGGTGGCGGATTCGCCGGTGCCCCACAGATAGTTCATGCCGGAGTTGATCTGCTGCGCGCCAAGGCCGAGCGAGGTGGCGGTGCCGAACAAGGTGGCGATGATGGCCAGCACGTCGATGGTGCGGCCGATCGGCCCGTGCACCCTGTCGCCGATCAGGGGCTGGAAGGCGCTGGACATCAGGGTCGGCAGATCGCGACGATAGCTGAAATAGGCGAGCGCCAGCCCGACGACGGCGTAGATCGCCCAGGGATGCAGGGCCCAATGGAAATAGGCATATTGCATCGCCACGATCGCCGCTTCCTTCGATTGCGGCTGGGCGAGCCCATGGGGCGGCGAGCCGAAATGCGACACGGGTTCTGCCACGCCCCAGAACATCAGGCCGATGCCCATGCCGACGCTGAACATCATGCAGACCCAGGAAACCGTGGAAAATTCCGGCTTTTCGTCGTCATGGCCGAGCTTGATCCGGCCGAAGCGACTGAAGGCCAGGAAGCCGGCGAAAACGAGAAAGAACGCCGTCGAGACGACGAAGCTCCAGCCGAAGGCATGGATGATGCCGTTGAGCGTCGCCGTGGCGACACTTGTCAGGCTGGCGGGGAAGAGCGTTCCCCACAATACAAAGCCCACGACAATAATAAGCGCCGGCCAGAAGACACCGGAATCCGATCCACGAAGCATTGCGCGCGACAAAACGATCGTTCCTCCCCCGTTGAAGCGGGCGCTTCATCGTCTGCCAGCCGGGATTTCGTCGTTCGCGAGTCCCAATAGCCACGCCCCCAGGTCATAGTGCCGCGATATACCTTTGCAATCCGCCTCAGTACCGACCTCCTGGGTTCCGAATCCGACCCCGGCTCTCGAAAACCGAAGGGCATTCGCGGCAATGGGCGGATGCGGGTGCGCATCGTCAAACGGGCTTTCGGGATAGAAAGCCCGGCTCGTCATTGCGAGCCTGGCCAATCGAAGGATCGGCCGGGCGAAGTGGTTCCTTTGAAGGATCAGGCTCGCAGCAAAGGCGCGGCGCAGGCCGCCGGCACCGGCTCGCTGAGGCCAAGCTGCTCGCCCCAGTGGCAAAGGGCAGTGCTGCTGGCGATGAGGCCGGCGCCGCGCTCGCTCAGGGAATAGACGACCTTGGCCGGCATCTGCTCATAGACCTTGCGGTGGATGAGGCTGTCGGCCTCCAATTCGCGCAGCTTTTGCGCCAGCATCTTCTCGCTGATTGCCGGAATAGCTCGGCGCAGCCGGCCGAAGCGGCGGGCGCCGGCATGGAGCTCGCACAAAATGTCGAGCTTCCACTTGCCTTCGAGCATGCGGATCGCCGCCGCAAAGCCGCAATCATTCGCCGTATCCGCCATGCCCCTCTCCCTCGCCAACCCTAACCACCTGGTAACCACTTACGTGGGCGTGCGTATTGAGCGCCGCCACGCCAGCCCCATCTGCCCGAGGACGATGGAAGGCGCGGCAGGAATTCGTCAGCCCGCGCTGGTGGATATGGAGTGTCGAGATGAAGCTTGCAATTGCGGTGCTGGGAACGGGACGCATGGGATCGGCGCTGGCACGCGCCCTGCTGGGCGCCGGCCATGAGGTGACGGTGTGGAACCGTACCCCGGCCAAGGCCGAGGCGCTGGCTGCCCTCGGCGCGACCGTCGCGCCCTCCGTGGCCGAAGCCGTGGCGGCGGGAGCGGTCGTCATCGTGAATGTCAGCGATTACGACGCCACCGCCGCGCTGCTGCGCGAGGCCGGCGTCGCCCGGGCCCTCGAAGGCAAGCTCGTGGTCGAACTCACCTCGGGCACACCGCAGGGCGCGCGCGAGGCTGGAGGCTGGGCGGCCGCGCAGGGCGCTGCCTATCTCGACGGCGCCATCATGGCCACGCCCGATTTCATCGGTACCGAGGCCGGCACCATCCTGTTCGCCGGCCCCGGCCAAGCCTTCGAGGCGAACAAACCGTTATTCCTGGCCCTCGGCGGCAATGTCCAGCATGTCGGGGAGGATGCCGGCCTCGCCAATGCGCTCGACAGCGCCCTGCTCGGCCTGATGTGGGGGGCGCTGTTCGGCACGCTCAACGCCATCGCCGTGAGCCAAGCCGAGGGGGTGGCACTCGGCGTGCTGGGTCGGCTCTGGCAGACCTTGATGCCAGTGATCGACGGTCAGGTCGCCGACCTGATCAAGCGCAACGAGACCGGCCGCCTGGCCAGTGACGAGCAGAGCTTTGCCTCGATCGCCACCCATTACCACGCCTTCGAGCATTTGCTGGCGGTGATGCAGGCCCGCAAGATCGACCTCGGCATCATCCTCGGCCAGGACAGCCTGTTCCGCCGGGCGCTCGCGGCCGGCCAGGGCGAGGACGATTTCGCTGCACTCTCGCGCTTCATGATTGGACGAGATTGAGCGGACCGTTCACGTGAATGCGATTCACCAGCCGAGAACTGTGATTTGCCGAAGATGCCGGCAGCATGAAGAGTGTCGATGGGCTCGGCGAATCGGGCCGCTCGGGCTCTACAGCTCGCCAGCAAGGACATATCATGACATCTCGGCGCCTTCCGCTCCCGCTTCTCGCGGCCCTTCTCCTCTTCGTCAGCCTGGCCGGCTTTCTCGCGCCGTCTGGCTCCGCCCGCGCGGCCTCCGCCGACATCGACGTGAACGACATCATCACCGATCCCTCTTCCCCGTGCTCGGCAATCCCAAGGGCAAGGTCACCATCATCGAATTCACGGATTATCGCTGTCCCTATTGCCGAGTGATGCAGTCGCGTCTCGCCACCCTCCTGCGCGAAAACAAGGAGATCAGGCTGGTGATGAAGGAATGGCCGATCTTCGGGGAGGCTTCGGTCTATGCCGCCAGGGTGGCGCTCGCCGCCAATTGGCAGGGCAAATATGGCGAGGTGCACAATGCCCTCTTCGCCCTGCCCCGCACCATGGACAAGGATGCCGTGCGCGAGGCGGCCGGCAAGGCCGGCGTGAACCTCGCGCGGCTCGACAAGGATCTTGCCGCGCGAGGCCCGGAGATCGCCGCCATGCTGGCCAGGAACGACGTCGCCGCCCGCCTGTTCCAGCTCCAGGGCACGCCCGGCTTCGTGATCGGTCACGACGTCTATTTCGGCGCGCTCAGCCTGGAGCAGCTTCTACGCTATGTGAAGGCTGCGAAGTGAGCAGCCTTAGTAGCCTGCAAATAAAGAACTTTCTCAATGCGGGCTCGCCGTTGGCCGCACCACGATCTCGCTGACGTCGACGTCATCGGGCTGGCCGATGGCATAGGCGAGTGCAGCGGCCACGGCATCCGGGCTGATGGTAACAGCCCGGAAGGCTTTCATCGCCTCCCGCGCGGTGGGATCGCCGATCGTATCGGCAAGCTCGGAGGTGGTGGTGCCGGGCGAGATCACCGTGACGCGGATGCGATCCGTCTCTTGGCGCAGCCCGTCCGAAATGGCGCGCACGGCGAATTTGGTGGCGCAATAGACGGCGGCGGTAGGCGAGACGCGATGACCGCCGATCGAGGAGACGTTGACGATCTGCCCGTTCCCCTGCTCCTCCATGATCGGCAGCGCCGCGGCGATGCCGTAGAGCATGCCCTTGATGTTGACGTCGATCATGCGGTCCCATTCCGCCACCCTCAACGCCGCCAGCGGGGAGAGTGGCATCACCCCGGCATTGTTGACCATCACGTCGAGCCGCCCGAAAGCCTGGCGCGCGAAGCCGGCAAAGGCGGCAACCTCGGCCTGGGAGGTCACGTCGAGCGGGCGCACCCTCACCTCGCCGCCTTCGGCCGCGATCGCCGCGGCGAGACTCTCCAGCCTGTCAGTACGGCGCGCACCGATCACCACGCGGGCGCCCGCTGCCGCCAGCATTCTCGCGCTGGCCTCGCCGATGCCACTGCTCGCGCCGGTGATGGCCACGACTTTTCCTGCAATTGCATTCATCTCATAGGTTCCTTGTTGAGGTGTTCGCGCCGAGGCGCGGCATCAGGCCTTCGCCGGGTCGAGAAAATCGGCGCTCAGCGTGGTCTCGGCCCAGGTCTCGAAATTGAGGCTCAGCGCCTCCAGCCTTTGGCGGGCGATGCGCAAGGCCGGCGCCCCGAGCAGCAGGCGTAGTGGCGGCTCCGGTGCTTCGACCGCCTTGATGATGGCAAGGGCGGCGCGGGCGGGGTCGCCGGGCTGCCGCCCGGAAACGGCGCGGGTCTGCTCGCGGCGCCTGCCGGCGGTGTCGGCATAATCGGCGATGACGGTGGGCGCCTCCACCATGGAGCGGCCGGCCCAGTCGGTGCGGAAAGCCCCGGGCTCGACGATCGTCACCTTGATGCCGAGCGGTGCGACCTCCTGGGCGAGCGATTCCGACAGGGCTTCCACGGCGAATTTGGTGGCGTGGCAATAGCCGGTCGCCGCAAAGGCCACGAGGCCGCCCAGGGACGAGATATTGACGATATGCCCGCTCCGGCGCGCCCGCAGGCCAGGCAATATTCTCTTGGTAACGCCGATCAGCCCGAAGACATTGGTTTCGAACTGGGCCCGGATCGCGGCATCCTCACCTTCCTCGATCGCTGCCAGATAGCCATAGCCAGCACTGTTGACGGCGACGTCGATATGCCCGAAGCGAGCCTCGGCCGCCGCCACGGCCTTCTCGATCGCGCCGGGATCCGTCACGTCGAGTTCGACGGTGAGAGCACGCTCGCCATGCGCGGCGGCAAGGTCGGCCAGCGCTTCCAACCGCCGCGCCGCCAGCACGGCCTGCCATCCCCTGGCGAGAACGGCCTGTGCCAGTGCCAGGCCGAGGCCGGAAGAAGCCCCCGTGATGAACCAGACCGGTGTTTGCTTTGTCATGTCAGTATTCTCTCTTTCGGCCGGAGCATTGAGCCCCAGCCCGGCGCCCGCTTAGCGGCGCCGGAACACCATGCCGCCGTGATGCAACGTGTCGCGGTCGACGAATTCACCATCTGCGGTGAAGCCGGTGTCGTCCCAATAATCGATGTGAGTGCCGCGGACCTCGTAGCGGCCGCGATAGGCGCTCTTGCGGCTGCCGCGCGCTTCGTCATAGCGCCCGTTCGGCAGCAGTTCCTGCCGGATATGGCCGTCTTCCGTGACCCACATCCCCGCATAAGGGTGTTCAGCCATGCTCGCCTCGTTTCTTGTGATCTGACCCTGGCTGGGGGACGGCATATTCGAGGCCAGCGCCGGGTTCGCCCCCGTCAGCAGAGTCACGATCGCCGCATGGGCCGCGATTCGGCCGCCGACATTGCGATGCGCCATGGCCATCCTCCTCAAGTCAGGTTCCTGTTTCGCGCAGAGCCGACCGCCGGCCCCGCTGAAATGCACCCTAGACCGGCGAATTGGCTCGATCGAGTTGCCAATCCGAGATAACTTGGTTAGGTTACCTAACCAATGGCAGATGTGTTCGAAGGCATTTCAACCTTTGTCGCTGTGGCGGAGGCCGGCAGTTTCCGCCTCGCGGCCGAGCGGCTGGGCGTCACCCGTTCGGCTGTCAGCCAGGGCCTGCAGCGCCTGGAGGATCGCCTCGGCGTCGCGCTCGTGCAGCGCACCACGCGCAGCGTGCGCCTGACCGAGGCGGGCGAGCAGCTCTACCAGAGCGTCAACCCGGCCCTGTCCGAGGTGAAGACGGCGCTAGGCGCGGTTCAAGACGAGCGCGGGCGTCCAGCCGGCACGCTCCGGCTCAGCGTCTCCTCGATCGCCGAGACCTTCCTGTCCGGCGCCGCCCTGACGGGATTCCTGCAGGCCTATCCCGGCATCCGGCTCGATCTCACGGTGACGGACGAGGAAGACGACATCGTGCAGGCCGGTTTCGATGCCGGCGTGCGGCTGGGTGAGGTGATCGAACAGGACATGATCGCCATCCCCGTCTCAGGTGAACAGCACCAATTGGCAGTGGCCTCGCCCGACTACCTCGCCCGCTGCGGCACCCCGCAGCATCCACGCGATCTCCTGGCCCATAGCTGCATCGGCTGGCGCGCCCGGCCGGACCTCGCCCCCTATCGCTGGGAATTCACCGAGAACGGCCGCGACTTCGAGATCGCCGTCGAGCCCAGGGTGACGACCAACGATATGGGCACCATGATCCGTCTGGCCTGTGCCGGCACCGGCATCACCTTCGGCGTCTACGACACCTTCCGAGCCTATCTCGACCGCGGGGACCTGGTGCCGCTGCTCGAAGCGTTCGGGCCGCCCTTTGCCGGTTTCTATCTCTATTATCCGCGCCGCCAGCGCCAGCCGGCAAAGCTTCGTGCGCTGGTCGATCATCTGCGCACCACGACACGCAACGGCGAAGCACCGTGAGGGCTGCGACGCGGCCCCCGACCGGCAACACGGAGCCCCCTTTCCTGGCCATGCAAGTTGGCTAACTCAAGCAATTGCTAAACCGCTTGGACAAGCGACACAAAATTTGCCGGGGATGCAGTTGACAGCTAGACCTAAACAGACGACTTGGAGATAAATGCTTCTACAGCGCAGGAAGAAATGACGAATCCACTTCAGCAGATTTTCCGCCGTGTGCGGGCGGCAAAATCGAAAGAAGATGTCGAAGAATTCCATCTGACCGATGGGTATGTTTTCTCCGAGCCGTCGCCCCAGAATGCTGTCGACTTGATTCCGGGATGGAATCACGCCTTCCCGCCAGAATTGGGCATCCAGGCGGGACCTTCCTATATGTATGAGGATGGGAGGATCCACTGGGCCGTCGAGCAATTCGGGCCCGTCTCCGGTCGGCGCGTTCTCGAGCTGGGCCCTTTGGAAGGCTCCCACTCGATGATGCTGGAGAGGCTTGGTCCAGACGTCCTCGACGCCGTGGAAGCCAACAAAATGGCCTTCCTGCGCTGCCTGATCGCCAAGGAGATCTTCAGACTGCAGCGTGCGCATTTTCATCTCGGCGACTTCGTCAAATGGCTGGAACGAGACGACCCGCCATACGATCTCATCGTTGCATGCGGTGTCCTCTATCATATGGAGGACCCGCTGAGATTGCTCGAATTGCTGGCCGCCAGAGCCGATGCGATCTATATCTGGACACATTACTTCGACGAAACTGCAATGCCGCCCGAAGATCTCAGGCGCGTTCCGTTCAAGTCACAAAAGCCGCCATACAAGGAACTCAGCCACGAAGTCGAGTTTCGCGGCATCGATATCAAATTGCACGAGCGCAGCTACTATGGCGCCTGGAAGAAAACGGCATATTGCGGTGGTCCGGTCAATCGACATTATTGGATGGAAAAAGAAGACCTTCTGGCGGTCCTCGGCGTACTGGGTTTTGACGATTTGCGCGTTGCCCATGACGATCCCCAACACATCAACGGCCCGTCATTTTCCGTCTTCGCCCGGCGAACGGCTCAGCAAGCTGAAAGGTGAAACACGGTGTTGGGGCTAGCGAATCTCATCCGTCGGGGCATCAAGGCCAAATCAATCAGGAAGGGGCCCAAGAAGGAAAGCCCCTTGGTGATCGAGCAGAAATTCCGGGAAACCTATATCGCGGAGAGGCCGGTGGACCTCGAAGCCATCGAGGAGTTTCGCGGCGATGCGTTTCCCATCAGTGGCCCGGCTTGCTGGCTTGACAGGCCGAACGCGTTGCTGGAAGTCGAACGTCGCCATACCGCCGGCGAACTCAACGACACCGAAGCCGCGATGTGCAAACAATGGATATTCGAGGGTTACTGCATCGCGCCTGGTCTGATCGAGGCGGAACTTCTCGATCGCCTCTGGGCAGCCTATGAAAAGGCGATCGCCGATGGAACGATCACGGTCGCGCCGGAGAGCCGGGGTGCCGGCGATATTCACCCCGGCCGTACGCTCGATCCCCACATTCCGGTGCCGGTCCTGCGCGAGTTGCAGCAACATCCCAAGATATTGAGAATTTCGGATGTGCTGTTCGGACGCAAGACCCTGCCGTTCCAGACGATCATGGGACATAAGGGTAGCTGGCAGAGCCCGCATTCCGACACGATCCACATGACGACCTATCCACTGGGCTACATGCTGGCGAGTTGGATTGCGTTCGAGGATGTCGGCACTGATTGCGGACCATTGGAATATTATCCACGCAGCCACCGGCTCGTGCCCCCTTTGCTGAGCGGGGAGCTCGGTATTCCGCCGCGTGCATTCAAGGAAAATATCGGGGTTTACAGCTCACTCTACGAGCCGACGATCCGGCACTATATCGACACTTTGGGCCTCGAACCGAAATATTTCCTGGCCAAGGCCGGTGACGTCCTGTTCTGGCATGCCGACCTGTTGCACGGCGGCTCGCCTCGCAAGGATCTCAAGCTTTCCCGCAGGGCGATGGTCTGCCACTATTTCGCACAGGGCGCCTTCACCTATCATGACCTTTCCGGCAATGCCACGCGCCTGCATAAGAACGGGCTCTATGCCCTCCCCGCGATCGACGAGAGCCTGTGAGGCCTTCTCCGGCGGGGTATTTGGAATTGGGTGTGGACGGGATTGGCTCTCGATATCAGGCGCTACTGGGCCTCGGCTTGAACAGGCGCCAGATCGGCGCAACGACATAGCTGATCACCGGAATGGTCACCAGCCCCACGCCAATGCCCACCAGGCCCGAGCCCGCAGCCTGGACCAGCCATGTCACCACCCCGCCAGCCGCCGGCACACAATGCGCCGCCGCTTCGGCGGCCTCATGGAGGACATGGCTGAGAGCGCCCAAGCCATAGGCCTCGAAGCCATGCAGGATGATGCCACCGCCGACCCAAATCATCGCGGCAATGCCGACCAGGCCGAGCACCTTCAGGAAATAGGGCATGCCGACGACGAGCGCACGGCCCATTCCGCGCAGCAGGCGCCCCATCAAGGAGGGCGAGGTCACCCTGGCCATCGCCACGCCGAGATCATCGGCCTTGACGATAAGAGCGACCGCACCATACACCGCAGCCGTAATGCCTATGCCGACAATGGCCAAAATGACGGCCTGGGTCACGAATCCACTATCGGGAACGGAACCGAGCGTGATGGCCATGATCTCCGCCGACAGGATGAAGTCGGTCTTGATGGCGCTTGCGACTTTCTGATCTTCGAAGGATTGCGCATTGGGGTTGATCGAACCGAGTTCGGCTTCATGCTGATGGGCTGCATGCGGCACGATGAGCTCGTAGATCTTCTCGACGCCTTCGTAGCAAAGATAGACACCGCCGATCATCAGCAGGGGCGTAATCGCCTGGGGCGCAAGCAGGCTGAGCGCGAGCGAGACCGGAAGCAGGATCAGAAGCTTGTTCTTGAGCGAACCGGCAGCGATCTTGCCAATGATAGGCAATTCGCGCTTTGCCGCAAACCCTGTGACGTAGCGCGGCGTGACAGCCGCATCGTCGATGACGACGCCAGCCGCCTTGGCGCCTGCCTTGGCAGCCTGGCCGGCAATGTCGTCCAGTGAGGCGGCGGCGACTTTTGCCAGGGCCGCGACGTCGTCGAGAAGGGCGATCAGGCCAACACTCATTGCACCCCCAATTCAGCTTTGCAGCAGTCAATACTGGACAGAAATGCCATGTATCAAGTCCGGCATCATCACCGCGTGTTTGCTTTCACCTACCGAAGCAGGGAGAAAACGGCGAGGCAGCGCTTCGAAGATCCAGAGCGCAGCGTTGGACATTGCATAACTCAAACGCAAAAACCCTGATCGAGTAATTATCTCGATCAGGGTTTTTGATATGCAATTTGGTTGCGGGGGCAGGATTTGAACCTGCGGCCTTCAGGTTATGAGCCTGACGAGCTACCGGGCTGCTCCACCCCGCGGCGGGTAATTTGCATGGTATTCGAGATTTTTGCTTTGCAGGCCTGGCAACGACCTACTCTCCCAGGTCTTGAGACATAGTACCATCGGCGCTGAGGAGTTTAACGGCCGAGTTCGGGATGGGATCGGGTTGAGGCTCCTCGCTAGTGCCACCAGGCCGGCGAAGCAAAATCTGAAGCAAGAATGGAATGTTCCAGGTCACTGTCGGTATTTTTCACCGCGAGTGAGTATTGATAAATGAGAGCGATCAAGCCGATCAAGCTATTAGTACCGGTAAGCTGCACGGATCGCTCCGCTTCCACACCCGGCCTATCAACGTGGTGGTCTACCACGGCTTTCGAGGGAGAACTTATCTTGAGGTGGGTTTCCCGCTTAGATGCCTTCAGCGGTTATCCCGACCGTACATAGCTACCCTGCACTGCGGCTGGCGCCACAACAGGTCCACCAGAGGTACGTCCATCCCGGTCCTCTCGTACTAAGGACAGATCCTCTCAATTCTCCTACGCCCACGCCAGATAGGGACCAAACTGTCTCACGACGTTTTGAACCCAACTCACGTACCACTTTAATCGGCGAACAGCCGAACCCTTGGGACCTTCTCCAGCCCCAGGATGTGATGAGTCGACATCGAGGTGCCAAACGATTCCGTCGATATGGACTCTTGGGAATCATCAGCCTGTTATCCCCGGCGTACCTTTTATTCGTTGAGCGATGGCCGTTCCACAACGGACCACCGGATCACTATGGCCGACTTTCGTCTCTGCTCGACTTGTCAGTCTCGCAGTCAGGCGGGCTTATGCCATTGCACTCGACGACCGATTTCCGACCGGTCTGAGCCCACCGTCGCACGCCTCCGTTACTCTTTGGGAGGCGACCGCCCCAGTCAAACTACCCACCATACACTGTCCCGGGCCCGGATGACGGGTCGCGGTTAGACATCCATGATCGTAAGGGTGGTATTTCAAGGGTGGCTCCACACGGGCTGGCGCCCATGCTTCATAGCCTACCACCTATCCTACACATGCAAGCACGAATGCCAGTGTAAAGTTATAGTAAAGGTGCACGGGGTCTTTCCGTCTAAGCGCAGGTACCCCGCATCTTCACGGGGAATTCAATTTCACTGAGTCTATGCTGGAGACAGCGGGGAGATCGTTACGCCATTCGTGCAGGTCGGAACTTACCCGACAAGGAATTTCGCTACCTTAGGACCGTTATAGTTACGGCCGCCGTTTACCGGGGCTTCGATTCAAAGCTTGCACCTCTCCTCTTAACCTTCCGGCACCGGGCAGGCGTCAGACCCTATACGTCGCCTTGCGGCTTAGCAGAGCCCTGTGTTTTTGTTAAACAGTCGCCACCCCCTAGTTTGTGCCCCTCGCCCATGGTTGCCCACGAACGAGGCCTCCTTATCCCGAAGTTACGGAGGCAAATTGCCGAGTTCCTTCAGCATAGTTCTCTCAAGCGCCTTGGTATACTCTACCAGTCCACCTGTGTCGGTTTCGGGTACGGTCTGATGTGGGAGCTATTTCCTGGAACCTCGTGATGGCATGCACAATCCAATAAGCACACACCACGGAAGAGATCCGTCACTACCCACTGGTCAAGGAATATTCACCTTGTTCCCATCGACTACGCTTTTCAGCCTCGCCTTAGGGGCCGACTAACCCTGCGCAGATTAGCTTTACGCAGGAACCCTTGGACTTTCGGCGACAGTGTCTCTCACACTGTTTGTCGTTACTCATGCCAGCATTCGCACTTCCAATACCTCCAGAGCCGCTCACGCGTACTCCTTCACAGGCCTATGGAACGCTCCGCTACCGCGTACATACTCTCGCATGCACACCCACAGCTTCGGCTCGTGGCTTGAGCCCCGTTACATTTTCGGCGCAAAGACCCTTGTTTAGACCAGTGAGCTGTTACGCTTTCTTTAAAGGATGGCTGCTTCTAAGCCAACCTCCTGGTTGTTATGGGATCCTCACATCCTTTACCACTTAGCCACGAATTAGGGGCCTTAGCTGGTGGTCAGGGTTTTTTCCCTCTCGACGACGGACGTTAGCACCCGCCGTCTGTCTGCCGCACACTACTTCCAGGTATTCGGAGTTTGGTTAGGTTTGGTAGGTCGGTAAGACCCCCTAGCCCATCCAGTGCTCTACCCCCTGGAGTATTCATGCGACGCACTACCTAAATAGTTTTCGCGGAGAACCAGCTATTTCCGAGTTTGATTGGCCTTTCACCCCTAGCCACAAGTCATCCGAGGCTTTTTCAACAGACACCGGTTCGGTCCTCCAGTGGGTGTTACCCCACCTTCAACCTGCTCATGGCTAGATCACATCGGTTTCGGGT